>NZ_NQKZ01000075.1 GCF_002252665.1 Synechococcus sp. 8F6
GAAGACGTGCTCTACTACGGCAAGTGGATGCGCGATGAAGCCGAAAAGCGCATTGGCCACCTCTACCCGAAGGTGGAGGTGACAGCTGAGATGGCGAAGGAGCGGCCCGATCTCAACCCCTATGTGGGCAAGAAGCTCACAGTAATTGCATGGATCTGGGCCCGGACAGTAAAGAGCCCGAACCCGGCTTTTTCTCACGTGGATGTTCCATTAGCTTCCACTTTTATGCTCTCTACTAAGGGAGGTAAGGAAGCCTATGTGGAACCCATTGTCCAAGGCGATAGCTATGTCTTTACGGCCCACAAGGGAAAGCCTAGCGATCTTGAAGGTGCTAAGCGGGGTACTAAAGGGTACCTCGAAATTTACAAGATTAGCCAGCCTCTGATCACCATAAAAAAATGCCTTTCGGCATCGTCGCAGCAGATCATAAGTGCTCAAGCAATA
>NZ_NQKZ01000076.1 GCF_002252665.1 Synechococcus sp. 8F6
TGGTATGCTCTTGACGCCAATGTTGTAGAGAGATGCTTACTGGTTCGGATCTGCTCGCCAAAGTCAAGGACCTTGGAGATGTCTCCAAATCGGAGCTCGTGCGTGAGTGCGGCTATGTGAGCAGCAAGAAGGATGGCAGCGAGCGCCTCAACTTCACGGCCTTCTATGAAGCCCTGCTGGGCGCTAAGGGCGTGAATCTCGGCAGCGATAGCACTGGCCGGGGCACCGGCAAAGGTGGCCGCAAGCTGGGCTACAGCACCAAGATCCAGTTCAACGGCAACCTGCTGATCGGCAAGGCCTATACCGCCATGCTCGACCTCAAGCCCGGCGACGAGTTCGAGATCAAGCTTGGCAAGAAGCAGATCCGATTGGTGCCGGTGGGCGGTAGCGACGAAGAGGAGTGAACTGAGGACAGAAGCAGCAGGCTGT
>NZ_NQKZ01000077.1 GCF_002252665.1 Synechococcus sp. 8F6
TGGTATGCTCTTGACGCCAATGTTGTAGAGAGATGCTTACTGGTTCGGATCTGCTCGCCAAAGTCAAGGACCTTGGAGATGTCTCCAAATCGGAGCTTGTGCGGGAGTGCGGCTATGTGAGCACCAAAAAGGACGGCTCCGAGCGCCTGAACTTCACCGCTTTCTACGAAGCCCTGCTCGGTGCCAAGGGCGTGAATCTCGGCAGCGATAGCGCTGGCCGTGGCACCGGCAAGGGCGGCCGCAAGCTGGGCTACAGCACCAAGATCCAGTTCAACGGCAACCTGCTGATCGGCAAGGCTTATACCGCCATGCTCGACCTCAAGCCCGGCGATGAGTTCGAGATCAAGCTTGGCAAGAAGCAGATCCGATTGGTGCCGGTGGGCGGTAGCGACGAAGAGGAGTGAACTGAGGACAGAAGCAGCAGGCTGT
>NZ_NQKZ01000078.1 GCF_002252665.1 Synechococcus sp. 8F6
GGTATCTCCACCCGCAAGGTTGATGCCCTGGTGGAGGCGCTGGGCGGCGCCAGCGGCGTCTCCAAATCGGAGGTAAGCCGCATCTGCCAGGGCCTCGACGAGCAGGTGAAAGCCTTTCTGGGTCGGCCGCTGGACCATGCCCATTTCCCCTACGTCTACCTCGATGCGACGTACCTGCACGGCCGCCTTGGCCAGAACATGCAGGTGGTGTCGCGGGCCGTTGTGGTAGCGATTGGTATCAATGTCCTCGGCTACCGCGAGGTGCTGGGGATCGCCGTGGGTGACAGCGAGGCCGAGGGCTTCTGGCGTCAGTTCCTCAGTTCCCTCAAAGAGCGTGGCCTGACTGGAACTCGGCTGGTGATCTCAGATGCGCACCTGGGGCTGACGGCAGCGATCAAGCGCATGTTCCAGGGCAGCAGCTGGC
>NZ_NQKZ01000079.1 GCF_002252665.1 Synechococcus sp. 8F6
TAAGCCAACAGAGGAGCCAAACCCGACCCTGGCGCTACCCTTAATCCAGGCCGCCTGAATAGCAGCCCAGGAGTGACAACTTTCCTGAAAGTCACCGGATCAGCTCGGCCAGCTTGATCCAGCGATTGTCACCAGAGAGTTTGCCACCAAATGGCAGGAAGAAATCCTTGAACGAGAGCTGATCACGATGCTCGCGCCGATACATGTGGAAAACTCTGGGTGGCTTTTGGGCCAAAATGGGCCCATTTGCGTACATTTTACCGCCAGAAACTGCTCACATCAATTGCGCCGCAACTGGTCTGGCCTTATTCAGGAGGCCCTATATGGCAGCGCCTATTATGTTATCAATTGCGATAAACTACTATATGAAGAGGGGGCGGGAATGATTTCGGATTCACACAAAGGCCAAGCGATAG
>NZ_NQKZ01000080.1 GCF_002252665.1 Synechococcus sp. 8F6
TGCTGCTCAAGCTGTGCAGCTTCTTTCTGTTTAGTTGCCAGATGCTGCTGTTCTAGCCGTTCGATTTGCTCGCGTTCAGCGGCCAGGCGTTGCTGCTCGGCGCTTGCTTCTGCTGCGCGCATCTTCTCTAGGCGTATGGCTTCCTTCTGTTCAGCTTCGAGCCGCACCTTTTGCAAGCGTTCGGCATCTTTGCGTTCAGCGGCTAGGCGCTGCTGCTCGGCGCTTACTTCTGCTGCGCGCAGCTTCTCTAGGAGTATGGCTTCCTTCTGTTCAGCTTCGAGCCGCAGCTTTTGTAAACGTTCGGCATTTTTGCGTTCAGCGGCTAGGCGTTGCTGCTGATCGCGTTCTGCGGCTAAGCGCTGCTGCTCAAGCTGTGCAGCTTCTTTCTGTTTAGTTGCCAGATGC
>NZ_NQKZ01000014.1 GCF_002252665.1 Synechococcus sp. 8F6
AAACCTCGCTGGCCCATGGAAAGCATGTAATCTTGGAGCCTTAGTATAATTCAAATTCGGTCGCTATCAAGCGGTCTTGCGATTTTTCAAGGTGCCCATATTTTGATTTCCGAGGCGACCTGCAACTTGAGCAGCAGGTCCCCCAGATCCTCCTCGTCGCCTGCTTCGTGAGTGGTGAAGGTCGCTGAGTCGGTCACTGGGTCTGGACGCTTGTGCCCATTCTCGCCTGTGGGACTGGGTTTTGCCCGCTATGCGGTGTGTGCATAGTTTCAGCGGATGCCTGTGGAAACACTGTGAGCAGTCGCATCCGCCACCATGACCACTCTGACGACCGCTGCCCTTTCCACAGAGATCCTTGAGAGCACCCTGCTCACTCTGGAGCAGATGACCACACGCCTTACGGTGCTGGCGCTGAATGCCTCAAGGCACCCTGAGCAATCCTACAGAGTACGGATGCTTCTGGGGGACCTGCTGGCGGACATTCAGGACTGTGAGGAGCAGTTGGGGACTTATGCCCCTCTGGACGCCTGACACCTCTTGGTCCGCTGGTGCTGCCTGAACGTCCACTGGTTGCCCTTTACGACCATTCCGCAATGCTCACAGGTGCTTGTGGGGACTTCTTTGATCCAGTTGGCGGGTCGTTCTCCCACCAGTTCCCTGCGTGAGGGGTCAATACCCCTGCCTCGTTGGTAGCGACTGAGTGCAGGCGCAGTCGTGACAAACCCAGTCTCCAGGCATCGGAACAGCAGATACTGCCCTCTGAGGTTTTGGAGTTTTGTTGGCACCTACACCTCTACTTCTTGCTGCCTTCCAGGTCGGTGTCAGATCCGTTCTGATGACCGTTCAAGTGCTTCTCGCAGGCGCTAGCACTCGTGCCCATAAGCAGCGTCACAGCGGTCAGGGCGAGTAGCAACAGGCGCTTCATCTGGTCTTGTTAGGTCTTTTGAGCAGGGCATTGGCGTTTCCTGCTCTTGGCGACTGCCTCGGCGATAAGGGACTCAATGGACTCCTTGACCTTCCCGCCCCATTACGAGTAGTACAGGTGTATCCGCCCGCCAGTGATGCCTGCTGTCCGCCCTGTGCCACCTGCGACCCCCTCTGAGGAATGGGATTTCCTTGAGTGGAATGTCCTCAAACCCTCCCGCACGGGGTCTGTCTGCATCACCTGCCAGCACTTCCGTTACGAGGTCGGCAAGCATTGCGTCACCCTTCTTACCTGTCCGATTCATCAGGGTCTGATCCCCCAGGGCGAGCACCTGACAAAAAGGTGCTCTCAGTGGGTTGCTCGGCAGGAGGTGGCGGTTGGGTGGTGCCCTGAGGGTGGGTGAAACCACCTCTGCTTACGGCAGAAATACTTGCCTAACAATGGATCTGAAGAAAAGATCCCGATCTGAACGTAACGACTTCCTGATGGGCACTGGGATTTACGTCTGTCTCCTCCGTAAGCGTTGCGTAAGCGTCGCTCTAGCACCCCTCAAAACCCTTGCAGCAGAACAGATCTGCTTCTACGTCGTGTAATCGGCGTTAATGCGGACATATTGATCCGAGAGGTCGCAACCCCAGGCCACGCCTGAGCCGGGGCCGACGCCCACCACCAGGCGAATCAGCACCGTGTCGTTGCGGAGGTAGCCGCTGGCGGCGACGCGATCAAAGGCCAGGGGCTGGCCGGCGGCCATCAGCTGGTGCTCGCCCAGCCAGAGGGCGACGGCGTTTGGATCAAAGGGCACACCGGCGCGGCCGGCGGCGGCCACGATCCGGCCCCAGTTGGGGTCGCGGCCGTGCACGGCGCACTTCACCAGCGACGAACCGCAGACGGTGCGGGCGATGGCGCGGGCGCCGGCGTCATCGGCCGTGCCCTCCACCTGCATCTCGATCAAACAGGTGGCGCCCTCGCCGTCACGGGCGATCGCCTTGGCCAGGTGTTGCGACACCGCCGTCAGGCCGGCCTCCAGCGCCTCGAAGTGCTCGGGGCTTAAGCGCTCGCCGGCTGCAAAGGCCAGGAACGTGTCGTTGGTGCTGGTGTCGCCGTCCACCGTGATCGCATTGAACGAGCGATCCACCGCCCGCTGCACCATCGCCTGCCACACATCCGCCGGCACGCCGGCATCACAGGTGAGGGTGCCGAGCATCGTGGCCATGGTGGGGTGGATCATTCCCGACCCCTTGGCCATGCCGCCGAGGCGCACGGTGCGGCCGCCGAGATCGGCCTCCAGGGCGATCTGCTTGTCCACCAGATCGGTGGTGAGGATCGCCGTGGCCGCCGCCCCGCCACCCTCCGGGCTGAGGGCCGCCACCAGCGGATCCAGGCCCGCCAGCAGGGTGGGCATCGGGATCGGCACGCCGATCACGCCGGTGGAGCAGATCAGCACGGCCCCGGCGGCCAGCCCCAGGCGCTCGGCCACCGAGGCGGCGGCGGTGAGGCTGTCAGCCAGGCCGTGCTCTCCGGTGCAGGCATTGGCCTGGCCGGAATTGGTGAGCACGGCGCGGGCGTGGCCGCCGCTGATCGCCAGGCGCTCGGCGCAGAGGTCCACGCAGGCCGCCCGCACCAGGGAGGTGGTGAAGGTGCCGGCGCATACGGCGCCCTCGGGGGCCAGCAGCAGGGAGAGGTCGGGCTTGCCGGAGGCCTTCAGCCCCGCCGTGATCCCCGCCGCGAGGAAGCCTCTAGGGGCCGTGATGCCGCCGGGAATGGGGTGCCAGGGGTGGGTCAAGGCGCTGCGGCCACTGGCTGCATCCTGAACCACACTGATGCGATGGCCTCCACCCCCCAGCGCCGCATCGGCCTCACCGGCGGCATCGCCAGTGGCAAAAGCAGCGTTGGCCAGCTGTTGGCGGCGAGGGGGCTGCCGGTGCTGGATGCCGATGTCTATGCCCGCGAGGCGCTGGCACCCGGGAGCCCGGGGGCGCAGGCGGTGCTGGCGCGCTACGGCACGCTCGATCGCGCCGCACTGGGGCGGATCGTGTTTGCCGATGGGGCCGAGCGGCAGTGGCTGGAGCAGCTGGTGCATCCGCTGGTGCGGGCGCGCTTTGCGGCCGAGCTGGAGCGCCTGGCTGCGGCGCCGGTGGTGGTACTGATGATTCCGCTGCTGTTTGAGGCGGGCCTCGAAGCGCTCTGCAGCGAGGTGTGGCTGGTGGACTGCGAGGAGGCCCAGCAGCTGGCACGGCTGATGGGGCGCGATCAGCTCAGCGAAGCTGACGCCCGCGCGCGGATCGCCGCCCAATGGCCCCTTGCGCGCAAACGGGGGCTGGCGGATGTGGTGCTCAACAACCGCGTTGGGCCGCAGCAGCTGGAGCAGGAGGTGGAGCGGGCGCTCAACCCTTGAGCTTCTGGCTGAGGATTTGGTTGGCGAGCTTGGGATCGGCCTTGCCGCCGGTTTGCTTCATCAGCTGGCCGACAAAAAAGCCCTGCAGCTTGGTTTTGCCGCCGCGGAAGGCCTCCACCTCCTCGGGGTGGGCCGCCAGCAGCGCCTCCACGCTCGCCGTGATCGCCGCCGGGTCGCTGATCATGCCCAGCCCCCGCTGCTCCACGATCGCCTTGGCAGAACCGCCCCGCTCCAACAGCTCCGGCAGGATCTCCTTGGCGATCTTGCCGCTGATCACACCGCCCTCGATCAGCTGCACCATCTCCGCCAGCTGATCGGGCCGGAGGGGCAACTCCGCGATCGGGAGCTTGTTGGCGTTCACATATGCAGCAATGTCGCCGGTAACCCAATTGGAAACGGCTTTGGCTTCGGCCCCGGCCGCCACGGCCGCCTCGAAGTACTCCGCCATCGGGCGTTCATCGGTGAGCACCCGGGCGTCGTAGATCGACAGCCCCAGCTGATCGGCGTAGCGGTGGCGCTTGGCGGCCGGCAGCTCCGGCAGCTCGGCGCGCCAGGCCTCCCGCTGCGCGGGGCTCACCTCGATCGGGCCCAGATCCGGATCGGGGAAATAGCGGTAGTCGCTGGCGCCCTCCTTGGAGCGCATGCTCTTGGTGAGCTGCTTGCCCTCATCCCAGAGGCGGGTTTCCTGCACCACCGGCTCACCTGCCTCATAGGCCTTGATCTGGCGCTGAATCTCGAAATCGATCGCCTTCTGAATGGCGGAGAACGAGTTCATGTTCTTGATCTCCACCTTCGTGCCGAAGGGGGCATCGGGGCCGCGCCGCACCGAGATGTTCACGTCGCAGCGCAGGGAACCCTCCTGCATGTTGCCGTCGCTCACACCCAGGTAGCGCATGATCCGGCGGATCTCCGAGGCGTATTCCGCGGCTTCGCGGCCGGTGCGCAGATCCGGCTTGCTGACGATCTCAGCCAGGGCCACACCAGCGCGGTTGTAGTCCACCAGCGAATGGGTGGAGCCAGCCAGGCGATCGCTGCCGGCGTGCACCAACTTGCCGGCGTCCTCCTCCATGTGCAGGCGCTCAATGCCGATGCGCTTGAGATATGTGTCCTTGCCTTTTTCGGCCACCTCCACTTCGATCCAGCCGTCTTCGGCGATCGGCTCGTCGTATTGGGAGATCTGGTAGTTCTTGGGCAGGTCGGGATAGAAATATTGCTTGCGGTCGAATTTGCTGTGTTCAGCGATGTGGAGGTTGAGGGCCAGGCCCGCCTTCACCGCATACTCGAGCACCTTCTGATTCAGCACCGGCAAGGTGCCGGGCAGGCCGCACACCACCGGGTCGATGTGAGTGTTGGGGTCGTCGCCGAAGCACGTGGAGGCGCCGCTGAAGATCTTGCTGGCGGTGCCCAGCTGCACGTGGGTCTCCAGGCCGATCACGGCTTCCCAAGGAGCCTGCTGGGATGGGGCTCGTGATGCTGGGGCTACTGCCGCGCCTGCCATGGCCTGTATCGATGCCTCAGCCGATCCTATGGGGAGCCCCTGGACGCCGGCTTGACGGGGCGAGGTGGCTCCGGGGCGGATCGTGATTGACGCTGGTTAGCTAAGCTAAAACTAAGTCCAGAAGTTTCTGCGGCCATGGCCTACCCGCCATTCCCCCCTGAGCCAACACCAAGCAACCGGCCCCAGCTGGTGAATGTGCATGAGGCCAAAACCCAGCTCTCGCGCCTTCTGCTCCAGGTGGAGCAGGGCGAGGAGATCTGGATCGCCAGAGCAGGCAAGCCGGTCGCCCGCCTCAGCGCCTGGGTACCAAGCCCCAGCGCCGCCCACGCACCAGGCGCCATGCGCCACGCCATTGCCATCGCCGCCAACTTCGACGCACCGCTGCAATGAAACGCCTGCTGCTCGACACCCAGGTGCTGCTCTGGTGGCTGGCGGACGACCCGCGCCTACCGGCCTGGGCCATCGCCGCCGTGCAGGCGCCGGGGGCCGAGGTGTTCGTGAGCCAGGTGAGCCTCTGGGAACTGGCCCTCAAGCAGCGCCAAGGCCGGGTGCAGCTCGACCTGGCCCGCCTGGAGCAGGAGGTGACCCGTCAGCACTTCCACTGGCTGCCCCTGCTCAATGAGCACCTGCTGGCCTTGGCCGAGCTGGATAGCAGCGCCGCCCCCAGCGACCTCTTCGACCAGCTGCTGCTCGTGCAAAGCCGCCAGGAACCACTGCTACTCATCACCGCTGACGCTGCCCTGCGCTCCTGCGGGGCCACGGTGCTGGGGCTGGAGCCAGCGGCGCCTGCCCAGCCATGACTGCAGCCAAGGGGGCAACCATCACGGTGCTGGGGGGCGGCCTGATGGGCCTGGCCCTGGCCCATCAGCTGGCCCGGCGCGGGGAGTCGGTGCTGGTGCTGAGCCGCCGCCGCAGTGAAGCCGCGGGCTTCGTGGCGGCGGGCATGCTGGCGCCCCACGCCGAAGGGCTCAGCGGCGACCTGCTGGCCCTGGGCCAGGCGAGCCTGGCGCGCATTCCCGCCTGGGTAGCGCAGATCGAAGCCGACAGCGGCCTGCGCTGCGGCCTGCGGCCCTGCGGCATCGTGGTGCCCTTCCCCAGCGCCGCCGCACGGGACGCCTACCCCACCGCCGCCTGGGGTGAAGCCCTGGATCGCCGCGGCCTGGAACAGGAGGTGCCCGGCATCGGCCCAAGCTGGCAGGCCGGGCTGCTGTTTGCCCAAGACGGCCAGATCGACAACCGCCGCCAGTTGATGCGGGCCCTGGAGCGGGCCTGCGTGGAGCTGGGGGTGACCTTCCAGGAGGGCACCCAGGTGCTGGGCCTCGAGCGCGACGGGGCCGGCACTCTCCAGGCGGTGCACCTACGCAATGCCGAAGGCGACGCCCAGCGGCTGCCGGCCCAGCGGGCGGTGCTCGCCTGCGGCGCCTGGAGCGCCAAGCTGTTGCCCGTGCTGCCGGTTGTGCCGGTGAAGGGCCAGATGCTGTCGCTGCAGGGGCCGCGCCAGGCCCTGGGCCGGGTGATTTTTGGCCCAGGCACCTATCTGGTGCCGCGGGAGGACGGACTGCTGGTGGTGGGGGCGACCAGTGAGGCCGAGGCGGGGTTCAGCGAGGGGCTGACGCCTGCGGGCCAGCGCCAGCTGCAGGACGGCATCGCCGACCTGCTGCCCGAAGCAAGTGCCTGGCCGCCGATGGAGCGCTGGTGGGGCTTCCGCCCCTGCACCCCCGACGAGGGGCCGCTGCTGGGGAGAAGTCCGATTGCGGGGCTATGGCTGGCCACCGGCCACCACCGCAACGGCGTGCTGCTGGCCGCCATCACCGCCGAGCTGGTGGCAGCGGCCATCAAGGGCGAAGTGTCGGCTGAAGCACACCGCCAACTGGACGCCTTCAGCTGTCGGCGCTTCTCGCCTTAGCGGCCTGGGCGCCTCAGCCCTCGACGCGCCAGGTCTGATCGGCTGGGGTCCAGTCGCTCAGTTCGGCGGGGCTGAACCAGAGGCCAATCTCGAATTCGGCGGTTTCGGGGGCGTCGGAGCCGTGGATCACGTTGCGACCGATGTTCACGGCCAGATCGCCGCGGATCGTGCCGGGTTCGGCCTCCAGGGGCTTGGTGGCACCGATCAGTTTGCGGGCGCTGGCGATCACGCCGTCGCCCTCCCACACCATCGCCACCACCGGGCCGGAGGTGATGAACTCCACCAGGCCGGCGAAGAAGGGGCGCTCGCGGTGCACGCCGTAGTGGCTCTCGGCCAGCTCACGGCTGGGGGTGAGCTGCTTGAGGCCCACCAGCTTGAAGCCCTTGCGCTCGAAGCGCCCCAGGATTTCGCCCACCAGGCCGCGCTGAACGCCGTCGGGCTTGATGGCAATGAAGGAGCGTTCGGTGGCCACAGGGTGCAAAAGCAAAGGTGGCGTCATCGTGTGCGGCAGGCCTGCCGCTTGGCAAGCACCCACGCTTCTGACTAGGGTCAGATGACTATGGGCTGAATGGATGCCGGGAGCCACCCCGCCCCGCTGGATCTCCAAATCCCAGTTCAAGGCCCATGCGCTGGCGCTGTTCCGCGACATCGAGACCAGTGGTCAACCGCTGGTGGTGACCGATCACGGCCGGCCGGCACTGGAGGTTCGCCCCTATCGCCCCGCCCCCAACCAAGCGTCCGACCCCCTGCAGCTCCTGCAGGGGGCAGTGCTGCACTACGACGACCCCTTCGCGCCCGTCGCCGAAGGCGATTGGGATGCGCTGGCGTGATCCTGCTCGACACCCATGCCCTGATCTGGTGGGTGAATGGCGATCTGGATCGCCTATCCCCCGCCGCCAAAGCGGCCATCGACGACGCCGGCACTAACCCGCTGGAGCCGGGCCTGCTGGTGTCGGCCATCAGCTGCTGGGAGGTGGCCATGCTGGTGAGTCGCGGGCGGCTTGCCCTCAGCATCAGTTGCGAGCGCTGGCTTGAGCTGCTGGGCTCGATCCCTGCACTCAGGCTGCTCCCCCTGGAGCCCCGGGTGGCCGTGGCCGCCACCAACCTTCCCGAACCCTTTCATCCCGATCCCGCCGACCGGTTCCTGGTGGCCCAGGCCCGCGAGCTGGCGATCCCCCTGGTGAGTGCAGACTCCAAAATCAGGACCTACCCCCACGTGCAGACCCTCTGGTGACCCTGACGAACAGCGACACCTGGACTGCTGCCGACAGCGCCGCCCTCTACGGGTTGGATCGCTGGGGTGATCCCTACTTCTCGGCGAGCGATCGCGGCCACGTGATGGTGCAGCCCCGCGGCGACCGCGGCGGCTCCCTCGATCTGGTGGAGCTGGTGCAGGAATTGCAGGGCCGCGACCTGTCGCTGCCGCTGCTGATCCGCTTCGACGACATCCTCGAAGACCGGCTGGAGCGGATCCACGGCGCCTTCGAACGCGCCATCGCTCAATACGGCTACGGCGGCCGCTACCAGGGCGTGTTTCCGGTGAAGTGCAACCAGCAGCGCCACGTGGTGGAGGAACTGGTGGCCTGCGGCAAGCGCTGGCATTTCGGCCTCGAGGCCGGCAGCAAGGCGGAGCTGCTGATTGCCCTCTCGCTGATTGACGACCCCGAGGCGCTGCTGATCTGCAACGGCTACAAGGACCAGCGCTACATCGAGACGGCGATCCTGGCGCGGCGGCTGGGCCGCCAGCCGGTGGTGGTGATCGAGCAGGCCGACGAGGTGGAGCGGATCATCGCCGCCAGCCAGGAGCTGGGCGCCGCTCCCCTGATCGGCATCCGCGCCAAGCTCTCAGCCCGCAGCACCGGCCGCTGGGGCAGCTCGGTGGGCGAAAGGGCCAAATTCGGGCTGTCGGTGCCCAACCTGCTCGCCACGGTGCAGGCGCTGCGGGCCGCCAACCTGCTCGGCGAGCTGCGGCTGCTGCACTTCCACGTGGGCAGCCAGATCAACGACATCGCCGTGCTCAAGGACGCCCTGCAGGAAGCCGGCCAGATCTACGGCGAGCTCACCCGGCTGGGGGCGCCGATGGGCTATCTGGATGTGGGCGGCGGCCTGGGCATCGACTACGACGGCAGCCGCACCGCCAGCGCTGCCTCCACCAACTACTCCCTGCAGAACTACGCCAACGACGTGGTGGCGACGGTAAAGGAGTGCTGCGCGCCCCACGGCATTCCCGTGCCCACCCTGGTGAGCGAAAGCGGCCGCGCCATCGCCAGCCATTTCTCGGTGCTGGTGTTTGACGTGCTCGGCGCCGGCAGCCTGCCCGGAGCCGTGCCGCCGCGACAGAACGACGAAGCGCTGATCCTGCGTAACTTGCGCGACACCTACGCCGCGATCACGGCAACTGAGGTCGCGGTGGAAGCCAGCGTTGAGGCGCTGCAGGAGGCCTGGAACGACGCCCTCAAGTTCAAGGACGACGCCCTGGCCGCCTTCCGCCTCGGCTACCTGGGCCTGCCGGAGCGGGGCCTGGCCGAGCAGCTCACCTGGGCCTGCTGCCAAGCCATCGCCGAGCGGCTGGCCCTGCTGCCGGCCGAAGCCGTGATCCCCGAGGAGCTGCGCGCCCTGCCGGCGGCCCTGGCCTCCACCTACTACGCCAACCTCTCGGTGTTCCGCTCGGCCCCCGACACCTGGGCCATCGACCAGCTGTTTCCGGTGCTGCCGATCCACCGGCTCGACGAACGGCCGCAGAGCCTGGGCAGCTTCGCCGACCTCACCTGCGATTCCGACGGCAAGATCGCCCGCTTCATTGATCCGGCCGGGCGCTCCGGGCGGGGCCAGGTGAAACCGCTGCTCGAGCTGCACAGCCTGCGCGCCGGCGAGCCCTACTGGATCGGGATGTTCCTCGGCGGGGCTTACCAGGAGGTGATGGGCAACCTGCACAACCTGTTCGGCAGCACCAACGCCGTGCACCTCCGGCTCAAGGCCAGCGCTGGCTACCAGCTCGACCACGTGGTGCGGGGCGACACCAACGCCGAGGTGCTGGAGGCGATGGAGCACAACCCGGAGCTGCTGCTGGAGCGGCTGCGGGTGGCCAGCGAAGAGGCGATCGGCCGCGGCCAGCTGCGCATCAGCGACGCCCGCCGCCTGATGGCCCACCTGGAGGCCAGCCTGCGCCAGACCACCTACCTGCAGAGCTAACGGGCGCAGAAGCGGGCCTGGAGGCTGAGGCGGTCCGTTTGTCCGGGGAGCTCGGCCGGATCAAAGGGGGGAACCGACCCATCCGCCAGCGCCATCGCCCGCAGCGGCACCGGTCGTGCCCCGCCATCGAGCTGCACCTCCAAGGGCTGAACCACCCGCAACCCCATGGCAGCCGCCACATCCTGGGCCTGCTGGAGCGCGTCCTGATAGGCCGCCCGCAACAACTGGCGGCGGGCGGAGCGGTCGCCGGCCCCATCGGCCTCAGGAGCCACGGGGGACAGACGCACGCCGAGCAAACCCCCCACCTGCCGCACCAGCGGCTGCAGCAGGGCAGGGGCCAGCTGGCCCGACACCTGGAGGCTGGCCTGAACCAGCTCAGGCAGACCCCGGCTTGCCGGCCGTTTCCAGGTGGACGGCGAGGTGACCTGCAGGTTGCTCACCTGCAGAGCCTGGAGACGGCGGCGAACCTCAGCCAAACGCCGTTGCAGGCTGGCGAGGGCCGCATCGCTGCTGGGCTCCTCCGCTTCCAGCGCCAAGGAGAAGCGCAGCCGCTGGGTGGGGCGCTTCAACTCGGCACTGCCGCGGGCTTCCACCACAGCGCCGCCACAGGAGAGCTGGATCTGGGCCTGGGCCCATCCCGGCAGGGGAACCAAGGCCAACACAGCGGGCAGCCACCAGACCACACTCCGGCCCATCGGTCCTCTGCGCCTACAAACAACAGCTTGGCTGGCGCATCAACTGATCAGCCACATCATGCGGCGTTTGGGTGGGATCCACCCAGGCACTGCAGCGGTTGGAGTCGCCGTCGCACCAGCCCTCCAGCTGCAGCCGGCTGCCCAGCAGCACCAGCTGGAAGGTCCAGTCGCGGCGGGCATGAATCACAAAGGTGCTGGCCATGGCGCAGCTCCTCACAGCACGAACTGACCCCACAGTTCCCACGCTGTGCCGCCACGCCAGCCGGCGGGAGCAGTTCCCCAGCTGGCCGCTCAGCTCAGCTTCGCCTCCAGCTCTGCGCGCGCCTGCGCCAGCGCCCCATCCAGGGCTGCGCCATCGCGCCCACCAGCCTGGGCCAGGTTGGGCCGGCCGCCGCCGCCGCCGCCGCAGGCTTTCGCCACCCCACCGATGAAGGCGCCGGCCTTCGGGCCGGCGGCGATCACCGCCTTGCCGAAGGCCGCCACCAGGATCACCTTGCCGAGATCAGTGGGATCGGGCAGACCGCCCAGCACCACCGCCGCCCCATCGCCAAGCTGGTCGGCCAGGCCCTGCGCCGCCCCCTGCAGCCCGGCGCCCTCCACGCCATCGAGGCGGGCCACCATCAGCTGGAAGGGAACGCCACCGGCGCCAGCCCCCACCGCTTGGGCCTGGGCCACAAGCGCTGCGGCCTTGGCCGCCGCCAGCTCAGCGCGCGCTGCCGCCAGGGCCTTCTGCGTGGCCTTGAGCTCATCGGCCAGCTGGCCCACCCGCTCCACGATCTCGCCGGGCTGGGCCTTGAAGCGCTCGGCCAAGGGCTTCACCACCGCCTCGCGCTCCTTCAGGTAGGCCAGCACCGCCGGGCCCGCCACCGCCTCAATGCGGCGGATGCCGGCGGCCACGCCGCTCTCGGCCACGATCTTGAACAGGCCGATCTCGGCGGTGTTGGCCACGTGGGTGCCGCCGCAGAGCTCCATCGACACGCCGGGCACGTCCACCACCCGCACCACATCGGCGTACTTCTCACCGAACATCGCCACGGCGCCGGCGGCCTTGGCCTGCTCGATCGCCATCTCCGCCACCTGCAGGGTGTGGGCCTCGCTGATCCAGCCGTTGATCAGGGCCTCGATCTGCTCGAGCTCTGCGGGGTTCACGGCGCGGGGGCAGTGGAAGTCGAAGCGCAGGCGGTCGAAATCCACCAGCGAGCCGGCCTGGCCGATGCCGGGATCCACCACCTGCTTGAGCGCCGCCTGCAGCAGGTGGGTGGCCGTGTGGTTGGCCTGGGCGCGGCGACGGCAGGCCCGATCCACCTGGGCATTGAGCAGATCGCCCACCGCCAGGCTGCCGCGCTCCACCCGGCCGCTGTGCACAAACACCGAGCGGTTGCGCGAGACCGCTTCGATGCTCACGATCACGCCGTCGCCGCCGGTGCCGGTGCCGCTCAGCACGCCGCGATCGCCCACCTGGCCGCCGCCCTCGCCATAGAAGGGGGTGGAATCGAGCACCAGCTGCACGCTGTCGCCGGCCACCGCGCGCTCCGCCGGTTCGCCGTTCACCACCAGGGCCAGCACGCAGCTGGGGTGCTCCAGGGCCTCGTAGCCCTTGAAGGCGGTGGCCTCGGCGGCGGAGGCCACCTGATCAATCGCCTCCTGCAGGGTGAGGTCGATGCTCACCGCCGCGGCCTTAGCTCGCTGGCGTTGGGCCTCCATCGCCGCCTCAAAGCCCGCCAGATCCACCGTGAGGCCGTGCTCCTCAGCGATCTCCTCGGTGAGCTCCAGCGGGAAGCCGTAGGTGTCGTAGAGCTCGAAGGCCTGGGCGCCGGAGATCTGGCGGGGCTTCGCCGCCAGCACATCCGCCAGCAGCTTCTCGCCCCGCTCCAGGGTTTCCAGGAAGCGGGCCTCCTCGCGCGCCAGCTCCGCCAGGATCACCTCGCGGCGCTCCACGAGCTGGGGGTAGGCGTCCTGCATCAAGGCGATCGAAGCCTCGCCCATCGCCGTCAGAAACGGCTTGTCGATGCCGAGGAGCCGTCCGTGGCGCACGACGCGGCGCAACAGCCGGCGCAGGATGTAACCGCGGCCGAGATTGCTGGCCGTCACGCCGTCGCAGATCAGCTGGGTGATGGCACGGCTGTGGTCGCCGATCACTTTGAGAGAGGTTTGGCCCTTGTCGCCCTGGGCGCAGTAGTCGATCCCCGCCAACCCCGCCGCCGTTTCGATCAGCGGATAGATCAGATCGGTTTCATAGTTGTTCGGCACCGCCTGCAGGATCTGGGCCATGCGCTCGAGGCCCATGCCGGTGTCGATGTTGCGATTGGCCAGCGGCGTGAGGGTGCCCTCCGCGTCGCGGTTGTACTGCATGAACACCAGGTTGTAGAACTCGATGAAACGGCTGTCGTCCTCCAGATCGATGCCGTCGTTGCCGAGCTCGGGCTTGAAGTCGTAGTAGATCTCCGAGCAGGGGCCGCAGGGGCCGGTGGGGCCTGAGGCCCAGAAGTTGTCGGCCTCATCCATGCGGATGATCCGCTTGGGGTTCACGCCCACCCCATCGCGCCAGATCGCCTCGGCCTCGTCGTCTTCGCGGAAGACGCTCACCACCAAATTTCGAGGCGAGAGCCCGAACACCCCGGTGCTCAGCTCCCAGGCCCACTGGATCGCCTGCTCCTTGAAGTAGTCGCCGAAGGAGAAGTTGCCGAGCATCTCGAAAAACGTGTGATGCCGCGCGGTGCGGCCCACGTTTTCGATGTCGTTGGTGCGGATGCACTTCTGAGAACTGGTGGCCCGCGGCGCCGGCCGCTGCTGCTGCCCTAGGAACACCGGCTTGAACGGCAGCATGCCGGCAATGGTGAGCAGCACCGTGGGGTCGTCGGGAATCAGCGAGGCGCTGGCCATCGGTTGGTGGCCCCGCTGCTCGTAAAAGTCGAGAAAGGCCGCACGGATCTCGGCGCCGCTCTTGGGCAGTCCGGTGCGGGGATTGGCGGCCATGGCGGAGCAAAACAACCCTGAGCAGGGCATGATCGCCCAGCACTGGTCCGCGCCCGATCCCTGTGTCTGTGGCCGAAAGCGAGCCCCGCGCCCAGCTGCGGCTGCAATCGATCGGCTGGGCCCTGGCCGCAGCAGCCGTAGCCGGCCTGCTTGAGCTGCTGGCCACCGGGCTCGGTCCTGAGCTGAGCACCGCCCTCGATCCCGCCTTGCGCTCGGCCGGGTGCGGCTTTTTCTATGGCCTGCTGGCTTTTCACCTGCAGCGGGTCGACCCCGATGACAGCCATCTGCAGGCCGGATTGGTGGGCGCCGTGTGTGGCATTCGCAGCCTCGGCAGCCCCCTGGAGCTCGTCGCAACCCTGCCCACTGGGCTGATGGGCCTGCCAACTGTGATGATGAAGCTGATTCGCGGGTGGCTGCCCCTCTGGCTGCCGCTGATCGGCAGCGCCCTGGTGCTGCATTCAGCGCAGCGCCTGGCCCCACGCCTCCTGCCCGCCCGACGGCCTTGAGGCCGGGTTCATGAGTCTGCTGCACGCCACCTGGCTGTTTCCCCCCGAGGGTTCGGGTGGCCGCCTGTTTCTGTGGGCTGACACCTGGCGTGTGGCCACCCCCGCCGTGCCCAAGCTCGAGGCCCCCGAGCACCCGCTGGCCCTCAACGAAGACGACCTGGCCACCTGGCTCGACGACAACGGCCTCTGGACCGAGGCCCTGCGTCCGGCCCGGGCCACCCTGAGCCTGCCCAGCCGCAGCCAGGCCGCCAAGGGCCGCCGCACCAGCGCCAGCAGCTGGAGCGGCCTGCCGCTCCAGGCCGGTGAGCCGATCCCCAAGCAGCTGGAGTGGTGGCCCTGGCAGGTGGAGGGCTGGGCTCTGGATTCGGCCAATGCGGGCGAATGGCTGAGCCAGCTGCCCCTGGCCGGCGAGCACCCGGAGATGGCCGATGAGCTGCGCTGGTGGAGCCACCTGCAGCGCTGGGCCCTGAGCCTGATTGCCCGGGGCCGCTGGCTGCCCCAGATCGACGAGGGCAAGGCCCGCTGGCTGCCGCTGCTCAACCGGGAAGACGACCGCCGCCGCCTGGAAGACCTGGCTAGCGGCCTGCCCCAGGTGGCCACCTGCGCCCTGGCCGCCGGGCCGATGGGCGATCCGGCCTTGGCTTGCCGGCGCCCAGGCAGCGGCCGGCTGCGGGTGGCCAGCCTGCTGGAGGCGCTGCTCGACGGCCAGCTGCGGGCGGGCTTCAGCCCCAGCGCCGAAGGCCTCGATCCGCTGCTGGCGGCCTGGCAGAAGGCCCTGGGCAAGGGCGACGGCAGCCTCAACCTGGGCGAGGAGGAGCTCGAGCGCCTCAGCATCGCCACCCACCACTGGCGCGAGGGCGTGGCGGGCAAGGTGGAGCCGGCCCGCACCTGCCTGGAGCTGTTCACCCCCGCCGAAGGCGAGGAGCTCTGGGAGCTGCGCTTCGGCTTGCAGGCCGAGGCCGACCCGAGCCTGCGGGTGCCGGCCGCCGCCGTGTGGGCCGCCGGTGATCGGGGCCTGCAGATGGGCGAGATCGCTGTGCCCCAGCCCAGCGAGCTGCTGCTGGAGGGCATGGGCCGGGCCTTAACGGTGTTTGAACCGATCCAGCGGGGCCTGGATTCGGCCACCCCCGAGGCGATGCAGCTCACCCCGGCCGAGGCCTTCGTGCTGGTGCGCACCGGCGCGGCGCAGCTGCGGGACGTGGGCGTGGGCGTGGTGCTGCCCGCCAGCCTCTCCGGCGGCCTGGCGAGCCGGCTGGGCTTGTCGATCACGGCCGAGTTGCCGAAGAAATCGCGCGGCTTCACCCTGGGCGAATCGCTCAGCTTCAGCTGGGAATTCATGATCGGTGGGGTCACCCTCACCCTGCGTGACCTGGAGCGCCTGCAGGCCAAGCGCAGCCCGCTGGTGCAGCACAAGGGCGCCTGGATCGAGCTGCGCCCCGCCGACCTGCGCAACGCCGAGCGGTTCTGCGGCGCCGATCCAGGCCTCAGCCTCGACGATGCCCTGCGGCTCACCGCCAGCGACGGCGACACCTTCCACCGGCTGCCGGTGCACCGCTTCGACGCCGGTCCGCGGCTGCAGGCGGTGCTGGAGCAGTACCACCAGCAGAAGGCCCCCGATCCCCTGCCCGCACCGCCGGGCTTCTCCGGGCAATTGCGGCCCTACCAGGAGCGGGGCCTGGGCTGGCTGGCCTTCCTGCACCGCTTCGACCAGGGCGCCTGCCTGGCCGACGACATGGGCCTGGGCAAGACGATCCAGCTGCTGGCCTTCCTGCAGCACCTCAAGGCCGAAGAGGAACTGAAGCGGCCGGTGCTGCTGGTAGCGCCCACCTCGGTGCTCACCAACTGGAAGCGGGAGGCCCACGGCTTCACGCCGGAGCTCTCGGTGCGGGAGCACTACGGCCCGCGCCGGCCGTCCAGCCCCGAAGCCCTCAAAAAAGCCCTCAAGGGCGTCGATCTGGTGCTCACCAGCTATGGCCTGCTGCAACGCGACAGCGAACTGCTGGAGAGCGTCGACTGGCAGGGGATGGTGATCGACGAGGCCCAGGCGATCAAGAACCCCAGCGCCAAGCAGAGCCAGGCGGCCCGCGACCTGGCACGCCCCGGCCGGCTCAGCAAAGGCGGCAGCCGCTTCCGGATCGCCCTGACCGGCACGCCGGTGGAAAACCGCGTCAGCGAGCTGTGGGCGCTGATGGACTTCCTCAACCCCAAGGTGCTGGGCGACGAGCCCTTCTTCCGCCAGCGCTACCGGCTGCCGATCGAGCGCTACGGCGACATGGCCTCGATGCGCGACCTCAAAGCCCGCGTCGGGCCCTTCATCCTGCGGCGCCTCAAAACCGATAAGTCGATCATTTCCGACCTGCCGGAGAAGGTGGAGCTGCACGAGTGGGTGGGCCTGGCCCCCGAGCAGAAGAAGCTCTACAACCGCACCGTCGACGAGAGCCTCGACGCCATCGCCCGCGCGCCCCTGGGCCAGAAGCACGGCCAGGTGCTGGCCCTGCTCACCAAGCTCAAGCAGATCTGCAACCACCCGGCCCTGGCGCTCAAGGAAGACGCCGACGCCGTGCTCGCCGCCGGCAACGGCAACTTCAGCAGCCGCAGCGCCAAGCTGCAGCGGCTCGAGGAAATCCTCGAAGAGGTGATCGAAGCGGGCGACCGGGCGTTGCTGTTCACCCAGTTCGCCGAATGGGGCCTGCTGCTCCAGGCCCACCTGCAACGCAAGTGGCGCCAGGAGGTGCCGTTCCTGTATGGCAGCACCAGCAAAACCGAACGCCAGGCGATGGTCGACCGCTTCCAGGACGACCCCCGCGGCCCCCAGCTGTTTCTGCTGTCCCTCAAGGCCGGTGGCGTCGGCCTCAACCTCACCCGCGCCAGCCACGTGTTCCACATCGACCGCTGGTGGAACCCGGCCGTGGAAAACCAGGCCACCGACCGCGCCTACCGCATCGGCCAGCAGAACCGGGTGCTGGTGCACAAGTTCATCACCAGCGGCTCGGTGGAGGAGAAGATCGACCGCATGATCCAGGAGAAGTCGAAGCTGGCCGAGGAGATCGTCGGCTCCGGCGAAGACTGGCTCGGCGGCCTCGATGTGGGCCAGCTCAAAGACCTGGTCAGCCTCAGTGAGGAGTAAGAGAGGCCTCGGCAAGCAACGCAGGGGACGATTCCACCAGCAACAGGTTATGCAGAAACAGCATAATTCCCGAGGATGCCATGTGATAAATTGGACAAGTCGGGCCACCCGACTACAAACCCAACAGCACAAAGTGGCAACTAAAAATTTCGCACAATGCGCTATTGGGCGTGCAGCCTTGCAAGCGCTTACCGCGAGCGCATTCATTTTTCTTGGGAGCGCCAGCGCAGAGTCACTCAACATAGGGAAGGGCGAAGTTGAGCGATCTATAGCCACAAGAAGCCAGCCCCCTGTCTCAATAGCGGTGAGAAAAATCACCAATATGGCTGGACAATACGCCGAAGATGGACGAGATGCCGAAGGAAATCTAGTCGGCTGGTTTAAGCCATCTTACCAAATAAGATTAGCCGAGATTCTGGCAACAGAGCTTTCAAATACCGGCCATTTTACGGTTGTCGAAAGAGACAAGCTTTATGCCGTACTAGAAGAGCAGGCCCTCACAGAGGTCAATCCACGGACCGCGGCCAAAAAGGGGAATATAACGGGAGCCAAATATATTATTCTTGCGTCGCTTAGTGATTTTGTTCCAAACGTAAATCGCACGCGAAAAAATCAAGACGGACGCGTGCTTATTTTTGCCTTTGGGAACGACAGAGAGAACGTCGAAACCTATGTTGCATTTGATCTTAGAGTTATTGATACTACTACCGGAGAAATAGCAATAAGCAGAACGATTGAGGGCACGTCCCAATCCACCCACAAAGCAGACCGATTCGGCATGTCATTCGGTTTCTGGGGAGGCGGTGCATCTGAAAATCAAACATCAGAAACAACACCAGCCTCCCGAGCCGTTCGAGCAGCGATGATTAACATTGTTGAATATCTAAATTGCTCCCTTTATCTGAAAGACAGCTGTCTCAGCACCTACAAGGCTATGGATGAGAAAAGAAAGATGAATACCAAGGGAACACTGAATTTATTTTAATCCAAACAAACCATACTTGCTATAGTTCTCATGAAAATCAAACCAACTACTCTCACGGTTACCTCTGCAGGCGCAATCATTATCCTCTTGGCGCTTTCAGGACGATCCGCAGCCAATCAATCCAAAAACCCAGAAAGCTCATCCATATTAAATATCTCTTTGAAAGAGGCAAGATCTCGCATTCTCAAGGATCGTCCATACAAGATTGATCGCAATGAAAAAGTTAAGGATGTCGAGGTTTATATCAAGCCATTTAGCCTCAAAACAGAAGATGTACCTGATTGGTGGTCGGAAAAGCAAAGTTATGATCTTGCTAAACTGCTAGAAGAAGCCATGGGATATTATCCAGGGGTAACAATCATTAGAGGAAACTCCTGGGAGGAGAAGACAGTATCTGAAGAGCTTGGACAGTCATACAATACTGAAAATAATGTCCGAAATCCAAGCCTTGTCAGAGGAGAGCCCACAAATGCTCTGACAATACAACCAGTCGTCACCAACTACACATTTCAGGCGTTCAAGCCAAAGAAACGCGGGCTCGGGCTTGTGTTTATTGCAATTACAAACAAATCTTGCAAAACAGAAAGTTTTCTCTCAACACAAACGGAATTACTGTCTAGCACAAAGGCAATAAGTGGTTCACAGCCACAAGCATCAGCTCCTGACTCGTTTGATCGCAGCTTCACTGCAAGCATGGTCCGCACGACAGAAACTGGAGGCACCAGCTTAAATGTCAATGCTCTATTCGCTGGCGCTGGGGGAGGTGATTTTAAACCCCCAGAAAAAGCCACTCGTGAATTAATATATGACACGGTCGCAGATATTGCCGAAGGCTCCTTTTGCATGTTAAGCGGCAATCAAGATTGTATTTCTTATTACCTTAAAAGAGTACAGCCCAAGCCAACACCGCCTCAAAAAGACAAGAAGGGGAAAATAATTAAGCCTAAGCCAGAGGAGTTAAAATGCTAATCCATATCAATTTGACTGAGCCCCCAAAATCTTTTTAATCATGGCTTTTCTCTCTATTTTCCGCTCCTCTGCATCACAACTTACAGCAACCTTGGGTGTGCTTGCATTCTGCTCTCCTCCATCACTAGCCTATCCATCGATTGCTCAATCTGGACTGGGAAATCGAAGGCCGGTCACTATTGCTGTAAAAGAAATCACTAATACTGTTCCAGGCTTGCCATGGTGGAATGCATCTACGAGTAGAACTTTAACAACGATGCTTTCCAATGAATTGCAAAGCAGTGGTCATTTTACAGTTGTTGAGCGGCAAGGAATGCGACAAGTACTAGATGAGCAGGAGCTTGTAGATGCAGGGATCGTTCGGCCTGCGACTGGACCAAGCAAGGGCATGATGACAGGAGCAAGATATTATATTCTTGGCAGCATTAGTGATTATCAGCAAAATGTTGAAACTTCTTCTAGAAGCTCCGGCAGTTCTTTTTTAATTGGCGATAGCTCTAGCAATAGTGGGCAACAGAAAAGCTATGTCGCTATAGATATCCGTGTGGTTGATACAACAACAGGGGAAATTGCCTATTCCCGATCAATCGAGGGGACTTCTTCTAATTCCCAACAATCAAAAGGCTCCTCACTCGGAGTTTCAGGCTTGCTGGGACGATCAACAAGTGAATCTACAACCTCTCGAACACCCGCTTCACGCGCTATTAGAGGAGCCATGATTCAAGTCGCCGAATATCTTGATTGCGTACTTTATTTGAAAAATGGCTGCCTAGCGGCATATAGTGCTCGCGAAAACATGAGGCGTGAGCGCACAAAAGATGTTCTCGAACTTTATTAAATCTCGGCTTCCGTCTGTCTTGCTGGCGCTCAAGGCTGCCGTAATTAGCTGTTACTACATTTCAGCAACTGCTGTTTTCCCAGCCAAAGCGGGCAATTTAGTCGAAGGAAAATGTGGCATTCTAGAAACTGGTGCATATTTCACAAAATGCACACTCCTAAAATCTGGAAATCTAATTTCTGCTTTAACCAACAATGGTTCAAATTTAATTTTGAATGCAAGCCGCTCAGAGATATTGCGAATTGGTCCCTTGAGCGATGAGGTAAGCAATCTCTCCCCAGAATCCAGCAAGGGGCTGGGCATCGTTCTTGCAGGTCTTTCAACATCTAAAACTGATGCAGAGAAATCTAATAATGTTAGGATTATATCCTTCATTAAAGATTTCAATACAAGACAAAGTTTTATCTTTATTGCAGACAGACGTCAGGAAAATACTAACAACTTAAGCTTTGTCGCTCCCTATGTAGCGACTCTCAATACCTCTAGCACCTCAACCCCTGAGCTGCCCCCCTCAGACGCTTCTGCCTACCTCGAAGAATACGATAGAGCTTTCAATAGAATTCAAGGCCTTTACGACTCTCTTATGTTTGAAGAGGCAGACCGAGTATTGGACAGAACTATTGCGAGCATTAACAACTTTTCCAAACGCTACTCTGGCTATCAAGGGGCTTTCGAAATCCAAACATTTCTAAATTCCAGAATCGCTCAGGCCGAATCACTAAGAAGCCTTAAATCCTATGAATACCAACAGGCGCAATGGCAAGCAGAGATGCGATATGCGAGAATCCAGAAAGAAAAAGCTGACGCAGAAGAGCGGCAAAGACAGCATCAATATAGGCTGGCGGTCGAAAGAAGAAAGACTGCGGAAGCCAACGCCCGACAATGGCTCGCAATCTGGCTATTGGTGCGCCCACCAAGCGTGAACGTCATCAACAACACAACTGTGATTACACGCTAGTCCTGAACTCAATATTGGCTTCGCAGCAGCACCTGCGTAATTTCAGATTTTTGTAGTTTCTGCATTGACCTAAGCTGATTGGTAGTGGCTTGCTGAGGATGACATCTTCCCCCCACACCACCATCAACACCCAGCTCGGCGACCAGGGCCTGGCCCAGCAGCCCTGGTGGGTGGAGCAGTGGATGGAGCTGATCAACTCCTACCGCTACAAGAAGCGGCTGGAGCGCGCCTGGGAGTACGCCCGCTCCAGCAATGTCACCTCGATCCGCTTCGAGGGCCGGCGGGTGCATGCCCGGGTGCAGGGCACCGGCGAGGAGCCCTACAAGGTGAAGCTCTGGCTCGACGTGCTCAACGACGACGACTGGGGCTACGTGCTCGATGCCCTCACCCAGAAGGCCCGCTGGTCGGCCCAGCTGCTGGCCGGCGTCATGCCCCAGGACATCGAGCGCGCCTTCGCCGCCAGCGGCAAGCGCCTGTTCCCGTTCAAGTTGCAGGAGGTGCGCAGCGAGTGCAGCTGCCCCGACAAGGCCAACCCCTGCAAGCACGTCAGCGCTGTGTACTACCTGATGGGCGATCGCTTCAGCGAAGACCCCTTTGTGCTGTTCCAGATGCGCGGCCGCACCCGGGCCCAGCTGCTGGCCGACCTGGCCAAACGGCGGCGCAGGGCGTTGGCGAAACAGGCCAGGCAGGCTGCAGCCGCCAAGGGCTCGCAGCCGGTCGCCGAGGCCGTTCCGCACCCGGTGCATGCCGCCATCAAGGACCCGAGCCGCTGGTGGCGCTACGGCGCAGCCCTGGATTCGGATCTGGTGGTGATCACCCCGGCCCTGGAAGGCGACACGGGCCTCGATGCCGCCGGCCCCCTGCCCCTGGCCGAAGAGCCCCGCTTCCCCGAGGCCAATCTCCACTTCCTGGAGCACCTCAAGGCCCACGGCCAGCAGATCGCCGCCCTGGCCATGGCCAAGGCGATGGGCCCCGTCAACGGTGATGACGGCTGAATCCCTGGAATCACCCCCATGGCTGGCGCCGGACGCCATAGCCCTGGCCGGCCGGCTGGTGTCCAGCCACCAGCAGGCCTTCGCCGCGCCGCTGATCGCCGGTCTGGCGGCCGATGCCTCGCCCCAGTTGATGGCCCAGGAGCTGTTCGCCGCCGAGGTGGTGGTGCTGGCCCACGACGGCGCCGAACCCGCCGCCGATCCCGGCCCCCGGCTCACCTACGCCAACCGCGCCGCCCTGCGGCTGTGGCAGCGGTCCTGGGCCGCGATGGTGGGCATGCCGTCGCGGCTTACCGCGGAGCCGGCCGAGCGGGCCAGCCGCAGCCAGGCCCTGGTGGAGGCCCAGGCCCAGCACGCCCTGACGGGCTACCGAGGCATTCGCATCGACAGCCAGGGCCGCCGCTTCCAGATCGACGGCGCCCGCCTCTGGACCCTGCGCGACAGCAGCGGCCAACCCTGCGGCCAGGCGGCGGCCTTCAGCCGCTGGTGGCAACTCGCTGGTGGCACCTAGGGGGCTGCCGGTTGCCCGCACCAACCCGTGGTGCCAACCGAACAGGGCCGTGAGGGCCGTACCCGGCAGGGCGGTCTGCACCCTGTTGGCGCCCAGCAGGCCGCAGCACATTGGCGGAGTTCCGGAGAACCTCCGATGCTCACCATTCGCCAATCCCCCTTCGATCTGCTCCGCAGCGACCTGCTCGAAGCCGATCTGTTCAAGACCCTTGAGCGTCAGCTCAACAACGCCGACATGCAGAAGGCCGCGCGGGTTCCCGCCGCCGAGGTGCACGACGGCCCCGAGGCCTACACCATCGCCTTGGAACTGCCGGGGGTCGACAAGGCCTCGATCGACGTCAAGGCCACCGACCGCACCCTGGTGATCAGCGCCGAACGGCGCCAGCCCACCCAGAGCGAGCCAGACCAGGCCCAGCCGGCCCCCCTGATCAGCGAGATCCGCTACGGCACCTGGAGCCGCAGCTTCCGCTTCCCCGGCGGCATCAACCGCGATGGCCTCGAAGCCCACTACCGCGACGGCGTGCTCACCATCACGGCCCCGAAGGCCCAAACCCAAACCACCGTGCAGGTGCACGTGGAGGGTTGAACGGGCGGGGGCCCGACCACCGGCAGGAGACACGAGACCCCAGGCCCGGCCCCGTGCCGGGCCTTTTTTTGAGCGAAGCTTCCTACAGTTATTTCACTTGCTGATGGATCCATGGCTGGTGCCGTCGCGGCCAAACCCCGGCTCACCCTGCAGTGCGAGGCGATCGGGCCCGACACCACCACGATCCGCTCGCTCGACTGGGATCGCAGCCGCTTCGACATCGAATTCGGCCTGCGCAACGGCACCACCTACAACAGCTTTCTGGTGCGGGGCGAGCGCACTGCCCTGATCGACACCAGCCACCTCAAATTTGAAAGCAGCTGGCTGCCGCTGCTGCAGGAGCAGATCGATCCGAAGGCGATCGATCACCTGATCGTGTCCCACACCGAGCCCGACCACTCCGGCCTGATCGGCCACCTGCTCGATCTGAATCCGAACATCGAGATCGTCGCCTCGAAGGTGGCGATCCAGTTTCTGGAGGATCAGGTGCACCGCCCCTTCAAGAGCCGGGCGGTGAAGAGCGGCGAGGAGCTGGATCTGGGCACCAACCCCGCCAGTGGCGTGGCGCACCGCTTCGAGTTTCTGAGCGCGCCGAATCTGCACTGGCCCGACACGATCTTCTCGTTCGACCACGGCACCGGCATCCTTTACACCTGCGATGCCTTCGGCCTGCACTACTGCTCCGACGACGTCTTTGATGAGGATCCGGGGGCGATCGCGCCCGATTTCCGCTTCTACTACGACTGCCTGATGGGCCCCAACGCCCGCAGCGTGCTGCAGGCGATGAAGCGCATGGCTGCCCTGCCGGCGATCACCACCGTGGCCGTGGGCCATGGGCCCCTGCTGCGCCACCACCTGGGCCTGTGGCTGGACGACTACCGCTCCTGGAGTGAAGGCCGCAGCAGCACCGAGGCCTATGCCGCCGTCTGCTACCTGAGCCAATACGGCTTCTGCGATCGCCTCAGCCAGGCGATCGCCCGCGGCATCGGCAAGGCCGGCGCCCAGGTGCAGCTGGTGGATCTGCGCGCCACCGACCCCCAGGAGCTCAGCGCCCTGGTGGGCGAGGCCAGCGCCGTAGTGGTGCCCACCTGGCCCACCAACCCCGATGCCGAGCTGCAGGCCTCGATCGGCACCCTGCTGGCCGCCCTCAAGCCGAAGCAGTGGGTGGGCAGCTACGACGCCTTCGGCGGCGACGATGAGCCGATCGACACGGTGGCCAACCAGCTGCGCAGCCTCGGCCAGAAGACCGCCTTTGAACCGCTGCGCATCCGCCAGGTGCCAGGCGGCCCGGATTATCAACGCTGCGAGGAAGCCGGCACCGACCTGGGCCAGTTGCTCACCAAGGCGAAGACGATCGCCGCCATGAAGGCCCTCGATGGCGATCTCGACAAGGCGCTCGGACGGCTCAGCGGTGGCCTCTATGTGGTGACCGCCCGCCAGGACACACCCGAAGGCAGCCGCAGCTCGGCCATGGTGGCCAGCTGGGTGAGCCAGGCCAGCTTCGAACCGCCCGGCCTCACCGTGGCCGTGGCCAAAGACCGCGCCATCGAAGCGCTGCTGCAGGTGGGCGACCGCTTCGTGCTCAACATCCTGCGGGAGGACAACCACCAAGAGTTGCTGCGCCACTTCCTCAAGCGCTTCCCGCCCGGGGCCGATCGCTTCGCCGGCGTAGCCACCCTCGAAGGCGCCGCCGCCGGCGGTCCGGTGCTGGGCGATGCCCTGGCCTACCTGGGCTGCCGCGTGACGCAGCGGATGGAAGGGCCTGATCACTGGATCATCTACGCCGAAGTGGAGCAGGGCAACGTGGCCGACACCGAGGCCAGCACCGCCGTGCACCACCGCAAAGTGGGGAACCACTACTGATGGGCAGTTCGGCCGACCCCAGCAGCGCCCGACGCGTCATCCAGCTGCCCCTCGAGCCTGGCCTGATCTGCCTCAAGGGGCTCAGCCCCACCCGGCTGCGCTTTGAGGTGGAGTACGGCCTGGAGCGGGGCACCACCGCCAACAGCTTCCTGTTTCCGGCAGCGGCGCTGCTGGTGCACCCCCCCGGTGCCTCGTTCGCCGAGCCCTTCCTGACGGAGCTGGCCGCCCTGGTTCCCAGCGACGCCCCACTCAAGGTGGTGGTGGGCGATGTCAACCCCAACCGGGTGGCCCTGCTGCATCAGCTGGCGGCCCGCTGGCCGAACACGCTGCTGGTGAGCTCCAACGCCGGCGCCCGCCTGCTGGAGGAACTCTGGAGCCAGCAGAAACCGGCCAAACCCACTGCCAGCGGCAGCCCCAACGACGCCCCCCCGGCGGCGATCCCGCCACCCCCGCCGGCCCTGCCACCGATCGAGGTGGTGAAACAGGAGACCAGCCAAGCCCTGGGCGATGGCCACGTGCTGCGCCTGATGCCCACGCCCACCCCCCGCTGGCCCGGGGGGCTGATGGCCTTTGAGGAAACCACGGGCCTGCTGATGAGCGGCAAATTTTTTGCCGCTCACCTCTGCAGCGAGAGCTTCGCTGAAGCCAACCGCAGCAGCAGCGAGGAAGACCGCCGCTACTTCTACGACTGCCTGATGGCGCCGATGGCCCGGCAGGTGGACGCGGTGGTGGAACGGCTCGAAGAGCTCGACATCCGCACGATCGCCCCTGGCCACGGACCGGCGATCAGCGAGAGCTGGCGCAGCCTGCTCAACGACTACCACCGCTGGGGGGCGAGCCAGGAGCGGGCGCGGCTGTCGGTGGCGCTGCTGTTTGCCAGCGCCTACGGCAACACTGCCGCCATCGCCGACGGCCTGGCCCAGGGGGTGGGTCGCACCGGCGTGAGGGTGGAGAGCATCAACTGTGAATTCACGCCGCCCGAGCAGCTGCTGGCGGCGATCCGCTCCTGCGACGCGATCCTGATCGGCTCGCCCACCCTCGGCGGCCATGCCCCCACGCCGATCGTCTCGGCCCTGGGCACAGTTTTAGCCGAGGGCGACCGCAGCAAGCCGGTGGGCGTGTTCGGCAGCTTCGGCTGGAGCGGCGAAGCCCTGGATCTGCTGGAGAGCAAGCTGCGCGACGGCGGCTTCCGCTTTGCCTTCGAGCCGATCAAGGTGAAATTCAGCCCGGATGCGGCCACCCTCAAAACCATCGAGGAAACTGGCACCGCCCTCGGCCGCCAGCTGCAGGCCGAGCAGCGCAAGGCCCAACGGCGCAGCGCCAGCGGCGGCCTCAGCGAAAGCCGCAGCAACCCTGCCGTGCAGGCCCTGGGCCGGGTGGTGGGCTCCCTGTGCGTGCTCACCACCAGCAAGGGGGAAGGCAGCAGCCGCCTCAGCAGCGCCATGGTGGCCAGCTGGGTGAGCCAGGCCAGCTTCTCGCCGCCGGGCTTCACCGTGGCCGTGGCCAAGGATCGGGCGGTGGAGGCGCTGCTCCACATCGGTGATCGCTTCGCCCTCAACGTGCTGGCCTCCGGCCGGGAAACCGGGCCGATGAAGCAGTTTCTGCAGCCCTTTGCGCCAGGGGCCGACCGCTTCGCCGGCCTGGAGCTCGATGAGAGCCCCAGCGGCCAGCCGATCCTGCCGGAGGCCCTGGGCTGGCTCGAGGCCACAGTGCAGCAGCGGATGGAATGCGGCGACCACTGGCTGCTCTACGCCCAGGCGAGCCACGGTGGCGTGCTGGATGGCAGCGGCACCACAGCCGTGCACCAACGCCGCAGCGGCGCCAACTACTGAGCCCATCACGCCCGCCCAGCGCAACCCGCGGCGCATCCCCCCACGTCCATATGCCCTTACTCATAGCCGGTCCGACTTCGGATAAGCTACGCTCAGCGCCAGCCGCCATCCCCCAAGCCAGTGGACCCCTCCCAGCCCATGGACCTCTCCAAACCCAGCACCCAGGCCAACCTCGAGGCCGCCTTCGGCGGCGAGAGCATGGCCAACCGCAAATACCTGTTCTTCGCGGAGGTGGCCAAACAGGTTGGCAACGCTGAGCTCGCCAAGCTGTTTCGCGACACCGCCGCGCAGGAAACCGAGCACGCCTTCGCCCACTTCCGGCTGCTTCACCCCGAGCTGGTGATCGACGATCCCGCCAGTCTCTCCGACGCGCAGAAGCAGGCCCTGCTGAGCCGCTGCCTGGAGCTGGCGATCGAGGGCGAAACCTACGAGTACACCACCATGTACCCGCAGTTTGCCGCCCAGGCCCGGGCCGACCGCGACTCCGGCGCCGAGGCGGAATTCGACGGGCAGATCGATGAGTCGAAGCAGCACGCCGGCATCTTCCGCACAGCCGCCAAAAACTTCGGCCTGCTGGAGCCGATCGAGCAGCATCACGCCGAGCGCTACGGCGTCGCCCTGGAAGCCCTGCAGGGCAGGGGTGTGGCCGGCGAAGCGGCCGAGCCGGTGGCGGGCAAGTGGATCTGCAAGCTCTGCTCGATGATCTACGACCCGGCCGTGGGCGATCCCGATTCCGGCCTGGCCCCGGGCACGCCGTTTGAGGCCATCCCCGACGACTGGCGCTGCCCGATCTGTGGAGCCCGCAAGGCCAGCTTCGTGCCCTACCGCGAGCCGGAACTCCTCGCGGCCTGAGGATGCACAACTGGGCTGCACTTGTTGTAGCCCAGCACACTAAAACAACCCTTTGTCACATCTGAATCCCCTAACGAAAGCCGCCGCCCGGGTCAGTCATACCAAGCTCTTGGCGGGGCTACAGCGGATCCCTTTCGAGCTGTAACGGCAAAACGGAAACCAATCGGTAGAGACCCGGGATTGCGCATCAAGGACGCTCCAATGGCTGGAGCACGATTCGTCCGAATGACCAGCCAAGCCACGATCCGCACCTCCAGCGGTCACCACCCCCTGGGGGCGAGAGTGGCGGTGCGCTATCGGGGCTTTGTGCTGATTCCCCAGCCCGATCTCACCTGGTTGGTGCGACCGGAGCGCAGCCCCATGCCCGTGCTTCCCTTCCGGGCGCCGGCCAGCTCCCTGGAGGATGTCAAAGCCCTGATCGATTGGCGCCTGGGCGACGTGGCCTGAACGCCAGAGCAGAGTCAGGCAGCCTGGGGCGGGGGCGTGGGGTCGCTGTGACCCTGGAAGGGCAGCACCAGCGTGGCCCAGTGGTCCGGACGCTGGGGCCGAACACGCCGGGCATGGCGCACACCGAACGGAACCCGCACCACGTTGGTGCCTTCAACCCTCAGGGTTTGGCCCCCGCCCGAACCGGCGTCGCCTCCGGGTCCAAAACCGTCGTTACTGCCCTTCATGATCCCCAAAATGAATGGCGCTGGCGCTGATTGTGTTGGCAAAGCGGAAATTGGCAACCCCGCCAGCCAACTCCGCGTCAAGTTGTCACAGTGTGAGGCACAACGGGATCACGGAACAGTGGCCGTTGGCACCGCTTGGGCCAGTTCCTCAACTGATGGGCAGGTGCACACCAGATGACGGTCGCCAAAGGCGTTGTCAATCCGGGCCGCCGCCGGCCAAAACTTGCGCTGCCGTTGGGCGTCTCCAGCGGGAAACGCCGCCTGCTGGCGCGTATAAGGCCGGTCCCAGTGATCGGCGGTCACGGCGGCCACGGTGTGGGGGGCGCGCTTGAGAGGGTTGTTGAGGGGATCGGCGGCGCCGGCCTCGATCGCTGCCGCCTCCAGGCGAATCGCCACCATGGCCCCGCAGAAGCGATCGAGCTCAGCCAGCGACTCACTTTCGGTGGGCTCCACCATCACCGTGCCCGCCACGGGCCAACTCACGGTGGGGGCATGGAAGCCGTAGTCCATCAGGCGCTTGGCCAGATCATCGACCTCCAGGCCACAGCTGCGCTTGAGCGGCCGCAGATCGAGAATGCACTCGTGGGCGACGCGTCCCCCCACACCCCGGTAGAGCACCGGAAAGTGGGGCTCGAGCCGATCGGCGATCAGGTTGGCCGCCAGCAGCGCCACCTGGCTGGCCTGGCGCAGCCCCGCACCCCCCATCATGCGGATGTACATCCAGCTGATCGGCAGGATGCTGGCGCTGCCCAGCGGTGCCGCCGCCACCGGACCCACCGCAGCCCCGCTCTGGCCTGAAGCTCCGGGCAGAAAGGGCACCAGATGCTCCGCCACCGCGATCGGCCCCACCCCCGGGCCGCCGCCGCCATGGGGAATGCAGAAGGTCTTGTGCAGGTTGAGGTGGCACACATCAGCCCCGTAGAGGCCGGGCTTGCACAGGCCCACCTGGGCGTTGAGGTTGGCGCCATCCAGATACACCTGACCGCCGCGGCCGTGCACCAGCTCGCAGATGCGGCGGATGGCCGGCTCAAACACCCCATGGGTGGAGGGATAGGTGACCATCAACGCCGCCAGGCGCTCGGCGTGGGCCTCGGCCTTGGTCTCCAGGTCGGCCAGATCAATGTTGCCCTGGTCATCGCAGGCCACCGGCACCACCTGCAGTCCGGCCATCACCGCACTGGCGGGATTGGTGCCATGGGCGCTGGTGGGGATCAGGCACACCGTGCGATGGGCGTCGCCGCGGCTGCGATGCCAGGCCCGGATCGCCAGCAGGCCGGCGTACTCCCCCTGGGAGCCGGCGTTGGGCTGCAGCGAGACACCCGCAAAGCCGGTGATCGCGGCGAGCCAGCGCTCCAGGTCGGCCGCCAGGTGCCGATAGCCGGCGGTCTGATCAGCCGGCGCCAGGGGGTGCAGCTGGCTGAAGGCCGGCCAGCTCACCGGCGCCAGCTCGGCGGCGGCATTGAGCTTCATGGTGCAGCTGCCCAGGGGAATCATCCCGTGCACCAGGGAGAGATCCTGGGCCACCAATTGCTGGATGTAGCGCAGCAGCTCGGTTTCGCTGCGGTAGCGCTGGAAGGGCTCCTGCTGCAGCCAGGCCCCCTGGCGGAGGGGGATGCCGGAGACGGATGCAGGGCTGTTTGCGCATTCAAGGTTGTGCAACGTGCTGTTGCACAGCTCCCGGGCCTGGTCCACCCGAGCCTGAGCCGCGGCGCCCCCGTCGCCCAAGGCCAGCGCCGCGAGCAGCCGATCCAGCTCCTCAGCGTTGCTGCATTCATCGAGGCTGATGCCCACACCGCCTTCGGCCTGGTGCAGGTTGAAGCCCGCCGCCAGGGCGCCCGCCAGCAGCGCCTCGGCCTGGGCTGGCGGCACCGGCAGCCACAGCGTGTCGAAGCCAGCACCCGCCAGCAACGGCAGCCCCAGGGCTTCCAGCCCGGCGGCCAGGGCCTGACGCAGCCCCTGGATGCGGCGGGCGATCGCCTCCAACCCCTCAGGGCCGTGGTGCACGGCGTAGAAACCGGCCATCACCGCCAGCAACACCTGGGCGGTGCAGATGTTGCTGGTGGCTTTGTCGCGGCGGATGTGCTGCTCGCGGGTTTGCAGCGCCAACCGCAAAGCGGGCCGGCCCTCGGCATCCACGGAGCGGCCCACCAGCCGTCCGGGGATCTGGCGCTTGTAGGCCTCGCGGGTGGCGAAGAACGCGGCATGGGGCCCACCAAACCCCATCGGCACCCCCAGGCGCTGGGTGCTGCCAATGGCGATGTCGGCCCCCAGCTCGCCCACCGGCGCCAGCAGCACTTGGGCCAGGGGATCCACCCCCACCGCACTGATCACGCCTAGCTCTGCGGCGGCGCACAACAGGGGCTGGGGATCCCAGAGGCGACCGCGCCGGCCCGGCAGCTGGATCAGCAGGCCAAAGACATCCTCGGGAACCACATCGGCCGCAGCGGCACCGGCAGCCAGCCGCTGGGCCACGGCCTCGGCCGCCACCAATTCCAGGCTGAGGCCTAGAGGCTCGGCCCGGGTTTGCAGCACCGCCAGGGTTTGGGGAAACACCTCGGCATCCACCCAGAAGCGTCGCGCCTGGCTGCGGCGTCCCACCGCCAGCGCCAGCGCCATCGCTTCGGCCGCAGCGGTGGCCTCATCCAGCAGGGAGGCATTGGCGATCGGCAAGCCGGTGAGCTCGCTGATCAGGGTTTGAAAATTGAGCAGGGCCTCAAGGCGCCCCTGCGCGATCTCGGCCTGGTAGGGCGTGTAGGCGGTGTACCAGGCGGGATTTTCGAACACCTGGCGCTGGATCACCGCTGGCGTGGCGGTGGCGTAGTAACCCTGACCGATCAGAGAGCGCAGCACGGTGTTGCCGCCGGCAATCGCCGCCAGCTCCGCCAGGGCCTGGGCCTCACTGCAGGGCTGCGGCAGCCCTTGCAACGCCACCTCGGGGGGGAGCAGCAGATCGGCGGGCACCACCTGGGCTGAGAGGTCTTCGATGCTGGCGGCGCCCAGCTCCGCCAGCATGCGCCGCTGCTCGTCGGCACTGGGGCCGATGTGGCGCCCCACAAAGGACAGATCTGCGTCCAGCGTGCCTCCCATCAGGCTCCCTGCAGCTTGGCGGCGTAGGTGGCCGCATCCATCAAGCCATCGAGCTGGCCGGGATCACTGGGCTCGAGCATCAGCAGCCAGCCCTCGCCGTAGGGGTCGTTCTGCAACTCCTCCGGACTGGCCAACACCGCTTCATTGCGGGCCACCACAACGCCGCTCACCGGCGCCAGCAGATCCTCCACGGCCTTCACCGACTCGACACTGCCGAAGCTGACACCCTGCTGCAGGCTGGCGCCCACCTCGGGAAGCTCCACAAACACGATGTCGCCGAGCTGGTCGATGGCAAAGGCACTCAGGCCCAGCCGCAGCCGCCCCCCCTCGGGGCACACGGTTTCGTGGCTGTCGGCGTAGCGGCGATCGTCGGGATAGCTGAGCGCCATCGCGGAAACGGAAAGTGGCCCCAGTTTGTCCGACCTGGCGCGATCGAGCGCGGCGAGGTCTGCACCCACTGGCACAGCGCTCCCCAATTCCGTACAAGTTGTACGGAATTCAGACGCTCCTTTCGCGAAGGGTTGGTGCATCCAACAGCCCAACCCCGTGAAGCGCCAGCAGGGCTCGGTCCAGGGCGATCTGGGCATGGGCCCGGTGGGTGCCGCCCTGGGCGAAAAGCACATAGGGCTCCCGCAGCGGTGCATCGGCCGACCACTCGCTGGTGCTGCCATCGATGAAGGTGCCGCCGGCCATCACCAGATCGCTGGCATAACCAGGCATCGGCGCCGGCACCGGATCGAGATAGGCGCCCACCGGCGAGGCGGCCTGAAAGGCCCGACACACCACCTTGAGCCGCTCGGGATCGCCCAGCCGCACCGCCTGGATCACATCGCTGCGGGGTGCACCGGGCAGGGGGTTCACCGCATAGCCCAGATCGCTGAACACCTGGGCCACCAGCTCACTGCAGATCAGGGCCTCCGCCACCATCTGAGGAGCCAGAAACAGCCCCTGAAACAACAGGCGGTTGAGGTCGAAGCTGGTGCCGCCCTCGCCACCGATGCCCGGGGCGGTGAGGCGGCAGCAGGCCTGCTCCACCAGCTCAGCCCGGCCCGCCACATAGCCGCCGGTGGGGGCGATGGTGCCGCCGAGATTTTTGATCAGAGAGCCGGCGATCAGATCGGCACCCACCGCCGTGGGCTCCTGGTCTTCGACCAGCTCGCCATAGCAGTTGTCCACAAACACCACGCAGCCAGGCTGCAGCGCCTTGACCCGGGCGCACAGCCTGCCGATCTCCGCCACCGACAGCGACGGCCGCCAGCTGTAGCCGCAGCTGCGCTGAATCAGCACCATGCGGGTGGGCGGCGCCAGGGCCGCCTCGAGCCCGGCGTCATCCACAAGGCCCGCCGCGGTGAGGGGCAGTTCGTCGTAGGTGATGCCGAACTCCGCCAGGGATCCCTGGCCGCTGCCACGGATGCCGATCACTTCCTCAAGGGTGTCGTAGGGGCGGCCGGTGAGGGCCAGCAGGCGATCGCCGGGGCGCAGCACACCAAACAGCGCCGCCGCGATGGCGTGGGTGCCGCTGACGAACTGGAGCCGCACCGCCGCGGCTTCCGCCTGCAGCACCCGGGCCGCCACCCGATCCAACACCTCCCGGCCCTGGTCGCCATGGCCGTAGCCGCTCACCGACGCAAAGTGCTGCACCCCCAGCCGCTCGGCGGCGAAGGCCTCCAGCACCCGGGCCAGCCGCGGCTGCACGGCATCGGTGTGGCGGGCAGCGGCGCTGGCCGTGGCAGCAACCGCAGCGGCCACCCGTTCTGCAGCCCAGTCGGTCATCCCCTTGCCATGCGGCCAGGCTCCATGTTGCCGGGCACTGCGCAGTTAGATTTCTCGCCGCTGTCCCACGGCGCCATTGCCAAGGCGTTACCGGGCATGCATCACCCGGAGAATGCGTTGGTTCTGAGTACTGATCCGGCCCGCCACAACCGTGACACCAACGGTGCAGCGCCAGGCCTGAATGCCCAGGTTCTGAAGGTCGAAGCCCCCAGCACCGCAGCCCCCAGCAGTCAGGACGAGCTCCGCATCCGTGCGTCGCTGGTTTCTGCACGCGATCCCCTGCCGCCGCGGCAACGCAAATTCAAGACCGGCACCACCGGCTTCATGCTGGCGATGCACGTGGGGGCGGTGTTTGCCCTGCTGCCGCGCTTCTGGAGCTGGCAGGCCGTGGTGGTGCTGGCCGTTCTGTATTGGACGACCGTGCTGGGCGTGACCCTGGGCCTGCACCGGCTGGTGACCCACCGCAGCTTCAGCGCCCCCCAATGGCTGGAGCGCCTGCTGGTGCTGATGGGAGCCCTGGCCTGTCAGAGCGGCCCGATCGAGTGGGTGGGGCTGCACCGCCACCACCACAAGTATTCCGACCAACCCAACGACCACCACGACGCCGGCCGCGGCCTGTGGTGGGCCCACAGCGCCTGGATGCTGCATGAGATTCCGGCCCTGCAGCACGTGCAGCGGCTCACCGGCGACCTGCAGCGCGACCCCTTCTACCGCTGGCTCGACCGCTGGTTTCTGCTGCTGCAGCTTCCCCTCGCCGCCGGCCTCTACTGGTATGGCAACGCTGCCCAGGTGCACGGCGGTGGCCTGGGCCTGGTGCTCTGGGCGATCCCACTGCGGCTTGTGATCGTGTATCACGTCACCTGGCTGGTGAATTCCGCCACCCACTTCTGCGGCTACCGCAACTTCGACTGCCCCGACCGCTCCCGCAATTGCTGGTGGGTGGCGATCCTCAGCTTCGGCGAGGGCTGGCACAACAACCACCACGCCTTCCCCCATTCGGCGCGCCACGGCCTGCGCTGGTTTGAATTCGACATCACCTGGCAGCACATCAAGCTGCTGCGGGCTCTGGGCTGGGCCAAGCGGATGCGGGTGGCCAGCTACCGGTCGTCCTGAAGGCCGCCACTCAACAGGCTGCAGCCCGGATCGCGCAACTGCTGCCGGATCGCCGCCGCCAGATCCAGCTGACCGCGGCCGGTCTCGCCCACCACGCCCATGGCCCGCGCCTGCTGGCGCAGCAACTCCAGAAACTGATCCGGCCCCAGATCTCCCTCACCCGTCGCCCCGAGCCGGGCCAGGGTGCGGCGCAGATCGGGGAGTTCGCTGTCGAGTTCGGCGGCCGAAAAATCTCGCTGGCCGGCCATCACCTCGGCGAAACGCTCCCGCCGCTGGCGCTTCTCCACCGGATAGGCCGCCATCAGTTGATCGCGGCAGAGGCGCCAGGGCTGACCAGCCGTGAACAACTGGGACAGCGCCGCACTCAACGGCCCTGCCTCGTCGCTGGTAATGCGCAGGTCGAAGGCCACCGGCGGCTGGCGCAGCCCCACAAACACCTCCAGCAGCTCGCCCGGGCCCAGCACCGGAGCGCCCTCATCCTGAACAGGAAGGGCCGAGGTTTCCAGAGCCAGCACCAGTTCGGGGCTATCGGCCAGCCGCTGGCGCAGGCCTTCACCCAGGGTGCCCCCCCGCACCTCAGCGGCGAGCAACTGGTTGATGCGGCCCAGCGCCAGGAACACCTCCGGCCCCGGGGACGCCAACTTGCCGTTGCGCAACATCGACAGCTGGGAGTTGTGGACCCGGCCCAGATCCAGGGCCTCCGCCAGGGCCGGCAAGACCCGATGCGACCAGCCGTTGCGCTCGTGCCACACCTTGATCAGATGGGCGAACGCAACCCTGCCGGAGAGGAGATCTTCCCGATATCCCACGCGATACGGATCCGTATTGCTACTATTGTAGCGATCAGTTCGGAGTCGGTCCGCATGGCCGCGCCAGTTAAGCCAGCCGCACCAGTTAAGCCAGCCACCTATCGCCTGGCCACCCGCAAGCCTGCCCTCATCAATAAGGGCGTCAGCGGGCAAAGGCGGGCCGAGGCCCTGCACCAGCCCCGCCGCGGCGAAGCGCCCAGCAGCAAGGGGCCGAAAAGCACCAGCTGGGTCACGATCGGCTTCATGGTGGTGATCCACGGGCTGGCCCTGGTAGCCCTGCTACCCCAGTTCTGGAGTGGGCCCGCCCTGGCCAGCTTCCTGGTGCTCTATTGGGTTACCGCCTGCCTGGGCGTGACCATCGGCTACCACCGGATGCTGAGCCACCGCTCCTTCCGGGTGCCCCAGTGGCTGGAGCGCTTCTTCGCCACCTGCGGCGCCCTCAGCTGCCAGCACGGCCCGATCGACTGGGTGGGCCTGCACCGCCACCACCACAAGTTTTCTGATACCGACGTGGATCACCACACCAGCCTCAAGGGCTTCTGGTGGAGCCACATGGGCTGGATGTTTGCCCCCATCCCCGCCATGGGAGCGGTGCCCCGCCTCACCGGCGATCTGGCCAAGGATCCCTACTACCGCTGGCTGAACAACAACTTCCTGCTGCTGCAGATCCCCCTGGCCGCCCTGCTCTTCTGGATCGGCACCGCCACGGGTGCCGGCGGCTGGGGCCTGGTGCTGTGGGGCATCCCCTTGCGCCTGGTGATCGTCTACCACTGCACCTGGCTGGTGAATTCGGCCACCCACCTCTGGGGTGAGGTGAGCCACGACAGCGGCGACGGCTCCCGCAACAACGCCTGGGTGGCGGCGCTCACCTTCGGCGAGGGCTGGCACAACAACCACCACGCCTATCCCCATTCGGCCCGCCACGGCTTCGGCCGACAGATCGATCTCACCTGGCAGCACATCCGGCTGATGCGGGCCCTGGGCCTGGCTCACCAGGTGCGCCTGCCCGCTGCGGCCGCCAGAGCGGGAAGCAGGGGCTGAGACCTCCATAGAATGCATGGATGAAGGGTGATTCCCATGCAGTTCACGCTTGAGGTCGAAAGGGAGGCAGACGGCCGCTGGCTTGCTGAGGTTGCTCAGCTGCCAGGCGCGCTCGCTTACGGGGCCTCAGCAGATGAAGCAATGACGAAAGCCGAAGCCCTCGCCCTGCGAGCCCTGGCCGAGCAACTTGAGCATGGGGAAGCTGTGCCTCGCGACATCAGCATCGTGGTCCCAACTGCGGCATGAGCCAGTGGCCGTCGGTCAAAGCCAGGAGAGTTTTGGCGGCCTTGATGAACCTTGGCTGGAGGGTCAAACGCCAGAGCGGTTCGCATCAAACCTTGTGCCGTGAAGGCTGGTCCGACGTCGTTTTTGCCTTCCACGATGGGGAGGAAATCGGTCCTCGCATGCTCGCCAGGATTGCCAAACACACTGGACTGAAACCCGAACACCTTTAATGCGCTAGTGGCCCCACTCCAGCTGAAGGTCCAGGGCCCGCAGCTCAAGGGGACACGACGGAAGGATTCACGCCGGTAGCGCCGGAGAGATCGGCGTAGCGCTTGTTCAGCGCAGCGATTCGGCCTCAGTCATCAGCGGGCATGGGCACCGCTGGGAGATGGCGGCACAGGGGGGCCACACACACTGATCTAATCTGAGAGGCCGCATCCCGTTAAATCGTCAGTTATCCCCATGGCCAAGCGCGTTCAAGTGGTCCTCAACGCAGACGTTCTCAGCCTGGGTAAGGACGGGGATCTGGTGGAGGTGGCCCCGGGTTATGCCCGCAACTTCCTTGTGCCCACCGGCAAGGCCGTGCCCGTCACCGCCGCGGTGCTGCGCCAGGTGGAGGCCCGCCGGGCCAAGGAAGCGGAGCGCCAGGCTGCCCTCAAAGCTGAAGCGGTTGCCTTCCGCACCGCCCTCGACACCATCGGCCGCTTCACCGTCAAGAAGCAAACCGGTGGCGACGACGTGCTGTTCGGCACCGTGACCAACGGCGACGTGGCAGAAGCCATCGAGGCCGCCACCAAGAAAGAAGTGGATCGCCGCGACATCCTGGTGCCGGAGATCCACCGCACCGGCGCCTACAAGGTGCAGGTCAAGCTCCACCCTGAAGTCACCGCCGAGATCAACCTGGAAGTGGTCAGCCACTAACGCCCCCAGCCTCCTAGGCGTCCGAGCCACCCCACCCGTGGGGTGGCTTTTTGCTGAACACCCCAGCGGCAGCGCCCAATCGCTGGTCAAACCACGCCTAACCCGGCAGGATGGACAACCCGGCGTTCCTGCCCTCCAAAGCCGATGGTGAGCGTTCCCCTCAACCCGCCCGGCCGCGAGCGCGCCGGTAGTCCCAAGGGCGGGCGCAACGGCGATGCCGAGGCGCGCTTTGAGGCCCTGCCCGACTCCGTGCCCCCCCAGAACCTGGAGGCCGAGGAGGCCGTGCTGGGCGGAATCCTGCTCGACCCCGATGCCATCGGCCGCGTGGCCGACGTGCTGCAGCCGGAAGCCTTCTACCTCTCCGCCCACCGCGAGATCTACCGCACAGCGGTGATGCTGCACAGCCAGGGCAAGCCCACCGACCTCACGGCCATGTGCGCCTGGTTGGCCGACACCGGTGCCCTCGAGAAGGTAGGCGGCCAGGGAAGGCTGGTGGAACTGGTGGAGCGCACGATCTCCACCGCCTCGATCGACCAGGTGGCCCGCCTGGTGATGGACAAGTTTCTGCGGCGCCAGCTGATCCGCTCCGGCAACGAAGTGATCGCCCTGGGCTTCGACCAGAGCAAGCCGATGGAGCAGGTGCTCGATGAGGCCGAGCAAAAGATCTTCGCGATCAGCCAGGAAAAGCCCAGCACCGGCCTCACCCCCACCGCTGAAATCCTCACCAGCACCTTCAACGAGATCGAAAGCCGCTCGCTGGGCACCGCCGTCGCTGGCATCCCCTGCAACTTCTACGACCTCGATGCCATCACCCAGGGACTGCAGCGCAGCGACCTGATCATCGTGGCGGGCCGGCCGGCGATGGGCAAAACCTCGATCGTGCTCAACATCGCCAAGAACGTCGCCCAGATCCACGCCCTGCCGGTGTGCGTGTTCTCGCTGGAGATGAGCAAGGAGCAGCTCACCTACCGCCTGCTGTCGATGGAGGTGGGCATTGAAAGCGGCCGGCTGCGCACCGGCCGGCTGCAGCAGGAGGAGTGGCCCCTGCTGGGCCAGGGCATCAACAGCCTCGGCCAACTTCCCCTGTTCCTCGACGACAAACCCAACTCCGGCGTGCTGGAGATGCGCTCCCTCTGCCGCCGGCTGATGGCCGAAACCGGCAAGGAGCTGGGCCTGATCGTGATCGACTACCTGCAGCTGATGGAGGGCTCCACCCCCGACAACCGGGTGCAGGAGCTGTCCCGCATCACCCGGGGCCTCAAGGGCATGGCCCGCGAACTCAACGTGCCGGTGATCGCCCTCTCCCAGCTGAGCCGTGGCGTCGAATCGCGCACCAACAAGCGACCCATGCTCAGTGACCTACGCGAATCGGGCTCAATCGAGCAGGACGCTGACCTGGTGCTGATGATCTACCGCGACGAGTACTACAACCCCGAAACCGCCGACCGGGGCATCACCGAAGTGATCGTGACCAAGCACCGCAACGGCCCAGTGGGCACCGTGAAACTGCTGTTTGAGCCCCAGTTCACCCGGTTCCGCAACCTGGCTGCCTGATCCATGTCACCAGACCGGGCGCCGCTCACGGTATTGACAGTGCAAACCGGCCACCGCTACCCCGATCTGTGGGTGAGCCGGCTGGCCGCGATGCTGGCCCGGCACCTGCCGGAAGCCCATCGCTTCATCATTTACACCGATCGTCCGGAAGCAGGTCGCTTCGAGCCCCCCGGCGCCGCACACCAGCAGCTGGAGGTGCGGGATCTGCAGGGCGGCTCCCTGCAGGGCTTTTTCGGCAAACTGCGCCTGTTCGACCAGACCCTCACCGGCACAGATCCCTTTTTGTTTCTCGACAGCACCCTGGTGATCCGCGCCAGCCTGGAGCCCCTGATCGCGATGGGCCGCAGCAGCAGCGCCAGTGTGATCGGCGTGCGCGACTGGAACTACCCGATCCTCAATTCCTCCGTGCTCTGGTGCCGGCCCGACGCCCACACCCAGGCAGTGTGGGACGCGTGGCAGCAGGGGCGCTACGCCGACATCGTCTTCCCTGGCGACCAGAACGTCATCTTTCACGTTTTCGGCGAGACCGCGCCAGCCGCCCTCACCTACTGGCCCGAAGGCCTGGTGAGCTCCTACAAGGCGCTGCGCAAACTGGCCCGGCGCGATCCCGAGGCGGCCCAGCGCGAGCTTGCTGCCAGCACGATCCTCAAATTCCATGGCAGGCCCAAGCCCGACGAGGTGTTGCACCCCTGGCGCCATCCCCAGCACACGATCCTGCGCCACCCGCTGCATCCTCGGCTCTGGAGTTACCTGGCCGATGACGTGCGCCGCCACTGGCACTAACGGCACTGGCACGAACGCCGGGTTTGAATAGAAGGCATGACCATGACCGCTACACCCACTGAGCACTTCGATGTGATCGTGGTGGGCGGCGGCCACGCCGGCTGTGAAGCGGCCCTCACCGCGGCTCGGCTGGGGCTGAACACGGCCCTGTTTTCGCTCAATCTCGATCGCATCGCCTGGCAGCCCTGCAACCCGGCGGTGGGCGGGCCGGCCAAGAGCCAGCTGGTGCATGAGGTGGATGCCCTCGGCGGTGTGATCGGCCGACTCGCCGATGCCACGGCTCTGCAGAAGCGGGTGCTCAACGCCAGCCGCGGCCCAGCCGTGTGGGCTCTGCGCGCCCAAACCGACAAGCGCCAGTACGCCCGCCAGATGCTGCAGCTGCTGCAGCACACACCCAATCTGGCCCTGCGCGAAGCGATGGTGACGGGACTGGAGGTGGAGGGGGCAGAAAACGGGGGAACAGACGGTGGCGCCCGGATCACCGGCGTGCGCACCTATTTCGGCAGCGTCTATGCCGCGCCGGCCGTGATCCTCACCACCGGCACCTTCCTGGGAGGCCAGATCTGGGTAGGGCACCAGTCGATGCCGGCAGGCCGGGCCGGCGAACAGCCCGCCGAGGGGCTCACCGAGGCCCTCGAGGCACTGGGCTTCCAGATGGGCCGCCTCAAGACCGGCACCCCCGCTCGGGTGGACCGGCGCAGCATCGCCCTCGACCAACTGGAAGAGCAGCCCAGCGATGCCCACGATCGCTTCTTCTCGTTTGATCCGGCGGCCTGGGTGAGCGGCGAGCCGATGAGCTGCCACATCACCCGCACCACCGCCGCCACCCACCAGCTGATCCGCGACAACCTTCACCTCACGCCGATCTACGGCGGTGTGATCGACAGCAAGGGCCCCCGCTACTGCCCGTCGATCGAAGACAAGATCGTGCGCTTTGCCGACAAGGAGAGTCACCAGATTTTCCTGGAGCCCGAAGGCCGCGACACCCCCGAGATCTACGTGCAGGGCTTCTCCACCGGCCTGCCGGAGCGGCTGCAGCTGGAGCTGCTGCGCACCCTGCCGGGCCTGGAGCAGTGCGTGATGCTGCGGCCCGCCTACGCCGTCGACTACGACTACCTGCCCGCCACCCAGCTCAAAGCCAGCCTGGAAACCAAGCGGGTGGCGGGGCTCTATGCCGCTGGCCAGCTCAACGGCACCACCGGCTACGAGGAAGCCGCCGCCCAGGGGCTGGTGGCGGGCCTCAACGCCGCCCGGCAGGTGCGCGGCCAGAGCGCGGTGCACTTCCCCCGGGAGGGCAGCTACATCGGCACGATGATCGATGACCTGATCACCAAGGATCTCCGCGAGCCCTACCGGGTGCTCACCAGCCGCAGCGAATACCGGCTGGTGCTGCGCGGCGACAACGCCGACCGGCGCCTCACCCCTCTAGGCCGCGAGCTGGGGCTGATCGACGACCGGCGCTGGGAGATCTACAACCGCAAACAGAAGGCCATTGGGGCCGAAAAACAGCGGCTCGAAACGGTGCGCCTCAAGGGCAGCGACCCAGCAGCCTCGACCGTGGAAGCCGCCACCGGCGCGTCCATCAGGGGCTCGATCACCCTGGCCGACTTGCTCCGCCGCTCCGGCTTCCACAGCAGCGATCTGGTGCAGCACGGCCTGGCTGATGCCGAGCTGCCGGCCGATGTGCGGGAAGGCGCCGAGATCGACATCAAATACAGCGGCTACCTGGCCCGCCAGCAGCAGCAGATCGACCAGGTGAAAAAGCAAGCACACCGGCCGATTCCCGCCGGCGTCGATTACGCCAGCATCGGCACCCTCTCAAAGGAAGCGCGCGAAAAGCTCACCGCCGTGCAGCCGAGCAGCCTGGGCCAGGCCTCACGGGTGCCGGGCGTCAGCCCGGCCGATATCACCGCCCTGATGCTGTGGCTGGAGATCCGCAGGCGCCAAGACTCGTCAAGCCCCCAAAGCCTCGGTAGCGTGAAAGCCAGCACGTGAGCAGGGGCGCTAGGTGAGTCCGGTACGCGGGATCCCCACCTCGAGGGCCTACTGGGAGCTCAAGGCCGAACAGATGCTTAACCGCGTGTTTGAGCCGGAAAACCCGATCGAGGTTAAGGTCTGCGACGCCCCCAACATCCCCCTCGAGCCAAGGGATCTGACGACCCCACCGAAGCCAGGCCCAACCACGCAAGCAAACCCTCGATTCCGAAGCTGGATCGACCAGCTCGGCCACCAGCCGAGTTGGTTGCTGGCCGGAGCCAGCGTCACGGGGATGCTGATGGCCGGGATGGCCCTAGTCGTGTTGGGAGTGTGGAACCACAGCCAGCAAGCAATCCGCCAGGAACGCACCATGCTGCTGATCGAGCGGCTGCGAGCCATAGGACCCGGCACCACGGCCGCCGCTGAAACTGCCACCCAGGCAGAAGCCACAAAGCCAACGCACCAGGATGGCGAGCTGCCACCGCCGCCGCCGGGTGGCGGCGAACCCTGGATGGAAGAACTGGCCACCCTGCCCGCGAGCCACGCCCCCGCGGCCTCCATGCTCCAGGTGCCTATCAACAGCTGGATCACCAGCCCCGCTCCAGCCGCGACAGGCGACGCAAGCAGCTCCAGCGGCGGAGGCGGTGGAAGCGCACCCCAACTGGTGGGCGTGGTGCAGGTGCCCGGCCAGAGCGGGTCGGCCATCTTTCAACTCGGCGGTAGCTCCACCAGCGCCGCCGTGGGCGAAAGCATCGGCAGCAGCGGCTGGCGCCTGCGCTCAGCCAGTGGCGACAGTGCTTTGATCGAGAAGGGCGGCGAACAGCGGAGGGTGAGTATCAGCAATGGTTATTGATCGACCAAGCAGTGGATCACAGCCGACATCACTCAACCAAAGTGCATGCACAGTCGCAACAACATAGGCAAAAGCAAAAAGGGGAACCCCAGACAGCAGTGAAAACAAAAGCAACGAATAAAAATCAATCAGGCAGCCGGGCAAGGTTCGCACAACGATTCCTAAACCTGCTCTGCGGCAAAACGGCCAAACCCTATTACAACGAAAACACATTCTTCGTGTGGGAACCTTGCTCGAGATCCCACGCAGAGGTCGTTCCGGGCTACTGCAAACTCCTGCTCGATACCGGATACGACGTATCGGTACTCATTGAGCCTAAGCGGATCGACGAAGGGCTTTTCTGCAACTTTACACACGAAAGGCTGCATATCAACCGGCTATCAAAAAGAGCCACACAGAAATTCTTCAAAGAAAATGGGTTGGCCTCTTCATCAGGCATCCTCGTGACGACGGTGGGCAAACTCACTCCCAACGCCGACTACGATCATGCGAGTGGACTATTTGCTCCACTCAACCAAAACCAACGGGTTCTTCTAGTCGAGCACGACATCAAAAATGGTGCAGACCTCGGCACGCTAACAAGTGATATCATCACACTGCGGGAAACAGACTACAAGAACTCAATTACAACGCCAGTCAATCCTCACTATTTTGGGGAGTTAGGGGAGCATCAAAAAGAAGCGCGCACAATCTTTGCAACAGTTGGCGCAATCAGAGATAAACGCAGAAACAGCGATCTGCTGATCAGCGCCGTTGAGGGGCTTCATCAAAAGGGAGTCAGCAACTTTAGCGTTCTCGTCATCGGCAAAAATAATCCCAGCGCCATTCCCAGACATTTGCAGCAGTATTTCCTCCACTTAGGCCGCTTAACATTCCAGGAACTCTACGAGCAAATGCAATGCTGTGATTTTCTTCTGCCATTGCTTGACCCGAACAACCCAAGCCACAGACGCTACATCACAACCGGCACCAGCGGCACATTTCAATTGGCACTTGGCTTTCACAAGCCAGTGATATTAGAACAGTCATTTGCGCCCATCAATAAACTCAACGAGAGCAATTCAGTCATCTACGACGGCAACAGCGATTTCCTCATCGCAATGGAAAAAGCCATTATGATGACACCAGATCACTACGACTCGCTTCAAAAAGCTGTTGCCGAAACAGCCAGGTCAATCTATGCTGAGTCACTTGAGAATCTAAAGAGTCTGATATGAGCACAACAACAGTCCCTATCGTCTTTGCATTTGACAGGCGCGTCTTACGTCCAGCCGCTGTCGCGATCAGGAGTCTTATCGATGCAGCACAGAAAGACACAACCTATCAGATTCATATATTACACCCCGGATTTAGCACAAAGATAAACGCAGCTTTCGCTGACATTGCCAAGGAAACTCGCCACACAGTCGTTTTTCATAAAATCGACAATAACCGGTTTAAGGGGCTTCCATCAGGGGGCGGAAGCTGGACCGAGGTCGTCTATTATCGATTTTTAATCCCCGAGCTACTCACTAAATGCGATCGCGCCATTTATTCAGATATTGACGTCTACTTCAAGGGCGATTTGTCGTCTTTGATGGATATAGACATGAAGGGCGCTCCAATTGGAGCAGTCATTGGCGAAGTGAATAGCCCTGCGATGAAATGCCACAACCACTTCCCCGAAAACAACTCTAAATATGTATACATGTCGGGCTTCTTGCTCATGGACTTGAGCAAGATGCGCAGAGAAACACTCACCGAAAGACTCTTAAATACCGCAAAGAGGTATGGCAAAAGACTTAAGATGTTCGACTTAGACGCACTAAATCTGACCTGCAGCCACATTCATTCGCTGCCATTTGAATATTGCGTATTAGAGACGGTTTACGAGGAGCAGTCAGTCCGGAGCGCTCCTGAATTCTCATGGCTGTCAGATCATTACTCAATCGACGACCTTGAAGGTGCCAAGATCAATACTAAGATTATTCATTATGCAGGCCCACTAGGAAAGCCTTGGCGGAGAGCAAATCAACCCAGCTACTACAAACAGGCGCTGAGTTGTGTTCCAGCAACTCTGAATAGGAAAACATGGCGGGACATTCGCAAGTACTGGAGTAGCCGACTCGCCAACATGGTTCGCGGCGAGCGAACTCTAAGATAGCCTCTTGCAATTAACAACAATTGAGATAATCCATGAAATGGAATTTTGGACAAGTCGCAATTGATCGACTGAGAGGCAAGCGGACATCGGCAACGACCATTTCCAAGCCATACAAAAGAATATATCTTCCTGTCTACAATAGCAACCATAATCTTAATTCCGAAGAGCCCTCTATCTTTAATGAAGAAGGCCAGACAATGCGCACTTTTTTTCTGCGGGATGCCCAATGGGCACACCACCCAAGCTACATGCAGTCGAAGTATTTTATCTGGGACCGCTACAATATAGGTCTAAATACCCACTTCTATACCCACAATGCAATGCTGGAGACAATGGGGACTCCAGCAAGACGCTACGGTATACTTTGGGAATCAGAAGCTTTAGTCCCAAAAGACTACACTCTATTTGCCCGCCACAAGAGCCTAGCGGAAGAGTTTAATTTTATTTTTACGTTCAGCGAAGATATTCTTGAGGCTGTACCAAATGCCCGCTTTTTTCCGGGGTGTGCCAGCGCCTGGTATGGCAACAAGATTGGTGGCGGCATGCTTTCAAATACAGCCTATCTTAGAAAAACAAAAGGCATTTCTATACTGTCATCTGCAAAATTTCAAACTAGATTCCACAAGTTTCGGCTTGAACTCGCCAGAAAGCTCAAGGAGAATGACCATGTTGATACCTATGGCACGTTTGATGGCGGAACACAAGTTCAGCTAAGTGAAACGTTGACGGATTACCGTTTTTCATTCGCCATTGAGAACGATCTTAAGCCTTTATTCTTTACAGAGCGGCTAACAAGTTGCTTTGCCGCAATGACAATTCCGATTTATTTAGGAGCCAGCAAGATTGATCAGTTTTTCAATCCAGATGGGATCATCCAGTTAAAAGCATCTGACTTGGATGACATTGAAAAAATCATCCAATTATGCACACCTGCAGAATATGAACGACGGCTTCCTGCTATTGTGGACAACTATAACCGCGTAAAGCCTTTCCTCAATGCGAATGATTGGTTGTACGAAAACTATTTCAAACAAAACGGGGATTAATGGCAAATCCAAGTGATCTATCCTACGAGAAATAGTCCACAAGATTGGTCCCGGTAAACCTTCTTAGCTACAGATCAATGACCAACAAAACTATGGATGCTCTTGACATCCTCAGCGGTTTCCTCCGCTCCAATGCTCTCAGAAGGGCGCTTTCAGAGGGCTTCTGCTTTGAATCAATTGATGATGAGCGGTTGGCTAATCAGAAGATTATCTCACAACGGCCCAAGTTGGCTCGAGAGACAATAAGTCTTGTTCATTCATCAAGGACATCTCTGCAAGAGAATGTTCAATATCTTCACGAGCGCATCCTCGCGGCGATGGCAATGCGCGAGGCTTTGCCTATTATTAGATTTGCTGACGGCGAATATGCATTTTATTCGCTAAGTCTGGCTTGCAATGGTCTCTACAAGCAAGCCAGAAGTCGACGAGAGATTCAGGCTGTGCTGGCGAAACACATCCATGCCCTTGAATATGTGCAGACAAAAGGCTTTATAGCTCCGCTAATCTTCCCGGGCAATCTACAGTTCCATCCATCACTAAAAAAAATTTTGGGGCTTAAAGAAAAGCCTGGTTCGGCTCTTTCTTTTATACGCTTGTTGTCCTCACACGGTATTCGTCTTACGCCGGATCATTATGTTCCATTTTATGCGATCTATGCTTATCTCACTTCTAACACATTTTTGAGCGCTTGTGGAGGCAAGAATATCTGCATACTGAACTCTGACCTTAACATGAAGCTTGCTAATGAGTGGTTTAATAAAGGTGGCAGCGGAGCGCGGATCAGTTCGGTTTGCATACCCTCAGAGTATGTGGCTACAAGTTGGCAGCACTACAAAAATGATATACTTTTGCAAATCCCCAGAGAGACAGATATCTGTCTTGTTGGAGCAGGGATCGGATCCCTCGAAGTCTGCGCTGATATCAGCCAGTCTTTCTCCATTCCAGCTATTGATGCTGGTCATGTCATAAATATGATTAATAGTAGAGTCGATAAGTCTGCGGGTGCCCGCCTCTTCACAGAGTGGAAACAGAATGCTTGAAAAGGGGGTGTATGTCTGCCTAGAAGGTGGTCTTGGCAATCAACTGTTTATGTATGCAGCTGGGAAGGCCTTGGCTTATCGAAATAACACCAAGTTATTCATAGACACTGAATCTGGATTTCGAGATGATTTAAGGTATCAGCGCAATTACTCGCTCGACATTTTTGATGTCAATTTTCAGCACTTCCAAATGTGCAACTTTGAGGATACAAGAGTAAAGAGGCTAATTAACAAGTTCGGGCCAATGCAATATCGGAATGTACTCTTGGAAAAGAAGGTCAAGAGCCTACAGAATGTTCATGTAAACAAAGCCATTGAACTTAGGGGATATTGGCAATCAGAAGATCACTTTAAAGGCCAATGGAAGCATTTATCAAGTGAACTTGAATACGCAATACATCTATCAGTTGAATCGGCAAGGATCTTAGAGAAAATTCATTCCTCTAAAACGTCAGTTGCTGTTCATTTCCGCACAGTAGATTATCGCCATGTTCTTCCAGCCGATTATTACTCGAGAGCCTTTGAATATCTAAATAACCATTTTTCAGGAGCTCATTACATGATATTTGCGGATAGCCCTAAGGGCATTAACCCAGAGCCGTTCTCAGGCTTGAATCATACGGTTGTACGTACCGACGATCACCGCGAGGACTTCTTCCTGATGAGCAGCTGCAGCCATCAGATCCTTGCAAACAGCACATATAGCTGGTGGGCTGCATACCTTAATAAAAATTCCGACAAAAAAATCTTGGCTCCCAGGAGATGGGGATTCAAAATTGAGACTCCGCCCTCATGGCAGCTAGTTTAACTGCAGCGAAGCCTCTGCTAATTAATTTTCGGCGTAACAGCAATATTATTTAGTTGTTGCCTGTAGGTATGATTAGGGACTCCTGAAAAAGCCAGATCGGGTAGCGCCCCTCCGAGTGGTGTAACTCAGGAGGTCCTGTGACCCTTTCCGGAGGGTGAACAGGAGCAGTCAAGAGATGACTGCTTGGAAGCTGATTGCGCAGCTCCATTCATCCACTATGAACCCTGATCGCTGAATTGGCAACTCAGCGATCGATGTGTTCTGTGTAGATCGAGGGAGGAGCTGGTGCGCTTCAGCGGATGGTTGCTGCCGCCTTCTTGGCTGGATCAGCTTCGGTGAGCTCCAGCGGCTCTTCCGGCTCCGGGATCTTGGCCATGGTGGCCTCGGAGAAGAAGCGCCGACGCTCCAGCTGCCATTCCTCCTGCTGCTCCAGCAGCTGGCTGCCCACCAACCGCACGATCGCAGCGTCGTTGGGGAAGATCCCGACCACGTTGGTGCGGCGTTTGATTTCCTTGTTGAGCCGCTCAAGCGGGTTGGTGCTCCAGACCTTGCGCCAGTGCTCCTGGGGGAAGTGCAAGAAGGCCAACACGTCATCGCGAGCGGCGTCCATTACCGGCACAGCGCCGGGAAACTGCTTGCGCAGCATCTCGGTGACCCGCTGCCAGTGGGAGCGCACTTGCTCAGGGGCCTGGATGACGAACACGGCCTTCATGGCGGCGGCCACCATGTCCTGGCCGGCCTTGGGGACGTGAGACAGCAGGTTGCGTAAGAAGTGCACCCGGCAGCGCTGCCAGCTACTGCCCTGGAACATCCGCCTGATCGCTGCCGTCAGCCCCAGGTGCGCATCTGAGATCACCAGCCGATTTCCAGTCAGGCCACGCTCTTTGAGGGAACTGAGGAACTGGCGCCAGAAGCCCTCAGCCTCGCTGTCACCCACGGCAATGCCGAGCACCTCGCGGTAGCCGAGGGCATTGATGCCGATCGCTACCACCACGGCCCGCGAAACCACCTGCATGTTCTGCCCCAGACGGCCGTGGAGGTAGGTGGCATCGAGGTAGACGTACGGGTAGCGGGCATGGTCCAACGGCCGGCACAGAAAGGCTTTCACCCCCCGGTTTCAGGAAAGATGTCACCCCTCTGATCAGTACACCTGGGGGCTTGAGGACATGACCAATGCGTCGTTACAGCGAGGCCGTCAAGGCTGACGTGAGAAGGCGGATGAGCCCGCCGCACCGCCAGAGCGTGGCTCGGATTTCAGAAGAGCTGGGCATTCACGTGGTGACCCTCTACAACTGGAGAAAGATTTGGCGGTTACAGGGAGAGGTGGTGCCGGCTTCCGAGAAGGAACCAGAGGGCTGGAGTGCTGCCGACAAATTCACGGTGGTGCTGGAGAGCGCTGGCCTGAATGCCACCGAACTCAGTGGCTACTGCCGGGAGCGGGGGCTGTTTCCTGAGCAGGTGGAGCGTTGGCGGCAGGCTGCCCAGGATGCCAACGCAAAGCCAGTGCTCACCTTGAAAGAGCAGAAGGAGCTCGAGAAGCTCCGCGCCCAGGACCAGCGGGAGATCAAGGCTCTCAAGAAAGAGCTACAGCGCAAGGAGAAGGCCATGGCGGAGATGGCGGCCTTGCTGGTGCTGCGAAAAAAGTGGGAAGCCTTCTGTTCGGAGGACGCGGAAGGCTGACCAGTGCCGCGCACCGGCAGAAGGCGATCGAGCTGATCAGCGAGGCCAATGCCGCTGGCGCGGCTCTGGTGCCTGCCTGCTGCGAGATCGGGATCTCTCTGCGCACCCTCAAACGCTGGCGCAAGGCCTTTGGTGGTGATGGGGACGGCGTGGATCGCCGTAAAGGCAGTGACCGCCTGGTGGGTCACCGCCTGAGCGAGGAGGAACGACAGCGGATCCTGCTGACGTGTAATCAGCCGGAGTACGCCTCGCTGCCGCCGGGACAGATCGTGCCGGCGCTGGCCGATCAGGGCCTCTTTATCGGCTCTGAATCAAGCTTTTATAGGGTGCTGCACCAGGCAGGGCAGTGCCACCGCCGCGGGCGTGCACGGCTGCCGCAGGAACCGCGCTCGGTGCCGCGTCTCAGGGCGGATCGCCCCAACCAGG
>NZ_NQKZ01000081.1 GCF_002252665.1 Synechococcus sp. 8F6
ACCTGGGTGGTGAGCAGCTGCTGGCCTATCATGTTGCGGTGGGTGGAGCGCTGATCCGGGCAGCGCTCATGGAGCTGGGCGCCAGTGAGGGCAGAAACCTCTGCTTCCAGCAGGTCCTGAAAGCCGCGGCGCACGATCTCAGGGATGAGGGCGCCAGCGGTGGTGCCCTCCATGAGCTGAGCCAGCTCGGAGGCGCCACTATGGATATGGGTCATGGTCTGTGTTCGGTTTGGTGGTAGTGCTCCGAACAGGGTCACAGACCGGCCCACCCATTGCCACAGCTAAAGACTGAGGGAGTTGAGCCGTCAGCCCCGGCTACGCCGGGGCTGATCCCCCCGAGTTACACCACTCCATGGGACGCCGCGG
>NZ_NQKZ01000082.1 GCF_002252665.1 Synechococcus sp. 8F6
CCCAGCTCCACACCTGATTCGGGCCTGCGGCCCGCAGCCGTGGCACTGGCCTCGGCTCCTGTGGTGGTCGGGCGCGACCGCGGCGATTCGCCTGGCCATGGGCGTGCAACACCCGGTAGAAGCTGCGCTCTGAGCCAATGAACAGGCCCCGGTCCGCAAGGATCGGCACGATCTGCCCGGGGGGCAGCGCAGCGAATTCCGGCTCGTTGCAGGTGAGCAGAATGCGCTGGCGCTCTTCTTCGCTGAGGCGGTGTGACACATTGCGGTGACTGCCTTTGCGGCAGTCCACACCGCCGCCTTCACCGGCAAACTGGCGGCGCCAGCGCTGCAGCGTGGTGAGG
>NZ_NQKZ01000015.1 GCF_002252665.1 Synechococcus sp. 8F6
GCCGGCCGTGGAGGTAGGTGGCATCGAGGAAGACGTAGGCGTAGCCGCTCTCCTGCAGGGGCCGGTTCAAGAAGGCATGCACCTGGATGTCGATGTCTGTCAGATGTCAATCAGGTTGAAAGGTGGCGTCAATCTGGTTGACCGGTTGACGCGGTTCTTTCAATGCCTCCTGATGGGTGAGAACCCTGTTGGGATCGTGATCGTGACCAGGGCTGTCGCGACGCGTCAATCAAGTTGTGGTTCCGGCGTCAATCTCAAGGCCGGTGGTCCAGTTTTCGTGTCGCCGCCTTGGTTTTGGTGAGTTGGGGTGGTGGTGTCGTTGATCGTGACGGCCATGGCGCCCGCGTCAATTACGTAGGCGGTTCGCTCTGATCGCTGGAAACCCTTGCGGCAGCTACTTTCGGCTGAGCCCAGCAGCAGCTCGTCCAAGCCAGTGCTCTTGCAGGGGCATCCGTTGCAGGGTGCTTTTTTGGTTTGGCCCCAATTCTGGGAGAGGAGATCGCCAAACGATCAGAGCTGTTGATGTGAATCCAGCATTGATCTTTGCACTGTGATACCCAACCTGGGCCCTGATTCGTAAATGCAGCGAGATCCCAGACCTCCCCCCAGCCATCTCCACAGACGTTCCCCCCGCAACGACAGCGTTGACGGGCTTGATTCGTCCAAATCAGCTGCCTCCCAGAGGATCCCATCAATGATGAGTGCTCCTGATCACCATGATTGAGGTTGCTTTTCATGCAGCAAAACGCCTCCAAATAGGCGCCACAGTGATTAAGGTTTCGCGACTCACAGCGGATATCCACCCGATGCCTGCGCCACAGAAGCTCCGCCGCGGAGACTGCGACGCGATCAGCCGGCACTTGCGTGCCATCGGTCGGGTGCCCCTGCTCACGCCTGAGGAGGAAATCAGCCTGGGGCGGGCCGTGCAAAACGGCCAAAAACTGCTGGAGACAGCGGAAGAAATGAAGCTGCGCTGCGGCGGCCAGGAGCCCTGCCTGCAGGCCTGGGCCCTGGAGCTGGGCCTGACACCCCGTCAATTGCAGCGCCAACTGCGGCAGGCGGAGCGCGCCCGCGAGCGGATGGTGACCGCCAACTTGCGGCTGGTGGTGAGCATGGCGCGGCGCTACAGCCGTGGGCGCCTGGAACTCGACGACCTAATCCAGTAGGGGACCCTCGGCCTGATCCGCGCTGTCCAGCGCTACGACCCAAGCCGGGGCTATCGGTTTTCCACCTATGCCACCTGGTGGGTTCGCGAAGGCCTGGGCCGGGCCCTGCAGCAGCAGGGCCGCAGCATCCGACTGCCGGCCCACATGCAAGACCGCCTGCAGCGTCTGCGGCGCTGTCAGCAGGAACTGCGCCAGATGCTCGGCCGCGAAGCCAGCCTCGAGGAGCTGGCGGACGCCACCGAACTCAAACCGCTGGACATCCGGGAAGCACTGTTCCGCGCTCAGGAACCGCTCAGCCTCGACAGCGGCCACGGTTCGGAAGAGAAGCTGCGCCTGCTCGACACGCTGCGCTGCCAGGCCCAGCTGCCCCAGGACATGCTCACGGCCCATCTGTTGCAGAGCGACCTGGGGGCACTGCTCGAGGAGCTGCCTGCCCATGAAGTCGAGTTGCTGCGGTTGCGCTACGGCATCGACCAACCCGCACCCCTCAACCTCAGCGCCATCGCCCGGCAGATGGGCATCAGCCGCGACCAGGCCCGGGGGGTTGAACGCCGCGCCCACGCAGCGATCCGGCGCCTGTCGCAACGGGTGATCGACTATCTGGAAGCCTGATGCCCATGCGCCGTCCGCAATCTCTCCGCAGCCCGCATGAGCTGAACTACGGCCCAATGCCATGTGAATGGGACCAAGAGCGGTGCATGCTGAGCGGCGGCCGGCATGGCTGACACCGCGAGCTGACACCATGAGCTGGCACCCCCACCTCTGGCACCCCACCACCCAGGTGGCCACGAGCCCCGAGCCGCTGCAGGTGCGCTCCGCCCGCGGCAGTGAGCTGGTGCTCGCCGATGGTCGCCGCCTGATCGATGCGATCAGCAGCTGGTGGGTGACCCTCCATGGCCACGCCGAGCCCGCCATTGCGGCGGCGATTGCCCGCCAGGCCCAGCAGCTGGAGCAGGTGATCTTCGCCAACTTCAGCCACGCCCCCGCCGAACAGCTGGCCACCCGGATCAGCGCCCTGACGGGCCTCGAGCGGCTGTTCTTCTCCGACAACGGCTCCACCGCCGTGGAAGTGGCGCTCAAGATCGCCTGGCAGTGGTGGCGCAACCAGGGCAGTGGCGACGCGGCGGGACTGCGCCGGCAGGTGATTGCCTTCGAGGGGGCGTACCACGGCGACACCTTCGGCGCGATGGCGCTGGGGGAGCGCTCGCTGTTTACCGACCCCTATGAGCCCCTGTTGTTTGCCGTGGCCCGTGTGGCCTGGCCCCACAGCCACTGGGGCGACGACGCGGTGGAGCAACGGGAACACCACGCCCTGCGCCAGCTCGAGCGGGCCCTGGAGACGCCCACCGCCGCCGTGATCCTCGAACCCCTGATCCAGGGGGCCAGCGGCATGCGGGTGGTGCGGCCGGCCTTCCTGCGGGCCGTGGCCGAGCGGGTGAAAGCCGCCGGCGCCCTGCTGATCGCCGATGAGGTATTCACGGGCTTCAGTCGCACGGGCGACCTGTTCGCCTGCCGCCGGGCCGGCATTCAACCCGACCTGATGGCCCTCTCCAAAGGCCTCACCGGAGGCTTCCTGCCGATGGGGGTGACGATGGCCAGCGAGCGGCTCTACCAGGGCTTCATCAGCGAGCGGCCCGAAGCCACCTTCTTCCACGGCCACAGCTTCACCGCCAACCCCCTGGGCTGTGCCGCGGCGCTGGCCAGCTTGGATCTGCTCCAGGCCCACCCCGAGCGCTTCCAGCAGTTCGAGCTGCGCCACACGCCCCTGCTCGAGGAGCTGGCCCAGCACCCCTTGGTGCGGCGGCCGCGCTGCGTCGGCACCATGGCGGCCTTTGATGTGGAAGCTGGCGAGGCCAGCTACCTCAATCCCGTGGGCAAACAGATCCAGCGCCACTGCCTAGAACAGGGCGTGTACCTGCGCCCGCTGGGCAACGTGGTGTATCTGCTGCCGCCCCTGGGGATCAGCACCCCCCAGCTTGAGCAGTGCTACGGCGCTCTGCGTTCAGCCGTCGACGCCCTGGCTTAACCCGGCAGGATCACGCGATCGATCACGTGCACCACGCCGTTGTCGCAGGCGATGTCGGCCGTCACCACGGTGGCGTTTTTCACCTCGAAGGGATCGGCGCGGCGGATCGGGATCGGGGCGCCTTCCAGGCTCGGCAACTCCGGCTGCGCCACCAGGGCCTCCCGGGTGTGGGCACCAGCGATCACGTGATACTTCAGGATCCGCGCCAGCTGAGGTGGGTTGTCCACCAGGGTCTGCACCGTGCCGGGGGGCAGGGCATAGACGCCGTTGCGCACCAGCAGCTGGGGCAGGTGCAGCACCAGCCCCATCAGCACGGTGGTGGGCAGCACCATCAGCCACAGCACCTCTGCCGAGCGGTGGGTGAAGGGGGTGGGACGCCCGCCCCAGATCTGGCCGAACACACGGATCAAGCCAGCGCTGATCAGGGCATTGCTGAGCAACACCACCCCACCCAGCAGCCAGGGGTGGCCGCTGCTGGCCGTGAGGGCCAGCAACTCCCGCAGGGCCGCGAAGCCGGCGAAGGGGGGCAGGCCCATGAGACCGGCGGCACCGGCCAGGAAGGCCAGGCCCATCAGCGGCCGCCGGCTCCAGAGCCCCCCAGTTGGGTGAGGTCCTGGGTGACGTTGCTGATCACGATCGTGCCGATCGCCATCAACAGCAAGGCCATCGGCAGCGGATACACCAGCAGCAGATGGTCGGCCACGGCGCTGCCGCCCAGACCGACCGCCACAAACAGCAGCCCCAGCCAACTGCTCACCAGGAAACTCAGCGCCCGCTTGACATCGATCTGGGCCAAGGCAATCAGCGAGGCCACCACGGCGGTGGAGCCCCCCACCACCACCAGCACGCTCTGCACGAAGGGGCTGAGCTCCAGCAGCGGCTCTAGGCGCAACAGAACCCAGGCGCCACCCACCACCACCACCGCATTGCGCAGGATCGTGGAGGGCAGCGGACTCTCCATCGCCTCGTCGAGCCAGAGGTGCAGGGGGATCTGGGCGCACTTCCCCATCGGACCAGCGATCAGGGCCAGCAAGATCAGCTGAAATCCCGCTGGAAGGCTCTGGCCGTTATTGCTGAGGTCGGCAGCCCAGGCCTGAAGGCCATGAAAATTCCAGGTGCCGGCAACCGGCAGCAGGGCAATCACTCCGGCCAACAGGATCAGGTCGCCAAGGCGTTTGGTGAGAAAGGCGTCGCGAGCCCCCTTCACCACCAGGGGCTGGTTGTACCAGGTGCCCACGATCAGGTAGGTGCCGAGGGTGAGCAGCTCCAGGATCACGTAGCTGAAGAACACCGAATCGGTGAGCACCAGGGCGCACAGACCCGCCTCGAAGAAGCTGAGCGAGCCGAAAAACCGCGGCCAGCCCCAGTCCATCTCCAGGTAGCCGATCGCATAGATCTGCACCAGCAGGTGCAGGCCCGTGATCACCGCCATCGCCACCAGGGCGGGCTCGGTCACCAGTCCGTCAAAGCCGACCCGCAAGCCGGCGGTGTCGAGCCAGGTCCAGTTGAAACTGATCGGCCGATGCAGAGCCTCAGCGCCGGCGCGGGCATTGGTGTGCAGGGCTGATAGGGCGCAGACGCTATGGGCGAAGGCCACAGCCACCATCGCCAGATTGAGGTAGCCGCAGGGGCGGGGGCCCGTGCGGGAGATCACGCCTGGCGACCACGCCAGGGAGGCCAGAGCTGCGACCAGGGGGTACAGGGGCACAAGCCAGGCCGTCTGAAGCAGAAAGACGGTCACAATGTCAACCAAGCAGTGGAAATCACAACACTTGAGGCATTCAGACGGGCCCGAATCGGCCAGAGGTCAGCAACTTTAAGAAGCATTCAATGCCGTTGGGCGGGGAAAACAAAGGAATGCCCGATTCGCCTCAACAGCAACCCTGATCACTCCGAGGCACACCGCCCTGCTGCCGGCCTGGCCATGATCAGCCCAGTCGTCTCGCCGTGATGGCCTGCACCAAGTGCGGCTGCCGCCTGGGCCGTGGCCGGGGTGGCGCTGGCGCTGTCGCTCCTCTCCGACAGCCTGATGCAAGGCGACATCCCCTTGGGCGAACCGAGCCGCCTAGACCGATCGAACGAGGCCCCAGCTCCGAGCGAAGCCAAAGGTTCCAACTAACCCGCAGCGCAGGCGATCGTCAGCACAGGGCTCAACCAGCCCGACGGCGCGCCAGAACGACCTTCACCAGCAGCGCCACCACGCCCGCCCCCAAGGCAATCCAGGCCAGCAGCTGAATCATCTGGGACCAGGGAGCCAACCATCCCTCCACCTGCGCATAGCCCTTGCCCATCGCCTGGCCCGCCAGGGTGAGTAGCAGGGTCCAGATCAGGCTGCCAGCGGTCGTCCAGGCCAGAAAAGCGGGTTGAGGCATCGTCTCGATGCCCGCCGGCACCGACACCAGGGTGCGCAGGCCAGGAATCAGCCGCCCCCAGAACACCACGGCCGCCCCATGCCGCTTGAACCAGCGGCGACTGCGGGCCAGATCGCCGACCTGGATGCCCAGCCACTTGCCCCGTCGCTCCAGCCACTGGCCGATTCGCTCCTCGCTGATCAACCGGCCGATGCCATACCAAAACCAGGCCCCCAGCACGGTGCCCACCAGCCCGGCCAACACGGTGGGGAGCAACTCCAAACGCCCCTGGTAGACCAGATACCCCCCATAGGGCATCACCACCTCCGAGGGGATGGGTGGGATGAGGTTTTCCAGCAACATCACCAGGGCGATGGCGCCATAGCCCAGCAGCGGGTTGGCCTCCACCGCCGAGCCGATCAGGTTGGACAAACCGTCGACTGAGGGCAGCGTCAAGGGAAAACCCTGGTGTCCGGGGTGATTAGGGTAGACATCGCTTTGGCATCGCCCCAGGCTCCGATGCGGCGATCTGCCCCAAGCCCTGCCACTGCCCCCAACCTGACCGCCGCCACCCCCTGGAACGCGGTCAAAACGTGGCGGCAGCAACTCACCGTGCCGCAGTTCACGGTGGTGACCGGTGCCCTGGTGATCGCCTTCGGCACCGTGATCCTGGCCAGCCCGCTCTGCTCCACCGACGCGGTGGGCCTGTGGGAGGCACTGTTCACCGTGACCTCAGCGATCACGGTGACGGGGCTGTCGATCATCGACATCAGCCGCGACCTCACCGCCTTTGGCCAGGTGGCCCTGGCGGGCCTGATCATCACGGGCGGCCTGGGCCTGATGGCGATCACCACTTTCCTGCAGGGTTTCGTGCAGGGCCACTCGGGCCTGCGCCACCGGCTCGACAGGGGCCGGGCCCTCGACGACTTCGGCGTGGGCGGCATCGGCCCCACCTTCAACAGCATCCTGATGACGGGCTTCTGCGTGATGGGCCTGGGCACCGTGGTGCTCTACGTCTTCGGTTTCACCGACATCAACAATCCGCTCGAGCGCCTCTGGGCTGCGCTGTTTCACTGCATCAGCGCCTACAACAACGCCGGCTTCGGCCTCTGGAGCGACAACCTGGTGCACTACCGAGACAACCCCGTGGTGAATGGGGTCATCGCCACCATGGTCGTGGTGGGCGGCATCGGCTGGCGGGTGATCAACGACCTATGGAGCAACCGGGCCCGACTGCAACGGATGCGCCGGCTCAGCCTGCACACCCGTCTTGTGCTGCGCAGCACGGTGCTGCTGATCGGCTTTGGCGCCCTAGGCCTGCTGTTCACCGAGCACTTCGCCGCCGGCGGCGTGATGGAAAATCTCCACTGGTGGCAGCGGATCCAGGTGACGCTGTTCCAATCGATCACCGCCCGCACGGCAGGCTTCAACACCGTGCCCCTGTCGATCCAGACCTTCTCCGACGCCGGCTTGCTGCTGTTGATCGTGCTGATGTTCATCGGCGCCAGCCCCGGCGGCACCGGCGGCGGCATCAAAACCACCACCTTCGCCACCCTGATGGGAGCCACCCGCTCCACCCTCCAGGGCCGGGAAGAAGTGGTGATCCACCGGCGCCAGATCCCCGACACCGTGGTGCTGCGCGCCGTGGGTGTAACCCTGGCGTCGGCGATCTTCGTGATCCTGATGGCCCTGCTGCTGGGGCTCGGGCCAACCACCACTGGAGAGCCGACCAGCATCAGCTTCAACTTCCTGGAAAAGCTGTTCACCTGCGTGTCGGCCTTCGGCACCGTGGGTTTTGACCTGGGCGTGACCGCCCAGCTCAACCGCTGGGGCCAGCTGGTGCTGATGGTGGGCATGTTCGTGGGCAGACTGGGCATCCTGCTACTGCTCTCAGCGATCTATGGCAGCCGGCCCCAACCGCGCGTGGGCTATCCCCGCGAAGAGCTCTACATCTGAACTCCCAAACCCATGACGAACTGGTGGCACTGGAACCCTTCGGAAGGCGCCATCAAGGGAGGGTTTGCGGTGATCGGCGTGGGACGCTTCGGCTCCGCCGTGTGCAGCGAACTGAGCAAGGCCGGGGCCGAGGTGCTGGCGATCGATGCCAGCCAGCGGGCCATCGATGAGCTGCGCCAGATGGACCCCGCCATCGAAGCGCGGGTGGTGGATTGCACCGACGAAGAGGCCCTAAGGGCCGCCGGCGTGCTCGACATGACCACGGTGGTGGTGGCCATGAGTGATCCGATCGAAGCCAGCGTGACCGCCACCTTGATCGTCAAGGACGGTGCCGGCAGCCGGGTGAAACAGGTGATCGCCAGGGCCACCAGCGATCTGCACATGAAGATGCTGCAGCGGGTGGGGGCCGATCGGGTGGTGTTCCCCTCGAAGATGCAGGGGCACCGGCTCGGCATGGAGCTGGTGCGGCCCAACCTTCTGGAGCGCCTGCGCCTCGACGACCGCAACAGCATCGAGGAGATTCGCGTGCCCCAGGCCTTCATCGGCCAGTCGCTGCGCGACATCAATCTGCGCAAGAACTTCAACGTCAGCGTGCTGGCCGCCGGACCCGACAACCAGCTCACCGTCAATCCACCCGCCTCCCACGTGCTCCAGGCCGGCGAGCTGCTGGTGGTGATGGGCGCCAGCGACGCCCTGGCGGAGCTGCCCGGGGCGTAGACATCGAGGCGTTGCACATTCTCGATCGACTTACCGGGTTATTGTCAACAGTCCGCGCGATCGGCCATGTCTGAGCTCTCCGTCGCCCTGCTTCAGCCCGGGGCGCTCACCACCCTGCTGGTGCTGGCTGGATCGGTGGTGCTGTTCATCAGCGGCTGGCTGGCACCGGAGGTCACAGGCCTGCTCGCTGCCGCGCTCCTGATCGTCACGGGAGTGCTCAACCCCACAGAGGCGCTGGAGGGCTTCGGCAGCCCCGCCCTGATCACCCTGATGGGCCTATTTGCCCTCTCGGCCGGGCTGTTCCGCAGCGGCGGCCTCGATCGGCTGCGGGCCCTGATCGGCTCCGACGCCGTGCGCAGCCCCAAGCGGATGATCACCCTGATGGTGGCAGCCGTGGGGCCGGTGTCGGCCTTTGTGCCCAACACTCCAATCGTGGCCAGTCTGCTGCCGGTGATCGAGGGCTGGTGCCAGCGCCGCCGCATCTCCCCCTCCAAGGTGCTGCTACCGCTGTCCTTTGCCACGGTGCTCGGCGGCACACTGTCCCTACTGGGCAGTTCGGTCAACCTGCTGGCCAGCGAGGTGAGCAGCAAACTGGGCTACGGCGCCTTCGGCCTGTTCAGCCTCACACCGATCGGGCTGGGTGTGTGGCTGGTGGGCGGTTTGGTGATGGTGCTGCTGGCCGATCGCTTTCTGCCCGACCGCGGCAGCAACGACGACGATCTGGTCGCCAGTCTTGCCAGCAGCGGCTACCTCACGGAGGTGAAGATCCCCGCCGACTCCGAGCTGATCGGCGAGTCGCTGCACGGCAGCCGCTTGCAACGCCGCTTCGACGTGGACGTGCTCGAGTTGCACCGCGCCAACGAGCGCTTCCTGCCCCCCCTGGCGGACCGCACCCTGATGCTGGGTGATCGCCTGCTGCTGCGCTGCAGCCGCGAAGACTTGCTGCGGCTGCAGCAGGACCACACGGTGGTGTTAGCCCCGACCCCCGAAGAAGCAATCCGCCCAGACCAGCAGAACAACCAGCGAATGGTGGAGGTGCTGCTGCCCTCCGGCTCCTCCCTGGCCGGCGACTGCCTGCGGGATCTGCGCTTCCGCCAGCGCTACAACGTGACCGTGCTCGCCCTGCGGCGCGGCAACGCCGTGCTGCGCGAACGCCTGGGCCGGGCCCAGCTGCGCGAAGGGGATGTGCTGCTGCTGCAAGGGCCGAAGGATGCGATTCGCGGCCTTCAGGCCAACAACGATCTGGTGGTACTCGAGCAACTGGAAAAAGACTTGCCGACCGTGAGTCGCAAGCGGGTGGCCCTGGTGATCGCCGCTCTGGTGATCCTGCTGACAGCCCTGAATGTCATTCCCCTGGTGGCAGCGGTGCTGTTGGGCACGGTGGCGATGGTGGCCACGGGCTGCCTGCGGGCGGGGGAATTGCAGCGGGCGATCCGCCTCGATGTGATCCTGCTGCTCGGATCGCTGGCCAGTTTCAGCGTGGCGCTGGAAAAAACCGGTCTGGCTGCGGCCCTGGCTCAAGCCTTGCTGAACGGCCTGCAGAGCTGGCCGGTGTACGCCGCGCTGGTGGTGGTGTTTCTGTTCACCACGTTGCTCACCGAGGTGATGAGCAATGCCGCCACCGTGGCCATGTTGATTCCGATTGCCGGTCAACTCGCCCAAGGCCTAAACCAGCCGCCGATGGCCTTCATCTACGCCGTGCTGTTCGGGGCCAGCCAGAGCTTTCTCAGCCCGGTGGGGTATCAGACCAACCTGATGGTGTTCGGCCCCGGTCGCTACCGCTTCCTGGATGTGGCCCGCTACGGGTTTCCCCTAACCGTGGTGATGACCCTGCTGGTGCCCCTGCTGCTGTGCCTTCACTTCGGGCTCAGCTGATCTGGCTGAGGAACTGACGGCTTCGCTCGTGCTGGGGGTTGCTGAAGAACTGCTCCGGCGGCGCAACTTCCACCACCACCCCGGCATCCATCAACACCACCCGGTGGGCCACTTTGCGCGCGAAGCGCACCTCGTGGCTCACCACCACCATGGTCATGCCGTCCTGGGCCAGCCCCTGCATCACCTCGAGCACCTCCTGCACCATCTCGGGATCGAGGGCGCTGGTGGGCTCATCGAAGAGCATGATGCGCGGCTCCATGCAGAGCGAGCGGGCGATCGCCACCCGCTGCTGCTGGCCGCCGGAGAGCTGGCCGGGATATTTGTGGGCCTGCTCGGCGATGCCCACCCGATCGAGCAGCTCGAGGGCGCGGCGCTGCACCGCCTGTTTGGAGAGCTTGCGCACCAGCACCGGCGCCAGGGTGAGGTTCTCCAGCACGCTCAGGTGCGGGAACAGGTTGAACTGCTGGAACACCATCCCCACCTCGCGGCGCACGGCGTCGATCTGACGCAGGTCGTCGTTGAGGGCAATGCCATCCACCACGATCGAGCCCTGCTGAAAATCCTCCAGGGCGTTGAAGGTGCGCAGAAAGGTGCTCTTGCCCGAGCCCGAGGGCCCCATGATCACCACCACCTCGCCCTGGTGCACGCTCAGGTCTACCCCCCGCAGGGCGTGAAAGCCGTTGGGGTACCACTTCTCGACCCCACGGGCCTCAATCATCACGGCGTTGGAGCTGGTCATGCCTGGGATGGGGAGAGATTGGCTGAGGAGCGGGAATGGGGGTTGAGGCGCTCCTCTAGGGCACGGCTGCCAAGCCCCAGGGCAGCGCAGCAGCACCAGAAGAGCACAGCTAGCACCAGATACACCTCGGCGCTCTGGCCCAGAAAAGCTGGATTGGCCATCACCGTGCGAGCGGTGCCGAGCAGATCGAGCAGGCCGATCAAGGAAAGCAAGGTGGTGTCCTGCAGCAGGGAGATGAACTGGCCCACCGTGGCCGGCAGGGCCACCCGCAGGGCCTGGGGCAGCACCACATGGATCAGTGCCTGGGGCATCGGCAGGCCCAGGGAGCGGGCCGCCTCCAGCTGGCCAGCCGGCAGGGCCGCCAAACCTGAGCGCACCGCTTCGGCTACGTAGGCCGCGGCAAAGAAGGTGAGCACCCAGGCCGCCCGCCAGACCCGATCGGGGGCCATGCCGCCGGGCAGCAGGAAGCCCAGGATGTTCTGGCCGAGGAACAACAGGGTGATCAGCGGTGCGCCGCGGATGAATTCGATGTAGAGCACCGAACCCCAACGCAGCAGCGGCAGCGCACTGCGGCGCCCCAGGGCCAGCAGGATCCCCAGCGGGAAACAAAGCAGGATCGCGAAGCTCGACATCAGCAAGGTGAGCAGCAGCCCTCCCCATTCCGACGGGGCGACCTGCACCAGACCCAATCCGCCACTGATCAGCACCATGCCCAGCAGATAGAGCAGGGGCCAGATCAGGGGGATCAGCCGGCGGGCCGTGGCGGGAATAGCGGAGCCCCAGCGCCCCAGCGCCCAGCGAACCACCAGCAACAGCAGGGTGATTCCCCACCAGCGCATCTGGATGGCCAGGCTGAGCCTCAGAGCCATCGGCAGCCAGAGGCTCAGCAGCACGAGCACCGCCAGGGCCCAGCGATCGTTGCGGGGCCAGAGGGTCACCGGAGGACCAGAACGGAGAATGGCCCGCAATAGCCCCCAGCTCAGTCCCGTGGCCAGGGCAAGAAGGGCGGTGAGCAGCCAGAGGCGCCACTGCTGCTCAAGCGGGTAGCGCCCCAGAGCAAACAGGGTGCTGTTGGCGCGGATCACCGCCCACTGGGCCTGGAACAGGGCCCACTTGGCCAGGCCGAGGGCGGCGGTCACCAGGAAGGCGATCAGGGCGATCGAGATCAGGCCATTGAGGCGACTTGAGAACAGTTCCTGCCGCAGCTGCTCGAGGCGGCTGGGGCGAACAATCATCGGAGGCGTGCTGGCCATCTCAGCGCTCCTTCAACTGCACCAGGCCATTGAGGCCATTCATCAGGGCCGAGATCAGCAGGTCTATCACCAGATAGGAACCCAGCAGAATCAGCACCACCTCCACGGCCCGGCCGCTCTGGTTGAGGGTGGTTTCGGCCACCGAATAAAGATCGCTGTAGCCGCAGGCCACCGCTAGCGAGGAGTTCTTGGCCAGGGATATGTACTGGCTATTGAGCCCGGGCACGATTACCCGCAGGGCCTGGGGCATCACGATGCGCCGCAGAGTCTGCAGGGAGCTGAAGCCCAGGGAGCTGGCCGCCTCCCACTGTCCGCGGGCAACCGAGGCCACACCACCGCGCACCACCTCGGCAATAAAGGCGGCTGAGTAAACCACCAGTCCCGTGAGCAGGGCCCCGAACTCCACAGTGAAACTCAGGGGAGCCCTCCAGACCCCATTCACCAGTTCAGGCGAGCCCAGGAACAGGCCCGACTGGGCCAACACCACGCCCGGCAGCTGAATTGCAGCCGAGCCCTTGGGCAGGGCGAGGAACACCACGAAATACCAGAACACCAGCTGCAGCAGCAGCGGGATGTTGCGGATCAGTTCCACATAGATCCGCGCCAGGCGCTTGAGCAAGCCGTTGGAGCTGAAGGAGGCCGTGCCCACCAGGGTGCCGAGCACCGTTGCCCCCACCAGGCCCGCCAACACCACCCGCAGGGTGTTCACCAGCCCCGCCAGCAACGCCCGCCAATAGGGAAGGCTGGCGTCGAAGGGCAGTAGGGTTTCGGAGATGTCGAAGCCGGCGGGATTGCCCAGCCAGCTCCAGCTCAGCAGCAGGCCGCGGGCCGTGAGGTTGATCAGCAGATTGCTGAGCAGGAAGGCCACCACCACTGCCACCACAAGGGCCGCCACGCCCTGCACCAGCCAGGGCAGCAGGCGACGATTGCGCCACCAGGGCGGATCTTCAGCTCGGCTGGTCATGGCTGCAGAGCGGAGATCCTGCTGCTCACAGGAAGGGCGGTGAATACATCAGGCCACCCTGGCGCCATTGCTGGTTCACACCGCGCTCGAGCTTGAGGGGAGAGCCCGTGCCCACATTGCGCTCAAACACCTCGCCGTAATTGCCAACGGCCTTTACCGCTTTAACAACGAAATCGGCCGGCAGGCCCAACTGTTTGCCGAGATCTCCCTCCACTCCGAAGAAGCGCCGCAGCTGGGCGAGGTTCTTGTTGGCTTCGGCCTCGGCCAGCTTGGCGTCGATATTGGCGGCGGTGATGCCAATCTCTTCGGCCTCAATCAGGCTGTAAACCACCCAGCGCACGGCATCAGCCCAGGCCGGATCGCTATTCACGGTGGCCGGGTTGAGGGGCTCCTTGCTCAGTACATCGGGCAAGAGGATGTGGCCTGCAGGGTTTGGGAAGCCGGTTCGCTTTGCCGCCAGCTGGGAGCGGTCAGAGGTCACGGCAACGCAGCGGCCCTGCAGGTAGGCCGCGTAGGTCTGATCGCCCGATTGAAACTTCAGGGGGGTATAGGCGGCATTGAGCTCCCGCATCCGGTCGGCCAGGTTGAGCTCGGTGGAGGTGCCTGTTTCCACGCAGATCGGTTTGCCAGCCACATCCTTGAGGGATTGAATACCGCTGCTGGCCGGCACCATCACGGCCTGACCGTCGTAAAAGGTGGTGGGGGCAAAGGCAAGGGCGTTGCCCCCAGGCGCATCGCGGCTGAGGGTCATGGTGGTGTTGCGGGAGAGCAGATCCACCTCACCGCTGCCAAGGGCCGCGAAGCGCTCCGAGCTGCTGAGGTCGCGGTAGGTCACCTTGGCGGGATCACCGAGCAACGCGGCCGCTGTTGCCTTGCAGAAATCCACATCCAAACCGCTGTAACTGCCGTCGGGAGCCACAAAACTGAAGCCAGGCAGCTTGCCGTCCACACCGCAGATCAGGTTGCCCCGGCTCTTGATCGCCGCCATCTTCTGGCTCTGGATCCCGCCGCCATCACTGGCGCAGCCCACAAGAGCAAGGGCGCCAATCAGGGGAAGGGCTGTGGCAAGTCTGCGCAACATGGGCGGAAAAATTTTTTGTGAAGTGTGGCAGAACAATGCGCAATAGCGATCGCAGACCCTATAAGCGGTTGCCGATCCAACACCTCACGCAAGCCGATCCCGACGCCAACGCAACGTCTGCCACACCAGGAACACCAGCACCACGGGCAGCACAATCAGCAGGGCCACAAAGCGGAATTCATCCAGGGCCGAGGTAAACGTGTTGGAGAGCACCTGCTCCAGCAGATAAAGGCCATAGAGGGCCACCAAGATTGCCCCCTCAAGACGGGTGATCGCGCCGTCGGTCCAGAAGATCGGCAGACAGGCCATGGTGGTGAGCACCATTATCGGCAGATCGCGGCTAACCAACACCGGATCCACCTCCAGTCCCTGGGCGCCAGAGGCGACCCCACACAGACCAAGGATCAACAACTGGTTGAGCAAGTTGCTGCCCACCACATTGCCGATCGCCAGATCGGCCTTGCCGCGGTAAGCCGCCACCAGGGAGGTCACCAGCTCGGGCATGGAGGTGCCTGTGGCCACAATCGTCAGACCAATCACCGTCTGGCTAACGCCCAGAGCAACAGCAGCGGTGGTGGCTCCCTTCACCAGCACCTGGGATCCCACCACGAGCAGCACCAGGCCGGCCGCCAGCTTGGTAGCGGCCACGGCAGGAGTAGCGCGATCGCTGTCGTCGATGTCGTCTACCTCATCGGGATGCTCTCCAGCGGTGCGCATCTCCCAAACCAGGTTGATAACCAGCACCACCAGCAGGGCTAGGCCGGCCTGCCAGGTGAGCCGTCCCCCGGAGGCCATCCCCCACACCGCCATCGACACCCCTAATAAGAGGGGCACATCGCGCCTCACCAGCCGGCTCTGAACCCGCAGCGGCACCACCAGGGCACTCAGGCCCAGCACCACCAACACGTTGAAGATGTTGCTGCCCACCACGTTGCTCACCGCGATCGCATCGCCGCCCTGGATCGTGGAGATCAGGCTCACGAACAATTCCGGTGCGCTGGTGCCGAGCGACACCACCGTCAGGCCGATCACGATCTGGGGGATGCCCAGCAACAGGGCCACAGCGGTTGACCCGCCCACAAACAGCTCGCCGCCGCCGAACAGCAGCAGGATCCCCACAACGATCTCAATGGCACTGGGCACAAGGGTCATCACGCCAGGGCCAGCGGGGGAACAACGTGGCGTGATTCTGAAGGGTCAACCACCAAAAGATCGGGCGTCGAAACGCCCGACCTAGCCCCCTGGCACGCCAGAGGCTGATGGACGAAAAATTAATTCGCGTTTATCTGCAACGGGAGCGCCTTCTCGGGGCCTAGCGCTGACCCAACAGCTCTTCCCAAGTCAGGGGCTGGGCCATGGGCCGTCCCTGGGGACGCTGGTGGATGGGGCAGCTGGGGTAGCTGACCCGGTTGGATCGACTGGATTTGGAGCGAGTTGAGAAGGAAATCGAAGAAAACATCACAAATGAAATGAACGGATATGGATCTCGCACCGGAAGACCGCCATCCCCCGCAGGGAATCACACAAGGCGGTCTGGCTGAACAATCTGACGCGTGGGCCTGTCTTGGTCGGCAATCCCCAGGAAGCGCAGGGGATGAATGGTGCTGGTTCCGGCCTGCGCGGGCTCTGAAGCCCGCCGGCTTCTGCCGGATGTCGTGATCTTAGACCGAATTCCAGCCCAAGCAGCAGGAATATGGGGGCAGGGGGACTTGAACCCCCACAACGTTGCCGTCTGCGGATTTTAAGTCCGCTGCGTCTACCAATTCCGCCATGCCCCCGGCCTGGGCATCTTAAATTCAATTCACTCCACAGTCCCGCTGTGTCGCTGCCCGGATTGCTCTCTTCCATCTCCCCGGACACGCTGCTGGTGCTGGCGGCCTACGTCGTGCTGGGCGGCAGCTACCTGGTGGCCGTCCCTCTGCTGCTCTACGCCTGGATGATCAAGCGCTGGACCGTGATGGGCAAGCTGGAGCGCCTCGGCGTCTACGGATTGGTGTTCCTGTTTTTCCCAGGCCTGATCCTGTTTGCCCCGTTCATCAATCTGCGCATGGCAGGCCAGGGCGAGGTTTGAACCCATGACCAACGGCAAGGCCCTGCTTCTCGCCCTGGGGGTCTTCGTTCTGGGGGGCCTGGGTTATGTGCTGTTTCAGTTCGGCGGGTTTGAGGGCTTCTCGGCTGGCATCGCCGCCTCAGCCCTATTGATGGTGCTGGTGCTCGCCTGGACCGGCAGCTATCTGTTTCGGGTGGTCACCGGTCAGATGACGTTCATCCAGCAACGCCAGCAGTACCGCGAGGCCTACGACGCCTTCACCACCGAAGAGCTGCAACGCAAGTTTGAGGCCCTCAGCCCCGAAGAGCAGGAGCGCCTGCTGCGGGAAACGGGTCAACTGGAGGAAGCCCCCCAGGGCGAGGCATAGGCTCACAGGCCGAAGCCCCTTTCGCTGCCGTGACTGCTGCTGCTGTGACTGCCGCCCCCACCCCAATTCAGCAGCGTTTCACGGCCCTGCGGCAACAGGGCCGCTGCGCCCTGATGCCCTTTCTGATGGCGGGGGATCCTGATCTGACCAGCACCCGGGCCAGCCTGCTGGCGCTGCAGGCCCACGGTGCCGACCTGGTCGAGCTGGGCATCCCCTACAGCGACCCCCTGGCCGACGGGCCGGTGATCCAGGCCGCCGCCAGCCGTGCCCTCAAGGCCGGCACCACCCCAGCCGGGGTGCTGGAGATGCTCCGCTCCCTCAAGGGTGAGCTCACCGTGCCGGTTGTGCTGTTCACCTACAGCAATCCCCTGCTCAACCGGGGCATGGAGGCCTTCTGCACCGCTGCTGCCGCCGCGGGAGCCGCCGGGCTGGTGGTGCCCGACCTGCCCCTGGAGGAAGCGGAGAAGCTCTCGGCGATCGCGGCCGCTGCGGGCCTGGATCTGGTCCTGCTGGTAGCCCCCACCACCCCTGCTGAACGGTTGGGCAGGATCCATCACGCCAGCCGCGGCTTCACCTATCTGGTGAGCGTCACCGGCGTGACGGGCGTGCGCACCAACCTGGAATCGCGGGTGGGCACCCTGGTGGGCCAACTCAAGGCCCAGGGCGACACGCCGGTGGCCGTGGGCTTTGGCATTTCCGGCTCCGAGCAAGCCCGCCAGGTGCGCGACTGGGGAGCCGATGGGGCCATCGTGGGCAGTGCCCTGGTGAAGGTGATGGCCGAAGCCCACGGGCAGCAGGCCGACGTAGCCGCCGCGGCCGGGCGCTTCTGCGCGGAGCTGCGCGCGGGCCTCGACGCCTGACAGGCCAGCGCGTGCTGTTTTCCCCCGCCTGCGAACGCAACCAGGGCCCGATCCTGGCGGTGCTCCAAGACTGGCTCCCTGCCGGTGCCCAGGTGCTGGAAATCGGCTCGGGCAGCGGCCAACACGCCGCGTTCTTCTGCCAGCAGATCGCCGGCCTCACCTGGCAGGCCAGTGAGCGCCAGGACAACCTGGCAGCTCTGCAGGCCCAGCTGGCGGCCCTGAGCCCAGGCCTGCCGCCTGCCATCGCCCTTGATGTGACGGACGCAGGGCAGTGGCCCCGCCAGAGCTTCGATGCGGTGTTCACGGCCAACACCGCACACATCATGCCGGCGACGGCCGTGCCCCTACTGCTGGCCGGCGCGGCCCGGGTGCTGCGACCAGGCGGGGTGCTGCTGCTCTACGGCCCCTTCCACGACGGGGGCGTGCACACCGCCGCCAGCAATGCCGCCTTCGACCAACGCCTGCGCAGCCTCGATCCGGCCATGGGGGTGCGTGACGCCCTGGAGCTGGTGGAACAGGCCCAGGGCCTCGGCCTCGCGGCCCTGGCCGATGTGGCCATGCCCGCCAACAACCGGATCCTGGTGCTGCAGCGGTGATGAGTGACGTCAGCAACTGGTTTGGCGCCGTGGCCGCTGCCTATGCCCGCCACCGGATCACCTACCCAGCAGCCTTCTACGCCGCCTTCCTGGCCCGCCTCCCCGCCAATCCCCTGGTGTGGGATTGCGGCTGCGGCAGCGGCCAGGCCTCGGTGGATCTTGCCGAGGCTGGTGCCCGGGTGATCGCCACCGATGCCAGCGCCGCCCAGCTGGCGGCGGCCGGCCCCCACCCCCGCATCCGTTATCAGCAGGCCGATGCCACCGCCAGCGGCCTGGGCGATGCCAGCCTCGATGGAGTGCTGGTGGCCGCGGCCGTGCACTGGTTCGCCGGCGAGCCCTTCAACTCGGAAGTGCGGCGTGTCTGCAAACCAGGAGCCGTGATGGCCTGGATCGGCTACCTGCCGTTGCTGTTGCCCGAGGCACGGCTCCAGGCCCCACTGGATGCCTTCCACAACAGCACCCTGGCACCCTGGTGGCCGGCCGAGCGGAAATGGGTGGAGCAGTCCTACGCCGGCCTCGTCTTCCCCGGCGAGGAGTGGCCCTTTCCGACCGGACTCTGGATCGAACGCCACTGGACCCTGAGCGAGCTGATGGCCCACATCGGCACCTGGTCGGCGGTGCAGCGCAGCCGGGAAGCCGGGATCGATCCTCTGCCCGCCCTGCAGGCAGAGCTGGCCGTCCTCTGGCCCGACGCGGGCACGGCACCGCTGACGGTGCGCTGGCCGTTCATGGGGCGCTGGGGATCACCAGGCTGAGCAGCCGGTAGCCCCCGCTCCATCCGACCAGAGGCGGTCAGAGGTGGTATTTGGTCGCTGCCTGGTTTTTGCAGGTGGTCTTAGCCACGTCAATCGACTGACGCTTCTTCATCTGCTGCACCACGCAATCGCAGGTGAAATCCTGCATCCCTTCGGGAGCGGGCTTGCCGGATGCCTTCACCTCATCGTTGACCGCCTTGAGGCAGTACTTGCGAACCATCTGATCCATCATGTTGTCTCCAGCCAGGGCGCCAGCGGAAGCGAGACCGAAGCCTGCGACCATCAACACAACACCAAGGCCCAGGGAGCGGCGGCGCATGAACATCCAGAAAGCCATTTCTCAAACGTAACGCCACTGCAAGACACCTGTGGCGTGGCACCCGTAGCCTCAGGCGCGACCGATCACCACCACCATGCGCTTCGTGCTCTGGGGCACCTACTGCGACAACGCGCTCGAGAGGCGCACCCCTTACCGGGAAGAGCATAAAGCTGGGCTGCAAAAGCTTAAAGATGCCGGCACCCTGATCACCCTCGGCCCCACCGAGGGCAGCACCCACGTGTTCGGCATCTACGAAGCCGACAGCCTGGACCAGGTGGAAACCCTGGTGAAAGGTGACATCTACTGGCGCCAGGGCATCTGGACCGAAGTGAAGGTGTACCCCTGGATTCAGGCCTTTTAAACAGGTTTCAAGCCCGCGGCCAGTCCAACTGGGCCTGCTGCCACACGTAGTCGGCCACCGCCTCCGGTCCGCCGTCTCCGAGCACGGCCCCATAGCCCGACATCTGTCCGAGCCCAACGGCGGCGATGGCGGCAATCCGCTGGGCATCGTGAATGCCATTGCGCTCCAGGGCGGCCAGCCGCAGGGTTTTGCCGCGGCGAATGATGTTGCCGCCGTTCACATGGCAACCGGCGCAGTGATTCGCAAACAGCTGGCCCCCATCGGGGCCCGCAAGGTTCGCCCGGGCCGGCGTCGCCCCCATGAGCAGCATTGCCGCCAGCAGCGCCGGCAGCACGGCCCGAAACACGGTCCGCCACAAAGCCGAGCCATCCCACCCGCTCTGCTCCACCACGTCCATTCCGTCATTGCTGGTCCCAGTGTGCGCCCACGGCGGCAAGACCAGCCCAACAAAAAACCCCGGGTAAGCCGGGGTGAACTGTCTTCAGACATCTGGCAGTAGGCCTATCGGCCGAAGCCAATGCTCACTCTTCGTCTTCGTCGGTGGCGCCGGCGGGGATCAGACGAATTTGTTTGCGACCAAGCTTGATCTCAAATTCATCACCGGGCTTGAGATCGAGAAGGGCCGTGTAGGCCTTACCGATCAACAGGTTGCCGTTGCCTTGGACGGTGGCCACATAGCTGAGCTTGCGACCGCCCTTGCCAACCTTGCCAGTGCCGCCAAGCTCAACACCCTTGGCTTCCAGCAGAGCCTCGTAGAAGGCCGTGAAATTGAGGCGCTCGCCGCCGTCTTTCTTACTAGAGACATACCCGCAAGCCCGGACGATCTCCGACTTGCCCACATCGCCAAGCTCTTTGACCTTGGCCAACAGTTCTGATCCAGTGAGCATCGATTTAGGGGTTGGGTGGGATGGGAGGGGACTTCCCAAGGTGATTACATCCAGAATGTACAGCATTAACAGCAGCTGCCAAGCTTTACCGTTCAAATCAACGCCAGAAGATTCAGCCCACTTCCAATGGCGCAGCGGGGAGCAGTGATAGAAAGCACACCGAGGTGGTGAGATGGATGGAGAGCCTGCGTGTGCTGCGTCCGGGCGATCTTGATCAGGTGACTGCTGTGTATCGCGATGCGGTGATCAGCCAGGCCCAAGGCCTCTACACCCCTGTTCAGATTGCAGCCTGGTCCAACCACGCGACTACCAGCAACGCCATCAAAGAAGCGCTGCAGCGTGGGTACGGCCTGGCCAGTTGCAGCCAAGTCGGCCAACACGGCCAGGCCACCGGCCAGACCAGCCCAGCAGTCATTGAAGCCTTTGGACTACTCGATCCCGTCGATCGACTGTCGTTGCTGTACTGCCGCGCACGCTCCTGCCGGCAAGGCCGCAGCAGCGCCATTCTGCGGGCCCTTGAGCTCTATGCCAGGCAACAGGGTTGTCGCCAGTGGCGCACCGAAGCCAGTCAATTGTCGAAACCGTTGCTGCTGCGCCTCGGCTGGTGCATCGATGCGGAGGAAACTGTGATTTTTGCTGGCGAGTCCTTCCAGCGATGGCGGATGATCAAGACCCTGAGCCCATCCCCCGGCTGGACGGGACCTAACGCGGTGAAGACCCCCGGTGGCTGAAGCCCAGCTGCAGCAATTTCTGGACAAGGTGCGCCAGCTGAATGCCTTTGTGGCCCTCAGCGAGGCCGATCCGATCCTGCGCGAGGCGCTGAGAGATTGCAGCGATCACCACGCCGTGGTGGCCCTGGCCCGCAGCCGGGGCTTCGAAATCGGCCGGCGCTGGGGAGAAACCGATCCCCCTGCTGCCGCGGGCGACAACCTGCTGGCCGCAGGCTGCCCGCCGGCGGGAGAAGAATCCATCACCGTGCTGGTCGAGCAGCCCACCTGGCGGCTGGAGCGCATCCATTCCTGTCAGGCGTCAAGCCCGCCGGGCTTCTGGTACGACCAGAGCGAACACGAGTGGGTGGTGTTGCTCCAGGGCAGCGCCAGGTTGGCGTTCGACGGCGAAGAACACCAGCGGGAGCTCTGCCGCGGCGACAGCCTGCTGATTCCTGCCCACCAACGCCATCGGGTGGCCGCTACCGATCCTTCTCCCGGATCCGTATGGCTGGCCCTGTTCTGGAAGGAGGCTTGCGGAGGCTGAGGCTGCGCACCAGCCAAAAGGCACCAGCCAGAGCCAGCACAGCCAACCCGAGGCCAGCGAGCAGCTGGGGCTTGCTCTCGGCACCGGGGGGCAGCACGATCACCTTCCGTGCCACGGCGGTCATGGCGGTGAGCAACACCAGCTCGATCTGCACCACGTGGCGGCGCAGGTAGGAGGTGATGTTCTGCAGCACCTCCAGGGCGATCAACAGGGTGAGCAGATCCCCCAGCACTGTGTTGAGTTTGCCGCCGAGCCAAGGGGTGTCTGGCTGCACAACCGCCAGGGCCACCACACCGATCAACTGCATGGTGCCGGCCACCATCACCACCAGCAGCACAACCCCGAGAACCTTGGCCAGGAGCTGCTCGCTGCGGTCGATCAGGTAGAGGTAATTGGCGTCCTGCAGCAGCCTGCGCAATTTGATCATCCCCGAAGGCAACTAGTTCTTGAACTGCTCGTAAATAGGACGCGCCTGGGTGTCGCTGGGTGAGTTTTCCAGTTGGGTGTCACAGGTGATCGATCCATCCGGGCCGGTGACGCAGTTTTTGGGCTTCACCTTGGTGGAAGGCCCCACGGAACTGCCAGGTCCTACCAAGAAACTCTCGACCTGGGCCCAGGCAGGGGACACTCCAAGGCCGCAGGCCAGGCTGATCGAACCGCAGGCCGCCAGGGACGACCAGAAAGCGGTGGTGCGCGGCATCGCGGGGAAAAAGGACATCACCCCACTTTGACCTGGAAACCTCAAGGTTGTTGGTCTTGACGGATTTCCTGCAACAGCAGATCCAACTGGCCCAGGGAAGCCTCAAGCCCGGGCAGCCCAGCGTCATCCGACCCACCGGCGTCGTCCTCGCTCTGCCACAGCTCTTCCACCCGGCACAGCTGGTCGGCCAGCCCCGGCAGCCCATCGCGGCTGTAGGTGCGCTGCAGCACCTCCAGCAACACCGGCATCCGGATCGAGCCCGCCTGCAGGGCGCGCCGCAGATCCGCCTGGGTGCGCCCCGTGTGCCGCAGCCAATCCTTGAGGAAGGTCTGCAGATCCTCGAGCTCGTTGCTGGTGAGGGTGGACATCGCCGTCAGCGATCCAGGGGGAACCAACGGTCCAGTCTGCGCTGGGCCCGCAACCGAATGGCATCGGTGCGGTGGCGGGTGCAGAGGCCAAGCAGGGCCGTAAGCGCCACCAGATCATCACTGAAGCCCACAGCGGGGATGAAGTCGGGAATCAGATCGAGGGGCACCAACAGATAGGTGAGGGCCGCCAACACCGTGAGCTTGGCCGAGGCCGGCGTTTGGGGATCGAGCAGCAGCTCCAGACATTCCAGGGCTGGACGGGCCAGGGTGCGACCGGCTCGTCGCAGCAATTTGAGCAACACCGCCTCATCCACCACGGTGCTTTCCAGCACCTGAGCATCCACAGAAGCGGGATCCACGGAAGCGGCATTCACGGAATCCGTCACGGGCAGCACAGCAGCCAACCCTTCCATTCAACGCTCCAACGGGGGCTAAACAACCTCCACCAAACCGCTGTCGATGCCGGTTGTCCGCAACTTGCGCAGCGCCCGCTGCACCACTTGACGGCAATGTTCACGGCTGCACTCCAGCTGGCGGGCCACCTCAGCCAGGGTGCGCCATTCATGGCTGCCATCGAGGCCGAAGCGCAGCATCACCACGGTGCGCTCCTTGGGGGTGAGGTTGGCGCGATCCAGCAGGGTCCACACCGTAGCCGTGCGCTCTGCCAGCTCGGCTCGCTCCATCGGCGGCAGCTCCGGGCTGGGCAACACGTCCACCAATTCGGAGGGGTCCGACTTCGACTTCACCACCCCCTGCAGACTGACGGTGATGCTGCGCAGCTCGCAGCCCAGCAGATCCTCCACCTCGGCCAAGGGCAACTGCAGGATCTGGGCCAGTTGAGACGGCCGGGGAGCCGTGCCATTGGCCTGGAGATAGCGGGCTTTGGCCGCCCGCAATTTGGTCAGTTTTTCATTCAAATTCACGGGAATGCGAATGGTGCGGCTCTGGGTGGATAGGGCACGGTTGAGCCCCTGACGAATCCACCAATAGGCGTAGGTGCTGAATCGGTGGCCGCGGGTGGGGTCGTATTTCTCCACGGCTCGGGTGAGGCCCAAGGTGCCTTCCTGAATCAGATCCAACAGATCCAGGCCCTTGTTTTGATAGCGCTTGGCCAGGTTGACCACCAGCCGCAGATTGGCCGTGATCATCTGATTTTTAGCCCGTTCGCCCGTTTTGAGAGTGCGGCGCTCCAACTCGTCGAAATCGCAGGCGGGGCCGGATCCTCCGGCGTCGCGGCAGCGCTCCTGCAACTCCGCCATCGCCTGCACCTTTCGGCCCAAGGTGAGTTCCTGCTCCGGGGTCAGCAACTGATGCCGGCCGATCTCACCGAGAAAGGCGCTCAAAGAGCTCGCCATGGTTCACGCATGCAGTGAATTGAACCTAAGGGCAATGTGCAACCAGAAACCGACCAGCAGAAAAGCTTCCAACTTTCAACCTTCCTTCCCAATTTCATGCCTTGTGCGGTTTTCACAAAGGCTGCGGATTTCTCCATGCCAGCAAAGACTGCTGCATCGATCACGCCCCATGGGCCACAGCAGGGGAGCAGAGCCGGCAGTTACGGTTGCAGGCCATTGCCTCTACCCCATGTTCGGCTTTGCCGCGATCCCCCCTGATGTGCTCTCCCGGGCGGGCGTGGCCTACGTGCACTACCTGAGCTTCATGCTCTGCTTCGGCGCCCTGGTGTTGGAGCGGCGGCTGATCAAGCCCAGCCCCAGCAAAGCCGACGCCACCTTGATGGTGATCACCGATGTGGTGTACGGACTGGCGGCCCTGGCCTTGCTGGGTAGCGGCATCCTGCGGGTCCTGTACTACGGCCAGGGTTCTGAGTTCTATACCCAAAACCCGCTGTTCTGGTGGAAGGTGGGTCTCTATCTGAGCGTGGGCGGGCTGTCGCTCTACCCCACGATCACCTACATCCTCTGGGCCATTCCCCTGCGCAAGGGCGAACTACCCCAGGTGAGCGAAGCCCTGGCGAATCGCCTGGGCTGGATCCTCAACATCGAACTGGTGGGCTTTGCCCTCGTGCCCCTACTGGCCACCCTGATGGCCCGCGGTGTGGGGCTCCCGGCCGCCTGATGGGGGGCCGTCGTGCCCTTCCACTCCTGGCCGGGCTGCTCTGCGGCCTGGTCCGCGCTGCCTGGTCGGCCCCTGCGCTGCCCGATCCCTGCCCACCGCTGCAGGCGCAACGTGCCGTGGACCTCACTGAGTCGCGGCCGATGCCACCCGCTGTGCCGCCCCCCAGCCCCGCCGACTACCGCCACCTCATCAAGCCCACACCCCTGGGCTGGCCGCGCTTGAACCATTGGTGCGTCTGGATCGAGCCCGGCGCCAGCGAGGGCCCGGCAGCCCTGTGGGATAACCGCTGGCGCCAGGCGGTGGATGGGGCCCTAGCCAGCTGGCAGCAGATCCTGCCGATCACGGTGGTGGCCGACCCCGCCCGCGCCCAGGTGCAGCTCCTCCGGCGCAGACCGCGCGTGCAGAACCAGCGGGCCAGTCACGGCCGCGCCACCTTGACGCTGGTAGAGGTGCAACGGGGCGCGCCGGGACAACTCGCCGGCCTATGGCAGCTCGAACCCCAGGTGACCGTGCAACTCAGCCCCGGCCAGGGCGTGCAGGCCATGCAAGCCACGGCCCTGCACGAGCTCGGCCACGCCTTCGGGCTCTGGGGCCACAGCGATCAGCCCGGCGATGCCCTCGCCGCCATCCCCGGCAGCCAGCCGGTGCTGGAGCTCAGCCCCCGCGACCGGGCGACCTTGCGCTGGCTGCAGGCCCAACCCGGGCTCAAGGGCAGCTCACCAGGAACAGCGCTGCCCCCTGATGCCTCGCGCTAAACGCTGGGGATCACCTCTCAGGTTGCGTTCTATTGCGCGGCGTAACGTTGTTTGTGATTCGGCTCGATTGGGCGAAAGCGCGCCACGGACTCACATACGTTTCGCGCTCACAGCAATCCCTGTCCGATGCCCTTGCCAATTTTAGCCACCAAACCGCTCACCAACAACGCCCGGGTGAGCAGCTTTCTGGCCCCCGGTGAGGAGACCCCGCGCCAGAGCGACACCACTTGCTTGCAGCGAGATCGGGCCGCCACCGACGCACTGATCGAGCAGGCCTACCGCCAGATCTTTTTCCATGCCTTCAAGGTGGATCGGGATGAGGTGCTGGAATCCCAGTTGCGTTCCGGCCAGATCAGCACCCGCGACTTCATCCGCCAACTGCTGCTCTCGGAGAAATTCCAGCGAGATTTCTACCGGTGCAACAGCAACTACCGGGTGGTGGAGCAGGTGGTGGGCCGGGTGCTCGGCCGCCAGGTGCATGGAAAAGCCGAAGAGATCGCCTGGTCGATCGTGATCGCCGAGCAGGGGCTGCCCAAGTTTGTTGACGCCTTACTGAATTCCGACGAATACCGCGACAACTTCGGCGACAGCCTGGTGCCTTTTCAGCGCTCGCGGGTACTTCCCGGCCAGGCCGTAGGCACCATGCCCTTCAACCAGCAAGCCCCCCGCTACGACTTCTACTGGCGTGAGGCGATGGCCAGGCGCGCACCCACCGGAGGATTAAACCCCTGGACAGACGGCGGCGGCTGGGCCCGCCCAGCCTGGCTGGAAGGCCAGCCCACACCAAAGGTTCAAGCTATCTGGCAATACACCGTGGCTACCGGAGGCTTCGTGCTCACCGGCCTGGTGATCTGGATTGCTGCGGCCATGCTCAGCACAGGCTAAGGCGGTCCTCAGCCCCGCCGGGGGGCGCCGCGGCGGGCTGCCAACACCTGCTGCACCTGGCGCCAACTGACGCCGTGGTGGGCCAGGGCCACCTGCAGGTGGAAGACGATGTCGGCCGCTTCACCGGCGATCTCGGCGGCGTTGGCGTCCTTGCAGGCCATCACGAATTCGGCGCTCTCCTCGCCGATCTTTTTAAGGATGCGGTTGTCGCCCCCCTCCAGGAGCTTGTTGGTGTAGCTGCCGGGCTCGGGATGGTCGCGGCGCCCCTCGATCACACGCATCAGCTCGGTGCACACATCGGCCGGCGGCGGCGCAGCCGCTGGGCCTCCGGCTGTGGGCGCGGGGCCGTCGTCGTAGAAGCAGCTGCGGGCACCGGTGTGGCAGGCCACATCGCCGCGCTGCTCAATGGTGAGCAGCAGCACATCGGCGTCGCAGTCGTAGCGCAGACCTTTGAGGCTTTGAAAGTGGCCGCTGGTGGCGCCCTTGTGCCACAGCTCCTGCCGCGAGCGGCTCCAGTAGTGCACCTCACCGCTGGCCAGGGTGCGCTCGATCGCCTCGCGGTTCATCCAGGCCACCATCAGCACGGCACCATCGAGCCAGTCCTGGGCCACGGCGGGGATCAGGCCGGCCTCGTTGAACTGCAGGCTCGCGAGCAGTGCGGCTGTGGATCCGGGATCCGGGGCCTGAAATGATGCCTTCACGGGCTGCCAATCCATCGATCCCGATTCTCCCGCACCACTCGCTGTCCCAGGGGATGACCGCCGCCTTCACCTGCTCGAAGACCTTCAGTGGGTATCCCTGCTGCCACCGCCAGTGGCGCCACCCGGGCCACTGCCGCTTCGTGCATGGCTACAGCCGCAGCTTCACCTGCTGGTTTAAAGCCACCGCCCTCGATGCCCACGGCTTCGTGGTGGATTTCTCCAGCCTCAGCTCCCTGCAGGCCCAGCTGGCCGAGCAATTCGACCACACCTTTCTGGTGAATGCCGACGACCCACTGCTGGAGCAGTGGCAGGCCCTGCACGACCAGGGCGCCCTCGACCTGCGGGTGATGGACAACGTGGGCATGGAAGCCAGTGCCCAGCTGGTGTGGAGCTGGGCCAACGCCTTGCTGCAGGCCCGGGATGGGGGACGCACCTGCTGCTGGAAGGTGGAGTGCCGCGAAAACGAGAAAAACGCCGCCTGCTACACGGCGGTGCCGGAGTGGTTCGGGGCCACTCCAGGCGGCTGAGCCGGCCGGCAAGGCAGATCCGCCGCATCTATGCCAGGGTCAGCGGGCCTTCCCCAAGCCAACCTTGGAGCGACTGGCCACCGCCTGGGCCATTTTTCAGGGGCTGCTGATTGAGGCCCTGCCGTTTCTGCTGATCGGGGTGGGCATCGCCAGCCTGGCCCGCTGGCTCGCCCCCGGTGGCGCCTGGCTGCGCAAGCTGCCGCGCGATCCCCTGCTGGGTCCGCTCACTGGCGCCGCCCTGGGTTTTGCCCTGCCGGCCTGTGAGTGCGGCAACGTGCCGGTGGCGCGGCGGCTGCTCGCCGGCGGTGCCCCCCTGGGCACGGCCCTGGGCTTTCTATTCGCCGCTCCGGTGCTGAACCCGATCGTGCTGGCCAGCACCTGGGCCGCTTTCCCCAACCAACCCTGGCTGCTGGCAGCCCGGCCCGCCGGTGCCCTGCTCCTGGCCCTGCTGCTGGCGAGCGTGCTGCGGCTGCTGCCCGAAACGGCCCTGCTCGATCCGGTGCTGCTGGAGGAACGGCGGCTGAGCCAACCGCTGGCGGAGGTGGGACTGCTGGAGCGTCGCACCGGCCTGGTGGGCGCCGTAAGCCCGCCGCCGCTGCCGGCCAAGCCGACCCGCCCGCCGCTGCAGGAGGTGCTGCAGCAAGGCAGCCGCGAGTTTCTGGATCTGGCGGCGCTGCTGGTGCTGGGCTGCGTCATCGCCGCCACGGTGCAGACCCTGCTGCCCCGCAGCTGGTTGCTGGCGGTGGGGGGAGCCCCGACCCTGTCGGTGCTGAGCCTGATGCTGCTGGCGGTGGTGGTGTCGGTGTGCTCCAGCGTGGATGCCTTCCTGGCCCTGGGCTTTGCCGCCCAGATCACCCCCGGGGCCCTGCTGGCCTTTCTGGTGCTGGGGCCCGTGGTGGATCTGAAGCTGCTGGGCCTGTTCCGGGTGCTGCTCCAGCCCAGGGCCATCGCCATCACCGCCGCGGCCGCCACCGTGGCCGTGCTGGTGCTGGGCCAGTGGGTCAACCTGGTGCTGCTGTGATGCGCGCCCTCGCCCTGGCCCTGTGGGGAGCGGTGCTGCTGGGGAGCACCCTCAGCGGGCGGCTGGATCTGCTGCTCAACGGCGTCTTCCACCCGCTGGTGGGCCTGAGCGGCGTAGCCCTGCTGGTGTTCGCCGGGTTGGTGCTGAAGGCCGACCGCGACCTGGCCATGGGTCCGGGTCGGCGGCTGTCCACGCCGCGGGCCACCCAGCTGGCCTTGGGGCTGAGCATCGCCGTCGCCCTGCTGGTGCTGGCGATCCCACCCAACCCCTCCTTCAGCGATCTGGCCGCCAACCGCCCGGCCGAGCTGGGCGAGGAGGCGGAGCTGAGCTTCGTGCTGCCGCCGGCCCAGCGCACCCTCACCGATTGGGTGCGGCTGCTGCGCAGCCAGCCCGATCCCAGCCTCTACGCGGGGGATCCGGTGCGCATCAGCGGATTTGTGTGGCCCCAGGACAACGACCAACCCCAGCTGGCCCGGCTGCTCGTGCGCTGCTGCCTGGCCGATGCCACGCCGGTGGGGCTGCCCATGCGCTGGCCGGCGGGCCAGAAGCCCAGGGCCGATCAATGGCTGGCGGTGCAGGGAACCATGGCGATGGAGGAGCACAACGGCCAAACCCGCAGCGTGGTGGTGGCCGAGCAGATCAGGCCGATCCCCCGGCCCCGCCGGCCGCTGGAGCCATGAACCAGGCCACGAAACGGGTGCTGCTGCTGTTGGCGGGCGGGCTCGGCCTGGCAGCCCTGCAGCAACAACTGCTGCTGCGGCGCCCACCCCGGCTGCTGGAGCTCCAAGCCTTCAGCGCCAGTTCGGGGCCGGCGGCCCTGGATCTGCGCTTCAGCCGGCCGATGCTGCGCGCCAGCCTCGAGCGCGACAGTGCCCTCAAACCACCGCTGGCCTGGCGCTGGCTGGGGGAGGGCAACCCCCTGCGCCTGCTGCTGCGGCCGGGTCAAACGATCCCCGGGCCCCTAACGCTCCTGCTGGCCGGCGTCGACCGCCGCAACCTGCCCCTGCCACGGCAGCGCTGGCGCTGGGACCCCCGGCCGCGGCTGCTGGCGGTGGTGCCGGTGCCCGGCGGCGAGCAGTTGCAGCTGCAACGGCGCGATGGAAGCTGGCAGCCGCTGACGCCGGTGTGGCCCCAGCTGGCCCAGGTGATGCCGCTCGGCAACGGCTCCGGGGTGGCCCTGCTCAGCGGCAACGACCAGGGCTCCCATCAGCTGTGGCTGCTGCCGCTGCAGCAACGCAATCTGGTGCGGGCACCCCAGACGCTCTCCGAACCCCGGCCCGGCCAACTCCAGCCGCTCAGCAGCGCCCCCCTGCTGTTTGCCCACCTGAGCAGCAACCAGCGGGGCGATCTGCTGGTGCAGTCGGCCACCGCAGCATTGGATCCAGGCAGCACTGTGCTGCGCCGCGTGCAGGGGGGAGAGGTTGCCATCCCCCAAAGCGCCACCGGGCCCATGCAGCTGCTGCCGGAGGGGGGAGGGCTGGTGGTGCCCGAACTGGAGGGACTGACCCTCCACAACCTGCCGGGGCAGCCCAGCCGGCGCCAGGTGCTGCCGGGGAGCCGGGAACTCAGCAGCTTCTGCCCCGTGAGCGGCCGCGCCCTGCTGGTGCGCCACTGGCCCGACTACCGGCGCTCCTTGGAGCTGGTGGAACCCGGCCAGCCGCCGCGGCAACTCTGGATCGGCGGGGAAGCCGTGCTGGCCAGTGCCTGCGACCGGGGCGGCGAGCGGGTGTGGCTGGTGGTCAGCGACTGGGCCCGGGGATCGCACCCCCAGCTATTGGCCCTGGATCGCCGCGGCCAGCTGCTGCAGCAACGCCCGCTGACGGGCTGGGAGGTGGAGCCCGGTGCCCCGTTGCTGTTTGATCCCAGCAGTCAACAGCTGCTGCTCACCCTGCGCTCCAGGGCCCGGGCCACTGAGGCGGCCCAGCCCGTGCTGATCGAGGCGACCACGCTGGAGCTGCGCCCGCAGGCTAAGCCGGTTCGACTGGCCCAGTGGCTACCCGCGGGCTGAAAGCCACTGGGCCTGCAGGGCTGCGATCGGCAACAGCCCCATGCAGAGCACGCCGATCAGGGGGCCCGGCGGCAGGTTGATCGCCGGCTGGATCGCCAACAGAAATCCTGCGCCACTGAGGACCAACCCCACCAGGGCCGAGCGCCCCAGGGCCTGGCGCAGGCTGGTGGCCCCAGCGAGGGCCACCAGGGCCGGGGCGCCCATGAGGGCAATCACGAGCACCACCCCCACCGCCGTCATGGCACTCACCACCGTGAAGGCGGTCACCAGGGTGAGCAGCAGCCGCAGCCGCTGCACCGGCAGGCCAGCGCTGGCGGCACCGAGAGGATCGACCCCGAGATACACGTAGTGGTGGTAGCGCCAGGCCAGAAGCAGGAGCACCGCGGCCAGGGCCAGCAGGCTGCGCAGCAGATCGATCGGCCCGGCCGCCAGCAGGTCGCCGAACAGCACCGCCTCCAGATCCACCCGGATGTGCAACAGGGGAATCAACAGCACCCCCAGCCCCAGAAAGCCAGCCAGCACCGTGTTGAGCACGGCCTCATCGCCGGCCTGGCCCGGGCGATCCCGGCGGCTCAGGCGCTCCGCCAACAGGGCGCCGGTCACGCCGCTGATCACCCCGCCCAGGCCGGGATCGAGCCGCAGGGCCACCGCCAGGGCCAGGCCCGGCAGCACCGCGTGGGACACGAGGTTGGCCAGAAACAGCCGCCGCTGCACCAACAGCAGGGTGCCGGCCAGGGGACAGAGGGCGCCGATCACCAGGGCCAGCAACAGAGGCAGCAGCCACCAGAGAGTCTCCATAGGATCAGCGCACTCCGCCGCAGCCTGTCCGGCCATGTCCACCCAGGTTGCCGCCCCAAGCGACCGCCAGCAGCTCTTGTTGACCGCATTGCGCCAGGCCAGCCGGGAGCTCTCCGGCCAGGACCTGCACGCCCTGCTGCGCCAGGGTCCCCAACCGATGGGCCTGGCGACGGTGTACCGGCACCTGCGCCAGTTGCAGCAGCGGGGCCTGATTCGCTGTCGCCACCTGCCCAGCGGCGAGGCCCTGTTCGCACCCACCGAGCGCGATGAGCACCACCTCACCTGCGTCGATTGCGGCACCAGCGTGGTGTTGGAGCAGTGCCCCATGCACAACGTGTCGCTGAAGGGCGAGCAGGCCGCCGGCTTCCAGCTGCTGTTCCATACCCTGGAATTCTTTGGGCTCTGCCGCGCCTGCCAGGAACGCCAGAGCGCCTAGCCGCAGCACTGGCCTAACCGCAGCTGGGTGGCTCAGCCGCAGCAGTGGTTGCCCACCTGCAGATCGCCCAGGGCATGGCGCACCTGCTGGGGGGTGCCGTCGGCGAGCAGGCCGCGATCGAGCACCAGCACCCGGTCGTAGGCGTCGAGGTCGAGGCCCCAGTCGTGACTGCTCACCAGCAGGGTGAGGCCGGCATCGCGCAGCTGCCCCATCACCTTCAGCAGCTCCGTGCGGGAGGGGGGATCGATGGCGGCGCAGGGCTCATCGAGCAACAGCACCCGGGCTGGCTGCACCAGCGTGCGGGCCAGCAGAGCCCGCTGCTGCTGGCCACCCGATAGCTGATCCAGGCGCCGGCCTGCCAAGCCCGCCAGGCCCACCCGCTGCAGGGCCGCCTCCACATCGCAACAGCCGGGCCGCTGGGCCGCCATCCGCCCCAGGGCCACCAGCTCGCGCACGGTGATCGGGAAATGCCAGGCGATTTCGCCGCGCTGGGGCATCAGGGCCAACTGCTGCCGCACCAGGGCGGGCGTCAGAGCCGCTCCGTCCAGCCGAATGGTGCCGGCCGCGATCGGCAGTTGCCCCTCCAGGGCCTGCAGCAGGGTGCTCTTACCGGCTCCATTGGGGCCCACCAGGGCCGTGAGGGTGCCGCGCTCGAGGGCAAAGCTCACCCCATCGAGGGCCAGCTCGCCGCCGCGGCGCACCTGCAGCTGGCTCACCTCTAGGGACACCGAATCGCCACAGGGTCCCCAACGCTAACGAGACGCCCCGACCCGGCCGCACTGAGAACCATTACGTTCAAGTTTGCTGTTGCGGCCGGTCAGCGCTGCCACGTCATGCCGATCAAGCCTCAAGAAGCGCCCGTGCATCCACGCACTGCACGCCCAGCTTTGGCGGGGGCAACAGCGGCTGGGGCTGGAGCTGACATGGCCCTCGCCCTTGCCGGCTGCGGAGCCCCTCCGCCTGCCGAAGTGATTGCCGGCGATGGCGTGCTCTGTGACATCACCCAGCGCCTGGCCGCAGACGACCTGCGGGTGAGCTGCCTGCTGCAACCGAGTGACGACCCCCACCAGTTCCGACTGACACCACAGCAGAGCCGCGAACTCAGCCAGGCCCAGCTGGTGCTGATCAATGGGTATGGCCTCACCCCCTCCTTAGCCGGCCAGAGCAAGGCGGTGGCGGTGGCCGAGCGGGCCGTCCCGGGGAGCCCCGAGCTCAAAGCGCTGCAGGACAGCCACGGCGACCACCATGAGGAAGGAGGGCACGATCACGGCGATCGGGATCCCCATGTGTGGCACGACCCCAGCCAGGCCAGCGCCATGGTGCAGCTGGTGGCCCAGCAGCTCGAGCAGCTCAAACCTGCGGCCCGCCCCCGCATCGCCGCCCGGGCACGGGCGATGACGGCCGTGCTCGGCCAGCTCGACCGCTGGAACCGCCAGCAGCTGGACACAATCCCCGCCCCCCGGCCCCAGGCCAGCGGGCACCGCGCCTTCGCCAGCCTGGGGCGGGCCTACGGGCTCCAGGAGCTGCCCCTGGTCGACTCGATGAGCAGCAGCGACAACCTCCGGCCCCAGGCCTTCCAGGCCGTGGTGAAGCAGCTCAAACAGGAGCAGGTTCCGATGCTGTTCAGCGAACAACTGCCGCCCAGCAAAGCGCTGCAACGCATCAGCGCCCTCAGCGGCGTTCCCCTATTGGCCGAGCCCTTGGTGGCCGACGGCCTGGCTCTGGCAGGCGATGGCTCCGCCACCAGCCTGGTGGCCACCCTCAGCGCCAACACCTGCCTGATCGTGAATGGCCTCGGAGGTCGCTGCGACCGAGCCAGCCAAGAGGCTCTGATCGAAAGCTGGCAGGCGATTCGCTGAAGCAAGGCCGGAATCAGGCAGGAATGAGAATCGTTATCATCCTCGGGCAACTCTGCTGGGCTGCAATCCGCAACCCTTGGTGACCAAGCAAATGGCATCGATCCGACAAGGTCTGACTGCAACGGCAGTCCTGGGCCTGCTGACACCCGTCGCGGCTGCAGCAACCGAGCTCAACCTTGAGCGCGTCAACCATTACGCGCGCAGCCAGGAGCAGGTCACCAGCATTGGCCAGTTCTCCGATCTGCGCCCCACCGACTGGGCGTACCAGGCCCTCAGCAACTTGATCGAGCGCTATGGCTGCGTAGCCGGCTACCCCGATGGCACGTTCCGCGGAGGCCGTTCCATGACCCGCTTCGAGGCCGCCGCCCTGCTCAACGCCTGCCTCGATCGCATCACGGACGTCACCGACGATCTCAAGCGCCTGATGGCCGAGTTCGAGAAGGAACTGGCCGTGCTCAAGGGCCGCGTCGATGGCCTGGAAGCCAAAGCGGGCGAACTCGAGGCCACCCAATTTTCCACCACCACCAAACTTTCTGGCCTGGCCACCTTTGTGGTGGGTGGGGTGAGCAACAACCCCGCCGGTGAGCAGGTCACGTTCAACTACGACGTGCAGCTCAACCTCGACACCAGCTTCACCGGCAAGGATCTGCTGCGCACGGTGCTGCGGGCCGGCAACTTCGATGGAGAACGCAATGCCTTCGGTGGCGGGCTCTCCACCTTGGAGATCGCATTCCAAGAGGAGGGTGGCCCCGATGTGCTGGGCATCGACAAGCTCTTCTACCAATTCCCAATCGGCAGCCAGTTCACCGCCACCTTCGGCGGCCGGGTGGGCCAGGAAGACATGCTCGCCCTCTGGCCCAGCGCCTATCCCAGCGACACGATCCTCAACGCCCTCACCCTCAACGGTGCACCCCTGGCTTACAACAAAAACCTCGGCCCCGGCTTGGGTCTCTGGTGGCAAGACAACGGCTTGAGCGTGAGCGTTAATTACGTCGCCGCCAACGCAGCCGATTCCAGCCAGGGCCTGTTCACCAGCACCTCAGCCGGCACCAGCACCGTGCAGCTGGGCTATGGCCAGGAGAACTGGGGCCTTGCGGCGATTTACTCCTATCTCAATGGCGGCGTGGGTGTGCCCGGCGCCACACCCTTTATCACCGCCGAGATTGAAGGGTTCGGGGCCAGCACCAATGCCTTCGGCATCAGCGGCTTCTGGCAGCCGGCCGAGGGTGGCTGGATCCCGTCGATCAGCGCCGGCTACGGCCTCAACCGCAGCTCAGGCACGAATCTGCGCACCAGCCAGTCGTGGATGGTGGGCCTGCAATGGAGCGATGTGCTGGCGGAAGGCAACAGCTTTGGCATGGGTGTGGGCCAGCCGGCCTTTGCCACAGCCACCCGCAACGGGGCCGACACGGAGAAGGGCGTCTGGGCCTGGGAATGGTGGTACCAGTGGCAGGTGACCGATGCCATCTCAGTGACCCCGGCGATCTTCTACCTCAACAACCCGGGCGGAAATCAGGGGGGCGGTAATCAGGTCGGTGCCCTGATCAAAACCAGCTTCCAGTTCTGAGCCAGGGGCGATCCTGCCCTTCCTAAGGTCCAATTCTCTCGGCAGCTCCCGATTCGATGACCGCCAGCGCCAGCCCCGCCCCCACGGCCAGTCCCACGGGCTTGCCGGTAACGATCCTCACCGGCTTTCTGGGAGCTGGGAAAACCACCTTGCTGAACCACATCCTCAGCAACCAGCAGGGCCTGAAAACGGCGGTGCTGGTGAATGAATTCGGGGAAATCGGCATCGACAACGACCTGATCGTCGCCACTGGCGACGACATGGTGGAGCTGAGCAACGGCTGCATCTGCTGCTCGATCAACGGCGAGTTGCTCGAAGCGGTGTATCGGATCCTGGATCGCCCCGAGCCGGTCGACTACCTGGTGGTGGAGACCACCGGCCTGGCTGACCCGCTGCCGGTGGCCATGACCTTCCTGGGCAGCGACCTGCGCGATGCCACCCGGCTCGACTCGATCATCACCCTGGTGGATGCGGAGAACTTCAGCGACGAGCTGCTGGAGGGCGAGGTGGCCCGGGCCCAGATCGTGTACAGCGACATGCTGCTGCTCAACAAGTGCGACCTGGTGGCCGAAGAGCGGCTGAACGCCCTGGAAGAGCAGCTGCGCAGCATCAAAACCGACGCCCGCATCCTGCGGTCGGTGAACGGTGAGGTGCCCCTGCCGCTATTGCTGAGCGTGGGCCTGTTCGAGAGCGACAAAATCGTTGCCGAGCAGCAACGCACGGCGCAAGAAGACCACAGCGCCTGCGACCACGAGCACGGCCACTGCGAACACGAGCACGAACACGCTCACAGCCACGCGCACAACCACGATCACGATCACAGCCACGCCGACCATCCCGACCACGCCGCGATCGAGGGCTTCACCTCCCTGTCGTTTGCGGCGGAAGGCCCCTTTGCCCTGCGCAAATTCCAGAACTTCCTCGACAACCAATTGCCGGCGGAAGTGTTTCGGGCCAAGGGCATCCTCTGGTTCAACGAGAGCGAGCGGCGGCATGTGTTCCACCTGGCCGGCAAGCGCTTCTCGATCGACGACTCCGACTGGCCCGACGCCACCCGCAAAAACCAGATCGTGCTGATCGGCAAAAACCTCAACCACGACGCGCTGCGCCGCCAGCTCCAGGTGTGCGTTGCCAAAGATTCCGGCAAGGGCCTCGCCTGAGCGGGATACTGAATCTGAGGCCTTCGCCATCGCCATGCCCCCCTCCTCCCTCCGCCAACTGGCTCCCGCCGCCGCTGCCGGCCTGGCCTTGAGCCTGCTTTCCGCCCTACCCGCGGGGGGCCATGGCCTCGCCTCTGGCGGTCTGGTCGCCGGAGCCAGCCACCCCCTGCTGGGCGTCGACCACCTGTTGCTACTGGTGGGCGTGGGTGGTGCCGCCGCCCTGGCGGGCCCCTCTCTGCTGCTGGTCTCCCTGGCTGCAGCGGTGGTCGGATCCCTGTTCGGCGCCTTCGGCGGCAGCCTGCCCGCTGCGGAAGTGCTGGCCGCCCTCACGGTGTCGGGGCTAGGGCTCGCCCTGCTGGCACGCCAGCGCAGCCACCAGTTGGACGGCCAGGGGGTACTGACCGTGGTGCTGGCGGTTGGCGTGGCCGTCCACGCCATGCTGCACGGCCAGGAAGCCGGCGGCAGCGCCTCCGAGCTGCTCGGCTGGTGGATCGGGGCGGCCCTGGCCTCCACCGCCGTTGTAGGCACTACTTTTGCTGTGCTGCGCAAGAGCAAGCCCGCCTGGGGCCTGGCCCTGGCCGCAGGCCTCACCCTTGGCGGCGGGCTGCTCGCCCTGGCTCCGCTGGTGTAGAAACCGCCCCGAAACCAGACACCATCGCTACAGCACCCCCTTGCCAGCCTGGCTACGATTACTCGAGCCAATCCGAACGCCATGGCCGAAATCATCCTCTTCACGGGCGTCCTCGCTCTGTTCGGCCTGGCCTTCTGGCTCACCACCGTCTCCGATGACGACAACGGCGGCGGTGGGTTGATGCAGCCGGTGCTGGTGCCCGTGCGTGTCCGGCGCAGCCGCTAGACCAGCGTCAGAAAATCGGGTTGAAACAACCAGCCAGGCTGATCGGGGTGATCCCGCAAATGCCCATATTGGCGCAGTTGTTGCAGCGCTCGCGTTGCTGTTGGGCGCGTTGAACCGATCAACTCGGCCAATCGCCCATGGGATAGGCAAAACGGCAGCCAATACCCTTGGCCAATCCTGCGCCCGTGGTGCCAGATCAGCGCCTGAAATAGAACCTGTAGACGCCGATCTGCCTGGGGTTGACTGCGTAGCCGTAACAGCCTCAGCATCCAATCGCTGATCAAATCGTCGCCGAACCCGAGACCATCTGGCAGATCACGCCAGACCACCGAGAGATCCGTCAGCGCCTCCAGACAGCCTGCGCAACCGGCGGGGATCCGAATCAACTGCACATCGCCAGGGCCAACAAAGGCCAATGTGAGTTCTGAATCGGACAACCGGCCAAAACCACTGGTGATGGAAAGTTGCAGCCAGCTGCCCGACGTGTCTGTGGACAACAGCACCGATTGACCGACGTTGATCTGCACAACACATCCATGGCAGGGCGTCTGCGTTCCAACAGCGCAATCCCATGATGCAAGTACGCGAAGGGCTAAAAAGGCAATGCTCACCAACAACGGCACTCCACACCAGCTCACGTGACATTTGATACCCTGACTTGAATCAGAACGGGGCGATCAAGCTCCTTTCATCCAATAGAAGTAGGCGCAGTTGATTCCCATTCATTGGGAATCCACCTACTTCTGTTGTGAGGAGTTCATGAATCCGTTCCAGCGCATGCTGCTGGCACCTGCCGCCCTTGGCTTGGTGCTGCCTGCCGTCATCGCCCCTGAAACCGCAGCCGCGGGTGAACTGGCGTCGCTGAATGGCCGCGAGGCCATCAACGACTACATGGAGCAGCAAGAAATCGACGAGCTCAAGGCCTGGCGATCCAAAAACCAGGTCACCAGCGTCAACCAGTTTTCCGATATACGGCCCACCGACTGGGCCTATCAGGCCCTGACCAACCTGGTGGAGAAGTATGGCTGCGTGGCCGGCTATCCCAACGGCACCTACAAGGGTGGCCAGGCCATGACCCGCTACGAAGCGGCGGCCCTGCTCAACGCCTGCCTCGACCGCGTCACTGAGGTGACCGACGAGCTCCAACGCCTGATGGACGAGTTCAAGAAAGAACTCGCCGTACTCAAGGGCCGCGTTGATGGCCTCGAAGCCCAGGTGGGCGAACTGGAAGCTCAGCAGTTTTCCACCACCACCAAGCTTAAAGGTGAGGTGAACTTCATCCTGGGAGGTGTGCCCGACTACGACGGGAGAACCACAGTTAACCAAGATCGCACCACCTTCAACTACGACATCCGCCTCAATCTCGACACCAGCTTCACCGGCAAAGATCTGCTGAAAACCCGGCTGCGCTCAGCCAACTTCAGCGCAGCCAGCCCCTTCAACGCCGGCGACAGCCTGTTCAAGCTGGACAAGGCCTCCAGCACCAATGCTGGCACCGGCGGCGTTGGCGGTCTCGACACGGTCACGATCGACCGCCTCTTCTACCAGTTCCCGGTGGGCAAGGAGTTCACCCTCACAGCAGGAGCCCTGGTGCGCAACACAGAGATCCTGGCCTTCATCCCCACGGCTTACCGCTCCCAACTGCTCGACTTCTTCACCACGGCCGGCAGTCCTGGGGTCTACAACAAAGCCACGGGTCAGGGTTTTGGTGCCGTCTGGAAGCAGAACGTGGCCAAGGGCAAAGGTTTCTGGAATGCCTCGCTGAACTTCATCGCTCAAGACGGCGAAATCTCCAATGAGGGGATCTTCGACAGCGACGGCAGCCTGAACACCACGGCCCAGATTGGCTACAAGGGCAGCAACTGGGGTGCAGCGGTGGCCTATCGCAACGGCACCTTCGGCACCCGCACCATCAACGCCAACGGCTCGGCCTACAGCAGCCTGAGCTCGGGTCAAACCTCCAACAACGTCTCGGTAGCTGGCTACTGGCAGCCGCTTGACACGGGCATCATCCCCTCGATCAGCGCCGGCTACGGCTTCACCGACATCAGTGGAACCGGGTCGGCCGCCAATTCCGACTCCTGGTATGTGGGCCTGCAGTGGGATGACGCCTTCGCCAAGGGCAACGCGGCCGGCATCGCCATCGGCCAGAACCCCAGCGCTGGTGCCGGCGTCGATGATCCGCTGTCGCTGGAGCTGTTCTACAAGTTCCAGGTGACCGACAACATCTCGATCACGCCTGGGCTCTTCTACATCACCAACAGCTCCAACCAGGTAGGCAGCCAGGACCTCTGGGGCGGCGTGATCCAAACCCAGTTCCGCTTCTGATCGCGGCATGACGCAGCCGGCGTAGCAATTGCTACGCCGGCCCCTTGCATTCATTACGGGACCAGCCGACGACATCCGACAGGATTCCAGAACGTCCCGATTCACCCCACCTGGCATTCGTTGTTATGCGTTTCAAGCTCACGGCCATCCCCACCACAGCCCTGGCCACCACAGCGCTGGCAGCCACCACCCTGGCTAGCGCCATCGGTGTGGCCAGCATGGCCCAGAACCGGCCCCAGGACGTGAATGTCTACTCGGGCCGCCACTACAACACCGACAAACAGCTTTACGCCGAATTCACCCGCCGCACTGGCATCAAGGTGAACTTGCTGGAAGGAAAAGATGACGAACTGATTCAGCGCCTCAAGAGCGAAGGCAACAAGAGCAAGGCCGACCTGCTCGTGCTGGTGGATGCGGCCCGTCTCTATCGAGCCCAGCAGGACAACCTGTTCCGCTCGATCTCCTCACCTGAGCTCAACAAGGACGTTCCGGCCAACCTGCGGGATCCCGGGGGGCGCTGGTATGCCCTCACCCGTCGCGCCCGCCCGGTGATGGTCAACACAGCAATGGTGAACCCCAAGTCGATCCGCACCTACGCCGATCTCGCCAAGCCCGAGTTCAAGGGCAAGCTCTGTCTTCGCAACCGGGCCAGCGTCTACAGCCAGTCGCTTGTGGCCGATGAACTGGTGCGTCGCGGGGCAACGGCAACACGGCAATGGGTCCGAGGCGTGGTTGCCAACATGAAAGAACCCTTCTTCACCTCCGACACCACCATGGTGCGGGCCGTCGGCCAGGGGCAGTGCGGCGCCTCCATCGCCAACCAGTACTACCTGGCCCGCCTGCTCAGCGGCGACAACACAGCCGACCGCGCCACCGCCAAAAAGGTGCGCGTGGTGTGGCCCAACCCCACCCACGTCAACGTGACCGCAGGAGGGGTGACCCGCAGCTCCCGCAACCCGGAAGCAGCCCGACGCCTGCTGGAATTCCTGGCTTCTCCCACCTCCGGGGAGGGCTATGCCGCCGCCAACAACGAGTACCCCCTGAAAGGCTGGGGCAACAATCCCACCCTCAAGGCCTTCGGCACCTTCAAGGCCTCTGCGGTGTCCATGGAGCAGCTGGGTCAGCGCAACCGCGAGGCGGTGCAACTGATGACCGAGGCTGGCTGGGAGTAACGAGCGCGCAAAGCGTTGACGCCCTCCACGACCCAAGACGCCACATCCCATGGCCCGGTCGGCTCCAGCAGCCGGACCGGGCTTCTTGTGGGCGTCCTGGTGGCGTGCGGGCTCGCCTTGCTGCCGCTGCTGACCCTGCTGAAGGATGCCCTGATCGGTGGCGGCGACACGCCATTGGAGCTCGGATTCGACGGGGCCAGCCAGGTGAAGGGCACGCTGCTGTTGGTTTCCGGTGAAGGCCTCCTGGGTGCGGTTTTGGGCACGGCGATCGGCTGGCTCACGGCGGTCTGCCGCTTCCCGGGCCGCCGCTGGCTGCGCATTGCTCAGCTGGTGCCCATGGCGTTTCCGGCCTACCTGCTGGCCGCGAGCCTGATCGATTGGGGCAGCCATCGCGGCATGCGCATTCACGGCCTGGGCTGGGCGGTGGTGCTCCTCACCCTGGCCAATTACAGCTACGTGTTTCTGCTGAGCACCGAAAGTTTCTCGGTGAGTGGCCGGCGACTGCTGGAGGCCAGCCGCAGCCTTGGCGTGGGCCCTTGGAGCAGCTTCTTTCGGGTGGCCCTGCCGATCGCCTTGCCGTCGATCGGAGCCGGCGTTGCCCTCAGCGCCATGGAGGTGGTCAATGAGTTGGGCGCCGTACGCCTGCTGGGGGTGCCCAGCCTCTCGGCTGGAATCCTGGACCGCTGGCAAGTGGATGGGGATCCCCAGGGAGCAGCCCTGCTGTCGCTGGTGGCGCTGGGGATTGTGGCCGTGCTGATCGCCACCGAGCGCCTGCTCCGCCAACGCAGCCGCCGCTGGAATCTGGAGGGCAGCCGAGGAGGCGGGCACGTCTGGCCCTTGACGGGCTGGCGCTCAGCGCTCGCTCAACTCCTCTGTGCCCTCCCACCACTGGGAGCCGTGGCGATTCCAGTGCTCTGGATCCAAGAGGGCTGGCAGGGTCTGGAAGCCGAATCCATCGCCGAACTAGGCCAACTGGCCAGCCGCAGCCTGGGACTGGCCCTGCTGGCCACCGCTGTCACCGGCCTGGCGGCTCTGCTACTGGCCATCTCCCGGCGCTGGAGCCCCCAACCCTTGGTGCGACAGCTGAGTTTCCTGGCCGGGCTGGGCTATGCCATTCCCGGCAGCGTGCTGGCGCTTGGTCTGATCATCCTGGGGGGCCCCCTGGGGTTCAGCCCAGTGCTGCTCTTGCTTTGGGGCTATGGCGATCGCTTCATCGCCGTGTCCAAACAAGGGCTTGATGCGGCGCTGGAGCGCATCCCTCCGAGCATCGACGAAACGGCCACCAGCCTGGGTTGCGATTGGCTGGGGGTGCTGCGCCGCATTCACCTGCCGCTGCTCAGGGGGCCCCTACTGGTGGGCTCGCTGCTGGTGTTTGTGGACGTGGTGAAAGAGCTACCGATCACTCTGGCCTTGCGCCCGTTCGATTTCGACACCCTGGCGGTGCGGGTGTTCCAATACGCCAGTGATGAGCGAGTGGGAGCAGCCATGGCGCCGGCACTTTTAATTATGATTTTTGGTCTGATTGCGGCTTTTGCACTGATACCAACCCTCGAACAACACGACTAATCGCGCGATTAGTCGCGGCCGCAGCGGCACTTGCCGCCCTTCCAGTGGGAACACTTGCTCTGCTTGCAACCCTTTTTCTTGTCCACGCTGGGGCCGCGCTGGCCAAGGGGCGAACGGGCGTCGTTGCTGGGGCCGATGGGCTTGGCCATGGCGACAACCTCTGTCGTGAGGTCGAACTCTTGAATCAGCCTATGAAGGTTCAGGCCTGCCAATGACGGCCTCTGCGCAGATTTGACGCCGGATTACCGGCGGTTGTGCCATTTGCAACACGTTTCCTTTGGGACGACTGTGGCTACGGTGCAAACAGCGAATCGAGCCACACCATGGTGCAGTCCACCACCAGCACCAACACCACCAGCCCCGTGGCCACCGGGCCCGCAGGACGGGCGATGGCCCAGCCGATGGAGGCCTCCCTACTGGAGGGCCTGCAGCAGCACCTGACGATGGAACGCCAGGCCAGTGCGACCTATTGGGCCATGGCGATCTGGTTTGGCGAGCGGGAGCTGCGGGGCTTCTGCAGCTACCTCAAGGGCGAGGCGAGCAACGAGCAACACCACGCCGGACTGGTGGCCGACTACCTGGTCGCCCGCGGCCAGACCGTGCTGCTCGAAGCTGTGGCTCCGCCGCGCCAGCACTGGCAAGGCGCCGAAGAGGTTTTCTCCGCCGTCTTCCAGATGGAGGCGGAGGTGACCAGCTCCTTGCAACAGCTGTATGCCATGGCGGAGCGGGCCGGCGATGTGCGCACCACCGTGTTCCTCGATCCGATCGTGCAGGGACAGATCGACTCCGAAAACGAGGCCGCCCATCTGCTGGGGCGGATCCGCTTCGCCCAGGCCAACCCCGCCGCCATGCTGGTGATCGATGGGGAGCTCAGCCAGGGCAAGCACGCCCCTGAATCACTGGCGTTGTAACCCCCTAGCAAGGCAGGGGCCGGCGGGTCAGTTCTTCCAGAAACGCCACGGCGAGACTGTCACGCAGTCCAACGCTGCGGCGCAGCTGGCTGGCACAGGCCTGCAGCTCCTGGCGGCGGCTCTGCAGTTGCTGGAGCTCCCTCGTCAGACGCTGCAGCAGTCGCTCCTCACGGCAACGGCCCAGATCGGCCATCACCTGCGCACCGCGGCAACGCAGCTGGTCCATTTCGTGGCAAAGGCTGGCCACCAGGCTGGCCGATGGCTGGGCGCTGAGGTGGGGGGAACGGTTGGTCATCGCAGGGCTCAGGCAGCAGCCAGGGGAGCGGTTTCGATCAACACCGGCGCCAAGCGCATGCCGGGCTCGCCAACGGGGGCTTCGATCAACTGGGCCTGGCGAATGCGGGAGATCAAACGGGTGGTGGTGACGCGGGTGGTGCCGATCAGTTCACCGATCCGCTCATGGGTGAGCCGGAAGGGCAGATCACACCAACTGCCGCAGCGGCGGCCCAGCCGACGCACCAACAATCCCAGCAGGGCATGCAGGCGCTGTTCGGCACTGCCGAGATGGCGAATGCGCAACAGCTGCAGGGTCCACTCGTTGACCGCATCAAATCCCTCGCCCTGACGGGGAGTTGCATCGCTGCGGAAGCTGAGGGGCGTGAGGGCCTCGACGCAGACGCCCTCGCTGCAGAGGCGATCAACACACAGCTGATCCCCTGCCTGCAGAAAGGCGAGGGTCATCCCTTCGGTCTCCTCACAGGGGCAGTACACACGGGCCACGCCATCGAGCACCTCGATGCAGCTGCCACTGGGGCGCAGGGCTGGATCGAGCAGCACGGTTTGCCCGACGGGCATGCGCACTGCAGAGACGGGGTCGTCGGAGAGGAAGCGAAAACTCATGGCCGCCGCGCGGACTTATTGCGAATGACTCGCAACCTAAACAAGATCGCCGCCTTTTGCAAGCGATTCTCAATAACAACTGTCAATTGCAAGGCGGAGGGGCAGCCGCGACAGCCTGATCACCGCCCTGCCAGCCACTGGCTGGATCAGACCCTGCCGCCCCCCGTACAGCCGCAAGCCCCGAGGCAGAGAAAAACCGAAGACAACAGCAGAGCGGCCCATCGGCCACCAATAATTTCGTTTTTCGACGATTATTTCCTCAATTGCAACAGCACAGTGCCGCAAATGTGCGTTTTGTAGCCATGCGCAACAGCCTGCAGACAAGCATGGTGATCGTGATCACGATGACAAGGCGTCCCACCATCGCTGGGGATTTCTTTTCATGTTGAACCGCAAGACTCTCTGCAGCAGGCTCGGACTGGTGACCGCAGCCGCATGCACCTTTGCATCGGCACCATCTCTGGCGCAGACCGCCGCATCAACGACGCTCTACAAACTCGACACCCATTGCAGCGTCAAGCAAGGCAAGCCACAAAACTGCGTCGTTGAAGTAATCCAGGAGGGCGACGCCACCCTCTATCGCCACAAGATCGGCAGCAACATCGAAACAGTGCGCATCACTGACATGCCGGTGCGCATGAACCTCTGGAACGCTAAGAGTTTGCGGAAAAACCGTCAGAAACGCCGCGTTCCTCCCTCTCGCGATCTGATTACTTGCTGTTCGGGCTGGATTTCGCTGATTCAGCGGTTCAGAACGCCAGATTTCAGGCGTTTTGCCCCGTTGGGGCTTCCTGGAAGCCGCCTCATTGGCAC
>NZ_NQKZ01000016.1 GCF_002252665.1 Synechococcus sp. 8F6
GGCCATCCAATTCACGTCAGGATCACCGCCGTAAGTGGCTTCAGCTCAGAAGCGATCTCTGACTGGGCCAAACACCATCTGGCACCAGGCAGCCAGGTGCTCTCCGATGGCCTGGCCTGCTTCCGCGCCGTGACCACGGCCAACTGCCACCACAAGGCGGTTGTTACCGGTGGCAAGCACCCCAACGAGCTACCGCAGTTCCGTTGGATCAACACTGTGCTGGGCAACCTCAAGACCGGCTTCAACGGCACCTTCCATGCCTTCAACTTTGACAAGTACGCTCGGCGCTACCTGGGCGGCTTCTGCTTCCGCTTCAACCGACGCTTTGCAATGGCTGCGATGACAGAACGCATTGCCAATGCTGTTTGCTGCTGCAAGCCAGTCACAGAGGGGGCTCTCAGGGTTGCGGAGGCTTATGGGTAATCAGGTCGCCCGAAGCAAAGGGCAACTGCAGGGGCAAGCGACAGAGCGAGTCGCCGCTCACCGCCAAGCTGAGCGCGGTGCCATAGCCCACCACCAGCTCCTGCTCGGCCCGTCCTTCCCAGAGATCGCGGCGGTAGCGGGCCATGCGCACGCCGTCGTTCCAGAGGCCCAGGCTGCGCAAGGCCTGCTCCACCAGGGGGTAGGAGCCCTCCGGCAGAGCCAGGGAGGGAAACTCGGCAATCGCTTCGATGCTGATCAGGGTTGCGGTTGGTGGGCAGATCGGGCAATCCCGTGATCAGGGCATCAACGACGCGCTCGTCCACCAGCTGTAAGGTGCGCCGCACCCCCACGATGTTTGACGCCCCCAACAGCCATCCCTCCGGGGCTGGGCTGCTGAGCAACGGCGCCGACCAGTAGGTGGCTTCCAGGCGCAGCGGCCTGTAGCCGCGCCAACGGGCCTCCTGATGCACGTGCCGCTCCCGCAGCAACAGGCTGGTGTCACCGATCAGCTCCCATTCGCCGTGGCGACGCTCCATCGCCAGCCCAAACAACTGCAGACAGCGTTTGCGGTAACGGCTCGTGGTGGTTTCGGTGGTGCCATAGCGCCGCTCCACCTGCTCAGCCGACCGCAACCAGAGCAGAGCGTCGAGCGCCTCCAAAACATGCAGCTCAATCAAAACACCCCCACGATTCAGCGAATGCCACAAAAAAGGGAGAGGAGGGTAAACCCTCACTCTCCCCATTCCTCAGTGACAGTGATCAGAAGACAGGAGGCTGGCCTGAAGTGATCAGGCTGGCCTGCTTCGATCAATAGTCGAAGTCACCGCCGCCCATGCCGCCGCCGGCAGGAGCTGCTTCCTTCTTGTCGGGCAGGTCGGCCACGATGCACTCGGTGGTCAGCACCATGCCAGCGATCGAGGCGGCGTTCTGCAGGCCAGAGCGGGTCACCTTGGCGGGATCGACGATGCCGGCAGCCAGCATGTCGACATACTCGCCGGTGGCGGCGTTGTAGCCCTCGTTGAAGGGCTTGTTGCGCACGTTTTCAGCCACCACGGCGCCGTTGACGCCAGCGTTCTGGGCGATGCGCATCAGCGGAGCGGTGAGGGAGGACGCCACGATCGTGGCACCGATCAGCTCTTCGCCAGAGAGATTGGCCTTGGCCCATTCCTCGAGGGCGGGAGCCAGGTGGGCCAGGGTGGTGCCACCACCAGGAACGATGCCTTCCTCAACGGCCGCCTTGGTGGCGTTGATGGCGTCTTCCAGGCGCAGCTTCTTGTCTTTCATCTCGGTTTCGGTGGCAGCGCCCACCTTGACCACGGCCACACCGCCGCTCAGCTTGGCCAGACGCTCCTGCAGCTTCTCCTTGTCATAGGAGGAGTCGGTTTCGTCCATCTGCTTGCGGATCTGCTCGCAGCGGGCCTTCACGGCCACCTCGTTGCCCTCGGCCACGATGGTGGTGGTGTCCTTGTTGATGGTGATGCGGCGGGCTGTGCCCAGCATCTCCAGTTTTGCGTTTTCCAGCTTGAGGCCGGCGTCCTCGGTGATCAGCTGACCGTTGGTAAGAACGGCGATGTCCTCGAGCATGGCCTTGCGGCGATCGCCAAAACCAGGCGCCTTCACAGCCGCCACGTTCAGCACACCGCGCAGACGGTTCACCACCAGGGTGGCGAGGGCTTCCTTCTCGATGTCCTCAGCGATGATCAGCAGAGGCTTGCCGGTGCGGGCGATCTGCTCCAGCACGGGCACCAGGTCTTGCACCAGGCCGATCTTCTTGTCGGTGAGCAGGATGTAGGGCTCTTCGAGCACCGCTTCCATGCGCTCGGTGTCGGTTGCGAAGTAGGGCGAGATGTAGCCCTTGTCGAAACGCATGCCCTCGGTGACCTCCAGCTCGGTGGTCATCGACTTCCCTTCTTCCAGGGAGATCACGCCTTCCTTGCCAACCTTGTCCATGGCATCGGCGATCATGCGCCCCACCTCTTCGTCGTTGCCGGCGGAGATGGTGCCCACCTGGGCGATGGCGCTGGAGTCGGAGATCGGCTTGGCGTGCTCTTCGATCTTCTTGACGAGGAAGTCGGAAGCCTTGTCGATGCCGCGCTTGAGGCTGATGGCATTGGCGCCGGCGGCCACGTTGCGCAGGCCGGCCTTGACCATGGCGTGGGCCAGGACCGTGGCGGTGGTGGTGCCGTCACCGGCGGCGTCGTTGGTCTTGGAGGCGGCCTGACGGATCAGGGCCACACCGGTGTTCTCGATGTGGTCCTCGAGTTCAATCTCCTTGGCGATGGTGACGCCGTCGTTGACGATCTGGGGGGCGCCGAACTTCTTCTCCAGCACCACGTTGCGGCCCTTGGGGCCGAGGGTGACAGCAACGGCTTCGGCCAGGATGTCAATGCCTTTTTCGAGAGCCCGGCGGGCGTTCTCGTTATAGATGATGCGCTTAGCCATGGAAGGCGATGTCCTTATAGGGTTGAATCTGAATGGACAGGATCTAAGTCAGCCCAAGCCGTTAGGGCTCAGTTGACGATCGCGAGAATGTCCTTCTCGGAGAGCAGCACGAATTCGTCGCTGCCGAGCTTGATGTCGGTACCGGCATACTTGCTGTACAGCACCTTGTCGCCCACGCTGACTTCGGGAGCCTGACGGCTGCCGTCATCGTTGCGCTTGCCGGGGCCGATCTGCACCACCTCACCCACCTGGGGCTTTTCCTTGGCGGTGTCGGGCAACAGGATGCCGCCGGCGGTTTTCTCCTCCGATTCGGACACCTTGATGAAAATGCGATCTCCGAGGGGCTTAACCGTGGAGACGCTGAGAGAAACAGCAGCCATGGATGAATTGCGAAAGCAACGGCATGGCGCCTGAGACGCCACAGGATTGCGAGCTGAAGTGCGCCGAAAAGGCGATTTAGCACTCAAGCTCGATGAGTGCCAACCTATGCGGGCACACGGCGGGCTGGCCAGCCCCGCGCTGTGCGGGTGACCGAACCCCTGGAGGCGGGTTAGAGGCGGTGGTAAGGTTGCGCCGCTTCAGGTGGGATGGTTCCCCCTCAGCACTCCTTGCGTCTTCCTTCCCTATGGCAGCTGCTACCGCCACCGGCACCAAAGGCATCGTCCGGCAGGTGATTGGCCCGGTTCTCGACGTTGAATTCCCGGCCGGCAAGCTGCCCAAGATTTACAACGCGCTTCGGATCGAGGGCAAGAACTCGGCGGGCCAGCAAGTGGCCCTGACGGCTGAAGTGCAGCAGCTGCTGGGCGACCACCGGGTGCGCGCCGTGGCCATGAGCACCACCGACGGCCTGGTGCGGGGCATGGAAGCCCTCGACACCGGTGCCCCGATCTCCGTGCCAGTGGGTGAAGCCACCCTTGGCCGCATCTTCAACGTGCTCGGCGAGCCCGTCGACGAGCAGGGCCCCGTCACCACCAAGCTGACCGCCTCCATCCACCGGCCCGCCCCCAGCCTCACCGAGCTGGAAACCAAGCCCAAGGTGTTCGAGACCGGCATCAAGGTGATCGACCTGCTGGCCCCCTATCGCCAGGGCGGCAAGGTTGGCCTGTTCGGCGGCGCCGGCGTGGGCAAAACCGTGCTGATCCAGGAGCTGATCAACAACATCGCCAAAGAGCACGGCGGCGTATCCGTATTCGCCGGCGTGGGTGAGCGCACCCGCGAAGGCAACGACCTCTATGAGGAGTTCAAGGAGTCGGGCGTGATCAATCCCGACGATCTCTCCAAGTCGAAGGTGGCGCTCTGCTACGGCCAGATGAACGAGCCCCCCGGCGCCCGCATGCGTGTGGGCCTGTCGGCGCTCACCATGGCGGAGCACTTCCGCGATGCAAACAAGCAGGACGTGCTGCTGTTCGTCGACAACATCTTCCGCTTCGTGCAGGCCGGCTCCGAGGTGAGCGCGCTGCTGGGCCGCATGCCGTCGGCTGTGGGCTACCAGCCCACTCTCGGCACCGACGTGGGCATGCTGCAAGAGCGCATCACCTCCACCCTGGAAGGCTCGATCACCTCGATCCAGGCCGTCTATGTGCCCGCCGACGACCTGACTGACCCGGCTCCGGCCACCACCTTCGCCCACCTGGACGCCACCACCGTGCTGAGCCGCGGCCTGGCCTCCAAGGGCATCTACCCCGCTGTGGATCCGCTGGATTCCACCAGCACCATGCTGCAGCCCGCCGTAGTGGGTGATGAGCACTACCGCACCGCCCGCGCTGTGCAGTCCACCCTGCAGCGCTACAAGGAGCTCCAGGACATCATCGCGATTCTGGGTCTGGACGAACTGTCGGAAGACGACCGCCGAACCGTGGACCGGGCCCGCAAGATCGAGAAGTTCCTCTCCCAGCCCTTCTTTGTGGCTGAGATCTTCACCGGCCAGAAGGGTGAATACGTGAAGCTCGACGACACCATCAAGGGCTTCAACATGATCCTTGCCGGTGAACTCGACGACCTGCCGGAAGCCTCCTTCTATCTGGTGGGCAACATCGACCAGGTGAAGGCCAAGGCTGCCAAGATCCTCGCCGACGCCAAGGGTTGATCCCCTCTCCCTCCTGAGGACCCCTACCCATGAGTCTCACCCTGCGCGTTCTGGCCCCCGATCAGAGCGTTTTTGACGGAACCGCTGAAGAGGTGATCCTGCCCAGCACCACCGGACAGGTGGGCATCCTGCCGGGCCACGTCACCATGCTGGCCGCGCTGGACACCGGCGTGATGCGCCTGCGCTCCGGCGGTGCCTGGTCGACGATCGCCCTGATGGGTGGCTTCGCCGAAGTGGAAGCTGACGAGGTGACGGTGCTGGTTAACGGTGCTGAACTCGGCAGCAGCATTGATGCCGCCTCGGCTGAAGCAGCCTTTGAGGCCGCCCAAAGTGCTGCCGCCGCCTTCGAAGGCCAAGCCACTAGTGCCAACAAGGCGAAGGCACTGCAGGCCCTGGCCACGGCCCGTGCCCGTTTCCAGGCCACCAAGGCGGGCTAGTTCAGCCGGGAGCTCATCTCCCATCTCCACTGAGCGCCCTAACCCCGGGGCGCTTTTTGAAGGGAGCTAAGCAGGCAGGTGGGCGCGATCCACACACGACAACATCCGCACAGCAACCACAAAAAAGCGCCCCCTGAGGGGCGCAGGAATGATTAAGCGGCTTGCCAGTGTGGCTGACTAAAACGACCGATCAGGCGGTCCCGCAGAAGGTGACATCGGGGAATTTGAGCTTGGCCTCGTCGAGGCTCTTGCCCTTGCCCTCTTCCTGCCAGTAGTTGATCACCTCGGTGGCCTTGTTGAGCACCTCAACGCGCTCGTTGTCGGTGATCCAGCTCTTGCCCTCGAGTTCAGACTTAAGGGTTTCCCAGGCATCTTCCCGGGGCCAGAAGAAATAGGAGGTGAGTGGGCTGGGGCCGCCACCCACGATCTGGTCAACAGCCAAAGCCACGTTGTCGGGCAACCAGAGGATCTTGAGCAGGAAGCGACCTTCGTCGGCCTTCGGGGTGTAACCGGAAGGAACGCCGTCTTCGTCGATAGTGGCAGTGGCCAGAGCAGCACTGCCACCACGCATCACCGGACGCCCCTGGGTGGTGGTGTCTTCAGCGGCCGCCGCCACTTCGGGCGCATCGGTCACATCAGCGCCTGGAGCGCTCTCGGTGGCTGTCATGGGGTCGGCGCTCAAGGCAACACGTCAAACAACTAACCTACCAGCCGCTCCGCCGGTCACCGGCCTGCTCCCCGGCCATGGCCTTGCGCCTGTTCCTCGATTCGGCCGATCCGCAAGCCTGGCAGCAGTGGCTGCCCAGCGGCCTGTTCCACGGCGTCACCACCAATCCCACCCTGCTGCGCCGGGCCAACCAGCCCTGCAGCCTCCACGGCCTGGCTGAGCTCAGCCGCGTGGCCCTGGCCCATGGCATCGCCGAACTGCACCTGCAGGCCTGGGGCGCCAACGCAGCGGAGATGCTGCAGTGCGGCCAGGCCCTTGCGGCACTGGCCCCCGGCCGCATCGCCGTGAAACTGCCCGTGACCCTGGAGGGCGCGGCGGCGGCTCGCGACCTCACGCGCGCCGGCATCCCCATCACCTTCACCGCCTGCTACGAGCCCCACCAGGTGTTGATCGCCGCCGCCCTGGGGGTCGCCTACATCGCCCCCTACCTGGGCCGAATCAACGACCAGGGCCGCGATGGCGTGGCGGAGGTGATCGCCATGCAGCGCAGCCTTGATGGCGTTGGCTCAAGCGTTCGACTGCTGGTGGCCAGTCTGCGCCAGCCCCACGATCTCACCCGCCTGGCGGGCGCCGGTCTGAACACCTTCACGATCAGCCCGGAGCTGGCCGCAGCCCTGTTCAGCTGCGAGGCCACCACCGCCGCCAGCGCCCAGTTCGAGCGCGACGCCCAAGCCTGATGTCGCCAGCACCGCGGATGCCAAGCCCCCCCCAGGCCGTTGTGCTGTTTGACATCGACGGCGTGATCCGCGATGTGAGCGCCAGCTACCGCCGGTCGATCGTGGAAACGGTGCACCACTACGCCGGCCAGCGGCCAGAGCCGACTGCCATCGACGCGCTCAAGAGCGAAGGCCGCTGGAACAACGACTGGGAGGCGTCGCTGGAGCTGCTGCGGCGGACAGGCCACACACCTCTGCCGGCGTTGGAGGCACTGGTGGCCGTGTTCGAAGCCTTCTATTTCGGCGGCGATCCCGAGGGCGACCCCAGCCAATGGCGGGGGTTCATCGGCGACGAGCCGCTGCTGGTGCAGCCGTCCTTCTTTGCCGCCCTAACGGCGGCCGATCTGGCCTACGGCTTCGTCAGCGGTGCCGAACCGCCCTCCTGCCGCTATGTGCTGCAAACCCGCCTGGCCCTGAGCGATCCGCCCCTGATCGCCATGGGGGATGCGCCCGATAAGCCGGATCCCACCGGCCTGCTGCGGCTGGCCGCCCCGCTGGCGGGGGGAGTGCTCGGGCCCGAAGCGCCTGCGGTGGTTTACCTGGGCGACACCGTGGCCGATGTGCGCACCGTGCAGCGGGCCCGCGCCCAGTGCCCTGGTCAGCGCTTCCTCAGCCTGGCGGTGGCCCCGCCCCACCTGCACGGCCAGCCGGAAGCGCGAGCCGCCTACGAGGCGCGCCTGCGGCAGGCCGGCGCTGATGCGGTGCTTGCAAGCACCACGGAACTTCTGAGCCGCCTGAAGCGCCTGGATGCCATCAAGCTGAACTAGCTTGCAATCAGATAGTGCTATCAGCCATGCCAGCCATCAGTGTTCGCGGCCTGGATGAGGCCCAGCTGAACCAATTGAAGGAGCAGGCCCGCCAGCAAGGCATCAGCCTCAATCGCCTCGTGCTGCGGCGCTTGACAGGAGAGCCGTCCGCACCGAACAACCAGCATCAAGATCTGGACGACCTGGCTGGCACATGGTCTGAGGAAGAGAGCGATGCCTTCAGCGCGGCCATCGCCCCCCTCGAACAGATCGACCCGGAACTCTGGGCCTGAGCCATGCGGCCCATTGCCCTGGACACCAATGCCTATACCGGGTTTAAGCGGGGCCTTCTTCCCTGCGTGGAGCTGGTGCAACGTGCCGACAGGCTGCTGATCAGCAGCACCGTGATCGGAGAACTGCTGGCGGGCTTCGCCTGCGGCACGCGCGAAGCCCGCAACCGTGAGGAACTCAGCCAGTTTCTGGCCTCAGGGCGCGTCGACCACTGCCCCTGCAGCTTGGCCACCGCCGACACCTATGCGCTGATTTACCGAGACCTACGCCGCAAGGGTCGACCCATTCCCACCAATGACATCTGGATCGCCGCCAGTGCCGTTGAGATGGGATCCGTCCTGTTCAGCTTCGACGTGCATTTTCAGCAGATTGATGGGCTGCGGGTCATCCAGAGATGGGCTGATGCCCTGCCCTGATCCTCAGCGCTCCAGGGCCGCCGGCGCCTTCAGGGCTGCGGCGGTGAGGTTCTCGTGGCCATGTTCAGTCACAGCCACGTCGTCTTCGATGCGGATGCCGATCCCCTTCCAGTGCTCATCGATGGCGGGCTGGCCGTCGGGCACCGGCAGGCGATCGCTCACGTAAAGGCCTGGCTCGACGGTGAGCACCATGCCCGGCTCCAACTCCACGTGGTGCTCGCCCAGCCGATAGGCGCCCACGTCATGGACGTCGAGCCCCAGCCAGTGGCCGGTGCGGTGCATGTAGAGGTGGCGATAGGCCCCCTGCTCAATGATCCCGTCGGGATCGCCCGTCAGCAGGCCCAGCTCCAGCAACCCCTCCACCAGCACACGCACGGCCGTGTCGTGCACGCCCTCGGACGTGAACCCCGGCGCCACGGACGCCACCGCCGCTTCCTGGGCCGCCAGCACCAGCTCATACAGGGCCCGCTGCTCGCCACTGAAGCGGCCGCCCACCGGGAAAGTGCGGGTGATATCGCCGTTGTAGTAATCGCCCAGGGAGCAACCGGCGTCGATCAGCAGCAAGTCGCCGTCGCGCAGGGAGGCGTTGTTGGCGGTGTAGTGCAGCACGCAGGCGTTGTCGCCGCCGGCCACGATCGTGCCGTAGGCGGGGCCACGGGCCCCCTGCTCCATGAAGTGCTGCTCGATCACCGCCTGCACCTGGCGCTCGTTGAGGCCGGGTCGCACCACCTGACGGGCCAGCTCGTGAGCTTCAGCGGAGATGCGCGTCGCCTCCCGCATCCGCTCCAGCTCCTCGGGCCCCTTGCGCAGCCGCAGGTCGTGCAGCAGCGGGCAGGGGGCCACCAGACCAAAGGCAGCCGAGCCGCTGCGGGGGGCCCGATCGAGCTGACCGGCCCAAGCCGCCAGTACCAACGGCTCCACCTTGGGGTGCCGGCCGACGCGGAAGGCGATGCCCTCAGCACCCTTCAGGTAGTGGGGCAGCCGCTGCTCCAGTTCGCTGCGGGGATGGGCCAGATCGGCACCAAACTCAGCCACCGCCCCTTCGGTGCCCCAACGGAACCCGTTCCACACCTCGGCGCTGGGCTCCTTGGGGGCCACAAACAACACAAAGCGTTCGCCCTCGGGCCGGTGGGGCAGAAACAGCGCCACCGCATCCGGTTCATCGAAACCGGTGAGATACCAGAAGTCGCTGTTCTGGCGAAAGGGCCACTCGCAGTCAGCGTGGTGGGTGACGAGCGGCGCCGCCGGAATCACCGCAGCCGCCTCCCCCAACAGCTCGAAGAAGCGCGTGCGCCGCTGGGCAAAGATCGACAGATCGAGCATGGGTAACGGTCTGGGGGCCTGGCTGGGCGCCAGTCTGGAGCAGTCGGCGCTGCAGACGTTGGCGATAGGCGTTGGCAGGGACGATTGAATAGGTGCATGGCCTGCAGTCACGCGGCGGAATGAACGACCTGCTCGCCCTGGCGCTGCTGGTGGTGGTGGTGATCGCCGGATCGGCCCTGTGCTCGGGGGTGGAAGCGGCCCTGCTCACGGTCAACCCCGTGCGCGTGCATGAGTTGGCGGCCCGCAGCCGGCCCGTACGCGGCGCCCGGCGCCTGGAGCAGCTGCGGCAGCGACTAGGCCGCACCCTCTCGGTGCTGGTGATCGCCAACAACGGCTTCAACATCTTCGGCAGCCTGATGCTGGGCGGCTATGCCGCCACCGTGTTCAGCCGCCAGGGCATCGAAGGCATCGCCCTGCCGCTGTTTTCAGTGGGGCTCACCGTGTTGGTGATCCTGCTGGGCGAGATCCTGCCCAAGGCCCTGGGCAGCCGCCTGGCCCTGCCGGTGGCCCTGGGCAGTGCACCGGCCCTGGCGGTGGTGGCGCAGCTGATGCTGCCGCTGGTGCTGCTGCTGGAGCGGCTGCTGCCAGCGATCACCGCCGAAAACGAAATCAGCACCGACGAGGAGGAAATTCGCCTGCTGGCCCGGTTGGGCTCCCAGAAGGGCCAGATCGAAGCCGATGAGGCGGCGATGATCGCCAAGGTGTTCCAGCTCAACGACCTCACCGCCCGCGACCTGATGACGCCGCGGGTCGCGGCCCCCACCCTGGAAGGGGCCGCCAGCCTCGACCAGCTGCGCGATGCCTTGCTGGCCCAGAACGCCGAGTGGTGGGTGGTGCTCGGCGAGGAGGTGGATGAGGTGCTGGGGGTGGCCAGCCGCGAGAAGCTGCTCACGGCCCTGCTTCAGGGCGATGGGGCCCGCAGTGCTGCCTCCCTGAGCGAGCCGGTCGACTACGTGCCCGAGATGATCCGCGCCGACCGGCTGCTCACCGGCTTTCGCCGCAACAGCACCGGCGTGCGGGTGGTGGTGGATGAATTCGGCGGCTTTGTGGGGGTGATCGGCGCCGAGGCGGTGCTGGCGGTGCTGGCGGGCTGGTGGCGGCGGCCCCAACCCGCCGCCGAGGGAGCCCGGCCATGAGGCCCACCGCTGGCGCAACTGCGGTGCCCGCCACCCCTGAGCGCTGCCAACAGCTGCTGGAGCAGTGGCGCCGCCAGCTAACGCTGAGTGGCCGCGAGCAAAGCCAGCTGGACGGCCAGCGCCAGGCCCTCGATCGCCAGCTGGAGCGCCTGCGCCAACGCTGCCTGCGGGTGGCCGTGTTCGGCCGGGTGGGGGTGGGCAAGTCGAGCCTGCTCAATGCCCTGCTAGGGGAGGCGGCCTTCGCCACCGACGTGGCCCATGGCTGCACCCGCCACCAGGCCGCCCGGGCCTGGAATCAGCCGATTGCTGGCCTGCAGCGGGTGGAACTGGTGGACACCCCCGGCATCGATGAAATTGCCGCTGCAGCCCGGGCTCGGCTAGCGGCCCGGGTGGCCCTGGGCGCCGACCTAGTGCTGCTTGTACTCGATGGCGACCTCACCAGCGTCGAGCACGACGCCCTCGCGCCCCTACTGGCCAGCGGCAAGCCGCTGCTGCTGGTGCTCAACCGCTGCGACTGCTGGAGCGACGCGGAGCAAGCCGAGCTGATCGCCAGCATCCAGCGGCGCCTGCCCGCCGCCGCCCGGCACCTGGAGTTGATCCCGGTGGCCGCTGCACCGCGCCAGCCCGAGCTGCTGGCCGATGGCCGGGTGCGCAGCGTCCCCCAGCCGCCCCGGGTGGCACCGCTGCGCCAGGCGTTGGTACAGCTGCTGGAGCAGCACGGAGCGCTACTGCTGGCCCTCAATTCTCTCGGCGCCGCCGACCGCTTCCACCAGGTCCTGCAGCGCTGGCGTCTGGGGGCCAGCCGCCAGGCCGCCCAATCCCTAATCGGCCGCTTCGCCGCCCTCAAGGCCACGGGCGTGGCCGCCAACCCTCTGGTGCTGCTGGATCTGGCCGGCGGCCTGGCCTGCGACACCGCCCTGGTGCTGCAGCTCTGCCAGCTCTACGGCCTGCCCATGCACGGTGCCGGCGCCCGCCAACTGCTACGGCGGCTCTCGGGCCACAACGCCCTGCTGGGGGGCGCCCAGCTCGGCATCCAGCTGCTGCTGGGGGCGCTGCGCCAGCTGCTGCTGCTGGCGGCGCCGCTCACCGGCGGGCTCAGCCTGGCGCCGGCCGCGCCGGTGGCCCTGGCCCAGGCGGCCCTGGCTGTGCACACCACCCGGCTCACGGGCCGGCTGGCGGCCGCCGAACTGCTGCGGGGCGCCCAACGGGGAGGGCGCCCCGGGGCCCTGCTGCGCCGCCTAGCCCGCACCGATCCCCAGGCGCGCCTGTGGCTGGGCGATCGCCCCGAGCCACCGGCCAACCTGCAGGCTCTGCTGCCGTGAGCACTTGGTCCGTTGAGGCTGGGGCCGTCGAGGCTGGCGAAGGCCCGGTCGCCCTGTTCGGCACCAGCGCCGATCCGCCCACCCGCGGCCACCAGGCCCTGCTGGAGGGGCTGCTGCAGCTCTATCCCACGGTGATTACCTGGGCCAGCGACAACCCCCACAAGCAACACGGCGCGCCCCTAGAGCAGCGGGCGGCCCTGCTCGGCCAACTGGTGGCCGCCATCGGCAACCCCCGGCTCAGCCACCGGCAGGAGCTGAGCAGCCCGTGGGCGATCACCGCCCTGGATCGGGCGGCGGCGTGCTGGCCCGGCCGCGAGCTGGTGTTTGTGGTGGGCAGCGATCTGGCTCCCCAGATCCCCAGCTGGAAGCAGGCCCAGGCGGTGCTGGAGCGCTGCCTGCTGGCCATCGCCCCCCGGGCCGGCTGGCCCCTGCAGCCGGGCAGCGTCGAGGCGCTCGAGGCCCTCGGCGGCCGGGTGATCAGCCTCAACCTGGAGGTGCCCGCCACCGCCAGCTCGGCGGTGCGCCAGAACCCAGACCCCAGCCAGATCCCCGCCGCCTTGATGCCGCTGCTGCTGGAGCACAATCTCTATGGGCTGACCCGCTCGAGCCACACCCGCCGCCTCGACCGCCACCTCGAAAGCCCCTGATGCGCCTCGCCCTGGCCCAACTCAATCCGCTGGTGGGCGACCTGGCGGGCAACGGCGCGCGGATTTTGGCGGCCTGCCACCAGGTTGCTGCCCAGGGGGCCAGCCTGGTGGTCACCCCCGAGCTCTCGCTCTGGGGCTACCCGCCGCGCGACCTGCTGCTGCGGCCGAGCCTGATCACCCAGCAGGGTGTTGTGCTGCAGCAACTGGCCGACGCCCTGGCGGAGGAGCTGCCCCAGCTGGCCGTGCTGGTGGGCATCGCCGAACCCAATGGCGCGGCGGCGTTGCCCAACCTGTTCAACGCCGTGGCCCTGGTGGAAGCCGGCAGTTGGCGGGTGGTGGCCCGCAAGCGGCTGCTGCCCACCTACGACGTCTTCGACGAACAGCGCTACTTCTGCGCCGCCAGCGAGCCGAGCCTGCTCGAGCTGGAGCAGGGTGGCCGCCACTGGCGCCTCGGGCTGACGATCTGCGAAGACCTCTGGGTGGAGGAGGACCTGCAGGGCCACCGCCTGGCTGGAGCCGATCCCGTCGCCGAATTGCTCCCGCACCACATCGACCTGCTGCTCAACCTCTCGGCGTCCCCTTTTGGCCAGGCCAAAGTGGCCCTGCGCCAGAGCCTGGCCCGCCGTGCCGCCACCCGGCTGGGCTGCCCCGTGGTCTACGTCAACCAGGTGGGCGGCAACGACGAGCTGGTGTTCGACGGCGCCAGCTTCGTGGTGGATCCCGGTGGCGGTGTGGATGCCGGCAGCGCAGTGGAGGCGGGTCGTGGAGTGGTCTGCCAGCTGGCCTGTGGCCGCGAGCAGGTGTTGACCTGGGATCCCGCGTCCTGCTGCCAACCCTCCCCGGCATCCTCCAAAAAAGGACCACAACAAGAACCACATCTCCAACACCCATCCGACCGCACCGCCACCAACGCCGCCCCCAGCACCCCCCACCCGGACGCCCTCCTGCTCACCCCGGTGCCCGAGCCGCTCGAGCAACTGTTCCGCATCCTGGTGCTGGGCGTGGCCGACTACGCCCGCAAATGCGGCTTCCACGCTGCGCTGCTGGGGCTGAGCGGCGGCATCGATTCGGCCCTGGTGGCCGTGATCGCCGCCGCCGCCCTGGGGGGCGAGCGGGTGCAGGGTCTGCTGATGCCCTCCCCCTGGAGCTCGGAGGGGTCGCTGCGCGACGCCCAGGCCCTGGCCGCCCGGCTGGGGCTGACCACCCAGATCGCGCCCATCGCCCCGCTGATGGCCGGCTTCGACGCCGCCCTCACGCCGGTGCTGGCCGGCCCGCCCGCCGGCCTGGCCGCCGAAAACCTGCAGTCGCGCATCCGCGGCACCCTGCTGATGGCGGTGGCCAACCAGCAGGGCCAGCTGCTGCTCTCCACCGGCAACAAAAGTGAGCTGGCCGTGGGCTACTGCACCCTCTACGGCGACATGAACGGTGGCCTGGCGGTGATCGGCGACCTCTACAAAACCACCGTGTTTGCCCTTTGCGCCTGGCTCGACAGCCCTGCCGCCGGCCCCTGCCGCCGCGCGCTGGGGCTGCCGGCCGATGGCGAGCTGGTGGGGCAGGCCATCCGCGAGAAGCCGCCCAGCGCCGAGCTGCGGCCCGATCAGCGCGACAGCGATTCGCTGCCCGACTACGCCGTGCTCGATCCGATCCTGCGCCGCTACATCGAACACCTGCAAAGCCCGGAGGAGCTGATCGCCGACGGCACCCCGGCCGAGCTGGCCCATCGGGTGATGGCGCTGCTGCGCCGGGCCGAATTCAAGCGGCGCCAGGCCCCGCCCCTGCTCAAGATCGGCAGCCGGTCGTTTGGCAGTGGCTGGCGGATGCCGATCGCCGCCGCCAATCTGGAGGGACGTTTGCGTAGCTGATCCATGGCAGCCCCCAGCCCCGGCGCGGGCCACACGGCACCAATGGCCAGCATCGGCGTGCCAGCGGAAATCAAGCGCGATGAGCAGCGGGTGGCCCTCACACCCGACGCCGCCGGCGACCTGGTGAACCAGGGCATGGAGGTGCGCATCCAGGCCGGCGCTGGCCTGGGGGCAGGATTCACGGACGAGCAGTTTGCCGCCGCCGGCGCCCGGTTGGTGAGCGCAGAGGAGGCCTGGGCCGCCCACCTGGTGGTGAAGGTGAAGGAGCCCCAGCCGGAGGAATTTGCCTTCCTGCGCCCCGACCTGGTGCTGTTCACCTACCTGCATCTGGCGGCCTATCCCGATGTGGGCCGGGCCCTGCTGGCGGCCGGCACCACAGCGGTGGCCTACGAAACGGTGCAGCTCGACGACGGCTCCCTGCCCCTGCTGGCGCCGATGAGCGAGATCGCCGGCCGCATCGCCGCCCAGGTGGGGGCCCACCTGCTGGAAAAACCCCACGGCGGGCGCGGCATCCTGATGGGGGGCTGCACGGGGGTGCGGCCGGCCCGGGTGGTCGTGCTGGGGGCGGGCAGTGTGGGCTGGAATGCGGCCCGGATCGCCGCCGCGATGGACGCGGAGGTGTTTCTGCTGGACCGCTCGCCCCAGAAATTGCGCAGCCTGGAGGCCCACCGCCGCGGGCGCCTGGTGAGCCTGGTGAGCAACCGCAGCCTGATCGAACGCCTGGTGCCGCAGGCCGACCTGCTGATCGGCGCCGTGCTCACGGCCGGCGGCCGCGCTCCCACCCTGGTGAGTGAAGCGCTGGTGCAGCAGATGCAGCCTGGCTCGGTGATCGTCGATGTGGCGATCGATCAGGGGGGCTGCATTGCCACCAGCCGCGAGACCACCCACACCGATCCGGTGCACACCCTCCACGGCGTGCAGCACTACGCCGTCGGCAACATGCCCGGCGCCGTGCCCTACACCTCCACCGAAGCGCTGGTGAGCGTCACCCTGCCCTACATCCTGGTGATGGCTGGGCGGGGCCTGGTGGAGGCCGTCACCGATCGCCCCGAGCTGCTCTCGGGCCTCAATACCGCGGCTGGGGCCGTGTGCCACCCGGGCGTGGCCAGGGCCCTGGGGGTGACACCCCGGCACCCGATGGCCTGCCTGCAGTGACTAGCGCAGGCGGGGCAGGGGCCGCTCCAGGGCGGCGGGGCTGATCCCCTCCCGCAGGGCCACCAACAACCCCGCCGCTGCCGCATAACTGTCCGCCGTCAGCACCTCCAGCCCCAGGGCCTCGGCCGAGACCGCCAGCACACAGGGGTTGTGCACAGCGATCACGGGAATGCCGCGCTCAGCGCAGGCCAGCACGGCAGCACCGCCGAGGGCTCCTGCGGGTGCGACCACGGCCCCCACGTCACCGATCTGCAGCAGGTCTGCACCCGCTGCCCAGGGCGCGGACGCACCAGCTGCCAGCGGCACCAGATCGGGCGCCCGGCTCAAGCCCACCAGCACGCAGGCCAGAAACGTGTAGCCCAATTCCTCCCCCGCCGCCCGCGGATCGAGATCGGGATCCAGCGGCAGCGGGCTGAGGGCCGGCGCATGGGCGCAGGGGATCCCCAGCTCCCGGCTGAGCAGATGGCTGATCACCGCTTCGGCGCCGGCCAGGGCATCCACGCCAGAGCCCTGGCGATAGGCCGCCAGGGCCTCACTGCCGGGATCCTCCGGAAAGCGGGCCACCACGGCGATGGCCGTGGCCCCAGCCGCCTGCAGCTGCCGGCCAGCCCGCAGCAGGGCATCGGGGCGGCCGAGCTGCCCCCAGCTGGCGCCGCTGGCCCCCTGGCGCAAGGAAACCTCAAGGGGCGCATCGGTGCTGACCACCGGGCCGATCTCCAGGCCCAGGCTGGCGCGACAACCCTCAGCCACCTGCAGGTGGCGCCAGCGCAACTCCTCTTCGATACCAGCATCGAGCAGCAGTCCCACCCGCTGCCGGCGCACCGGCTGCAACGCCAGGGCCCCGGCGGCGAAACGATCCAACGCCGACCCCTCCACGTAGTGGATGCGCGGGTCACTCCAGTAGAGGGCCGCCCCGTTCATCACGTTGGGGTGGGTGATCAGGCAGCCGCTGGCGGCCGCCAGCAAGCGGGCGACGGGTAGGCCATCGCCCGCGTAGCCGCCGAGCTCGCAACCGATGCCGGTCGGAATCACCAGCAGCGTGGGCAGGGGCCGGGAGGCCGTCATGCCAGCACCACCGCTTCAATCGTCAGCACCGCACCCCCGGGTCCCGCCTGGGGATCGGCGGCCGGCTCCACCGCGACGATCGCCCAGCGCAACGGCTGCCCCTCAGCCGCCAGGGCGGTTTCGATCTGGACCAGCAGCGAGCCGGGGCCGCGGGGGAGACGCAAGGTGACGGGGCGCAGGCTGAGCGCCGAGCTGCTCACTTCTGGTATTGGCCGAACTGGGCTTCGTAGAGGGCGTCCTCCATCCCCGCCTGGAGCTTGAGATCCGCCAGGGGAAAGGAGACGCAGAGCAGGGCATAGCCCTGCTGCTGCAGCTCGGCCTTGACGCCCATGGCGTCGGGCTGGTGCACGCTGCCCTCGCTGATCAGCGCCGCACAGGTGGTGCACACCCCCGAACAGCAGGAGCTGGGCAGGGGCACGCCGGCCGCCTCGGCCGCGGCCAGCACGGTCTGGTCGCTGCGGCAGGGGAAAGTGTGCTGGGCGCCTTCAAATGCGGCGGTGATCGTGAAGGTCTGGGGATCGGTCACGGGAGGGGCCGGATCGGAGCTGCGATGCCCCATCTTCCCAGCCCGCCTCCACGCACCCGGCGGGCGGGCTCACAACTCCTGCCACTGGCTGGGGTGGGGGGCCAGGTATTCCGGCGGCGTAGCTCCGGCCTCAGCGGCAGGTGCGCTCAAAGCGAAATCGATGCTGAGGGAGCAGCGCAGATCGTCGGGGTCCTCGTTGGGCAGCACGGCGTGATCCAGGCAGCTGGGGAACAGCAGCAGCAGGCCGGCCTGGGGAGCCACATCCACCCAGGGAGCGGTCCAGGGCGAGGGGGCGAGGGGACCGCCGTGCCCCACGGCCATGCCCGGCACCAGCTCGTTGATCTGCCGCTTCGGCCACAGGCGCAGACAACCGCTGCGCCCGGTGCCATCGCCATTGAGGTAGTAGATGGCACTGAGATGGGCATTGGGGTGGTGGTGCCGGCCCACCACCTGCCCCGCCTCGCTGAGCACCGGCCAGCAGCGCTGAATGTGCAGGGCCGTCTTGGCGTGATCAAAGCCGAGCTGCTGCAGGTAGGCCTGCGCGTGACCAGCCAGAACGGCGATCAAGGGCGCAAAGACGCGATGGCGCTGCAGCTGCCACACGCCGTTGAGATCCCCCGTCCAGGCACAGCCGGGATCCGGATTCGAGCCAGCCTCACCTCTGAGGCTATTCATCGCCTGAATCTGAAGCGCCGTCTCGAGTGGATCGGGCAACAGCTGCACCCGTCCGAGCGCCACGGGGAACAGGGTCTCGATCGCCAGCCCGGCAGCGGCAGGCAACGGCTGGAGCATCGGCTCCTCCACAACGCACAGGGATTCCGCTCCAGCATCTCAGCCGCAGCAGCGCACAAAAATCCCCGACCTCCACGCGGTGGCGGGGAGTTCGGGGATGGAGCGCTGACGGCAGCGTGAAGAGGCTGTGCTCAGGCCATGGCCGCGGCGCCGCCCACCACTTCCAGGATCTCCTGGGTGATGGCCGCCTGACGCGCCTTGTTGTAGTCGAGGGTGAGGGTCTTGGCGAGCGCCTTGGCGTTGTCGCTGGCGTTGTTCATGGCCGTCATCCGGCTGGCGAGCTCGGAAGCAGCAGCCTCCTGGAGGGAGCGCAGCAACTGGTTTTCCAGATACAGCGGCAGTAGCGCATTGAGCAGCTGATCCGGGCTCTGATCGAACACGATGTCGGACGGCAGCTTGGGCTGCGGGTTGGCGGCCGTACCCACTTCCACACCCAGCTGACCATCCCGGGTGGTCAGACGGAAGATCTCGTCTTCAGGGATAGCAATGCCCTGGGGATCCAGGGGCAGCAGGGTCTGGATGACCGGCTTGGAGCTCACCAAGTTGATGAACTTGGTGAAGATGATCTCCACCCGGTCGGTGGTGCCGGCGAGAAACTCCGCCAGCACCTCGTTGGCGATGCCCATCGCCTCATTCGCCTTGGGAACCTGCTCGAGGCCCGTGAAGGTGGCCCGAATGGTGTATTGGCTGGCGCGATTCTGGAAATAGGTGATCGCCTTGCGGCCGATCAACACCAGATCCACGGCATAGCCCTGGCCCTTGAGCTCAGCAACGCGCTGCTCGGTGCGCTTGATGATGTTGGCGTTGTAGCCGCCGCACAAACCGCGATCGCCGGTCACCGCCATCAGGGTAATGGTGGCCACATCGCGCTGCTCCAGCAGGGGAGCATCGGCATCTTCAAAGCGCATGCGCGACTGGAGATTTTCCAGCACGCGAGCGAGGCGGTCGGCGAAGGGCCGGCTGCGCAGCACCTGCTCCTGGGCACGGCGCACCTTGGCGGCCGCCACCAGACGCATGGCCTCGGTGATCTTGCGGGTGTTCTTGACCGAACTGATCCGGTCGCGGATGTCCTTGAGGTTTGCCATCGGTACTCCCCCTCCTCAAACGGAGGCGAGCATGGTCGACTTCACCTCGTTGATCGCATCCTTAAGCATGGCCTCAGCTTCGTCGCTGAGCTGCTTCTCGGTCTGCACCTTGGAGATGTAGTCGGCCTTGTTGCTCTTGAGGTAGTCGCGCAGCTCGCGGCAGAACTGCACGACCGACTCCACGGGCACTTCATCGATCAAGCCCTTGACACCGGCATACACGACGGCGACCTGCTCGGCCAGGATCAGGGGGCTAAACTGGGGCTGCTTGAGGATCTCGCGCAGGCGCTTGCCACGCCCCAGCTGCTGCTGGGTGGCGGCGTCGAGGTCGGAGGCGAACTGGGAGAACGCGGCCAACTCGTCGAACTGGGCTAGTTCCAGCTTCAGGGTGCCGGCGATCTTCTTGATGGCCTTGGTCTGGGCGGCACCGCCCACCCGGCTCACCGAGATGCCCACGTTGATGGCGGGGCGCAGACCGGAGTTGAACAGGTCGGAGCTGAGGAACACCTGACCATCGGTGATCGAGATCACGTTGGTGGGGATGTAGGCCGACACGTCTCCGGCCTGGGTCTCGATGATTGGCAGGGCGGTCATCGAACCCTTGCCCATGGCATCGCTCAGCTTGGCGGCGCGCTCCAGCAGGCGGCTGTGGCAATAAAACACGTCGCCGGGGTAGGCCTCACGACCGGGGGGACGGCGCAGCAGCAGCGACATCTGGCGGTAGGCCTGGGCCTGCTTGGTGAGGTCGTCGTAGATCACCAGGGTGGCTTTGCCCTTGTACATGAACGACTCAGCCAGGGCTGCGCCGGTGTAAGGAGCGAGGTATTGCAGTGCGGCCGACTCGGAGGCACTGGCGGCCACCACGATGGTGTAGTCGAGGGCGCCTTTCTCGCGCAGCACTTCCACCACGTTGGCCACGGAAGCAGCCTTCTGGCCCACGGCCACATAGACGCAGACAACGTCTTCACCCTTCTGGTTGATGATCGTGTCGATCGCAATGGCGGTCTTGCCGGTCTGGCGGTCGCCGATGATCAGTTCGCGCTGGCCACGGCCGATGGGGATCATCGCGTCGATGGCGGTGATGCCCGTTTGCATGGGCTCGTGCACCGATTTGCGCTGGATGATCCCAGGCGCCATCGATTCGATCAGGCGGGTTTCGGTGGTGGCGATGTCGCCCTTGCCATCGATCGGCTGGCCGAGGGAATTCACCACCCGGCCGAGCATGGCGTCGCCCACGGGCACGGCGGCGATCTTGCCGGTGGCCTTGACGGTGCTGCCTTCCTGGATGCCGCGGCCTTCGCCCATCAGCACCACACCCACGTTGTCGTCCTCGAGGTTGAGGGCGATACCTTCGGTGCCGTCTTCAAACTGCACCAGCTCGCCGGCCATCACCTGCTGCAGGCCATACACGCGGGCGATGCCATCGCCGATCTGCAGCACGGTTCCGACGTTGCTGACCGAGACCGACTTGTCGTAGTCCTCAATCTGCTGCTTGAGGATGGCGCTGATCTCGTCGGGGCGGATGGAAACCATGGGAGGAAGTCCCCACAGGGGGAGCTGATGAAAGGGGAGGCGTTGAAGCGGAGAAGGGGTGACCGAAAGGCCGGAATTGGCAGCCGAGCTAGCTCACCTGGGCCAGCGCCAGCCCGAGGCGGCGCACCTGACCGGAAAGGCTGGCGTCGATCACCTGGGAACCCATGCTGACGATGAAGCCACCGATCAGGCTGGGGTCCACTGCGAGGTCGAATTCCACGGCCTTAGAACCGGCGATCGCCTGCACTTTTTGATTGAGCACAGCCTGTTGCTCTTCGGTGAGCACTGCGGCCGAGGTGACCTTGGCCAGGGTGATGTTGCGCAGCTCTCGGTAGAGCTCAAGGAAACGAGCCAGCACCGCATCGAGCATGGGCAGGCGCTGACGATCCGCCAGCAGCTTGAGCAGGTTCTGAAAAGATGGAGTCACCTGGTCGTTGAACAGGCTGGCCAGCGCGGCCTTCTTGGCCTCGGGCTCAAGCACTGGAGACGCGAGAGCTGCGCGCAGTTCAGGGCTGGAGTTGAGCACCGCCAACACACCCTTGGCCTGGTCAGCCACGGTGTCGGTTTCCTTGCGCGACTCAGCAACCTGCAGCAGGGCTTCGGCGTAGGGGGTGGCAATCGAGTTGAGGAGTGGCATCAGGCTTTCCCCAGGGTGGTGATGGACTGATCGATCAACCGCGCTTGCGCATCGGCATCGAGCTTCCCAGGGAGGGTGGCGAGCGCTTTGGCGATGGCGCGGTTGGCAGCCTCACGGCGCAGCTGGTCTGTAACCCGGGCCGCCTCAGAGCTGAGATCGGCCATGGCACCCTGCTTGAGGCGGGCCATCTCCTCAATGGTGCGCTTTTCACTCTCCAGGCGCAGCGCCTGGGCGCGGGCCTGACCATCCGTGCGGATCTGGTCAGCTTTCTGCTGAGCAGCCGCCAGGTCCTGCTGGGCCTGGGCCAGGGCCGTGGTGGCGGAGGCCAGACGCTCTTCAGCGTCCTGAAGGTCGCTCAGAATGGCGTTGCGACGGCGCTCCAGGATGCCGCCCAGGAAACCGGGCAGAAACTTCCAGAGGCCAAAAATGACGATCGCCAGGTTGATGATGTTGGTCTCAAACGGGTTGAGATTGAGACCAAAGCCGCCGTGACTGGCGAGCAAGGGTGGCAGCAGGTGGGTCATGAGGTGGCCAGCAAGCGGGACACGATCAGGTCACCGAGCTTGTCGGCATCCTTGTTGAGCTGGGTCATCGCCTGATCCCTCTGGGCATCGATCTCGCGGCGAGCCTGCTCCCGGGATGCATTGGCATCCGCTGTAGCGGCCGCCAGGGCATCGCGGTAGAGACGATCCATTTCCTGTTCCGCCTCCTGAATCAGCTTCTGGGACTGCTGACGCGCGTCCTTGAGCTGCTCCTTGAGGTCGGACTCCAGCCGTTCAACCTGAGCCAGCTTCTGCTTGGCGTCGGCGCGACTGGTGGAAATAAAGCTCTCGCGGTCCTCCACGGCCCGGCCAACGGGGCGGAAGAACAACGAATTCAGAATGAAGGTGAGGAGCACCACCTGCACCGCCATGAGCGGGAGTGTGGCGTCGAGGTCAAACAGACCTCCCTCCGGGACACCTGCTTCGGCGAGCAGAAGCCAGCTGGTCATTGGGGCGAGGGCGCTGGAACGATCGAGCGGGATGGGCGGTCGTGAGGCTGGGAGGGCAGGGGCTCAAGCCCCCACCTTCCTTCCACTCACGCAACGATCAACCGGCGAAGGGGTTGGCGAACAGCAGCACCAGGGCGACCACGAGGCCGTAGATGGTGAGAGCTTCCATGAAGGCCAAAGACAGCAGCAGGGTACCGCGGATCTTGCCTTCGGCTTCGGGCTGACGTGCAATGCCTTCAACGGCGCCGCCAGCTGCGGTGCCCTGACCGATGCCGGGGCCGATGGCACCGAGGCCGACAGCCAGGCCAGCGGCCACAACAGACGCAGCGGAGGTGATGGAATCCATGGTGGAGTGGGGGATGGGAGGCGCCTTGACAGCGCGTAGTGGACCGGGATTGAAACCCTGCGCCTGGGACATCCCCGAAGGAATGGGCCCGGGGTGCATCCGGACCTGCGCGAGTGAGATTTAGCAGAGCGCCTGAGCAACCCTGCTGAGTGGAAGCACCTAGTGATGCTCCTCGTGCACCGCCTCACCGATGTAGTAGGCGGCAAGGGTGGCGAAGATCAGGGCCTGAATGGCGCTGGTGAACAGTCCCAAGAACATGGCCGGCAGGGGCACGATCAGGGGCACCAAGAACGCCAGCACCGCCACCACCAACTCGTCGGCCAGGATGTTGCCGAAGAGACGGAAGGAGAGGGAGAGAGGCTTGGTGAAATCCTCGACGATCTTGAACGGCAGCATGATCGGGGTGGGTTCCACGTAGTACTCGAAGTAACGCAGACCCTTGCGGCTCAAGCCGGCATAGAAATAGGCCAGCGACACGAGCAGCGCCAGCGCAATCGTGGTGTTGATGTCGGCGGTGGGAGCACCGAGCTCGCCGCTGGGAAGGTGGATCAGCTTCCAGGGCACCAAGGCTCCGCCCCAGTTGCTCACGAAGATGAACAGAAACAGGGTGCCGATGAAGGGCATCCAGTCGCGGTAGGCCTTCTCACCGATCTGCTCGCGCGAGAGGTCGCGGATGTAATCCCACACGAACTCGAGCAGATTTTGGGTGCCGCGGGGATCACGCTCCAACTTGCGGGTGCCGACCACCACCAGGGCCAACAGGGCACCGATCACAACCCACGAGCTCAGGAACACCTGGCCATGGATCTTGAGGTTGCCAAGTTGCCAGTAGAGGTGTTGACCAACCTCCAGTTCAGCAAAGGGGAGAAGGAGAGGCATCGGAGCCAGCGAAGGGGAGTTCGGGGTCGCCGGAGCGACGGAACGGTGTGGGGATCAGGAGTCGAAGACGGCCTGAAGGATCACCGCCGGTTTGTAGAGCAGGAAGCCCAACAGGGCCGGCAGGGTGGAGAGCTGGGGGACCCTGGTGGAGACGAGCACCAGAGCGACCGGCACGAGCAGCTGGGCCCTGCTCAAGCGGCGGGAGTTTTCCCCCAGCCGGGTGACACTGCGGCTCAACAGCCACAGGTAGAGCAATCCAGCCAGGGCACCCACCAACAGGCTGAAGGCCGTGGCAAGGGAACCGACGAGGGCGGTGACGACCACTGCCGCTGCGGAGAGCAGCATGGTGGCCAGCAACAACCGCCGTTGGAGCCGGAAGTAATCGCCCATTCCATTGCTGGGATCAGCGCTGGTGCTGGGGTCGGCCGAGGCACGATCGTGCGCCGCAGGTGCCACCACCACAGGGATCGATACGGCGGTGGAGTCCACCATCTGCTCCAGGTCCACGCAGACGGAAGAGGCCGGCAGAGCGGCACTCCCGGAGTCGGGAACGGAGGAGCAGGGGAGGGAAACTGACAACCGCGTTCAACCCCTGAAAAGGCGCGCGGAATCTATCACGTGCGGGTCAAAGCACGGGCAGCAACACGCGCTGCTCCAGCAGCTGACGGGCCACCGCAAGCCGCTGAGCAAGGGGCCAATCCAGGGGCAGCTCGTCGATCGCCAGCTCTGGGGCGGCCTCCAGTGCCCGCATCAGGCTGAGGCCCTCCGCGCTGAGGCTGAGTGGCATCAGATCGGGGCCCATCAGACTGGTCGATGGCCAGCCCCAGAGGCAGCGGTTGACCTCAGCACGGGCGGCCAGGAGGGCAGCATCGGAACCCCAGTCCGGGAGGCATACCGCACCCTGGCTCAAGAAAAACTCAAAGTGACTGATGTCGGGGTCGAGCTCCTCGACCAGAGTCCACTGATCGCGAGGGCTGAGGGCCTGGGCCCGCTCCAGCAGGTCACCCTGCAGCAGCCGCGCCGGATCCCACACCTCCGGGTTGGAGAACCCGACGAACTCGAGACCAGCTGCGGCCACGAACACCATCAGGCGGTCCAGGTTGTAACTGGTCTCCTGGGGGTGGAGGTACATGTCGGCGAAGTTGGCATCGGCCGTCGTATCGAGGGCCCAGCGCTGCTCGTGGTGGCGGCGCAGCCGATTGGTTTCGGGCAGCTCCGCCAGCAGTTGCCGGCCCAGGCGCAGGCCTTCATCGCCTGTTCCTGCACCCAGCAGCGCCAGGGCCCGCTGGGTGCGGTGAATTTCCCAGCGACCACCGTCGGCGTACAGAAAAAGATGGAGCAGGCCACCGGGCCGCAGCAGCCCCGCCAAGGCCCGCAGGCCGGCTTCCGGCTGGCGCAGATGGTGCAACACCCCCACCGAATTGATGTAGTCGAACGGACCCTCCCCGGCCAGGTCGAGCAGGCTGCGCTGCTCGATGCGCAGCTCGCGCACCTGGGCTGCGGCCCCGGAGCGGCGGGTGCGCGAGCTCGCCACCTCAAGAGCGCCCGGACTGATGTCCACCGCCAGCACCGAGGAACCGGGATTCAGATGGCAGAGGTAGTCGGTGCTGACGCCGGTGCCGCAGCCGGCATCGAGGATCCGCCAGCTGCGCGGGCCGCTGCTGGGGCGGGACGGAACGGCACCGAAGGCGGCGGCCCAGGCGCTGTCAACGCACCAGCGCCAGTTGTATCCCGGTGGAGGGCCGTCCTGAAGGGGATCGCCTGGGTAGGGGAAGCGGTCGTAGAAGGCGCTCACCACTGGCGTGGCGGCATCACTGGCGGGCACGGGGGCAGGCACAGAAATCGTGAACGGCAACCGGCCGAGCTTTTCATGCCTGCGCGCCCGATCCAAACAGCGGACCCCGACGCGGCTGCAAACATTTGTTCATGGCCCGACGAAGGCCCAGAGGGCCCGCCGTAATGTGGCCCAGCCCGGTTCGCTCTCGTCAATGACCGTGACCGCCAGCAGCGGCAGCACCAGGGTTTCCCCCCAGCGCTACGACACCCTGCCGCTCTCCAGCGTCCGTCAGGCGGAGCAACAGGACCGCTTCCCCGACGGCGGGGAACTCGACACTTTGATGGCCTTCTTCCAGAGCGGTCAGCAGCGGCTGGAGGCCGCGCGCCGGATCTCGGAAAATGCCGACTTCATCGTGGCCAAGGCGGCCAACCGGATCTTTGCCGGCGGCACGCCGCTCTCCTATCTGGATGCGCCCCTAAGCATTTCCGCTAAAGCCAGCGGCAATGAAACGCCCCTCGCCGCCGACCAGGCCGCCTTCCAGCGCTCGGTGCAAACCTTCGCCCAGGGCACCGACAGCTCCGGCGGCAACCTGATCACCCGTCTGCTCGAGGGCGCCGGCGGCGATGCCGACGTGCGCGTGGTGCTGCCCACCGGCTTCAGCCCGATCGCGGTGGGCCGCTACGGCACCGACCGGATGCGCAAATCGCTGCGCGACATGGCCTGGTTCCTGCGCTACGTGGGCTATGCCCTGGTGGCTGGCGATCCCAGCATCCTGGCCGTCAACACCCGCGGCCTGCGCGACGTGCTCGAGAAGGCCTGCTCCCTGGCCGCCACCAATGTGGCGCTGCAGGAGATGCGCGCCGCCGCCGCCGGCCTCTGCAAGGACAATCCCCAGGCCCGCCAGCTGGTGATTCAGTACTTCAACGTGCTGATCGCCGAGCTGGAGGTGCCCACCCCCTCGACCCGCCAGCGCCTCGGCAGCCCTGAGAACCAGGGTCTGCAGCTGCCGGCCACCTACGCCCTCGCAGCCGATGGCAAGCAGCGCTTCATCATGCGGCCGCGCCTCAGTGGCGCTCAAAAGGCCGAGGTGATCCGCGCGGCCTATCGCCAGGTGTTTGAACGCGACATCGCCAAGGCCTACAGCCAGATGCCCTGCCCGGTGGAGGCCACCCAGGTGCGCCAGGGCCAGCTGTCGATGCGCGAGTTCATCCGCGCCCTCGGCCGTAGCAAGGAATACCGACAGCAATTCTTCGGCCGCTTCTCCAACAGCCGGGCCGTCGAGCTGGCCTTCCGCCACTTCCTCGGCCGGGGCATCAGCTCCCGCGAGGAGTTCACCCGCTACTTCGACATCGTCAGCGCCCAGGGGCTCAACGGCCTCGTGGATGCCCTGATCAACACCATCGAGTACGCCCGGGTGTTCGGGGAGGAAACCGTGCCCTACCTGCGGGATCTGGGTGAAGAAGCCCAGGAGAGCGCCGGCTGGGGGTCCAACCGCAAGCTGTTCCGCTTCAGCGCACCGTTTGAAGGCGCCCCCCAGTACGTCACCCTCTACGCCTCCTACCGCCAGCCCTTCCCCGACCAGCACGTCTACGGCGGCGGCAATGACCCGCTGGCCCTCAACTACGGCGCGATCTTCCCCTCTGGCACCGCTTCGGTGGCCACCCGCCCAGCGCCCTACGGCTACGACAGCCGTCGGATCCTGATCGGCAACGGCTTGGCCCAGCCGGGCCAGATGGACAGCGTCCAGTTCCGCAAGGCCATGCCTCGCCGCGTGGGCCCGAAGGTGGTGCGGCTGCAGCAGATCGCCACCGGCGGCAGTTCCGTGCCCCGCCGCGGCGGTCAGCCCAGCGTGCGCGGCACAGAGGCCAGCACCCAGGCGGTGATCAACGCGGTGTACGTGCAGATCCTCGGCACCGCTGGCTATGCCGGTGAACGCAACAAAGTCGAGGAAATCAAGCTCGAAAACGGCGACATCAGCCTGCGCGAATTCGTGCGTCAGGTGGCCCGCTCCACCGCCTTCCGGCGCCGCTACTGGAGTGGCCTCTACATCACCAAAGCGATCGAGGTGATGCACCGCCGCATCCTGGGCCGCCCCAGCTTCGGGCGTTGGGAAATCGACGCCTACTTCGACACCGCCGCCCGCTCGGGCTTCTACGGCGTCGTCGACAAGATGCTGAACAGCCGGGAATACAACGATTGCTTCGGCGAGGACACCGTTCCTTATGAGCGGTTCATCACCGCCGGCGATCGCAATGCCCGCCAAGTGCCAGCCCTCAACCGGCCCTTCAATGCGGCGGCCTATGCCGACATCACCCCGGGCAAACGCCCTGATGTGGCCGCTCCCCAGACCCTGCGCACCACCACTGACACGGTGTCGCGCAACCTGGCCGATCGCCCCCGCGTGGTGATGGGTGGATGGAGCGCCCAGATCGCCGGTGGGGAAACGATGGCAGCCCCGGCAACGGCCATTCCCACGGGCCCCGGCAGCATTCGCCAAGCACCAGCCCCGACCCGGCGCTGGAACCAAGCCCCAGCCACCACAACAGGGTTCTGGACCTCAACGCCCGGCGGCAGCCCACCCTCCACCCCCAGCACGCGGACCCCGATCAGCGGCAATTGGCGGGCCTCCGTGGGCAGCGGCCAGACCAGCGGACTCGCCAGCCAACCTGGCGCCGCGATGGCCAAGGCGATTCAACCGGGCCGCCCCCAGGGCTTCAGCCGTCGCCAGAGCGTTGGCAGGCCCGTGCAGGTGGGCCGCACCAGCAGCGAAACCCAAGTTCAGGAGGCCCTGGAGAGCGTCTACAAGCAACTGCTCAACCGGGTTCCATTTGCCGCCGAGCGGCTGGGCGATGCGGAATCCCAATTCCGCAACCAGCAGCTCACCGTGGCCGAACTGGTCACCCAGATCGCTGGCAGTGACCTCTTCCAACAGCGCCTCAACCGCATGGCGCTGCTTCGGGCAGCGTCAGCCGCCTACCTCGCCTTGCTCGGACGGGCCGCCCAGCCCCAGGAAGTGAGTGCATTCCTGGCCACACGAGCCAGCCTAGGCCAACAGGCGGCCGTCGATGCCCTGCTGAGCAGTGAAGAATATGGCCAAGCCTTTGGCCAGGACACCGTTCCCTATCTGCGCGGCCTGGCAACTGCCGATGGCATCCCCCTCAGCACGGTGAACCGCACCGCAGAGCTGTATGGGGGCAACGCCGGCCTCACCCCTCGGCCGAAAGCCCCCATCTGAATCGACAGGCAGGGGCCAACGGGGCCACTAACGAACCTTCCCACCTCCCGAATTTGCTTCGGGGGGGGTTTTTCATGTTCAGAAACATCAATTGCCACAACTTTTGATTCACACCGTGAAACAAGTGCGCCAATCAGCGCCACTGAATAATGAACAATTGCTGCGGTCGGTCGCTATGAACAACATCGACCAAAACCATTGCAGCCCAAGGGATCTTCGAGTCAAAAGCGCCGTGAAGAACTGTTACCGCTGCCAAGGGCTGTGCGGGGGCTTAGCGCAGAATGATTCGACGATCGGCGCGAGTCGATCCTTCCCTTACCCACCGGATATCGGTCTCCGTCAAGGCGGCCGCTTGTTTCGAGGCAGAACTGCATGAGCATCGTCTCCAACTCGATCATCAACGCGGACGCCGAAGCCCGCTACCTCAGCCCTGGCGAACTCGACCAGATCAAGTCCTTCGTGGGCGCTGGTCAACGTCGTCTTCGCGTGGCTCAGGTTCTTAGCGAGAGCCGCGAGCGCATCGTGAAAACCGCAGGCGGAGCCCTGTTCCAGCGGCGTCCCGACGTCATCTCCCCTGGCGGCAATGCCTACGGCGAGGAGATGACCGCTTCGTGCCTTCGCGACATGGACTACTACCTGCGCCTGGTGACCTACGGGATCATCGCCGGTGACGTGACGCCCATCGAAGAGATCGGCATCATCGGCGCCAAGGAGATGTATCGCTCCCTCGGCACTCCCCTGGACGCCATGGCTGAGTCCGTGCGGGAAATGAAGAACGCCGCCATGGGCCTGCTCACGGGCTCTGACGCTGAAGAAGCCGGTTTCTACTTCGACTACGTCATCGGCGCCCTCTCCTGAGGCGACGTTCCTTCCCCATTCCCCGCCACCCAAGCCGGATTCATGCAAGACGCCATCACTAACGTCATCAACCAGGCCGACGTCCAGGGCCTGTACCTCGACGGTTCGGCCATGGGCCGCCTGGAGCAGTACTTCGCCAGCGGTGAGCTGCGGGTTCGGGCTGCTGCCACCATCAGCGCCAACGGTTCAGCCATCATCAAAGAGGCCGTGGCCAAGTCGCTGCTGTATTCGGACATCACCCGTCCCGGCGGCAACATGTACACCACCCGTCGCTATGCGGCCTGCATCCGCGACCTGGATTACTACCTCCGTTACGCCACCTACGCCATGCTGGCGGGTGACACCTCAATCCTCGACGAGCGCGTGCTGAACGGCCTCAAGGAGACCTACAACTCCCTGGGCGTGCCCATCGGCGCCACCGTGCAGTCGATCCAGGCCATGAAGGAAACCACGGCTGCCCTCGTGGGTCCGGATGCTGGCCGTGAAATGGGGGTGTATTTCGACTACATCTGCTCCGGCCTGGGCAACTGATCCCCTGCCAGCGGCACACCCCGAGGATCACCACCATGCGTCTGTTCAAGATCACGGCCTGCATCCCCTGTCCGGAGAAAAGCCGCACCCAGCGCGAGCTGCAGAACACCTATTTCACGAAATGGGTGCCCTACGACAGCTGGTTCGCTGAGCAGCAGCGAATCATGAAGCAGGGCGGCAAGATCCTCAAGGTGGAACTGGCCACTGGCCGTCGCCAACAAAACGTCGGCAACTGAGTCTCGTCAAGCTCCACTGGTCTGGCCACACAACTCCCACATGCCCGGCATTCGCTGGGCTTTTTTATTGGGTACCGATTGGCTCGAAGGGGCTCGACAACCACCACCCAAACACGGCTCAATAGGGCCTCAGGATGGTGCCGCTCCGGCACTCCTTACTCCTTGTCTTGGCCCGAACCGCAACCCACACCACCAGCAGCAACGCCTCGCCAAGCCGCAGCATCGGCGGAGGCCTGTTGCCCCTGCCCTGGGACCAGTGGCCCGCAGAGGCGCGGCTGCTGCTGGGCATGGTGGCGCTCTGGAGCGTGATCGGATTGCTGGTGCTCACCTCAGCGAGCTGGTGGGTGGCGGAACGGGAAATGGGCGATGGAGCCTTCTATCTCAAGCGCCAGCTCATCTGGATGGTGGCCAGCTGGGGCCTGCTCTGGCTCGGCCTACGCACCAGCCTGCGGCGCTGGCTGCACCTCGCCCCCCTGGGGCTCTGGGTCGGCATCATCATGATTGCGGCCACCCTGGTGGTCGGCAGCACCGTCAATGGGGCGAGCCGCTGGCTGGTGGTCGGTCCCGTCCAGCTGCAACCGTCGGAATTGGTGAAGCCCTTCCTGGTGCTGCAGGGGGCTGCGCTGTTTGCCCACTGGAAGCGCATCGGCGGCGATCAGAAGCTGCTGTGGCTTGGGGTGTTCGGGGCGCTGATTCTGCTGATCCTCAAGCAGCCCAACCTCAGCACCGCCGCCCTTTCCGGCCTGCTGCTCTGGCTGATGGCGCTGGCCGGCGGCCTCTCTCTACCCCTGCTGCTGGGGGCCGCCGGTGCCGGGGGTCTGCTCGGCAGCGCCAGCATCCTGATGAACAACTATCAGCGCCTGCGGGTGGCGTCGTTTCTCGATCCGTGGCGCGATGCCCAGGGCGATGGCTACCAGCTGGTGCAGAGCCTGTTGGCCATCGGCTCGGGAGGCGTTCTGGGGGAGGGTTTTGGCCTATCCACCCAGAAACTGCAATACCTGCCGATCCAGAGCACCGATTTCATCTTCGCTGTGTTTGCCGAGGAGTTTGGCTTTGTGGGATCGGTGGTGCTGCTGCTGTTTCTGCTGCTGTTTGGTTTTGTGGGCCTGCGGGTAGCTCTGAGTTGCCGCAGCAACCAGCAGCGCCTGATCGCCATCGGCTGCACCACCCTGCTGGTGGGTCAATCGATTCTCAACATTTCGGTGGCCAGTGGCGCCATGCCCACCACCGGCCTGCCCTTGCCGCTGATCAGCTACGGCGGCAACTCGCTGATGGCCAGCCTGCTGGTGTGCGGCCTGCTGATCCGCTGCTCGCTGGAAGCAGGCGGCCTCGCCTCCACCCCCCGCCGCCGGCGCACCGCAGCCGCCCGATAGGCTGACCAGATGATCAGCCTTGGGCCCCAACTGGCCGATTGGGCCCGCACCAGCGAGGCGCTGCTGCAGCAATCCCTGGCCAGCCCCTCACCCGGCACCGTGGCCGTGGTGTTTGCAGGCGGGCTGCTCACCAGCCTGGGCCCCTGCTCGCTATCGCTGTTGCCAATCACCCTGGCCTACCTGGCCGGCTTCAGCAACGAAACCGGCAGTGCTGCATTGGCCCAGCGTCAGACCCCCTGGCTGCGCAGCCTCAGCTTCACTGCAGGGATTGTGGCGGCCCTGGTGCTGCTGGGCTTGGTGAGTGGGCTGCTAGGCCGCATCTATGGCCAGATTCCTGGCCTGATTCCGACTGTGGTGGCGGTGCTGGCCCTGCTGATGGGGCTCAACCTGCTTGGCCTGCTCAAGCTGCCCCTGCCCGCCGGCCCCGATCCGGAGGTGTGGCGTCGCCGCGTGCCGGCGCCACTGGCGCCGATGGCTGCGGGCCTGGCCTTCGGGCTGGCGGCCACCCCCTGCACCACGCCGGTGTTAGCGGTGCTGCTGGCCTGGATAGCCCAAAACGGCAAACCCCTGGTGGGGATGCTGCTGCTGACCAGCTTCGGCGCGGGCCAGGTCGTGCCGCTGCTGCTGGCGGGCACCGCGGCGGCCAGTTTGCCGCACCTACTCAGCCTTCGCCGGGTGGGTCAATGGGTGCCACCGATCAGCGGCGTGGTGCTGGTCACCACCGGTGCCCTCACCCTGGTGGCCAACTGGCGATGACCAGCTCCATCAGAGGCTTCACCCGGGTGCTGGGCTGGATCTCCGATCTGCGCCTGGCGATTGTGCTGCTGCTGGTGATTGCCGTCGCCAGCGGGGTTGGCACGGCCATCCCGCAGCAGGAAACCGCCGAGTTTTATCACCGGCTTTACGACCCCCAACCCTGGCTGGGCCTGCTGGGCGGCGATGGGGTGATGGCCCTGCAGCTCGACCATGTCTTTTCCAGCGGCTGGTTTCTAGGGCTGCTGGCCTGGCTGGCCCTGTCACTGCTGCTCTGCAGTTGGCGCCGCCAGTGGCCCGCCCTGCAGGCCGCCCTGCGCTGGATCGACTACCGCTCCCCTCGCCAGCTCAGCAAATTGAGCGTGGCCGAAACCCTGCCCACCCCTAGCCCCAGCTCCAGCCTGGACACGCTGGCCCAGCTGCTGCAGCGTCAGGGTTGGCAGATCCAGCTCCAGGAGGGGCGCCTGGCGGCCCGCAAGGGGGTGGTGGGCCGGGTGGGCCCCATGCTCGTCCATGCCGGCATGGTGGTGTTGATGCTGGGTGCCGCCTGGGGGGCCGTAGGCGGTCAGCGGGCCGAGCAATACCTGGCCCCCGGCCGCAGCCTCGAGCTGATGGACAGCCGCGGCAGCAGCCGGCTCACTCTCGCCCTCGACCGCTTCGCCATCCAACGGGATCCCGCCGGCCGACCAGAGCAATTCACGTCCCAGCTGCGCATCCTTGAGGGCGACGGCAGCGAAGGCAGCCTGCTGAAGCAGGCGCAAATCAGCGTCAACCATCCGCTGCGCTTCCAGGGAGTGACCCTCTATCAGGCCGACTGGGCCCTGGCGGCGATCACGGTGCAACTGGGCAAGAGTCCGCTGCTGCAACTGCCGCTGCAGAGCTTCCCTCAGCTGGGCGAGCAGGTGTGGGGGCTGGTGCTGCCAACCCGGCCCGATGGCAGCGAGCCGGTGCTGCTCAGCCTGAGCAGTGAGCAGGGGCCAGTGGATGTGTACGGCGCCGATGGCAGCTTGCTCAGCCAGATCGCCCCCGGTGGTGAACCCGTGGAGGTGAAGGGTCTGCCGATCCGGGTGGAGAGCGTGCTGCCCGCCAGCGGCATCCTGCTGAAGCGGGATCCGGGCGTGCCCCTCGTTTATGCCGGCTTTGCCATCGCCCTGGCCGGTGGAGGCCTCAGCCTGCTGGCCACCCGTCAGCTGTGGGCGATCGCCGAGGAGCAACCGGGCCAGCAGGGCCAATTGCACGTGGCCGGGCTGTGCAACCGCAACCTCACCGGCTTTGCCACCGAACTACCCCAGCTCCTGAGCCAGCTCTGAGGTGGCCCGTCAGCAGGGCAGCCGCGTGCCGTGGCTGACCCGCACCACGGTGTGCACGTTGCCGCGGGGATGGAAGTCGGCTTCCAGCTGCATCCACTGGGGATCGGTGGCGGCCACCAGGTCGTCGAGAATGCGGTTGGCCACCTCCTCATGGGAGATGGAGCGGTCGCGGTAGCTGTTCACGTAGAGCTTGATCGCCTTGAGCTCCACCACCCGGGGGCCAGGCTGATAGAGCAGACGCAGCACGGCGAAGTCGGGGTAGCCCGAAAACGGGCACTTGCAGGTGAACTCGGGCAGCTCGATCGAAATCTCGTAGGGGCGTCCGGGCCGGGGATTGTCGAAGCAGATCAGCTCCGCCTCGGCGATGGCCCGCTCGCCATAGAGCGGCGTTTGGGTGCGATCAGGGCTGGCGGGAGCTGCGGAGCTGGAGGACATGGAAAGGGGAAACGGCCCGGCCAGAGGCCCGGCGTGCACGGCGATCCTAGAAAGAACCGGGAAGCCACTCCGGCGCCCCGCGCGAGCGCCCCCGCCGGTAACAACCGCTACGACGACCCCCGCAAAGCTCGGGCCTAATGGGGCGATTCCCTCCCACCGGCAGGGATTTCCTGAGAGACTTCTATTCAGCCCGAGCTGTTCCTATGAAAAAAGTTGAGGCCATCATTCGTCCCTTCAAGCTCGAGGACGTCAAGATCGCGCTGGTGAACGCGGGGATCGTGGGCATGACCGTGAGCGAGGTGCGCGGATTTGGCCGTCAGAAGGGCCAGGTGGAGCGCTACCGCGGCTCGGAATTCACCGTGGAGTTCCTGCAGAAGCTGAAATTGGAAATCGTCGTCGACGACGACAAAGTCGATACCGTGGTTTCAGCGGTTCAGGACGCGGCCCGTACCGGCGAAATCGGTGACGGCAAGATCTTCGTCAGCACGATCGACTCGGTGATCCGCATCCGCACCGGCGACCGCGACAGCGGCGCCATCTGATCTGAGCTGAGCTTGTCGGCACCAGCGCCGTTCAGCCATCCCCTCGAGCCCTGGTGGTCAGCGTGCTGGCCACCAGGGCTTTGATCTGGGCGGGGCCCACGGTCGCCGTGGCTAGCGGAGCAGGGGTTGCCTGTTCGGGGTTTACCTGTTGGGGGTTTGCCTGTTGGGGGTTTGCGGTTTGTGCAACATCGTGTTGAACAACGCCCAAGCGCCGCAGCCACAACAGGTATTCGTGGTTGCCGGCGGGCCCGGTGATCGGCGACGCCACCAGGCCGCAGGCCTTCAGCCCCAACGCCCCGGCCGCCGCAATCACCCCCGCAATCGCATCGCAGTGGGCGACGGGATCGCGCACGACCCCGCCCTTGCCGACGCGGCTCTTGCCCACCTCGAACTGGGGCTTGACCAGCAGCACCAGATCGACGGGCACCTCGTTCTGGAGCAAGCCCAGCAGGGCCGGCAACACCAGGGCCAGGGAGATGAACGACACATCGGCCACCGCCAGATCGGGCAAAGGGTCCTCCGGGCCGTAGAGGTCTGCGGGGCTGAGGTGGCGCAGGTTGGTGCGCTCGCGCAGCACCACTCGGGGATCGCTGCGCAGGCTCCAGGCGGTTTGGCCGTAACCCACATCAATGCCATAGACGCGCGCGGCGCCGTGCTGAAGCAGGCAGTCGCTGAAGCCGCCGGTAGAGATGCCGCCATCGAGGCAAACGCGGCCCTCCACCTGCAGCGGAAAGCGCGCCAGCGCCTCGAGCAACTTCTCACCACCGCGGGAGACGAACCGGGGCGGCTGCTGCACCAGCAGCTCCGCCTCCGGCAACACCTCCGTGCCCGGCTTGTCGAGCACACGATCGCCCTGCCGCACCCTCCCGGCCCGAATCAGCTGTTGGGCCTGCTGGCGGCTGGCGGCCAGGCCGCGGGCCACCAGCTCCAGATCCAGGCGTTGTTTGCGGGCCATGGCACTCGCGCTTTTGTGATCAAACCACAACGCAAACGGAACACATTCCAAGCAAGCCCGTCTCCCGCTCAAAACTCAGCGGAGGATATCTCTCAACTTCGAAGCGGCAGCGATGGCCACCTTGATCCACCGCGCCCAAAAAACCAACAACGTGCTGGAGCTGCTCTACCCCGGCAGCTTCGTCAAACTGCGCAACCAACCGCATGATTTGCCTCCCTTCCAACTGATCCAGTGCCGCGGCGGACGCTGCTGGGTGCGCCAGCAGGCTTGGGGACATCAGGTGCACTGGGAAGTGGAGCACCGTCGCCTGACTGCGGCGGCCTGACAACTGCGGCCTAACCAGTCCCCAGGGGACGCACCCATACATTGGTCTGGACGTGAGCCAAACGCGGCCTTGATCGAGCGTTACACCCTGCCCGAAATGGGCAACCTCTGGAGTGAGGAAGCCAAGTTCCAGAGCTGGCTGGATGTGGAGATCGCCGCCACCGAAGCCAACTGCGAGCTGGGCCGGGTGCCCGCCGAGGCCTTGGCCACGATCAAGCAGAAGGCCAGCTTCAGCGTCGAGCGCATCCTCGAGATCGAGGCGGAAGTGCGGCACGACGTGATCGCCTTTCTCACCAACGTGAACGAGCACGTGGGTGACGCCGGGCGCCACATCCACGTGGGCATGACCAGCTCCGATGTGCTCGACACGGGCCTGGCACTGCAACTGAAGGCCTCGGTGCAGCTGCTGCGCACCGAGCTTGACGCTCTCGCAGACGCCCTTAGGGCTTTAGCCCGCGCCCACAAGGGCACGGTGATGATCGGCCGCTCCCACGCCATCCACGGCGAGCCGATCACCTTCGGCTTCAAGGTGGCGGGCTGGCTGGCGGAGGTGGAGCGCAACCGCGACCGGCTGGAGCGCCTCGAGCGGGTGGTGAGCGTGGGCCAGATCAGCGGTGCCATGGGCACCTACGCCAACACCGACCCCCAGGTGGAAGCGATCGCCTGCGCCAAGCTCGGCCTGGAGCCGGATACGGCCAGCACCCAGGTGATCTCCCGCGATCGCCACGCCGAATACGTGCAAACGCTCGCCCTGGTGGGCGCCGCCCTGGAGCGCTTCTCCACCGAGATCCGCAACCTGCAGCGCACCGATGTGCTCGAGGTGGAAGAGAACTTCGCCAAGGGGCAGAAGGGCAGCTCGGCCATGCCCCACAAACGCAACCCGATCCGCAGCGAGCGCATCAGCGGCCTGGCGCGGGTGCTGCGCAGCTACGTAGTGGCGGCCCTGGAAAACTGCGCCCTCTGGCACGAGCGCGACATCAGCCACAGCTCGGTGGAGCGGATGATGCTGCCCGACTGCTCGGCCACCCTGCACTTCATGCTGCGGGAGATGACCGACGTGGTGAAGGGCCTGGGGGTCTACCCCGACAACATGGCCCGCAACATGAACGTCTACGGCGGCGTGGTGTTCAGCCAGCGGGTGCTGCTGGCCTTAGTGGAGAGCGGCATCAACCGCGAAGATGCCTACCGGATCGTGCAGCGCAACGCCCACACCGCCTGGAACACCGAGGGGGGCAACTTCCGCGCCAACCTCGAGGCCGACGGTGAGGTGACCAGCCGCCTCAGCCTCGAGCAGCTGGCCGACTGCTTCTCCACCGACCTGCACCAGGAGAACCTGGGCGTGATCTGGGAGCGGCTGGGGGTTTGAGCGTCTCAGCGCTGGGCCCCAGAGGGGGTGCAGCACTAGCGGCTGTAAACCCCCGTGAGCTGGGCCGTAGCCAGCTGATGGCCGGCCATGGCCTGCTGGAGCTGTGCCACCGTGATGCCAGGCTCCAGATCCAGGCTGGTGTCGAGGGCAAACAGGCTGAGGATGTAGCGATGGGTCTGCCCCAGTGGCGGCTCCGGCCCCTGGTAGCCGATGCGATGGAAGTCGGCGACGCCCCAACAGGCACCGTGGCAGGCGCCACTGGGAAGCTGGGGTGCCCGATCCAGGCCGGCCGGCAGGCCCTGGTGCTCAGCCGGGAGGTTGAACAGCACCCAGTGCACCCAGGTGCCCCCCGGCGCATCGGGATCCTCCAGAACCAGCGCAAAGCTGACGGTGGAGCTCGGTGCTCCGTGCCAGCGCAGCGGCGGGGAGAGATTCAGGCCATCGGCACAGTGGATCGAAGGAATCCTGCCCCCATCGACAAACCCAGGGGAGGTGAGCTGGAAGGAGCCGTTGCTGCTCGACATCGTTCGGTCTCGGCCTCCACAGCCTGAGCCGGTGCCAACCAATCCCGAAGCGTTGCCGCGCCTTCTCGCTGGGATCACAGCAGGGTCGCCACGCATCCGCTGCCTGACGATCACGACAGAGCCGCGCGACTAAGCCTTGTGATACGGGCCACCCTGGAGGATGGACGTGGCGCGATAGAGCTGCTCCAGCAGCAGCAGTCGGGCCAGCTCGTGGGGGAATGTCATCGGTGAGAGGCTGAGGCGCCAGCTGGCTCTGGCCTTGAGCCCTGGGTCCAGCCCATCGGCGCCGCCGATCACGAAGGCGAGGCGATCCGAGCCTGAATCGCGCAGCTGCTCGGCGAAGCTGAGCGAATCGACGCTGCGGCCCTCTTCGGTAAGCACCACCAGCCGTTCATCAGCTTGGAGGGCCGCCGTGATCGCCGCAGCTTCCTTGACCATCGTGGAGTCCTTGAGCTCCGTGATCACCAGTCCTGGCAGGCGCTTGCGGTAGAGAGCGACTCCCTCCTGCACCCAACCCTTGCGCACCTTGCCCACGGCGATGATGCGGATGCGGGCGGAGTTGATCACGGGTTACTGCCCACCAACCTCAGGCCTGGGGGCGTTCGGTGGCCGGGTCGAGCTGGCCGTTGCCGCTGGCCAGCAGATCTTCGATCTCGCACACCGGGAAGCGGTTGATCGCCTTCAGGGCGGCGCGGGCTTTGGTGCGCAGCTGCTCACTGATCGCCTCGCAGTAGGGCACCTGGGCCAGCAAATCCACCGTGCGGCGCAGGATCCGCACCACATCGCCTTCGTCGAGGGAGGTGTTGGCGATCACGTCGCTCCAGCTGGCCCCCTTGGCCCAGGCGTGCACCAGGCCGGTGAGCTCGGGCTCCCACCAGAGCGGGAAAGTGACCTTGGCGCGCTCCTGCTGGCGCTCCAGCTCCCGGCGCAGACCGCGCAGATCGTGCAGGGCCTCCTCGGCAGCCGGGGGCGGCGGGTAGCCGCACCAGAGATCCGGCCGATTCACCTCGGTGGAAATCGCCTCAAACACCGCCGCCAGCTGGGGCGGATCGAGCTCATCGAGGTGGCCACTCATCAACGCCAGCCCCAGCCACAGCTCGTTGTCGCCGCGCAGGGCCGCCACGGTGCGGCCCACCTCGGTGGGCTCCAGCCCATCGGCCCCCGCCAGGGCCCCGAAGAAGCGCAGCACCTCGATCAAGGCCAGGAAGGTGTCCCAGTGGCGGTTAGAGCGGAAGTGCAGCAGCCGCTGGCGCTCGTCGATCTCCAGCTGCAGCTCCTCCATGCGCCGGCGGTGCTTCTTGAGCTGGCGGCGGTCACCCCAACGGTGGGCCGGATGCAGCTCCAGCTGCTCCTCCAGGTCATGCACCAGCTGGGCGTGGGCCTGCACCTCGCCCGCCAGGTCGTATTGGGGGGTGACCATGTCGTGGCGGCTGGCCATGTGGGCCACCGCCAGGGCGAGGCCGCCGCTGGCCTGGTCGCCGTGGCGCAGCTCGCCGGCATGGCGCAGCTCGGGCGCCTCCACCTGGCCCACCTGCAGGCAGCTGAGCTCGGCATGCAGGGCCACCACGGCGCCGCAGGGCAGCAGCAGCCACACGTTGTCGTCGGTGAGGCAGAGCAGCAGGGGGAACTGGCCCGGCCCCTTCACCTTCTCGACGATCACCGCTGGTGTCACCCGGCCGCGCAGCTGAGGGGCCTTGAGGCTCACCAGGGTGCCTTCGCTGGCGAACTGCAGGGCCAGGGTGAGCTCATGGGCGAGGGTTTCCTCGGCCTGCTGCTGCAGGATCCGCAGGATGCGGCGCTCCTCGCGCAGGTGCCCCCGCTGTTTCTCGTAGTCCTCGAAGTCGTCCCAGGGCACCTCGCCGGAGCCATCTTCGAGGCCCTCGAGCTGCTGCATCAGCTGGGCGATCCGGGCCTCGTCTTCAGCCAGATCCAAGGTGGCCAAATAGCGCCCGAAGCTACGCTCCACCAGCTCCTTGGCCTTGGCCAGGTCGTAGCGCTGCAGCAGGTTGAGCACCATGCCGTAGCTGGGCGTAAAATGGCTGACCAGCGGATCGGCAGGCGCGGTGGCCAGCTGGCCCGCTTCGCGCACCCCCTCAAAGCGGCTCTGCACCGTCACCACATAACCCTGGGAGTCGAGGCCCCGCCGGCCGGCACGGCCGGCCATCTGCAGGAATTCACTGCCCATCAGTGCCCGGTGGCCCCGCTCAGTGCGCTTGGACAGCGCCGAGATCACCGTGGTGCGGGCCGGCATGTTGATGCCGGCGGCCAGGGTTTCGGTGGCGAACACCACCTTGATCAAACCCTGCTGGAACAGCTCCTCGATCAGTTCCTTCCACGCCGGCAGCACGCCGGCATGGTGGGCGGCTATGCCCCGTAGCAGCGCCTCGGCGTGGCCGCCCTCCCGCACCGCCTCGGGGGTGGCCGCCACAAAGGCGTCGAGCCGGGCCTTGATGCGTGCCTGCTCCGCCGGGGTCACCAGATTGGCCTTGCCAAGCTCCTTGACCCCCTTGTCGCAGCCGCGGCGGCTGAAGATGAAATAGATGGCGGGCAGCATCTCGCGCTCGGCCATCTGGGCCACCACAAAGCCAAGCGGCGGCGCCTCGGGCTGGGGCGGCTTGGGCGTTTTCGGGCCCTTGCGGTGGCTGCCCTTGGGGGCCCGCCACACCTTGCAGTTGGGATGGAGCCCGGTGCCCTCCTCGTTGAGCAGGGGGTGCAGGCCCTTGGCACTGCAGAAGCTGAACGCGAGCGGCACCGGCCGGTGGTCGCTGAACACCAGGCGGGTGGGGCCGTGCACCCGCTCGATCCAATCGGTGAGCTGGCCGGCATTGGCCACCGTGGCCGAGAGGGCCACCAGCTGCACCGGCGGCGGGCAGTGAATGATCGATTCCTCCCACACGGTGCCCCGCTGGGAGTCGTTCATGTAGTGGCACTCATCGAGCACCACCGCCTCCACGCCCTCGAGCGGATCGTCTCCCCCATCCACTTCCGCATAGAGCATGTTGCGGAAGATCTCGGTGGTCATCACCACCACCTGGGCCTCACGGTTGAGGCTGAGGTCGCCGGTGAGCAAGCCCACCTTGTCGGCGCCAAACTGCGCGCGGAAATCGCGCAGCTTCTGGTTGGAGAGTGCCTTCAGCGGCGTGGTGTAAAACACCTTCTGGCCGTGGGCCAGGGCTCGGTAGATGGCGTATTCGCCCACCAGCGTCTTGCCCGAACCCGTCGGAGCGCTCACCACCACCGAGTGGCCCTGGTTGAGGGCATCGATCGCCTCCAACTGGAAGTCGTCGAGCGGAAAGGGAAAAATTGCCGCCGGATCGAGGGCTGCAGACACCGGCGCAGACTGGGGCATGGAGTGATCCTATGGGCCCCGGCTGAGGGACGCAGCCTTGCGCGTTGCGCACCGGTGGCCGGCACGGGGGTGATCCGGCTCAAGCCAACTCCAGCCACTGGCGCAGCGCCCGTTCCAACCGGGCCAGCTCCTCCCCCTGCAACAGGCCCAGCAGCGCGCGCACCTGGGGCCGCGATGCCGTGAACAGCTTGTCCACCATCAGCTGGGCTGGCCGCGGCAGGCCATTGACCGCTGAGGGCTCCAGGGACAAGCGCAGCAGCGGGGCCTCCAGCATCCGGGTGGTGAGCGGACAGCAGGTGAGGGTCGGATGATCGCTCAGCCAGCGATCGGCCTGCACCACCACGGCCAGCCGCCGCTGGGGATCACCACTCGCCACAGGATTACCCAGTCGCACCACCGCCCCACGGCGCAAGGGGATCACAGGCTGCCGTTGGGGTTGGGTCTTAGGGGCCGTCATGGGGTCCAATCACTCCAGCAGGGCAGCCGGGCCAGCTGCGCATCACAGGCCTCCCATCGGGCCACCAGGCGCGACTGGCGGCGACACTCCTCGCCATCGCGAAATGGACGCAGATACAGCCGCAAGGCACGGCGCACGCAATCGCTGACGCTGGAACCGGTCTGAGCCGCCACCAGCTGCAGACTCGCCTCCAGCTCAGGATCCAGCCGCACCCCCAGGTGCCGGCCGGCGGAGAGGGGCTTCGGGAGGGAGAGGGCTGAACGCACGGGGGGGGGGGGGGGGGGGGGGGGGGGGGGGGTGGGTT
>NZ_NQKZ01000017.1 GCF_002252665.1 Synechococcus sp. 8F6
TGGGCTCGGGGATGATCCGCGGCATCGGCCCGATCTACGCCAGCAAGCTGGTTGAGGCCTTTGGTGCGGAGGTGTTCGAGGTGATCGAGCAGGCGCCTGAGCGCCTGCGGGAGGTGCCCGGCATCGGCAAGGTGCGAGCGGGCCGTATCGCCCTGGCCTGGGCCGATCAGAAGGTGGTGCGCGAAATCATGGTGTTCCTGCACAGCCATGGCGTTGGCACGGCCCGGGCGGTGCGGATCTTCAAGACATATGGGAATGACGCCGTGCAGGTGATGGCGGAGAACCCCTACCGCCTGGCCCGCGACATCCGCGGCATCGGCTTCCGCACCGCCGATGCCATTGCGGCCAGGCTGGGGATTGAGCACACCGCAACCATTCGGCTGCGGGCGGGCATCAACTACGCCCTGCTGGAGGCCAGCGGCGAGGGGCACTGCGGCCTGCCTACCGCCGAGCTGCTCAAGTTGGCGGGTGAGCTGCTGGCGGTGGAGGGACCGGACGGCACTCGCGGACCGCTGGAGCCCGCCGTGATCCAGGCGGCCCTGGACCTGGAGCTGGCCGAGGGCGCCGTTGTCGCCGACAGCCTGGCGGGCGAGCCGGCCATCTTTCTGAGCCACCTGCACCGCGATGAACGCCGCATCGCGGAGGCCCTGCTGGAGCAGGTGCAGGGGGCACGGCCCTGGGGCGTCATTGATGCGGGTAAGGCGATCAGCTGGGTGGATCAACGCCTGGGCCTGCAGCTGGCGGCCAGTCAGAAAGCTGCGGTGGAGCAGGCCCTGGCCAGCAAACTGTTGGTGATCACGGGTGGGCCCGGCGTGGGCAAGACCACCTTGATCAACGCGATCCTGCAGATCCTGGCGGCCAAGAAGCTGCGCATCCAGCTCTGCGCCCCCACCGGCCGCGCCGCCAAGCGGATGGCAGAGGCCACCGGTCTGGAAGCCAAGACCATCCACCGGCTGCTGGAGTTCGACCCGGCCAGCTACGGCTTCCGGCGTGGCGCCGAGCTGCCTTTGGAGTGCGACCTGCTGGTGGTGGATGAGACCTCGATGGTGGACGTGCCGCTAATGGCCTCGCTGCTGGCCGCCATCCCGCCGGAGGCGGCGCTGCTGCTGGTGGGGGATGTGGACCAGCTGCCCTCGGTGGGTCCGGGTCAGGTGCTGGCCGATGTGATCGCCAGCGGGGCCGTGCCGGTGACGCGGCTCACCGAGGTGTTCCGCCAAGCGGCCAGTAGCCGCATCATCACCACCGCCCACGCCATCAACAGCGGCACCATCCCCGACCTGCGTGCTCCAGCTGACGGGGCGAGCAGCGATTTCTATTTCCTGCCGGCCGAAACGCCCGAGCAGGCGGTGGCCCTGATCCTCAAGGTGGTGGGCGAGCGCATCCCGGCCCGTTTTGGCTTCGATCCGGTGGGCGAGGTGCAGGTGCTCTGCCCGATGGCTCGCGGCGGTTGTGGCTCAAGGTCGCTGAACATCGAGCTGCAGCAGCTGCTCAATCCTGATCCCGCCGAGCAGGTGGAGCGCTTTGGGTGGCGGTTTGCGCCGGGCGACAAGGTGATGCAGATCGCTAACGACTACGAGAAGGAGGTGTTCAACGGCGATGTCGGCACCATCGATGCAATCGACAGCGACAACAGCGAACTGAGCGTGCTGTTCCCCGCCAGCGAGGCTGGTGTCGCCGGCAGCCGGGCGGTGATCTACGGCTGGGGAGAGCTCGACCATCTGGTGCCGGCCTACGCCTGCACGATCCACAAGAGCCAGGGCAGCGAATACCCGGCGGTGGTGATCCCGCTGCTCACGCAGCACTACGCGATGCTGCAGCGCAACCTGGTGTACACGGGCCTCACCCGCGGCAAGCAGCTGGTGGTGCTGGTGGGCCAGAAGAAGGCCCTGGCCATGGCGGTGAAGAACCACCTGGGCCGCAGGCGCTGCACCAAGTTGGCGGAGTGGCTCAGCGGCTCTTGATGCAGTAGTTGCCGGATGAATACCAGCCCAACGGGCAGGACTTGCCGGTTTTCTGAATCGCCTCGCGGTCATTGCTGGGGCTACTGACGCAGTAGTTGCCCGAGGAGTAGAAGCCCAACGGACAGCCCCCGCCCACCTTCTCAATGGCGCCGCGGGTGTTGCCACCGGAGCTGGGCACGCAGTAGCCACCGGAGATGTAGTAGCCGAGGGGGCACCCTCCCACTTTCGGCAGGGGCTGCACCGGCTGCTGAGCTAGGGCGCTGCCGGTGAAAAGCGTCCCGATGGCGAGGGCAAACAGCAGCGAAAGGGGAGCCATGGTGAGCTGGTTCAGAGCACCAGATTGGCGCCATTCCGCAGCCGGCGCAGTAGCCATGCAGGGGCTGCATTGAAAGGCTGCCCGTGCAAACTCCAGCGATGGCAAGCAAGGCTCTGCTGGTTGTAGCGGCATTGACGGCCCTGGCCTGGCCGCCTGGTGGAGCTGCCCAGGGAGTTATGGCCACGGTGCTGTCGATCGGTGACGGCGACACCATCCGCGTACGCCAAGCCGGCAAGGCCGTCACCGTGCGGCTGGCCTGCATCGATGCCCCTAAAACCGCCCAGAGTTTTTACGGCCAGCAGCCCGCACTGATCTGCAGCAATACCTCCCCCTCGGCCAGACCGGTCTTTACCGCCATTGAGTGGAGCGGCGCCATCATTGGGCGGCTCGGAAACATCAGGCCGCCCAGGGCGGAGCTGGGAAGACCGTCAGACAGTCCTCCACCACAAGGGTGTGGTCAGCCTGGCTGTCAACGCGAAAGCGTCCCCAGGTTGCCATCGGTTCAGTGCTGATCACTCGAAGCGGCCAGTCGAGGCGTTGACCGCCGTAGGTGAGCCCCACACAGGTGAGGCTGGCATCGTCGCCCAGTAGGCTCCAGAGCACGGAGAGTCTGCTGCGCTCGTAAGGCGCCGAAGCCAACTCCTCGGGGCAATCAGCGATCGAACCCGGCTGCAGGCTGAGGCGAAGGTCGCGCTCCCAGCTCAGAAAAGTGCCGTCGTGCGTGGGATAAAACCAGCAGGTGGCATTGCTCAGCTCGCTCAACGCCACGCGATCGAGGCACTGCAGGCTTGTGGGTTCCTCTGGTTCACCTTGGTAGACACCGAGCCAGTGGTGCTGTGGCTCGATCCGCAGGATCAGGGCATCACACAACATCTCGGTGCCATCGCTGCTGCGGCGCAGCTCACCAGTGAGGCGGCCATCGACAGGGAGCCCGCCCAGGTCGGGGTGATCGGCGCCCCGATTGAAGATCCGCAAGGAGAAACCGGAGGAGGGTCCTAAAGCCTGCGCCACCTGAAGATCCTCCAGTGAGGTGTTGGCTTCTGGCAGCAGCGTGGCCGGGGCTACCACGAAGATCAGCGGTGGGGTCATGGCGACAGAAGGTATTCAAGGCATTGGCCTTGGAGGGAGGCTCGATTACGGCGAGGATCCCTCCCTCACTCTGATTGGCGCCACTGGGTTCTGGGGGGCCAAGTCGGTGGCCCCTTAGCGAGGGAGCATCGGCGCCAGCGCTGGTTGGCTCAACCCCGGGACCCTGAGTTCACGCTGATGGGGATGGCGCGCAGCTCGCCGGCTTCCACTGAAGAGACACCAGCATCAGAGGCAGCGGATTCACTGAGGTCAACTAGCAACACAGGGATGATGCCAGCATCAAAGGAGAAACGACCGGGGCCGTTGAACAGCAGGGCGAGGCTGCCGCCGAGATAGAGGAGCACCAGCTCCAGCACATAAATGTTGAGGCCGGCGGTGGAGATGTGCTGATAGGCCGCCACCGTCATCGTGCCGCTCAGGGCCAGGGCACCCACGGGCGTGAGCAGGCCAAGGATCACAAGCCAGCTGCCGATCAGCTCCGAGAAGCCGGCGGCGTAGGCGAAGAACAGCGGGAAGGGCAGGTGCAGCGAGGCCACATAGGTGTTGGCGAACTGCTGGGGATCGGCGAGCTTCTCCTGGCCATGGTGAATCATCAGCCCGCCGATGCTCAGGCGCAATAGCAGCAGACCGATGGAAGCCAGCAAACCTGGGCGCTGCAGGTAGGCGCGGACGGCAGGCGCCACTGCTGCGAGCCCAGCCAGAGGTGCAGACCTAGAGGCGGGAATGTCAATCGCGACGAACCTGTTCATCGAGAAGAACCAAAGGGCGACACAGGCGGCCATGAAGCCGCCGAACAGTTCGAGCAGGGTGTACGTGGACATGGGGTGGGGTCGTTTTCAAAAATCATGGCAAGCTTCGTTAAGGAACGTGAAGCGCCACGGGCACCAATGCCATCCCGGTCACGGCGTGCCTTAAGGGCGGCGGCTCGGAGCCCCAGACCTCACGGACGCTCCGCCAGGCCGCCAGGATGTAACGAGTTTGTTACAAACCGATGACTACAGGCGAGCTGTTTCTTGAGAGCCTGAGCTCCGGGGTGATCACCCAGGTCGAGATCGACTGGCTGTTGAGCCAGCAAGATCACCTCCCCAGGTCTGAGCAGGCGGCGATTCAGCGGCTGGGCCGCTTGCTCGATCAAGGGCAGATCCAGCTGGGCTGCCGAGTCGCACCGCACCTGCAACGCACCGCCAGGAGCTGAACGAGTGGATCGAACCGCTGGTGAGGCGGCGCAGATCCTCCCTGGCCTGAACCGCCTGAAGCAAAACGGCACGACAGTGCGGAGATCCGCCAGGCTTGACGCTCGCACGTCCCATCTCTTGATTCAAAACTATCTGATATAGGAGATCCTGCAGCCCCGGCGAAAAGAGGAACTCGGCAAACACACTCCGATCCCACCACCGAGAGTGGCAAGACAGCAAGCATGAAACGCACTATCCCCTTGCAACTGTCTCGCAGCCTGCTTGAAGCCGCTCGAGTTTCAGCGTCGTTGCATCATCTTGAAAGAATACCCACCAGAAATAGACTGCTTATTGTCAGCAACCATCGCAGCCTGCTAGATGCTCCCCTGCTGATGTCGGCAATCAGTCGCCCCGTGCGATTCGTCTGTCACTATTACATGAGCCAGGTGCCGCTATTGCAGCAGGCAGTTGCGCTGATGGGTGCCTTTCCACTCGAGGCTGATCAGCGAACGCAGTCGTCGTTCTTTCAGCAGTCGGCCAGGTTTCTGCAAGCCAATGAGGTGGTGGGTGTGTTTCCTGAGGGTGCGGATCCGATGGTGAAGGTCAAACCCCCCCAGCAGCTCAGCCCGTTCCATAGGGGCTTTGCCCATCTTGCCCTGAGGGTGCCTGTGGATGGCCTGGCGATCCTGCCGGTTGCGATTGCTTCAAGGGAAGAAAAGCAGGGAAGGCTTGCTCCGCTTGCCTTGTTTCGGCGCTTCGATCCATCGGAAGCATTGTTTCAACGCGATGGCTGGCACTCTGCAATCCTTTATCGGCATGTTGATGTTTTCTTTGGCCATCCTCTGCTGATCGATGAGGGTTGGAAATCTCGGTACTGCGGCAGCAGTGGAGCTGCTCTAGCCCGAGAACTCACCCATGCCTGTTGGAGCCAGATCGCGGAAATGTTGGCCCAGTGAGACTGATCAGTCCTCCCAAACCATGAACACCACCCCCAAGTCCCTGCGGCTCATCGCTTGCACATCTGCAACACCGTCTCGGCCGCTGTTTGTCTTTTTGCCGGGCATGGATGGCAGTGGTGCGTTGCTTCAACCACAGGTTCCTGGACTCAGCAGTGGCTTTGACATTCGCTGCTTGTCCATTCCCCCAGACAACCTCAACGGTTGGGACGAGTTGACCGAGCAGGTCGCCGCTCTAATCCAGATTGAGCAGCAACGGCATCCTGGACGAATGACTACCGTTTGTGGTGAATCGTTTGGTGGTTGTTTGGCGTTGAAATTGTCCACGCGCTTTCCGAAGCTGTGTGATCAACTGATTCTGGTCAATCCCGCCTCATCAGCGCAGTGTCAACCCTGGATCGGTGCCTGTAGCTCTTTGACTCAGCTGCTGCCGGCACCGATTTACCAGCTCTCCACCTTAAGCCTGTGCAATCTGCTGATTCAATCCCATCGGGTCAGCAGGTCAACACGGCAGCAGCTGCTGACTGCCATGCAGGCTGTGAAGCCTCAAAGCGCTGCCTGGAGATTGGCATTGCTCCGACAGTTCCGCCTGGAGGATCTTTCCCTTGATCGCGTGCGTCAGCCTGTTTTAATCCTGGCCTCAGAAGCGGATCGACTCCTGCCTTCCCGAAGTGAAGCGAAGCGATTGTCACGCTTTCTTCCAAACACCACAATTGTTCACCTTCCGGATAGTGGGCATGCCTGCCTTCTGGAGGATCAACTCAATTTGTCTGCCATTCTCAAGTCGCAGGGTGTTTGTCCTGACCTATCGCTGTCCACGTTGCCGGTGAACGCGCCAGCCCAAGCGGCTGCAGCTCTCTGGTAGCACACTTGGTGTGGGTGAAGCCTGCGACACCAGTGGAGGGAACCGTGCGGGAAACCGGCCGCGCCTCGCATGCCCACCGCTTAACGTTTTGTAATACTGCCTAAGAATCATGCTGGATTCAGATCTCAGCCGCCTGTTCGTTGTTGAGACCCAGGCCAGAGCCATCGATGCCTGCAACGACGTGGCCGAGCTCAGACGCATCGCCAAAACACTGCTGACGGCCTGGCATCTGCAGACCGACATGACGCGGCGCTTTGGCGCCCAAGCGCTGGGCATCACTCCGCCATCGCCATGAGCCTGTCCACTCTGGCGGTAGGTCTGCTGGCCCTAAGTGACCCGGTGGGGTTGCTCAGCGTCGTGGGCCAAGCCGGTGCCGGGAGCGGTTCCCGTCTGCAGCGGATCAGTCGACTGGCGGTGCTCACTTACCTGGCTGTGTTGCTGGTGGCCTGCTGGTGGGGATCGGGCCTGCTTGGGCTATTTGGGATCAGCCTGCAGGCTTTCAGGGTTGCTGGTGGCCTGATCCTGCTGCCTTTGGGGCTGAGGTTGCTGGAGGGGCGGCCGGCGCTGCTGGGAAGTGCCTTGGCGGATGATCCGGCAGCGGCGATTGTGCCGATCGGGGTGCCGTTGATGGCAGGTCCCGGCACGATCTCACTGGTGGTTGCGGAAGCTCCCGACGCCTGGACCGGGCGACTGCTGGTGAGCCTGGTGATCTGCGCCATGGCTATGGGGCTTTACCTGTTCCTGCAGCTCACGCCGCGGCTGCGGGGCTGGCTTGGTCAGACCCGCGAACGGGTGCTGCAGCGCTTGATGGGTCTCTTGATCACTGCGGTGGCGGTGCAGATTCTGGTGAACGGGCTGAAGGGCTGTTTCCCTATCCTTGCTTGAGAGGGGCTCGGAAGGACTGAGAATGAGCCTGGCCAGTTCCTGATCTCTCCTCAACACCATGCCTGCTGAAGTGGTGATCGAGGGAACAACGCTGCGATTGGCAAGACCCAGCGATGTCGCCGTTGTGCGGCGTGTTGCGGCCCATTTCCAGCGCCGCATCGCTGAGGACGACTGGCGCCCCTACCGGAGCAGAGCGGATGCGGTGCGGGCCTGGACCCGGCTGGGGGGCATCCGCCTCCAAGTGATGCAGGCGCTGAGTCTGCTGAGCGAGTCGTGAACGTTCGCTGCATCGCAGACACCAGCCGCACCCGATCTCGCAGGTGGTGCTGCACGGCCCCAGTGATGGAGCAACCCAGAGAAGGCGCTAGCTCCACGGGCACGCACGCAGGACAGCAGCCTGGCGGGCAGGACACTGCTGATGGCAGTGAGTAGCAGCGGCACCGGCAACCGGATCATGACCAGCCCCGACTGCCTCAGAGCCGCTGTTGCTCACCGCCGCAAACTGCCTGTGATGGGGCGACCAGCAGAGCGAGCACCAGCCCAGATCGGACCGGGAGCTGCGCACCGCCCAGCCGGCTACCGGGTGATGGTGAGCCCCAGAACCATGACTGACACCACGACACCCCTCCCAGCAATGGGCTCGCGCTGCTGGCGCGATCTGATCAGCCCCGAGACCGGAGCCAAAGTGCTCAGCCTTGCGGCCGAGACGCCCAAGGAGGATCCGATGGTGGAATTAACCTACGACGAAGGCGGCAGCGGCTAGTGGCCGCCCTCGAGCTGCTGGCGCAGCGCGGCGATGGCCTTCTTCTGATCCCGCATCACCGACATGGCGCTGATCTCCAGCCGCTCCGCCGCGGCCGAGAGGTCTCCCTCGAAGTCAAAACCACCGATCGCTAAGGCCGTTCTGTGACCGAAGTGATCAGTGACACCAACATCAACCTAGTGCTGGTGGAAGACGGCCAGGCCTTTGCTTATGGAAGCAGGCCCCAGTAGGAAGCTCCGCACAAGCCGGCGGACTCTGGGGTCCGCCGGCTCGTGCGCTCCAGGGCAAGGTTCAGCGGAGTTCTCGGCGACTAACCGGCCAACGTGGTTGTCGCCTGGTGCCGATCAGAGGAACTTAGTGCTGGCAATGGCTCGGACTGATGGGTAGCTCAGTTTTCGTGTCGCCTCCAGCGTCATCGCCCCCCGGTTGTCGCCGGCGACAACCGGGGGGCGATCAGTTCCCCTAACCGGCCAACTTGATTGACGCCAATCGGCCAAGGGGCTTGACGCGGGACAGATGTTGTCGATCTCTCCGGTGTTGCTGGAGTTCAGTTCCCACCAGCTTGAAGTGGCGGAAACCCTGATTCAGGTGGGTCACTTTGTGGTGATCTTCATCGCCGCTCGGGCCATCGCCGAAGTGATGGTGCGGCTGCAGCTGCCCACCATCCTTGGGGAGTTGGTGGCTGGGGTGTTGATCGGGATCTCGGGCCTGCATCTGATCGTGCCGCCAGAAACCCAGGCCCAGCTCAGTGCCGGAGTTGCCGGCCTGCTGGCCTCCCTGGCTCAGATCAGTCCTGAGGCGGCGCGCGAGGTCTACAGCGAAACCTTCCCCAACCTGCAGGCGGTGTCACAGCTGGGGCTGTTTGCTCTGTTGTTTCTCACGGGCTTGGAGAGCGAGCTCGATGAGCTGGTGGCTGTGGGCGTTCAGGCCACCACGGTGGCTGTGGCTGGTGTGGTGCTGCCCTTTGCCCTGGGTACGGCTGGCCTCTATTTCCTCTTTCATGTGCCGCTGATTCCAGCGGTGTTTGCTGGTGCCGCCATGACGGCCACCTCGATCGGCATCACCGCCAGCGTGTTTGGCGAGTTGAAGTGGCTCAAGAGGCGCGAGGGCCAGATCGTGATCGGTGCCGCTGTGCTCGACGACATCATCGGCATCGTGATCCTGGCGGTGGTGGTGGCGATCGTGGGCGGTGGCGCCTTCAGCCTGGGCCCGGTGTTGAAGTTGTGTCTGGCGGCGGTGGCATTTGTGGCGGTGGCCCTGGTGCTGAGCCGCAAGGCCGCACCCGCCTTCGACTGGGTGGTGGATCAGCTCAAGGCGCCCGGCGATGTGGCCGTGGCCAGCTTTTTGGTGCTCACCGTGTGCTGCTTTGCCGCCCAGGCCATTGGCTTGGAGGCGGCCCTGGGGGCCTTCGCCGCTGGCTTGATCCTGAGCGCCTCGAAGCACACCCACGACATCGATGCGGCGGTGAAGCCCCTGGTGGCCCTGTTTGCCACCGTGTTTTTTGTGCTGATTGGCACCGGCCTGGATCTTTCGGTGCTCAACCCCTTCGATCCGGCCAATCGGGAGGGCCTGATCGTGGCCGCGTTCCTGCTGGTGGTGGCCATGGCCGGCAAGGTGGCCGCCGGCTGGAGCTACCTCAGCACGGAACCCACCAACCGCCTGGTGGTGGGGCTGGGCATGATGCCCCGCGGCGAAGTGGGCTTGATTTTTCTGGGCCTTGGCAGCCAGGCCGGCATCCTCACCCCCGCCCTGGAGGCCGCCATCCTGCTGATGGTGATTGGCACCACTTTCTTGGCGCCGATCCTGCTGCGGATTGTGATTCCCAGCGAGCCTGGCGAGGGCGGAAGTCTCCAGTCAGAGCAGCCAGCCTGACCCTGTGCCCCTGACACCCCCCCGCATGCGCTCGATTCGGAGCGCAGGTGTGGCGTTGGCGCGGAGTCATGGCACCCTTAGGCCTCGCCTTCCCTGTCGCTCGTGCGGCACGGCCACAGAGCTAACCGCTGCAGACATCTGGGGCTGCGTCGCCTGGGGCGATCAGACGAAGCGCATCAGATGGCGCGGCCCCGCCGCGATGGACTCTCGGCCGCTGATCCGGGTCATGGCCCGTGGTGCAATCCCTGAGAGCAATCAGCCGACGCTGCCGTGCCCGGGAGCCCACTGGTGGATCAGTTGTTCGAGGCGCACGAGCTGGTAGCGGGTCTGCTCGTTGGGCTGCTCGGAGTAGGCGCTGCGCAGGCTGTTGAGTTCAGCGTCGAGAGAGAGCAACACGGGATGGTTGTCGTTCACGGACTGGTCCCTAAACCAATTGCCTAAATCTTAAGCCTTCCTTTAGCGGCGGGCTTGTGAAACCGCTGTATGTGCTCAGCCGCTGACGCCGGAGGCGTGGGGAAGGGGTCCGTTTTGGTCGGAGCGGAAGCTGAGGGGCATGGCCTGAGCGTGCTGCTGAAGCAGCTCCAGCAGCCGCTCAAACACCTTGCGGGTGTGGGGAGCGGTGGCGCCCATCGCTTCGCGGCTGAGCAGCACCAGCTCCAGCTCCTTGCCGTCGGCTTTCGATTGCACATCGGCAAACAGCTGCATTCGCTGGCTTTCGCCGCCTCCGCGGATCATGGCGCTGAGGTGGGCCGGGGTGCGGTGCTCGATCTCGGCATTCAGGGCCTCAAGCACCGGATGGAGGGCCCCAAGCATCGCCTCTGGCGCCATGGCAGGGCTGGGTTTGAGCACCACCAGAAAACGGGCCACAACCACTCCCTTTGTAGTGAACGCTACTTGTTGCGACCGGCGCCAACGGCTTGGTCGGGGTCGAGCGGTAGGCCCTTGATAGCGAGGGCCAACCGCCGCGCCAGCAGCAGCAGTGGATAGGTGCGGCGGGCCCGCTGCGGCGTTGCCAGCAGGGGACCCAGCAGCTGGAGCAGGGAGGTGCTGGGGTGCAGCCGGCTGCAGATCCACTGAATCGCTTCAGCGCCGTGCAGCACCCGCCCTTCAGCGAGCACCACCGCTCCCTGGCTCAGGTCCCAGCCCTGCTGACGCAGTTGCCGGCGCAGAGCGTGGTCGCTGCGCCCATCCCGGATCGTCAGCCCCGCGATGCCACTGCGCAGTTCGCTCAGTTCGGCGAAGTGGCGGCAGAAGGGGCAGCCGCCGTCAAACACCAGCACCGGTTGCTCTGATGCCAGTTGCACAGATGCCGTTTGCAGAGACGCCGGGTGGTCAGCCATCGGCTGCAGTCTTGGGGATCGCTGTCATCCTGAAGGCAACGCAGGCTTCGTTGGTGTCGATGCCCCGATCGGGCCCTGAATCCATTGCTGTCATCGGTGCCGGGGTTGCGGGCTGTGCGTTGGCAGCCCAGCTGCGGCGGCTGGGCCATCGCGGCTCAGTGAGCCTCTGGGAGACCGGTCGCGGGCCCGGCGGGCGGGCCAGCACCCGTCGTTCCCGCCACGATGCCGCGCTGCGCATCGACCACGGTGCGCCGCTGCTCAACATCACTGGAGAGACCGATCCGCTGTTGCTCCAGCCCCTGCTGGCCGGCGGTTGGCTTGAGCCCTGGTCGGGGGTGATCGCCCAGTTGCAGGGGGAATCAACCCTCAAGTTGGGTCAGGCCGATGCCCTGGGGCTGGGACAGCTCTACCGGGGGGCCGGTGGCATGGATCATCTGGGCCAGGGTTTGCTCCACCTCGCCGGCGAGAACGTCGATGCCCACTACGGCACCCTCGTGCGCCACCTCAGCATCGAGGACGGTGTCTGGCAGTTGTGGGGCCGCGAGCGGGAGCTGCTGGGCCAGGCCCACTGGCTGGTGCTGAGCAGCACCTTGCTGGCCCACCCCCGCAGCCGCATGATCTTCGGCTGGGATGACGTGCCCCTGAAGCAGGCGGTGGCCCCGCTGGCGGATCTGCAGCTCGACCACGCCCTCACCTTGATCGCCGGCATCCGCACCGAGGCCCGCAGCAACCTGCTGGTGATGTTGGATGCCGTGGCAGCAGGCCCCTGGCGGGCTTTGCCTTTCGGCCTGCTCCATTTGGACGCGGCGGCCCAGCAGCACTGGGGGCTGCAGCGGATCACCGTTCAGCCCCTGGCTGACGGACGCTGTGCCGTGGTGGCCCATTCCACCCATGCCTTTGCCGCCGACCACCTTGATGTGTACGGCACCCATTCCGCCGTGGCCCGCATGCTGAAGTTGCCCCCGGATGAAGGCCGCGAAGACATCGTGGTGGCGGCCCTCACCACCGCCTTGGAGCAGGTGATGGGCCTCTGGTTGCCTCGGCTTGATTTGGGCCAAACCGACCGCCAGCTGATGCGCTGGGGTGCCGCCTTCCCCCTGGCGCCGGGGCTGCCCTCAGAGCTGATGTTCTGCCCCCGCAGCCGGGTGGGCTTCTGCGGCGACTTCATCGCCGGTGTCGGTTTTGGGCGCATCGAAGGGGCCCTGCGCAGCGGTGAGCTGCTGGCCCATGAGCTGTTGGCCTTCACTTGAGCGGGGCTGTTTGATGGCGACGGCTGTTTCATTTCAGACGGCTGTTTCATTTCAATTGATGCAGCGTTGCGACAGTTCCCCCGGACGGTGACCGATGTGATTGCCGCGTCTGGTCCGGGGGGGTTATTAGTTGGAGCAGAGACGTCCTTTGCGTCTTGGAGTGCCATGCGGCCGGTTCCCCCACCCACTGCCGCCTGTTCCGACCGGCATGCTCTGCCCCGGCGGTGGCGGCAATTGCCTGTGGCTCCCGCGCAGCAGCTGGATGTGGTCAACCAGGCAGCCCGCTATTTCGCCCATCACTTTTCTGAAAACATCGAACTCGAGGTGATGGCCAGCTCGATCGGGGTGAGTGCCGAGTGGCTTGATCTCTGTTTTGACCACTGCCGAGGCAAGACACCGTTTCAGGCGTTGCAGCACTTTCGCCTCAGCCGCCTGTTTGAGGGCATTGCCGAACATCCCCAATCCACCCTCCAACAGCAGGTGCATCGCTGCGGTCTGGCTTCGGTGATGGCGGCCAACCGGCTGTTTGAGGAGTTGTTTGGTATTGGTCTGGCCCCCTTCCGCCGGGTCTGCCGTCGTGCGGCCGCCGATCGGCTGCTGCTCCATCGCTGCCCCTGACCTCGTGAGTGGCCTCTTGAGTGCTCTGGCCCTGGTGTCGTGCCTGGGGCTGGGGGTGATGCTGGCGTTGTTGGAGCGCACCTTCCGCACGGCGCCGGTGCTGCAAGCGGCTCCTGCCGGCGCTGGCGGCTTGGAAGCCCCCCTGTCTGGCCAAAAGCCCACCTCCTGCACCGTGGTGGTGCCGGCCTACAACGAGGCCGACAACATCGGCGACTGCGTCACGGCGATCCTCGCCAGTGAGGACCCATGCCCGCGCTGGTCGTTGCTGGTGGTGGATGACGACTCCAGCGATGCCACCGCTGAGCTGGCCCGGGCCGCGGCGGCGGGAAATCCCGGCTTTGTCCTGCTGCAGGCCGGCGCCCGGCCGGCCGGTGAGCGCTGGGTGGGCAAAAACTGGGCCTGTCACCGGGCCAGTGAGCAGCTCGACAGCGATTGGGTGGTGTTCATCGATGCCGACGTGCGGGTGGAGCCCGGGGCCCTGCGGGCTGCCCTGGCGGATGCGCAGGCCCATGGGGCCGACCTGCTCACCCTGGCGCCGCGCCTGCGCTGCGGTTGCTTGGCGGAGTGGCTGGTGCAGCCGATCATCGCCAGCCTGCTGGGCCTGGGCTTCCCGATCGCGCGGGCCAACGATCCTGCCGATCCCCTGGCTTTTGCGGCGGGGCCGTTTCTGCTCTTCTGCACCCAGGCTTACCGCGCCGTGGGTGGCCATGCCGCCGTGGCTGGCGAGGTGGTGGAAGACCTTGCCCTGGCGCGGGCGATCAAGGGTCAGGGGTTCCGGCTGCGCTACCTGCTGGGCCTCGATTGGCTGACCCTGCGGATGTACGGGGATTTCGCCAGTCTGTGGGAGGGCTGGACCAAAAACTGGCTGCTGGGCCTCGACCGCGACGTGCTCAAGGCGCTGGGGGCCGGCGCCGTTGTGGTGCAGCTTTACGCCATTCCCTGGCTGCTGCTGCCCCCAGCCCTGTGGCTGGTCTGGCAGGGCCCTGCTCCACTGGCGCTCCTGCCGCTGGTGCTGGCGTTGCTGGGCATTGCCCTGCAGCTGGCGATCCGGCTGTGGACCCGCCGTCGCTTCGCGACCCCGCTCGACTGGTGGTGGCTGGCCGGCTTGGGCGGGCTGGTGATCGGCGCCATCGCTCCGGTGTCAGTGATCAAGACCCTCAGCGGCCGGGGCTGGACCTGGCGGGGGCGCTCCTTGCAGAGCCCGGGTTAGGGCCATACGTTGAGGGCACAGCGCCATCGGGGTTGCCCCAGGGATGCAGAGCCCATTTGGCGATTGGTTGCCCGAGGTGGTGGTGTTCCACCCCACCCGCTTTGAGGAGGCGCAGTGGATCGTGCACCACGTGCGCGAGCGCAAGACCGTGGTGGTGCATGCCGGGGCGATGGAGCGCAGCGAGGCCCAGCGCTTGATCGACTTTGTGGCCGGGGGGGTGAGCGCCATCGATGGTCAGGCCGAATGCCTCGATCCGCTCACCTTCATCTTTGTGCCAGAGATCGTGGCCCTGCGTCGCGATCCTGGCGGCCCCGATCCTGAGCGCAACCTGCGCTGAGCAAGTTCCGGTGCCGCAGGCTGCAGCGTTCTGCCTCCTAGGCTTAGCGATTGCTCAGGAGAGGGCTTGGTTCCCCGTCTACGTCGCGTTCTATACGCCTTCGGCCCTGTTCTGATCATTGCCAGTCACTTCGGCTGCCTGCTGCTCCTCTGGACCGGGCTCAGCGTCGGGGCAGCCCTCTGGGGCTTGGGTCTTTACCTGGTGCGCATGCTCGCCACCACGGCGATTTACCACCGCCTGATCACCCATGCCAGCTATCGCGCCGCCCGACCGGTGGTCTGGATCGGGGCCGCGGTGGCGGCCTCGGCTGGTCAGATGGGGCCGAGCTGGTGGAAGGCCCATCACCAGGAGCACCACCGCCACGTCGATACGGCCGCCGATCCCCACACCCCCCTGGCGCCCTCGGCGGGATGGCGAGGCCTGTGGCGCTCCCAGGTGGGGTGGTTGCTGAGCTCCAGCTTCTTTCCGGCCAGCCTGCCGGCCGACGTGGAGGCGGATCCAGTGCTGCGACTGATCGATCGGCTCCATTTCGTGCCGGCACTGTTGTTGGCTGGCCTGTCCTGGCAACTGGGGGGTCTGCCTTGGCTGGCAGCCTTCTGCCTCAGCACCACGGTGCTGTTCCACGGTGTGGCCAGTGTCAATTCCCTGGCCCACCTGCTCGGGGATCAGCCCTTTGCCACCGGTGATGCCAGCCGCAACAACGGCTTTGTGGCGCTGATCACGCTCGGTGAGGGTTGGCACAATCTCCACCATGCCTTCCAGGCGTCAGTGCGCCAGGGCATCACCCTGCACGCTGGTCGCCCACGGCTGCTGATCGATCCCACCTACCGCTTCATTCGCCTGCTGGAGCGTTGTGGTTGGGCCTGGGATCTGCGCGTGCCGAGTCAACGTGCCCTACTGGCCCGCGCCGCTGACTGAGTCAGATGGCTCCGGCCACCAGGCTCAGCTGCAGCCAGCAGCCGCCTGGGGCCAGCTTCTCGACCACCATGCTCTGGAGGTGGTCGTTGGCCGCCAGGTGGGCAAAGGTGTCGGCGTCATCGCGGGTGTTGAAACGGGCCGCCTGCACCTGCAGCGGCACACTCTGCTCGCGCTCGACGACAGCGCGAACGCGATAACGACCCGAAGCGATGGGATCATCCATGAGGCAATTCTGAGTCCCTTTAGCTGGAATCGCGACGGCCTTTAGGGTTTTCGCGACATTGCGAGCGAGGTGCCACAGAACGATCGCTTAGCGGGTGGGGACTTGGCGCCCCTTCCAGTTGATTGAGCCTCGCTCCAGGTTGAGAATCGCCAGCAGGAACACCCCGAGGAAAAACAGCACCGGCACGGGGAACACCAGGTTGATCCAGCCAAAGGTGCCAAGGCGTCGGGTGATCACCAGCAGCTGCAGGGCATAACCGACGTAGACCAGCAGGTTGGGGGCCAGGGCGGGATCGCCCACCATGGGCCAGTGCAGGACGGCAGCAGGCAGGCACCAGGCGGCCCAGAACAGCCCTGAGAGCCACAGGAGCACCCCGACCATCCAGGGCCAGCGCACCTCGCCGGCTGCGGTGGCGAAGTTCTTGTCGAAGCCCACCACCATGTCGCTCAGGCCGCCCGGATACATGCGGTAAGCCAGGCTGCCGTGGCCGAGAAACGCGCTCACCGGCAAGCCGGCGGCCTCGTAACGATGGGCGAGGAACCAGTCCTCCACCACTTTCCCGGCCACCGAGGCATGGCCGCCGATGCGCCCATAATCGCTGCGGCTGGTCACCATTGCTGGCCCAAAGGCCACCCCCACCCGCGGCCCCAGGGGCACCGCCATCAGCCCCACCAGGTTGAACAGCACCGACAGTTGCTCGTAGGGCTGTTCAGTGCGGTGAAACGGCTGCACCGACACCAACCCGCCGTACTGCTGGTGGTTGGCCACCAGCTGGGCCAGAAACGTGGGGCGGGGCTCGGTGTCGGCATCGAGGAACACCAACAGATCTCCCTGGCTGCGGTTGGCCCCCTGTTGCAAGGCCCAGGTTTTGCTGCACCAGCCTTGCGGCAGCGGTGCCGAAGCCAGCACCGTGACGCCGGCGGCGTGGGCGATGGCGGCGTGGGCGATGGCGGCGTGGGCGATGGCGGCGGTGTCGTCGCTGGAGTGGTCGTCAATGACGATCACCTCGAGGGGGTGCAGGCTTTGGGCGGCTAGGGCTGCCAGCAGCTGGGGCAGGGTGAGTGCCTCATTGCGAGCGGGGATCAGAACCGACACCCGGGGCTGCCCTATGGGCGTGAATTCGGGTAGGGCCGGCATGCGCAGGCACAGAAACCAGCCCAGCAGCCAGCGCACCAGCAGGGAAATGGCCAGGAGATCGGGGGAGGGCATGGCATTCAGGGAGGCTCGCTCATGGGCGCAGCAGCTCGGCCACCAGGGGCTCCAGGGCCGCCGGATGGCGCATCAGCTGCTGGTGGGTGCGCACAGGTAACGCCTCGCGCGGCCCAACCGGCAGAACGGCTCGCCAGCCCGGCAGCACCATCAGGTCACGGCTGCAGTAGTAGCTGTGGCACTCCACGTCACGGAGGCCGTCGAGGTTTTGGTTGAGTTGGCTCAGCAATGGGCTGCCCCACTTCATGTCGGCGATGCTGGCCAGCAGCCAGCGGGGCCAGGGCTGGGCCGTGAGCGTGCCCCGCTGCGGACTGCCCACGCTGATGAAGCGACGGGTGCGGCGATGGCCGCCCAGCAGCTGGATCCAGGTGCGACCGATGACCCCACCCATCGAGAAGCCCAGCAGGTCGATGGGGGTGTCGGGGCCGAAGGCGGCTTCGATGTGGCTGCCGAGCTGGCTGGCCAGTTGGGGGATCGGTGTACTGCCGAGCCCATGGGGCAGGTGGGGGATGAGCAGGGGCGTCCGCCGATCGCCCAGGGTCTGCTGGAGGCGATGGAACAGCCTGGGGCTATCCCACAGCCCGTGCACCAGCACCAGAGGGGGGTGGGTAGCCATGCTCCAAGGCTAGGAAGCTTCCAGGCTCAGCATCAAAAAACCGCCCCCTGGGGAGCGGTTGGGATATCAGCGTTGGGATCCGGACGAAACCCGAATCCTGCAAAAAAGGTGAGCTGAATAGGTGAGCTGAAGCTCAGTAACGGCCGCCGCCGCCACCGCCGTAGCCGCCGCCACCACCACCACCACCACCGCCATAGCCGCCGCCGCCGCCGCCGCCGCCGCCGAAATCGCGGCGACCGCCACCACCACCACCGCCACTGCCGCGGGGCTCGGCCTTGTTGACGCGGATGGCGCGACCCATCCACTCGACGTCCTGAAGATCGTCGATGGCCTTGGTTTCCTCAGCCTCGTTGGCCATCTCGACGAAGGCGAAACCGCGCTTGCGGCCGGTGTCGCGGTCGAGGGGAAGGCTGCACTTGCTCACCTGTCCGTATTGGCTGAACAGGTGCTGGACATCTTCCGCTTCTGCATCGAAGGAAAGATTGCCGACGTAAATGGTCATGAACTCAGAAACTATGAATCGATCCTTCGACGGCCCAACAGAAAGTGGTCAGCTCGCTAGAGAGAAATCTTTGAATCATCAACAATCCTACAGCGTTCGAGGCCAGGCCACCGAATCCTCGAATCTTGGCTAGGCATGTAGGGCTCCACGCCCTGCCCTGCCATGTCGAAAGCTCAGCTCACCGCCTTCATGGTCAAGGTGGACGCCGATGCGGCCCTCAAGGCCCGGGTCGACGCGGCCGGCAGTGTTGATGCCGTTGTGGCGATTGCCCTGGAGCAGGGGCATGTCTTTTCCCCGGCGTCCTGGAGCCGCGCCCAACGGGCCTGACAAGCCAACCGGCCGTTAGTTGGTCATCACGTCCACGCTTTTGAGGGCGGGGCCCAGTAGCCGGCCGAAGGCCTCGAGTTGAGGCTGACTGCCCAACACCACCAGCGTCTGGCCCGGTGCCAGGCGGGTGTCACTGCTGGGGTTGGCGATCAGCTCGGGTTCTTCGGGGCTGTAAGTCGCCCCGCGGTATTGGCGGGTGGCCCCATCCTCGCTGCGTCGGGGGGGCACGATCGCCAGCACAAGGGCGCCGGTGCGGGCACCGAGTTGGAGGTCGGCCAGGGAGGCCCCATTGAGGGGCCCCAGGTCAGCAGCATCACTGCTGAGCAGAAACTCCTCCACCTCGCAGCCTGAGCCCGCCAGCAGATCCATGAAGCTCACGGCCAGGGGGCGCAGGGCCTTGGCTGCCATGGTGCGGCCACCACTCACAAAAGGGCTGACCACCTGGTCGGCGCCGGCGAGGCGCAGCTTGCGCTCAGCTTCTTCACTGTCGGAGCGGGCGATCAGGCGGCAGTTGGGCGCGATGCCGCGGGCGCTGAGCACCACGTAGAGGTTGGAGGCGTTGTTGGGCAGGGCTGCCACCAGCGCCCGGCAGCGGTGGATGCCTGCCTCCAGCAGCGTTTCGTCCAAGGTGGCGTCGGCCATCAGCACTGGAAGCCCACGCTCTTCGGCGGCTTCCCGCCGCTCGGCGTCCATCTCCACCACCAGCATGGGAACGTTCTCCCTGGTGAGCTGTTCGGCGATCTCGTGGCCGATGCGGCCGTAGCCGCAGAGGATCACATGGTTGTGCATGGATTGCAGCCAGCGGCGGAAACGGCGCTCGCGCAGGCGCCGGAAGTACCCGGATTCAGACAGCCCCAACACGCCCTGGATGCTGATCTGCACCACCACCAGGCCGCCCAGGATGAGCAGGGTGGTAACCAGGCGCCCGTTGGCGCTGAGGATCTGGGTGTGGCCATCACTGAAGCCCAGGGTGCTGAGGGTGATCAGCACCATCCAGTAGCTGTCCCCCCAGTCCCAGCCTTCGCTGAGGCGGTAGCCGAGGGCGCCAGCGTTGACCAGCAGAGCCAGGGCAAGGGGCGCCCGCCAGGGTTTGCGGTTGCGCGTGGAGGGTGGTCTTTGGGTGGCGTAAAGCCAGGGACGCTTGGGCATGGGATCTGGACCCGGTGCTCCAGATCACTCGGCTCAGGGTACGGGCAGTGTCCTGTTGCCGTCTGGTTGATCCCGAACATTTGGTGACGTTGTCCACCGAACGGCGGACGTCTCCGTTAACCCTGAAAGGTTCTTTCCGCAGCACGCCTGGATGGGCGCATCTTCGGTTGTTGATGATCGGCATCCCTCCCTGCTCAAGGAGAGCGGGCAACGGGAGGTGTTCTGCGGCCTCACCTCGATCGTGTGGCTGCATCGGCGCATGCCGGATGCTTTTTTTCTGGTGGTGGGCTCACGCACCTGCGCTCACCTGATCCAGAGCGCCGCCGGCGTGATGATCTTCGCCGAACCCCGCTTCGGCACTGCGATTCTGGGGGAGCGGGATCTGGCCGGCCTGGCCGATGCCAATGAGGAGCTTGACCGGCTCGTGACGGATCTGCTGGTGCGGCGCCCGGAGATTCGCACCCTGTTTCTGGTGGGCAGTTGCCCCAGCGAGGTGATCAAGCTCGATCTGGCCAAGGCTGCCGAGCGGCTCAACACCCAGCTGGCCGGTCGGGTGAAGGTGCTCAATTACAGCGGCAGCGGCATCGAAACCACCTTCACTCAAGGGGAAGACAAGGCCCTGTTGGCGATGGTGCCGCTGATGCCCAGCAGCGATGTTGATCAGCTGCTGATCGTGGGCACCCTGGCCGATGCGGTGGAGGACCGGCTGGTGCAGCTGTTTGGCCGCCTGGGGATTCCCGTGGTCACGAGCCTGCCGCCGCGGCGCTCCACCGAGTTGCCCCCGATCGGCCCGGGCACCCGGGTGCTGTTGGCCCAGCCGTTTCTCTCGGATACGGCGCGCGCCCTGGTGAACCGGGGGGCGCGGCTGTTGGCGGCCCCCTATCCCTTCGGGGTGGAGGGCAGCCGGGCCTGGATGGCAGCGGGCGCGGAGGCCTTCGGTGTGGCGCCGGCCCAGGTGGCCGCTGTGTTGGATCCGCTGGTGGAGCGGGGTCGCCGCGCCATCGCTCCCCACCGGGAGCTGTTGGCGGGTAAACGGCTCTTCCTGCTGCCCGATTCCCAGCTGGAGCTCTCGTTGGCGCGCTTCCTGCAGCGCGAATGCGGCATGGAGCTGGTGGAGGTGGGCACGCCCTACCTGGATCGCCAGCTGCTGGATGCCGAGCTGGCCTTGCTGCCGGAGGGCACCCGCATCAGTGAAGGCCAGGACGTGGAGCGCCAGCTGGAGCGGGTGCGTGCGGCGCGGCCCGACCTGGTGGTGTGCGGCCTTGGCCTGGCCAACCCCCTGGAGGCCGAAGGGATTGCCACCAAGTGGTCGATCGAGCTGGTGTTCAGCCCCATTCACGGCTGCGACCAGGCCGGGGATCTGGCCGAGCTGTTTGCCCGTTCCCTGCGCCGTCGCGCCGCCCTGTCGTTTGCCTGAGCGCCGGCTGCATCCCGCCGCCGCCGCCGCCCCCTCCTGTTCTTCCCTCCCATGGAACTCACCCTCTGGACCTACGAAGGCCCGCCCCATGTGGGCGCCATGCGCATCGCCACATCGATGGAGGGAGTGCACTACGTGTTGCATGCCCCCCAGGGCGACACCTACGCCGACCTGCTGTTCACGATGATCGAGCGGCGCGACAAGCGCCCGCCTGTCACCTACACCACCTTCCAGGCCCGCGACCTGGGCGGCGACACCGCCGAGTTGGTGAAGCGCTCGATCAGCGAAGCGGTGGCGCGCTTCCAGCCGGAGGCCCTGCTGGTGGGCGAGAGCTGCACCGCCGAGCTGATCCAAGACCAACCAGGCGCTCTGGCAGGCGGCATGGACCTGGGCGGCATTCCGGTGGTGAATCTCGAGCTGCCCGCCTATTCCAAAAAAGAGAACTGGGGGGCCGCTGAAACCCTCTATCAACTGGTGCGGGGCCTGCTGAAGGCCCAGCTGCCCTCGCCTGGCTTTGCCAAGCCCTCGCCCCAGCGCTGGCGTGACGAGGGCCGGCGGCCGCGGGTGAATCTGCTGGGGCCGTCGCTGCTCGGTTTTCGCTGTCGTGACGACGTGCGCGAAATCACGGCCCTGCTGGCGGAGTACGGCGTCGAGGTGGCCGTGGTGGCGCCCCTGGGCGCCCGCCCCGCCGATTTGCAGCGCATCCCCACGGCCGACGCCAACGTGTGCCTTTATCCCGAGGTGGCGGGTTCGGTGTGCAGCTGGCTGGAGCGCAGCTTCGGCATGGCCACGGTGCGCACCGTGCCGATCGGCATCGGCGCCACCGCCAGTTTCCTGCGGGAGTTGCACCAGCTGCTGGGCCTGGAGCTTCCCGCTGCGCTGCAGCCTGGAGCCGATGGCACCTGCGCCGCCGAACGGCGCTCGCGGCTGCCCTGGTATTCGCGCTCGGTGGATTCCACCTATCTCACCGGCAAGCGGGTGTTCATCTTTGGCGATGCCACCCACGCCATCGCGGCGGCCCGGATCGCCAGCCGGGAGCTGGGCTTCCAGGTGGTGGGTTTGGGCAGCTACAGCCGCGAGCAGGCCCGAGAGCTGCGGGCCGCAGCCGCCGAGCTGGGCCTCGAGGCCCTGATCAGCGACGACTACCTCGCTGTAGAGGCGGCCATGGCGGCGGCAGCGCCGGAGCTGGTGCTCGGCACCCAGATGGAGCGCCACAGCGCCAAGCGCCTCGGCATCCCCTGCGCGGTGATCAGCGCGCCGCTGCACGTGCAGGACGTGCCGGCCCGCTATTCCCCCCAGATGGGCTGGGAGGGGGCCAACGTGATATTCGATGCCTGGGTGCACCCGCTGATGATGGGGTTGGAGGAGCACCTGATCGGCATGTTCCGGCACGATTTTGAATTCGTGGATGGTCACCTCAGCCACCTGGAGGGGGCCAGCGCCCCCACCCGGCCGGCTGAGGCCGAACCCGCCCGTGACCAGGCCGCGGCGACGCCGGTTGCAACCGCGCTTCCCGGCCATGGTGAGCTGGTGTGGAGCCCAGACGGTGAGGCGGAGCTGGCCAAGATCCCCTTCTTCGTGCGGGGCAAGGTGCGCAAGAACACCGAGGCCTATGCCCGCGAGCGTGGGTTGGAGGTGATCGACAGCGAAGCCCTTTATGAGGCGAAGGCCCACTTCAGCTCCTGAATCATTTCGAATCGAGGCAATCTCCGGCTCAATCTCTGCCGTGAACTCAGCCTGGGGGCGGCTTGCCCGGATTTAGGTACTTTCACCCATGCGCATGTGTGTGGATCCGCATGAATCTGGCTGGGATGTTTCGCTTTGCGCGCCTGGCCCTCGGTGGGCATCCCGCCAGCGTTTGGATGGCTGAAGCCTGTTCCTTGCGTTGGGGTTGACCTGGCGCTTTCCCCTATATGACAATCACCCTGACGCCTCCCCAGCTCTCACGCCCCGATGGTGAGGGCAGTGTTCAGGTGCATCAAGACGCCGCGATGGCGATCGAAGAGGGAGCCCTGGTCCTTGCCGTGTATGGCAAGGGCGGCATCGGCAAATCCACCACGTCGTCCAACCTGTCGGCGGCCTTCTCGAAGCTGGGCAAGCGGGTGCTGCAGATCGGTTGCGATCCCAAGCACGACAGCACCTTCACGCTCACCAAGAAGATGGTGCCCACCGTGATCGATATTCTTGAAACCGTTGATTTTCATACTGAAGAATTGCGGCCCGAAGACTTCGTGTTTGAGGGCTACAACGGTGTGATGTGTGTGGAGTCTGGCGGCCCACCAGCAGGCACGGGCTGTGGCGGTTACGTCACCGGCCAGACGGTGAAACTGCTCAAAGAGCATCACCTGCTCGAAGACACCGACGTGGTGATCTTTGATGTGTTGGGAGATGTGGTGTGCGGCGGCTTTGCTGCGCCGCTGCAGCATGCCCACTACTGCCTGATCGTGACGGCCAACGATTTCGACTCCATCTTCGCGATGAACCGGATCATGCAGGCCATCAATGCCAAGGCCAAGAATTACAAGGTGCGCCTTGGCGGTGTGATCGCTAACCGCTCCGAGGAGACCGACGAAATCGACAAGTTCAATGCCCGCACAGGCCTGCGCACCATGGCCCACTTCAAGACTGTGGATGCGATTCGCAAATCCCGTCTGAAGAAGTGCACCATCTTCGAGATGGAAAGCACACCGGAAGTGGAAGCGGTCCAGCAGGAGTATCTCAACCTCGCTCAGCGGATGCTCGACGATGTCGAACCCCTGGAGGCCGAATCGCTGAAGGATCGCGAGATCTTCGACCTGCTCGGTTTCGATTGAACCCAGGTCCGTGCCCATCTCGGAGCCCAATTCTCCCGAGCGCTGGCTGGCCCACTGGCGGGAGCCCTATCTGCTGCTGATTGAGGCCAGCTGGCCTCAGTTTCTGCTGCTGGTCACCGCGGCCTATGTGCTGATCCATCTGCTGTTTGCGGCCCTTTACCTGCTTGACCCGACGGGGATCGGGGGCCTGTCCGGCGGCATGGCTCTGCCGCTTCAGGCTTTTTTCTTCTCCGTGGAGACCATGGCCACGATCGGCTACGGGGTGATCTACCCCCTCAGCCACTGGGTGCATGTGGTGATGACCCTGGAAGCGCTGGCCGGGCTGATCCTGGTGGCCCTGATCACCGGCCTCTCCTTTGCCCGTTTCTCGCGGATGCCCCACTGCATCCGCTTCGCTGAGACGGTGCAGGTTGTCTCGGTGGAGGGCACTCCGGCCCTGCTGATCGGCCTGAACAGCAAGCGCCGCAACACGATCCTGGATGTCAGGGTTCAGGCTGTCTGGAAGCACGCCGGTGCCGGGGGGCTCACCGAGTACGAGCCGTTGCCGCTGCAGCTCCCCGATGGCCTGCCCCTGCAGGAGCAGCTCACCCTCGTCCACCGGTTGGATCCGCAGCGGCCGTTGCAGGGGCTAGAGGGCGCCTTGCTGATCAGCTTCAGCGGCGTGGACGCCACCCTGGAGCGCCCGTTCCATGCGGCCCATCTGTATGACGCCAGCCAGATTCTCTGGCGTGAGCTGCCCCCTACTCCCCTTGCCAGCCCTGCTCCCAGCCCTTGATCATCCCGTAGATCACTGGCACCACGAACAGGCTCAGCACGGTGGCCACCAGCAGTCCGAAGAACACCACTGTGCCGATGCTCACCCGGCTGCCGGAGCCGAAGCCGCTGGCCAGCAGCAGGGGCAGGAAGCCCGCCAGCGAGGAGACGGCTGTGAGCAGGATCGGCCGCAGGCGGGCGGTGGCCGCACCCCGGATCGCCGTGTCCAAATCGAGGCCTTCCGCCATGCGCTGGTTGGCGAATTCCACAATCAGGATGCCGTTCTTGGCGGCCAGGCTCACCAGGACCAGCAGGCCCATCTGGCCATACACGTCGAGCGGCAGGCCGCGCAGCATCAGGCCGCCGATGGCCCCCAGCATCGCCAGGGGCACCGTCACCAAGATGATGAAGGGATCGGCAACGTTGCCGTAGAGGGCCGCCAGCACCAGCACCATCACCACGATCGCCAGGGCGAACACGCGCATGTTGCCGCCGCCCGCCTTCGCTTCTTCCCGGGCCAGGCCCGCCCACTCCAGATCGGTGCCGCTGCCGCGTTGCCGCTGCACCTGCTCCAGGGTGGCCATGGCCTGGCCGCTGCTCACCCCCGGCCGGGGCAGGGCCCGGATGCTGATCGAGCGCACCAGCCGGGTGTGGTTGATCGAGGTGGGGCCGCTGCCCGGCTCGATGCGCACCAGCTGGGCCAGGGGAATCAGCAGCCCCTCGCGGTTTTTCACCTGCAGAGCCAACACATCCTCGGCGCTGCGCCGCGCCTGGCCATCCAGTTGTACGATCACCTTGCGCACCTGATCGCTCTCGAAGCTGTCGTTGACGTAGTCGCTGCCGAAGCTGGCGCCGAGGGTGTCGACCACGGTGCTCAGATCCACGCCGAGGGAGGCCATCTGCAGGCGGTCGGGCACCAGTTGCACCAGGGGGGCTCCGGCGCTGAAGCGGGTGGACACCCGCTCAAAGCGGTTGGTGGCTCGGACGTCGCGGATGAAGGTCTGGGCCTGCTGCTCAAAATCCGAGAGGCTGAGTTGGCCGTTGCTGCTGTCGAGCAGTTCGAGCTCCAGCCCCCCTTCGGCGCTGAAGCCCCGCACAGATGGGGCCTCGCTGAGTTGCACCACGGCACTGCTGATGCGGCGACGCAACTCGCCATCGAGCCGGCGTGCTACAGCCCGTGTAGAGGCCTCAGGACCCCGGCGTTGCTCGATTGGCGCCAGGCGCACGAAGAAGCTGCCTTTGTTGGGGCTGCTGTCGCCGAAGGAGCGCCCTGCATAGAAATTGGCGCGGGTGATCAGGGGCTCAGCGGCCACCACCTGGCGCACCTGGTCGAGCACCCGCTGGGTCTGCTGCAGCCCCAGGCCGTCGGCCAGGATCACGACCCCCCGCAGCTGACCGTTGTCTTCCTGGGGGATGAAGGCCTTGGGCACGGTCTGCAGGGCGCCGCCGGTGAGCAACAGACCCGCCAGCAGCAGGGCTACCACCAGGCGCCGGCGTGCCATTGCCCAGTTCAGCCAGCGGCCATAGGGGGTTTCCAGGCTTTCGAGCCAGCGGCGGGGTGGATCGATCCAGCGCAGCAACCAGGCCGGTTCCCGTTGCTGCGGGCCCAGCAGCCGACTGCCGGCCACCGGGGTGAAGCTGAGGGCGTTGAGGGTGGAGAAGGCGATGGCGCCGCTGATCGTGATCGCGATCGGGGCATAGAGCCGGCCGAGGCTGCCGCCAAGCCCCAGCACCGGGATGAACACCACCACCAGCACCAGTGAGGTGGCCACCACGGCGCCGCCCAGTTCGGCCATGGCTTCTCGGGCGGCCTGCAACGGCGGCTTGCCGGCCTCCAGCCGTCGGCCGATGTCCTCACTCACCACGATGGCGTCGTCGACTACCAGGCCTGTGGCCAGCACGAGACCAAACAAGGTGAGGGTGTTGAGCGATTGGCCCGCCAGTTTCAGCACGCTCAGCGAGCCGATCAGGGCCACGGGCACCGCTGCGGCGGTGATCAGGGCGAGCCGGCTGTTGCCCAATCCGAGCAGCAGCACCACAAACACCAGCACCACTGCATCGCGCAGGCTGTTGAGGGTGCCCTGGATGCTGCCGCGCACGAAGTCGGCCTCATCCACGATCAGCTGCTGATCAACCCCCGGCGGAAACTGGGGCGCCAGCTCCTCGAGGCCGGCATTCACCGCCTCGCTGACGGCAATCGCATTGCTGCCATCGCGCTGGTAGATCACCACGGCCACCGTGGGCCTGCCCTGGAGGTTGGTGGCGATGGTGTCGTAGGTCTCGCTGCCCAGGCTCACCCGGCCCACATCGCGCAGCAGGGTGACCCCCCCGTTGGCGCTGCGGGCCACCACCAGCTGTTCAAACTCCGCCGTGCTGCGCAGGCGTCCCTCCATCCGTAGGGGCAGGGTGATCTCCTGGCCGGTCGGGGCTGGTGCCTCTCCGGTCTGGCCCAGGGCCGCCAGCACGTTCTGCTGCTGGAGGGCCGTGCGCACCTCGGCAATCGTCAGGCCCCGCTCCTCCAGTCGCGCCGGGTCGAGCCAGAGGCGGAAGGCCAGGCTGTTGCCGCCGGAGAGGGTGACGTTCCCCACCCCAGGCACCCGCTGCAGCCGCTCCTTAACCACCTGGTCAAGCCAGCCGCTCAGGAAGGTGTCGCTGTAGAGGGTCGGATCGGCACTGAAGCTCAGCACCATCAGCAGGTCGTCGGAGCTGCGCCGCACCTGCACCCCGAAGCGGGCCACCTGCGCCGGCAGTTGGCGGGTCACCACTGCCGCTTCGTTCTGGGTGTTGATCTGGTTGAGTTCGGGGTCGCCGCCCTCAAAGCCCAGGGTGATGGAGCTGCCGTTGGCGGAGCTGGTGGAGCGGATGCTGTCGAGCCGCTCCAGTCCGTTGAATTGCTTCTCGAGCAGGGCGGTCACGCCCTGTTCCACCACCTCCGGCCCGGCGCCTGGATAGTTGGCCCGCACCGTCACCCGCCCGGGCGCAATCGGCGGCAGGTTTTCCACCTGCAGGGCGGGCAGGCTCACCAAGCCACCCAGCAGCACCAGCAGGCTCACCACCAGGGTGAGCACGGGCCGGCGCAGAAAGGGATCGGAGATCGATTTCATCGGCGCCGCAGCGAGCGTGCTGGCGAATCAGGCGAATGAATTAGCCCAGATCGCGTTTCAGCACCACACAGAGGTAATCGGGTGCTTTGTAGCGGCTCGGTAGGCAGATGTGCAGTTGCTCGAGGCGGCTCCAGCACACCGTGCGTTGAATGGCGGCCACGGTTTTGCCCTCCTTGAGCAGCAGCCGCAGCGCCTTGCAGTAGAGCGAATAATTGGCTTCGAGTTCCCCGATGGTGAGTCCCTGGCTACTGCTCATCTCACGGGTTGCGTCCAGGAGTGGCAAAGACGCTTTCTCACCTTACGGCGCGCTGGAACGGCCGTTGTCGCCGTGGCCCGAGCCCAGGACGGCCGCCTGGGCATCGCTCAGCCGGCCGGCACGATGCAGCACCCCGGTGATCTGCTCGATGGCCAGCACGGCATGGCAGCGATAACCGGCCGCCGCCAGGCGCTCCCGGGCTTGGCGATCGTGGTCGCCGCCGTGGTCGCCGCCGTGGTCGCCGCCGTGGTCGATGAACACCACCACGTCTTCCACCACCAGGCCCGAGCTCTCGAGCTTGGCGATGCCCTCCAGCACGCTGCCGCCGGTGATCAGGATGTCGTCGACCACCACCACCCGGTCGCCCTCTTCGAAATCCCCTTCGATCAGGCGGCGGGCCCCATGGGCTTTCACCTCCTTGCGGGGGTAGATCAGGGGCTTGTGCAGTTGCAGCGACAGGCCGGTGGCGGTGGGCAGGGAGCCATAGGGGATGCCGGCGATGCGGTCGAAGTCGAGTTCTTGCAACAGCCCGGCGTAGGCGTGCAACACCCGGTGAAACAGGTTGGGGTCGGAGATGATCTGGCGCAGGTCGACGTAGTAATTGAAAACGGCTCCTGAGGCCTGCACGTAGTCGCCAAACAACAGGCAGCCGATGTCGAACAGGTCGACGATCAGGCTTTCGAGCGGATCGCTGCTGTTGGGCAACCACAGTGCGCAGGTGCTGGACTCGCTTTGCGCGCGGCTCTCCAGCCAACGCTCCCGCCGGGCCGTGATCTGGTGTTTGAGGGCCTCGGCACGGGGGGCAATGTCGTCTTCGACCAGCAGGTTTTGGGGCAGGGGCAGCAGCAGCCCGTCACTGGCCGCGGTGAAGCCCGCTTCGAGCATGGCCTCGAGCTTTTCCTCCTCCCCCCAGAGGCTGCGCAGGATCAGGAAGCGCTCCGGGGCTTCGGCGCGCACCCGCGCCAGAATCTCCGGATCGCTGGTGCCCACTTCCAGCAGCAGCTGGTCGGGGGTGGCCCAGAGCTGGGTTTCGCGCACGATCCGCACATAAAGCGGCTCGGTTTCATTGGGGTGGTGCTGGATCACCCGAGCTGCCTGGTTGGAGCTGTGGCAGGTCATCACCACGGCCTTGCCCGGGTAGAGCAGGAAGGGGGCGGCGATGTCCTGTCCGGCCAGGGGCGACAGGGTGACCGCATCGGCCCCGAGCTCCTTGAACAAATAATGGGCCAGGGCGGAGGAGGAGTTGAGATCGCCGTGCTTGGCATCGACGATCAGGGGGAGATCGCGGGGCACCAGGTCGCGCACCTCAAGCAGCAGCTCCAGGCCTACCGGCCCGAGGGCCTGGTAGAAGCCGAGGCTGGGTTTGTAGGCGCACACGTGGGGTGCGGTGGCCTCGATCACCGCCTTGATCCAGTGGCGAGCCTGGCTGAGGAAGGAGCGTCCGGCCAGTCCGCGGCGGGCGGCCCAGCTCTGCAGCATCTCCGGGTTGGGGTCCAGTCCTGTCACCAGTAGCGACTGGCGATCGGCGATGGCGTCGGTGAGTTGAACGAAGAAGCCCATCGCCCGCAGGCTGCCTGGGCCTGTTGCTAAGCCAGCCGACAGCCCTGGCGCGGGCTGGTGACACAGCTCGTTGTAAACCCGGAGCCGGGTTAGGTGGCGGCAGCCACGCACAGGCGCGCCATCAGCCCTTCCTCATCGGCGGGCACCCGCAGCCAGCGCACGGCCGGCAACCAGCCCAGGGCCTCCTCCAGTTCGGTGGCTAGAGCTTGATCGTGCTCGCCGATGCCGCCGGTGAGGGCGATCGCATCCACGCCCCCGAGGCTGGCTGCCATGGCTCCGATCCCCTGCAGCAGGCGGTGGCGAAACACCGCGATCGCCAGCTGGGCTCCAGCGTGTTGCTCCGCGGCCCGCAGCCGCAGCTCCCTCATGTCGCCGCTCAGCTCGGAGAGCCCCAGCAGGCCGCTGTGGTGGTTCAAAGTGTCATCGAGCTCGCTTGCGCTCACCCCCTGGCGCAACAGGTGCAGCAGCAGGCCGGGATCGACGCTGCCGCTGCGGCTGGCCATCACCAAGCCCTCCAGCGGCGTGAAGCCCATGGTGGTGTCGACACTGCGCGGCGGGCCATCGGGGGGGATGCGGATGGCACAGAGCGAGCAGCCGGCGCCGAGGTGGCAGCTGATCAGGCGGTGCACGGCAGGTTCGCAGGCCGCCACCGTTTCGGCCACGTGCTGGTGGTTGAGGCCGTGAAAGCCGTAACGGCGCAGGCCCTGCTGGCGCCAGTGCGCCGGAATGGCATAGGTGGACGCGGCCTCGCCCAGGCTGGCGTGAAAGGCGGTGTCGAAGCAGGCCCATTGCTGGATGTCCTGGGGCGCCAGCCGGCCCTGCAGCCACTGGATGGCCTCCAGGGCCGGGCCGTTGTGGAGCGGGGCCAGGGGCACCAGGGTGGCCAGCTCCGTCAGCACCTCCGCTGTGAGCGGTGTGGGGGCGATGAAGCGGGAGCCACCGTGCACGAGCCGGTGCACCACCAGCTCCGGGGGCGGGCTGGCTTCGGCCAGCCATGGGGCTAGCCACGTCTCCAGCAGGGCGGGGAGATCCTGGCTCCAGCTGCGTTGCTGCTGCCAGAGCCGCCGCCCGCTGGCAACACAAAGCGCCAGCTTGACGCTGGAGCTGCCCGTGTTCACCACCAGGATGGAATGGGGTGTCATGGCGGAAGGGACGAGGTCTTCACAGCAAGCGCCGGTTAGGTGCCGGTGCGCAGCCGCCAGGCCAGGGTTTCGCCCGCGTGGAAGGGCACCAGATTCACCGCGCTGCCGGCGGCGTCGTTGCAGTGCAGCCGGCTGGGCACCTCATGCGGCTGCCGCTCCAGGGTGATCATGCCTGCGTTGAGCGGCAGCCCATAAAACCGAGGCCCGAATTCGGAGGTGAAGGCTTCGAGTTTGTCCAGGGCCTTCTCCTGCTCAAACACAGCCGCATAGCTCTCCAGTGCAAACGGGGCGTTGAAGATGCCGGCGCAGCCGCAGGCCGATTCCTTGGCCTCGCGGCTGTGGGGGGCTGAATCGGTGCCGAGGAAAAATTTGGGATTGCCGGAGGTGGCTGCCCCCCGCAGGGCGATGCGATGCAGTTCGCGCTTGGCCACCGGCAGGCAATAGAAGTCGGGTCGCAGGCCACCGGCAAACATCGCGTTCCGATTGATGTGCAGGTGGTGGGGCGTGATCGTGGCCGCCAGGTTGGCTGGGCCGCTGCGCACAAAGTCGACCGAATCCATGGTGGTGATGTGCTCGAGCACCACCTTCAGGCCCAGGTGGCGCTGCAGCAGCGGTTCCAGCACCCGCTCGATGAACACCGCCTCGCGATCAAAGATGTCGATCTCAGCGTCGGTGACTTCGCCGTGGATCAGCAGCGGCATGCCGATGCGCTCCATCACTGCCAGCACCGGCTCAATGCGGGCGAACGCTGTGACGCCGGAATCGGAGTTTGTGGTGGCGCCGGCCGGATAGAGCTTGGCGGCCGCCCACACGCCCTCGGCAAAACCGCGCTCGATCTCCTGTGGATCAATGGTGTCGGTGAGGTAGGCCGTCATCAACGGCGTGAAGCCGCTGTGATCGGGCAGGGCGGCCCGGATGCGCTCCCGGTAGGCACTGGCCGCCGCCACCGTGGTGACCGGCGGCCGAAGGTTGGGCATCACGATCGCCCGGGAGAATTGGGCGGCCGTGGCCGGCGCCACCGCCTGCAGCATCGCCCCGTCGCGCAGGTGCACATGCCAGTCGTCGGGCTGGCGGATGGTGAGCTGCTGCAGGGGCTGCGGCACGGCGAGCGCACAGGGATTACCACCACCCTGGCAGGCCTGAAAGATTCACTGCAATCGGCTGGCGGTAGGCCTCCCGGCCATCTCGATCTGAACCACGTGCCGTCGACGCCCGCTACGGCCATGTGCTCACGGCTGTAGCGGGCCGACCAGAAAGAAGCGGTGTTCCAGGTCAGCGAGGGTGAGGCCAGCCGCGAGGAGGTGATCCCCTACGACCTGCTGCACGTGACCCCGCCGATGGGGCCGCCCCTGTGGTGGTGGCCAACCTGCTGGCCCACCTAGCCGTGCAGGCGCCGCCCCTCACGCAGCACTTCAGAGGGGCGGATGCCGAAAACGCCGTGGAAGTCGCGACTGAACGCCGAGAGGTTGCGGAAACCGAGTTTGGACGAGATGCCGGCGACGGTGTCGCTGGCCGCGGGGTTGAGCAGGTGTTGGCGAGCCAGCTCCAGACGCTGGCGGCGGACCCACTGGATCGGCCCGCAGCCGAAGCGCTGGCTAAAGGCCAGCTGCAGGTTGCGCCGTGAGTAGCCGCTGCGCTGCTCCAGCTCGGTGAGGCTGATGGGGCTGTGCAGATTGGCCTGAATCCACTCCAGCAGCTCCTTGAAGATCAGCTGGCGCGACAGCCCTTCGCGCTGGTGGCGGGTTTGTTGGTCGGCGTCGGCGAGCTTGGAGCAGAGGGCCAGGGCCAGGATGCGATAGATGAGGTCGTCAATCTGAAGCGTCGCCAGGTCTCCTCGGTTCTCCAGTTCGGGTGCGTCCACCAGGGCAAAGGCCCGCCGCAGGGTGAGGAGCAGCTCGGCTTGCCGCTTCTCGGTCATGGCGAGCACTTGGGGCCGCTGCAGATCCGGGGCGAAGCGGCGGCCGGAGAGGCCGACACCTCCAATGGTGGCGGCTGTGTTCTGCAGCCTTTGTAGGTCTACATGCAGCACCAATCCGTTGTAGTGGTCGGTGGCGTAGCGGTATTCGAGGCCTGGATTGAAGTAGAGGGGCGCTTCGCCATGGATGCTGTAGCTGCGGCCGTCCACCTCGTAGTTCGCGGCCCCCGGGTAGCAGATGTTGATGGCGCTGATCCCGGGGTTTTCACCGATCGCTCCGATGATCGGAGAGGTGTACCCCGAGGTGAGGCTCAGCTCGCCAACGTTGGCAGTGCTGGCCCGATGCAGGAATGGACTGGACTCGGAGAGGCGGGGGGCAAACTCGAGCACCCTGAAGTGCTGGTTGAGTTTGTTGGCCAAACCCTGGGGATCCCGATCCACAACTGCTTGGTGGTTGTGGAAGCCCAGGGGTAGGTGGGCAACAGGATCCAAGCCAGCCTTTCAGCGGTGGTCAGATTTTAAGAGTGATCGACAGGACGGCCATTCGCCGAGGTCACTCGTCATACGCCGAGGTCCGGCATTGATACGCAATGCCGGGAGCTCTGGCCCTACTCCCCTTTCTGGGACTTCAGCAACGCGTCCTTGCTGTCCTTGAGTTCCTTCCAGATGTTGCGGATCTGGGCGTAGGCCTGCTCCTGGCTCACCTTGCCATTGCTCTGCAGCCCCACCACCAGTCCCACCCGCTCGGCGAAAGACTCAAGGTTTTGGTGAAACATCAAACGCTGGGGTGTCCAGTCCGGTCCGCGGTACGGCGAATGGGGCTCCATGGGTGAGCGCACACCGGTGGGCTCGGCATCCGACTCGGGAGGTGTGGGACGCGATCCCGCAGTGGCCACAGGGGTCCAGCGAACTTTTTCAGCTTAGAAGCCAGGGTTTAAGAGGTGGTGAAGGCTTGGCCTTGTGTTGCCGGGAGCACTGGCGCGTTTCTGGTGGTGGCTGCACCATTTCACTCCCGAGGCGACGCCATGCCATGGATCATTCTTCCCAGGGTTGGTGGCCCCAGGTGTTGCTCTGCCTGCTGATCCAGGCCAGCATCGTGGGTGGCGGCCAGGTGCTGAACCGCTGGCTGGCCCCTGTTCCCACTCCGCCGTGCTGCGCCCCACCCCTGGTGCACTGAACTCCCATCTGCTGGAGGAGCGCCCCGCCAATCTGCCGGCCCATCTCTACGTTTCTGGGGGGCGCCACCGAAGCTGCTTCAGTGCCGTGCTGTTTGAGCCCGAAGGGCCGCGGTTGCTGCAGCTCCAGTCGCCCCAAGAGCTCGAGCCGGTGCAGCGGCTCGGCTATCCCCTCTGGCTGCGGGTGATGGGCTTGGGCGATCCCCGGCTGGTTGAGGCGATGCTCGACACCCTGCAGGTGCCTCCCATGCTGCTGCCGCCGTTGCTCGAGGTTCCGCAGCGCTCGCGGGTGGATGGGCTCGGCGAAGCGGTGATCGTGGTGCTGCACCGACTCAGTTTTGCCCGCGATCCCCTGCATCTGCTGAGTGCCCAGGTGGGGTTGCTGCTGATGCCCAACCTGCTGGTCACCTTTGAGGAGGCACCGGCGGGTGAGTCGTTTCCGGAGCTCACCGCCTGGTTGGAATCGCAGGCGGGGGCTGTGGAACACCGCGACCTCGACGACATCCTCCATTTCCTGGTGGATGAATTGCTCGATGCTCTGTTTCCGATGCTGGAGCAGATCGCCAACCGCCTTGATGATCTGGAGGAGGCAGCTCTGCGGGACCCCAAACCGAAGCTGCTGGCCAGAGCTTTCGTGCATCGCAGCAACCTGCGCACGATTCGCAACCAGGTGTGGCCCCTGCGCCATCAAATCCGGGTGCTGCTGCGCCAGGGGCAACAGCTGCTGGGCCCTGATGCGCTGGGGGGCTTTCAGGAAATGGCTGATCTGGTGGAGCTGTTGTTTGAAAACTGTGAGTTGTTGCGCCATCAGTGCGATGCCATTACCCAGGCCTATGCCGCCAGCGTGGGCAATCGCATGAACCAGGTGATGAAAACCCTCACCATTCTCACCAGTATTTTTGCGCCGCTCACCTTCATCGGTGGGATCTATGGCATGAATTTCGCCAACATGCCTGAGCTCAATTGGCGCTATGGCTATCTCTACGCTCTGCTGTTGATGGCGATTGTGGCTTTGATTCAGTCCTATTGGTTGTGGCGCCGTGGCTGGTTTCAGGATTGGACGGCGCCGCGCTGACGCATCGGGTCCGGAAGCACAACCTGGCCTTAACCGCCTAGGAGCTCGAGATCGCCCAGAGTTCTGTCGCGGATGTGACCGTCATGCACCCCCTCCTGCGCCTCGCCTGGCTTGCCCCGATGCTGCCCCTCCTGCCAGAGGCGGCTCTGGCGGCGCCTGATCCGGTTCGCATTGGCGGCTCGAGCACAGTGTTTCCGGTGCTGCAGGCGGCGATTGCGGCTTACCAGAAGGGGGGAGCCAACCGCCAGGTTCGCTTCGAGCTCAAGGAAACGGGCACCTCGGCGGGATTCCGGCAGTTCTGCAGCGGCCAGTTGCCCTTGGCCAATGCCTCCCGTCCGATCAATGCCAAGGAGCTCAAGGCCTGTGCGGCCAAGGGCGTGACCTTTCTGGAGCTGCCGATCGGCTTTGATGCGATCACGGTGGTGGTGAACCCTGCGAACACCTGGGCGTCCAGCATCACCATTCGGGAGCTGGCGCGGCTCTGGAATCAACGGGCAACGGGATCGGTGAAAACCTGGAGCCAGGTCAATCTGGATTGGCCCAACCAGCCGATTCGACTCTGCGGCCCTGGCAAGGATTCCGGCACCTATGATTATTTCAATAAGGCCATCAATGGAGGCGAGCGCAATTCCAGGTCAGACTATTTTGCCAGTGAAAATGACAATGATCTGGTTGCTTGTGTGGCCAAGAACTCAGATGCACTGGGTTATTTTGGTTTTGCCTACTACCAGTCCAATGCCAAGCGTCTGAAGCCCCTGAGCGTCGTGGGCAAAAAGGGTGCTGCGATGCCATCGTTGGCGTCGGTTCAGAAAGAACTCTATCTGCCCCTGTCGAGGCCTTTGTTTCTCTACGTCAACGACAAAGCCCTGCGGCAGCGCCTTGAACTCCAGAAATTTGTGACGTATACCGTGAAGAATGGGCTCAAGCTGGTGAAGCAGGCTGGCTACATCCCGATGCCCACCCGAACCTACTTGCTGGTTGAAAGCAAGCTGTATCGGCATGTGACCGGCACGGCTTTTGGCGGCAATCTGCCTGTGGGCCTGACCACGGGTCAGGCGTTGCAGCGGAGTTTGGAGAGCATCAAGAAACCGGAATTCCGCTGAGCTCTGCATGGCATTCCCAACCCGCTCCCAGCCCCTGAGCAATGGCAGCTTCGCCAGGGAGCTGTTGCACAAACACGTGGCCAAACTGGTGGAGCTGCAGGCACCGGTGTCTGAGGGCAAGGGCACCGAACCGTTGCATCAGATGCGGGTGACCATGCGTCGCCTACGCACCACGTTGCTCCAGTTTGAGCCGGCCCTGCAGTTGCCCCCGGCCATCAACGACCAGCGCCTGGCCAAATGGGTGCGGCACCTGGGCATGGCACGGGATCTCGATGTATTGCGTGAGCGCCTGGAAGATGGTTTCTTGCCCCAACTGCCGCAGGCCGAGGTGAAGGCCCTGCGGCCGGTGATCAAGCAACTACGGCGCGAGCGCCAGCTGGCCTACGGCCATGTGGTGGAAGTGCTGCAGAGCCGCTCCTATCTGGAGGGCCTGGCCCAGTTGCAGGGCTGGTTAAAGCAGCCAGAATTTTCGCGGTTGGGGGAGCAGCCGATTCGGGAGTGGCTGCTCGAATGGCAGGGCCCCAGCCTGGCCAGCTTGTTTCTGCATCCGGGCTGGCAGGTTTCCAGCGCGGCCGGCGAGGTGGAGGTGCTGCACGAGCTGCGGCGGCAGATCAAGCAAGCGCGCTACCGCCTCGAGAATCTCTCCGAGCTTGCGGGTGGCCACACCGTGCCCTGGATCGGCCGCTTCAAGCAGGGCCAGGAGCTGCTGGGTGAATTCAACGATCTGCAGGTGCTGCAGCGCGCCATCAGCGATCAAGTGCCGGGGCGGTTGGAGCAGGCGCTGCCCCAGCTGGAGTGGCTCCTGGTGCAGCATCAACGCCATTGCTGGGAGCAGTGGCGCGAGCTGGTGATCGAGGTGCTGCCCACTCGGCAACGGCGCCGCCTTTGGCAGGCGTTGTCGTCCAGGTCACTGACATGCAGCCCTTGGAATTGGGTGAAGGTGGGATTAAGGCGGGCAGCTGCCCGGTTCGGCTAAGGGTGGGTTGTTCACAGTTGCTTTGCCCACGCCATGCTCAGTCCCAACTGTTTTTGGATGATGGGTGATGAGCGCCTGGCCGACCTGGGAGCCTTGCTGGTGTTTCGGCATTGGTTGCGTCAGCAACTCGAAGAACTCGCTGCTGAGAGCGACGCCACGATTCCTGAGCAGGAGCCAGGCGCTTCTTCGGAATCCTATGGCCGGTTGTTTTTTTAAGCTGCGGCACAACTGCATCTCATCTGCTGGTTTGCATGTGTTCTGCAACACAACCCTGATGTAGTGCACGTGCTCGTTTCATGCATTGGCCCTCGATAGATTGCGGCCGACTTCCTTTGTGAAGTCATCCCTATCGGTGTGAGGACCCGATGAATCTTTCCAAAAAGCTGCTGCTGGCTCTGGCTGGCACCAGCCTTGCGGCCCCGATGGCTGCTTCCGCCCAAGAGCTGGCTTCGTTGAGCGGCGCTGCCGCCATCAACGAGTACATGCAACAGCAAGATGTGGATCGCTTCCGCGCCTGGGAATCCAAAAACCAGGTCACCAGCGTCAACCAGTTTTCTGATGTTCAGCCCACCGACTGGGCCTATCAGGCCCTGAGCAACCTGGTGGAGAAGTACGGCTGCGTCGCCGGCTACCCCAACGGCACCTACAAGGGCGGCAACGCCATGACCCGCTTCGAAGCGGCTGCCCTGCTGAATGCCTGCCTGGATCGCGTCACTGAGGTGACCGACGAGCTGCAGCGCCTGATGGATGAGTTCAAGACTGAGCTCGCAGCGCTTACCGGCCGCGTGGATGGCCTCGAGAAGAAAGTGGGCAAGCTGGAAGCTCAGCAGTTCTCCACCACCACCAAGCTGCGTGGTGAAGCCAGCTTCGTTATTGGTGGTCTGCCTAACAACAATGCAACAGCGTCAGGAGCAAGACGTAATAAAACGACATTCAACTACGATTACCGCCTGAGCTTCGACACCAGCTATACCGGTAAGGATTTGCTTCGGGGTCGCCTGCGCAGCGGCAATTTCACCGCGCCCTTTGGCTCCAGCAGCAACATTTTCAACCTTGACAAGGCCACTAGTACTAATAAAGATGTAGTGATTGACCGTCTTTACTACACCTTCCCGGTGGGTAATGAGGTCAAGCTGACAGCAGGTGCTCTGGTTCGCAACACCGAACTACTGTCCTTCCGCCCATCGGTTTACAATTCTGGTCTGCTCGACTTCTTTGGCTTGTCGGGTGCTACTGGTACCTACAACAAGGCTACTGGCGCTGGCTTTGGCTTCCAGTGGAAGCAGAAAGTGAAGAAGGGAGATCCCTACGCCACCTTTGACGCCAGCTACATCGCTGGCGGTAAGACGTTTCACGACTCATCAGTCGGCGCTTTCAATGAGGATTCCGGAATCAGCGTGCTGACACAGCTGGGTTTCCGCGGACAGAACTGGGGCACCGCCATCGCCTACCGCTATGGCGGTGCATTTTCTCAAGTGGGGCGCGACGGCAACTTGGCTTCGGACTTGGGCACGCTATCAACCGGTCAAACCTCTAACAGCGTCTCGATTGGTGCATTCTGGCAGCCCACTGATGCCAGCTGGATGCCCTCCATCTCCGCTGGCTATGGCTTCTCTAATGTGAGTGGGGCAGTCAGCACCTCCATTCCCAATCAAGGCAACATCCAGTCCTGGATGGTTGGCTTCCAGTGGAAGGATGTCTTCCAGAAGGGTAACAATGCAGGTTTTGCCTTTGGCCAAGCCCCCTTTGCTAGCAACGCAACTGCGGCGAATTCTTCTGAAAGCTTCCTGTGGGAGTTCTTCTACAAGTATCAAGTTACTGACAAGATCTCGATTACCCCTGGCATCTTCTACGCTTCCAGCTATCAAGCTGCTGGTGGCGACAGCACCTGGGGTGGCGTGATTCAGACCACCTTCCGCTTCTGATCTCCAGAACGGCATATTCACTCCTCACGTAGTCCTCACCTGCTTTATCACACACGCCTCTAGCCCCCCAGCAATGGGGGGCTTTTTATTAGAGGCATAGGCGGATGTCGGGTTCGGTCGGGGAAATATAAGCCCCTTAATTGCCAACCTTGACCGCCCCTTAACCATGGCATAACGACACTAGGATCAGCCCCTTGCTAATAAGGGTCTGACCCTAAAAGTCTTTTCCATGACCTTCGCCAAGAAGGCCTTTATCTTTGGCACCACGGCCGCGATTGCTGCCGGTGCCACAAGCTTCGCCATCCCCGCGTTAGCCCAGGCCACCATCAGTGGAGCTGGTGCCAGCTTTCCGAATGCCATCTACCAGCGCTGGGCTGTGGAGTATGCCCGTGAGAAAAATGCCAAAGTGAACTATCAGTCGGTGGGTTCGGGCGCCGGTGTGCGTCAGTACCTGGCTGGCACCGTTGACTTTGGTGGTACTGACGAAGAACTGAAAGCTGCTGATTTCACCAAGGGATCAGCTGGTTCCCGCGGCGTTGTGCAGATCCCCATGGTGGGTGGCACGGTGACCCCGGCCTACAACAACCCCAGCTGCCAGAATCTCAAGCTCACCCAGCAGCAGGTGGCCGATATCTTCCTCGGCAAGATCACCACCTGGGAGCAGCTGAAGTGCGGCAAGGGCAAGATCACCACGGCTCACCGCTCCGACGGTTCGGGCACCACCTACGTATTCACCAACTCCCTGTCTTGCTTCTCCAATGAATGGAAGAGCAAGGTGGGTAAGGGCAAGGCGGTGAAGTGGCCCGTGGGAGTGGGCGGCAAGGGCAACGAGGGCGTGGCCGGCGTGATCGGCAACACCCCAGGCTCGATCGGTTACCTCAACCAGGCCTATGTGAAGGGCAGGATCAAGGCGGCTGCCGTTCAGAACAAGGCCGGCAGGTTTGTGATGGCCAACGATGCCACCGGAGCCGTGGCTCTGAACGGCATCAGGCTTAATGCCAACCTCGGCGGTGAAGAGTGCAACCCCGCTGGTGCTAACGCCTTCCCGATTGCCTCCTTCACCTGGATCCTGGCTTACCAGAAGGGCAACGGCGCCAAGGCTAGTGCTATCCGCAACTACCTGCTCTGGGCCCTCTCGCCCAAAGCCCAGAAGATGGCAGCCGAGCTCGATTACGTTCCCCTCAAGGGTGATGTGCTCAAGCGCGCCAAGGCCGCTGTGGCCAAGATCGGCCAGTGAGTTGCGTGATTGAACGCAGCATCTTCAGGGGCCTTCGGGCCCCTTTTTTGTTGCGCGTCTGCGCCGACTGAACTTCAGCGGGCTTCCAGCTGTGGATCGTCCGGCCGCAACACCCGATCGGCCACCAGGCTGCTGAGCCACGCCCCCAAGGGTGCTGTGGTGAGGATGCTGAGCACGGCTACCGCCAAGATGATCTCCCCGGGGCCGCTGGGCAGACCTGCGGCCTGCATCGCCAGCAGCGGCATCGCTCCGATCGCCGCCTGCACCGTGGCCTTCGGGATGTAGGCCACCGTCACAAAGAGCCGTTCGCCTGCGCTGAACCCACTGCCCGCCAGACAGGCCAGCACGGCCGCGCAGCGTGTCACCAGTCCGATGGCCAGCACCGCCAGACCCGCCAGGCCGCTGTGCCAGGCCACATTCAGATCCACCTGGACCCCCACCAGGGTGAACAGCACCAGCTCGGCAAACACCCAGATCGAAGCCAACTTGGTGGCGATCGGCTGCGCCAACTGGGGCCGCAGCTCCAGCAGCAGCACCCCTAGAGCGAGCGCGGCCACCAGGCCGGTGAAGGGCACCAGCCCCTGGATGCTGTCCTGCAGCCGCAGCAGCAGTAGCGCGAGGGCCAGGATCAACAGCACCTGACGGTTCACCTGGGGCCCAAAGCGCTCGATCCAACGCAGCAGCATCAGGCCCAGCCCCGCGCCTGCGGCGGCTCCGAGCAGCAGCCCCAGGGGTAGCCCGGCCAACTGGCTCCACGGCAGCTGCAGCCCAGGGCTGCTGGCCTGTTGCACCAGCAGGCCCAGCAGCATTCCATTCACCACGATTACGGCGATGTCATCGAGGGAGGCTGCCGCCATCACCAGTTGGGGGATGGCCTTGGCGGTGCCCCGTTTCTCCTCGATCAACCGCAGCATCAGCGGCACCACCACGGCGGGCGAAACCGCCGCAATCACCGAGCCCAGCAGGGCCGCCTCCAACGAGCCCAGCCCCAGGAGGGGCTGGGCCACCAGGGTGATCGTGAACCCCTCCACCGCTGCCGGAATCCAGGCCAGCAGCAGCACCCGCCGGCCCACCTGCTGAAGTGTGCGCAGGTTGAGGCCCAAGCCCACCCGCAGCAGGATCACCACCAGCGCCATCTGGCGCAGCTCGCCGCTGAGGGCCAGCAGCTTGGGATCGAGCAGCCCCTGTCTGCCGACAATGAAGTTGGCCGGTCGGCGACAAGCTCGTTGGCCGGTGGGGTGAGTGCTGGAGAGCCTGGTGCCGATGCGCAGGGACCAGGGGA
>NZ_NQKZ01000018.1 GCF_002252665.1 Synechococcus sp. 8F6
GTGCCAATGAGGCGGCTTCCAGGAAGCCCCAACGGGGCAAAACGCCTGAAATCTGGCGTTCTGAACCGCTGAATCAGCGAAATCCAGCCCGAACAGCGAGTAATCAGATCGCGAGAGGGAGGAACGCGGCGTTTCTGACGGTTTTTCCGCAAACTCCTAGCCAGCGACGGGCCCCTTCCAAGCCGATTCCCTCAAAAAGGTGACCCAGCTGCACGCCCGCTTAACAGATGCGCGGCAGCAGCTCGCCGCTGAGGGGCACCAGCAACCGTTCGGTGCCAAGGGCAGTCCTGAGCCCGCCAGCCGGCGACTGCGGGCATCGTCGATGGCGCGGGTGAGGTTGGCCATGGCTGGACGTTACGCAGGATCCATGCAGCAGAGGCGGCGGGCACCCCACCGCCCATGGTTTCCACGATGGTGCGCAGGCTGGTGCCCATCTCCACCTCGATCAGGCCCGTGTGGGTGATGGCGCCGGAGAGGGCGAACACCTTGGTGCCCTTGCTGCTGGCGGTGCCCATGGCCTCATACCAGTCGCCCCCCTGCCGCAGGATCGCCGGCACAGCAGCGAAGGTTTCCACGTTGTTGATCAGGGTGGGCAGGCCCCACAAGCCCGACACCGCCGGATAAGGCGGCCGCGGCCGCGGCGTGCCCCGCCCCCCCTCGATCGAATGCAGCAGGGCCGTTTCCTCGCCGCACACGTAGGCGCCCGCACCAATGCGCAGCTGGATCGGCAGACCAGCCAGCAGGCCCCGATCGGTGGCCGCAGCAATCGCCCGGTGCAAGCGCTCGATCGCCAGCGGGTATTCCGCCCGCACGTAGATGAAGGCCTCGGCCGCGCTCACGGCCTGGGCGGCAATCGCCATGCCCTCCAGCAGCCGGTGGGGATCTCCTTCCATCACGCTGCGGTCCATGAAGGCGCCCGGGTCGCCCTCATCGGCGTTGCACACCACCACCTTGTGGGCGCCGCTTGCGGCCGCCACCTGTTGCCACTTGCGGCCGGTGGGGTAGCCCGCACCGCCCCGGCCCCGCAGACCGCTCCGCACCACCTCCTCGATCACCGCCTGGGGCGGCAGCTGCCGGCAGCGCTCCAGGGTGGCGTAGGCCCCCTGGGCCAGGGCGTCGTCGAGGCAATCGGGATCCACCAGGCCGCAGCGCTCCAGCACCACCGGCCGCTGCAGGGCAAAGAACGGATGGGCCGGATCGAGGCGACGCTCTCCGGCCACCCCGCCCACCAACTCCGTGTGACCATCGGCGTGGTCGGCGGCCGCCAAGGGCCCCTGGCCGCAGAGCCGCAGACAGCCCACCGGCTTGACCCGATCGGCACCCACCTCGGCCTCCAGCCGCTGCCGCAGGGCCGCCGACCCCGCCGCCCGGCAGGCGGTGGCATCGCAGCAGCGCCAGCGCAGAGGGGCCGTTACAGCCATGGCAGCGCACCGGGATCGCCAGTGGCCACAGCCCCATCGCACACCAGCACCGGAGCCTGGCCGCAGGCCCCCACACAACTGGCCGTCTCAAACCCCACCCCCCGCTGCTGCAGGGCCGCCTCCAGCCGCTCGGCACCCCGCACAAAGCAGGCGGTGCCGCGGCACACCACGCAGCGGTGCAGCGGCGGCGGATCGAGGCGAAACAGGTGATAAAAACTGGCGACGCCCATCACCTCGCTGAGGGGGCGCGCCATCGCCACCGCCAGGCGCTGCAGCTCCTTCTGCGGCAGGTAGCCATGGGCCTGCTGCACGGCGTGGAGACGCTCGATCAGTGAATCCCCCAGGCCATGGGAGCGGGAGAGCTCAGGTCTCGTTGCCACCGAAACCATCCTCAAACCCCTGGTCGGGATCGAACTCATTCCAGCCGGGGCTGGCGTCGTCGAAGAGCCCATACCGGGCCGACTCGTCGTCCATCAAGGTGTTGCCGGTGGCACGCGTGTCGCAGCTGATGCCGCCATCAGCGGTGGGCTGGCAGTTGTCAAACTCCACGCCGGCACGCGCCGGAGCCAAGGGAAGCAGGACCGCAGCGAGGCCGAGTGCCGCAGCGGGAACCAGTGCCGCAGCTGGAACCAAGGCCGCCCGGGCAAAAGAAAGGATCATCGGCATGTCATCAGCATGGCCCGATCGCACGGATCGGGCACGGTCTGCTGGGATGATGGCCACGGTTTTGCGTCTGAGCGATGTACACCGACTGGACTGCCGTGATTCTGCTGCTGCTGACGGCGGCACCACTGGCCGTTGTGGTGGCCACCGCAGCCTTTTTCATCTGGCGGCAGAAGAAGCAGAGACGCTGATCACCACGGCTGGCTGGCCACGTAGCTCAGCGGGCATCACCCGACCCTGGCCGAGGCAATCGAGGCAAGTGCGGTAGCGCTGATCGGCCAGGCGCAGCATGCCACTGCCGCCGCACTGCGGGCAGCGGCATGCTCGCAATTGGTTGGTTCGCTGCAGGAGCGCATAGGAAAGGGTCATCGGGGGTCCCCATCCGGGGACTTGGGCGTTAGTCGCCAGTGTGGTCCGCTTTTCCCGCCCTGATCCCGAAAGCTTCCTTAAGGCTGAAGCGCCCGCAGGGCCCGATCCAGCCGCCCTGGGCTCAGCTCCTGAAGCAACTCGGCGGCACTCAGCCGGCTGCCCGGCGGCACCAGAGCAGCACTGGCAGCCAGCTCCCCCAGCACCGCCGCCGCATCCAGGCCGCGCTGCCGGTAACCGTCGAGGCCCTCGGCCCCCTCCCGCTTGCTGAGCCGCCGGCCCTCAGCGTCGCGCCAGAGCGGCACATGGCCGTAGCTCGGCGGGGCCGCACCCAGGGCCGCCATCACCGCCACCTGGGCGCCGGTGGCGCTCCACAGATCATCGCCGCGCACCACGTCACTGATGCCGAGACTGAGTTCGTCCACCGCCGTGGCCAGGTGATAGGCGAGGAAGCCATCGGCCCGGCGCAGCACCACATCGCCGATGGCAGCCTCAACATCGAGGGCTCCGGGGGGGGCGTAGGCCTCGGGCCAGCGCAGCGCCCCGGCCGCCAGCCGCAACCGCCAGCTGGGCAGCCTCCCCTGCTCAGATCCCCAGCCACCGCCTCGATCGCGGCAGAAGCCCGGATACACCGCCAGGGCGCCATGGGGGGCCGAGACATCCGCCAGCAAACGGCGACTGCAGCGGCAGGGATAGAGCAGGCCCTGGCGCCGCAGGGCCGACAGGGCCGTGCCATACAAACCGCGCCGCTCGCTCTGACGCAGCACCGGACCGTCCCACGTCAGGCCCAGCCAGCGCAGATCCGCCAGGATTGCGGCCTCGGCGCCGGAGCGGTTGCGCGGCGTGTCGAGATCATCGATGCGCAGCAGCCACTGCCCGCCCCGCAGCCGGGCGTGCAGCCAGCTGAGCAGGGCTGTGCGCAGATTGCCGCGGTGCAGGGCGCCGGTGGGGGAGGGGGCGAAACGGCCCCGATAGCCCAGCTCCCGCCGGCGCACACCGGCCTCCAGCAGGGCTTGGAGATGGCAGGGAAGGGCCGAGGCCGTCAGGGGTGAAGAAGCCACTGTCTCTATCTACATGCGGTCCCATCCGGCCACAAAAAAAGCGGCCCCTCAGGACCGCTTCAACCAGACAATCTGGGGTGGATGGCAGGGCGGGGCCCCGATCAGCCCTGAACCCGATCCTTGAACATCTTGCCGGCGGTGAAGGCAGGCACACGCTTGGCAGGGATCTTGATCTTCTGGCCGGTCTTGGGGTTCAGACCCTGACGGGCCGAGCGCTCGCGGGGCTCAAAGGAACCAAAGCCCAGGATCGACACCTTCTTGCCTTCCACCACCGAATCAATGATGGTTTCGATGGCGGCATCGACGACCTGGGAGACGTCGGTTTTGGTGAGCTCGGTGCGGGCAGCAACGAGGTTGACGAGATCTGCTTTGTTCATAGGACGAGGAAGCCTCGGGGGTGACGGTCGGGTTGCGACGGTGGGGTCGCGATGAAAGTGGCGAGTCGGAAAACCACGACCGGCCCTGAGTAGAGCGCGCCAATGGTATGGGGCTCTGGACGGCGCTGCAACACAGAAGTCCACCGCCGCAACGGTTTTCGTGACAATTCCCCCACACAAGGCGCAAAAATTGCCGGATCGCTACAAAAAAAGCGCCTTGACGCTTCAGCGATCGAGCTGGGCCAGCAGCGCCGCACCGCCACGCACGAGCTTGTCGCCGCGCAGGGCGCCGAGCCCGGCACCGCTGGCGATCCAGTCGGGAGACCCGGCCGGCAACCAGGCCCGCAGGCGCGCCACGCTGGTGAGCTGGCGCGGCCAATGGAAGGTGCGGGCCGTGCGCAGCGGCGCCAATGCCCCAGGGCCTGTAGGCACCAGCAACCGCCCAGAGAACAGGCCATCGAGCTCCCCCGCTCGCACATGCAGCACGCAGGCACCTGGCGTGGGCCCCGGCGTCCAGAGCAGCCGCACCCCCGGCGCCAGGAGATGCTCATGGCCAAAGCTGGTGCACCCCTGCACCCCCGGCAGCAGGTAGGCCTCCTGCTCCTGCACCAGCACCGACCAGCCCAGGGCCTCCTGCAGGCGACGGCAGCGGCCATGGCCCTCGCGGCTGGTGAGCACAAGCGTGCCGGGGCCCACCTGCGCCGTGCGCTGCCGCAGCATCGCCAGGTTGGCCTCGGTGAACCCTGGCGCATCCACCAGCAGATCGCCGATGCCGCCATAGGCCCCAGCCTCCAGCAACCAGCTGCTGCCTCCCTGGCTGTCGCGACTGGGGGCAAACAACCACAGGCCCGGGCGCACCAGCTGGGGCGGCCGGCCGGATTCGGGGGGCTGGGACAGCAGGGTCAACGGGGGCGGGGGCGAGGGATCGGGAAACGGAGACAGACACCAGGCCTGTCCGGAGGACCTGCTTAACGTTGTGGCAACCAGGCCTGGCGCCTTGACGGTCCAATTCAACAGTCCTGACCTCGCCCAGGCCCCCAATCACCACCTGGGGATCCACATCGGCCATCCCTGGCCGCTGGGCGCAAGCCTGACGGCGCGGGGCGTGAATTTCTCAGTCGTCGCCCCACTGGCGACCCGCATCGAACTGCTGCTGTTTGCTAGCGGAGAAGCGAGCGAACCCCACCGAGCGGTGGAGCTCGACCAGCGGCACCGCTCCGCCGACCACTGGCACGTGGAGGTGGAGGGCCTGGGGCTGGGCTGCTGTTACGGCTACCGGGTGTTTGGACCGCTGCAGCCGGGCGGCCATGGCTTCAACCCATCGAAGGTGCTGCTCGACCCCTGCGCCCGGGCCATCGCCGGTTGGACGACCTACCAGCGGGGCAGCGCCGTGGGGGCCGCGCCCAACACCGGCCACTGTCTCAAGGGGGTGGTGACCGAGCGGGACCGGTTTGACTTCCACCACGCGCCGCGGCCGCGCCACAGCTGGCAGAAGAGCGTGATTTACGAGCTGCACGTGGGCGGCTTCACCCAGGGTCCAGGCTGCCCGGTGCCGGCGGAGCAGCAGGGCAGCCTGCTGGGCCTGATCCCCACCCTGCCCTACCTGCGCGAGCTGGGCATCACCACCATCGAGCTGCTGCCGGTGATGGCCTTCGACCCCCACGATGCCCCGGCCGGCCGCAACAACTATTGGGGCTATAGCCCCTTGAGCTGGATGGCCCCCCATCCCGACTACCTGGTCGGGAACGACCCCCTGGCCGGCCGCGACCAGGTGCGCCAACTGGTGACGGCCTGCCACCGCGCCGGCATCGAAGTGCTGCTCGATGTGGTCTACAACCACACCACCGAAGGCAACCAGGACGGCCCCACCCTCAGCTGGCGGGGCTTCTGCGACCGCCTCTACTACCAGCAGAGCGCCAAGGGCGACTACCAGGACGTGAGCGGCTGCGGCAACACGATTGCCGCCAACCGGCCCCTGGTGCGCCGGTTGATCCTGGAATCCCTGCGCTGCTGGGCCACCGAACTGGGGGTGGATGGCTTCCGTTTCGACCTCGGCATTGCCCTCAGCCGCGGCGACAACCTGGCCCCCCTGGAGTCGCCGCCCCTGTTTGAAGACATGGAGGCCGATCCCGACCTCAGCGACCTCAAGCTGATCAGCGAACCCTGGGATTGCGGTGGCCTCTACCGCCTGGCCGATTTCCCCGCCCGCCGGGTGGCCACCTGGAACGGCCGTTTCCGCGACGACCTGCGCCGCTTCTGGAAGGGTGATGAAAAAACCTGCTGGACAATGGCGCAACGGCTCTCCGGCAGCCCGGATCTGTTCAACCTCACGCCGGTGCACCCCGGTCAGTGCATCACCTTCCTGACTGCCCACGACGGCTTCACCCTGGCCGATCTGGTGAGTTTCAACGGCAAACACAACCTGGCCAACGGCGAAGACAACCGCGACGGCGACAACCACAACAACAGCTGGAATCACGGCGTTGAAGGTCCCAGCAGCGACCACGCCATCACCGCCCTACGGGAACGCCAGCTGCGCAACCTGCTCACCAGCATGCTGCTGGCCCCCGGGGTGCCGATGCTGCTGATGGGGGATGAGGTGCGCCGCAGCCAGGGGGGCAACAACAACACCTGGTGCCAGAACAACCCCCTCGGCTGGATGCACTGGCAGCCCGACGACGGCGACCTGGCCCTGCGGGTGTTTCTGCAACGCCTGCTGCGGCTGCGGGCCCACCTGGCGGGATTGTTCAACCCCGAAATCCCCCTCGACGACAAACCCCAGCGGCGCAGCGGCGATCGCGGCCATCTCTGGCGCCAGTGGCACGGGATCGAACGCGACAAACCCGACTGGGCGAGTTGGTCGCACACGCTGGCCTGGAGCCTGAACGACAGCCAACAGGGCCCACTGGTGTGGTGCGGCATGAACGCCTACAGCAAGGCCATGCATTTCGAATTGCCCAGTTGCCGTGAGGGCTGGCTGCGGGTGATCGACACAGCCCTACCGCCCGGCGACGACCTGCCGGCCATCGCGGAACCCTGGCAACCGAGCGGAGCCCCCCTGCAAAGCCGCAGCCTTGTCGTGCTGGTGGCCGCACCGCTGATCCACGGCACAACCCTCTAATGCTGGCTAGCAGGGCTTAAACCAGGAGTGGGTGTGATGCGGCCGTGAAGCGGTATCCGCGTCAGGTGGTGAGAGCGGCGATCATCGGGTCCTCTGTCCCAGATCGGTGGGACGGCTAAGGACGTAAACCGTCATGCCGGTGAGCACCGCCACCAGGGCGATGAGGGAAGCGATTGCTGCGGTGTAGTCGGTGCTCATGGTGATCAACCCAGACCGAGTTGGGAGAGGATGCTTTGGCCAGTGAGCAGCTCGGTGCCGAGGCCGATCACGAAGCCGAGCATGGCCATGCGGCCATTCCAGGTTTCGGCGAAAGCAACAAAACCGAAGCGGGAGGACGAGTCAGCCATGGGGCGTTTCAGATTGTTACGCGAATTGTAACGGGTTATGAACGGGCCAGGCTAGGGGTGATTTCCGCCTGGCTCCTCGCTTGCGCCACAGCCAACCAAAGAGCTGGCGCCCATGCCGAGAAGGAGACCCTTCAGGAAGAAGAAAGCGGGCGGCGGGAATCGAACCCGCATCATCAGCTTGGAAGGCTGAGGTTTTACCACTAAACTACGCCCGCAGCAGTACAGACGTACTGAAGCGGCTGCTGGATTGTTGGCCCACCGCGCTGCAACCTGCAGTTGCTGCATTATGACCTGCCCACCCAGCCCGAAATCGCCGCCTGTGACGCCTGATTTCACCGCGGCACGCAGCGAACCCCTGGGGACAGCCGCGCGACGCCGGCTGCTGTGGAGCTATGGCCTCGGCGACATCGGCACCGGCATGGCCGCCACCCAGCTGGGCTTCTATCTATTCGTGTTTTACACCGGTGTGGTGGGGCTGCCGGCCTGGATGGCCGGCCTGGTGCTGATGGTGCTGAAGGTGTGGGACGGCATCAACGACCCCCTGGTGGGCTGGCTCAGCGACCACACCAAACACCCCTGGGGCCCGCGTCTGCCCTGGATGGCCGGCAGCGCCATCCCGCTCGGCCTGGCCTTGGTGGCGATGTGGTGGGTGCCGCCGGGGGGGGACTGGCAGAAATTCACTGTGCTGGTGGCCATTCAGCTGGTGGCCATGGGCCTCTACACCTGCGTCAACCTGCCCTACTCCGCCCTCGCCTCCGAGCTCACCAGCTCCACCCAGCTGCGCACCCAGCTGAATGCGGGCCGCTTCACCGGCTCGATCCTGGCCGGCCTGGCGGGATTGGTGCTGGGAGCTCTGTTGGTGGGCCAGGGTGCCTCGGGCTATCAGCGCATGGGCTGGGTGTCGGGGCTGACGCTGACGCTGTTCACTCTGCTGTGCTGCTGGGGCCTGGCGCCCTTCGCCCGCAACTGCCAACGCCCCACGGGCATGCCAGAACCGATCCGGCGCCAGCTGCGACGCATCGCCGGCAACCCGCGGTTTGTGAAGGTGCTGGGGCTCTACCTCTTGCTCTGGTGTGCGCTGCAACTGATGCAGCCGGTGTCGCTGATCTTTCTGGCGGTGGTGATGCGCCTGCCCGAAAGCTGGAGCACCTGGATCCTGATCCCGTTTCAGCTCAGTGCCCTGGCGGGATTGCAGCTGTGGAGCCGGGTCGCAGGACGCCACGGCCGGATGTGTGCCCTGCGCTGGGGCACAGGCCTGTGGATCGCCGGTTGCGTGGGGGCGACGCTGCTGGTGCCCCTCGATGCCGCAACAGCTCCGCTGGCCAGCCTCAGCAATGGCATCAGCCTTGGCTTGTTGCTGCTCACGATTGTGGTCACGGGCCTGGGGGCCTCCACCGCCTACCTGATTCCCTGGGCCCTGCTGCCCGATGCCGTCGATGCCGACCCCGACAAACCCGCGGGGCTCTACACCGCCTGGATGGTGGTGGCGCAGAAGCTGGGCATCGGCGTCGCCGTGTTTGCCCTCGGCAATGGGCTGAGCCTGAGCGGCTACGAAGCCGCCCAGGGGCTGCTCCAACCGGCTTCGGCCCTCACCACCATTCGCGTCTGCATGGGCCTGATTCCGGCACTGCTGATCGTCGCTGGCCTGGTGGTGATGCGACGCTGGCCGGAGAAAGGCCTGCACCGCCAGCCATGACGCGTCCCGACTGGCCCAGAGCGCCCCGCTGGCTGAAACGCTTTGGCGCCAGCCTGCTGATTGGCGGCCAAGCCGTGAGCGCCATGGCCAAGGGGCGCATCGGCTTCAACGACCTGATGCAGGAGCTGATGGAGGCCGGGCCCGGCAGCTTCCTGATCGTGCTGATCACCGCCCTGGCCGCGGGCACCGTGTTCAACATCCAGGTGGCGGCGGAGCTCTCCAAGCAGGGCGCCAGCGCCACGGTGGGCGGTCTGCTGGCCCTGGGGCTGTCGCGGGAGATCGCCCCGCTGCTCACCGCCACGCTGCTCACCGGCAAGGTGGCCACGGCCTATGCCGCCCAGATCGGCACCATGAAGGTGACCGAACAGATCGACGCGATCACCATGTTGCGCACCGACCCAGTGGAGTATCTGGTGGTGCCGCGGGTGCTGGCCATGGTGATCATGGCGCCGGTGCAATGCCTGCTGTTCTTCTGGGTGGGGATCTGGTCGGGCCAGGTGAGCAGCACGATGCTTTACAGCATTCCTCCCGCCGTCTTCTGGAACTCGGTGCGCACCTGGATGGAGCCCAGCGATCTGCCGTCCATGCTGCTCAAGGCGGTGGTATTCGGCCTGCAGATCGCCGTGATCGCTTGTGGTTGGGGGCTCACCACCAGGGGTGGCCCCAAGGAAGTGGGCACCAGCACCACCGGCGCCGTGGTGATGATTCTGGTCACCGTTGCCTTGATGGATGCCCTGCTCACCAAGTTGCTGTTCAGCTGATGACGCCCACTGATCCCCTCGATCCCGATCCCCTTGATCCATCCGCGACCCCCGGCTCCAGCGGCATCGTGCTGGCGCCCAGCTTCGGTGTGCCCCTTGGGGTGATCGCCCTGGGGCTGGCCGCCCTCACCCTGCGTCCCTGGTGGGGCGGGGCGATCTGGCTGGGCGCCGGCATTGCCGTGCTCGGCCTGTTCCTGCTGCTGCAAACCAGCCTGCTGCGGCTGGAATTCGGCGGCGACGCCCTGCTGGTGTGGCGCCAGCAGAGCCTGCTGCGCCGCTTCCCCTACGCCGCCTGGCTGGGCTGGAAACTCTTCTGGCCAGGGCTGCCGGTGCTGTTCTATTTCCGTGAACAGCGCAGCATTCACCTGCTGCCGGTGCTGTTTGATCCGGCCACACTGCGACAGCAACTGGAGCTGCACGTGAGCCCGTCCAGTTCCCCGGAGCGACCCGATTCCCCTAGCGATCTCTGACGACGCCGATGTCTGACGATCCCATCCAGGCTTCCCCCAGCCCCGAGACCCCCAGCCCTGAACCCGACTGGCAGGCCCTGGCCCTGAGCGAGCTGCGCCAGCAGCGCGAGGCCCTGCAGGAGGAGATCCGCCAGCTGGAGGGCCGCCGCGGCCAGATCCAGAAGGAGATCGAATCCAGCTTCGCCGGCCAGGCCGATGCGGTGGCACGGCGGCTCAAGGGCTTCCAGGACTATCTGGTGGGCGCCCTGCAGGATCTGGCCGTGGCGGCGGAGCAGGTGGAGCTGGTGCCCCAGCAGGTGCTGGTGCAGCCCTCCCCCCTCGACCAGGCCAGCCCCGCCGCCAGAGACGCCGAGCCGAGTGTTGCCGTGGCCGCCGCCGGCCAGTTCAGCCAGGACGAAGCCCTGATTCGCGAACGGCTGGCAGGCTTTGGCGGCCAGCCCGACTTCTACGCCGATCCCTGGCAGCTGCGCCGCACCCTCGACCCCAGCGGGGCCACCCTGCTCGACGACTGGTTCCTGGGTCAAGGCGGCCGGGGCGCCCAGCCGAGCTGCGGCAGCCGCAGCCGCAATGCCCTGGTGGCCGCGGCTGCGATCGCCATCCTGGGCGAGCTCTACGGCGAACGCTTCCAGACCCTTGTGCTAGCCAGCCAACCCGAGCGCCTGGGGGAATGGCGCCGCAGCCTGCAGGACTGCCTCGGCCTGGCGCGGGAAGACTTCGGCCCCACCAGCGGCATCGTGCTGTTCGAGCGGGCCGATGCCCTGGTGGAGCGGGCCGACCGCCTCGAGGAGCGCGGCGAACTCCCCTTCATCGTGGTGGATGCGGGCGAGCAGGTGATCGACATCCCGATCCTGCAGTTCCCGGTGTGGCTGGCCTTTGCGGCTGGCCCCGGCGAACTGATCACCGACGAGCCCTACTGACCCCCCCCTGCCATGCCCCTGATCACCCTGCCCGTGCTGCTCGCCGGCTACCTGCTCGGCTCGATCCCCAGCGGCTACCTGGCGGGCCGCTGGCTTGCCGGCCTCGACATCCGCCGCGAGGGCTCCGGCTCCACCGGCGCCACCAACGTGCTGCGGGTGGTGGGCAAGGGGCCTGCCCTGGGCGTGTTTCTGGTGGACGTGCTCAAGGGCACCGCCGCAGTGCTGCTGGCCAAAACCGTGCTCGATCCCTTCGGGGTTGGCGTGGTGCTGGCCGGGCTGGCGGCGCTGGCCGGCCACATCTGGCCCGTGTGGCTGGGCTGGAAAGGGGGCAAGGCGGTGGCCACGGGCCTGGGCATGCTGCTGGGGCTCACCTGGCCGGTGGGCCTGGCCTGCTTCGGCATCTTTCTCGCCGTGCTGAGCGTCAGCCGCATCGTGTCGCTCTCCAGCGTGGTGGCGGCCCTGGCGCTGCCGCTGCTGATGCTGGGCTGGTTTGCCGATACGGGCCTGGGGCTGCGCTGGCCCTACCTGGCCCTCGCCCTGCTCACCACCGTGCTGGTGGTGTGGCGCCACCGCAGCAACATCCAACGGCTGCTGGCCGGCACCGAGCCCCGGCTGGGCGCCTCCAAGGGCTGACCGCACTCAAGCCAAAGCCGGCTCAGGCCAGCGCGCGGCTGCGCTCGGCGGCGGCGATCACCGCCTCAATCAGGGCCGAACGCAGCCCAGCCTGCTCCAGCTGCCGCAGGCCGGCGATGGTGGTGCCGCCAGGAGAGCTCACCATGTCTTTGAGCTGGCCGGGATGGAGATCCCGCTCCTGCAGCAGGGCCGCGCTACCGGCCAGGGTGCGGTGGGCCAGGCGCTGGGCCAGCCGCCGGGGCAGCCCCGCCGCCACAGCACCATCAGCCAGGGCCTCGGCCACCACCGCCACAAACGCGGGCCCGGAGGAGGTGAGAGCCAGGAAGGCATCGAGCTGGGCTTCGGGCAGCTCGTGCACCTCGCCCACCTGGGCAAACAATTGCTCCACCCAGCGCCGCCGCTCCGCCGGCACGGCGTCGGCGCAGGCCAGGCCGGTGAGACCCGCACGCACCAGCGCCGGCGTGTTGGGCACAGCGCGCACGCACTGCCAAGCGGGAAACAGGCGCTGCAGACGCTCCAGGTTGACGCCGGCCAGCACCGAGATCAGCAGGCCGCCCGATGGGGCAGCAGAACCTGCCGCGGCGGCCTCGGCAGCGCCCCGGGCGGCAACCTCCAGCTGCTGGGGTTTGACCGCCAGCAACACCACCGGTGCCGTCCAGGCGGCGGCCGCATCGGTGTCCACGGCCAACTGATGGGCCTGGCGCAGGCTGGCGGCGGAGGCCTCACTGGCCACCACAGCCCGCACACCCTCGCGCTCCACCAGCCCAGCCTCCAGCAGGGGCCACAACAAAGCCTGGGCCATGCGGCCCAGGCCCACCACGCCGAAGGTTGGCGTCACGACGGCCCTAAATGGCGGCGTCCTGGCGTCCCCAAGCTGGGCTGGGGGCCGCCTCCTGCTGGGGCTCGCTGCTCTCCCGACTCACGATCGAGGAGGCGGAGGTCTCTTCGCTGGCGGCCGTGGTCACGGTGACGCAGCTGGGAGCGAACAGAAAAATGCTCTCGCCGACGCGCTCCTGGTGACCATCGATGGCGAAGGTGCCGCCGGCCACGAAATCCACAGCGCGCTGGGCCTGATCCGGCTCCATCATCGTGAGGTTGAGGATCACGGTCTTGCGCTCACGCAGGGCCTGGATGGCGCGGGGCATCTCATCGAAGCTGCGCGGCTCCATCAGTGTTACCTCAGCGGCGGCCGTGGACAGGCCAGGCATACCGATCACGTTGGTGCCGGCGAAAGGATCGTCGGCCGTGAAATCGGAGCTCAGGGCCAGAGCACTGGCACGGCTGGTGAAACCGGGCTCGGGCAGCTCGCCACCGTCGTAATCGAGCTCGTCGTCGTAGTCGCCATCGAGGTAGTCGTCTCCTGAGACAACGGCACGCAGACGGGAGAACAACGACACGGAGCGAACCTCACAGGAAGCTTTCCACCTGAATAGCGTCCCACGCCAATGGCGGCAAGGGTTTCAGAGCGGAATTCGCACCGATTTCGGGATTCGCACCCCGTCAACGGGAGGCTCAGCCCAACGGGGCCGGCCGCGCTCCAAACAGGCTGCTGCCGATGCGCACCCAGGTGCTGCCCGCCGCGGCCGCCTCGGGCCAGTCGCCGCTCATGCCCATCGAGCGCTCCGGCAGGCCCAGCTCCGTGGCCAGGGCGGCACAGTCGCCAAACAGGTCACTGCGCTCAGCTGGCGTGAGGCCCAGGGGTGCCAGGGTCATCAGTCCCACCGGCCGCAGCGGCGCCAGGCCGCTGAGCTCAGGCCAATGGCGACGCAGCTCGGCCGGCTCGAAGCCGGTTTTGGCGGGGTCGGGGCGGAACTTCACCTGAAACAGCACGGCCGGAGCCCGCTGCTCTTCGGCGGCGATGCGTGCCAGGCGGCGGGCCAGCTCCAGGCTGTCGAGGGAGTGGATCGTGCCGAAATGGCGCACCACGCCGCGGGCCTTATTCGCCTGCAGGCGACCGATGAAATGCCAGTCGAGGGGCTCGAGATCGGCCAGCTCGGCCTGCTTGGCCGCAGCCTCCTGCAGCCGGCTCTCGCCGAAGCTGCGCTGCCCGGCCAGCACCGCTTCACGGATCCGGGCGGTCGGCTGGCCCTTGCTCACCGCCAACAGGCGGCAGCCGGGGGGCAGCCCAAACCGCAGGCCGGCCAATCGCTCAGGCAGCCCGCCGTCAGCCACCAGCTCAGATGAAGGTCTGGTCAAACAACTGACGCCAATGGGCATGGGCCTCAGGACCCTCACGACGGGCCCTTGCCAGATTCTGTTCGGCGTAGTGGCGAGCATCCATCAGCGGAACCACCTCAAAGGTGGCACCCCGAGGCTGCAGGGTGACGATGAAGAAAATGCGCTGGGCATACAGCGTGGCAAACAGATCACGGCCTTCGGACACCGACGCCACCCGATAAAGCATCCCAAAGGTGGGATGGTTGAGATAGCGCTCGGGACTCACAAATGCGCTGCTCGCCAATGCGCTGCTCACGAATGCGATCGGTCAGTTGCCATTAAAGGGCACCGACTTTCCAGCGCAGCACGAGCACCAGCAACAGCAATCCCGCCGCCGTGCCATTGAGCAGGCCCTGGCGCCGGCCCCCAACCAGCGGGCGATGCAGCAGCTCAGGTGCCAGCCAGCAGCCGCCGCGAGCCAGCAGCGCCTCAGCCCCCTGCTCAGCCCGCAGCAGCACATTGGCCAGAAGCCGCTCACCCACAGCCAATACCAGGCCGAGGCCCCCTTTCCAGCCCAGGCGCTTGAGATTCACCGCCCGGGTTGCAACAGATCGCAACAGGTTCTGCAGCTCCTCCTGCACCAGCGGCAAAAACCGCAGAGCCAGCAGCAGGGTGAACCCGAGCCGCTCCACCGGCCAGCCCAACCGACCCAGGGGGGCCAGCAGCCAGCTGATCGCCCACACCAGCTGCTCGGGCGCGGTGCTGAGCAGCAGCAGGTTGGCGCTGTGCACCAACGTGAACAGCAACGTGGCGCCATTGAGGCCGAGCTCCGCCGAGCGCCGGGTCACCACCAACGGCCCCTGGCGCAGCAGCACCCAACGGGCACCGGATCGCTCCGGCGGCGCAGTGCCGGGCGGGCCGGGCTCCAAGCGCAGCTCCACCGGCGGGCGTTGCAAAGGCGCTGGTGGCAGCGACCCCGCCGGCAGCAACGCGGCCAGGCAGCCCACCAGCAGGGCCAGGGCGAGCAGCAGCGGCACGCTGCGGCGCCACAGGCGCCAGCTCAGGCCACTGACGGCGGTGATTAATAGCAGCAGGCCCACCAGGCTGAGGCGCCAGAGCGGCCCCGCCAGGATCGGCGTCACCAGGAAGATCAGGCTCCAAGCCAGCTTCAGGCGTGGGTCGAGCCGGCGCAGCCAGCTGCCGCCGCCGGCCGCCTCCACCGGATCCGGAGCGGCGAACTGGCCGATGGGGATCTGGCGCAGAACATCCACTCAGCCGCTCCCTCTCACCTCTGGCCTGGGCTCAACGGCCACGATTCTGGGTACGGGCCAGCTCTTTCTCGGCATCGCGCTGCTGCTTGCCGCGCCAGAACAGCTTGATCGGCGTGCCCTCGAAGCCCAGGCCCTCGCGGATCTGGCGCTCCACATAGCGGCGGTAGGTGTCGCCAAACAGCTTGGGCTCGTTGACAAACAAGGTGAAGCTGGGAGGCCGCACCGCCACCTGGGTGCCGTAGTAGAGGCGCCCCTGGCGGCCGCCGCGGCTGGTGGGCGGCGTGCGCCAGCTGAGGGCTTCGGTGAGCACCTCGTTCACCACCGAGGTGGTGACGCGGCGGCGGTGCTGCTCCACCGCCAGCAGGGCCAAGGGGAAGATCGCCTGCACCCGCTGGCCGCTGAGGGCCGAGGTGAACAGCATCGGCGCCCAATCCAGGAAATAGAGCTTGGCGCGGAGCTCCTTCTCCATCGCCGGCATGGTGTGGCTGTCCTTTTCAATGGCGTCCCACTTGTTCACCACCACCACGCAAGCGCGGCCGTCCTCCTCGATGCGGCCCGCCAGGCGCTGGTCCTGCTCGGTGACGCCATCGAGGGCATCGATCACCAGCACGCACACATCGGAGCGCTCGATCGCCTTGAAGCTGCGGTTGATGCCGAAGTATTCGGGGCCATAGCTCACCGAGCGGCGGCGGCGGATGCCGGCGGTGTCGAGCAGCTTCCAGGTTTTGCCCTCGCGGTCGATTGTGGTGTCGATCGTGTCGCGGGTCGTGCCGCGGATCGGGCTGACAATCGCCCGGTTCTCGCCGCACACGGCATTGAGCAGGCTGGATTTGCCCACGTTGGGCCTGCCGATGATCGCCAGCTGGATCGGCTCCTCCTCGCCCTCCTGCTCCTCGCTCGGCGCCAGGAAGCTCACCACCTTGTCGAGCAGGTCGCCGGTGCCGGCGCCGTGGATGGCCGAGATTGGGAAGGGCTCGCCCAGGCCCAGCCCCCAGAATTCGGCGGCCATCGCCAGGCCCGCATCGGGCGACTCGCACTTGTTCACCGCCAGCAGGGTGGGCACCCCCTGGCCGCGCAGCCATTCGGCAATCGACTGATCGGCGGCGGTGCAGCCCTGCTGACCATCCACGATCACCAGCGCCACGGCGGCTTCGGCCAGGGCAAGGTTGGCCTGCTCGCGGATCTCCGGCAGAAATTCGCTGTCGTCGTCAAACACCAGGCCGCCGGTGTCCACCACCCGGAAGGTGCGATCGGCCCAGTAGCCCTCCTGGTAGGTGCGATCGCGCGTCACGCCGGGCTGGTCGTGCACGATCGCTTCGCGGCTGCGGCAGAGCCGATTCACCAGGGTGGATTTGCCCACGTTGGGGCGGCCAATGATGGCAACGACCGGTAAGGCCAAAACGAATTATTCCTTCAACGTTCTTGTTTCGACCTTACAGGCTGGCTCAGCGATGTTCGCTCCGAACGCCCGTCGGGGCCCGCGCCCGGGGCCAGGTCGACATCGTGAGCACCATCGGAGCACCTGCCGTTGCCGAGGCTGCGGGCGACGCGCCCAACGGGCCAAGCGCCCCGTCAGGGCCGGAACGGGCTGATCAGCTGGGCATTCCCATCACGGGCAAGCCACGGTGCCGTGCCCCGCTACCTTCCAGGATCGGAAGCACGAATTGCCAGGGTCGAGCACCAGGGGCTTGAACAGGTCGTTGCGCTGGCCGTCGATCAGCTGCTGCTGGTTGATCCAGGTGCCCGCCGCAGGCACCACCGTGCGGTAGCGCACCGCATCAGCACCGGCCGCGGCCGTGAGGGTGGGCGTGTGCACCACCGGTTCCGGGCCGAAGATCCCTGCGGCCGTGGAGTCCCCCATGCGCCGCCCGCCACTCACCAACCAGAACTGACCGAGCTTGGCGGCCAGGTAGGGATGGAGATCGGCGCGGCCGGTGGGTGGATCGCTCACCGCGTAGAGCTTGCGATCGATCTCCACCTTCAACGGCGAAGGATCACCCGAGGGCACCGCCAACACATCCGTGCGCAGGGTCTGGTACAGCCCGGTGAGCTCGGTCACCGCCAGGTCTCCCGCTGTGGCCAGGCCGATGCGCCCCAGGGGCGTGCTCACCACCGTGGGGGCATCCCCAGCGCTGGCCCAGGCCCGCTCGGCCGCGCTGAGGTGGGTGGCGCGGTAACGGCCCAGGATGGTGCCGGCCGGACCGGCCAATGCCACCGTGTGGAACACCCGGGAGCCCTCGCGCTCGGGATAGCTCCCCACCAGGTAGCCGTTGCCGGCCTTGGCACGCTGGGCCAACAGCTGCTCAAAGGAGCCGCCTTGCCGCTCAGCCCGGCGGCTGATCTCAGCAGCCGGCAAACCCCGCGGCAAGGCGGAGAGCTCGGGGAGCACCAGCAACTCCTTGGCCTGGGGCTGGCTGCTGCCGAGACGCGAGGCCTCACCAGTCCACTGCGCGGCGGCCAACTGCACCGGGCGCGGGGTCGCGGTGGCGGTGGTGTCCACGGGTGCCCGCCGCAGGGCCAGCAGGGGGTTGTAGAGCGCGGGCCGGCGTGCCGCCAACCGCTGCTCGCGCACGGCATCGGCTTCGGCCGGGATGATCGTGGTGGCGAAGATGCCGTTCAAGCCGGGCGGCAGCACCTGGGGAGGCACCACCGGCGCCTGCACGAGCTTGCGGCCCTGGGGGGACCAGATGCTCGAGCCGCCGTTGTAATAGAGCTGGCTGCCGTTGATCGGATTGCGCTCGATGCCGCTGCGGGTGGCGCCGATCACCCACACGCCGTTGAGGGCGCTCATGTGTTGCACGCTGGCCACGGTGGAGTGATTCGCCTTGGCCGCGGCCGGCGGCGTGCCCGGCATCACCCGATCCGACACCGAATGCCAGCCGATGATCTGGGCCCCGCGCAGGGCGGCCAGTCGGTCGTACTGCCAGTAGGTGTCGTCGTAGCAGATGATCAGGGCAATGCGGCCGATCGGCGTGTCAAACACGCCCACATCGGTATCGCCCGGGCCGAACAGTTGCACATCCTGACCATTGAGGCCGTTTTTGCGGTATTTGCCGATGATGCCGTCCGGCCCCAGCAACAATGCGGTGTTGTAAAAAATGCCGGTGTAGGCATCCTTCTCGGCGATGCCCACGCTCATGATCAACCCGGTGCGCTTCAGCACCGGCAGCAACGCATCGGTGGCCCGGCCGGGAATGGTGTCCACGAAGGGCGCCAGCTGGGCAGGACCTGCGAAGTCGTAGCCGCTGATCGCCGTTTCCGGAAACACGGCGTACTGCACGCCCTCGGCCGCCACGCGTTCGGCCGCCTCCACAAGGCGGCGGATGTTGCCGTCCCGATCACCCCAGGCGGGGATGAAGTCCACAGCGGCCACCTTCACCGGCCGCCCGCCCACCGGGAGTCTCCCCTCATAGGCCCTGGCCGGCAGCATCACCCCGCTGTTCAGCAGGCCGGACAGGAGCAGGCCGAGGGAACCAGCGGCAAACCGCCGAAGGGATCGGGTCGCCATTCAGGTGGGAATCACACAGTGCAGAAGCACAATGCCATGACCATCATCAGCCATTGATGGATTATTTCATTTCTGGTGATCGTTGCTCTCGTCCTGCCGCTGGTCGCCAAACCGGCCGCTATGCGCTGGCCACCTGCCCACAGCCGCAAGCCTCCTCATCGCTTCTCGGTGCTCCCGCCACGGCGGTGATCACCGCTGATCGGCATGCCGCTCCGGATCAACTGCAGCGATGGGGGGCAACCGATCGCGAGCCTTGCAACCTGGCGAACCTGGCCACATGGCGAACCTTGCAACAAGGTTGAGCCGCTGGCGCAAGGAGCATCCGCACCAGACTGCGGCCAGACCGCCACAGCCGCACGCCGCCATGGCCAACCCTGCCTTTCTGGATCGCCGCTCCCCGGTGTTCGCCGGGCGTGCCATGGCCAGCTCCAGCTCGCCCCTGGTGACCCGGGTGGGCCTGCGGGTGCTGGAGCAGGGCGGCAACGCTGTCGACGCCGCCGTGGCCATGGCCGGGATGCTGGCGCTGGCCGAACCGATGATGAGCGGCCTGGGCGGCGACACCATGGTGCTGGTGTGGTCGGCGAACGAGCAGCGGGTGTTTGGCCTCAATGGCAGCGGCCGAGCCCCGAGCGGCGCCAGCCTCGAGCGGATCGGGCCAGTCCCGCTGATGCCGGACCACGGCGCAGCCTCGGTCACCATTCCCGGCGCCGTGGATGGCTGGTGCGCCCTGCTGGAGCGCTTCGGCACGCGGTCGCTGCAGCAACTATGGGAGCCGGTGATCGCCTACGCGCGCCAGGGCTATCCGGTGGGCGAGTCGATCGCGGGGTTCTGGGACGTGGGCGCCGCGTTGATGGGGCAGAGCGCATCGGCCAAGCTGCGGGAGGTGTTTCTGCCCGATGGCGCTCCCCCTCAGCCGGGCCAGCTGATCCGCCTGCCGCAACTGGCGGACACGCTGGAGCGCGTGGCCCAGGAGGGCCGCCAGGGCCTCTACGAAGGGCCCGTAGCCGAGGCGATCGCCAGCACGATCAGCGCAGGCGGTGTGCCCACCACCATGGCGGACGTGGCCGCCCAGCAGCACGCTGCCGCGTGGGTGGAGCCCCTCAGCGTGGGCTTCCGCGGCAGGGAGGTGCTGGGCCTGCCACCCAATTCCCAGGGGGTGGTGGCTCTGCATGCGCTTGGCATCCTCGACGGCCTGCCCCTGGCTGCGATGCACGAGGCGGAGCGGCTGCACCACCAGATCGAAGCGATCCGCCTGGGCTTTGAACTGGCCATCGACGTGGTGGGCGAGCCCACCCCGGCGATGCTGGAGCGCCTGCAGCAGGAGCTCAGCCAGGAGGGCCTGGCCGCCGCCCGCCGCCGCATCAGTGCCCAGGCCAGGCCAGCCACCCGGCCCCAGGGCGGCAATTCAGGCGACACCAGCTATGTGTGCGCCGTGGACGGCGAGGGCAACGCCGTTTCGCTGATGACCAGCATCAGCGGACTGTTCGGCTCCTGGCTGGTGGCGGGCGACACGGGCGTGCTGCTCAACAACCGGGCGGCCCAGTTCTCCAGCCAGCCGGGCCATCCCAACGCCCTGGCCCCGGGCCACCGCCCGCGCCATTCGATCCTGCCGGCGATGGTGCTGCGCGATGGGCTGCCGGAATTCGTGATGGGCGTGATCGGCGGCAACGCCCACCCCCAGGGGCTCACCCAGATCCTGGTGAACGCCCTCGATCTGGGCATGAATCCCCAGCAGGCCGTGGATGCCCCGCGCTTCAAGCTGATCATGCAGACCGGTGCGGTGCACATCGATCCCCAGTTCAAGCCAGACGTGGGCCACGAGCTGGTGGCCCGCGGCCATCAGCTCGGTGATTCCTATGGCTTCATCAGCTTCAAGGGGGGCGCCCAGATGGTTCGCCTCCATCGCGACGACGCCGGCCAGTGCACCAGCCTGGAGGCCGGCGTGGATCACCGGCTCGATGGGGTGGCCCTGGGCTTCTGAGGGGGGGCGTCCGCGGGGTCAGGCGGCCAGCCGCCGTCAGCGCACCGGCAAGTCGCCCGGGTGGCCCGCCACCGGATCGGCCGGCGCCTCCAGCAACGGCGGCAGCGGCCCCGTATCCGCCAGGGGCTCGCCCCGCTCGGCCAGGTGGGCCAGCAGCCAGTTCACGGCGGTGGCGCGGCGGGTGCGGCGCGGGTAGAGCTCGCCGATCCGGTAGCCCGCGAAGCCCAGCTGCTCCTTGAGCAGTTGCTTGTGCTCTTTGGGGATGGAGCGGGTGAGGGCGACGCTGGGCGGCCGCTCGGCGATGAACTGGGGCTCGATCGGGAAGGACTCCCGCCACACGGCGCCCGCAGCCGGGCCCGCGCTCCAGATGCCGGAGCCGTTCTGCGCGTATCCCAGGCGCGGCCAGATCAGCTCACACACGAAACGATCGCTGAGGCGGTCGGCCAACACCGCCTCCAGCAATTCGCGGCTCAGGGCGAAGGGATCGGGGCTGGCGGCGGCCTGAACGGAAGCCATCGGCCTGGAGCATCACAATCGGATCACCATGATCACCGCTTCTCCCCCGCAGACACCCCTGCAGCTGGCCGGCAACGGCACACCGCGCGCCCTGCGCTGCCGGGTGCTGCAGTCGCCGTTGGCGGGGGTAAGCGACCGCATCTTCCGCGGCCTGGTGCGGCGCTGGGCCCCCGATGCCCTGCTGTTCACCGAGATGGTGAACGCCACCAGCCTGGAGCTGGGCTTCGGGCTGCAGAAGGTGGAGGAGCTCGCCAGCGAAGCCGGCCCGATCGGCGTGCAGCTGTTTGACCATCGCCCCGCCGCCATGGCCGAGGCGGCCCGCCGCGCCGAGGCCGCCGGCGCCTTCCTGATCGACATCAACATGGGCTGCCCGGTGAAGAAGATCGCCAAAAAGGGCGGCGGCAGCGGCCTGATCCGCGAACCCGAGCTGGCGGCCCGCATCGTGGACACCGTGGCCGCGGCCGTGCGCATTCCGGTGACCGTGAAAACGCGGCTGGGTTGGTGCGGCAGCGACCTCGCCCCCGTGGCCTGGTGCCAGCAGCTCGAGAGCGCCGGCGCCCAGCTGCTCACCCTGCACGGCCGCAGCCGCGAGCAGGGCTTCAAGGGCCGCGCCGACTGGGCCGCCATCGCCGCGGTGAAGGCGGCGCTCACGATTCCGGTGATCGCGAATGGCGACGTCAACAGCCCGGAGGATGCGTTGCGCTGCCTGGCGGAAACGGGCGCCGATGGCGTGATGGTGGGCCGAGGCACCATGGGCGCCCCCTGGCTGGTGGGCCAACTCGATGCGGCCCTGGCCGGCCAGCCGGTGCCGCCCACCCCCAGCCCTGCCGAGAAGCTGGCCCTGGCGGCCGAGCAGCTGCGGGCCCTGGTGGCAGCCAAGGGTGACCACGGCCTGCTGATCGCCCGCAAGCACATGAGCTGGACTTGCAACGGCTTCGCCGGCGCCCCCCAGCTGCGCCACGCCCTGATGCGGGCCCCCACCCCGGCCGAGGCGCTGGAGCTGCTGGATCGGGCCGCAGGCCAGCTGGGAAAGTGCGGAGCGGCTGTTCAGGCTTGAGGAGCAGCTGGCTCCGGGCAGATGCGGCTCTGAAAATCGCAGCGGTGGATCGCTGGCTTCTGCCAACTGAGCGGGATTTCCAGCAGGTCGCGGCTGCCGGTGATGGCCTGCACCGCCAGCAACACCAGCACCAGCAGGTTGGAGGCGATGTGCAGCCGCCGCCAGCGCAGGTGGCGGGTGATTTCAGGCCGGGCCGCCAGGTTGAACAGCAGCAGCCCCGTCAACAGCACCCCGCTCCAGTAGTGGGAGCTCCAGAAGGCCCCGCTGAAGGGGTTGTCGGAGAGGCGCCAGATCTCCGGTTGGCTACCCAGGCCCAGGAGACCGGCCCAGGTGAGCAGGGTGAAGCTGGCCCGCAGCGCTGGCCGCTTCACCTTCAGCAGCGCCAGCAGCGCCACCAGGGTGCCGGCCGCCACAACCATCAGCAGCACCAGGCGCGCTGCCCCTCCGGCAAAAGCCGCTCCGGGCTCCGCGGCCTTGCTGAGGAAGGAGTACACGAGGGCGATCAACACCGCCACCACCACCCCGGCCGTGAGCCAGCGGCCGTGGTCGGCATGTTCGCGGGGCACCAGGGCGGGCTGCTGGGTGATCCCCAGGCGCTTCTCGCGCACCAGGATCCCCAGCCGGATCGTGGCCCCCACCACCGGGTACACAAACAAGATCACCAGGACCGGGTGCAGCAGGGAGAACCAGTCGATGGCCGTCATGGCAGCACCTGAGTCATGGCAACACCTCGGGCCAACCCTGGCGGATCAGCAACAGCGAAAAGTAGGGCTGCTCCTCGCCGGGCACCGCCGCGGCCGCGGCCAGCAGCTGGTCGGGCCAGCCCACCCGCTGGGCAAACAATGCCGCTTCCAGCAGGCCCCGGGTCTCGAGAATCGGCCGCACCCAGCGCCAGCGTTGGCCCAGCTTGAGCAGGGCCAGCACCGCCCCAGCCGCCCGGGCTTCCGCCAGCAACGCCTCCAGTGCCGCGGCGGTGTCAGGGGTGGGGCGGATCCAGAGGGCGTCCTGCTGCAGGGCCAGGGGCCAGCGGCCTGCTGCTGCTGCAGCCGCCACCGCAGTGATGCCGGGGATCACCGCCACGGGGCAGGCCGGATGGCGTTCCGCCAGGGCCAGCAGGGCATAGGAGGCACTGGCGTAGAGAGAGGCATCTCCCTCGCACAGCAGCACCACGGCGCGGCCACCCGCCACCTCCGCCGCTAGGGCATCGGCGGCGGCGTGCCAGGCCGCCCGGCGCGGTTCGGCCTCCGTCACCATCGGAAACAGCAGCGGCAACCGCCGCTGCTCCGGGTCGATCCAGGGAGAAGCAATGGCCGCCGCCATGCCCTCAGCCTCCAGCCGCGCCACCGGGTAGGCCACCACCGCCGCCGCCTGGATCGCCCGCACCGCCGCCACCGTGAGCAGCTCCGGATCACCGGGGCCCACGCCCACCAGGGTGAGGCCGACGGCGGCAGGCGCACTCGAGGGGGGAATCACACACAGGCTGCTGAGGGGCCCTTTCTAGGCTCACGTCAGTGGGCGCGCTGGTGCGATGAGCCATCTGCAGATCTTCCCGGCCGCTGGCGGTAGCCCCGCCGCGGCCAGCCTGGCCAGCAGTGATCCGGCCCTGATCGGCGAAGCCCTGGCCGCGCGCGGCATCGGCTTCGAGCGCTGGCCGGCCCGGGTGGAGCTCCCGGAACACGCCGAGCCGGCCGAGATCCTGGCGGCCTATGCCGCGGAGATCGCCCGGGTGCAGGCCAGCGGCACCTACCCCACGGTGGATGCGATCTGCCTCACCCCGGATCACCCCGAGCGGCAGGCCCTGCGGCAGAAGTTTCTGGCCGAGCACACCCACAGCGAAGACGAAGTGCGCTTCTTCGTGGAGGGCTGCGGGCTGTTCTGCCTGCACATCGGCGAGGAGGTGCTGCAAGTGCACTGTGAGACCGGCGACTTCCTGCGGGTGCCCGCCGGCACCAAGCACTGGTTCGACATGGGCTCCGCCCCGCAGTTCACCGCCATCCGCTTCTTCGACAACCCCGACGGCTGGGTGGCCCAGTTCACCGGCGATGGCATCGCTGCGCAGTTTCCGCTGCTCGACTAGCTCTTACCACCCACAGGGACGCTGCTGGGCTCCACAAGGGTTGTCGCTATTGGACAATTCGGCAGGGGTCTGCGGACGTGATCCACCGGAGTTCGGCCCGCCACGCTGCTCTGCCATGGCTGGCACGCCAGAAACAGTCAGAAGAAGGAGGCCAAGGATCCCGAAGATTGGGCTTTTCATGGCAGTTTTGGCAAAGGAACTGGGGAGCAAAAACATCGCCCCTCATCACTGTGACCACCAGCCATCCTTCGATTTGGAGAGGTGCTCTTCTGCCTCGAATCAGCAGCCTTCGTCGACCCGCACCGGGATGCTGATCGAGTCTCCCGCAGTTCCTGAAAACACACGGATCGCGCCGTTGCCTCCAGAGGTCTCGTATCCCGTGCGTTTGCTCGAGAAGGTGAGCTCAACCCGATAGCCAGGGATCGGCCATCACCACCGTGCCCACGCCCAGCGCCCAGGTGACAACCACCTTCTGGCTCCAGGGCTTGGCGCCTCGGGGTGCGGCCTGCCCCTGGCAGCCCATGATCCCCGAATCGTCCCGATCAAAGATCTGCAGCGATGGCTGCGCCCTTCATGGGTCGGCGTGCAGCGGCCCCACAGGCGAGCTCCCCAGCTCCACCCCCACAGAATGCATCCGCACGTCCTCGAGATGCGTCAGAAATCCAGTTAAGGCCTGGGTTTCGACCGCCGCCAGCTCCTGCAGCCGCGCCATGGTGGCCTCACGGCCGAAGCGCGCTTCACACAGCAGCCAATAGAGACCGAAGTGGCGAGCTTCGCTCGTCAGCAGTTCGGAGTAGAGATCGCGCAGGGCCACCTCCAGGCTGTGGGCCGCCAGCAGGGCCATGCGCTCATGGCTGCGGGCCTCGATCAAGCCGGCCACCAGGAAGGAATCCAGCATGCGCTCGGGCGCACCCTTGCGCACCGCCGCCGTGAGCTGGGCGCCATACCCTGGCGCGGGCAGCGGCTTGAGGGCAATGCCGCGCCGCTGCAGCAACTGCAGCACCAGCTCGAAGTGCTCGAGTTCCTCCCGTGCCAGCGGGCTGAGCGCCGCCGCCAACCCTGCATCGGAGGGGTAGCGGAACATCAACTGCAGGGCCACACCGGCCGCCTTGCGCTCGCAGTGGGCGTGATCGATCAGCACCAGATCAGGCCGGGCATTGGCCTGATCCAGCCAGCTTGCGCTGCTGGGGGCCAACAGCCACTTGATACGGGCCTGCTCGGCCCTCAGCGCGGGGGTGACGGAGGTGGTCAAGACGAGCTGCGCAGATGAGCCACCAGGCCCTCGAGCGCCAATCGGTAGCTCCCTGCGCCAAACCCGCAGATCACCCCAACCGCCCGATCAGCGAGATAGGACCCATGCCGAAACGGCTCCCGGGCATGCACGTTGCTCAGGTGCAACTCCACATAAGGAATGGCCACCCCCAGCAGGGCATCGCGCAGGGCGATCGAGGTGTGGGTGTAGGCGCCGGCGTTGATCAGGATCCCGTCCACGGCGCCGCGCGCCTGCTGGATGCGATCCACCAGGGCCCCCTCGTGGTTGCTCTGGAAGCAGTCGATCGTGGCCCCCAACTCCACCGCCCGCTGGTGCAGCTCCGCGTTGATCTGCTCCAGGCTGGCACTGCCGTACAACCCCGGCTCGCGCGTGCCGAGCAGGTTGAGATTGGGGCCGTGGAGGGCAAGCAGCTGCATGGGGTAAAGGAAGGTCTCCGGGAGGGGTCGGCTGGTAAGTTCTTCGGGTGTGGTTCGGGTCGGTGCCCGAGTGGTTAATGGGGGCGGACTGTAAATCCGCTGGCTCTGCCTACGTTGGTTCAAATCCAACCCGGCCCACCTTCCACATGCCCTTGTAGCTCAGCGGTAGAGCACTCCCTTGGTAAGGGAGAGGTCACGAGTTCAAGTCTCGTCAAGGGCTTACAAAACCGAAGCCGGCACCGGATTCTTCGGCATGATGCAGACAGCGGCACCCGCTCCGTGAGTCTGCGTTGCCTGATCGTTGAAGACCAGGTGATGTTTCTGCAGCTGCTCTGCACGATGTTGCAGGGGCTGCGGGGGTTGGCGGTGGTGGCCACAGCCACAAGCTGCCACGACGGCCTGCTGGCCTGCCGCCGCCATCGACCCGACATCCTGATCCTGGATCTTGCCCTGCCCGATGGCGATGGCCTGGAGGTGGCCCGGTTTCTGCAGATGCAGCAGCCGCAGGCGCGAACGCTGGTGCTCTCCGCCCAGGCCGCCAGCTTTGTGTGCCCGGAGGAGCTCGAGCCGATGCTGGTGGGTGTGGTGGACAAAACCTCCACCTACGAAACGCTCCAGGGCGTGATCGAGTCGGCCCTGCTGCCGCAGGAGCCCGATACGCCATCCCGCCACCCGGCGATTCCAAGCCTGACGCCCCGCCAGCGGGAGATCTTCCAGCTGATCGGCCGCGGACTCTCCAACAAAGCCATCGCTGCCTGCACCGGGCTGTCGCTGGCCACGGTGGAGACGCACCGCAAGGCGATTGCCCGCCGCCTGGGCTGCAGCGGCGCCGAACTGGTGCGGCGGGCGGTGCTGCACCTAGCGCCGATGCCGTGAAGCTCCCCTCCCCTCCCAGCCAGCGCCTGCGCGACCGCATCATCTGGGCCACCAGCCTGCAGCTGCTGCTGGTGAGCAGCGCGGTGGGCGGCATGGCCTACTTCAGCGGCCAGCGCAGCGGCCTCAGCTTCACCGATGCCCTGCGCCAGCAGGATGCCATCACCGACCTCTCCGAGCAGCTCTCAAGCCGGTTGCAGGCCCCGCAACTGATCAACAACCTCAACGTGCTCGCCATCCGGCAAGGCCAGCTCTCGCTGACGGATTTCGAGGCCATGGGGCAGCGGTTCTGGAGCCAGATGCAGCTGTTCCCGGTGGGCTACATCAACTTCGGCAACCCAGCCGGCGAATTCATCGGGGTGGAGCGGCTCGAGAACGGCGCCTTCGTGCTCAATGAGGACGCCATCGCCAGCCCCCTCGGCAAAGGGACCCTGGGCGTGTACGCCCAGGGGGCAAAAGGGGAGCGGGGGGCCTTGCTCGAGACCGTGCCTGGCATGACCACCGCGCACGAGGAAGCCTGGTACGTGGAGACGGTGAAGGCGGGCAAAGCCAGCTGGAGCTCGATCTACCAATGGGAAGACAAACCCGCGGTGCTGGCGATCTCCTACAACCAGCCCCTCTATGGGCCCAATCGCCAGCTGCTCGGCGTGATCGGCGTCGACTTCGTGCTCAGCCAGCTCAACACCTGGCTGGCGGAGGTGTGGAAAGACGTGCGCGGCTTTGCCCTGATCGTGGAGCCCGACGGCATGGTGGTGGCCAGCTCCCGGCCAGCCTTCACCAGCATCGGCACGGGAGACGCCACCCGCCGGGTCCGCATCGATCAACTCCCCGATCCCCTGGTGCAAGCCGCCAGCCGCAACCTGTTCCGCCAGGGCCGCAACGGCTCCCTCCAGCCCCGAACCGAGCAGACCGGCCCCCACACCACCGATCAAGACGGCCACACGTTCTTGCTCGACCTCAATCCCTGGGGGCAACGGGAAGGGCTCAACTGGCTGCTGATCACCGCCAACCAGTCCGACCAGGCGGTTCAGGCCAGCCAGCGCTTCGCCCTGATTGCCCTGCTGCTCTCCCTGGCCGCCGTGGCCGCTGCGGTGGTCGTGACCATCCGGGTGGGCGACTGGCTGCTGGGTCCGCTCGAGGTGTTGCGACGGCGTTGTGGGGAGGCCGCCACCCAGGTGACGCCCACAACAGCCGATCTGGTTTTCGACCCGAAGTTGCCCGCCGGCAGCGCCATTGAAATCGAGGCGGTATCCCAGGCCTTCGGCGCCCTGGTGGAGCGACTCACCCAGGCCAGGCGGCAGCTGGCAGAGGCCATGGAGCGGGAACGCCTCAAGGACGCCCAAACCGTGCTGGTGCTGGAGGACAAGCTCAAAAGCAGCCTGCAGGCCGCCGCCGTCGCCCATGAGATCAACCTGCCCCTCAGCACCCTGCTCCTCAACAGCAAGCTGCTGCTGGAGCAGGGCGATGCTCCGCTGGCCCAACCCCTGCAGGAACCGCTGCGGGCCATCGCCGCCAACGCCGATGCGGTGGTGGCGACGATCGAGAAGATGCGCAGCCTGCTGCGCAACGTGCAAACCCACCACCAGCTGCTCAACCTGGCCCACGTGACCCGCAATGCCCTGCTCTACGCGGCACCCAGCCTCCAGGCCGCCGGCGTCACGGTGCAGCGCCAGGGGTTGGACCAGAGCTGGGCCGTGATGGGCGATGCGGCCCAGATCCAGATCGCCGTGGTCAACCTGCTGCGCAACGCCCTGGAAGCCCTGGAGAGCGCGGGGGGCGGCGTGGATGGCGCCCCGGCCACGGTGGTGGTGGGCCTTCGGCGCAATGCCGACACGGTGGTGCTGACCGTGGCGGACAACGGCCCGGGCTTCCAGGCGCCGGAGACAGACCTTGAGCCCCTAGCCACCAGCAAGCCCACCGGCAGCGGCCTGGGATTGTTCGTGGTTCAGACCACCATGGAGAACCACCATGGCCAGGTGGTGGTGGGTCGCTCGCCCCTGGGAGGCGCCGCGGTGCAGCTGATCTTTCCAGTGGCTGATCGTTCCAGTGGCGGCCCTACCCACTAACGGGTAATCCACAAGCCGGGGCGCCTCACGAATTCATACGGTCGCAGCGCTGCAAAAGCATGCTTGTGACGGTATGCGCGACATCCTGATCGACGGCGTACCGATCCTGGATCTGCTGGAGATCACGGGCAGCACCAGCCGCGTGGCGACCCTCAGCAACTGCGACCAGAGTTCCGTCTCGCGCCTCTACCGCCATGCCAGCGAGCAGCTGGGGCTGGACTTCCGCAAGAGCCAGGGCCGCTACCGAGCCCATGCCAACCAGGCTGTTCTGCGATCCCTGCGCCACACCGCCCAGCTGCTGCGCCTGGCCAGGGGCAGCCGTCAGCTGCAGTGGCTGGGCCATTTCGACAGCCCCCTGCCGCAGGAATGGCTGGCAGAAGAGCGCAGCCTGGAACTGCTGCGCGAGCGGGTGCTGGATCTGGCCGTCCTCGCCGACCCGAATGGATTGGCCCCCACCTGGAGCGACCACAGCCAACCCTTCCCCTTCGGCGACTGGGTGGTGGTGGGGCTGACCCGAGCAGCGCAACCCCTGCGGCCCGCTGCCGTCGTGCTGCGGCACGACAACCTGGAGCAACCGGCACTGCAGGAGCTCATCGGCCAGCTCCGCACCGATGTGTTGCGCACCGATGTTTTGCGCATGGAGCACCGACCATTTGCCAGGGTGGATGCCCTTGATGTCTGCCATGACCTCCCCCCCGCTCCTGGCAACTCCGATCGCGGCGATGCGGGCACCGGTCAGTGCCGGGCTGAGCCGCAGCCTGGCCTGGCGCCTGGAGCAGCTCGATCGCCTGGCAGCACTGCTCAGCCAGCATGAAGCGGAGGTGCTTGAGGCCCTGGCCGCCGACCTGGGCAAGCCTCCCCTCGAGGCCACCTTCGAACTGATCGCGGTGCGCCAGGAGCTGGCTCTCACCCGCCGGAAGCTGAAGGGCTGGATGGCCCCGCGGGCGATGGGGCTGGATCTGGCCCTGCGGCCGGGGCAAGCCTGGGTGCAGGCCGAACCCCTGGGCTGCGTGTTGATCATCGGCCCCTGGAACTACCCCTTCCAGCTCTGCCTGCACCCCCTGGTGAGTGCTCTGGCGGCAGGCAACGCCGCCGTGCTCAAGCCATCCGAGCACGCGCCTCGCACCGCGGAGCTGCTGGCCCGCGCCATCCCGGCGGCTTTCCCCGCCGAGGTGGTGCAGGTGGTCACCGGCGATGGGGCGGTGGCCGCCAAGCTGCTTGAGGAGCAGTTCGACCACATCTTCTTCACCGGTGGCGGCCGGGTGGGTCGACTGGTGATGGCCGCCGCGGCCCGCCACCTCACCCCGGTCACCCTGGAGCTCGGCGGCAAAAGCCCGGCCATCGTGCTCGCCGATGCCGACATCGCCACCACCGCTCGGCGTCTGGCCTGGGGGAAGGGACTCAACGCCGGCCAAACCTGCATCGCCCCCGACCACGTGCTGGTGCAGGCTCCCCTTCAGGGAGAACTGGTGGCCGCCATCGCCTCCGAATGGACCCGCTTCTACGGCGCCGATCCACTGGAGAGCGACGATCTCGGCTGCATCGTCAACGATGCCCAGTTCGAACGGCTGGAGACCCTGCTGGCAGGCGCGCGCCAACGGGGCCAGGTGCTGGTGGGGGGCCGCAGCGATGCCGCGCGGCGGCGGATCGAACCCACCGTGGTGGCCGTGGCCTCCGGCGACGATCCGCTGATGCAGGAGGAGCTGTTCGGCCCGATCCTGCCGGTGCAGCAGGTGGCCGATCTCGACGCGGCTCTCGTGGAGGTGCGCAGCAGGCCCAAGCCCCTGGCCCTGTATCTGTTCAGCCCCAACCGCAGCGCCCAGGAGCGCACCCTCACCACCACCAGCTCGGGTGGGGTGGGGTTCAACGACGTGGTGCTGCAGGCCGGCGCCGCCGCCCTGCCTTTTGGGGGGGTGGGGGAGAGCGGCATGGGCAGCTACCACGGCCACACCGGCTTTCTCACCTTCTCGCACCAGCGCACGGTGCTGCGGCGCCCCTTCTGGCTGGATCTGCCCTTCCGCTACCCCCCCTATGCCGGCAAGCTGGGACTGGTGAAACGGTTGCTGGGCTGATCGGGAGTCGCTGATCGCGCTGGGCCGATCAGAACCTTTGATGCGCCGAAGGTCATCCGGGGGCTGGATCGGCCCGGGCGGCCCCCTTAACGTTCCAGCATCTATCAGTGGTGCCGATGCGTCGCTCACTTGCCGCCCTGGCCCTAGCAGTGGTGTTGCCCCTGCCCAGCCTGGCTCCCGCAGCGGCCTTGGCCAATGTGGTGGTGAGGCCGGGCGAAACCCTCTCGGAAATCGCCGAGCGCCACGGGGTCAGCCTCACCCGGCTGATGCAAGCCAACGGCATCACCAACCCCAATCTGGTGGTGGCCGGTCAGAAGCTGGTGCTGCCAGGAGCCCGAAGCACGGCAGCGGCCAGCGGTGGTGCCCGCAGCGGCAGCATCACCGTGCAGCCGGGTGAAACCCTCTCGGAAATCGCCGCCCGTCAGGGCGTCAGCCTCACCCAGCTGATGCAGGCCAACGGCATCACCAACCCCAACCTGGTGGTAGCCGGCCAGAAGCTGGTGGTGCCCGGAGCCCGAAGCAGCGCCAGCGCAGCCGCACCCCGCCCCTTGCCCACGGCGCCGTACACCATCAAAAGCGGTGAAACCCTCTCGGAAATCGCCGATCGCTTTGGCACCAGCACCGAGCGCCTGATCCAGCTCAACCAGATCAGCAACCCCAACATGGTGGTGGCTGGAACCCGTCTGGCCATCCCCGGTCGGCCCTCCTCGGCACCGGCAGCCCGCAGCAGCGCCACCCCACGCAACGCCAAGGAGCACGTGGTGCGCAGCGGCGAAAACCTCTCCACCATCGCCGACAGCTACGGCCTGCCCGTCGAAAAGCTGGTGGCCATCAACAAGATCAGCGACCCCAACCTGGTCGTCTCCGGCACCCGGTTGAAACTGCAAGCCCCACCCCCGGTCAAGGCTCCCGCCAAAGCCGCCGCCAAAGCACCCGCTCAAGCCGCAGCCAAACCCGTCGCCCAGCCCAAGCCCAAACCGGTCGTGACGCCGGCAGCCCAATCCACGGCCACGGTGCAGCCGATCGTTCAGCCGACAGTGCAACCGACGGTGCAGCCCACACCCCAAGCCACCCCCCAACCCGCTGCCGCAGCGCCAGCTGCAGCCCAGGCCGTGGCGACGGCCCAGCCAACCAGCCGCATCGCCGCAGCCACCACTGGCACTGCAGCCACCACAGCCGTTGCCGCGGCCACCGCCACTCCCCAAACGGCCACCCCCAAGCCAGCCACCACCAAGCCGGTGAACACCGCCACCCGAGCCGCCACAACAACGCAGCCGAGCACCACCAGCAAGGCCGGCAGCAGCAAGCCCCAGGGCCCCGACTGGCGCAGCTACGGCCCACTCCAGGTCGACTGGGCCAATTGGCAGCCCATGGGCGGTAGCTATGTGGCCCCGACCCTCAACGGCGACGGCAAACCTGTCTATCTGGCGGTCAACTGTGGGGCCCGCAAACTGAATGCCACCAGCCAGTCGGGGCAGTGGAAGAGCTGGGATGCTCCCCAAACCGACTTCGAAGAACAGCTGATCAGCGACATCTGCAAGGCTCGGGGCAGCTAATACCCCAGCCGCCTCAGGCGGCCCAGTGCAACGGCCAGGGCTGGCGGCAATAGCGCCGGCCCGAGGCCCGCTGGTAGAGGCGTTGGGCGCCGTCGTCGCTCTCGCTGAGCAATTCCTCCTGCACCAAGCGGCGCAGCAGCCAACCCCAGCTGACCTCCTGCTCCTGGCGCAGCTCGGCAGAAGCCGCACCCGCCAGCTCCTCGGCCAGGCTGCGCAAATCCCGACCCGGCCGGGCCTCGAGCGCCTCCAGCGCCGTGAGCGCATCCACCGACCAATCCTGGCGTCGCCGTGGGCTCTGGCAGTTGTCACAGCGGCCACAGGCGGCGGCCAGCTCGCCCACGGCCAGCAGGAGCGCCTGCTCCCGGCAGCCCTCGCCCTCCGCCACGGCCTCCATCCGCCGCAGTTGCTGCTGGGCCAGCTCCAGGCGCTGCTGGTCCTGCTGGCGCTGCACCGCCGTGGCGGCAGCAGGCATCAGCTGGGATCCACCCCCCCGGATGGCCCAGCCGAGGCTCGTGCGATCGGCCGGGTCGTAGAGCACCAAACAACGGGCCGGCAGGCCGTCGCGCCCCGCCCGCCCCGATTCCTGCAGGTACCCCTCCGGACTGGCCGGCAGATCCAGGTGGAGCACCAAGCCCACATCCGGTCGATCCACCCCCATCCCGAAGGCCACGGTGGCCACCAACACCGGCCTGGGCTGGTGCTGAAAGTGCTCGAGAGCCAGCTGGCGGCTTTCGGGATCCATGCCGGCGTGATACGCAATCGCCTCCAGCCCAGCCGCCGTGAGTCGGGCGGCCCACTGCTCCACGGAGCGGCGCGTGCGCGCGTAGATCAGCACAGCCCCGCGGGCGGACGTCACCGTCTCCAGCACCAGGGGCAAAGGATCGGCCGGGCGCAGCTGCATGCCATACACCAGGTTGGTGCGGCGGGCCGAACGCACCTGAATCAGCGGCCGGCGCAGCTGCAGCAGACGGATGATGTCGGCCCGCACCTGGGGGGCGGCGGTGGCACTGAGCGCCACCAGGGGCACCCCCGGGCACTGGGCGCGCAACTGTCCCAGGCGGCGGTAGTCGGGGCGGAAATCGTGGCCCCAGGCGCTGATGCAGTGGGCTTCATCCACCGCCAGGGCCACCAGCTGACCGCTCTCAAGCACGTCGTCGAGCAACTGGCGGGTGGCCTCCGCCTGGAGCCGCTCCGGTGCCAGGTAGAGCAGGCGCAGCTTGTGATCCCGCAGGCGCTGCAACAACTGCCGCCGCTCCGGCAACGCCAGCCCCCCGTGCAGACAGGCCGCGGGGATGCCGCGGCGCTGGAGCTGGCTCACCTGGTCCTGCATCAGGGCAACCAGAGGCGAAATCACCAGCACCAGACCGCCACGCACCAGGGCCGGCAACTGATAGCAGAGGGATTTGCCGCCCCCGGTGGGCAGCACCGCCAGGCAGTCCTGGCCGGCTAGCAAGGCCTCCACCACCGGGCGCTGGCCGGGCCGAAACGTCGACCAGCCGAAATGGCGCTCGAGGGCCAGCTCCAGCGGATCCCCCAGAGACTTCAGCTCGCCGACGCGCCTGCTGCGAGTCGTGCTGCGAGTTGTGCCGCTAGGCAGGGAGCCAGACAAAAGAGCCCTACCCATAGTGCACCCGACCATAGCGGCCACCAGATGCAGGGGAGGCGCCGCGCTCAGGGCAGGGGCGGGGGGGGCAGCTGGTCGGGGGATTCCTCCACCAGCTGCAGCCGCACCCGCTTGCCACCCGCCAGCTCCCCCAGCGACACCCGCAGGGTGCTGCCGCTGAGCGATTGCAAAGCCGTAAGCAGTTCCCGTAGATGGGGAGTGCTGCTGCCGCTCTCCACCCAGAGGCGCTCCTGCAGACCGCCCAGCCGCCGCCAGCTGGTGTGCAGCTTCAGCACGGCACTCTCCAGGGCCTGGGCCTGACCCACCGCATCGGCCAACAAGCCGAGGGCATCGAGCCGCTGGGCCTCCTGCAGTGCCTTCTCGAAATCCAGCTCCCCCTGCTGGAAGGCCCGCACCGCCAGGGCCGCCTCCGCCGCTTTGCTGAGCCAGCGGGCCGTGCTGGTCACATCCTTGACCCGCTCCAGCTCCGGCTCCTCCCGCAACACCCGGCGCAGGTCCTCCTGCTGGGCCTCGGGCAGCTTGGCCAGCTCCTTCACCAAAGGAGCCACAGCCCGCGGCGGCAGCAGGTTTTCAGCGGTGCGCTGGCGGATCTCCTCGGGCAGGAGCGGGCTGGTGGCGGCGGTGAACTCATCACTCAGACGCCGCACCTGCTTGCGGGTGATCTGCTGACCCTCGTTGGCCGCCTCGCTGATCATTTGCTGCACCTCCGGATCGGCCTGGGCCGTCTCCAGAAAGGCGCGCTTGGAGAAGTTGTTGACGCTGGTTTCCTCCAGCATCCCGTCGCCCACCAGGCTGTCGGCCGACTCGGCCAACTGGATGAGGGTGTAAGCCCGCGTCTTGCTGATTTCGCGCTCGCGCAGCCATTGCAGAAAGCCGGTGCCGCGCCCCTCGCCGCCGCGCTTTTCACGGTCTCGCACAGCCCGCAGGATGCGCCCCCGCCAGATCTCGGTCTGCAGGTCGAAGCGATCGCACACGGCCCAGGCCTCCTCGAGGCGGGCCAGAAACTCCATCGTGCTGATGGTGTCGCTGTCTGGATCGGGCAGCTCGAGCGTCAGCACCGGCGGCGTTGGGACCTCCGTGGGGGCCATGGCCATGGAAGGGATCGCGCGGCTGAAGACGCGATCGTGCCACGGGGCAGCTCGCGGCCCCCACTGCAAGGGCGACGAATCGTGACGCCGGCGATGAAGCCTCCCGCCCGCGCGGGTATCTTCCCTGTGGCAGCCACCCGATCTACAGCGCAGCGATGGCCATCTCCCGCGGCGACAAGGTGCGCATCAAGCGCCCCGAGTCCTATTGGTTCAACGAAGTCGGCACCGTCGCTTCAATCGACACCTCCGGCATCCGCTACCCCGTGGTGGTTCGCTTCGAGAAGGTGAACTACAACGGCTATAGCGGCTCTGAAGGCGGCATCAACACCAACAATTTCACCGAGAGCGAACTCGACAAGGCCTGAGCTCCGGCCGGCTTGTTCCCTCAAGCGGCGCGCCACATCCCAATCGTGCGCCAGATCAGCCCGTGCCACCGTTGGTGGTGCGGGCTTTCGAATGGGCTCGCAGGAGTCCCCAGCTCTGCCCGCCCTGCCAGCGCCCATGCCTGAACTCCCCGAAGTGGAAACCGTGCGGCGCGGCCTGGAGAGCCAAACCCGAGGCTTCACGATCGAGCGGGTGGAGGTGCTGCGGGCGCGGGCCATCGCCAGCCCAGCATCGCCAGCCGCCTTCACCGCCGCCCTGAGCGGCACCGAAGTTGGAGCCTGGGAGCGGCGCGGCAAATACCTGATGGGGCAGCTCAGCCGCGGGGGACGCGACGCCGGCACCTGGGGCGTGCACCTGCGCATGACCGGCCAGTTTCTTTGGCTCGATGCGCCGCGCCCGCCCTGCGCCCACACGCGGGTGCAGCTGTTCAATGCCGCGGGCCAGGAGTTGCGCTTCGTGGACACCCGCAGCTTCGGCCAGATGTGGTGGGTGCCGCCAGGCGAGCCCGTGGAGAGCGTGATCACCGGCCTGCAGAAATTGGGGCCGGAACCGTTCAGCGAGGCCTTCAGCGCCACCTACCTGCGTGAGCGCCTGCGGGGCTCCAGCCGGCCGATCAAAAACGCGCTGTTGGACCAGTCTCTGGTGGCAGGAGTCGGCAACATCTACGCCGATGAGTCGTTGTTTGCCGCTGGCATCCAGCCCAGCACCCCCAGTGGACGCTTGTCGCTGTCGCGGCTGAAAGGGCTGCACCAGGCCCTGGTGGAGGTGCTGGAAACCAGCATCGGTGCGGGGGGCACCACCTTCAGCGATTTTCGCGACCTCAGCGGCAGCAACGGCAATTACGGCGGCGTGGCCTGGGTGTATCGGCGGGGCGGCGAACCCTGCCGCCGTTGCCACACCCCCATTCGCCGCGACAAGCTCGGCGGCCGCAGCAGCCACTGGTGCCCCAGCTGCCAGCATTGAGCTCCTTGCAGTTGAGCGTGGATCCCGTAGCCGGCAGCACCGCCGCCCTGGCGCAGCAACTCAGCGCCACCATGGCAACGATCCACCGCCGCGGCTGGTGCGACGGCACGGGCGGCAACTTCAGCTGCGTGCTGGATCGCGAGCCCCTACAGCTGTTGATGGCACCGAGCGGTGTCGACAAGGGCTCCGTGGCGCCGGAAGCGTTGATCGTGGTGGATGCCCACGGCGGTGTGGTGCGGGGGGAGGGGAAGGCCAGCGCCGAAACCCAGCTGCATTTGGCGTTGGTGGAAACCTGCGGGGCCGGTGCCGTGCTGCACACGCACTCCCAGGCCGGCACGCTGCTCTCCCAGCACTACGCCCCCAGCGGCGATTGCGGCGTTGCCCATCTGAGCCTGCACGACCTGGAAATGCTCAAGGGTCTGGAGGGCATCACCACCCACGAGAGCTCGGTGGCAATTCCGGTGTTGGACAACAACCAGGATCTGCAGCGTCTGCGGGCCGAGGCCGAACCCCACCTGCGCCAGGCGCCCCACGGGCTGCTCATCGCGGGCCATGGCCTCTATGCCTGGGGGCGTGATCTGCCAACGGCCCATCGCCATCTGGAGATCCTGGAATTTCTGCTGGAGCAGCACTGGCGCCAGCTGCTGCTTGAGGCCTTAAGCGCGCCGCGGCAGCAGCGCCAAGCGCCCCGAAACCAGGTGTGTCGGCAGGGGGTGACACACGTGCTGCTCGACATCGAAGGCACCACCTGCCCCGTGAGCTTTGTCTCGAGCACCCTGTTTCCCTATGCGGCAGAACAACTCGAAGCGTTTCTGGACAGCCATCGCAACGACCTCGCGGTGCGAAGCCTCCTGGATGAGGTCGAAGCCGCCTGGCGGCAGGACGCCGACCCCGAGGCCCAAGCGTTGCGGCAACAGGGCGGGGTAGGAACGTTGGCCTACCTGCAGTGGTTGATCCGCCGCGATCGCAAACTCACCCCCCTCAAGGATCTCCAGGGCTTGGTGTGGGAGCAGGGCTACCGAAGCGGTGCCCTGACAGGGCCACTATTCGCCGATGTGCCTGGCGCGCTGCGGCGCTGGCATGGGGCCGGTCTGGTGTTGGCGGTGTATTCCTCAGGGTCGGTCGCCGCCCAGCGCTTGATCTACGGCCACAGCAATGCAGGCGATTTACGGCCGCTGTTCAGCCATTGGTTCGACACTCGAATCGGCCCGAAACAGGCGCCCGAGAGCTACGCGACCATCGCCGCTCAGCTCGGCGTCGATCCTGAGCAGATGCTGTTTGTCAGCGATGCCCTAACGGAATGTCAGGCGGCCGCTGCCGCGGGCATGCAGGTGGTGTTCAGCGATCGCGAGGGCAACCCCGGACGCGACCCGGGGCCGTTTGAGAGGATCGTGAGCTTCAACGACCTGGTGCTGACCCCGTGAGTTCGGATCTCAAGAGCCTCGATCAAGCCCTTCTGAGCCTGAACCAGACTTTGCTCGAAAGCGTGGCGTGCGGCGACTGGGACACCTACGCCAGCCTCTGCAGCACGGATCTCACCTGTTTCGAAGCAGAAACCAACGGCGTGCTGGCCGAAGGCCTGCCCTTCCACAAGTTTTACTTCGAGCTTCCCGGCGATCCCCAGGCGAGCGCCACACCGGTGCAGGTGAGCATGGCCAGGCCCCACACCCGCTGGATCGGCCCCGATGCGGCCATCTTGAGCTACACCCGCCTCACTCAGAAGCTCAGCAACGGTGTGCCCATCACCGCCAGCTGCTGCGAAACGCGCGTGTGACAACACATCGACGGCAACTGGCTGCAGGTACACGCCCACCGCTCCTAAGCAAGCCACCACAACAAGCGCGCACACGCCCAACAAAAAAGCCACCCCGGGGGGTGGCTTTCTGCTTCAAGGGGAGATCGCTGATTTCAGGCTTCCAAAAGGAAACCAAAGCAGATCAACCAG
>NZ_NQKZ01000019.1 GCF_002252665.1 Synechococcus sp. 8F6
TCCCCTGGTCCCTGCGCATCGGCACCAGGCTCTCCAGCACTCACCCCACCGGCCAACGAGCTTGTCGCCGACCGGCCAACTTCATTGTCGGCAGACAGCATCACCGTGACCCGCAACTTGTTGCGGCCGTGGATGTCGACCAGCTGGGCGCTGAAGGCAATGCCCGAGGCAAAGGCTGGTCTGGCTGCTTCGACCACAGCAGCTAGATCAAGTGATGGAACGGCCTGCACCTGCTCCTGAAAGGAGGCCAGGGCGACAGTGAGAGCTCGCTCGGCACTGCCCTTTTCGTCGAGCAGTTCAAGAGCGTCGGTTGGCACGCCTGCGCGTGCGAGGGATTGGGTCATGACATCAGAGAGCCGGGCTTGTGCCCGCTGGCCTGAACTTAGCGGCTTGCTAACGCTAGGCGCAACTCCAGGCTCTGCTTGCAATCGTCTGGGTTGTCCCTGGCTGCGTCCGCCAGAGCGGCCGATCAGGCACCCAGCGCTTTCTGCTCCCAGGCGCCGATCCACTGCTCGGGAAGGAAATCCTCGCCATCAACCCAGAGCTGGGCCAGCTCAACCGAGCTGTAGTCGTCGATGGCCAGCACCTCTGAGAAACGCTTCTGGTGCTCCTTCGGTGCACCCTTGACCAGCTGCTCCAGGGCTTGGGTGACGTCGAGACCGCCTTCCTTGATCACGCGGCGCACGTGCTGGCGCCATTTCTGACAGATCTCCTCGGCGCGCTTCGAGGTCAGGGTCGGCGCTGGCGCTGCTTGAAAGGCCCTGGGCACCGGCACATAGCCGATGTAGCAGCTCCAGAAGTCCACGGCATCCCAGAGCTTGCCGTCATCGCCGTGTAGGGGCTCCGCATCCTTCAACTGGTCCTTCAACCGCTGCGACTTGACCGGTCCCCAGTCCTTCTCCTCCAGGCGACGGTTGAGCTCCTCGAGCTGGAAGAAGGCCTTCTGGCGCAGCTCACCGGCCTTGCCCTGCTCTATCACCGAGAGATTCCCGTAGGAGATCACCTCAAACTCGGCTTCTGTGCCCCATTCACAGGCGGTGTACTGGGTCCAGCCGTTACGGCGCCGCCAGTTGAGAAGCATCTTCCCGAAGGCTCTGCGGGACTCGTCCTGCCAGTCAAGGACGGCCTGGTACGTGCGCTTTACGGGCTTCTTTGCTTGTGCCATAGCCCAATCTTAAACGCTGCTTGGCACTGCTAGCCATAGCTTGTTACAGCTTGGCAGGCTGGTCTCGGTCATTTCCTGGCTCGGCCAAGAGCTGTTCGACCTGTTGAACGGTGAGAACCCGGCCCGTCTGGGCCTGGAAGCGGAGGACCAGCGTGTACGGGTGGATGCCGGGATAGCGACGGGCCAAGGCCTGCAGCTGCTTGCGGAGTTCGGGCCTGTTCATTGGACCGACCCGGCCATGGGATCCAGGTCCAGGACCGCTTGGGCCTCTGCAATCGAGCGGCAGACCCCGCCCAAGCCGCCCAGCTGCTGTACCAGCTGCAGAAAGGCCCGCTGCTCGGGACTGACGGTTCCGGAGCCCGTCTTGATCTCCAGGGCAACGAACTGGGCAATGCTCTGACCGACCAGCTCGGGCGTGATCTCCAGTGAGCGCAACCCGATCAGGTCGCTGCTGCCCTTGCACAGCCCAAAGCGCACGAAGCGCCCCTGCTGGTCGACCAGGGCACCGGTGTTGTTACGCCAGAGCCGCACCACCCCTCGTCCGCAAGTCAGGCGGATGCGTTGCTGGATCTCGTGTTCAGACGGGGAGGAGGCCATGCCTCCTGTTGCCGGGCTGGGTGGTGGCCTGCGGCAGGCATTGGCGATTTGGCGAATACCTGCCAGGTATTGGCTGTAGCGGCCCGGCAGCCAATACGACTCAAATCAGCCAGGCAACTGCAGCGCGACGACTTGGCAGCAGTACCAAAAAGCAGTACCGTTAGTACATGAAGCGCAAGCACCAGCGCACCCTTGAGTTGATCTTCGTCAGGCCTGTCAGCGGCAGTGTTCCCTGGCGCGACGTGCTTGCCCTGTTTCAGGAGCTCGGCGCAGAGATCAGCGAACGGGAAGGCAGCCGCGTTGCGGTTGTTCTGTTCGACGAGGTGCGGGTGTTCCACAGGCCCCACCCCTCGCCGAACACCGACAAGGGAGCTGTCGCTTCCATCCGCCGCTGGCTTGAACAACACGGAGTTACCCCATGAGCCTGATGACCCAGGGCGGTTTCCACGCCCGCATCGACTACGACGAAGACACTGATCTGTTTCGCGGCGAGATCCTTGGCCTCACTGGTGGGGCTGACTTCTATGGCTCCAGTCCCGAGGAGCTGCGCCGGGAGTTCCGCAAGTCGTTGGATGTCTTCCTGGAGATCTGCCGCGAGAAGGGGATCGAGCCGCGCCGGCAGTTCTCGGGCAAGTTCAACCTGCGCATCTCACCGCAGCTGCATGAGCAGTTGGCCCTACGCGCTCAGGCCAGCGATCAAAGCCTCAATGCCTTTGCGCAGAAGGCCCTAGAGCGCTCTCTGGCGGCCGCCGGCAACGGATAGGCCCGTCGACTCGCACTGTTCAGATCATTCGCCGTTGGGATCTGAGATTGGCTCTAGCCCTGACACCAGCAAGACGGACCTAGAAATGGGGTCTCGATCGTTGGTTGTGGCCATCCGTGAGGTGACGGCAGCAGAAGCCAAGGCCAAGCTCTCGAGCCTGCTTGACGTGGTGGAAGCCGGTCAGTCGGTGGTGATCACCCGCCGCGGCAAGGCCATTGCTGAGCTGGTGCCGCGCCGAGCGGTACGCGACCTCTTGCCCCAGCTCCAGGCCCTGAGGAATTCCCTGCCCGAGCAGGCCTCCAGCGCGGTGGAGACCATCCAGACCATGCGGCTCTAGGCACAAAGGCCAGGGCGGGTCAGGGCACGTCCCAGGGGTTAATCAACTCCAGGACGATCTCCGCGAAGTCGGCCGTGTCTCTGGTGGCCAGGGGAACTCCATGGGCCAGCGCCGTGGCCGCGATCACTGCATCCGCTGTGGCCATCGGCCGGGCCAGCCGTTCGCGTCGCCGCAGCAGTTCGCCATACCAGTGGGCGGCCTCGCTGGTGAAGGGCCAAATCCGGCCCGCGAACAGATCGGTCGCCAGCGCATCCCAGCTCTGCTGCAGTTGTTGCTTACGGCGGCCATCCGGCAGCCGGGCCAGGCCGTGCAGGATTTCAGCCTCGTTCATGGCTGTGATCGCCACCGACTCTGGATCGAGACCATCGGCCCAGGCCAGCACCCGTGGCTCTGGCTGCGGGCGCATCAGCTCCGAGATCACATTGGTGTCGAGCACGATCACGGCCAACCCTCCCCTTGCTGAAAGTGGTGTCCTCAGCGCGCAAGCTCCGCGTCGCTGTCGAATTCGGCTGGTGTCGGCAGGGAAGATCGCTCAGGCAGCTCCAGCTCCACGCCACCGAGCTGGGCAAAGTGCTCATGGATACGACTGCCAAGGCCCTTGCCACCAGCGACGGGCTGCCGGGCTTCGATGGCGGCGCGGAGGATCGTGCGCGCTTCCTCCTCCATGGAACGTCCATGGCGCGCGGCTTGAATGCGCAGCTGCGCTTTGGTGCGCTCGTCGAGGTTGCGGATCGTGAGCGTGGCCATGGGCGACTCCCGCTTGCACTGAAAGCACTGCTGTCAACGCTAAGGCCACTGGCAGCTGCTCGCTTGCCCAGCGATTAAGTGCTGCGCTGCCGAGCGCCCCAGACGTGCCTGGCCCAGCCGCTCTTGCTAGCCGCGCCCCTGCTCCCGCTCCAGCAGCTCCTCGAAGGTCCGGCAGCCAGCTGCCGGGTGCGTGCGCCGGGGCCTCTGCTGCTGGTTGGGTTTGGGCCGGTGGCGGGCTTCGCCCGTGACTTCAACCAGTTCGCCCTCGAGCTGCTGGAGCCCACGGCGCTGCTCATCGCGTTCCTCGGTCAGGAACAAGTGGCCGCAGTCCGGGCAGACCTGCACAGCACTGGGGCAGCTGCAGAAGCAGACCGGGCAGTCCTTGATCGGAATCGAGACCCCCTCCCGCCGGCGCCGACCGGCCAGGTGCCACTCGCGCTCATCGGTCGGCAGGCCATGGCGATGGGCATTGCCTACGTGATCGAGGATCACGGCCTCCTGCTTCCCAGGTGCGGGCCGCAGGGCCCGGCCAACCATCTGCAAATAGAGGCTCAGGGAAGCGGTGGGGCGCATCAGGATCGCGCCGCCCACAGAAGGGATGTCGGTGCCCTTAAAATCATTCAACCACTCCTTTTTTTTTATGACTCACCCCTTGATGATCACACTAGACGTGCCAAACATGAAATCCAGGATTGACTTCGGTCAGCATGGATTAAAAGCTTTGCTAATCCAATCCTAGCGGCAGGATTTTCAAATTAAGCTCCTCCTAGGGCAGCCGAGCGAGCCGAAGGCGCCATAGCTAGCGTTTGATTTCAGGAATACCGTCGTGAGGGTAGATCCCCGGATCCTGATGGCCAACAACACTTTTGCAAGCGGATGTGGGATGAGGTGCTGCACAAGGGCTTCTGGGAGGGCGACATCTGGAACCTGGTACTCAGCGGTGAGATCAGAAGCCATCACCTCAACATCTCCACGGTGCGCGACGAGAGCCTCGAGCCCCAGTACTACGTAGGCATGCTGCAGGCCGTGCACTTCATGGCCCAGCACGACAGCCTCACCGGGTTGGCAAACCGCTCGATGCTGATGGAGCAGCTGGAGCGCCATGGCCGCGGTGTCGCGCTGCTCTAGCTCGATCTCCACGGCTTCAAGTCTGTAAACGACCAGTTCGGCCACAACGTGGGCGACCAAGTACTAAAGATCGTGGCGGATCTGTTTCGGAATGTGATCCGCGAGGGCGACCTGCTCTGCCGTCAGGGCGGCGATGAATTAGTGGTGCTCGTACCGGAAGCAGGCCAAGAGCAATCCTGTGCAGCTGAGTCGTGCCTCCCTTCATGCAGCCGCTGGCTCAGGCCTGCTCCAGGCGCTTGACGATCACGGCCATCAGGGCCAAGGAACCGGCCAGAGCAATCAACAAGGCGATGGTCATGGCTGACGCGTCTACTACTGCAACAATTATCGCCGCTGAAGGGTCAAAGCCATCCCTCTGCAGCCAATGGCGTTCAGCCCGAGGTGCGGAGAAGGCCAGCCTCTATCGCATTGCCGACATTCAAAGGCTCTGCCGCAACTCCTAAACCACCCAGCCCTAATAAATGCCCCTGAAGCTCTACGGCGGCGCCCGCAGCCGCGCCTCCATGCCCCGCTGGTATCTGGAGGAGAAGGGGATTGCCTACGACTGGATTCAGCTCGACATGGAGGCAGGCGAGCACAAGGGAGACAACTTTTGTGCCATTAACCCCTTCGCCAAGGTGCCAGCGCTGGTGGATGAAACCCTGCAAGCACCAGGCGGCCAACCGCTGCAGCTGTTTGAAAGCGGCGCAATTCTGCTGCACCTAGCCGATCACCACGCCAACGAATTCACTGGCACGGCAGCTGAGGTGGCGGCCCAGCGAGCCCTGGCAAACCAGTGGATCCTGTTTGCCAATGCCACCCTGGCGGTGGCGCTGTTTGTGCCTGCCAACCGGGAGCGGGAGTTCCCCCAGTTGCTGGGGGTGCTCGATGGGCTGCTGGCAGGCGGCCGCTCCCTACTGGCAGGGCCCTGGGGCGATCCAGCCTGGAGCGTTGCCGACTGCGCCGTAAATGCCTACCTGGCCTATCTGCCGATCTTCTTCCCCCAGATCGATCTAACGCCCTACCCCAACGTGCAGGCCACGATCGCAGCCACCCAGGCCCGGCCGGCCTACCAACGCGCCATGGGCAGGGCTTAGATCAGGATCTTTGGGATTCCGCCAGAAGGGTCCCAGCCAAGCAGGCACCCTCCAGGTCGGCTCCCTGCAGCTGGGTATCGCGCAGGTCGCAACCACTTAGATCCGCCTGGCGCAGATTGCAGCTACGAAGATTGGCTCCATAGATGCAGCTGCCCTGCAAGTTGGCGCCCCGCAGATTGGCGCCCTCTAACAGGGCAAAACTGAGGTCAGCCTCCGCGAAATCAGCATGGCCAAGATCCGTGAGTTGGTCGAGTCCAGAGCGGAAATCGGCTTCAACCAACCGCGCTTGTTTCCAGCTGCTGCCAGCAGCCACAACGCCGCGTAGACAGCAGCGGTGCATCACGGCCCGATCAAAGTTCGATTCCTGAAGGCGGCAGCCAGAAAGGTCGGATTCGTGCCAGAAGGATCCCTGGGCTTGCATTGATGAGAGGTCTGCTCCCCACAGCAACGCCTGCTGAAAGCAGCAGTGTTGCACCTGCGCCCCCCGCAGGCGGGCATGGCCGAAACGTGCTTCCTTAAAACAACTGCCCTCCAGGTTGCAATCAGAGAGGTCGAGGTCGAGACCGTCGATACCACCGAGCCGCAGACCCTGAAAATTGCGCTCGCCAGCCTCCAAGGCCGCACGGAGATATTGGCGACTGGTCTGCTCTTCTGCCATCAGAGAAAGGCGGCAAGGGCATCTAGTTGGTGGCGGCGAAAAGCAAGCAATAGCTTTTCAGCCTGGGCAATCAGTTTGAAGACCCCCTTGTCAGCCACCTCGTAATAAACGAGGGCTCCCTCTGGTCGGCGCTGCACCACCCCGGCAATGGTGAGCAGCTTGAGATGTTTCGACACCAGCGCCTGGCTTAGGCCGGTGCTGTCCACAACGGCAGTCACGTTGAGGGGGCCTGCCCGCAGGGCGTGGAGCACGGCAAGCCGATTCGGCTCTGAAAACACCTTGAAGTAGTCGGCCAGGGCTTCCATCGGGTCCTCGGGGAGGGAGGTGGCAAAAAAGACCAATCAAATCTTAACTCATCCTTGTGCTAGCGGATCACCACAAACTCTAGCTACTGCGTAAATTGCGTAACATGATGCCGTTATGACGTTAAGCTGTTGTCCTGTTGTTGCTGCGTCCATGTCGCCTGAGTCCCTCGCGCCTCCCCATCCCTTGCCCCCCGCCGCCGCACCGGCTATGTGGCCGCTGCAGTGGCCCCAGCAGGAGGGACTGTTGGAGCGCCAGCACGACCGTCTCGAAGCACTGCTTGACGATCTGGTCGATCGCCACTGCCTAGCCGACAAGGAGCGCAGTGCTCTGGAGCTGCTCGCTGATCGCCGCGACTGCCTCCTGCTGGTGAGGGGGCTGCGCCTGCACTTGCGGCTAGAGGAGCGCTGGCTCGCTCAGCGCGGCTGCCTTTGCCCTGGCCACCGGGCTGCCCACTGCGAGGCCGTCGCTGCCGCTGCTGCCGGCTGGGAGGTTGCCGAAACCCTGCGAGCCGCGCGGCTGCCCTGGCTGATGGAACTCCAGCAGTGGTTTCACGGCCATCGCCACGGGCCCGATGCCCTGGCCTACGCCCGCGCTGCCGCCCTCACCCCCTCCCTCTGATGACCACCTCTGCTCCCCACCTGCGCGAAAACCTGCTCACCCCGCGCTTTTACACCACCGAAATCGACAAGGCCGCCAAGACCGATCTCGTGGGCCAGCGCGCTGCCTTCGAGGCGATGCTCAACGAGATGGAGGCCGATTACAACCGCGATCACTTCGATCGCAAGGCCCCCCTCGATCGGCTGCGGGCCCTGAATCCAGAGGAGAAAGTAGCCTACGAGAGCTATTTAGTGCGCAGCTGCGTGTCGGAATTCTCCGGCTTTCTGCTGTTCAAAGAGCTCTCGCGCCAGCTTCAAAAGGCAGGCCGCCCAGAGTTGAGCCGCCTCTTCAATTTGATGGCCCGTGATGAGGCTCGCCATGCCGGCTTTCTCAACCGGGCCCTGGTGGCCGAGGGTATTGAGATCGATTTGCCGGCTTTGAGCGTCAAGCGGCCGATCACCTGGTTTCCGCTGAGTTGGGTGCTCTATTCGGTGTTTCTCTCCGAAAAGATCGGCTACTGGCGCTACATCTTGATCGATCGGCACCTCAAAGCCCACCCAGAGAACGACTTCGCCCCCCTGTTTGATTTCTTTGAGCCCTGGTGTCAGGACGAGAACCGCCACGGCGACATCTTCAATATGCTTCTGCGCTGCTGGCCGGGGTTGCGGCAGGGACTGCGCGGCCGGTTACTGAGTCGCATCTTTCTGTGGAGTGTGTTTCTAACCCACAGCCTGACGGTGTGTGAGCGGGGCAACTTTTACAAGCTGCTGGGCATGGATCCCAGTGGCTTCGATGAAGAGGTGATGCGCAACACCAACCGCACAGCCCGGCGTGCTTTTCCGGTGGTGTTCGATCTGGATGGCCGTGCCTATTTCGAGCTGCGCGATCAGCTGGTGGAGGTGTTCCGGGCTATCAAATCCAGCGCGGAGGAGCCCGCTAGCCCGGCACGGTTGCTGAAGTCTCTCGGCCTGAAGGCCCGCTTTGCAGGCTTGCTCTTGCGCCAGCTCAGCCAGCCGATGGTGCCATCCTCTGGGGCAATCGCGTGAGGGCAGCGACTTCCCTGCCCGCCCTTAGGCAGGGGGTGAAGGTGGTGCCTGGACGCTTGCCGTTCAGCACCGGAACGGTGTTGTTCATGGTGGCGATCCATGCGCTGGCGTTGGTTGCTCTGTTGCCACGCTTCTGGAGCCCAACAGCACTGCTGGTCCTATTGGGGCTGTACTGGCTTACCGCCTGTGTGGGGGTGACCCTGGGTTACCACCGTCTGTTGGCCCACAGAGCTTTTCAAGTGCCCAGGTGGCTTGAGCTGGTTATCGCTACCTGCGGTGCCCTCAGCTGCCAGCACGGTCCGATCGACTGGGTGGGCTTGCATCGCCATCACCACCTGCACTCCGACGATCCAGCTGACCACCACAACAGTCATCTCGGCTTCTGGTGGAGCCACTTCGCCTGGATGCTGCACACCGTGCCAGCCAAGCAGTTCGTGCGCCAACTCACCCCCGACCTGCAACAGATTCCCTACCACCGCTGGTTAAACCGCAACTTTCTGCTGCTGCAGTTGCCCCTGGCGGCCGCTCTCTATGGGCTGGGTCAGGCGACCGGAGCCGGTGGTTGGGCCCTTGTGCTCTGGGGCATTCCCCTCCGCATGGTGCTTGTCTATCACGCAACTTGGCTGGTCAATTCAGCCACCCATCGGTGGGGCTACGTGAGCCACAGGAGCGGTGATAGCTCCCGCAATAACTGGTGGGTGGCCCTGCTCACCTTCGGTGAGGGCTGGCATAACAACCATCACGCCTACCCCAGTAGTGCCCGCATGGGCTTTCGCTGGTGGGAGCTCGATCTCACCTGGTGGCACATCCAGATGCTGGGCCGACTTGGCCTGGCCCGTCGAATTCGCCTGGCCGCTCCTCTTCACGCCTCCTCCTCATGACTTCCATGCCCTTTGCAGCCCTGCCCGACATCACCAACCCCGCCTACCGCGATGCTTACAGCCGCATCAACGGCATGGTGGTGGTGGGTGAAAATCTTGCCGGTCGTCACTTCCGACTGCTTGCCCGCGCCATTCCAAATGATCAGCAGGAACTGGAGCGACTTGCCGCCATGGAAGGGCGCCACGCCAGCGACTTCATGGGCTGCGGTCGCAACCTTGGAATCAAGCCCGATCTAGGCCTAGCCCGTCTCCTATTCGCCCCACTGCACGAGCTGTTCCTGAGGTGCAACCAGCAGGGCGACCTACCGGGCTGCCTGGTGATTCAGGGCTTGATTGTGGAGTGTTTTGCCCTTTCGGCTTACCACGCCTACCTGCCGGTGGCCGACGCCTACGCCCAGCCAATCACAGCCGCTGTGATCAGCGATGAAGGAGAGCATCTGGGCTACGCGGAGCGCTGGTTGCAAGGCCATTTTGGTGCAGCGCAGGCATCCGCCGGCACGGTCAGCCGCAAAGCCCTGCCGATCACTCTGGCCATCCTGCAGACCCTGGCTAAGGACCTGAAGGCGATCGGCATGGACCCGCACGAGGTGCTCGCAAATTTCAGCGAGCTATTTCTTCAAGCCCTGAAAGCCAGCGGCTTTGATCAAACAGCAGCCAGACGCATCGTTACCGGAGGCCTGGCTGCTGCTGCAACTAGATGATCCAGGCCAGGTCAGCGAGGGGCGCGGGGGAGGGTAGATCAATCGCTTCGCTCATCAGCCAGGCACTGCTGAGCAGCATGGGCCGTAAATCGCCACCCAACCGCAGCTGCAGCCAGACAGCGACGCTGGGATCCAGGATGACAATCCCCTCTGCTGGGACTGGTTGATCGATCCCGCTCCGCCGGCCAACCACACCCAGCATTGAGCTGAGATTCGGCGGGCAGTACCAGAGGCCCGCCTCGCCGATCCCCTGATGACGGCGTCGCTCGAGCATCAGTTCGCGCAGCTGGCCATCCCCGCTGAGCGCTGGGAACGGAGCCACTAGCAACTGCAGCTGGAGGAGATCCGTCAGCGGCGGGCCCGGCTGGGGCTCAAAGGGTATGGCCATGGGGAGCATTGCAACGTTTTGGAAATCACGGAACAGTGTAACAACGGTAGTGGCATATCATTGATTGAGTTTACTCCGCCCGTCCTGGGCAGGTCCGATGCTCTCCTCTCCTTCCCTGTCCACCACCTCGCAGCAGAGTCAAACCCTTGGTCCACGGTTGCGCAAACTGCATACCCATATCGGCAAGGCCCACCATCAGGCGGAGGGGATGGAGTTTTCCAGGGCTCTGCTGGAAGGCAGAGCCACGCCGCTGCAGCTGGCAGGCCTGCTGAGGGCGCTGCTGCCGGCCTACACCCTGCTTGAGCAGGAGGCCCCCGATTTGGCCACCGCCCTTGGCGCAACGAACATGCCCTGGTCAGATCTGGCCCGCAGGCACGCCTTAGAGCACGACCTGAAGCAGCTCGCCGCATTGCCAGCAACACCGGCATCAGCTGCAGCAGCCAGCTGGCTGGAGCAGATCAAGTTGCTGGCTCGCCAGGCACCCCACCGGCTGATGGCGCACGTTTATGTGCGCTACGGCGGGGATCTCTCCGGCGGACAGCAACTGGGGGGCCAGGCCAACGCCATCCTTAGCCGCCATGGCTTATCAGCACTGAAGTTTTGGTCATTTGAGCAAGAGATCCCTGCCCTAAAAAAAGCCCTGCATGACGGTTTTGAGCAGATGGATCTATCTGAAGCAGAGGAAGAAGAGTTGCTGGATGAAGCCGTAGCGGCCTTCAAGCTCACCCAGAAACTGCTAGCCGAGCTCGCCGAGATTTAAGGCAGCAACTCATCCCAACACCCACCCAACCCCTCACGCCCATGCCCGCCATCGCCCCTGCGCTCAGCCCGATCGAGCTGCTGCACAAGTACAACAAGCCCGTTCCCCGATATACCAGCTATCCCACCGCAGCAGCGTTTGAGATCGGAATTAGAGCAGGGGAGCTCAGCCGGCAACTTGCCCAACCAACCAGCGCCCCACTTTCGCTCTATGTGCATGTGCCCTTCTGCCGCCATGCCTGCTGGTATTGCGGCTGCAACCGGGTGACCACCCAACTCGGCTCCAAGGTGGTGGAGCCATACCTGGCCTCATTGGGGATCGAGCTTGAGCTCCTCAGGGCCGTCATGCCACAACGACGTCGGGTCGCCCAACTGCACTGGGGCGGTGGTACCCCCAACTACCTCAATCAGCAAGAATCCGCCCGGCTCTGGGGATTACTGGAGCAGCACTTCGAGCTCGATCCCAACCTCGATGCATCCATTGAAGTCAATCCAGAATTCCTCAGTCGTGATGACGTGCTGCATCTGCGGGGCCTGGGATTCAATCGCATCAGCTTTGGCATTCAGGACGCCAATCCAGAAGTGCAGAAGGCTGTGAATCGAATCGTGCCAGCGGAGCAGTTGCTCCGGGTGATGGGCTGGCTACGGGAAGCGGATTTCAACAGCGTGAATGTGGATCTGATCTGCGGCCTGCCACTCCAGACACCGGAGCGCTTCCGCCAGACCCTGGCACTGGTGCTGCAGTTGCGCCCTGATCGGATCTCCCTGTTCTCCTTTGCCTACCTGCCGGAGCAGTTGCCACTGCAACGCAAAATTGCCGCCAGCGATCTACCCAACCAGCGCGACCGCTTGATGATGCTCGAAGACGCCAAGCAGCTGCTCTGCAGTTCTGGCTACGAGGCTGTTGGCATGGATCACTACGCCCTGAGCGGCGACAGCCTGGCAGAGGCCGCCCGAGCTGGGCTGCTGCATCGCAACTTTCAGGGGTACACAACCGGTGGGGAGCTGGAGCTACTGGGGGTGGGGCCCACCGCCATCAGCCAATTCCCGCACCTATTCACCCAGAACGAACGGGACCTCAAGGCCTACACCCGGGCCCTCGAAGAGGGTCGCCTGCCCGTGGAGCGCGGTCTAGTGGTGAAGGATGCGGAGACCCTGGAGCGGCGCGAATTGATCCGTCAGGTGATGTGCGAATTCGCGGCAACCATCGACCTTGATCGCTTCAGTAGAGAGTGGCAAGAATTGCAGGAGCTGGCCAAAGATGGGTTAGTGAGACTGGAAACCAGCGGTCGGCTTGGCTTGCTCACAGTCACCACCTCGGGCCGCTGGCTGATCCGCAGCATCGCCGCGGTCTTTGACCCGCAACAGCAACAGCGCGCTTCTGGATCCCGCCTGGTTTAAGCCGTCACCAACCAGCGTCCAGCCGCCGCCAGCGCCAGGACCAGAGCCAATCCGCCCCAACGGCTCCAGCCGGCTGGCTGAAAACGGGGGATCAGCATGGCTGTGCCCCCCACTCCAACCAGCACGGCCGCGCTCTGGCAAAAAGCGATCACGTGAGTGTCGGCCCTCCAGTGGGGCAAATCCGGCCAGCCGAAGCTCACCGGCAACAACAGTCCCGCCTCCTGGAGCCCCAGCGGCAGGTGCCGGGCCACCAGCAAAGCCCAGAGCAATGGCAGCAGCAGGTAAAGGGTGCTGGTGGAGAGACCCAGCAGGCGGCGCAATGCCAGCCAGCCAAGGGACGGCAACGCCAGCGCCAGCAGGCCGATAGCAAGGCGCGCCAGCAATGGACCGGCCTGCAAACTCTCGGGCGCCAGCGGCAACCAGCCCAACAGCCGCTGCCAATGATGCAGGGTGACGCCGCCCGCCAGCACCAGGATCAGGCCCGCTTCTCCAGCGGGCAGATCCATCTCCCGCTGGAGATCGGCAGCCGGTGGCCTTAGGCGCAGCTGCACCGAACGATGGGGGCAGGCAGCGGCGCAGGTGAAGCAGAGGACGCAGTTGCGGTTGTCGGTGAGGTGGGCTGGATGGGTGCCAAGTGGACAGCCGGCGGTAGCCAGTCCCTCCCCCACCGCAGGCCCTCCTTTGAAGCAGCCGTAGCTGCTGCAGCTGCCACTGCAGGTGCCCGATTGGGCCCGCAATTCAGTCATGGCGAGCTTGGCGAAAAGGCCATTCATGCCACCGACTGGGCAGAGAAAACGGCACCAGAAACGCTTCTCGTAGAGCAGGGAGCCCAGCACCGCACCGGCGGTGATGCCCAGCAGCAGGCAACTGCTGAGCCAGGCGGTGTTCTCCAGATTTGCCAGCTCCTCCCAGAGAAGGATCCCAGCGAAGCCGGCAGCCAGCACGGGCGCGCCCCACTGGTCCAATTCACCCCGCGGCCAGGGCCTGGGCTGCCAACCCAACCGCCGGGCCAGCCCCTGGATGATCTCTCCCCAAACCATGAAGGGACACACCGCACACCAGAGTCGACCCACCAGGGGGTACGACAACAGAATCAGGGGCCACCACCAAGCCCAGAACAGGTTGAGAGCGCCGTTGTGGTCCCGAGACTGAGGCCCCAGCCACAGCCATAGGTTCACGGCCACAAACAACCAGCTCACCACCCCAAATTTGAGGACAGCCCAAAGCGAGGGCTGACGCAACAGCTGACGCAGGGGAGGGCGCCAACGCCAGAGATCGAATCTCAGCCGGTGCGGACGATTGGCTGTCCAGAACACATCCTCAGGCAGTAGCACCCCCTGGGGACTCTTTTTGTCACTGCCCTGGAGCCGCACCTGTTCCATGGCCCGAGCGATTAACCCATCCAGCTCGCGCAAGTTGTTGGGAAAGTCATAGTTCTGGAGTCGCCTCACCACCGCATCACTGACCTGCGGCAGGACTTCCCAACCGGAGCTACGGGCCTGCTGGCGCAGCCCATAGCGCAACCATTCGCCCAGGTCCTGGCGCCGCACCCGCAACGGCGGCACCCGAATCAGATCGCAGACCTGATCAAAAGCAGGCAGGGCGGCCTCGGCGGTGAAAAACACCCTGCCGCTGAACTGGCGCGGTCTGCTGCCCTCCCCCGGACTGCACCAATGCCCTGTGCGAGCCAGCTCCAGCAAGCTGAGCTGCAGTGACGACGGCACCTGGTCGAGCTTGTCGATCAGCAGCGCACCATTCCCGAGGCACTCCAGCAAAGACCCGTCGCCATCACTGCCTGACTGGCCGAACAGGTTGGCGCCATCAGCCCGCAGCGTGGACCCATCCAGGCGCACCAGCCACTGCCGGCGCGAGGCAGAGCCGAAGTGAATCAGGGCCGCGAGGTTGTCCTTCTCCAGCCCCGGCTCGCCGCTGATCAAAACGGCTCGCCCAGCGGGGTCAGCAGCAGCCTGGCGAATCTGCTCGCGCAGGCGCTGGGCATAGCGACTGCTGCCGACCACACCACGACGCACCCGACCCAGCAGGTACGGGGCCAGGGTCAACAGGTGATCGGATGAATCCTGTAGCACCAGCGTTACCGATGATGGCCCCTACACGCTCCCACGTCCGATGCGCCAAGGGCATGGTGTGAACGCAGACCGAAGCTCTGCTGCAGCAAGCGTCAGCTTTGAATGGCGGGACCAGCCGCTGCAGCTGCTTGGAGCCAAGGCGGCGTGGGACCCCCAGCGCCGGACCTTATTAGTGGCGGATTTGCATCTGGGCAAGGTGGAAACCTTCCAGGCCCATGGCATTCCCCTGCCCAGTGATGGCGACGGCGCGACCCTCAATGGGCTCCTGGAGTTGGCCCATCAGCTGGAGCCCCAGCAGGTGGTGGTGCTGGGAGACCTGATCCACAGCCGCCTGGGGCTCACCGGCGAACTTCGCGCCAAGCTGGCTGCCCTACCGGAGCTGCTCGGCTGCAAGCTGCGCCTGATCGGCGGCAACCATGAGCAGGGCAGCTGGATCGAGGGGCTGCCGCAGGAGCCTTCCCAAGCCCTGGGACCCTGGTGGCTGAGCCACATTCCAGAGCCCCGGGCGGGCATGCTCAACCTCTGCGGCCACCTGCATCCAGTGGCGGTGGTGGGCCGGGGTGCCGATCGGCTGCGGCTGCCCTGCTTCAGCTACTGCAAAACCAGTGAGCGCCTAGCCCTACCCGCCTACGGCCGCCTGACCGGAGGCCATCCCTGCTCCCCAGGGGAACGGATCTGGCTGGTGGCAGAGGGGGCCATCGTTGATTGGCCTCAGAGCTCAAGGCAGCTAGCCCGGCCCTGATCGGCTGATACTTCTGATTTAGCCCGCAGCCGCCAACGCCCGCACCACATCGCCGCGGGTGAGCACACCCACCGGGCGGCGCTCGCCATCCAGGACGAACAGGCGTTGGGTGCTGCGCTCATGCAGCAGGCCCGCGGCTGCCGGCAGGGGCAGCTCGGCGCTGCAGCTATGGGGGTGTTGGCCCATCACCTCGCCCACGGTGCTGCCCAGCACCTGATGCACCTCCTTGTCCCAGTTGAGCGGGTTGCGCAGGTAAATCACCGCATCGAGCAGCATCACGTAGGGGCCGGGCTGGAAGCCGCTTTCGCGCACCATCAGGTCTTGCTCGCTGAGCTCGCCCACCAAGGCGCCAATGCCATCCACCACCGGCAAACCGCTGATGTGGTGCTCGCTCATCAGCTTCACAGCATCCTGCAGGGGGGAATCGCTCGTGACGCTCAGCACCGGGGTGCTCATCACGGCGGACAAGGGCTGTTGCACCACGGGCAGGGATTCGAGTCATTCCATTCTGCTGCGGCAGCGACCGCCTGGGGTAAGCCCGGTTCAGGAGCGCAACCTGCTCACCGTCTCCATCCTTGGTCCTCCGGAGCCTGGAGCGGTGGCCCTGATTCGTTGTTCCAACCGATCTTGGAGGCCCTCAGCGGTTGTTGAACGGCGAGGGCTCTGCATTGATCAGCGCAGGGCGACGATCAGAACCGAGCCAAGCAGGAAGACGATCCCCAGGATGGACATCACCTTGCGATCGTCTTTGCGAATCTCCAGGACCTCTGCATCAGAGGGGGTATAGGTCGTTGTATACGACTTGATGGCACGGATCATAACCAAAAGGATCAGTGGATAAGCCAACAGATAAATTTTATCCATCAGCACCAAATAACCTAAATCCGGGATAGTATCTGAGTAGCTCTTTTGAAGAAAAATAGCTGCTAATAGTGATCCAAGCGGCAGGGCCAAGCGGGCATCAAGTGACTGGGGATAGACAAGCAATGCCACGAGAGCAGACAAAACGACAACCACCAGAGGAAGCATCAACTTCCACAGGAAAAAGCTGGCAGGCCGCTTTACAACCATATCAAACTGAGCCACTGAATAGTTTGAGGCCAATTCGATATCACCAAAATTTGAGCCATAGGAATGCTCAAGCGTCTCCGCCTTCCACCCTCCAAGCTTCCAGCCAGGGATTTGCAGTTTTTCACTAACCCCTTTAGAATCCCGATCTATAATATAGCTCAGCTCATTAAGGGCACCTCGAAAAATCGCAAGACCGCTTGATAGCGACCGAATTTGAATTATACCAAGGCTCCAAGATTACATGCTTTCCATGGGCCAGCGAGGTTTCTGGGACGAACAACAAAGAGTTGCAAAGCTCCAAGAGAGGAAGCCTGTTCTGACACGTCTTACTGAATCGATTCCTTGGGAATCATTCCGCCCTTTGCTTGATAAGGGCTATAGCCAAGAGCGCAAAAGCAATGCTGGCCGCAAACGGATAGATCCACTGATTCTTTTCAAGATGCTGGTGCTCCAGCAGCTATTCAATTTAAGCGATGAAGAGGTCGAATTCCAAGTAAATGACCGTCGTTCCTTCGAGAAGTTTGTTGGCCTTGGAGTGATGAATGACATACCAGATGCAACTACAGTGGCTTTCTTCAGAGAGCGCCTACGCAAGGCTGGGCCGGTGGCCGCGGCGGTTGCTGCATCAATCCTGGGGGCCGCGGTTCGAAGGCCAGCGGCACCGACAGGCTCAGGGAGCAGACCATGTTCAGCCAGAGCACCTGCAGGGCTGTCACGGGCAGCTCAAGCCCGAAAACCGCCCCCAGCAGGATGGTCATCGAGGCGCTGCCATTCACCGGCAGCACGAAGGCGAGAGCCTTGCGCAGGTTCAGGTACACGGCCCGCCCCTCCTCCACGGCGGCTTCGATCGAGGCGAAGTTGTCGTCGGTGAGCAGCATGTCGGCGGCTTCGCGGGCCACTTCCGTGCCCCCCTGGCCCATGGCGATGCCGATGTCGGCCTGTTTCAGGGCTGGGGCGTCGTTGACGCCGTCGCCGGTCATGGCCACTACCGCCCCATCAGCTTGCAGGGCTTTCACCAGCGACAGCTTTTGAGCCGGTGCCACCCGGGCGAAGACGTCGTGGTGGCGCGCGCAATCCACCAGGGCGTCGTCGGCCAGGGCAGCCAGGCTGCGGCCATCGATGGCTCTCACCGTCTCCCCCTGGCCCAGGCCGAGTTGCAGGGCAATCGAGCGGGCGGTTTCGAGGTGGTCGCCGGTGATCATCTTGACGGTGATGCCCGCGGCCTGGCAGGCGGCCACGGCTTCGATGGCCTCGGGACGCGGCGGATCGAGCATCCCCTGCAGGCCGAGAAAATCCAGCCCCTCCTCCAGCAGGCGTGGGTGCAGCTGGTGTTGGTTGGAGTCCGTGCTGCCGATGGCGAAGGCCAGCACCCGTTGGCCCCGCTTGGCCATGGCGGCCACCGCTGCGGTGATCGAGCTCCCGTCGAGGGGTTCGGGCTGGCCGGCGGCGCTGAGCTGGCGACTGCAGCGGGCGAGCACCGCTTCGACCGATCCCTTCATCAGCAGCCGATGGCTGCCATGCAGCGTGGCCATGTATTGCTGTTCCGATTCGAAGGGAATCGGCATCCCGGCGTGGGTGGGCATCGAGGGCCTCCTGGCGATCCAGGCCCACGTTCTGGGCAGCCTGCAGCAGGGCGGTTTCTGTGGGATCCCCTACCAGGCCCTCGCGCTGGCTCGGCCGGGCGTCGTTGCACAGCAGGCCTGCCAGCAGGGTTTCGCGCAGGGCCACATTGCTGGCCAGGGGATCGGTGCTGGCTAGTGAATCGGTTTCGTCACCCTCGTCTGGGCTTCCATTGCCCGGCCACAGCGCTTCGAGGGATACCAGTGCGCCGCCGGCATAGATCTCCTGCACCGTCATCCGGTTCTGGGTGAGGGTGCCGGTTTTGTCGGAGCAGATCACTGTGGTGCTGCCGAGAGCTTCCACCGCCGGCAGTTTGCGGATAATCGCGTTGCGGCGGGCCATGCGATTCACGCCGATGGCCAGGGTGATCGTCACGATCGCCGGTAGCTCTTCCGGAATCGCTCCCACCGCCAGGGCCACCGCCCCGTCAAACATTTCGGCCGCGTCGCGACCGCGCAGCAGCCCCACCAGGAAGGTGAGGCCAGCCAGCACCAGCACCAGCTTCAGCAGGGTGTGGCTGAACCGGCGGAACTTGCGCGTCAGCGGCGTGCTGAGGTTCACCTGCTGCTGCATCGAGCTGGAGATCTGCCCCACCTCGGTGGCTGCTCCGGTAGCCACCACCAGGCCCAGGCCCTGCCCGCTGGTGACGAAGCTGCCCGCATAGACCATGCCCAGGCGTTCAGCCAGGGCGGCGTCCCGCTCCACCGCCATGGTGTCCTTGGCCGCAGGTCGCGATTCGCCCGTGAGGCTGGATTCGTCAACCTTGAGGTTGCGCGCCTGGAGCAGGCGCAGGTCCGCCGGCACCTTGTTGCCCGCCTCCAGGCTCACCAGGTCGCCTGGCACCAGTTGTTCAGGCGGCAGGCGCTGGCGCAGGCCGTCACGGATCACCTCCACTTCGGTCCGCACCGAGCGGGCCAGGGCGGCAATCGCCGTTTCGGCTTTGCTTTCCTGCACATAGCCGATCAAGGCGTTGATCAAGGTGACGCTCCAGATCACCAGCGCTTCGCCGGGTTCGTGCAGCAGCGCCTTGATCGCCCCCACCACCAACAACGTGTAGAGCAAGGGATCGTGGAATTGCCCCAGAAATCGCCGCCAGGCTGGGGTGCCGCCTCCCTCGCTGAAGGCGTTGGTTCTCCACAGTTTCCGGCGTTGCTCCGCTTCCGCGTGACTCAGGCCCCGGTCCAGGGGGGAGTCCAGGGCGGCGGCGACCTGGTCTCCCCGGAGGCTGTGGGCATCAACGGGCAGCTGGGGCATGGGCGCGCCTGGGGGGCGTCAGCCTTCGGGGAACAGCAGGCTGGCGAGTTCGTCGGCATCCACGTCATAGACGCGGGCGAGGCTGGTTTCGATGGCGCTGGTCACTTCGCCCGGCAGGAAGCGCATGGCGTTGAGGGCGTCGTCGGCGATCTCGTCGGTGAGCAGCTTCTCGTCGCCGCCCAGCTTCTCGTCGTTGATCACCGCCATCACCCAGCTCTGGTAGGCGTACACGAGATCGCCGAACTCCAGATCGGGGTCGTTGAAGTCGAGGGCCATGGATGTGGTCGGCACATGCTTGTGCAGTCTGCCCGCCGCTGAGCAGGATGGCAGGCATGAAGGCCACCAACCTGCAGGCAACGCTGTTCGATTTCGCCATCGGTGAGCTGGTGCGGCAGCACCGCGAGAGCTTCCAGCCGCTCTGGAGCACGGAGAGCTGGGCCAAGCTGATGATCTGGCTCTCGCTCAACTGCGGTTGCAGCGGCGACCGCGAGGGCCTGGAGGCCTTTGCGGCCGCCCTGGGCCCGGTGGTGACCACTCGGATGCGGCGCCTGTTCTTTGAGCGAAGTCTGGAGGATCTGGATCTTCAGGTGATGGCCGACCCTGCCGAGCAGCAGGTGCTGGTGATGCCTTTAGGCCCGCCTGGGCCGTTGGATCCCGCCCGGGTGGCCCAGGCCCTGGAGCGGGTGGGTCTGCTGCCCGGGCTCGTGGCTGGGCCGGAGCGCTGGCAGGCGTTGGATGCCGTGGTGGCCATTCCCTGGCTCGCCCTCCCGCAGGAGTCCCCCTGATGGACCTGATCGCGCCCTACCGGAACGCCGGTTTCGAAGCCCTCGCCGATGGGGTGATGGCCTTCTTCGAGCGCCGGCCCGATCTGCAGCGCCCCGGTGTGGCCTTTGGCCCGGAGGGCGCGGCCGGGGCCGGAGCAAGCGCTGAGCCGGCCAAGATCTCCACCGACATCAGCCTGGTGGCGATCGACCGCAGCGATCCCGAAGCCTTTGCCCTGGCCGAGGTGATCCTGCGCGGGGTGAATGCGGCCCTGGGCCAGTACCTCAAGGAGCGCCCCCTGTTTCGCGACTGCTGTCCGGAGCAGCAGTTGTTTGTGAATCCGATTTTCAACCTGCAACACTATGCACCGGGGGAGGGCTTCAAGCGCTGGCACTGCGACTGGACGATCAGCGACGAGGCCACCGAACCGGTGCACCGGGTGCTGGCTTGGATCCTCTACTGCAACGACGTGCCCGAGGGCGGCACGGAGTTCCACTGGCAGGAGCACCACGAGGAGGCGGAGCGGGGCAAGCTCGTGATCTTTCCGGCGGGCCCCTCCCACATTCACCGCGGCCGCGTCAGCCACAGCCACACCAAAACGATCGCCACCGGCTGGATCAACGCCGGCAGCCGGGAGGACTACCTGCGTCGGCTGGCCAGGAGCTAGTGGTTGTCGACGTTGGGCCGGTGCTGCTCGGGCGGCCACACCATCGAATACTCCACCTGCTGGGGGAAGGGGATTTCGATGCCCTGCTGTTTGAAGGCACGCCATATCTCCAGGTTCACGGCGCTGGAGATCACGGGGGCCTCGATCGGGTTGGCGATCCAGAAGCGCAGCCCGTAGTTGATCGCAAAGTCGCCATAGCTGAGCAACAGGCCCTTCGGCGCCGGCTCCGCCAGCACAGTGTCCACCCCTAGGGCCGTGGCCTCCAGCAGGGCGATCACCTGATGGGGGTCGTGGTGGTAGGCGGCGCCCACATCCACCTGGCAGCGGCGCATGCGGTCGCTGGCGGTGTAGCTAGTGGTCGCCTCCGTGAAGAAGGTCTGGTTGGGAATCAGCAGTTCGGCGTTGTCGCGGTCGCGCCAGAGCAGGGTGGCCCGCAGACCCAGTTTGCGCACTTCGCAGTGGTCGTCATCGAGCAGAAGCACCTCTCCGGGGCGCACCGAGCCCTCAAACAGCAGCCACAGGCCGCTCACGAAGTTGGAGAACACCTCCTTGATGCCGAAGCCAAGGCCCACCGACAGGCCGCCGGCCACGGCGATCAGGGCGGTGGTGTTGAGGCCCAGGTGCATCCCCACGCCCACCAGCCCCAATCCCACAACGGTGTAACGCAGCATCAACTCCATGGCTTTGCGGCTGCTATCGCTGGTTGCCAGGGCCCGTTGCACCAGCCAGGCCACGCCCGCCGCCGGTGGCCCCGAGCCCACCAGCACCAGGTAGGTGATCAGCCCGGCATTGAACAGCTTGCCCGCATCGACGGGCACCCCCAGCACGCTGCCCAGGGGGGCTACGGCCAGATCCCTGATGCTGTCGAGGCTGCTGATCAGCATCAGGGCCGCCAGCAGCAGATAGGCGGGCCGCAGCAGGCGGCTATCCAATTGCCGCGCCGTTTCCGTGCCGAGGCGGCGTTGCAGCAGGGGCTGCAGCAGGTTGAGGGCGTACCAGCCCAGCCAGAGCATGCCCAGCTGGCCGCTGAGTCCGTAGGGCAGCCCCAGCAGGGCCAGCAGCAGGCAGCTGGCCGCCAGCACCACAAGGGCCAGGGGGGTGTAGGCCCGCGGCCGCAGCTGGCGTAGCCAGTTTCGGCGGGCTGCAAAGCGCCGCAACACCATTAGCCCGATCACCACAGCCAGTTGCAGCAGCACGGCGGGCCGCTCCAGATAGCCCAGCCAGCCCAGCACCTCCAGCAACAGCTCCCTCATGGCCGGTTCCGCAGGATCGCCACCAGGCTCTGGCCTGCCTTGCTGGGCGGCACCTCCCCAAACACCAACGTGGTGAGCAGGGTCTGGATCTTGTCTAACCGGGGATCGTTGCTGTGAATGAGTTCCCCCAGGGTGTTGGTCTGGCTGCCCTGTTCGGTCGAGGTCACCATGGCGCGAAGCGTCGCCGAGCTGCTCACCGGCACCCTCACGAAGCGGTTGGCTGGCAGCACCACCTGGGAGCCCAGGGTGAGATTCCTCTGGCTCAGGGGGTTCACGCTGAAGCAGCTGAAGGCCAGGGCCCGCTCGCGGCTGCTGCGGCTGGCGTTGGTGCCGAGGGCCAACACCCGCAGCTTGTTGATTGGACTCGCATTACCCCCCTCGCCCCCCGGCAGGGGCGCCACCCCGAGCCCATCCCCCAGGGTTTTGCGCAGCCGGGGTATGGCCGAGCTGCGACAGGGGAACCAGTCGAGCCGGCCCGCCTGGAATTCCGCCTCTGCCGAGGAGTGACTGGCGTAAAAGGTCACCCGCAGTTGGTTGTTGGCGTTTTGCAGCCAGGTGAGCCAGCGCTCGATCGCCTGCTGCTGGGCCCCGCTGGGTTGCCTACCGGCAGCGGCTGTATCGATGGCGTCGATCGCACCAAGGCTGCCGACTGTCCAGAAGAGGTTGTAGGCCTCCATCGAGAGGCCCACGGGATGGCCCTTGGCACTGGTGTCGAGCAGCTGCTCCAGGGTGGCTGGTGCCACTGGCAGTCGCCGGCGGTTGAAGCAGGCCAGCTGGGTCTGCACCAGCAATGGCAGCCCGGCCAGTTCTCCGGAGGAGTTGCGCAGCCGATCGAGCACCTGGGGATCGAACGGGTTGAGATCCACTTCAGTTCGCGGGAAGGGCGCGATCACACCTGCATCCAACAGCTGCACGGCCATGTCCCCGTTGATCAGCAGCAGATCGGGGCCCAGCCCGGCCCGGTTGCGGCGTTGGATCGCCCAGGCCAGTTGCTGTTCGGGGTAGAGGCTGACCTGAAATCGGGTGTTGGGGTAAAGCTGCCTGTAGCCAGCTTCTAAATAACCCAGTCGCTGCCGGGTGTCGGCGAGCAGGTTGGCGTCGATCGTTTCATCGGGGTTCACCTCCACCCCGAGGTAAAGCACGTTGGGCAGCCCATCGCTTGCGCGGCAACCGAGCAGCAGTAGTGAGGCCAGCACAGCTAGGCAGCGCCATGCCACGCGTCGTGTCGCCTGTGAGGGGGCCGGGGGATGCGGCATGGCCTTGTTCTGCGGACTCATCATCCCTGGCCTCGGCCCGTTTTGCGACCATGGCCCGAGTGCCCGTGCCTGCCGCCGTGACCGAGCTGTCTGCCCCAGCCCCAGAAGCGGCCCTGCCCAAGACCGTCGCAGCCGAAGGGCTGCCCAAGACCTACGACCCGGCCGGCACCGAGAGCCGTTGGCAGCAGGCCTGGGAGAGCAGCGGTGCCTTTCACCCGGATCCTGCGGCGGAGGGAGAACCCTTCTCTGTCGTGATTCCGCCGCCGAACGTGACCGGCAGCCTGCACATGGGCCACGCCTTCAACACGGCCCTGATCGACACGATCGTGCGCTTCCAGCGCCTGCGTGGCAAAAACGTGCTCTGCCTGCCCGGCACCGACCATGCCTCGATCGCCGTGCAGACGATCCTCGAGAAGCAGCTCAAGGCGGAGGGCAAACGCAAGGAAGACCTGGGCCGCGAGGCCTTCCTGGAGCAGGCCTGGGAGTGGAAGGCCCAGAGCGGCGGCACGATCGTGGGCCAGCTTCGGCGCCTGGGTTACTCGGTGGACTGGCAGCGCGAGCGCTTCACCCTCGATGCCGGTTGCAGCGCCGCGGTGATCGAGGCCTTCAACCGCCTGCATGAGCAGGGGCTGATCTACCGGGGCGAATACCTGGTGAATTGGTGCCCCGCCTCGGGATCGGCGGTGAGCGATCTGGAGGTGGAGATGAAGGAGGTGGACGGTCACCTCTGGCACTTCCGCTATCCGCTCAGCAGCGGCGGGGGTTTCTTGGAAGTGGCCACCACCCGGCCCGAAACCCTGCTGGGCGATACGGCGGTGGCGGTGAACCCCAAAGACCCCCGCTACGCCGAGCTGGTGGGCCAGACCCTCACCCTGCCCCTGGTGGGGCGTGAGATCCCGATCGTGGCCGACGACCACGTGGATGCCGAGTTCGGCACGGGCTGCGTGAAGGTGACCCCCGCCCACGATCCCAACGACTTCGCCATCGGCCAGCGCCACGACCTGCCGCTGATCACGGTGATGGCCAAGGACGGCTCAATGAACGAGGCCGCCGGCCGCTTCGCCGGGCTGGATCGCTTCGAGGCCCGCCAGGCGGTGGTGGCGGCGATGGAGGCGGAGGGTTTCCTCGTGAAGGTGGAGCCCTACCGCCACAGCGTGCCCTTTTCCGATCGCGGCAAGGTGCCGGTGGAGCCGCTGCTCTCCACCCAGTGGTTTGTGCGCACCGAGCCCCTGGCCGCCCGCTGCCGGGAGGCGCTGGATGCTGCTGCCACCGGCCCCGAACCCCGCTTCGTGCCGGAGCGCTGGAGCATGGTGTACCGCGACTGGCTCACCGACATCCGCGACTGGTGCATCTCCCGTCAGCTGTGGTGGGGCCACCGCATCCCGGCCTGGTTTGTGGTGAGCGAAACCGGCGGCCTCATCACCGACAGCACCCCCTATGTGGTGGCGCGGGATGAGGTGGAAGCCATGGCGAAGGCCGAGGCGCAGTTTGGCGGCGGCACACATGCCCACCCGCTGGTGCTGGAGCAGGACCCCGACGCCCTCGACACCTGGTTTTCCAGCGGTCTCTGGCCCTTCTCCACCCTCGGCTGGCCCGATGCCGATGCCGCCGATCTGGAGCGCTGGTATCCCACCAGCGTGCTGGTGACGGGCTTCGACATCATCTTTTTCTGGGTGGCCCGGATGACGATGATGGCCGGCGCCTTTACGGGTCGGATGCCCTTTCGGGATGTGTACATCCACGGCCTGGTGCGGGATGAGCAGAACCGCAAGATGAGCAAATCGGCGGGCAACGGCATCGACCCGCTGCTGCTGATCGATCGCTACGGCGCCGATGCGCTGCGCTTCGCCCTGGTGCGGGAGGTGGCCGGTGCCGGCCAGGACATCCGCCTCGACTACGACCGCAAATCCGACACCTCCGCCACCGTGGAGGCCTCGCGCAACTTCGCCAACAAGCTCTGGAACGCCACCCGTTTCGCCCTGATGAACCTGGGCGGCGAGACGCCCGCTTCGCTGGGCGACCCGGATCCCGCCTCCCTGCAACTGGCCGACCGCTGGATCCTCTCGCGCCTGGCCCGCGTCAACCGTGAAACCGCCGAGCGCTACGAGGGCTACGGCCTGGGCGAGGCCGCCAAGGGGCTCTACGAGTTTGCCTGGAATGAGGTGTGCGACTGGTATCTGGAGCTGATCAAGCGTCGGTTGCAGGTGCCGGCGGATCTGGAAGGGGCTGCCCGCGAGGCGGCCCTGGCCGATCAGTGCACCGCCCGCCAGGTGTTGGCCAAGGTGTTGAACGCGCTGCTGGTGATGCTGCATCCGCTGATGCCGCACCTCAGCGAGGAGCTCTGGCATGGCCTCACCGGTGAGAGCGAGGCCACCTTCCTGGCCCTCCAACCCTGGCCGACGCTGGATGCCGCTTCGCTCAACGACCAGCTGGAGGCGAGCTTCGCCGAGCTGATCGAGGCGATTCGGGTGGTGCGCAACCTGCGGGCCGTGGCGGGCCTCAAGCCGGCCCAGCCGGCGCCGGTGCAGTTCGTCACCGGCCGCGGCGCGCTGGCCCAGCTGTTGCAGGAGGCCACCGCCGATATCACCACCCTCACCCGTGCCGAGAGCGTGGCGGTGCTCGATCCCGCCACCGCCGAGGCTGCCCGCGGGGGCGCTGCCGGTCAGCGGACCCTGGCCGGGGTGTGTGGCGAGCTCCAGGTGCTGCTGCCCATTGAGGGCCTGGTGGATCTCGATGCCCTGCGGGGCCGGCTGGAGAAGGATCTCGCCAAGGCCGAGAAGGAGATCGCCGGCCTGGCGGGCCGCCTGGCCAATCCCAACTTCGCCGGCAAGGCGCCGCCGGAGGTGGTGGTGGAGTGCAAGGCCAACCTGGCCGAAGCCCAGGCCCAGGCGGAACTGGCCCGCAAGCGCCTGGCGGAGCTGGGCTGAACGCTTAGGATGTATGCGTACATCCAGCTCAGCTTCCTTGGGTTCCGCCATGGCCACCACCCGGCTGTTCCGTAATGGTCACTCCCAGGCCGTGCGTATCCCTGCAGAGCTGGCCTATGGGCGCAGTGATCTGGAGCTGGAGATCGAGAGGGTGGGAGACGAGTTGAGGATCCGGCCAGCCGGGCGTCCCATTCGCGGCGCCTTGGCCGCTCTCTCCCGGTTTTCAGCCGATTTCATGGCCGATGGCCGCGGCGATCAGGAGCAGGCCGATCGGGAGGCCCTGTGACCATTCGGCCCCTCTATCTGCTCGACACCAACATTTGTATCTATCTGATGAAGGATCAGCCGCCACAGGTGTCTGATCGCTTCGCTGCCTGCCGGGTGGGGGAGGTGGTGATCTCGGCCATTACGGCAGCGGAGCTGGAGTTCGGCGTGGTGGCCTCCGGCGCGGAGGCGGATCGCAACCGCCAGGCCCTGGAACAGTTTCTGCTGGAGGTGCCGGTGCTGCCCTTCGATCGCCAGGCGGCCCGCGCCTACGGCCCTGTGCGCTGGGCGACGCGGCTACGCCGCCGCGATGCTCTCGACAAGCTGATCGCCGCCCATGCGCTTGCGCTGGAGGTGGTGCTGGTCACCAACAATCCCTCGGATTTCCAGGGCTACCCGGATCTGGCGATTGAAAACTGGGTGGACAGCTGATCAACCACATCCAGCAGCCACCAGAGCTACACGTGGGTATCGAGGAGCACCCTCACTGCAGGGCTGAGAAGACCTGAGCATCCAGCACCGAGTTCCCTCGTTCAGCTCGAACCAACCTGAGCCACGCAGGCCTATCAAGGGGGGTGATCCGCTGGCGGCACGCCGATGCGGCTGATTTGCACCTCTTCTCCCCCGGCTTCCACTTGCCGGATCAGCTCCAGACAGTGGGCGCGGAACTGGGTGACCGAAACGTCCATCAAATCAGCTTGATGGCCTTTTTGTGCCGTCACCAAGCGGTCGGCCTTGCACCAGCATGGGGGCGTGTTGCCTGACGCATCGCGCTGACCCCAGACCTCCTTCCGCCGGCGTGGCTGCCACAGCTGCTTGAGGCGTTGCGCTCCCCCTGGGGGGCGGCGGCCTTCGTGCCGCTTTATGCCCTCTGGGTCACCCTTCTGCTTCCCGGGGTGTGGGCCTCGATGCTGGCCGGAGCCCTGTACGGACCCTGGTGGGGCAGCCTGATTGTGTTTGTGGGGGCTTGCCTCGGGGCGGAGGCGGCCTTCCTGCTCGGCCGCACCTGGCTGCGTGGCTGGGCCCGGCAGCGGCTGAGCGCTGTGCCCAAGCTTTTGGCGATCGAGCAGGCGGTGAGTCGGGAGGGCTTGAAGCTGGTGCTGCTCACCCGGCTCTCGCCTGTATTTCCCTTTTCCCTGCTCAACCTCGCCTACGGCCTCAGCGACGTGAGCCTGCGCGACTACTCGATTGGTCTGATCGGCATCGTGCCCGGCACGATTCTGTTCTGCGGCCTGGGGGCCCTGGCCGGCGATGTGGCCCGCTTTGGCGAGGTGCTCTCCGGCCAGGCTGATCCCGGCACCTGGGCCCTGCGGATTGTGGGGCTGCTGGCCACCGTGGTGGTGGTGTGGCTGGTGGGCCGGGCGGCTCAACGGGCGCTTCAGGAGCCCGGAGATTCGGGCTGATCTGCGCTCTCTGCCTGGTCCGGATCGGGCAGGTTCCAGTCGCGCAGGGCGGCGATCAGCACAAACCAGGCCAGCCTTAGCTTTGCCGGCAGCCCGGAGCGGTTCGCCAGCTCGGCATATTGGGCCCGGCCGCAGGGCGCCTTGATCCAGCGATGGATCGACGGCCGTTCAGCGCCAGGCTCTGGGGTGGGCAGGGTCATGGCCGAAGCAGCGCCGGGGATCTGAGTCTGGCCACCCTGCCTAGGTTGCGAGGGTTGCTGCGCCGCTGCAAGCCAAACCATGCTGGACGCCTCGCCTCATGCGCAGACCGCCGCTGCCGTGCTGCAGCAGCTCGGCAGTGACCCCGCTGAGGGCCTTGCTGCCGCCGAGGTGGCGCGGCGCTGTGAGCGCTATGGCCGCAACGAACTGGCCGAGCCGCCGACCCAGCCGGGATGGCTGAAGCTGCTGCTTCAGTTTCACCAGCCCCTGCTCTACATCCTGTTGGTGGCGGGTCTGATCAAGGCTCTGCTGGGCTCCTGGACCAACGCCCTGGTGATCTGGGCCGTCACGCTGATCAACGCCGTGATCGGCTACATCCAGGAGGCTCGGGCTGAGGGGGCGATTGCGGCCCTGGCCCGCTCGGTGAGCACGGAGACCACCGTGTTGCGCGACGGCCAGACCCTGCGCATCCCCTCCCGTGATCTGGTGCCGGGCGATGTGGTGCAGTTGGCCGCGGGCGACAAGGTGCCGGCGGACCTGCGGTTGGTGGAGGTGCGGGATCTGCAGGTCGATGAGTCGGGGCTCACGGGGGAATCGCTGCCGGTGCTGAAGGACCTGGCCCCCCTCCTATCCGATACGCCCCTGGCCGACCGTCGCTGCATGGTCCACGCCGGCAGCTTCGTGACCTCCGGTCAGGGGTTTGGGGTGGTGGTGGCCACCGGTGATGCCACCGAGATGGGGGCCATCTCCCAGTCGTTGCAGCAGCGCAGCAGCTTGAGCACGCCGCTCACGCGCCGTTTTGCCCGCTTCAGTCGGGTGCTCCTTTATTTCATCCTGGCGGTGGCGGCTCTCACCCTGGCGATCGGCCTGGGCCGCGGCCAGCCCTTTGCCGAGGTGTTTGAGGCGGCGGTGGCTCTGGCGGTGAGTGCGATCCCCGAGGGCCTGCCGGCGGTGGTCACGATCACCCTGGCGATCGGCGTGAACCGGATGGCGGCCCGCCACGCCATCATCCGCAAGCTGCCGGCGGTGGAGGCCCTGGGCAGTGCCACGGTGATCTGCTCCGACAAGACCGGCACCCTCACCGAAAACCAGATGACGGTGCAGGTGGTGGAGGCCGGCGGCGTCAGCTATCGCGTCACCGGAGGCGGCTACAGCCCCCATGGCGACCTGCTCGATGCCAGTGGTGCGGTGGTGGATCCCCTGCCCGACCCCCTGGATCAGCTGCTGCGCTGCGGCGTGCTCTGCAATGACGCCCGCCTGATGCAGGAGCACGGCAACTGGAGTTGCCAGGGGGATCCCACCGAGGGGGCCCTGTTGGCGTCGGCGGAGAAGGCTGGCCTCACCCGGGCAGGGCTGGAAGGTCACTGGCCGCGGCTGGACGTGCTTCCGTTCGCCTCCGACCACCAGTACATGGCCACCCTCCATGACGGGGACGACAGCGAGCGGCTGCTGCAGGTGAAGGGCTCGCTGGAGGCCCTGCTACCCCGCTGCGCCGGCATGCTCGCCGCCGATGGTGCGGTTGTGCCCGTGACGGTCGCGGCGATCCAGGAGCGGGTGGATGCACTGGCCGGCAAGGGACTTCGCCTGATCGCCTTCGCGGCCAAGCGCCTGCCCCACCACCGTCACGACCTCAGCCACGAGGATGTGGAGAGCGGTCTGGTGTTCCTCGGCCTGCAGGGCATGCTCGACCCGCCGCGGCCGGAGGCGATCGCGGCGGTGGCGGCCTGCCAGCGGGCCGGCATCTCGGTGCGGATGATCACCGGCGACCACGCCGCCACCGCCGCCGCCATCGCTGCCCGCATGGGCTTGGGGGGTTCGGAACCGGCCAGCCAAGCCAGCGAGGCTGAGCCCCTGCGGGCCTACACCGGCCGTGACCTGGCGGCGATGGATTCGGCCCAGCTGGCCGCCGCCGCTGCCGCTGGCCAGGTGTTTGCCCGGGTGGCCCCGGCTCAGAAGCTGGAGCTGGTGAAGGCGCTGCAGGCCCAGGGGGAGGTGGTGGCCATGACCGGAGATGGCGTCAACGACGCCCCGGCGCTCAAGCAGGCCGACATCGGCATCGCCATGGGTCAGGGCGGCACGGAGGTGGCCCGGGAGGCGTCCGACATGCTGCTCACCGACGACAACTTCGCCTCGATTGAGGCGGCGGTGGAGGAGGGGCGCACGGTGTATCGCAACCTGCGCAAGGCGATCGCCTTCCTGCTGCCGGTGAACGGCGGTGAGTCGATGACGATCCTGATCAGCGCCCTGCTGGCCCGCGATTTGCCGATCCTGGCCCTGCAGGTGCTGTGGCTCAACATGATCAACTCGATCACGATGACCGTGCCCCTGGCCTTTGAGCCCAAGGCGCCCGACACGATGATCCGGCCGCCGCGGGATCCCCATGAACCGCTGATCACGCCCCGGCTGCTGCGGCGCATCCTGGTGGTGTCCGCCTTCAACTGGGTGCTGATCTTCGGGGTGTTCGAGTGGGTGCGGATCGGCGGTGGCAGCCTGCAGCTGGCCCGCACGGCGGCGATTCAGGCGCTGGTGGCCGCCCGGATCATCTACCTGCTCAGCATCAGCCAGCTGGGCCGCAGCCTGGCCGCGCGGCTGCTGGGCCAGGCCGGGTCGGTGGCCCGGGGCCCCCAGCTGCTGCTGGGGATCGGCCTGGCCGTGCTGCTGCAGGTGGTGTTCAGCCAGTGGCGGCCGATGAACAGCCTGTTCCAGACGGCGCCGATCGGGCTCACCGAGCTGGGGGCGTGTGGCTTGGCGATGGTGGCGATGCTGCCGGTGGCCTGGCTGGCCAACCGGCTCGATCCCAGCGCCTAATCGAGGGGGTCAGGCAGCCAGCAGCGCCTTGAGCCCCGCCTCATCCAGCACCGCCACCCCGAGGCTCTCGGCCTTGCTGAGCTTGCTGCCGGCTTCGGCGCCGGCCACCACGTAGCTGGTTTTCTTGCTCACCGAGCTGCTCACCTTGCCGCCGGCGGCCTCGATCAGGGCCTGGGCCTGGCTGCGGCTCATCGACGGCAGGGTGCCGGTGAGCACAAAGGTCTGGCCCTGCAGCGCCGCGCCGCCGCTGTCGTGGGCCCGCGCGGCGGCCTCCGCCAGTTCGGGTTCGGTGGCCGCCAGGGAGAAGCCCAGTGCCTCCAGCTGCTCCAGCAGCCGCTGGTTGGCGGCGGTGGCGAACCACTGCTGCAGGCTCTCGGCGATCTGTTCACCGATGCCGAACACGGCGGTGATCGCCTCAGGCGTGTTGGCAGCGGCGGTGGTGAGATCAGCAGCACTGGGGAAGGTCTGGGCCAGGGCCTTGGCGTTCACCTCGCCCACGTGGTGGATGCCGAGGCCGTAAAGCTGGCGGTGCCAGGGCTGTTGTTTTGAGGCGGCCAGGGCGGCCACCAGGTTCTCGGCGCTTTTCCCCCCCATGCGCTCGAGGCTGGCTAGCAGCGCTGCATCGAGGCGGTAGAGGTCGGCGATCGAGTGCACCAGGCCCCGATCCACCAGCTGTTCGATCAGCTTGCTGCCGGCGCCATCCACATCCAGGGCCGCCTTGCTCACCCAGTGGCGCAGGGCGCCGCGCAGGATCGCCGGGCAGCTGCTGTTCACGCAGCGGGTGGCCGCTTCCCCCTCCTCGCGCACCAGCTCTGCGCCGCATTCGGGGCAGACGTGAGGCAGCTCCAGCAGGGTCGCGCCGGCGGGCCGCAGCTCCGGCAGCACCCGCACCACCTCGGGGATGATCTCGCCGGCCTTGCGCACCACGATCGTGTCGCCGGCGTGCAAATCCAGCTCCGCCAGCCGATCGGCGTTGTGCAACGTGGCCCGGCTCACCGTGGTGCCGGCCAGGGGCACCGGCTCGAATTCGGCCACGGGCGTCACCACCCCGGTGCGGCCCACCTGGCAGCCCAGCCGTAGCAAACGGCTCGGGGCCTCCTCGGCGGCGTATTTCAGGGCGATCGCCCAGCGCGGAGCCTTCTGGGTGAAGCCCGCGTCGGCCTGCAGGCGCAGGTCGTTGAGCTTCACCACCACGCCGTCGGTGGCGTAGGGCAGGGCCTTGCGGCCCTCATCCCATTGGGCGAAAAACCCCTCCACCGCCGCTAGATCCGGCAGCAGCGCCGCGTTGGGGTTCACCTTGAAGCCGGCGGCCTGGAGCCATTGCAGCGCCTCCCACTGGCTGGTGGGTCGCGGCGGATCGCCCCCGTTCGCGCCGTCCGCTCCGGGCTGCCAGTCGTCGGGCAGGTGCAGGGTGTAAGCGAAGAAATCCAGCCGCCGGGCGGCCACCACCCGCGGATCGAGCTGGCGCAGGGTGCCGGCGCAGGCGTTGCGGGGGTTGGCGAACAGGGCTTCGCCGCGTTGGCCCCGCTCGGCGTTGATCGCCGCGAAGGTGCCATCGGGAATCAGGGCCTCGCCGCGCACCTCCACCCAGGCCGGCGGGTGCTCCAGCTGCAGCCGCAGCGGCACGCTCTGGATCGTGCGCACGTTGGCGGTGATCTCCTCGCCCCGCTCGCCATCGCCGCGGGTGGCGGCCCGCACCAGCAGGCCCTGCGCGTAGCTCAGCGCCAGGGCGTTGCCGTCGATCTTCAGCTCGCCCACCATCGCCAGTTGGGGCAGGGGCATTCCAGGCTCGGGCGTGCGGTCGAGCACCTTGAGCAGGCGGCCATACCAGGCCTCCAGCTCCTCGAGCGAAAAGGCGTTGTCGAGGCTGAGCAGGCCGATGCGGTGCTCCACGCTGCTGAAGCCCTCGGCCGGGGCACCGCCCACCCGCTGGGTGGGGCTGTCGGGGCTGACCAGCTCCGGCTGAGCGGCCTCGAGCTCCTGCAGCTCCCGGTAGAGCCGGTCGTAGACGGGATCCTCCAGGTCGGGGGCATCCAGCACGTAGTAGGCGTGGGCGGCACGCTGGAGCAGCTGGCGCAGCTCCTCCGCGCGGGCCTGATCTGACGTCACAGCGAGGGGCTCAGGCGGCGGCCAGCTTGGTGATGCGATCGACGCGCCACTGCTCCTCCACCTTCACGAAGGTGAAATCCAGCGGTAGTTCGTCGTTGCCGTCGCTCTTGAGCTTCACGGTGAGGATCAGCTGGCCATCGTCGAGCCGGGGCCGGCCGGATTTGAGGTTGCGGTATTTGTTGAGCTGCAGCCCTGCCAGGAAGCGGATGAACTGTTGCCGGTTCACATGGGAGCGGTAGTTCTTGGTGGTGAGCAGGTAGGCGCCATCGATCTGGCCGCTGGCCACCTGGGTGAAGAACTGCTTGATGAGGGGGTTGATGCCGCGGGCGCTGAGCACCAGCTTCACCGCCGTGACCGTCCAGTAGAGGAGCAGGGTCCCGGCCCCAGCCAGCAGGGCCTTGGTGCCGATGTCGCGGGTGAGACCCCAGTCCATCTCGAAATAAATTGCGTTGACTGGGCCAGAGTCTGACTGACTGCCAAGCCGGCATGCCCCTCGAGCCCCTGCTGCCGCTGTTTCACCGTCTGGATCGGGAGCACTTTGACGGCTCATTGGCGCCCGCTGGCCAGCGGCTGGTGGAGCTGCGTTGGAGCGACGGCCGCATGCGTTGCACGGCAGGGATGTATCGCTTCGGTCGGCACGCCGATGGACGGCGCCTCTGCGAGATCGTGCTGTCGAGGCCCCTGCTCGACCCCCTGCCCCGCGCGGCCACCCTCAGCACCCTCTGCCACGAAATGATTCACGTTTGGGTGGATCGGGTGGTGGGCGCTCAGGAGGTGCATGGCCCCCAGTTCCGGGCCCGGATGGCCGCCATCAATGCGGCCCAGAGCGAGTTTCAGGTGAGCATCCGCCACCGCTATCCCCTGCCGGCCAGCGTCACGCCGCCCCGCTGGTTGGCCTGCTGTCCCACCTGCGGCGTGCAAGCGCCCTACCGACGCCGGGTGAAGGGCCTGGCCTGCCGCTTGTGCTGCGAGCGCCTCCATGGCGGGCGCTGGCATGCCAGCTGCCTCTTGCACTTTGAGCAAGCGGCTTAGGGTCACGCCAGCTCGGCATCGCCATGGGCGTGTTTCTCTGGACCCTGGAATTTGGCGGGTTGACCATCGCCCTGGTTGGCCTGGGTCGCGAGCGCTGGTTGGCGGGCCGGCACCGCTAGCTCTAGCGCTAGCTGGATCCCTAACCTGGACCCATGCCTGAGTTTTGGTCTGATCCGGTTGAGCAGCGTTTTGATCGGCTGGTGAGTGCGGGCCGGCAGCTGGTGGATGGGGTGTCCGGCGCACGGCCTGGCTCCCGCTCAGGTGCGCGCTCGGCGGCCCGCGGCGATGGGCGCCGTGCCCGGCTGGATGGTTTGGGTCGTTGGGTGGAAAACAAGCTCGATTGGATCCTCGAAGACGACGACGACTGGCGTGAGCCCTGGCAGGAGACGAGGCCGGAACCCAAGTTCGAACCCCGACCCGAACCCCGACCCGAACCCCGACCCGAATCCAGGTCGCAAGCCAGTGCCGCTGGGCCCTCGCGTCGCCGCCCCCTCGATGCCATTTCCCGTCGCACCACGGCTGCCCAGCCAGCTGATCCCTCCGAGTGGCCCGACGACGACACCTTCACGCTGCCCCGTTGGCAGCGGCAGGCCTCCAGCAGCCGATCGGCTTCCAGTGCCTCGCCCTCTGACGGCCGCCCTGCTGCAGGAGATGGTGCAACCCCTGGCCGGGCCCTGCCCCGCTCCACCCGGCGCCGGGCCTAGCCAGGATTCCTCACTAGCCTTGCCTCAGTGGCAAACGGTGCGATGGGCAGCCTGGTGGCGGTTGGGTTTCCCAAGGCCGAGGAGGCCGAGCAGGTGCGGCGGGAGCTGGTCGACATCCAGCGCGAGCAGCTGATCGCCCTCGAGGATGCGGTGGTGGTGGAGCACGACGGCGAGGGTCAGGTGCACCTGCGTCAGGCCATCAACCTGACGGCGGCGGGTGCCCTGGGTGGCGGCTTTTGGGGCACGCTCGTGGGCCTGCTGTTCCTCAACCCGTTGCTCGGTGCAGCGGTGGGTGCGGGCGTGGGTGCGGCGTCCGGCTCCCTCTCGGACATCGGCATCAACGATGGCTTCATGCGGGAGTTGGGCGAGACCCTGCCCCGCGGCAGTGCAGCCCTGTGTTTGTTGGTGCGCGAAGCGACGCCGGATCGGGTGATCGAGCGCCTGCGCGCCCATGCCCCCCACGCCAAGCTGCTGCGCACCAACCTCAGCCACACCGACGAGGATCAGCTCCGCGAACTGCTGGAGCGGGCTCGCCTGCAGGCCGAGGCCCTGCGCTTGGGTTGAGCGTGTCGGCTGGGAGTGCGGGCTCCCACCTGAAAGCTGCAGCCCCGTTGCTGCAGTTCCAGGTTCACCGGCCGCACCAGCTCCTGGGGCAGGTCGCTTGCCATTTCGTCGGCGGAGGTGCTGATCGCGGGTGAGCCCTGCACCAGGGCCACCAGTAGGTCGGCCCACTGGCCCACCAACTGGTGTTCGGCCATGGGCCGTAGACCCTGCTCCTGCAGCAGTGGGCTGCAGCCCTGCGCGTTCCAAACAGCGCTGGGGTTGGGGGACTGGGGATGGTGTTGGTAGGCCAGGCCTTGGCGCAGGGCGCTGGGGCTGGGGGCACCGTTGCCCTGGCGCAGGCCGGCCTCGCTCAGCAGCCGGCCGCAATGCACGGCGGAAATGCCATAGATCCGGCCGAGGTCGGTCAGGCTCAACCAGTGGGCCTGCGCCGGATTGGTAGCAGGCGGGTTGGCAGTAGGCGGCGTGGGGGTGGTCTTGGTAGAGGTGATCATAGCCCGGTTTGCCGGCGCGAGTGCCCCCATGCTGCGAAGAGCATGACCAGCGTCAATCCGTCAAGCCCTTATTGCTGCAAGCCGTTACCGAGTTTGCAAACTGTTATGGCGTTGTGGTGCGGTTTGCAACGGGCCCCAGCCAGTGCTCCAGGGCCGGCGAAAACACTTCCCGGATCACGGTGAGCTCCTTGCCGCCGCGGAAAAAGCGGTAATGGCGGCTCCAGAAGGGGCCCACATGGCCAAAGCGCTCCTCCAGCCAGGGGGCATCCACGAGGGCCAGCCCATCCACCTCCCGAAATAGCTCAGCCCGATGGCTGGTGAGGCTGCGCCAGATCGGCTGCTCCCGCTGCTGGAGATAGGCATCGGCCTGCTGCTGATTCCACCAGCTCTCAGCCCAGGCCAGGGTCTGGTCGCCGCAGCGCAGCCACACCTGACGCCGCAGCAGTGGCCCATCCAGTTCGGCGATCTCCGGCGGTGGCGGGGCGCTCGTGGGCTGCTGGGCGCCACCCCCCGGAGGGTTGGTGGGTTCTGGCGCCATGGCGATCAACTCGATCTCCACCGGCTCGCCCGTGAGCGACTCCAGGTGCCGGGTGGGGCTGCCATCCCCCAACAAGAGCAGCCGCCAGGGCCCGCTCAGGCGTTGATCACCGGCGGCTGTGCTGCCATCGCTGAGGTTCAGCTGCCAGCGGGGATGGGGAGAAGGCAGAAGCCCCATTTTGCCGCGACCGGTGTCCATCGGGTGATTCTGGCGGCGGGAGCCGGTCCGCTGTGCTGGCCCGGGTAGCGTTGAATCCCCTGGGTGCTGGCGGTGCTGGCGGATGTTGTCGTCACCAACCTGCACAGGCGCTTCACGGGCGTCTCCGCCACCGTGCAGGCGCTGGTGCCGTGGCAGCGGCATCAGCAGGAGCTGGTGGTGTGGGACTGGGGTCAGCTGGGCTTGGGGGGTGAGATCGGGTTCTGGTCGTTGCTGCGCTGGGGCTGGAGCCGGCCCCATCGGGGTCGCTGGCGCATTTGGCATGCTCGCCGTGACATCGAAATTCTGATCGGCCTGTTGCTCCGTTCGCTGCTGCGGCAGCCCTGGCGGGTGGTGTTCACCTCGGCGGCCCCGAAACCCCCGGGTTGGTGGCTGGGCCAGCTGATCCGGCGTTGCGATGCGGTGATCGCCACTTCTCCGCGCTCGGCTGCGTTTCTGGAGCACTGCGATGCGGTGATCTTTCACGGGGTGGATTGCCAGCTGTTTCACCCGCCTGCCGATCGCCAGGCGGCCCTGGCGGAGGTGGGCCTGGCTGGAAAGCAGGTGATCGCCAGCTTCGGGCGGATCCGCCCCAGCAAGGGCACCGACCTGTTCGTGGAGGCCTTGATCCAACTGCTGCCCCACCATTCGGGTTGGATGGGTGTGGTCACCGGCCTGTGTCAACGCCGCGATCAGCCCTTCCTAGATTCCCTCAAACAGCGAATTGTGGCTGCTGGGCTCGAGCAGCGTATCTGGTTTGTGGGTGATCTGGAATCGACCGAGATCCGGCGCTGGTATCAACGCACTTCCATCTGTGTGGCAGCCTCGCGTCGCGAGGGTTTTGGCCTGACCCCCCTAGAGGCGATGGCCAGTGGTTGTGTACCGGTCACTTCAACAGCAGGTGCCTGGCCATGGATCATTCACCATGACTTTGGTTGTGCCATCAATATGGGTCAGCCAGCAGCTCTGTTTGCTTGCCTGGATGCTCTGATGGGTGACGCAGTGCGACTTGATCAGATGGCATCTGCGGCGAAATCTAAAGCAGTTGCGGCCCATTCGATCGAGCATGAAGCTGATTGTATTCATCAGGTCTATAGCCAGATCATGCGTTCCAACTAGGCGGTGGTCAACCAAGTCATCAGTAAGCCTGGATCTGTTTGTCAGTCTTTTCAGGGCATGCCGAAAAGCCAATTGCCAGAAAATAAAAGGAGTAAAAGAGTTGCATTGATCCATAAACGTCATAATGGGTTCCAAGTGGGAACCACATCAATAGGAATGCCAGAGTTCCTGCCAGGCCTAAGCCCCTTTGGTCCTCCAAAAGACCACGATACACAAATAAATACCTGGCCATGTAAATATAATAAATCAGGAAGCAGGCCAGGCCAATGATGCCTGTGCCAAGAGCAACTTCGATCAACGCTTGATCCCCCGGTATCAGGAAAGATGTCACCCCTGTTGTCAGTACACCCGGGGGCTTGAGGACATGAGCAATGCGTTGTTACAGCGAGGCCGTTAAGGCTGACGTCAGGAGGCGGAGGAGTCCGCCACGGCGGCAGAGCGTTTCCCAGATCTCAGCGGAGCTGAGCATTCACGTGGTGACCCTCTACAACTGGAGGAAAGCCTGGCGGTTCCATGCGCAGTCTTTGGTTCCATGCCTAAGTAGAACCTTGCTTGACAAAATGTGGAGCCGGTGGAGCACATTTTGATTTTGAATACCAGGAGAATAGTTTTCGTACGTGAGGTAGATTATGCACAATGGGTGAGACGGATCGCAGCACAGTCTCTCTGAGTTGCCTCAAGTAGTCCACAGTTTTAAGTATTGACATCGGAACATACTATAGGGCACCTTGAAAAATCGCAAGACCGCTTGATAGCGACCGAATTTGAATTATACTAAGGCTCCAAGATTACATGCTTTCCATGGGCCAGCGAGGTT
>NZ_NQKZ01000020.1 GCF_002252665.1 Synechococcus sp. 8F6
TCGGCTCTTCCACTGGCTCCAACACCCTCCCTCTCAGGCGGTGCAGGCTCCCAGCTTCGGCATGACGCAGTGAAAGCGTCAGTTCCTAAACTTTTCGATTGTCCAGGTGCTTCCGCTTCCTCCCCCTCTCGGGAGCTCTAGGCGGAACGTCGCCTCCTGGCGACTCAGAAAACTTACAACACCGTCGGCTCTCGCCTCCTTCTGCCATAAGCCTGCTCGCTTTCGGGTTTCCCCTTGCGCGCAGTCCAACAACATAACACCCCCTCTGACCGCTGAGCAAGGATCAGGCCACAAGCGCCTCGGCCCACGGCATGAAACGGGCAAGGGTGTCCGGTCGATCGGCCGCCAGCACAGGGAAGTCGGCCGTTGAGAGATCGGACCCGGCGGCGATGGCCTCCGGCGATCGCACCAACCAACGGATCGGACAGCCGAGCTCGCTGAGCACCAACCAGGCGGCGGCCAGATCCCAAATCTTGGGAGTCGCCTCCAGGGCCGACACCGTCTGGCCCATGGCCACACTCACCAGATTGAGGCTGGCCACGCCGAGCAGGCGGATCTTGCCGGGGAAGCGTTGGTTGGGCAGTTTCTGCAACACCCCGATCGAGCGGCTGCACAGCGACGCACAACCGGCGGGGTGGCTCTGCCGGGACGGAGGCTGGAGCAAGCGGCAATTGCGCCAGGCTCCCTGACCACGGATGGCCACGATGCGTTGGCGCAGCGGCGGCACATCCAGCACCGCCAGCACCGGGATACCACCCTCAAAACGTGCCAGGGAGATGGCCCAATAGGGGATGCCGGCGGCAAAATTCGTGGTGCCATCGAGCGGATCCACCACCCAGTAAGCATCGCTCCCTGGCACGGTTTTGTCCCCTTCTTCGCTGAGGACTCCCTCGCCGGGATACAGCTGGGCCAATCCCTCCACCAGGGTGGCGTCACTCCAGCGGTCGCAGGCGGTGATCAGGCTGCCATCCGCTTTGAGATCGGAGGCCATGTGGCCAAAATCGGCGCGTTGGCGCTCGGCCACCCGATCGAGCAGGGCGTCCAGACCAGGACTGAGATGCGGGGCCGGGAGGGTGGTGGGATCAGCGTTCATCCGAGCTCGAGGGCCAGCACCTTGCTGAGGCTCCTCCCCGTATCCTCCCTGAACTGACGCAGGTTGACGCGGCTCAGCAACAGCAAAGCCGCAAAAGCCACAGCCGCCTCCGCACTGAACACGAGCGCGTAGGGGGCATAGGTGGAGGCTGGCAGGTCGAAGACCTGTTGCAGCGCCCGAGCCAGATCGAACAAACCACCCCCCACCACCTTGCCGAGGGCCCTGGAGAGGGCCTGGGCCAATCCCCAGACGCCCACAAAGGTGCCCGCCGCTTCCGGCAGGGTGAGATCCAGCATCAGCACCAGGGCGCTGTTGGTGCCGATGCCCGCCGCCAGACCAAACAGCAGCATCACCAGCTGAAGCACGGGCACCCGACCCACTAAACCAGCAAGGGCCAGAAGCACGAGGCTGGCGAGAATCAGCTGACAGCCCAGCCGGGCTGTGGCCAACTTGCCAAGCCTTGGCACGATCCAGAGGCCGGCGAGCAACAGGCCCACCAGCGTGCCCATGCCCCAGAACGCATTGAGGGAGGCCGTGGCGGCTATCGGCATGCCAAACACGTCGGCGCCATAACTTTCCAGGATGGGGTCCTGGAGAAACAGCGCCAGGGTGAACAGCACCAGAAAGGAGAAAAACACCAGCACCTGACGGCTGGACGTGATCAGAGCCCAGGTCTGGGCGAGGGTGATGGCGTCATCGCGGCGCTCGCTAGCCAAACCAGACGGGTCCCTGACGCCACCGGGCTCCAGCCCCAAGGTGGCGACCACCGTGAGGGCCAGCACCACCACCACCACCTTGGCCATGAATCCCAGCAACACAGGCTCCAGAAGGGCTGGATCGGTGATGCCATCCAGCCCGCGCAGGTTGAGGCTGATGGCGATCGCGCCGATGACGATGCCCACCGTGAGCAGGCACCAGATGATGCCCACCGCCCGGGGCCGCTCCACTTCGCTGGTGCGATCGATCACCAGGGCGAGGTAGGGGGTGGTGGCCAGAGAAATGGCCAACCCATAGCAGGCAAACAGCCCGCACAGGCCAGCGATCCCAAGGCCCAACTCCGGCTGGGAGGCGCTGTCCAGCAAGCGACCCACATGAAAGATCAGAGGGATCGACAGCACGGCCAGTCCACAGAACAGCGCCGTACCCAGCCAGATGTAGGGCGTGCGATGGCGGCCCCCAACCGGATGGGCATCCGAGATCTGACCAAACAGCACCCGGGATGGGGCAACAAACTGCTCAAAAGCCAGAGCGCCTCCAACCAGCAGGCCAGGAAAGCCGAGCTCACTCAGCATCACCCGGTTCAGCAGGCCAGCAAAAACAACGGCCAAACAGCCAAGGCAGCCCTGAAACAGCCCCAGACGCAGGGTATTGGCCAGGCCCAGAGTCGGGTGCTGACCAGCCAAAGTGGCGCTCACCGGCTCAAACCGCTCCTTGGGAGGCAGCCTGACAGGCCGGGATCAAGGGAGTGGGTTCCACGGGCACATCGGAAGCACCGACTGGCTTCGCAGCAGGGAGAGACTGGGGCGTACAGCTGGCCACCTGATCGAGACCAGTTCGGCGACGCAGCTCTGCCAAGCGCTTGTTGTAGTCGGTGATGGCATTGGAGTAGCGCACCTCGGCTTGGGTGAGATCACGCTGGTTGTCCACCACCTCCCGTTGGGTGGTGACACCGGCCTGGAAGCGCAGACGGGCCAAGCGCAGCGATTCCCGGGCTGAGATCACTTCCCGGGAGGTGGTGACGATGTTGCGGTTGTTCTTTTCGAGCTCGTAGAAGCTGGTTTCCACCTCTTGACGGATGCCGTCACGGCGCTGGGCAAAGCGGAAGGTGTTCTCCTGCGCGAGCTGCTTGTTCTGCCGCGACTGGGCTACGGCGGCACCGCCGTCAAAGAGCCGCCAGCTCAGGTTGAGCCCGAGGGCCGTTTCGTAATTTGCGCCATCTGCGCCGGGCTGAGCCGTGACAACGGACTCGTTGCCGTTGAAGACATTCCCGGTGAAGCCGGCAAAAATATTGAGAAATGGCTGAACGGCTCCCAGGGCCGCATTAGCCTGGCTGTTGGCGATTGAGATGTCGAGCAGGGCCTGATCGAGCTCTTCGCGGAAGGTGTAGGCCGCGATGATGCTCTCCTGCAAGGAGGGCTGCCAGACCCCGAACACCCGGGCTGGATCCTTGGCGGTTGGGGTGACGTTCTGGGGCAGGTCCAACAGGGCCGCCAGCGTGCGGCGCGCAATCGCCTGGGCCGCCAGGGAGTTGGTGAGCAACTGCTGGTCGCGGGAGAGCTGGGTTTCGGCCTCCAGCACCTCCAACTTGGTGGCTACCCCGGCCTGGAAGCGGGCCTTAGCATCCCGCAGGCTCACGATCGAAGCCCGCACCGACTCCTGGCCGATCCGCACCTGATCATCGGCCTGCTGCAGATCGAAGTAGATGGACGCCGTCTGCAGTCGCAGATCCCTCAGAGCGATCACGTATTGGAACTTGGCCTTTTCAAACTGATCACGGGCCGCCGCGATCGTGGGGACCCGCTGGGGATTGATCAGGGACCACTGGGCCGTCAGAGCGGCACCGAGGGACCAGCGTTCCGTTGCTGAAATCGATGTGGTGCCGTTGGCAGCATCCGAACGCGCCTGACCGGTGGTGAAGGTCGGCAGCGAGTTGGCTTGCAAGTTGAGGTTGGGATACCACTGAGCAATTTGGGCCCGCAGGTTGCTCTGGGCCTGATCCACCTGGCTGGCGATCGCCTTGAGATTGGGGTTGTTCACCTCTGCCAGATTTTCGACCTCCAGCAAACCAAGGGGCCGCAACTCGAGGATTCGCACCTGCTCCGGCTTGACCGGCAGGGCCAAGGAGGCTGGAGCTGGAAGGTTGTTCAGGCCAGGAGCCAGCTGGGTGGCTGCCGGCGTCACCAGGGTGGGATTGACTTTGGGGCGGTACCCCCGCACTTGGGTGGGGCTACCGCCCCGAGGCGTTTCAGGGGCGAGGGGCAACGGCGGAGGCATTGGCAAGCCAGCCTCCGCCTGAGACGGGGGTGAAGCAGCTGAATCCTGGGCCTCAGCGGCAAGCGCCACCATCGGAGCCCCCAGCAGGCCGATGAGCGCGAGTCGAGAGATGGATTTGGACACGCCTGATACAGCCTGATGGCCAGATCTTAATGAGATCGAAAATTCTCATCGAAGCAGGAGGCCACAAGGTCGTCTGCCCCCCCCAGCAGCCGGATGGGCACAGGCAGTTGGCGCTCCAGCTCAACCAGGGTGAGGTCGTCCAGGAAGACTGGCTCCCCCTGGCGCAGCATCACGGCCGGCAGCAGCAGGGCCTCGCCCAGATCGCGACCCGACAGGCCTGCCAGCAGATCCGAACCCGTCAACAGGCCCGTCACCACCTGCTCCTGGCCCCAATAGGGGCTGGGTAGGCCCTGCAGGATCAACTCCAGGCCGTCCACAGCATTCAGCCGTGCCACCACAGGCTCGAGCGCTTTGGCCACCAACTGGCCCACCACCCAGCTGAGGCGCCGCGGCCGGGGCAAGGCCTGGGGCAGGTTTTGGGTGGCCTCATCAAGCGCTTCCAGAAAGGCGCGAATGCTGCCCACACCGTTTTCCTGTTGGGGCAAATCCTCATACTCCGCCCGGGGCGGTAGGGGCAGGCCGGCCATCAGGTACCACTCATCCGACAACCAGGCAAAACGGCTGCCCAGGTCTTGCTGGAACTGTTGCTGCAGGGGTTCCACAAGGGCGATCACCTGGCGCGCGGCGTGGCGATTAACAGGCACCAACGCATCCCCATCGGGACGAAAGCGGGTGAGGCCCACCGGCACCACCGCCACCGAGAGCACCGCGGGCCACTCCCCAGCGGCGAACGCGGCCAGATCGTGCAGGGTCTGCTGCAACGCCGGGCCGTCGTTGATCCCAGGGCACACCACCACCTGGGCGTGGATCTGCAGATCCCGCTGGGCAAACCAGCCCAACTGCTCGAGCAGCAGGCCAGCCCGTGGATTCACCAGCAAGCGGCTGCGCAACTCCGGCTCGGTGGCATGCACCGAAACAAACAAGGGGGAGAGCCGCTGCTCCTCAATGCGCTGCCAGTCGGCGGCGGTGAGGTTGGTGAGCGTCAGATAGGAGCCGTAAAGAAAACTGAGGCGATAGTCGTCGTCTTTGAGGTAGAGGCTGCTGCGGCGCCCTGGCGGCTGCTGATCGATGAAACAGAAGGGGCAGGCGTTGTTGCACTGCTTGAGCCCGTCGAACAGGGCCTCGGTGAAGCCCAGGCCCAGGCCTTCGTCGAGATCCTTCTCCAGCTCCACCGTGTGGCGGGTGCCATCGGAATCTTCCACCTCGAGGGTGAGCTCCTCCTCACCCACCAGAAACTGCAGGTCGATCAGATCCCGCGGGCGTTTGCCGTTGATGCTGAGCAGCCGATCGCCGGGCTGAAAGCCGAGCTCTTCACCGATGGAGCCTGGCTCCACCGTGGCCACCACGGCTGGGGCCGGCAACCGGGGGGACGTGCCATCGAGGGCAGCCAGGGCAATCCCCGCAGAGGGCTCATTCCACACGGCGGGAGGTGGTACGCAAAGAACTAGCCATTTACTCTGGCGCCCAACCAGATCAGGATGGCAACGCCGAACAGCAGCCGGTAGATCACAAACACCCAGGTGCTGTGGTGCTGCAGGAAACGCAGCAACCAGGCAATCGCGACCCACGACACCACCGCCGCGGCCGCGATTCCCACCAGCATGGGCACCACGCCGCCGCCGGAGGGGGCACTGAAGGCCTCCTTTAACGACACCAGTCCGGCCAGGGTGATCGCCGGAATGCCCAACAAGAAGGAGAAGCGGGCCGCCGCCTGGCGCTGCCAGCTGTCGAAGAGAGCAGCGGTGAGGGTGCTGCCGGAGCGGGAGACGCCGGGTACGAGCGCCAGGGTCTGGGCCAGACCCACCCACAGACCATCACGGGGCTGCACGTCGTCGAGCTGCCGGCGGCGGCTGCCCACCCATTCAGCCCAGGCCAACAACAGGGCCATCACGATGGACACGACCGCGATCGAACCCATGCTGCGCAGCGGCGAGTTGTCGTAACCCGGCACCCAGAGCTTCAAAGCCAGACCCGCCAACACGATCGGCACGGTGCCCAGGGCGATGGCAACCCCCATGCGGGCGGAGGGATCGCTCCATTGGCCATAGCGGAAGGCCCTGGCCACCCCGCGCAGCACCTCAGCCAGGTCGGCACGGAAATAGCCGAGCACCGCCGCAATGCTGCCCAGTTGGATCACGGCAGTCACCGCCACCCCTGGATCCCCCCAGCCCAGCAGCACCGGCACCACCTTGAGATGGGCCGTGCTGCTGATCGGCAAAAACTCCGTCAGCCCCTGCACCACGCCGAGGATGAGCGATCGAAAGCAGGCTTCCCAAATCCCGATGATCGGGGGGGTCAGATCCGGAAGAACGGCAAACAGGGCCATGCGGTGCCGGGCAAACTCGGCCGACCCTATGGCCGGAGCCCCCGCTCGACCCCTTAAGGTTGGACAACTTTCTTTACATCCCTTGGTGGTCGGGGTCCGTCCCAGCGCACAGTCTCCGGCTCTGGGCCAACCGCTTGCCGCGGTGGGCAACGGGTTTTTGGCGTCGACGCCATGGGCCAGCAATGGCGCCTGGGCGTGGCTCCAGGCGGCTCAGAACCCTGGACTGATCCTGATCAGCGGCGTGTTGGTCACCCTGCCGGTGTTCCTGCAGGCCCCTTGGGTGCGGCTGGCCCCCTTCAGCGCTGCGCTGTTCACCGTGCCGCTGCTGGCTTTTGCCCTGGCGCTGGCCCACCACCCCAACCCCCGGATCCGCCGCAGCGGCGAGCTGCTGGTGGGGTTCTGCGGCAGCTGGCTGGGGGGGTGTCTGTTCTGGGGCTGGGTTCGGTTGCATCCCCTTTGGCATCTGCCGATTGAGGCCTTCGCTCTGCCGCTGGCCCTTGCGGGGCTGCAGGGACGCTGGAAGTTGGCCTGCGGCTTTTATCTGGGCTCCCTGATGGGGACGGCCTTCACAGATGCCGCCATGGCGGCCACAGGCGTGATGCCCTTTTGGCCCCAGGTGCTGAGTGCCAGCCCTGCGGATGCTCCGCTGCTGCTGCAGGCCGCCGCCCAGCAGGTGCTGGCTCCCCTGCCCCTGGCCCTGGTGTTGCTCTGCGGGGCGCTGTTGCTGCAGGCCTGCCGCTGGCTCTGGCAGCGGGGGCCGGTGGGGCGCATCACCGCCTCCGCCCTGGCCACCACCCTCGCAGTAGACGCCCTGTTTCTGCTGGCGGCCCTACTGGCGCCCAACCTGAGCGGGCTGATCTGAAGATCTGCAAAATCCTGGGGCAGCCAGCCCAGGGATCCAGTCTCAGCTCTGTAACGTTGAACTCTGGTGGCTTCGACCACCTCCCGTCCCGTAGTTCAACGGAGTGTCGTGATGAAACGGCTGGTTGCCTGGCTGATGAGTGGGGTGGTGCTGGCCGGCCTCCTGATCACGTTGTTGATTCCCCCCGCCGCCTATGCCGCCGACCGGCGCAACCTGGCCGACGACAAAATCGCCGAGCGGGCCGGCAAGGTGGACCTCAACAATTGCTCCGTCCGTCGCTTCCAGGATTATCCCGGCATGTATCCCACCCTGGCCGGCAAGATCGTCCTGGGTGGTCCCTATCAGAGCGTCGATGATGTGCTCAGCCTGGATCTGACCGACCGTCAGAAGGAACTGTTCAACAAGTACAAGGACAACTTCACCGTCACTGAGGCATCGATTGCCCTCAACGAGGGCGACGACCGCATCAACGATGGCCAATACCGCTGAGCCCTAAGCTGACTGCCACCTTGAAAGCCGTCGGGGCCTTCCGGCGGCTTTTTTAGTGCCGGTCCTTGCCGGATGCCTTCAGCCGCCATGGCAGAGCAGTTCTGGGATGTGGTGGTGGTTGGCAGCGGAGCTGCCGGCCTGATGGCCTGCCTGGAGTTGCCCAGCCATCTACGCGTTCTGCTGCTGAGCAAAGACAGCGATCCCGGTAGCACCCCCCGATCGGCCAGTCGCTGGGCCCAGGGGGGCATCGCCGCCGTGACCCGGCCCAACGACAGCTTCGCCAGCCACATCGCCGACACCCTGAGTGCCGGCGCCGGCCTGTGCGACCGGGCGGCCGTGGAACTGCTGGTGCATGAGGCTCCTGCCTGCGTGGAGCGCCTGCTCCAACTGGGGATGGCCTTTGACCGCGACGGCGATGGCCTCAGCACCACCCTCGAAGCCGCCCACAGTCACCGGCGCGTGCTGCATGCCCAGGACCGCACCGGCGGCGCCCTGGTGGATGCCCTAGAGCGGGAGGTGCTGAGGCAGCCCCTGCTCGAGCAGCGCAAGGGTGTGGTGGCGCTACAGCTCTGGATGGAGCACGGCCGCTGCGTGGGCCTGCAGGTGCTCGAAGGCAACAGGATCCACTGGCTGGGGGCGCGGGCCGTGGTGCTGGCCACCGGGGGAGGCGGCCACCTGTTTGCCCACACCACTAACCCGAACCTGGCCAGCGGCGATGGGGTGGTGATGGCCTGGCAGGCAGGAGCGGTGGTGCGCGATCTGGAATTCGTGCAATTCCATCCAACAGCCCTGATGCTGCCGGGAGCCCCCCATTTTCTGATCTCCGAAGCCGTGCGCGGTGAAGGGGCCCACCTAGTGGATGGGGCGGGCAACAGCCCTGTGGATGGCCTGCCGGGCGGTGATCTGGCCCCCCGGGACGCCGTCAGCCGAGCCCTGGCCCGGCGCATGCGGGCGCTGGGCGTGGACCATCTCTGGCTGGATTTGCGGCCCGTGGGCGTCTCCCGACTGGAGCAGCAGTTCCCCACAATCCTGGGGCGCTGCCGCGAACTGGGGCTCGACCCCACCCGCGCACCAATCCCCGTGGCGCCCGCCGCCCACTACTGGATGGGGGGCATCTGGACGGATCTGCACGCCGCCACCAGCCTGCCCGGGCTCTACGCCGTGGGGGAGGTGGCCTGCACCGGCGTACATGGCGCCAACCGCCTGGCCAGCAACTCCCTGATGGAGTGCCTGGTGTTTGCCCGGCAATTGCGAACCATCCACCTGCCGCCGGCACCAGACCAGCCCCGCCCAACCCAACACGACACCAGCGGGGAACAGGATCTGCCCGAGATGGCCGGGCTGGGCCTACCCCAGCTGGGGGCCTTGGAAGCCCAAATCAGCGCCCTACGGGACCTGTGCTGGCAGGTGGCGGGCGTCGAACGCAGTGCCCACGCCTTGGCGCCTGCCCTCTTGAACGTGCGCTGCCAGCGCCAGCAACTGGAAGCCGGCCCTGCCTGGCAGCAACTCCAAGCGCTCACGCCTGGCCACTCCCTTCAGCTCGCCGCCGCCGACCTGCCAGCCCTGAAACGGTTGCAGGAGTTGCATCAGCGCCTGGTGCTGGCCGGGCTCTTGGTCGAAGCCGCCCTCTTTCGCAGCGAGAGCCGCGGCGGGCACCACCGCACCGATGCCCCCGCAGCCCAGCCCTTCTGGCAGCGCCACACCGACCAGCGACAACACCAACCGCCCTCCACGTCGCCCCTGCTCTGAGCGGGGTTAGGGCACCCGCCCGGGGTATCCAGAGAGCTGGGCCAGCTGGGCCAACGACTTCACACCGGAATCGAGCTTGCCGTTGATCTCCCAGCTGGGGAAACCCTCGATGTTCTTGGTGTCGCAGAGGGCTTTCTGGCTGTTCTGACCATCAGCGGCACATTCCACCAAGGTGAGCTTGGCAGCGGCCTCCTTGCCGAAAAGCTCCTTCTGCTCGTGGCAATGGGGACACCAATAGGCCGTGTACATCACGGCACCGATGCGGGTGAGATGGTCGGCCAAGCCGATCGCCTCGGGGCTGCTGGCGGTCTCCACGACAGGGGGCACGCCGGCGCCCTGCACCGCCGCGGGACGATCCACCGAGGCAGCCCAGCCCAGGCCGAGCATCGCCACCAGCAGGGCCACAATCACAGCCCGGAACACCACCTGGCCGCGGTCGTCCCATTCACCGCCCACCAGGCTGATCACAAACAGCGCCAGGCTCAGCGTGGCCGACAGCACGCAGAAGAAACAGAAGGCCTGGATCTTCACCACCATCAGCCCCATCAACAGCAGGCTGAACACCGCCATGCCCGTGCTCAGCAGCAGCAGCCCCCACCAGCTGCGCTGGGCCAGGGCGGCGCGGGAATCACCGCGGAGCACCAGCGGCAACACCGCCAGCACCAGCACGGCCACGTAGGCCAGGCAACCAAACAGGGAGAGGGGCTGGCCCAGCAGGCTGCCCCAGGCGCTGTTCAGCACCTTGTCGCAGCCTTCGGCCCCACCGGGACAACTCAGCGGGCCGAGCAGCCCCCAGCGCTTGAGGGTGATGGCACCGGTGTCGATGGCGCCGATGGTGGCCAGGACAGCCATGGCCACCCGGGCCCAGCGACGGGCCGGATCGCTGCGGCGCCGGGTGGAATTGAGGCGCTGGCTGAGGCGGGTGGTGGTCACGGCAACGGCTGCATTAACAGCATTCTCGCAGCCCCATCCGCCCACGCCCCCATAGGGTGGAAGGTCGGCTGCCCGGGCCGCTGGGGTCAGATGGATCAGCAAATGATGAGCAAAAAGACCGTTGCCTTCGCCCACCTGGGCTGCGAGAAGAACCGGGTGGATACCGAGCACATGCTCGGTCTTCTGGCCGAGGCCGGCTACGGGGTGAGTGCTGATGAAACCGACGCCACCGTGGTGGTGGTGAACACCTGCAGCTTCATCCAGGAGGCGCGTGAGGAGTCGGTGCGCACCCTGGTGGAGCTGGCAGAGCAAGGCAAGGAGCTGATCATCGCCGGATGCCTGGCCCAGCACTTCCAGGAGGAGCTGCTCGAATCGCTGCCCGAGGCCAAGGCGATCGTGGGCACCGGCGACTACCAGCACATCGTTTCGGTGCTGGAGCGGGTGGAAGCTGGCGAACGGGTGAATCAGGTGAGCGCCAAGCCCACCTTCGTGGGCGACGAGCACCTGCCCCGCTACCGCACCACCAGTGAGGCGGTGGCCTACCTGAAGGTGGCGGAGGGCTGCGACTACCGCTGCGCCTTCTGCATCATTCCCCACCTGCGCGGCGACCAGCGCTCCAGGCCGAGCGAGAGCATCGTGGCCGAGGCCCAAGCCCTCGCGGCCCAGGGCGTGCAGGAACTGGTGCTGATCAGCCAGATCACCACCAATTACGGCCTCGATCTCTACGGCAAGCCCCAGCTGGCTGAGCTGCTGCGGGCGCTAGCAAAGGTGGAGATCCCCTGGATCCGGGTGCACTACGCCTACCCCACCGGCCTCACACCGGAGGTGCTGGCGGCCTACCGCGAGGTGCCCAACGTGCTGCCGTATCTAGATCTGCCGCTGCAGCACAGCCACCCGGAGGTGCTGCGGGCGATGAACCGCCCCTGGCAGGCCGAAGTGACCGGCGGCGTGCTGCGCCGCATCCGCGAGCAGCTGCCCGAGGCGGTGCTGCGCACCACCTTCATCGTGGGCTTCCCCGGCGAAACGGAGGAACAGTTCCAGCACCTGCTGGATTTCGTGGCCGAGCAGCAGTTCGACCACGTGGGTGTGTTCACCTTCTCAGCTGAAGAGGGGACACCCGCAGCCGAGCTCCCGGATCAGGTGCCCGCCGAGGTGGCCCAGGAGCGCAAAGACCGCCTGATGGCCCTGCAGCAACCCATCGCCGCCGCACGCAATGCCGCCTGGGTGGGCCGCATCGTGGATGTGCTGATTGAGCAGGAGAACCCCAGCACCGGTGAAATGATCGGGCGCTGCGCCCGCTACGCCCCCGAGGTGGATGGCGAGGTGCGGGTGTTTCCCGGCGAAGGCGGCCTCTGCGCCTCTCCAGGCACACTCGTGCCGGTGCGGCTCACCGCCGCCGACACCTACGACCTGATCGGTGAGGTGGTGGGTGCCCGGGCGATGGTGGATGAAGCCCAGGCCTCGCTGCGGGGCGGCGCTTGAGATGGCGTGAGCATCAACGCACCACCTTTCTGGTGGCGTCGGGGCTGAGTACAGCCGGATCGTTTGCTGGTCTCACCGCCAAGGGCTGGATCCTGATGGACGGCAGCGGCAACCCGATGGTGCTGGCCCTGCATTTCGCGGCCCTGGCCATGCCGACATTGCTGGTCAGTGGCCCGGCCGGCGTGGTCACCGACCGACTGGGCTGCGAAACCGTGCTGATCCGCTCCCAGTGGGGGCTGTTCGGGGCCGGCATGCTCGGCGCCATTGCCATTCCCCTCAGCGATGGGGCCCTGCAGATCAGCCTGCTGCTGCTCAGCACCTTGCTGGTGGGCGTTGCCAGCGCCTACGAGCTCACCGCCCGCAACAAATACTGCGCCCTACTGGTGGACGGTCCTGGCCAGTTGGCGCCCTACATCACCAGCTTTTCGGTGGTGTTCAACGTGGGCAAGCTGGTGGGCCCGCCCCTGGGGGGCTGGCTGCTGGCCTGGACGGGGGCGGGACCGGCGCTGGCGATCGATGCCGCCACCTACCTGCTGCCCATCGCTTCAGTGCTGTGGCTGATCAAGCCCAACCGAACCCAGGAGCACCGCAGCGTCGCCGGTGCTGGCAGCAGCCTCAGGGCCGCCTGGACAGGCAGTGGGCCGGTACTGCGGCACGTGTTGCGCTACACGGCGCTGGCCTGCCTGGTGGGATTTTTTCACCCAGGCCTGGCGCCGCTGATGGCCCGGGATCTCCTGGGTCCATCCCCCCAGGCCCTGGGCCTGTTCACCAGCGTGCTGGCCGCCGGCAGCATCAGCGGCGGACTCGTGCTGCAACGGCACAGCCGCTGGCTGAGTCAGCGGCCGGCCCTGCTACTGGGCAGCTGCACGGTGGTAACGGCCGCCGCCCAGCTGGCCATGGCCCGCTTCAGCCAACCAGCCACCAGCAGCCTGGGGCTGGTGGCCACCTTTGCGATCGGAGCCGGCACCGCCTGCCTGCTGTCGGGGGTGAACCTGATCAGCCAGGTGGGGGCACCCATGGCGATCAGAGGCCGCATGGCGGGGCTGGGCCAGATCGCCTTCCTCGGCGGTGGCGGGCTGAGTGGATTGCTGGCGGCCACCCTGAGCCTCACGCTGGGCCTGCGCGGCACGTTTGCCCTACTGGGAACAGCCGGGCTGGTGGTCGGCTTGATCGAACTGCGCCAGCGGGGCCGATTGCGGCTGGAACTCAGATCAGCTTGATGCCGCGCAGCACGATCGAGGCGGCGATGGCCACGGCCAAACCACCACCAACGAGGCCCAGATAGATCGCGACACCCATGGCTGCCCTGTCAAAGGTTCAGCCATTACAGCAGAAAGCGGGCACCATCAGCCCTTCCGTGAACCACCTAGGCTTGACTCCATTCGAGACGCATCCCAGCGCAGTCCAAGCGCCCTGGTTCAGCCCCTTTCCAGCTCTGCTGCCTGTATGCGCACCCTGTTTGTCTACCCCGAGTTCCCGAAAACCTTCTGGAGCTACGAAAAAATCCTCGAGCTGATCGATCGGAAGGTCCTTCTCCCCCCGCTCGGCTTGGTAACGGTGGCGGCCCTGCTGCCCCAGAGCTGGGAGATGAAGCTGGTGGACCGCAATGTGCGCGAGGTCACCGATGCCGAGTGGGACTGGGCAGAGCTGGTGGTGATCTCCGGCATGATCGTGCAAAAGGGCGACATGGCGGTGCAGATCGCCAAGGCCAAACAGCGCGGCATCCCGGTGGCCGTGGGCGGCCCGTTTGCGAGTTCAACCCCGGATGCGCCGGAACTCGATCTGGCCGATTTCAAGATCCTCGACGAGGGCGAAATCACCCTACCGATGTTCATTGAAGCCTTGGAGCGGGGCGAACGCCAAGGCCGATTCAGCTCCGATGGGGTCAAGCCGGATGTCACCGGAACACCGATCCCGCGCTTCGACCTGCTCGAGCTGGACGCCTATTCGGAAATGTCGGTGCAGTTCTCCCGAGGCTGCCCCTTCCAGTGCGAGTTCTGCGACATCATTGTGCTATATGGCCGCAAGCCACGCACCAAAGCGCCAGAGCAACTGGTTGCTGAGCTCCAATCGCTTTACGACCTCGGCTGGCGGCGCTCCGTGTTTCTGGTGGATGACAACTTCATCGGCAACAAGCGCAACGTGAAGCTATTGCTGCCCCTGCTGCGCCAGTGGCAGATCGACCATGGTTTTCCCTTCAGCTTCGCCACCGAAGCCTCGGTTGACCTCGCCGCCGACGACGATCTGATGCAGATGATGGTGGAATGTCGCTTTGAGAGCGTCTTCCTGGGCATCGAAACCCCCGACGAATCCAGCCTGGAAACCGCCGGCAAACTTCAGAACACCCGCAGTTCCCTGGAGGATTCGGTCAACAAGATCACGTCCTATGGCCTGCGGGTGATGGCGGGATTCATCATCGGCTTCGATGGTGAGAAAGAAGGGGCTGGTCGCCGGATCGTTGAATTTGTGACCCGCACCGGCATTCCCCACGCGATGATGGGCATGCTGCAGGCTCTCCCCAACACAGCCCTCTGGCATCGCCTTGACAAGGAAGGCCGGCTGATCGAAGGCAAAGCCGCCGCCAAAGGCGTCAACCAGACCAACCTGCTCAACTTCATCCCCACGCGGCCAATTCGTGATATCGCCAATGAATACGTGGACGCCTTTGGCGCGCTCTACGAACCCAATGCTTTTATTGATCGCGTTTATTCGTACTTCCTGAAACTACCGCCCCAGAAATACAAGGAACTCGTCGTTCCGGGCAGCCGTCCGTCGAAGCCTCCCAGCTGGATTGATCTGCGCGCTCTCGGCATCATTCTCTGGCGCCAGGGGGTGAAGCGGAACACACGGGTGCGCTTCTGGAAAGCCCTCTACGGCATGGCGAAGCACAACCCCAAGCGCTTCACCGGGTTCCTTTCCATCCTGGCGCACAACGAGCATTTCCTCGAATACCGCGCCATCGTGCGCCGCGAAATCGAGGAGCAACTCACCACCCTGCCGCCCGATCCGCCCAAGGCTCCGGCTGAACCCAGCCGCGAATTACAGCCGGCCTAACTGGCCTCAAGCACTCAGTCCTGCACGCGTTCAGTCCTGCACATAGTCGAGGCCCTGCTCCAGGCAGGCCTCGGCGCGCTGGAGTTCTCGGCCGAGATACAGGGCGTGATCCAGGCGGCTCAGGGGGTGGGGGCCAGATCCCTCCGTGAGGGCAATTCCCAGCTGCTTGGCGGATCGAGCCCGATACACGGCCACCGGCCGGCGGGGACCGCCGCCACAGCAGCTCAACACCTCACCGGTGTCTGGATCGGTGGCCAGCCCGCGCTCATCAATGCCATTGCCGTAGTGCTCGGCCACCAGCTCGGCCGCCTCCCGATCGATACGAATCAGGAAATAGCCGGCGGGATCCAGATCGATGAACCGCTGGGAGAGCTGCTCGTCGAGCTCTTGGCGGGTGAAGGGCACATCAGGCATGGGGTGGATCGTAGGAAGCCGTGAAGGGCAACTCAGCATTCATCGCCGCCATGGCCTCAGCCATCTCGGTATTGGCCCCTGGCAACCAGCGGCGCAGGATCCCGGCAAAGCGCGGATCACTCCAGCGGTGCAGGCTGACGCGGGGCTGGGCCACAAAGCCACGGCGGCGTTTGTGGCTGCCGCCGGCCCCGGGATCGAACCCACGGATGCCCCGTTCGATCGCCCAGGCGATCGGCGCGTAGTAGCAGACCTCGAAGTGCAGGCAGTCGATCTCCTCGTCGCTGCCCCAGTAGCGCCCCCACAGCTGATCGCCGGCATGCACGCAGAGCGACATCGCCACAGGCTGCGTCGGTTCGCCGCGGTGGGCACTGAACAGCACCAGATGCCGGCGCAGCTCAGGGTCGGTGGCCAGGGCTTCAAAGAACGTCTCGCTTAGGTATTTGCTACCCCAGGGACCCCAGCGGCTGCAGTGCTGGGCGTAGAAATCGTGCATGCGCCGCACCAGGGCAGGGGGAATGGCGTCCCCCGCCAGTGGGGTGACCGTCAGACCAGCAGCCCCCACCGCCTGGCGCTCCCGCTTGATGTTGCGGCGCTGGTTGGCATTGAAACTGGCCAGGTAGGCGTCGAAATCGCTGTGGCCGGGATTGGTCCACAGGCTCTGCTGGTTGACCCAGGCCGCACAACCAGCCGCCTCAGCCAAGAGCTGCCACTGGGGGTCGACATAGAGAAAGTTGCAGCTGAGGATGCCCTGCTGACGGCAGAAGTCGTCGATCAGCTCCAGCATCAGGGCCGTGAGCGCGGCAGCATCTTCAGCGGGATCGATCAGGAAGCGGTAGCCCTGCACCGGGCTCACCGGGCTCATCCCCACCAACTTCGGGTAGTAGCGCAGGCCCAGTTGTCCGGCGAGCTGGGCGAAGCTCTGGTCGAACACAAATTCGCCGTAGCTGTGCCCCTTGAGATACAGGGGGGCCACCGCCAGCAGCTCCCCTCCGCGCCACAGCCCCAGATGGCAGCTCTGCCATCCCTCGCGCGGCACGATGCTGCCGCTGGACTCGAGCTGGTGCAGCCAGCGCCAGCGGTAAAACGGCAAGCTCTGGGGGTGGGCAGCAGCCAGCAGGGCGTCCCAGCGGTGCTCCGGGATCTCCGTGAGGCTCTGATGCCAGCGGGCTTGCAACTCAGCCATGGCTGCTACGACGGCCGGCAAGGGGGGGAAGGGGCAAAACTAACCAGAGCTGTGCTGCCCTGGTGCCCCAACTGATGCGTGCCCTCTTCACCCCGGCGCACCTGTTCACGCCCGTCCTGCTGACCAGCCTGCTGCTGCCGGTGCTGCAGCTGATGCGCCCCCAGCTGGAGCAGCGGCTCACAACCATGTGCGTGGAAACGGCATCCGCCGGCAATGCCAGCCTGGCCGCCAAACTCGAGGCGCCCTGCGCTCAGTTGGCCAAACCCACCAGCCAATGCCTGGTGCAGGAAACCGCCTCCAGCGGCCGCAGCCTGGCGGTGTTGGGCGAACTGATCCGCGGCGACTTCGGCGCCGAGAGCGAACTGGTGGTGAAACGCTGCCTGGCGCGCATGCTGGGTCTGCCCGCCGGCAGCCTCCAGCACATCCCCTTCAAGGAGCTGGCTCAGGGCTTCGCCAAAACGCGGCGGTAACGCACCAGCAACTCATCGCCCTCCAGGCGCCGATGCTCTTCGAGACGCCAGGCGCCTGCCTGGACGGCCGCCTGCAACGGCACCCAGCTATGGGGTCCGCCTAGCACTTGGGGGCAGAGGGTGAGCTGCAGCTCCTCGATCCAGCCTTCCGCCAGCAGGCCCGCCGCCAGGGTGGCGCCGCCCAGCACCACCAGCCGCTCCAATCCCGCGGCCTGGAGAGTAGGCAGGGCAGCAGACCAAGCCTCCAGGCTCAGCTGTCGCTGAAATCCCGGCAGGGGACATGCCCCCGACGGAGCCAGCAACCAGCGCTGCAACGGCTGCTGCCAGAACGGCAGCTCGGCGGGAATCTGGGCGGTGCGGGTCACCACCAGCGCCACCGGTTGATCGCTGCGGCCAGCGGCGGCCCGCTGGGCCAGCAGATCGGGGGCATGGATCAGACAGGTGCTGCCGTGGCGCCGCAGGGTTTCGGCACCGATCAGGCAGCCGTCGGCCCAGGCCAGGGCCTCCTCCAGCACCCGACGATCACCCGCACCCCCCAGCTGCGCAGCTCCACCATCTGGGGGAGCCAGGCGGCCGTCGAGGCTGACGGCCAGCACCAGGCGCAGCTTTGGCACCGGCAGCGCTCAGCCGGCCACCAGGGCTTCCAGGGCAGCGGGCACCATCTCCAGCTGGGGGGTTTCGGCAAACACCTCGGCGGCGTTGTTGGGGCTCTCCTGCAGGCGTACCTTGTGGAGCCGGGCGCCGGTGGCGGCGATCGGGGCGCTCAGCAGATCAGCGATATGCAGGGCGATGTTCTCGGCTGTGGGCACGGTGGCAGCGAAGTGCTCCACATCTTTGTTGAGGAAGGTGTGGTCGAAGGGCTCCACCACCAGGTCGTCGACGAGCTGCTGCAGGGCCGCCAGGTCGCAGACCATGCCGGTGCGGGCATCGATCGGACCTCGCACGGTGACATCGAGCAGGTAGTTGTGGCCGTGGCCGTGGGGCCGGGCGCACTTGCCGTAAATGGTCTCGTTCTCACTCTGGGAGAGCTCGGGCCGAGCCAGGCGATGGGCGGCGGCGAAGTGGGTGCGGATCGAGAGGAAAGCTTCCATGGGGGTCGGGGTGGAGCCGGGGGCGAGCAGGTCGACCCAGAGCGTTTCGGTTTCGTGCAGACGCAGCCCCACCAGGGGCAGCTTGGGGGCCAGGCGGGTCCAGATGGCCTGGCAGAGGGCTTCGGTGGTGGGCAGCCGACCCTCCGGGCGGCTCAGGTCAAACTCCGGCCAAGCCTCATTGAGACAACGGAAATCGAGCTGAGCCGTGACCTCGGCGCGAATGGCGTGCTTCACCTCCGAGAGATTGAGCACCATGCCATCGGCATCCAGGGGCCCACCCATCGCCACGATCAAGGTGTAGTTGTGGCCATGGCCCGGCGCCAGGCTGCAGGGCCCGAAGCGGGCTTGGTTGTCCTCGGGGCTGAGCTCGGGCAACCAATACCGATGACTGGCACTGAAGGTGGCCCGGCGCGTGATCACACAGGGCCGACCACGCCCATGGGTTGGGCCTTGGGCGGTTGCAGTAGCCGTCATCGCCCAGGACTTGAGGCACTCCATCCTAGAAACGGCCAGGGCCGCGGCGTCTGTGCCATGAAAACCTCCCCATGACCACCCCCAGCCACCACGCCCTGGCCCAGCGGCTGCAGGGGCTCAACCTGTATTTGGTCGGCATGATGGGAGCCGGCAAGAGTGCGGTCGGCCGCCCCCTGGCCGAAGCGTTGGGCTACCGCTTCCTCGACGCCGACGACGCCCTCCAACAGGTGGCGGGCCGCACCATCCCGGACATCTTCGCCAGCGACGGCGAGGTTGGCTTTCGGGAGCTGGAAACGGCGGTGCTGGGCCAGATCGCTGGCTGGCATTCCCTGGTGGTGGCCACCGGCGGCGGGGTGGTGACCCGACCGGAAAACTGGGGACACATGCGCCAGGGCGTGGTGGTGTGGCTGGATGCGCCGGCACCGCTGCTGCTGAAGCGGCTGCGAGCCGATCCCACCCCCCGGCCCCTGCTCCAGGCCGACGATCCCGGCGCCCGTCTGGGTGAGCTCCTGGCCCAGCGGCAACCGCTCTACCGCCAGGCCGACCTGCAGGTGCCTCAGGGGGGCGAAGACCCCGCCCAGGTGGCCCAGCAGGTGCTGGCAGCCCTGCCAGCGATTCTCAAAGAGCCGGCCGCCGCCCCCGAAGCCCCGATCCGCCTCCAGAACGACAACGGTGAAACCACCGCGAGCCTGAACTGAGTTCAGCCGGGGGGCTCCAGTCGCACGGCGAACCACTGGATTGACAAGCCTGGGGCGAGCTCCAGTTCGCAGGCCGTTTCCAACAGCCGCTGGGCCTGCTCCGCAGGAGTGGCCAAAGCCGCCAGATCCGCCGGCACCTGCTCCAGGGCCGTGAGCTGAGCCGCCAGCCAGGCCAGGGTTTCGGCGGCGGTGAGAATCCGTTCCTCGCCGGCAGGCTCCAGCACCACGTAATGATCAAGCTCCCGCAACAGGGGATCGGACATGACTGGCGCCCTACTGGCCCCCATTCTGGCGCTGCTGCTGGCGGTCAGTCCCGGCGTGCTGGCGGAGCGGGCCGCCCACTGGCCCGAATGGCGCTTGCCCGCCCCCCTGGAGCGCCCCTCGAGCCGACCCGGGCACCAGGACCTCACCTACCCCGCCTGGATGGAGGGCGGCTGGCGGGTGCGCAGCGACGACCTCGACTACCGGGTGCAGTTCGAACGCAACGCCAACGGCGCGGTGGTGGGCGATCGGGCCTTCAACGCCACGGCGATCGGCCGGGCCCTGCTGGGCAAAGCGCTGCTGCAGGTGGCCAATGATCCGGCCAACCCCAACCGCCAAATCGCCGTGCTGGCTGGCGATCAGCGGCTGGAATCGACGGTGGTGGGGCGCCGCAGCGAACAGCCGGATGCGACCCACTTCTGGACCGACGAGCTGGCCCTGCAGGTGCTGCATGGCCCCGGCGATCCGCGGGTGAGCCGGGTGGAAACCCTGAGCCGCTACAGCGTCCGCTCCGATGGGAGCGTGGGCGCCGAACAGTGGCAGGCCAGCTACCCCTCACCGGCCCTGGGGTTGGCCGCCGCGGCCAGCAGCAGCGGCCACTACAGCTTGGAGCTGACGCCCGTTAGCCCCGTCCCGCCTCCACCGCGATCCGATCCCGCCAGCTGAACAGGGGTTCCAGCAGGGGATGGTCGGCGATGCCGCTGACCCCCAGACCCGCCAGGGGCACGCCGCTGCTGGCTGGAAACTTCAACAACCCCAGCTGGGCCGCCACCGCCAGATCGGCCAACGTCAGGCGGTCGCCCACCAAGTAGGGCTGGTCGGCCACCAACAACGCCAGCTGCTCCAGGTTGGTCTGCAGCTGTTGGCATTCGGCCGTGCCCACCACGCTGGCCACCGCCTCGCCTACGCCGGCCATCACCCCCGCCGGCAGGCTGCTCACCAGCTGGCGCAGGGGGCCCGGGGTGGAGTCCGGCAGCAGGGCACTGCGCAGCACGGCATCGCTGGCAGCGGCCTGCACCAGGGCCAACCGGCAACCCGCGGCCAGGGCCGTATCGGCCCAGTCTTCGATCAGCAGCACCCGAGCCCGCTCCGCCGGGGTCTCCGGCAGCAGGCGCGGCTCAGGATGATGCCGCTCGAGGTAGAGCGCAATCGCGGTGGAATCGGCGATCACCTCACTGCCGTCCACCAGCACCGGCACCTGGCGCTGGCCGGAAAGGCGGAACAGCTCCAACTGGCCGATGCCGGGGGTGACCTCCACCACGGTGTAGTCGAGGCGCTTGGCGGCAAGCACCAGCCGCACCTTCTCGCAGAAGGCGGAATGCCTGAACTGGTGCAGCTGCATGCGTCAAACTCCGCCTCTGGGCGGCAGAGTAGCCAGCACGCAGCAGGCACCGACCACTCCGGGCAATGAAGGACTTCTTCCTGAACGTGACGCGCTACCCGCGCTATCTGGTGGCCTTCGGCCTGGGGGTGGCCAATTCGGTGTTCGAGCCCCTCGCGGCCCGGGGCCGCAATCCAGTCACGGCGGTGGCCCTGATCGGGGCGGGCGTCAGCGGCATGCTCAGCCTGGCGCTGATCCTGCGTGCGATGGTGAACCCAGCACCGCTGGCATAGCCATGGCACAGAGCCGACGGGTGGAGCGGGTGGCCTCCCTGATCCGCCGCGAAGTGAGTGAGCTGCTGATCGGCGGCATCAAGGACGAGCGGGTCAGCCAGGGCATGGTGAGCGTCACCACCGTGGAGGTGGCCGGCGACCTGCAGCACTGCAAGATCTTCGTGAGCATTTTCGGCAGCGAGGACGATCGCAGCCAGGCCATGGAGGGTCTGCGCTCGGCGAGCGTCTACGTGAAAGGTGAGCTGGGCCGGCGGTTGAAGATGCGCCGTACCCCCGAGGTGGTGTTCGTGCTCGACCGCGGCCTTGAAAAAGGCACCTCGGTGCTGGGCCTGCTCAACCGACTCGAGGAGCAGCGGCAGGAGAAAGGTGAACCGGCCGAGGCCAGTGAGCTCTGAGGCCGCGCCTGATCCGGCCCTGCTGCGGCTGATTCACCAACTGCTGGTGGTGCGCGCCAGCGGCACCCTCGCCGACCACCAACGGGGCTACCCCCGCTGGGAACTGCCCAATGCCCAGCTCCGGGCCGTGTTGGAGGCCGGGGTGGGCGGCGTCATTCTTCTCGGCGGCAGCGCAGCGGAGGTGGCCCTGCGTTGCGCCCAGCTGCGGCGCTGGGCCGGCCAGCCACTGCTGCTCTGCGCCGATGTGGAAGAAGGGGTGGGCCAACGCTTTGACGGGGCCACCTGGTTGGTGCCGCCGCTGGCCCTGGGGCGCCTCTACCGGCAGGAACCGCAGCGGGCGGTCGCCCTGGCTGAGTGCTACGGCCGCTGCACCGGCCGGGATGCCCGGGCCCTGGGCCTCAACTGGGTGCTGGGGCCGGTGTGCGACGTCAACAACAATCCCGCCAACCCCGTGATCAACGTGCGGGCCTGGGGGGATGACCCTGCCTCAGCGGGGGCGCTGGCGGCGGCCTTCGTGAGGGGCGCCCAATCCGAAAAGGTGCTCGCCTGCGCCAAGCACTTTCCCGGCCACGGCGACACCAGCAGCGATTCCCATCTCACCCTGCCGCTGCTGCCCCACAGCCGCGACCGGCTGGCGGCGATCGAACTGCCGCCCTTTGAGCAGGCGATCGCCGCCGGGGTGGCCTCCGTCATGACCGCCCATCTGATGCTGCCCGCCCTTGATCCGGAGCGGCCCGCCACCCTGTCGAGGCCGGTGCTCACCGGGCTGCTGCGCGAGCAGCTGGGCTTTGGCGGGCTGGTGGTGACCGATGCCCTGGTGATGGAGGCCATCACCAGCCGCTACGGCGCCGGCGAAGCGGCGGTGCTGGCCCTGGAGGCCGGCGCCGACCTGGTGCTGATGCCCGCCGATGCCGCGGCCGCCATTGCGGCCATCGCTGAGGCCGTGCACAGCGGCCGACTCAGCCGGGACCAACTCGAGGCCAGTGCCGAGCGCCGCCGCCGGGCCCTCGCGTGCTGCGCCGAACCGGCGGCCGCCCCAGACCCCGAAGCCGCCGCCCAGCCCGACCAGGCCCTGGCCCTGGAGCTGGTGATCGCCACCCTGGAGGCCAGCCGGGAGGAAACGCCGGATGGCGGCAGGACTGCGACGGACCCGACGGCCGGACAGCCAGGAATCAACCTGATCCGCCTGGATTCGGCCCTGGCCGCCCCCTTTCTGCCCGCCACCGCCCCAGCCCTGAGCCGCCCCGAAGCCCGGGGCTGGCGCAGCGTGCTGCTGGAGAGCCGCAGCCCCAGCCTCTGGAGTGGTGTCGCCGACGCTCCCCTGGCCCTGGAGCACCTGGGCCCGGGGCCGGTGCTGCTGCAGCTGTTTGTGCGGGGCAATCCCTTCCGCGGCAGCGCCGGCAGCGCCGAACCCTGGCCAGCTGCGCTGCAGCAACTGGTGACGGCGGGGCGGCTGGCCGGCGTGGTGGTGTATGGCTCGCCCTACCTGTGGGAGGAGCTGCAGCCGCTGCTGCCCGCCGGGATTCCGGGGGTTTACAGCCCCGGCCAGATGCCCCTGGCCCAGGCGGAAGCGCTCAACCGGCTGGGCAGGGGGCTGGGGCTGGGGGACACTGAAGCCGGCGCCGGCTTCACCGACTGACGCCCATGCTCAGCCTCTCGATGATCGTGCGCAACGAAGCCGAGCGGCTGGAGCGCTGCCTGGTCTCGGTGGCGGGGTTCGTGGATGAGATGGTGCTGCTCGACACCGGCTCCACGGATGCCACCGTCGCCGTGGCCGAGGCCTGCGGCGCCGTGGTGCACCAGCTGCCTTGGCCGGGTGATTTCGCCCCGGCCCGCAATGCGGCCCTGGAGCACGTGCGCGGCGACTGGGTGCTGGTGCTCGATGCCGATGAGTGGCTGCTGCCCGAGGCCCGCGAACCCCTGCGCCAGCTGATGGCGCAGCCGGATCTGCTGCTGATCAACCTGCTGCGCCAGGAGCGGGGGGCGGCCCAGTCGCCCTACTCCAACGTCAGCCGCTTGTTTCGCCGCCATCCGGCCATCCACTGGAGCCGGCCCTACCACTCCATGGTGGATGACAGCGTGCTGGCCCTGCTGGAGCAGGAGCCCCACTGGCGCCTGGCCGATTGCGATGTGCCGGCCATCGCCCATGACGGCTACAGGCCCGAGCTGCTGGCCAGCAGCACCAAGGCCGAGCGGCTGCGCCAGGCCATGGAAGCCGACCTGGCCGTCCACCCGGGCGACCCCTACGCCTGCGCCAAGCTCGGCAGCCTGGAGGTGAGCGAGGGCAACCGCGAACGCGGCATCGCCCTACTGGAGCAGGGGCTGGCCCACTGCCCGCCCTGCCGCCATCCCGAGCGCTATGAGCTGCTGCTGCACCTGGCCATCGCCCACGCCAGCAGCGCCCCGGCCCGCGTCGAGCAGCTCTACCGCCAGGCCCTGGCCCTACCGCTGCCGCCGCGGCTCACCCTGGCGGCCCGGCTCAACCTGGCCGGCCTGCTGCAGCAGGGGGAGGCGCAGGGGCATACCCGCCTGGAAGAGGCCTGCAGCCTCTGCCGCGAAGCCACCGCGGCTGCCCCGGAGCTGGCCCTGGGCTGGCTGCATCTGGGGCTGGTCGAGCGGCGGCGGGGCCGGCTCCCGGATGCGATCGCGGCCTATCGCGCCGCCCTGCAGCGCGATCCCAGTCTGGCCGCCGCCCAACAGAATCTGGCGGTTGCGCTGCTGCTCGGCGGTGACATCCCCGGCGCCCGTTCGGCCTTTCGCCAGGCGATCGCGCTGCTGGTGCAGCAGAACCGCGGAGACGAGGCCGAGGCGCTGCGCCGCCAGGCCGGCACGATGGTCAAGCTGGACGACTGACCCCAGGACTGCACCGCCATGACCCTGGCCCCCGAGTTGTCCCTGAGCGGCCGCACCATCGCCGTAACCCGGGCCGAGACCCAGCTGGGAGAGGCCCGGCGGCTGTTTGAGGCGGCCGGCGCCACGGTGGTCGACCTACCGGCGCTGGTGGTGACGCCCCCCGATGAATGGGGGCCCCTCGACGACGCCCTGGCCGAGCTCGACGACTTCCACTGGTTGGTGTTCTCCAGTGGCAATGGAGTGGAGGCCGTGGAGCAGCGGCTGCGCCGCCTGGGCCGGTCCCTGGCCCGGCGCCCCGCCAGCCTGAAGCTGGCCGCCGTGGGCCGCAAAACGGCAGCCCAGCTGGATGCTCTCGGCGCCAGCGCCGATTTCATCCCGCCCAGCTTCGTGGCCGACAGCCTGCTGGAACATTTCCCTGCCTCGGGATGGGGACTGCGGCTGCTGCTGCCTCGGGTGCAAAGCGGTGGCCGCACCCTCCTGGCGGAGGCCTTCGCCGAGGCCGGCGCCCGGGTGGTGGAGGTGGCGGCCTACGAAACCCGCTGCCCGGAGGGCTTGCCCAGCGCCGCCGTAGCAGCCCTGGAGCAACGGCACCTCGACGCCATCACCTTCAGCAGCGGCAAAACCGTGAGCCACACCTGCCAGATGCTGGAGGCGGCCTACGGGCCGGCCTGGCCGCGCCAATTGGATGGGGTGGCCGTGGTGTCGATCGGCCCCCAGACCAGCGACCGCTGCCGGCAGCTGCTGGGCCGGGTGGATGGCGAAGCCGATCCACACGATCTGGCAGGCCTGGTGGAAGCCTGCAGTCGCAGCCTCAGAGCTCAGCCGTAACCGATTGCTTGCCTTGCCGCAGGGTGAGGCGCCCCTGCTGAACATCAATGCTGGCCACGCTCCAACCCGCCGGCAGCAGTGGGGTGGTGCGACCGCCGCGCTGGCCCACCCGCAAGGTGCCTGTTTCGCCCTCGAACTGCACCAGAGCTTCGGGCGTGCCGCCGGAGCGGATCACGCCATTGAAAATCAGACCCGGCGGCAGACTGAGCGGGGCCGAACTCCCCCCGGAGCCCCCCACCGGAGCGAAGGGGTCCACTCGCCCAGAGGCGATAGAAGCCACCACCTGGCTGGAACTGGGCAGGGGCGTGAGCCCAGCCGGAGGGCCCGGAGCGGCCATCGGGGGCGAGGCGGCTGGAGACGACCCAACCACGGCCGAAGGGGGCGGCGGCAGCTGGCTGGTCATCTCCGGGGGTTGCTCCCCACCACAGGAGGCCAGCAGTAGCGCAGCCCCTACAGCCACAGTGGCGAACCTAGGCATAACGGGTTTCAACCAGGTCACGGAAACGGTCCAGGTTGGCCTGGAGCTCCTTGGTGACGATCCCCCCCAGGATGCTGGGTTCCATCAGCGGTGCCAAGACCCCCGGCAACTCATAGCTGACACTCAGCTTCACCGCCGTCAGTTGGGGGGCTTGCGGATAGAAGCGCACCGCCCCTTTGGTGGGGAGGCCTCCCACCGACTCCCAGTGCAGCTGCTGGGCCTCCACCCGTTGGCTGATCCGGGCCTTCCAGTGGAAGCGAAAGCCCTGAGCCGCCAGGGTCCAGTCGGTGAGATCGGGGTCGTTCGGTTCGGTCACCACCGACTCGATCCAGCGCATCCATTCGGGCATGGACTCCAGATCACTCCACACCTCCCACACCTGCTCAACCGAAGCCCGGATGTCCGTGGTGACGCTGTGCTCGAGCCAACGGCCCATGGAATCTCCTAACTAACAGAGGTATTGGTGGCCAGGGCCACGGGGCGGTCCAGGATCGCCGCAGCGGCCAGACGTCCACTCATGGTGGCGCCTTCCATCGAATCGATGTAGTCCTGTTTGGTGTAGCTACCGGCCAAAAAGAAGTTGCTCACCGGTGTGCGTTGATCCGGCCGGTAGGGCTCCATGCCGGGGGCCTCGCGATACAGCGACTGGGCCAGCTTCACCACATTGCTCCACACCAGCGTGAGGCCTGCGGCGGAGGGGAACAGCCGGCGCACCTGGGCATCGGTGGCGGCCACGATCTCCTCGGTTTTCTTGGGGATCCAGGGATCGCCAGGGGTGAGCACGCACTGCAGCAGGGAGCCCAGGCCCTGCTTGCGGTAGTCCTCTGGGCTGGCCAGGGCCAGATCGGCGAAGCAGCTGAAGTCGGCGTCGGCGGTGTAGAGGAGGTTGTTGAGGCCGGCGGGGCGGCTGAGATCGCCGCGGGCGGCCTGCGCGGCGGGGGAATCGCCCAGTTCAGTCACCCAGCCGTCGTAGCGCAGCTGCACGGTGGCCACCGGCACCGCTTCGAGCTGGTAGAGGTTGTCGAACAGGCTGTGGCTGCGCCAGGCCTCTGGGATCATCCGCTGGATGCCGGGCACATCGCAGGCGGCCAGGTAGGCATCGGCCTGCACCTGGATTTCACCCTCAGGGGTGCCCAGGGTGAGTCCGGTGACACGGGTGTCGGCGCTGGGGGTGGCGCCAGCCTCTTCGTAGTGGATCTCGGTGACCCGGTGGCGCAGGTGCAGCCGGCCGCCGCGCTGCTGGATGTAGTCGAAGATCGGGCCGGTGAGCCAGCGGTGGGGCGAACCCTTGAGCAGATTGAGCTTGGAGGCCTCGGTTTTGGATGCAAACATCATGAAGATGGTGAGCATGCAGCGGGCCGAGATCGCCTCGCAATCGATGAAGCCCAGGGCATAGGCGATCGGATTCCACATCCGCTCGATGCTCTGTTGACTGCCGCCATGGCCAACAAACCACTCCTGGAAGCTGATGCGATCCAGCGCGCGGATCGTCTTCATGGCGCCCTCGTAGTCGACCAGGCCGCGCACGATCGGGCTGGTGCCCAGGGCCAGGGCGTTGCGCAGCTTGTCAACCCAGTCGAGCTGGGGTGTGGTGAAGAAGGCCTTCAGGCCGTTGAAGGGAGCGCCGAGGGCGAAGCGGAAATCCAGCTCGCGCAGGTCGCCGCCCGTGTTCACGAACAGGTGGGTGTGATCCTTGGGCAGCAGGTTGTCGATCGCACCCACCTTGCGCAGCAGGGCGAAAAGGTTGGCGTAGTTGAAGAAAAACACATGCAACCCCATCTCGATGTGGTTGCCGCCCTCATCCACCCAGCTGCCCACCTTGCCGCCCATGAAGGGCCGCGCCTCGTAGAGATCCACCTGGTGGCCGGCATCCACCAGATCCACCGCCGCCGACAAGCCGGCCAGTCCTGAACCCACGATGGCGACGCGCACCCTGCTGCTCCTTGAGTGGGAACGACTCTATGGAGCGGGCCAGCCCGGCAGCGACTGGGCGGGCTCCATACGATGGGTGGAACAGGCCCAATCCCCCGATCACCCCGCCCATGATGAGCAGCGAGATCGCCGAAGCCCAGGCCGCCACCGACGCGGTACCCCAGGCCACCTTCACCGCCAGAGACGGCAAGGGCATCCAGATCACCGAGCCGGCCATGAAGCAGCTCGCCGCCCTGATGCAGCAGCAGGGCCCAGACAAGGTGTTGCGGGTGGGCGTGCGCTCGGGAGGCTGCAGCGGCATGAGCTACACGATGGATTTCATCGCTCCGACCGAGATCCGCAGCGACGACGAGCGCTACACCTATGAGCCAGCTGGGGCGCCCAGCTTCGAGGTGGTGTGCGACCCGAAAAGCCTCCTCTACATCTACGGGATGCAGCTGGATTTCTCCAGTGCCCTGATCGGCGGCGGCTTTAATTTCACCAACCCCAACGCCACCCAGACCTGCGGCTGCGGCAGTTCGTTTGCGGTGTAGGCCATGGCCAAGCTCCTCAGCGCAGACCTCCCCGCTGATCGTGGAGCTGGCCGACAAGGTGGCAATCTGAGTCCACGATCAGGCCTGTCGACGCCCCATGACCTCCCCCGAAGCCACCACCCAGGAAGCCCCCTCCCTGTTTGACCAGGCCATGGAGCGCTACCAGCAAGGGACCGCGCCGGCAGAGCTGATCGACAGCTTCCTCACCATCACCGAACAGGCCCCCGGACAGTCGGCTGGCTGGACCTGCCTGGCCTGGCTGCAGCTGCTCGACGACCAGCCCCAGGCAGCCCTGCGCTCCGCCAAGACGGCCGTTCGCCTCAATCCCCAGGACCCGCAGGCCCGCATCAATCTGAGCCTGGCCATGCTCGAGACCGGCGCCAAGGGTGTGCGGGAGCACATCGAAATCGTGCAGCGTGTGATGGCGATGGCGCCGGAGATGGCTGAAGAACTGCAGGAGTCGATTGCCGATGGCCTCCAGCGCAAACCTGGCTGGAAGGCGATGGACAAGGTGAAGGCCTGGCTGGCGGGTTGAAACCGGTTCTGCTGCTCAGCAACGGCCACGGGGAGGACCTCAGCGGCGCCCTGGTGGCTGCCCAGCTGATCCAGCAAGGCATTTCCGTGGCAGCCCTGCCCCTGGTGGGTCATGGCAACCCCTATCGCCAGCTGGGGGTGCCGGTGCTGGGGCGCACCCGCAGCTGCAGCACCGGCGGCCTGGGCTACACCAGCCTGGCCGGACGCCTCAGCGAGCTGATGGAAGGCCAGCTGCTCTACGTGCTGGGCCGGCTGCTGCTGCTGCGCCGCCACCGGCGGCACTACGGGCTGGTGGTGGCCGTGGGCGATGTGCTGGCGGTGCTGGGGGGCTGGCTGTCGGGGCTACCCACCGCCGTGTATCTGGTGGCCTACTCGAGCCACTACGAGGGCCGCCTGCGGCTGTCCTGGCCCTGCGGCTGGCTGCTGGGTCGGCCCAGCATCCGGGCGATCTGGAGCCGCGATTCCCTCACCGCCACCGACCTCGCGCAGCAACTGGCGCGGCCGGTGCACTTTCTGGGCAATCCCTTCCTCGATGTGGTGAACGCGGCCAACCCCCACGGGCAGCAGCAGCAGCCAGAAGCGGTGGCGGCGGGCCTGGAACTGGCGCTGGTGCCGGGCAGCCGCCTGCCGGAAGCAGCCCGCAACCTGGGCCTGATGCTGCAGGTGTTGGCGCTGTTGCCGGACAACTGGATGCAAGTCCAGGGGCTGCGGCTACGGGCCGCCCTGGTGCCCGACCTGGACCGCCGCCGCATCGCCCAACTGGGGCAGACCCTCGGCTGGCGGCTGGAGGGGGAGGATCGCCTGGTGCGCGGCCCGCTGCTGCTGGAGCTGGGCTGGGGGCAGTTCACCGAGATCCTGCGCGGCGCGGCGCTGGTGCTGTGCACCGCCGGCACGGCCGCCGAACAGGCGGTGGGGCTGGGCAAGCCGGTGTTGCAGCTGGCGGGGCGGGGCCCTCAGTTCACGGCGGGCTTTGCCGAAGCCCAGCGCCGGCTGCTGGGCCCCGGCGTGCACTGCGCCCCCGGCCCCAGTGGCCAGGCCCGCACCCTGGCCACCTCGGCCCACCTGGTGCAGATCCTGCTGGATCAGCAGCGCGATCCCCACCACGGCCCCCGATTGCAGCGAGAGCTGGCGGCCATCGGCCTGGAGCGGATCGGCAGGCCGGGCGGCAGTGCCGCGATGGCCTCGGCGATCATGGAGCTTCTGGCGGATCCTGCCGCCCTCACCTCCCCGAATCGGCCATGACGGCGCCCGACTCTTCTCCAGGCCTGCTGCGGCAGCTCAAAGGCGCCATGGACACGGTGCTGGTGGTGGATGTGTTTGTGGTGATCGCCGGGGCCCTCTGGTTTGCCACGGCGGTGGTGTTGCACAGCCAGAAGGTGGAAGCCCCATTGGAGTTGTTTCAGCGGCTATGGGAGCCGCTGTTCACCCCGGCGATCGGGCTGCTGATGGGGGCCGCCCTGCTCAGTGGGGTGCTGGGCTGGTGGCAGCAGCGAGGGCAGCGTTGAGCTGGGGGTATTGGTAGGCAAAGCCCTGGGCCTGTAAACGTTCAGGCAGCACCTGCTGACCCTCGAGCACCACCTGGGCACCGTCACCGAGCAGCAGTTGCAGGAGCGGCCCAGGCACGGGCAACAGGCTGGGCCGGCCCAGGGCCTGCCCCAGGGCAAGGGCGAAGCTGCCCATGGTGGTGGGCTCCGGGCTCACGGCGTTGTAGACCCCGCTGAACGAGACGTCCTCCAGGGCGGTGGCGATCAGGCGGCAGAGGTCGTGGCGGTGAATCCAGCTCATCCACTGGCGACCGGAACCCACCGGTCCGCCGAAGCCCATCCGAAACACCGGCAGCATCTTGCCGAGAGCACCGCCATCGGGGCCGAGCACGATGCCGATGCGCAGCTTCACAACCCGACAACCAGCGGGGGCTTGATCGGCGGCGTCTTCCCAGCGCTGGCAGATTTCGGCCAGAAAGTCGTTGCCGGCCGGGCTGGTTTCCTGGAAGCGGGCCTCCAGGCTGGTGCCGTAGAAGCCCACGGCCGATCCGCTCACCAGCACCGCCGGGGGCGTCTCGAGCCGTGCCATGGACGCCACCAGCAACTCGGTGGTGCGCACGCGGCTCTGTAGCAACACGTCCCGGTGGGCCGGCGTCCAGCGGCGATCGGCGATCGGCTCGCCAGCCAGGTTCACCACGCCGTCGGACTGGGACACGGCCACGTCGAGGCCGTTGTGGGCCCAGCTGGCGTGATCGGCAGGATCGAGATGGAGGCAGGCGAGACGCTTGCCCACCAGGGCCGGGAAGGGCTGGGCCTGTCGGCTCACCAGGGTCACTTCGTGACCGAGCTCGAGCAGAAAGGGAACAAGCTCCCGGCCGACGAACCCCGAGCAACCCAGCAGCAGCAGGCGCATTCTTCCTCTCTCGCGTTCAGGGAGGATAGGCATCGAAGCCTGGCCTGCGCCGCCGGCCTTAGCCTGTGGCCAACTGGAGTTCTTGCCATGGCTGACGCCCCCGCTGCCGCCGGCTCTGCCACAGCCGCCCCCGCCGCTCCTGCTGCGCCGGCCAGCCAGCCGGCACTGAAGAAAGGAAGCCTGGTGCGGGTCAACAGTGCGGCCTACGCCGGCAGCCTGGAGGCGCGCGCCAGCGATGGCCTGCCGGGCTATGTGATCGAGGGGCCCGGCGAGATCCTGGCGATCAAGGGCGACTACGCCCAGCTGCGTTGGCGCCGGCCGGTGCCGGATGTGTGGCTGCGACTGGATCAGCTGGAAGCGTTTCCTACGGCATGAGAACACCTGGCAAAGCAGGGATCAAGCTCTATTGAAGAGCTCGATTAAGCGTTATCGATTCGTGATCGCCAGTATCCTGGCCGTCTAGAGAGATGTGCGAACGCAAAGATGACGATTTCATCCTTGTGGCAACGATAGACAACGGCAAACGGAAAATCCCTGACGAGCAATCGCCGGGTATTTCCCCTGTACTGCGAACCAGTCAGGGGGTAGATAAGAGCACGCAACACCGCTTCTTGAACTGAAGCCAGAAACCGGGAGCCCAATCCAGCTTCCTTACTTTCAAAGTATTCTACTTCCGCAATCAGCTCAAGCTTGGCTGCATCCGCAATCCGAGCGGTTCTCACCGAAGGATCGCACTCGCTTCGGCAAATACATCATCAGCGCTATGGGTTGGCATCAATCCACGATCAACAGCGTCTAGACGGTGCGCAACCTCGTCCTGCCAGGCAGAATCAATTTCATTTGTTGAAGAATGCAAAGATTCCAGCATCACCTCAGCAAGTCTTGCTCTGTCCTCAGGGCAGAGAGTTCGAGCTTGCTCTTCGAGTCGCTTCAGCAGGGGCGTCATGCGTCGATGGCGGAAGTTGATTCACAATTCTAGCCCCGGCAACTTCGGCTGCCTTGGCTAAAGCTGAGGGATCGTCCCATTTAACCGTCCCCACCGCCTCCTCAGACACCAACGCCGTCGTCGGCTCCAACAGCTGCCGGTTGCTGCCGGGGTCAGCAATGGCTGCGGAGAGCCCACCCTCGCCCGGATAGACGGTTGCCGTGAGCAAAGGAGGCTGTAGTCATGTCACCCAACATTGATCATCAAACGGTAGAAGATGGGATCCGGATCACATGCCATAGATCTGCTGGCAGGTGGCTGCAATCTCACGAGCAATGATCGGATTACGCACCGCACCAGCCATCACCAAGTCCACCTCAGCACCAAGCAAATGGTGAAGCGCATCACGCATGCCGAAAAGGCATGGGCCTTGCGAACAGGCGGCATCGGCTGGAAATCAACCAGGAAGTCAAGATCAGTCAGACCCGGTTGATAGTCAGGCCGAAGCACTGAACCAAACACAAAAAGCCGATCAACACGGTGCTGGCGGCAGAGCTCATTCTGCCGGGCGCACGCCCTCAACGCCGCAGCTGACGGGAATCGGCCAGCAACTGGCTGCGGCGAGCCTTGGCCTGGCGCAACAGCTCACGGGCATCGCGCAGATAGGAATCCACGTAGCCGAGCGTGTAACGCTCGAGATCAGCGAAAGCATCCTTCACCAGGCTGAGGCAGTGGTAGAGGGCGAGGCTGAAGCTCTCTACCCCTGCTGGACAGGAGCGGGAGCGGTAGAGGGCTTCCACCTTGACCAGGCGCGCCTGGCTGACCTCCAGAAAACGGCAAAACGCCTCCATCAAGGCGTCGTCGTAGGGATCGGCGGCCAAAGACTTGAGTTGGCCCGGGAAGGAGTTGATCACCTGAGCGAGAAACCGATCGCACGGAGCCACCACGAGCTGCAGCCAAGCAAGCAGATCCTGCTCAGTGGCCGTTGCCGTAGGGGGAGCAGCAGACTTGTCTGGCGCCTTGCCCCTTTGACGGGTTGTGGTGGTGCGGCAGGCGTGGTCGTGGCGGTGGCGGCGGTCGGCGTCGCCGAGCACCTCCCAGGCGGCATTGAGGGCCAGGATTGTGCGGTCGTCGCCACCGGCATCGGGGTGGTGCTGTTTCACCAGGGCCCGGTAGGCGGCCTTGATTTCGGCAGCCGTGGCAGCAGGCGACACGCCCAGCACGCGATAGGGATCGGCAGCAGCCAGGGCAATGCCTCCGCAAGCAAAACGGCTCAGGCGATGACTTTATCCAGCAGCGGCCGCCCAACAAAAAACCCCGGCTTGCGCCGAGGTTGATCGAGGTGTGTGTTGAGAAGTGGAGGACGCAGGGCCGGAGGTGTGTGAGGGATCCGGCCCAGTTGTGTTCTGTGGATCAGAACTTGAAGGTGGTCTTCAGCACGACGCCGTAGGTGTCCTCGTTGCGAGGACCGCCTGTAGCGGAAAGGTCTACACCACCGCCATCAATCCAGAAGAAGCCAGGAGTCACACTGATGTTGTCAGTGACCTGGAACTTGTACCACACCTCAATGCCGAACTTCTCTTGGAGAGTATCAGCAACCGCGCTGTTGTTGATGGTGCCAGCGATATTGGTGGGGGCGTGACCCAAACCGATCCCGAAGGCGTTGCCCTTCATGAAGGCATCATCCCACTGAAGGCCAACCATCCACGACCAGGAGTCGTCGTTGGGGTTGGAACCATTCCACTGGGAGGCACCGAAGCCGGCGCTGATGGAAGGGATCAAACCGGACTCTTCAGGCTGCCAGTAGGCACTGAAGCCGTAGTTGTTAGAACCAACTGCTGAGTAAGTACCGCCCGCGTTTGCGATGTTGGCAGCTTCAATGTAGTTGTAAACAATCGCAGCGCCCCAGTTGTTGGCGGAATAGCCAACCTGAATCGTGGTGGTGCTGCCATCACCGAAACCGCCGCCGATGGTTGTACCAGCAGTTGTACCAACTCCGTTATTGGTACCAACTTCAGCCGAGGCTTCGTTGGACACGTAGTTGGCACTGAGGCTAAAGCCGTCCTTCTCATACCAGAGGCCAACACCAGCGCCAAGGTTCAGGCTGTAGGCGTTGTTGGCACCGCCGTAGGTGAAGCGATCGAGGATCGAATCAGCCGGATACACGCTCGGCCACATGGCCAGCATGTCGTCTTGGCGCACCTTGCCGCCGAAGGTAGCAGTGAAGTTTTCGCCGATCGGGAACTGATAGAAGAGGCGGTCGATCGAAACCACATCAGGACCAGCTTCCTCCTGGAAAGCCACTTCCATCAGGGTGTTGCCACCGCCGAAGGCGGACTCACCGAAGTTGCCAGCACGCAGGGTGGTGCGCAGCAGATCCTTGCCGGTGAAGCTGGTGTCGAGGATCAGGCGAACGTCATAGTTAAACGACACCTGCTCGGCTTGCTCGGTGACGGTATCTGGATTCACCGCAGCGGATGCACCGCCGACCACGAAGGTGGCGATACCCTTCAGCTTGGTGGTGGTGGAGAACTGGTTGGCTTCCAGTTCGCCCACTTTGGCCTCAAGACCGTCCACGCGGCCCTTGAGGATGGCGAGTTCCTTCTCGAACTCGGCCATCAGCTTCTTGAGCTCGTCGGTCACTTCGGTGACGCGGTCGAGGCAAGCGTTGAGAAGAGCAGCTGCTTCGAAGCGGGTCATGGCCCGGCCACCCTTGTAGGTGCCGTCGGGGTAACCAGCGACGCAGCCGTAGCGCTCGATCAGGTTGGATAGAGCCTGGTAAGCCCAGTCGGTGGGCTTGACGTCAGAGAACTGGGAGATGCTGGTGACTTGCTCCTCGGAGGCATACTTGTTGACGCCGTCCAGGTTGAGCTCAGCTGCGGTAGCGGCCACGGGGGCCAGCAGACCGAGGGCTGCAGGTGCAACCAGGAGTTGCTTAAAGAGTTTCATGGGTTCCTCACACGAGATGGCGCAATGCGCCGCATACATAATCGCCGGATAACACAGCAGCGGCGTCTGCTCCTGTGCCAGTGCGCACAATGGCCTGTGCCAGTGCGCACAATGGCCTGTGCCAGTGCGCACAATGGCCTGTGCCAGTGCGCACAATGGCCTGTGCCACTGCGCACAATGGCCTGTGCTGCAAAAACGATGCCCCCGACGGGCACAGGGCTCGCCGGGGGCTCTCGCCGGGCTGCATCAGCCGCGAAACCAACTAGAGGGCGTTCTCCGCGATCAGCAGACCCTGGGTGAAACAACTGGAACTCACGGGCACCTCCTCCTCTGGGGATTGGGGCCAGCCGGCGATGCCTTCGGCACCACCTGAGCCCAAGGGCCAGGACGGCGCCACACCACTGCTGACAGAACGCTGTAAATGTAGCCAAGAAAAAAGCGCCCCCGTGGGAGCGCTTCTTGGTCGGCAAAAACCGTTGAACCCTTGAATCAAAGAGCGTTGCCGCGGGGCAGAACCTCTTCAGGGAAGACGAAGTTTTCGTGCGGCTGGTCAGCCGGTGCCATCCAGGCACGCAGACCTTCATTCAGAAGAATGTTCTTCG
>NZ_NQKZ01000021.1 GCF_002252665.1 Synechococcus sp. 8F6
GGGGGGGGGGGGGGGGGGGGGGGGGGGGGGGGGGGGGGGGGGGGGGGGGGGGGGGGGGGGGGTGGGGGGGGTGGAGGCGATTTGGGTTTGTGAAACAGAACGTTCAACAGGTCGCAAAGCCCTCAGAGATGAGCTTCCCGGGGAAGGCACACCAGGACCTTGGGCACGGGCACGTTCAAACCGTTAGTGCCCGCCCTGTCCTAGGCGCGATCTAGCGTTTGGACACTGCGGTCGGATCATTGGGATCAAGGCCATTGGGATGGAGCGCATCAGAGAGCAGCGACCCGTCCGCCCACTGGCGGCAGGAGCTGCAGCGCCAGCTCGCGGACCTTCCCGAGCAGCGCCGGCGCGCCCTGCGCAGCTTTGAACCCGCTGACGCCGCAGCCCTCCGAACCAGCGCCGCAGCCCCCCTGCTCGATCTGGCCAGCAACGACTACCTCGGACTGAGCCGCCACCCCGCCCTGGTGGCCGCGGCCCAGGCCGCCGCCGCGGGGGAGGGCGTGGGCGCCGGCGCCTCAAGGCTGGTGAGCGGCAGCCGGCCGGCCCATGCCGCACTGGAAGCGGCCCTGGCGCGTTGGCTGGGCCGCGAGCGGGCGCTGCTGTTCCCCAGCGGCTTCCAGGCCAACCTGGCGGCCGTGGCCGCTCTGGTCGATCGCCACAGCCTGGTGCTGGCCGATCGGCTCATTCACCAGTCCCTGCTCACGGGGGTGCGGGCCAGCGGCGCCGGGCTGCAGCGCTTTGCCCACAACAACCTGGCCGATCTGGATCGTCGGCTCCAGGCCGCCCGACGGGAACGCCCCAACCAACGGCTGCTGGTGCTGAGCGAAAGCCTGTTCTCGATGGAGGGCTCCAGTCCAGATGTAGCGGCCCTGGCGGCCCTGTGCGCTGGCCACGGCGCCGCGCTGCTGCTCGATGAAGCCCATGCCCTCGGGGTGCTCGGCCCCGGCGGACGGGGGCTGGGCTATGGCCTCAATGGGGAGGGGGGGCAGCCGGAGATCGCCCTGATCAGCGGCACCTTCGGCAAAGCCTTCGGCAGCGGCGGGGCGTTTCTGGCTGGCGACACCCTGGTGATGGAGTGGCTGCTGCAGTTCAGCGGACCCTTCCGCTACACCACCGCCCTGGCTCCGCCCCTGGCCGCCGGCGCCCTGGCCGCCCTGCACCAGATCCAGGCCGAGCCCCACGGCCCGGCGCTGCTGCAACGAGCCGAGCGCTGGCGCACCGCCCTGGAGGCCGCGGGCTGGCCGCGTCCCCCCGGGGTGGGGCCGATCCTGCCGCTGCTGGTAGGCGACGACCGCGCCGCCCTGGCCCTGCAACACCGGCTGGAGGCCGCCGGACTGTTGAGCGTGGCGATCCGCCCGCCCACCGTGCCGGAGGGCACGGCGCGCTTGCGGTTGGTGCTGCGTCACGACCTGCCAGCCGGCACATTGGGGCGGTTGCTGGCCGCCCTGGGAGACCCACCATGCAGGTGATCGCCATGCACGGCTGGGCCGGCGATGCCCAGGGCTGGGAACCGTTCCAGGCCGCCTGGCAGCAGCGCAGCTGGGGCTGGCAGTGCGGCGAACGGGGCTTCGGACAGCAGCCCCCCAAGGCTGTGGCCTGGCAGCAGGGAGCTGGGCCGCGGGTGCTGATCGCCCACTCGCTCGGCCCCCATCTGGTGCCGCCCGCCGTGCTGGAGCAAGCCGACGCGGTGGTGCTGCTAGCCAGCTTCGGCCGCTTCGTGCCCGAGGGTCCCGCCGGCCGCCGGCTGCGCGCCGCGGTGGCGGCCATGGCCGAGCAGCTGGCCTCCGCCCAGGCCGGCGCCATGCTGGAGAGCTTTTTGGAGCGGGCGGCAGCCCCCCAGCCGGTCAACCTGCTGCCGCCTGGCATCACCGCGGCCCCCCTGACCGAAGCCGGTCGGCAACGGTTGGCGCAAGACCTGGCCCTGTTGGCCGCCACCGCCGGCCTGCCCCCGGCGTTTCCGGCCCGCGCCCGGGTGTTGATCGTGGAGGGGGGCGCCGATCAGATCGTGGTGCCCGAGGCGCGCGCGCTGCTGCGCGACGCCCTGCCTACCGCCGACCGGCTCAGCCTGGCCGGGGTGGGGCACTGCCTGCTGAGCCCGGCGTTGATGCCCCTGGTATGCAGATGGATCGAGGCTCTGGCATGAACCCAGCTGCCGCCCCCAATCCAACCTTCAGCCACCAGGTGAGTGCCCGCTTCGCGCGGCAGGCCCACCACTACACCCAGCAGGCCCGGCTGCAGCAGGGGGTGGCCTGGCGCCTGGCCCACCTCTGCCGAGCGCTGCCCCTGCCCGACGGTCCACGGGCCGACCTGGGCGCCGGCAGTGGACTGGTGGGGCAGGCCCTGCGCCACCAGGGCGACCACCAACCCCTGCTGCAGCTGGATCTCTGCCCCGCGCTGCTAAGCCACAACCCCCTGGCGGCCCCCAGCAACCAACTGGTGTGGGACCTCAACCAGCCCCTGCCCGAGCAGCTGCAGCACGCCGCCCTGCTCACCTCCAGCTTTGCCCTGCAGTGGCTCGACGATCCCGCCCGCCATCTGCGGCACTGGTGCGGCCAGTTGCAACCCGGTGGCTGGCTGGCAGTGGCCGTGCCCACGAGCGGCAGCTTCCCCCAGTGGCACCGCGCCGCCGCCGCTGCCGGCGTGCCCTGCACGGCCCTGGATCTGCCCAATGCCGAAGCGCTGCTGGCCGCCAGCGCCCAAGGGGGGCTGCGCCTGCGCCACTGCCACCGGCTGCAGTTCAGCCGCGGCTACGGCAGCAGCCTGGGCTTCCTGCAGCAGCTGAAAACCCTCGGAGCGGGCACCAGCCGCTCGGGCCGCCTGAGCCCAGCCCAACTGCGCCGGCTGCTCGACTGCTGGCCCAGCGACGGCCAAGTCAGCTGGGAGGTGTTGCTGCTGCTGGGCCAACGCCCCAACCAAGCCCCCAGCCCATGAACCACCGCCACCCCCAGCTGGTGATCTGCGGCACCGACACTGACGTGGGCAAAACGGTGGTGAGCGCCCTGGTGGTGCAGGGCCTGGGCGCTCACTACTGGAAGCCCGTACAGAGCGGCCTCGAGGGGGGCGGCGACAGCGGTCGGCTGCAGGCCCTGCTGCAGCTACCGGCCGAACGGCTGCTGCGGGAGGCCTACCGACTGCAGACGCCGGTGTCGCCCCATTGGGCCGCCGAGCAGGAGGGCCTCACGATCGACCCGGCCCGACTGGCCCTGCCGGTGGTGAATGCCCCGTTGGTGGTGGAGACCGCTGGCGGGCTGCTGGTGCCGCTGCGCCGCGACTGGCTGCAGATCGAGCAGCTGGCCGCCTGGGGGCTGCCGGTGCTGCTGGTGGCCCGCAGCGGCCTGGGCACCCTCAACCACACCCTGCTGTCGGTGGAAGCCCTGCGCCGCCGCGGCATTCCGCTTCTGGGCCTGGTGCTCAACGGGCCGCTCCACCCCGACAACCCCCGCACCCTGGCCGCCCTGGCCCAGACGCCCGTGCTGGCCCAGTTGCCACCGCTGGAGCCCCTCACCGCCGGGGAGCTGGCCCGCCAATGGCAGATCCAACGGCTGGGCGATACTTTCATCAAGGCTTTGGCCACCCACCGATAAGCATGCAACCCGGATGACCAAACAACACTGGCTGGTGAGTGGCGTGCTGGTGCTGTTGTGCGGTGGTGTGTTGGTGCTGTTCACCGACGTGGAGGATTCGCTGGTGCGCTGGGTCAATTGCGGACCCGTGTCCACGGCCAGCGAGCGCCGCAGTGACATCTGCCGCTGAGCTCTGGCGCTGACCTCTATCACCGAGCCTGGGCCTGCCCCCTGAACGGATCAGAGAAAGCGCTGGACCCCTAAGGACCGGCCAGGATCACCGCTTCGGCATCCGCCCGCGACAGGCCGTAGGGAAAGTGGCGCACCGACACTTCGCCGTCGCGGTGCCAGCTCACCTTGAGTTCCTCCACCTCCAGTTCCACCAGGGCGCTCCAATCGGGACGATGCAGGTCCCAGAGGCAGGAGTTGGCCCGCTGGCGCCGGGCACCCAGCTGCTCCAGCCAGAGCTCCAGGGCCGGGAGCGGATGGTGATACAGCGGGGTCTGGGGGCTGGGCAACTCGGTCATGGCGCCAACCCTGTCATGGCGCCGGTGGCATTGGCGGCCTGCGCCTGCGTCCACCAACTGGGCCACTGCACCAGCTCGGCACCGCGCATCCAGGCCACACCCACCCCAAGCACCAGGCTCAGCACCAGGGCAAACCCCAGCAGCAGCAGGGCTAACCACTCCCCGCCGGAGAGATCCCGACGCACCGAGGTCGGCCGAGGGACATCCCCCGCCAGCGACGGCGGGGATGGCGGCAACGGTGCTGGGGAGGGATGGAGCTGGGCGTCGTAACGCTGGCGCAACACAGGATCACTGAGCACCGCATAGGCCTGTTGCAGGCGCTGAAAGGCAGCGGCCGCTTCGCCTGCCGGCAAAACGGTGGTGTCGGGGTGATACCGCTTGCTCAACCCGCGGAAGGCCTGGCGCAGCTCCTGGCGCGAGGCCGTCTCCGGCACCTGCAGCAGCGCGTAGTGGCTGGGCCGGGAGCTGGATGGCGAGCTGGGTGGTGGGCTGGAAGAGGAGCTGGCCAAGGAGACGGCAGCGGCAAGGGAAGCGGGACTGCGAGATCCGGCGGGGAGATCCGTTCTGCGGGATCCTAGAGATCACAACCCCACTGCCAGGCTGGATGGCCCCCACCCTCACCGGCAACGCCCTCTGGCAAGAACTCGGCTGGCAGCCCAGCTCCGGCCAGGAGCAGCTGCTGGCCGAGCTGCAGGAGCAGCTGCGCCAGTGGAACCGCAAGCTCAACCTGACCCGGCTGGTGGAAGGCGACGACTTCTGGATCGCCCAGGTGTTCGACAGCCTCTGGCCCCTGGTGCCCCTGCTGCAGACGGAGGCCGCCCAGGCGCCCCTCCGGTTGATCGATGTGGGCACCGGCGGCGGCTTCCCCGGCCTGGCGGTGGCGATCGCCTTTCCCCAGGCCCAGCTGACCCTGGTGGATTCAGTGGGCCGCAAGGTGGAGGCCGTGCAGGCCATGGCCGACACCCTGGGGCTGGGCGAACGGGTGCAGCTGCGCTGCGAGCGGATTGAACGCACAGGGCGGCAGAAGGCCTGCCGCGGCCAATTCGACTGGGCCCTGGCCCGGGCTGTGGCCAGTGCGCCGGTGGTGGCCGAATACCTGGTGCCACTGCTGCACCCCAACGGCCTGGCGCTGCTGTATCGCGGCCAGTGGTCGCCGGCGGATCAGCGCGAGCTCGACGCCGCCCTGGCCCCCCTGAAGGCCCGCACCGACCAGTGCCTGAATCGGGAACTCCCCCACGGCCGGGGCATTCGCCACGCGCTGCTGGTGAAGCCCCTAGCCCCTTGTCCCCCCGCCTACCCCCGAGCGGTCGGAGTCCCGGCCAAGCAACCGCTGGGAGCCGCAGCCACAACGGCAGCCGTCACGAGCCCATCAGCCGGGTGACGGTCTGGCCGCCCAGGCGGCTGCGCAGGCCCCGCAGGATCGCGGGGATCTGATCGACCCAAGGGCTGCGGGCGAGAGCGGCCCGCAGCTCCGCCTCGCTCACCGCGTCGTCGAGAAGGTCGGCATTGCGGCCGGGAAACCAGTGGCCGCCCTGGCCGAGCAACCCGTAGCGGGCCCGGGCAAAGCCCTCGAGATCCCAGGCCTCGAGGAGGTTGTGCAGCCAGAGCAACACTTGCACGTTGATCTGCCCCGGCACCTCAGACCACTCCGGCAAGCCCTTCTCCCAGCTGGCCAGCCAGGCCGGATCAAGGGCGTCCCGGCGGGCCTGCTCCAGGCGCTCGAGCACCGGGGGCACCAGGGCACTGGCCTGGTCCAGCTGCGCCACTGCCTCGATGTGCAGGTCGAGATCTTCAGGACGGGCTGCTCCGACGCTGAGAGTATGGACCGCCGGCACCCCTGCAGAACCCAATTCAGACAGGCAGAACAGATCGTTGAAGGTGATCGGGTGCAGCGGCGCGCACAGGGCGCTCAGGCGAGCGGAGGGCGTATGCAGATGGCCGCCCTTGTCGGTGGGGCTGATCACAAACACCCCCATGTCGTGGGCCTGGGCCAGCGCGATGGCAGGGCGGTTGTCCTGGCGGATGAAATACCAGTGGAGGTTGATGTAGTCGAAGGCGTCGCTGGCGATCGCCTCGCAGATCAGGGGCAGGGGAGCGTGGGTGGAGAAGCCCACATGGCCGATCCGGCCCTCGGCCTGCCAGCGCCGCAGCACCTCGCGGCAACCGGCGGGCCGCAGGCTCTGCTCGAGGTGCTCCGGTTGATTGAGGCCGTGGAGCGTCACCAGATCCACCCACGCCACCCCGAGGCGCTCAAAGCTGGTGCGCAGCTCGGCCTCAAAGGCCTCCGGCTCCGGGTGGGGCGGCACCTTGGTCTGCAGGATGCGCAGGGGATCGGGCACCTGGTCGAGCAGCCAGCCCAGCTGCCGCTCCGAAGTGCCGTAGTGACGGGCCGTCTCGATGTGGTGGAAGCCCGCCGGCACCGCCTTCTCCAGGATGGTGCGCAGGTTGGCCTGACTCGCCGCGGTGATCTGATCGGGCGGCAGGTCGGTCCAGCTCTGCTGAAAGCGCATGCAGCCCAGGGAGAGCATCGGCATGGCCAGCTCGGTGCGGCCGAACCGCCGGGTGGGAAGCATCAGGACGACTCCCGCCGCGGCAGGGTGCGCTTGGGACGCGCTGGAGAGGGGACCCCCAGGGGCAGGATCTCCTGATCCGCCAGCTGTTGTTGCAGCCTAGGCAGCTGCTCGTAGGCCACCCAATGAATGCAATCGACGGGACAGGTGTCGATAGCCTCCTGGATCAGCTCGGTGGTGTCACCGTCCTGGCGGATGGCGCGGGAGCGCCCCCAATCGGGCTCCACCACAAACGTATTGGTGGCCACATGGGCGCAGTAGCGACAGCCGATGCAGACCGCCTCATCGACCCACACCGCTTTCTGGCGCAGGGAGCCTCCGAGCAGAGGCTCCAGGCCGGTGCGCTGCGCCTCGGCCCCTGGGGGCATCACTGTGAAAGCCAGTGCTGGATCCACCCTGCCGGAGGAGCTCACAACAGCTAGGCCCAGCGGGTCACCACCAGCTCAATAGTGCCGTCCTGTTGCTGGATCTGCTCACTCACCTGGAAGCCCTCCTCGGCGCTGGCCGCCAGGATGGTGCGCAGGGCATAGCGCTGGTTGAGCTGGGCGATGAAGCGCTCGACCGGCACCGGCTGCTTCCACAGATCCAGGTCTGTTACGAGCTCATAGCTCCCGGTTTCCGGGTCGAAACGAAACCCGATGTCGGCGCCGTTGGGCTGGGCCACTGCCAGTTGGGCCTCCAGCGTCTGGCCGCGGTAGCCGCGCACCGGCAAGGCGCCCTCGCGAGGGTCGAGGCCCAGATCCCGGAGCGCCTCCAGCAGGGCCTGGCGATCGCGGAGCTCGGTCTTGATCGTGCTGAAGTGCGACATCGGTTCAGGAGCAGCGACGGTTTACAGGGAAGTGGGATTGGCCAGGGATTGCCCCAGGGGCTGGACCTCGCCTTGAACCTGGTCGTGGGACTGGAAGGCCGCGGCCGTGCGCTCACGCTGTTGTACAGCCCCGAGCCGGGCCTCGATCCGCTCGGTGAGCTGCTCGCAACCCAACCCCCGCACCCCTTCCACCAACTCTTCAACGCGGCCATCGGGCCGGATCCGAAAACGGATGGTGTACTGATCCATCCCAGGCCTGGACAGGTTTATACATGTTAGCCGCGATTTCTGATGGCTGGGCGAGAGGCTGGGCCCGGGGACGCGTCAGCTTCGTCAGCGTCAGCTGAGCAGGCCCTCATCCACCAGCGTCTGCAGGCGTTCGAGCACCTCGGGTTGCTCCAGCTGCTCGAGGGCCAGCCGCGCCTCATCGCGCACGCTCGGCTCCGCGTCGTGAAGCATGGCGTGCAACAGCGATTCCACCACCACCTGCTGGCGGGGCTGCACCAGGTCGCCATAGAGGCGACCCAGGGCCCAGGCGCTGTTGCTGCGCACGGCCGGCTCGCTATCGATGCGCAAGCTCAGCAGCAACTGGGCCGCCGCCGGATCGGCCTTCGCCGCTCCGGTGGAGCCCGCCTCCGCCAGAGAGCTCGCAGCCCAGAGGCGCACGGCGGCGATATCCACCTGGAGCGAGCGGATCAGGGGATTGAGCACCGGCGCATCCGGGTAGTTGCCCAGGCTCCAGGCCACCGCCTTGCGCACATAGCCGTTGTCGTCGGAGCCCAGCAGGGCCAGCAGCGGCTCCACCGCCAGGGGGCTGGGGTTGCGGCCCAGGGCATACACCGCACTCATCCGCAGGATCGGGCAGCTCACCGCCAATAGGGGCAACAGCAGCGGCAGGGCCCGCGGATCGCGGTGCTCACAAAAGATGCGCAACCCCTGCATGCACTGCTCGTGGGTGCTGCCGCCAGCCTCAGCGCGCAACAACACCAAACCCTGGTCGCATTCAGCGGCCACGTCGCTGGCCGTTGGATCGCTGGTCTCCAGGTCGTCGAGGGGATCGCCGAGCAGCTCCTCCGCCAATTCCTGGGCCAGCACCTCAGGGTCGAGGTGCAGCTGCTGGGGACTGTCGCCGAAGGGCCCTGACGGATGGTCAGGCTGGGGCTGATCGGGCTGCAGGGAAAGGCTCACGACGGGGACTCAGCCGATCGGGGCGGGGGCAGCCATGTCGCCGGGCAACCAGATCCGAGCACTCACGGCAAAGAGCGCCAATCCGAACAGCACCACGATGGCGGCCGGCAGCAGGGTGGAGCGAAAAAATTGCACAGCCTTGGGGGTGAGCGAGCGCCTGGACCCATCATCGCCCCTAGTGTTCGCCGAACTGCCCCCCGCTTGATGGCCCCGTCCTCCGGCACCTGGCGGCGCCTCACCGCGGTGGCGGCCGAAGGGGTGGCCAGCGGCACGCCCTACATGGTGGGCACCAAGCTCCTGCAGGGCTGGCTCACCGCCTCCGGCGTGCCGCTCGGGCTGATCGGCCTGTTGGCCTACGCCGAACTGCCCTACACCTTGAAGATGTTTTGGGCGCCGGCCCTGGATCGCTGGCCGATCCCCTGGCCCGACCGGCGGCGGGGCTGGCTGCTGCTGCTGCAGCTGCTGCTGGTGCTGGTGATCGCTGCCATGGCCCTGCTGCGGCCCAGCCAGGATCCCGCCAGCCTGACGGCCATCGGCCTGATGGCCCTGCTGCTGGCCCTGGTGAGCGCCACCCAGGACATCGTGGTGGATGCGTACCGCACCGACCTGCTGCCCGAACGGGAGCGGGGTGGCGGCGCCGCCGCCACCAACCTCGGCTACCGCGGCGCCATGCTCGCCATCGGCGCCGGGGGCTTCATCCTGGCCGGCCGCAGCGGCTGGCCCCTGGCCTTCCTTGGCTCGGCGGTGCTGATGCTGCTGGTGGTGCCCTTCACCCTGACGGCCCCGAAACTGCCGCCGATCCAGCACCAGGTGTCCAGCCTGCGCCAGGCGGTGGCAGGGCCGGCCTGGGAGTTCCTGCACCGCACCGGCCCTGGCCGAGCCTTGATGTTGCTGGCCCTGGTGCTGCTCTACCGCTGGCCCGATGGCCTGCTCAACGTGATGGCCGTGCCCTTCCTGATCCAGCAGGGATTCCCGCCGGAGGTGGTGGGCTCGGTGCTGGCCGGCTGGGGCATCGGCGCCACCATCGTCGGCACGATCCTCGGCGGCATCCTGTTCGCCAGGTTGGGCATGAACCGATCGCTTTGGGTGTTTGCCCTGGTGGGGGCGGCGGGAAACTTGTCCTACTGGGGCCTGGCGAGCTTCAAGGGCGGCATGCCGGCCCTGCTGATGGCGGTGGGGCTGGAAAACCTGGGCGGCGGGCTGGTGGGCGCTGCGTTCGTGGCCCTGCTGATGAGCCTCTGCAACCCCCGCTTCTCCGCCACCCAGTACGCCCTGCTCTCTGGGGTCTACGCCCTGAGCCGCTCGGTGCTCTCTGGCCAAGCTGGTTTTGTGGCCGAAGGTGTGGGCTGGAGCAGTTTCTTCCTGCTCACCGTGGCCTCCTCCCTGCCGGCCTTCCTGCTGATGGCCTGGCTCACCCCCTGGAACGGCGACGGGGCCAAGGGGGCCTTCGATCCCGCCAAAGACCCCACCTGATCAAGCCGGCTGCAGGCTCCCCTCAAGCCGCCGGCGCAGCTGGCCGCAGGCGGCGTCGGCATCGAGACCCCGACTGGCGCGCACGCTCACGGCCACATGACGCTGCTGCAGGGCCTGGCGAAAGGCCTCCACCGCGCCGGGAGCCGGCCGCTGGAATTCCTCCTCGGCGATCGGGTTGTAGGGAATCAAATTGACATGGCTCTGGAAGCCCCGCAGCAGCTGGGCCAGGGCGACGGCATGGCGGGGCTGGTCGTTGAGCCCGCCCAGCAGGATGTATTCAAAACTCACCCGCCGGCCGGTGATGGCCACATAGCGGCGACAGTCGTCCAGCAAGGCCTCGAGCGGATAGGCATGGGCTGTGGGGATCAGCTCTTCGCGCAGCCGCTGATCCGGCGCATGCAGGCTCACCGCCAGGGTGAACTGGGCGCGGCCCAGGCGCTCCAGGGCCCGCTCGGCCAGGGTGGGCAGGGTTTTCGGCACCCCCACGGTGCTCACCGTGATCTGGCGCTGGGCCATGCCCAGGTCGGTGCAGAGGCAATGGATCGCATCCAGCACCGCCTCGCTGTTGAGCAGGGGCTCGCCCATGCCCATGAACACCACGTGGCTAGGGCGCGCATCCATCACCTCGCGCACGCTGAGCACCTGGTCGACGATCTCGTGCACCGCCAGAGAGCGCTGAAGGCCGCCCTTGCCCGTGGCGCAGAAGCGGCAGGCCATCGGGCAGCCCACCTGACTGCTCACGCAAACCGTGAGCCGTCCCTCGGCGGGGATGCCAACGGTTTCGATGCTGAGGCCGTCGGCCGTGCCCAGCAACAGCTTGGTGGTGCCATCGCGGGCCACGCTGCGGTGCAGCTCCCGGGAGCGGCCGATCCAATCGAAGGCCCCAGAAGGGGGTTGGGCCGCGAGGTGCTCGCGAAAGGCTTTGGGCAACACAGTCACCCCCTCGAGGCTGCGAACCCCCTTGGCGTAGAGCCAGTCGTGCAGTTGACGGCCGCGGAAAGCGGCCTGGCCGTGGGCGGTAGCCCAGTGCTCCAGCGCCGGCAGGCCCATCCCCAACAGGGGCAAGGCAGGCGCAGCCGGCTCGGTGCTCAAGGCCAGATCAGCAGCCCGTGCCCCAGCTTCCATTCCACGGCCACCAGGGCAATAAAGCCCAGCATGGCCAGGCGGCCATTGAGCAGCTCGGTGTGGGTGTGGAAGCCGAAGCGGGGCAGCCGGCGCTGGGGCACCGGCGTGTTCAGGCTGGTGCGCAGGGAATTAGCCATGGTGATCACTCATCGGTGAGCAGTCCCTCTTCCTGAAGACCCTCGAGAGCTGCAGGATCGGCGATCAGCTCCTCCTCCAGGGCGTCATCCAGGTTGGGGCGGGTGAACGCCGCCAGCCCGCTGGCACTGGCCTCGATGCCATGGCGGCTGCGGGTGGCCTCCAGATCCGCATCGGAGGGATCGTCAAGCACTGCCATCGACGCGGCCGGAGCCGGCATCTCGACGGTGTAGTCGGGACGCAGGTTCTGCATGCGGCGATAGCCCATGGCATCTTCCTCGAGGATGTCGGGATGGGGGCCGGCCTCAGCCCGCAGCTCCTCTTCGAAGCCGCTGAAGCCGGTACCAGCTGGGATCAGACGACCGATGATCACGTTCTCTTTGAGGCCACGCAGCCAGTCGCTCTTGCCCTCGATGGCAGCTTCGGTGAGCACCCGGGTGGTCTCCTGGAAGGAGGCCGCCGAGATGAAGCTGTCGGTGTTGAGCGAGGCCTTGGTGATGCCCAGCAGCACCGGCGTGAATTCGGCGGGAGCCCCACCGGTGATCGCCATGGCGCTGTTTACTTGCTCCACCTGACGCAGCTCGATCAGCTCACCGGGCAGCAGGGTGGTGTCCCCGGCGTCCTCAATGCGCACCTTGCTGGTCATCTGGCGCACGATCACCTCGATGTGCTTGTCGCTAATCGAGACGCCCTGGCTCTTGTAGACGTTCTGCACCTCGGTCACCATCCGGAACTGCAGCTTGGAGATCGCCTCCTGGGCCGCTTCCATTGTGGGCTTGCGGCTGCGCAGGTCTTCGAAGAAGCACTCCAGCAGCTCGTGGGGGTTGATCGGGCCGTCGGTCAGCGACTCACCGGCGCTCACCTGCTGGCCATCGCTCACCATCACGTTGCGGCCCAGCAGGATCGGGTACTCGGTGATGGCGTCGTCATGCTCAATCACCGAGACGGTAATGGAGTCGTCGTCTTCGCCCTGCTTGATCTGCACGGTGCCACTCTTGCGGCAGAGGATCGTCGATTCCCGCGGACGGCGGGCTTCGAGCAGTTCCTCAATCCGGGGCAGACCCTGCACGATGTCACCGGTCTTCTGGCGCTCAAACACGAGCAGGGCCAGGCCATCACCCCGCTGCACCAGCTCGCCGTCGCGCACGTGCAGCACCGAGTCGGGCGACACCATGTAGGGGCGGCCCAGGCGGATGGTGAGGGTGCTGCCGTTGATGGCCTCCACCTGCCCGCAGCAGGGGGCTTCGACACCCTCGGCCAGCCGGTCACCATCCACAATCCGCTGGTCGAGGCCGACCTCAGGCTTGGCCGAACCCAGTTCGATGGTGCGGGTGTCGCCGTCGCGCTCCACGATCAGGCGGCGGATCGGTTCGCCATCGACCAGATCGGGCAGCTGCACCACCCCATCTTCTTTGCAGAGGATCTGGGTGGTGGCCACCACATCTCCACGCTTCACCGCGATTCCATCTTCCACCTGAAGATCGGTGTGGGTTGAACCATGGCTCGCATCGGAGAGGGTGTCGCGCCGCACAAGCAGGGTTTCCAGGATGGTGAGCTGCAGGCGCTCAATCGTCTTGGCCCGCTTGTCGGACACGGCCTCCACATCCACCGTCATCTGGGGGGTGGTGTCGATGGTTTCCAGGATCAGTTGCGTGCGCAGCAGCTCAACGCCATCCACGCTCTTGATCAGCTCGCCATCCTTGAAGGCCAGACGCTGGGTGGCCTTGAGGTTCAGCGAGGGGCCGCCGGACTGCTTCACCGTGCCCAGCTCAGGCAGGTGGGCTGCATCGGGGATGGCGTACTCCTCCACCGGGCGCAACAGCAGCGCGCCGCCATCCGGTGTATCGACCGCCTCGACGAACACCATGGCCTCGGTCTTGAGCCCCTTGGTGATCTCTTCGCCCGGAGTCGCCATCTTGCCATCGGCATATTTGGCGAGGGTCTTGCTATCGGACACCAGATGCAAGGTGCCGGAGCGCACAATGATTTCCCTCAGAATGTCGTTCTTCTGGGTCACCGTGACGATGCCGGCGGTTTGGCTAAAGATGTCCTTCACCACCTCGGTGCCGGCTTCAATCCACTGACCGTCCTCGATCATCAACAGGGAGATGTCCTTGTTGATCTCGTGGGTTTCCTGGGGGATCCACAGCAGGGTGCCGCCCTTGCTCACCTCGTAGCCGTTCTTGGCGCTGCGGGCTTTCTTGATCGCTAGGCCGGGCGCAAATTTGACGGTGCCACCGGTTTGGGTGCGGAAACGGTCGTCGGCCAGCTCAGCGATTACTTCGCCATTGGCGATCTTGCTGCCGGGGGCCGTGTTGAGGCGGTAGCGGATGTTGTCCTTACCCTCCAGGTGCCAGATCTCACCGGAGTGGGTGGATTCGCCCACCAACTTGCAGTCCTTGAGGGTGAGGCTGGCGGTAACGATCTGCACTTCGCGGGAGTCGCCGGCGCTCTCCCGCAGGCGCACGGCACCGCCGTATTCGCTCACCAGGCGGCTTTCCGCCAACATCTCACCGGTGGTGACGGCCTTGTTGCCCTCTACCACGGGCAAGGCATTGGGGGGCAGGTTGTAGACATCGCCGCTGAACACCCACATCCGGCCCAGGCGCTGGGCCTTGAGGGTGATGTTGCCCTGGCGGTCGGTGACCTCCTTGGGCTGAATCGCGTCCTCATAGCGCACCTGTCCAGCCAGGTCGCAGATCACATCCTTGGTGGCCTTCTCAACGCTCTTCTTGACCGTCACACCAGCCGCAATCTGGGCCAGGATCGTGTCACCGGGAACGGTGTCGCCGTCGGCCACAAACAGGATCGAGCCGTTGACGATGTCGAGCTTCTGGATCTTGCCCTTGCCGGTGGGTTTAACGGTGAGGGTGAAATCGGTTTCTGCGAGCTGGGCCTCCACGCCGTGGGGGGTCCGGAAGGGGCGCACCCGGGCCTTGGGACCGAATTCAACTGTGCCATCCACCAGGGAGCGCACCACACCGGTTTCAGCCGTGGACACACCACCGGTGTGGAAGGTCCGCATGGTGAGCTGGGTTCCAGGCTCACCGATCGACTGGGCGGCGACGATGCCGACAGCCTCGCCCAGATCCACCAACTGGTTGTGGGCCAGGGCCCAGCCGTAGCACTTGCGGCACACCGAACGGGAGGCTTCACAGGTGAGCGGGGAGCGCACCTTTACGGTTTTCACGCCACCGGCTTCGATCCGCCGCGACAGGGGGGCGTCGATCTCGCCATCGCGCTCCACCAGGGTTTCGCCGTCTTCAGCCACCACCGGCTCGGCCGCTAGACGGCCGATCAGCTTGCTGCCGAATTTGCCCTTTTCATCGGCGTCGATCGGGATGCTGCGGGTGGTGCCGCAGTCGTCCTCGCGCACGATCACGTCCTGAGCCACGTCCACCAGACGCCGGGTGAGGTAGCCCGAGTCGGCGGTGCGCAGAGCCGTGTCGACGAGGCCCTTGCGAGCGCCGTAGGAGGAGATCACGTATTCCGTGACGGTGAGGCCCTCACGGAAGTTGGTGCGGATCGGCAAGTCGATGATTTCCCCTTGCGGGTTGGCCATCAGGCCGCGCATGCCCACCAGCTGGCGCACCTGGGACATGTTGCCCCGGGCGCCGGAGTTGGCCATCATCCACACCGAGTTAAGTGGATCGTTCTCGTTGAAATTGCGGCGCACGGCCGCCACGAGACGTTCGTTCGTTTCGGTCCAGGTGTCGATCACCTTGGTGTGGCGCTCCACCTCGGTGATCTCGCCGAGGCGGTAGCGCTCTTCGGTTTCGGTGATCTGCTCTTCGGCTTCTGCCAGCAAAGCCGCCTTATCACCAGGGATGCGCAGGTCGTCGACGGAGATCGACACGGCCGCCTGGGTGGCGTAGTGGAAACCCAGGTCCTTCAGCTCATCGGCCATCGAGGCCGTGGCGGCAGTGCCGTGGTGCTTGTACGCCCAGGCCACGAGGTTGCGCAGGGCCTTCTTGTCGATCACGCGATTGCGGAACGGCGGCGCCTGCTTGCTGAGGGCTTTGCTGGCGGCTACCGCAGCAATGGCGGCAGATTCCAGCGCAGCAGCCTCGGCGGCCTTTTTGGCGCTCTTCTTGGTGGTTTTCTTGGCGGGGGTGGCGGTCATGGCTGCGCGCGGAGGAAAGACGAAAGGAGAAACGAAAAACGGGAACCCAGACCCTGGATTCGCAACGGCCGTCAGGTCGCAGCCACGGCGTCGATGATCGTGTGGTTGATCACCACGCGGCCCACCGTGGTGAGCAGATAACGGCTGATCAGCGCTCCGTCTTCATCGAAACGGTCGCGGCGGTACAGCCACTGCTCGATGCGGGTGCCATCGCTGAGGGTCTCTTCCTTCTGGGGCTGCTTGTCTTCGTCGTCGCTCTCAACCTCGCCGCTGAAGCGCACCCACACCCAATCGTGCAGCGACAGGTGCTTTTCTTCAAAGGCATCGATGACGTCATCGAGGCTGGCGAAGGTTTTGGCGCGATCGCCAAACTCGGGCTTCACCGAGCCGGGCTGCTCCGCCGTGAGGTAGTAGGCGCCGAGCACCATGTCCTGGGACGGAGTGATGATCGGCTCACCGGTAGCGGGCGACAGGATGTTGTTGCTGGCCAGCATCAACATGCGGGCTTCGGTCTGCGCCTCAATGGCCAGGGGCACGTGCACAGCCATCTGGTCACCGTCGAAGTCGGCGTTGAAGGCGGGGCACACCAGCGGGTGCAGCTGAATGGCGCGGCCATCGACCAGCTTCGGCTCAAAGGCCTGGATGCCGAGGCGGTGCAGGGTCGGAGCGCGGTTGAGCAGAATCGGATGCCCTTCGATCACCTCCTGTAACACCTGCATCACCTCATCATCGGCGCGCTGGATCAACTTCTTGGCGGCCTTGATGTTGTTGACGATGTTCTGGCGGATCAGGCGATGGATCACGAACGGCTGGAACAGCTCGATCGCCATCTCCTTGGGCAGACCGCACTGGTGCATCTTCAGCTTCGGACCCACCACGATCACGGACCGACCCGAGTAATCGACCCGCTTGCCGAGCAGGTTCTGACGGAAGCGACCCTGCTTGCCTTCAATGATGTCGCTGAGTGACTTCAGCGCCCGATTATTCGCACCCACCACGGTGCGACCGCGGCGACCGTTGTCGATCAAGGCGTCGACAGCCTCCTGCAGCATCCGCTTCTCGTTGCGGACGATGATTTCTGGAGCCAGGATCTCTTGCAGCCGCGCCAGGCGGTTGTTCCGGTTGATGACGCGGCGGTAGAGATCGTTGAGGTCGGAAGTGGCGAAGCGACCGCCGTCGAGCTGCACCATCGGGCGGAGATCCGGGGGGATCACCGGGATCACATCCAGCACCATCCATTCGGGCCGGGCCCCGGTGGCGATGAAGTTGTCGATCACGCGCAGGCGCTTGATCAGCTTGGCCCGCTTCTGGCCTTTGCTGGCCGCGATGTCCTCCCGCAGCTGCTCAGCGGTTTCGTTGAGCTCGAGATCTTCCAACAGTTGCTTCAGCGCTTCGGCACCGATGCCCACCATGGGCTCATTCTCGATCTCCGAATCCTCGGCGTAGATCTGATCTTCAATCTCCAGCCACTCATCTTCGGTGAGCAGCTGCTTGTAGGTGAGGTCCTTGTGGTCGCCCGGATCGAGCACCACATAGCAGTTGAAATAGACGATCTGCTCGACATCGCGCAGGGGCATATCCAGCAGGATCGCCACGTAGCTGGGAATGCCCTTGAGATACCAAACGTGGGACACGGGTGCCGCCAGCTTGATGAAGCCCATGCGGTGGCGCCGCACCCGGCTCTCGGTCACCTCCACACCGCAGCGCTCACACACGATGCCGCGGTGACGCACCCGTTTGTATTTGCCGCAGTGGCATTCCCAATCCTTGGACGGGCCAAAGATCTTCTCGCAGAACAGCCCGTCCATCTCGGGCTTCAGCGTGCGGTAGTTGATGGTTTCGGGCTTGGTGACTTCACCCACCACCTGACCATTGGGCAGCGTGCGCTGCCCCCACTGCATGATCCGCTCAGGCGACGCCAAGGTGATCTTGACGTAGTCGAAGTGGTTTTCGGTGCGGAGGTTGCTGTTGGACATCGGCTTGGAGCTCGCGGAGATCGAGAGAGGAAGGAGTGGCACGGCAACGCCCAGAGGAGCGGTCCGCGATCAATCAGCGATCAGTCGTCGTCATAGTCCGCGACGCCGAGGGATTCGTAGGTGGGCCGGCTGGGGGTGCTGCGGCGGGGGTTGACGTCCTGCATCAGATCCACTTCTTCGCCGGCATCGGTGTACACGGCGATATCGAGACCAAGCGACTGCAGCTCGCGCATCAGCACCTTGAACGACTCGGGAGTGCCGGGGCGGGGAATCGGCTTGCCCTTGACGATGGCGTTGAGCGCCTCGTTGCGGCCCTGCATGTCGTCGGACTTGACGGTGAGCAGTTCCTGCAGGGTGTAGGCGGCGCCGTAGGCCTCGAGGGCCCACACCTCCATCTCACCCAGGCGCTGGCCGCCCTGCTGGGCCTTACCGCCCAGGGGCTGCTGGGTCACCAGCGAGTAGGGGCCGGTGGAGCGGGCGTGGATCTTGTCGTCCACCAGGTGCACCAGCTTAAGGATGTGGGCATAACCCACGGTCACCGGCTGGTCGAACGGTTCGCCGCTGCGGCCATCGATCAGCTGGATTTTGCCAGGGTTTTCCGGGTCGTAGACCCAATCCTTGCCAGGCAGCTTGGCCGCCTCTTCCAGGTAGGCCTGCACCGTCTGCTTGCTCTTCTCGGCACCGTGCATCTCGTCAAAGGGCACCACCTTGACGCGGCAGTCGAGGTGCGATGAGGCCCAGCCCATCAGGCACTCGAACACCTGGCCCACGTTCATGCGGCTCGGCACACCCAGGGGGTTGAGCACGATGTCGATCGGGGTGCCATCGGGCAGGTAGGGCATGTCCTGCTGGGGCAGGATCCGGCTGATGATGCCCTTGTTGCCGTGGCGGCCGGCCATCTTGTCGCCCACCTGGATCTTGCGGCGCTGGGCCACATAGACCCGCACCACCATGTTCGCGCCCGGAGGCAGCTCGTCGCCCTGCTCGCGGGTGTAGATGCGCACGTCCACCACGCGACCCCGCTCGGTGCTGGGAACCCGCAGGGAGTTGTCGCGCACATCGCGGGCTTTCTCACCGAAGATTGCGCGCAGCAGCTTCTCTTCGGGGGGCTGGTCGGATTCACCCTTGGGGGTCACCTTGCCCACCAGGATGTCGCCGCTTTCGACATAGGCGCCGATGCGGATGATGCCCATCTCGTCGAGATGACCCAGGCTCTCCTCGGCCACGTTCGGGATTTCCCGGGTGATTTCCTCGGGTCCAAGCTTGGTCTGACGGGCCTCGATCTCGTACTTCTCGATGTGCACCGAGGTGTAGAGGTCGTCGTGCACCAGCCGATCGCTGAGCAGGATGGCGTCCTCGTAGTTGTAGCCCTCCCAGGGCATGTAGGCGATCAGCACGTTCTGGCCAAGGGCGATCTCGCCGCCCTCGCAGGCCGAGCCATCCGCCAGCACCTGGCCGGCAATCACCGTGTCGCCCTGGCGGACGATCGGGCGCTGGTTCAGGCAGGTGTCCTGGTTGGAGCGCTGGTACTTCTGCAGGTGGTGCACATGGTCGGTGCCCTGGTCATCGCGGATGACGATGGCGGTGGCATCCACAAAGGTGACCGTGCCGTTGACCCGGGTGATCGGCACCATGCCGGAGTCGCGGGCGACCTGGGTTTCCAGGCCCGTGCCCACCAGGGGACGCTCGGGGCGGAGCAGGGGCACCGCCTGACGTTGCATGTTGGAGCCCATCAGGGCCCGGTTGGCGTCGTCGTGCTCCAGGAAGGGGATCAGGGAGGTGGCCACCGAAATCACCTGCACCGGTGAAAGCTGCACGTAGTCCACCTGCTCGGGCGGCACCTTCTCAAAGTCCTGGCGATAGCGCACCGGCACCAGCTCGGCGGTGATTCGGCCGTCCGCGTCGGTCGGCACGTCACCGGGGGCGACGCGGCACTCGTCCTCCAGGTCGGCGGAGAGGTAGATGGGATCGCCACTCTTGTGGACGATGCCGTTCTCCACCTTCCAGAACGGGGTTTCGATGAAGCCGTACTCATTCACCCGGGCGTGGGTGGCCAGCGAACCGATCAGACCGGCGTTCGGACCTTCCGGCGTTTCGATCGGGCAGATGCGGCCGTAATGGGAGGGGTGGATGTCGCGCACGGCAAAGCCGGCCCGCTCGCGGGTCAGACCGCCTGGGCCGAGGGCACTGATGCGGCGCTTGTGGGTGAGCTCCGCCAGGGGGTTGGTCTGATCCATGAACTGGCTCAGCTGGCTGGAGCCGAAGAACTCCTTGATCGCCGCCACCAGGGGCTTGGGGTTCACCAGCTGGGCGGGGGTAAGGCTCTCGGTCTCACCAACCGTCATCCGCTCCTTGATGATCCGCTCGAGGCGATTCAGGCCGACGCGCACCTGGTTCTGCAGCAGCTCGCCGACGGAGCGGACGCGGCGATTGCCGAGGTGGTCGATGTCATCGAGGCAGGCACCGCCCACATCGAGCTCAAGGTTGATCAGGTAGTCGATCGTGCTCAGCACGTCCTCAGGGGTGAGGGTGCGCACCGCATCGGGAATGGTGAGGCGCAGCTTTTTGTTGATCTTGTAGCGGCCCACCCGACCCAGGTCGTAGCGCTTGGGGTCGAAGAAGCGGCTGTGCAGCAGGGTCTGGCCGCCGCTGACGGAGGGGGGCTCACCGGGACGCAGCTTCTTGTAGAGCTCCAGCAGGGCCTGGTCTTCCGAGGAAATGCCCTCGTCGTTGGCCGCCTCGATCGACTTCTGGTAGTACTCGGGGTGCCGCAGCTTGTCGAGCACATCGTTGTCCGACAGACCAATGGCCCGCATCAGCACGTGGGCGTTGATCTTGCGGGTCTTGTCGACGCGAACGTGCAGCAGGTCGTTCTTGTCAGTCTCGAACTTCAGCCAGGCACCGCGATTGGGGATCAGGCTAGCGTTGAAGGTCTTGCGGCCGTTCTTGTCCTGCTCGTCCTTGAAGTAGACGCCGGGCGAGCGGACGATCTGGTTGACGATCACGCGCTCGGCGCCATTGATGATGAACGTGCCGCGTTCGGTCATCAGCGGCAGTTCGCCGATGAACACCTCCTGCTCCTTGATTTCGCCGGTCTCCTTGTTGACCAGGCGGCAGGTGACATACATCTGGGACGCGAAGGTCGCGTCACGGCGCTTGGCCTCTTCCACATCGTGGCGGGGGCGCTTCAGGCGGTACTCGCTACCGATGAAGTGCAGCTCAAGCTTGCCGGTGTAGTCGGTGATCGGCGAAAAGCTCTCGAGCTCTTCGATCAACCCCTTCTCCAGGAACCATTTGAAGCTGGCGCGCTGCACCTCCACCAAATCGGGCAGGTAAGTAACGGTCTTAGCGACCTGGATCGCGCTGCTCATGCGGTGAACCTGCAGGAACGGGTGGGAAAGGACTGGCCGGTGGGGCACCCCATGGCGGGCGCTGCAGTCTTGACGGCCCGCAGCCGCCCACACAAACAGCCGCCCCCCGAGCGGGGAACGGCTGCCCGAGGGGGCTTGCTCAACGGGATTGCTTCAAGACTGCAGACGTCGACAACAAGGAGCGCTTCCGCTTCCAGGCCAATGAAATATCATACATTATGAAGCGGCAGGCGGAACAGCTCGGCCGCATTGGAAGTGCTGGTATTGGCGACTTGCGTGAGGGTTTCCCCACGCAGCTCGGCCACCCGCGCCGCCACCGACGCCACGAACGCCGGCTCATTGCGTTTGCCCCGCCGGGGGACCGGCGCCAGAAAGGGGCAGTCGGTTTCCACCAGGTAGCGATCCGCGGGCACCTGCCGGGCACAGGCATGGGTGGCCTCCGCTTTGGGAAACGTGACGGTGCCGCTGAAGCTGATGTAAAAACCCAGCTCCAGAAACCCCTCCATTTCCTTGGGGTTGCCCCCCCAGCAATGCATCACGCCGCGGGGGCAAGCACCGCGCGCAGCCCGCTGGCGCAGCAGGGCCAACATCGGTTCGGCCGCATCGCGGCAGTGCACGATCACCGGCAGATCCAGCTCCACCGCCAGATCCAGCTGGGGCTCCAGCATGGCGAGCTGCTGCTCGAGGTTGTGGTCACGAAACAGATCGAGGCCCAGCTCACCAATGGCCACCACGCGGGAATCGGCCTGGGCGGCCTGGCGCAGCACGCCAGCGGTGTCGTCGCGCCAGTGCTCGGTATCGAGGGGATGGACTCCCACGGAATAGCGCAGCTCGGGAAAGCGATCGGCCAGGGCCCGGATCGCTGGAATCTCCGAAGGCTCCACGCAGGCATGAACCAGAGCCTGCACGCCGGCATCCCGCCAGCGCTGGGCCACCTCCTCGAGGTCCTCGTCGAAATTGCGGAACACGATGTGACAGTGGCTGTCGACCAGCGCCGCTGGAGTCACGGCTGTGGCTGGGCTCAGAGCTGTGGCTGGGCTCAGAGCCATGGCACAACAAAATCCTGGGAATGGCAACCAGTGTGGCCATTCCCAGGATCTGCTGCCTCGGTGGGCACCGGAGGCTCAAGGTGTCGAGGCAGGAGCTCAGGCCTTGGCGGCCACCGCCGGCTCGATCACTTTTTTCACGGCCGCGCTGAGGCGCGACTTCTGGTTAGCACCGGTGTTGCTGTGCAGCACACCCACCTTCACGGCCTTATCAATCTTGCTGAAAGCGGCGTTCATGCTGGTCTGAACGGCCGTTTTGGCGGTTTCGCCAGGCTCCTGGCTGTAGGCGGTGCAGGCGGTGAAGCAGCGCTTCATCAAGGTGCGCAGGGCCGACTTGTAGTTGCGGTTGCGGAGGCGATTGCGCTCGGCAACTTCAATGCGCTTCTTCGACGACTTGTTATTAGCCACAGGCGGACGGACGCTGGATCGGCAAACGCGGATCCTACCGCCAGGCTGCCCAGCAACCCCCAAAACCTTGCCAAGGCAGTGCCGCACTAGCTTGTCGACGTGTTGCCGCCAGTCCTGACCCGTGGTCGCGTCGCCTACCGCTCTGTCGATCACCTGCCTGCGGGATGACGCCTCGTCCGTTGCCAGGCCCTCGGCCGGTGGCAGCCCAGCGGCCGAACGCCTAGCCGCCATCGCCGAACGCACTAGCGGCGGCCGCATGCAGGAGGAGATGGCCCGTGTGGAGGCGATCCTCACCCAGGTGCAGACCCAGGGGGATCAGGCCCTGCTGGAGCTCACCGAACGGTTTGATGGCGTGCGACCCGATCCGCTGCGCATTCCGCGCGAACGGCTGGCGGCGGCATGGCAGGCCACCCCCGTGCCACTGCAGGAAGCCCTGCGCCTGGCTCACCAGCGAATCCTGGCCTTCCACCAGCAGCAACTCCCCGCCGACCTCGCCATCACCGGTCCCCACGGCGAACAGCTGGGTCGGCGCTGGCGACCGGTGGAGCGGGCTGGCCTCTACGTGCCGGGGGGGCGGGCCTCCTACCCCAGCACCGTGCTGATGAACGCCGTGCCGGCGCGGGTGGCAGGGGTGCAACGGCTGGTGATGGTGACGCCCCCCGGCCCCGGGGGCGAACCCAACGCCACCGTGCTGGCGGCCGCCCATCTGGCCGGTGTGGAGGAGGTGTACCGGGTGGGGGGTGCCCAGGCAATCGGCGCCCTGGCCTACGGCACCGAAACCATTCCCCAGGTGGACGTGATCAGCGGCCCGGGCAACCTCTACGTGACCCTGGCGAAAAAGGCTGTATTTGGCCGGGTGGCGATTGATTCCCTCGCCGGCCCGAGCGAGGTGCTGGTGATCGCCGACCACACAGCCCGCGTCGACCAAGTGGCAGCCGACCTGCTGGCCCAGGCCGAACACGACCCCCTGGCCGCAGCCATCCTGCTCACCACCAGCGAAGCGCTGGCTGCGGCCCTACCCGCAGCGCTGGAGGCCCAGCTTGAAAACCACCCCAGGGCCGAGATCACCCGCACGGCCCTGAACGACTGGGGCCTGATCGTGGTGTGCGACAGCCTCACCCAGGCGGCCCGGCTCAGCGACTGGTTTGCGCCCGAGCACCTGGAGTTGCTGGTCGAAGACCCGGAGCGCCTGGCCGAGCAGATCCAGCACGCCGGCGCCATCTTCATGGGGCCCTACACACCCGAGGCCGTGGGCGACTATCTCGCCGGCCCCAACCACACCCTGCCCACCTCAGGCACGGCACGGTTTGCCGGCGCCCTGAGCGTGGAGACCTTTCTGCGCCACACCAGTTTGATCCGGTTCAACCGGGAGGCCCTGGAGGCCACCGGGGCTGCCGTCATCAGCCTGGCGGAGAGTGAAGGACTCCACAGCCACGCCGAATCGGTGCGGCGCCGGCTGACGTGAGCGGGCTGGCCTAGCGCTTCACCAGATCACGCACCCGCGGCTGGCCATCAACGATTTCACCCACCAGCACCTGGTCGGTGATGTTGACGAACAAGCCGTTCTCCAGCACTCCGGGCAGGTTGTTGATCGCCGCCTCCAGGCTGGCCGGATCGCTGATGCCACCGGCGAATTTCACATCCAGCACCAGGTTGCCCTGGTCGGTCACCACCGGCCCAGCCTTCTTCACGGCCATGCGCAGCTGGGCATCACCGCCCATGGCGGCGAGCTCAGCCTGCGCCTGCCGCCAGGCGCCGGGAAGCACCTCCACCGGCAACAGGAAGCCCAGGTTGAGCGTGTCGACAAGCTTGGTGGCATCCACCACCACCACAAAGCGCTCGGCGCGGCGGGCCACCAGTTTCTCCTGCACGTGGCAGGCGCCACCACCCTTGATCAGCTGGAAGGAGGGATCCACCTCATCGGCCCCGTCGATGGCCAGATCGATGCGCTCGATCGCATTGAGGCTCTTGAGCGGAATGCCCAGCTCGGCGGCCAGCACCTCCCCCTGAAACGATGTGGTGACCCCCACCACATCGGTGAGTTCGCCGCTGTTGAGCTTCGCCCCGAGGGCCTGAATCATCAGGGCCGCGGTGGAGCCGGAGCCCAGGCCCACCACCATGCCGCTGCGGATCTGCTCGGTGGCAGCCGTTGCCACGGCCTGCTTCATCCGGTCCTGCAGGTCCGACATCCAGTGCTCCTCTCTCGGGCCGCGACCGTAGCAGCGTTCATCCGGTGTGGGGCAACGCCGCCGGCTTGATCGTGAGGCTGAGCTCCCGCTGGCCGCGGACCACGGTCAGCGGCAGGGGCTCTCCAACACTGCTGCGTTCCACCCGCTCAAGCAGGCTGGCCGGATCGGGCACCGGCTGGTCGGCGACGCCCACCACCAGATCGCCGCGACGCAAGCCCGCCGTTTCCGCCGGACTGGCGGGCAGCACCCGCTGCACCAGCGCCCCATCCCGCTCCGGAAGCTGCAACAGGGCGTCGGGGTCGCGGTTGTTGTCGCGGGCCCGACGGGCGGTGAGCGGCACCAGCTGCAACCCGAGATAGGGGTGCACCACCTGGCCGCCGGTGCTGAGCTGGGCGGCCACCCCTCGGGCCAGGTTGATCGGAATCGCAAAGCCGAGGCCAGCACCAGGGCCTGAGCGGACGAGGGTGTTGATGCCGATCACTTCACCAGTGGCATTGATCAGCGGCCCCCCGGAGTTGCCGGGGTTGATCGCGGCGTCGGTCTGGATCAGGTCGAGGCGCTTATCGGCGAAACCGAGGCTGTTGATGTTGCGGTGCAGGCTTGACACGATCCCCAGCGTCACCGTGCGCTCAAGTCCGTAAGGACTGCCCATGGCAATGGCCCAGTCGCCCACTTCCAGGGCTTCGGAATCCCCCAGGGGCGCGGCGCGCAGATCCCGGGAGCCAGGAATTTTGACCACGGCCAGATCGGTGACCGAGTCGGCCCCCACCACAGCCCCATCCACGTGCAGGCCATCGGCCAGGGTCACCTCAACGCTGTCCACCTGGTCGACCACGTGGGCATTGGTGAGCACCAAGCCCTTGCCGGCATCGATCACCACCCCGGAGCCCTGACCCCGCTCGCGCATGCTGCCGGAGGGATCGCCAAACAGGTCGCGCAACAACGGATCCAGCAGGGCGGGATCAAAGGGCTGGCGGGCCACCTCCCGCTCGGTGTCGATGCGCACCACCGCGGGGGCCACGGCCCGGGCCGCATCAGCCACAAAGCTATGGGGACTGGTGGGCACCAAGGGACTGGTTGGAACCACGGGACTGGTTGGCACCACGGCAGTGGCTGGCATCTCCAGCGCCAGGGCTGCAGATTCGTCACCCCCCCAACCCGCCTCCCAGGCAACCACCAGGCCAACTGCCGAGCCCAGCCAGAGGAGGGGAACCAGCAGCACGGAGCAAACCCTCACCCACATCCGCTTCATCGACAACCCGTTCACGGCAAAGGGGCAGGGGCCCGGCAATCGCGGCTCTGAGGCTAGGGACGCCGCCAACGCAGCAGGGTGAACTCAGGTAGGCCCATCCGCCTAAGTTGGCGTTTGATCGCACAGGCGGCCATGGCAGCAATTCCCCCCGGCACCCGTCAGCGCTGCACGCTCTGCCAGGTGGAGATCCAGGGCATGGTCGGCGGCAACGACCTGGTGCACTTCAGCCAGGGCGCCCCGGGCACGCGCGCCAAGCTTTGGGCGAGGGTTTGCCAATACCTGCGCACCGACGAGCAGAAGGGCCAGTGCCTCAACCAGGACGCCGGCCAGCGCGGCACCGTGCAGCCCAGCGACTACTTCGCCGAAGCCCCGGTGATTGAGATGCCTCCCTTGGGCGGCATGGGGCCTGGGACGGACCATCCCCTAGGGTGATGGCTTGCCCGGCGGGCAATCCCAATCGTCACGGTTCAGCTTTGCGCCCAAGGGCGCATGCAACAGACCGTGCAGATGGGCAGTTTTCCAGACTGCAAAAGCCGGCGGGCCTCCTGCCCCCAGCCCCACTGCAGCGTTGCCCCACCCCCTCCTGCCCGATCTGGAGCGCCTGGCCCAAGCGGCTGTGGCGCAATTCGGCTTCGCGCTCAAGGGCGTGCATCTGTTCACCCACCGCATCCCCATGACGGTGCAGGTGCTGGTGCAACGCGCCGATGGCAGCGACATCAGCCTCGATGAGTGCGCCTCCCTGAGCGCGCCCCTCGGCGAGGCGATTGAAGCAGCCGAGCTCCTCGGCGACGCCTATGTTCTGGAGGTCAGCAGCCCTGGCGTCAGCGACGATCTGCACGACGACCGGGATTTCCGCAGCTTTCGCGGATTTCCAGTGGCCGTGCACTGCCGCGATAGCAAGGGCCTTGAAGTGCGGCGCGAAGGGCTCCTGCTAGGGCGCGATGCAACAGATGTGCACCTCAACATCCGCGGCCGCACCCAGCGCATCCCGCGGGACTCGGTGATCAGCGTCTGCCTGGCCACCCCGACCCAGCCCACCTGATCCGCCTCTTCACCGCTCCCTGACCATTTCTCACCCCTGATCCATGGCCCTGGTTTTGCTCCCCGGTCTGAACAACCTGATCGAGGACATCAGCGACGAGAAGAAATTGCCACCCGCCGTTGTGGAGGCCGCCCTGCGTGAAGCCCTGCTCAAGGGCTACGAGCGCTATCGCCGCACCCTGTATTTGGGAATCAGCGAAGACCCTTTTGAGGAGGACTACTTCTCCAACTTCGACGTCGGCCTCGACCTGGAAGAGGAGGGCTACCGGGTGCTGGCCTCGAAAATCATTGTCGAGGAGGTGGAGAGCGAAGACCACCAGATTTCCCTGGCCGAGGTGCAACAGGTCGCCGATGACGCCCAGATCGGCGACACCGTGGTGCTCGACGTCACCCCCGAAAAAGAAGAGTTCGGCCGCATGGCCGCCGCCACCACCAAGCAGGTGCTGGCCCAGAAGCTGCGTGACCAACAGCGCCGCATGATTCAGGAGGAATTCGCCGACCTCGAAGACCCCGTGCTCACGGCCCGGGTGATCCGCTTCGAGCGCCAGAGCGTGATCATGGCTGTGAGCAGTGGCTTGGGCCGGCCCGAGGTGGAGGCTGAGCTCCCCCGCCGCGACCAACTACCCAACGACAACTACCGCGCCAACGCCACCTTCAAGGTGTTCCTCAAGGAAGTGAGCGAGGTGGCCCGGCGAGGCCCCCAACTGTTTGTGAGCCGCTCCAACGCCGGCCTGGTTGTGTACCTGTTTGAGAACGAGGTGCCCGAGATCCAGGAGGGCTCGGTACGGATCGTGGCTGTGGCGCGGGAAGCCAATCCCCCCTCCCGCTCAGTGGGGCCGCGCACCAAGGTGGCCGTGGATTCCGTGGAGCGCGAAGTCGACCCAGTGGGTGCCTGCATCGGCGCCCGCGGTTCCCGCATCCAGCAGGTGGTCAACGAGCTGCGCGGCGAGAAGATCGACGTGATCCGCTGGTCGCCCGACCCGGGCCAATACATCGCCAACTCCCTCAGCCCGGCGCGAGTGGAGATGGTGCGACTGGTGGACCCGGAAGGCCAGCACGCCCACGTGCTGGTGCCCCCTGACCAACTCAGCCTCGCCATCGGCCGCGAAGGGCAAAACGTGCGTCTGGCGGCCCGCCTCACGGGCTGGAAGATCGACATCAAGAACGCCAGCGAATACGACCAGTCCGCCGAAGATGCCGTGGTGTCTGAGCTGATCGCCCAGCGCCAGGAGGAGGAGGCTCTCCAGGCCGAAGCCGAAGCCCGTCTGGAGATCGAGCAGGCGGCCCGGGCCGAGGAAGACGCCCGCCTGCGGGAGCTCTACCCCCTGCCCGAAGACGAGGAGGACCTTGGCGAAGACGGCCAAGATTTTGCTGCCGAGGAGGCCGTCGCACAGGAGACCGTCGCAGAGGATGAGGCCCGGTGACGCCCCGGATCGTGCTTCGGCGCTGTGTGGCCTGTCGTGCGCTGCTGGATCGCCAGCAGCTCTGGCGGGTGATCCGGCTGGCCGAAGGAGGAATCGGATTGGACCAGGGCATGGGCCGCTCGGCTTACCTCTGCCCCAATCCGGTGTGCCTGGAAGAGGCCAGACGACGCAAGCGTCTGCAACGGGCCCTGCGCTGTCAGGTTTCAGATTCCATCGTTGAAACCCTGCAAAAGCGCCTAACACCCGGCGCTGATCTCGCCTCTAAGGCAAGATGAACATTGGCCGCAGAGTGTGCGTGCGGCCTGGTGTGCCCCTTGGCCCCGCTTGGCGGCCCCTGGGCCCCGATCCATGGAGACCTGAATGACCAGCAGCGGCAAAGTCAGAATTTATGAGCTGTCCCGGCACATGGGCCTGGAGAACAAGGACGTGCTCGATGCCGCCGAGAAGTTGGGGGTTGCGGCCAAGAGCCACAGCAGCTCGATCAGCGACGACGAAGCGTCCCGGATCCGCTCCCTGATCGAGGCGGGCAGCAACGGCAACCGGGCGGCTGCCGCTGCCCCCACCGCCCCGACGAAGGCGATTCTCTCGGTCAAGAAGGCCGCCAATGATGCTGCCGAGGCGTCCAAGCCTGCCGCCGGCCCACGGCCAGCGACCCCAACCCAAACGGCCGCAGCACCGCCCATGGCCGCGAAGCCAGCCATGCCCCCGGCCCGGCCCGTGGCGGCCAAGCCAGCCAACCAACCGCCTTCCTCAAGCAAACCGGCCGCTCCCAGCAAGCCTGCAGTGGTTAGCAAACCAACCGTGGTCAGCAAGCCTGCGGCGGCAAGCAAGCCCCCCGCACCCAGCAAGCCCGCAGCACCGGCCCGGCCTGCGGCGGCCGCACCGAGCAAGCCGGTTGTGATTGCCTCCAAACCCGCTCGCCCCGGCACCCCACCCCCAGCCCGCCCAGCAGCGGCAGCTCCCACGCCAAGTCGGAAACCTGAGCTGCCCGTTCGACCTGCCCCCAGCAAGCCTCAACTCGTGGGATGTCCCACCAGCGCCCCCACCAGCGCCCCCGCCGGCGCTGGCAGCGGCACCAGCAGCCGCCCCGCCTCTCCGGCGGGCCGCCCGCCACTGAGCCAGCGGCCGGCACCACCCCAGCGGGCTGGAGCTCCGGCCCCTGTTCGCCCCGGCAAGCCAGGGGCACCAGGTCGTCCCGGCCCAACCCCTCTCGAGCTGGTCGGCAAACCGATTCGCCGCGATAGCGCCGCTCCCGGAGCCCCTGGGCGCCCCGCCGCCCCGGGCCGCCCAGGCATGCCCGCCGGCATGCGCAAGCCGATGGCCCCTGGCGAGCTGATGCAGCTCCAGAAGCCCTCCGGCCGACCCACTGCTCCACCGCCACGGCGCCCCGGGGATCGAACCGAAGCCGGCGCACCGTCAAGCCCGGGCACGCCCGATCTGGTGCGCCCCAGCGCCACCCCACCGGCCGCACCGCGGCGGCCTGGCTTCCGGGCCCCCACGCCCGCTGGTGCAGCAGGACGCCCCCGCCGACCCGACTGGGACGACAGCGCCAAACTGGAGGCGCTGCGCAGCCGCACGCCGCAAAAGCAGCGCACCAAGGTGCACATCATCGGCGAAAACGATGATGCGCTCACCGCCGAAACCGGCGGCTACGCGGGCGAGCAGGAAGCCTTCGTGCTGCAGGCCAGCCTGGCCCGCCCCGCCAAGCCCCGCACCGCCTCCACCCCTGCCGCCAAGCCCATTGCGGCGATGCGGAAGCGCAAGAAGGAAACCACCCGTCAGCGGCAGCGCCGCCGCGCCATGGAATTGCGGGCCTCCCGCGAAGCCAAGGCCGTGCGGCCCGAGATGCTGATCGTGCCGGAGGGCAACCTCACGGTGCAGGAGCTGGCCGAGAAACTCGGCGTTGAGAGCTCCGAAATCATCAAGAGCCTCTTCTTCAAGGGGATCATCGCCACGGTCACCCAAAGCCTCGACCTCTCGACGATCGAAGCGGTGGCCGAAGAATTCGGCGTGCCGGTGCTCGAGGACGACGTCGAGGAAGCCGCCGCCAAGACAGTGGAAATGATCGAGGAGAGTGACCGCGATTACCTGATCCGTCGCCCGCCTGTGGTCACCGTGATGGGCCACGTCGACCACGGCAAAACAAGCCTGCTCGACGCCATCCGCAAAACCCGTGTGGCCGCCGGCGAAGCCGGAGGCATCACCCAGCACATCGGTGCTTATCAGGTGGAGATCCCCCACGCGGGCGAGCAGCGCAAGATCACCTTCCTCGACACCCCTGGCCACGAGGCTTTCACCGCCATGCGGGCCCGCGGCACCAAGGTGACCGACGTGGCCGTGCTGGTGGTCGCCGCCGACGACGGCGTGCGTCCCCAGACCCTGGAGGCAATCAGCCACGCCCGGGCGGCCAAGGTGCCGATCGTGGTGGCGATCAACAAGATCGACAAGGAAGGCGCCTCCCCCGACCGTGTGAAGCAGGAGCTCTCGGCCCTTGAACTGGTGGCCGAAGACTGGGGCGGCGACACCGTGATGGTGCCGGTGAGCGCCATCAAGGGCGAGAACGTCGACAAGCTGCTGGAGATGATCCTGCTGGTGACGGAGGTGGAAGACCTCCAGGCCAACCCGGATCGGATGGCCAGGGGCACCGTGATCGAGGCTCACCTCGACAAGGCCAAGGGACCAGTGGCCACGCTATTGGTGCAGAACGGCACCCTGAAGGCCGGCGACGTTCTGGCGGCCGGTCCGGTGCTCGGCAAGGTGCGCGCCATGGTGGACGACACCGGCAAGCGCGTGAAGGAAGCCGGCCCCTCCTATGCCGTCGAAGCCCTCGGCTTCAGCGAAGTGCCCACCGCCGGCGACGAGTTTGAGGTGTACCCCGACGAGAAGACCGCCCGCTCCGTGGTGGGCGATCGGGCCAACGAGGCCCGCGCCACCCGCCTGGCCCAACAGATGGCCTCCCGCCGGGTGTCCCTGGCTTCGATGTCGGGCCAGGCCAGCGAAGGCGAGCTCAAGGAGCTCAACCTGATCCTCAAGGCCGATGTGCAGGGCTCCGTCGAGGCGATCCTCGGCTCCCTCGAGCAGCTGCCCCAAGGCGAAGTGCAGGTGCGGGTGCTGCTCTCGGCTCCGGGCGAAATCACCGAAACCGACGTCGACCTGGCCGCCGCCTCGGGCGCGGTGATCGTCGGCTTCAACACCTCGATGGCGCCAGGGGCCAAGCGAGCCGCCGATGCCACCGGCGTCGACGTACGCGACTACGACGTCATCTACAAGCTGCTGGAAGACATCCAGATGGCCATGGAAGGCCTACTGGAACCGGAGCTGGTTGAGGAGTCCCTGGGCGAAGCCGAGGTCCGCGCCGTGTTCACGATCGGGCGCAGTGCGGTGGCCGGTTGCTATGTCACCACCGGCAAGCTGCAGCGCAACTGCAAGGTGCGGGTGTGGCGCGGCAAGGAGAAGGTGTTCGAGGGCGACCTCGACTCCCTGCGTCGCAACAAGGACGACGTCAAGGAAGTCGCCACTGGCTTCGAGTGTGGCATCGGCACCGATCGCTACACCGGCTGGCAGGAAGCGGATCGCGTCGAGGCCTACAAGCTGGTCACCCAGCGCCGCACCCTCAGCACCTGAGCCCTGTGAACCCTCGCAGCGAGCCCCTGCTCTGGCTCCAGCTCGTGGCCCTCGGGGCCATTCCGCTGGAGCTGCTGGGGCTGCTGCTGGTGCTTGCTGGCGCGGATCCCGGCCCTTTGCCTGGCCTGGAGCGCCTGCTGGCCTGGGCCATCGGGGCCCTGGGGCCCGCCATCGTGCTCTGGCAGCGTCCTGCTGACGTTTGCTCACTGCTGCTGGTCCAGGTGCCCGTGAGAGCGCGCAGCGAAGCCCAGCGCAGCCTGGCTGCCCTGCAGAGTCCGCTGCCCGCAAAGGTGGCCCTAGTGCTGGCAGCGGCGGCCCTGCTGCCCCTGTTCTGGTGGATGGATCAGCACGCCGCCCTGGCCTCCCCCCTCTCGCCCCTAGCGGCCAGCCCCCGTTTTGTTGGGCTGCTGTTGGCCTGCCCTCTGCTGGCCCTGATGCTGTGGCAGTGGCAACAACTGAGCCAGGCGATCGGGCTGCTGAGCCGGAGCCCAGCTGCACTCGCCACCTGCGTGCCCCTCACCCCCGTGCAACTGGAATCCGAGCGGCTGTGCTTGGGGTTGCCGCTGCTGCTGCTGAGCCCCCTGCAAATCACCAATCCCACCCCGCCCCAGCCAACGCCCACCGCGTCGGAAGTGACACCTGAGCCTGAGCCGGAGCCTCCAGCGCCAACCTCCGCTCCTGAGCCGTTAGCTGGTGGCACGGTTGCGATCGAACCAGAGCAACCCACCGAAGAGGGCGAAAGCGCCGATCTGGATGAGGAGATCACCTGAGGGCACGTCAGCCCCACTCGCTGATCGCATCGCCATCGTCGCCAACCCCACTGCCCCCGAGGCCGCTAGGGCAAGCCACACCGCACGGCGCAGCCCCCGCCACGGAGTGCGAGCCTCCAGCAACAGTCGCTCCCTCAATGCGGGATCAATCGATTCAGGCTTGGATCCCATCGTCACGCACCGCTTCAGGCTGACCGCTGAATGCTAATTTCAACAGAATGCCGGTGTAGCTCAGGGGTAGAGCAACTGATTCGTAATCAGTAGGTCGTCGGTTCAAATCCGATCACCGGCTTGATCCACACCGAGAAAGTCGAGCAGTCGCAATCGAAAGAGCCCTCTGGCAGATGAAGCCAGGGCTTTTGAGCAGAGGGCCCCAGCCAAGCTGCCTGCTTACCGAAATGCAACGCCAGGCGCAAGCTGGTCTGACTTCAGCTCATCAAAAGAAAAGCTTCTTCACCATTCAGAGTACGAAAAGCCAGCAGCACTCAGAATTTAAATCTTTCAAAAGCCGATAATGATCGCGTCAAAATCACTAGAAGCAAAGAGTACCCAAGAAAACTGATATCCATTCTCCTTGCTCACTAACCCCAAGAAAACAGCAGAAGGCCCGTCGACTTCCAGCTGCCCACTGTGCCGCGAGCTGTATCCCCGGCGCCGCAGCGCGGTGATCTGGCGGAAGGCCTGATCCCGATCCCCAGGTGGTGTATTCAAAGCCGCT
>NZ_NQKZ01000022.1 GCF_002252665.1 Synechococcus sp. 8F6
AGGCCTTTCTCCAGTTGTAGAGGCTGGCCACGTGAATGCCCAGCTCTGCTGAAATCTGGGAAACGCTCTGGCGGTTCGGCGGAGTCATACGCCTCCTCACATCAGCCTTAAAGGCCTCGCTGTAACGACGCATTGCCCTGCTCCATCAAGCCCCCTGGTGAAAAAAGTGGTCGGGTTGGAGAGGCGTCAACTTTCCTGGCAGAGGGGGCAGCTTGCGATCGAGCAATGACCCGAGCTTTTGAGGCATTCCCTGGCCAATGCGAATTGGCTTGCAAGCACCGCTTTGCATGCGCATTGGTTTGGTCGCTTTGCATCTGTCATGGGGGGGCGCCCCTTTGTCTTGTTTGACTGGTTCACAAGGCTTTGTGAATCGTTGCAAATACTGCGCGGCAGGCTCTGGTCCGTCTGGACCTAGCGCTCACGGGCTGCGCCGATACCATCCGCCCATCCCATCGGCACTGGTTATGTCTGTTGATCTAAAGGTTGCAGACTTCACCCAGCGGCTGGCCAACCAGCTGCAGACCCTTTCTGAGGTGGCTGAAACCCTCACCTTCCGGCTGCTCGAGCTGGAGGAGCGACTGGTGGCGCAGGAGTTGAAGGTGGAGCCGTTGCTGGATGGCTCCGCTTCCGGTTTCGGGGTGGTGGCCGAAGACACGGAGCTGCGGCTCGGTGAAACGGAGGATCGCCTGGCTCAGTTGGAGGGCCTGCTTAGCGGGCTGGAGAGCACGGGGGCGGCCCGCCACCTGCGCTCCATTGCTCCTGCAGTAGTCCCCGCCGTTGCGCCCATGGAAGAGGAGGCCGTGATGGAGGAGCCCCCCAGCGAGGATCCATTTCTCGATGACGCGGAGCAGGCCTTTGCCGATGAGCCCCTGTTTGCCGAGGAACAGCCGTTCCTCGATGAGCTGAGTGCCTGAGGGGTTGATGCCTTCGCTGGTTCAGCGGCTGAAGGCTTCCCTCCAGCTGTCGGGGATCTCGGTGCTGTAGTCGTCGGTGCGGGTGAATTCAAAGGGCCCTGGCAGCGAGCCCCAGAGGTGCTCGTGGGTCACTGGGTCGTGGCCGCGGTCGATGGTGCGCATGTTATCGCGATGCAGCTCGAGGCGGCTCACCAGGTAGGAGGTGGTCCCTTTGCGGTCCACCAGGCAACGGCAGCCCGGCTCCACCTCACCCACAAAGCCATCACCCTCTTCCCGCACCACGTAGGCACATCCCTCGAGGGGCCGTAGATCCTCCGCTTGGATCAGGCTGCGGCGTTCGGCATCCTCCACTGCACCCCAGAAGCGTTGGTCGTCCACCAGGGACTGGTTGCGGATGATCAGCTGATCCCCCTGACGCTCGGCCCGCAGCACCCGAGTGCGGTAGGGCGCCGCAGGGTTGATCGCGTAGCTCTGCTCGAGCAGCAAGGAACCCGGCTCCAGTTGGGGAAGCGGACGAAACTTGACCAGGATGTGGGCGTAGAGGGGCGGGTTCTCGAAAGCCTGCTCCTGGTTGCTGAAGCCACCGCTCAGCATCCGCACCAACCGCTCCAGTGAGCTCTCCATCACGCCAGACCGTGCCTCCGCGCCTGAAGCTACTGGCTCAGCCCCGTCAGCCCTAAGAGCCTTAGCCGGAAACCCGCCACCTGGCGGGCCAGGGTGGGGTCGTTCTGCAGGAAGGGGTGCTCGGCCAGGCGTTCCAGCATCAGCTCAACTTTGGCTGCGGGGTCGAGGCCATGGTGGGGGTCGCGTTGCTCGTGCTGCTTCCAGGCTTCATCGAAGGCCTGGGCAAAGCTGTCGGCGTTGTTGAACAGCCGATTGGAGTCTGCTGGTGGCTCGCGCATGGTGTTAGGAAAACGCGCCTGGGCCGCAGCCAGTCGAACAATGCCAGGACCCAGATTTGAACTGGGGACACGGCGATTTTCAATCGCCTGCTCTACCAACTGAGCTATCCCGGCCTGTCGCCGTAGCGACTTTTGGATCTTAGATCACGGCGCTGCCAGGGGGTGCGGGCCAGGCAGGCCATGCCGGCCACGCACCACCCCTGCTCACGCAGGGCCGATGCGGCGGCGCAGGCGGTGGCGCCTGTGGTGAGGATGTCGTCGATCAGCAGCACCGGTGGGCGGGGCCGGCGCCGCAAGGTTTCGGGGGCGACGCAGCGGAAGGCACCGGCCTGGTTGGCCCAGCGCAGCTCGCGGCCCAGGTGGTGCTGGCCCAGCACCGCCCGACTGCGTTCGAGCAGGGGCGACTGCTGCCAACCCAGCCGCCAGCTCAGGGCCCGGCCCAGCAGACCCGGCAGGGGGTTCGCCCGTTGTTTCCAGCTGGGGATCGGCACCAGCAGTGGCGGCTGCTCCCAGGCTTCGGCAGCAAGGGCGTCGGCCAGGTGCTCCACCAACACCCCCACCAGGGGTGGCTGTGGATGTTTGCGTAGCTCCAGCAGTTGCCGGCGCACAGCGCCTTCATACAGGCCCGCCGCCCACCAGCGCAGGGGCCCGGCGCCCTGGAATCCGCCCGGTGGCAATGCCGCGGCTAGATCGGCGCGCAGCTTGGGCGGTTGGGCGATCCAGTGCAGGGGCAACAGCCGGAGCAACCCTGCGGCCAGGGGGGAGGGGCCGGTGGGCCAGGCAGCCATGGCGGGTGGACGCGGCACTGGCTGCAGGATTCCCACGCCCTAGCGGGGCATGGCCCGCAGCATGGCCACCAGGGTGCGGTGCGCGTCGTCGCTGTCGCTGAGGGTGTGCTCGAAGCGCACCTCCACCATCTGGCCATCCACCTCCAGCTGCATCGCCTCCGGCCCCACGGCAACCATGCGTGCCGCCGTGGCGGCCTCGATGCCGGCGTAATGGCGGGCGTAGGCGACCACCGCTTCGGCGTGGTCGTCGTTCATGTGTTTGCAGATCCGATCGCTCACGGCGGGGGTGAGGGGGTCGGCGGCCATGGCGCTGCGCAGCGGGGGTGTGGCCGGATTCTGGCGTCAGCCGGCTCCGAAGCGCTGCCAGAGCAGGATGCCCAGGCGAATGGCACTGAAGCTCACATACCCCGCCAGCACCACGAACACCCCCATCGAGATCACCGAGCGCAGGCGGTCGTTCATGGCGGGGGAAGAATGGTTGCTGCCAGTCTGGCCATGCCGAGGGCCGCGGACAGCCCAGGGCGGTTCAGCACCGGAACCCCCAGGCTCTGCTGCCGCAGCTGGCGCCACTGGGGGTTTCGGGCACCACCCCCCAGGGTGATCACTCGCTCCAGGGGCGGTGCGCCGGCTGCGCGCAAGCGCTGCCAGCCAGCCTGCTCGATGGCGGTGAGCCCCTCCAGCAGGGCCTGGAGGTAGCGCCCATCGCTGATCGGGCGGGGCTCGAGCACCGGCTGCAGGTTGGGATCGTCCACCGGAAAGCGCTCCCCGCGGGCCGGCAAAGGGCGCAGCTGCAGCCCCGTAGGCTGGCTGGGATCGATCTGACGGCTGAGTTCGGCGATTTGCCCGTCGCTGAAAAAGCGCCGCAGGATGCCCGCTCCAGCATTGGAGGCACCGCCCACCAGCCAGCGTCCGGCGACGCGGTGGCAGCTGATCCCCTCCCCCTCAATCGGCTTGGGGCTGAACTGCTTGAGCACCAGGGTGGTGCCGAGCACGGTGATGCCATCGCTACTGCGGGGCTCCACCGCAAGTACGCCGGCATTGGCGTCGGTGCTGCCGGCCACCACTTGGGCGCTGGGCGGCAGGCCCAGGGCGGCGGCGGCAGCCGGGGCCAACGGGCCCAGGCAGGCGCCGCTGGCGCAGATCTCCGGCAGAGCGGATGCCCACGGCTGCTCGGCGATCGCCCCACTCCAGCGCTGTCGCTGCAGATCCCAGCCCAGTCGCAGGTTGTTGCCTTCCTCACCCCGGCGCCAGTTGCCCAGCAGCCAGCCCATCAGCCAGTCGGCCTGGTGACGCAGCAGCCAGGGCCCCGCTGCGCCGCTGTGCTCAGCCTCGGCCAGCAGGTGCAGGGCCCGGGCCAGGCTGCCGCTGGCACTGGCGGCCGGGCCTCCAGCGGCAAGGGCCGCAGCGGCTGGGGCTTGCCCGGCGCAGCAGCGGTGATAGGGCAGGGCTAGGCCCAGGGCCCCTGGGGCCGGCTGGCCATCGGGGCGGCACAGCAGCAGGGTGCCGGAGGTCCCGGCGATGGCGATAGCCTCCACCCGGCTGCGCAGGGCGGATGGCAGCCGGGCGCAGAGCAGCACCAGGCCGTTCACCCAGCTCCAGGGGTCTTCGAGGCGGGTGGGGTAGGGGCTGGTCTCTTCCCGCAACGCTGCGCCGCCAGGTTCGACCAGGGCGATCCGCAGCCCGCTGCTGCCAAGATCCACCCCCAGCGCCAGCGTCGTCATCGCTGGCTGGTCAACGGTGTCAGGCCGCGACCTGGGCGGCGGTTGCCTGCTTCAGGGTGGCGGCGATCGCCTCCACGTTTTCCCAGGGCAGATTGAGGTCGCTGCGGCCGAAGTGGCCGTAAGCGGCTACATCTTGGTAGAAGCGGCCGCCACGCTGCTGGGGCAGCTGGCGCAGACCGAAGGTTTCGATGATGGCGCCGGGGCGCAGGTCGAAATGCTCCTGCACCAGGGCGGTGAGGTCGGCGTTGCTGATCGCGCCGGTGCCGAAGCTCTCCACCAGGATGCTCACGGGCTTGGCCACGCCGATGGCGTAGCTCAGCTGCACTTCCACCTTGCGGGCCAGGCCCGCGGCCACCAGGGCTTTGGCCACATAGCGGGCGGCATAGGCGGCGGAGCGATCCACCTTGGTGGGGTCCTTGCCGGAGAAGGCCCCGCCGCCGTGGCGTGCGTAGCCGCCGTAGGTGTCGACGATGATTTTGCGGCCGGTGAGGCCAGCATCGCCCTGGGGGCCGCCCACCACGAATTTGCCGGTGGGGTTCACCAGGAAACGGGTGTCAGCCTGGCTGGGTTTGAGGCTCAGATCGGCGGTGGCGGGCTCCACCACGTGCTGCCAGAGGTCGGCGGCGATGCGCTCCCGCATGGCCTTCTCCTCCGAGATGCCATCGATCTCGGCGGTGTGCTGGGTGGAGATCAGGATCGTGTCGATCGCCACGGGCTGATCGTTTTCGTACACCACGCTCACCTGAGTTTTGCCGTCAGGCAGCAGGTAGCCGAGCGTGCCGTTGTGGCGCACTTCCGCCAGGCGCCTCGCCAGCCTGTGGGCCAGGCTGATCGGCAGGGGCATCAGCTCCGGCGTCTCGTTGCAGGCGTAGCCAAACATGATCCCCTGGTCGCCTGCCCCCACCAGATCCAGTGGGTCACCGTCGTGGTCGTCGGCCTCGTTCACCCCCTGGGCGATGTCGGGCGATTGTTGATCCAGGGCCACCAGCACGGCGCAGCTGTGGGCATCGAAGCCACCGGCGCGGGCTCCGCTGTAGCCGATCTGGTTGATCACGCCCCGCACCAGGGTGTTGAAGTCGACCCGGGCGTTGGTGGTGACTTCGCCGGTGATCAGGCAGAGGCCCGTGTTCACCACGGTCTCGCAGGCCACCCGCGAGGCCGGATCTTGGGCGAGCAGGGCGTCGAGTACCGCATCGCTCACCTGGTCGCAGATTTTGTCGGGGTGCCCTTCGGTGACGGATTCGGAGGTGAAAACGTAGCGGCTCATCCGGCCTTGATCAACGTGAGGCCAGCCTATGCGCTGGTTGTCTGCACCTTCAGCTCATTCCAATGGCTTAGGCAAGCAAAGCTGGGATCGAGCGGTGGGGCCACGGTCCAACCCGCCCCATAGCCGAGCACAACCGGCACCCCCGCTTGCCGGGCCATGCGCAGGTCACTGTTGGCATCGCCGATCAAGGCGCAGCGCTCCACCGCCACGCCGAGGGCGGCGCAGAGGGCTTGCACCGCGGCCGGGTCGGGCTTGCGGGGGCTGTGGTCGGCGCTCCACAACCCCTGAAAACGGGAGCTGAGCTCCTGACTGGCCAGGAACGCCTCGATGCCCGGGCTGTCATCGTTGCTGATCACCGCGCAGGCCACCGCGGCTTCGCCTAAAGCCTCCACCAGGGTGTGCAGCCCGTCGGTGGCGATCGGCTGATGCTGGCTGCCCTGCCCATGCAGGCCATCGGTGGCCGCGAAGATGGCTTCGCTGAGCTCGAGCGCCTCGGGCCAACCCAGCCCGACCAGGGCCAGGGCCGTGGCGGTGGAGATCAGGTTGTGGGCCCGGGAGCCGACGGCCGTGGCGCCAGCGGGGTGGATGGACTGCTCGCTCAGCCCATAGGCGCGCTGCAGCAGGTCAGTCAGCGCGTCGGTCTGGGTAGTCGGCAGTTCCGGATGGCGTTGCTGCAGCAACCTGCGGGCATGAAAAACCCTGGCCGAAGCCAGGGCATGGAGCATGGGCTCACTGATCGAGAGGGTGCCGTCCTTGTCGAACAGCACCGCGTCGATCTGGTGGGGATGGCCGGTGGCATCAGCCAGGATCTGGCCCCGCAGGAGCAGTTGTGCCATCGGAGAATCGAGGGGGGTCGAGCCCTCAGTCGAGGGTGACGCCCATCGGCTCGTTGTCTTCGGCTTGCTCCAGCAGCATCTGCTTGTAGCGGGCGGCCATCTCCTCGGCCTTCTCAAACACCTTCTGGGGATCGGTGAGCATGTCGCCGGGCTCTGGCTCGAGGGCCTTGGTGGACAGGGAGATGCGGCCCCGCTCGGCGTCGAGGTCGATGATCATCACCTTCATCTGATCGTTCACGTTGAGCACCGTGTGCGGCGTCTCGATGTGCTCGTGGCTGATCTCGGAGATGTGCAGCAGGCCGCTGACGCCACCGATGTCGATGAAGGCGCCGTAGGGCTTGATGCCGCGCACGGTGCCCAGCACCACTTCGCCCACCTCGAGGCGGTTCATCTTGCGCTCCACCAGGGCGCGGCGATGGCTGAGCACCAGGCGGTTGCGCTCCTCGTCCACCTCCAGAAACTTGAGGGGCAGGAAGTCGGCCACCAGCTCTTCCTTCGCCTTGCGGGTGCTGATGTGGCTGCCGGGGATGAAGCCGCGCAGACCTTCCACCCGCACCAGCGCACCACCGCGGTTGGTGGCAAACACTTCGCTGTAAATGGTGGCGTCTTCCTTCTGCAGCTGACGCACCCGCTCCCAGGCCCGCTGGTACTCAATGCGGCGAATGGAGAGCGAGAGCTGGCCGTCCTCGTTCTCCTCACTCATGATGAAGAACTCCCGGATCTCCCCGGGCTGGAGCACGTCGCTCAGGCCCTCGACCCGGTTGATCGACACCTCCTGCAGGGGCATGAAGGCGGCTGTCTTGGCGCCGATGTCGATCATGGCGCCCTTCGACTCGAGGGCAAACACGGTGCCGTTAACGACGTCGCCGGGCTTGAAGTTGTAGTCGTACTTGCTCAGCAGCGACGCAAATTCATCGAGCGTGAAGCCCACGCCATCGACGTCGTTGCGGGATGCGGCGCGGCTGCTGGGGTCGTCGGCGGTGGGAACCTCTTCCGGAATGGCCAGGTCGAGATCGTCGGCCGTCTCAGCGGCGAGATCGAGGTCGGCCTCGGCACTGACAGCGTCGCTGCTGAGCGATGGCGTGCTGAGCGCTTCAGTGGTGGCGTCGGAAGGGGTCACGGTCATGGAAGGTTGGCGGCCTGCCGAGGGCAGTGCGAAGGATTGGACGATCTGCCCGCCAGCAGACACAGTCCGATCCGTCACTGTACCAACGTGAGCGGCCCCGGTTGGTGACGTGATCAGGCTGGCTTGGCGACGTGCTCAGCCGATGGCCGCCAGGCTCGGCTGGCCGCGCAGGTGGCTACCGCTGCGTTTGTGCAGGCCTTCAAGGGTGGCGACAAAGTCGCTGATCCCCTGGAATTGCCGATACACCGACGCAAAGCGGACGTAGGCCACTTCGCTCATCTCGCTGAGATGTTGCAGCACCAGCTCGCCGATTTCGCCACTGGTCACCTCGCGCCCGCTGCGCTGTTGCAGCTGCAACTCGATTTCGTCGACCACCCCTTCCAGTCGTGCGGGCTCAAGGCCGGTTTTTTCGCAGGCCCGCAGCACACCGTGCAGCAATTTGGCCCGGTTGAAGGTTTCCCGGCTGGAGTTGCGCTTCACCACGGTGATGGGCACCGTTTCCACCCGTTCATAGGTGGTGAAACGAAATTCGCAATTGAGGCATTCACGCCGTCGTCGCACACTGCGCCCGCTGTCGGCTGCCCGAGACTCGAGCACCCGGCTGTCGGTGTGTTGGCAAGAGGGGCATTGCATCCCCGAACGTCCGGGCGTGTTTCTCAAGTTTAGACAGCGTTTTTTCATTTGGAAAGGCCTGCTTTTCTGTTTGCGGCAACAAAAAAGCCCCTGCCGGGGCAGGGGCTTGGCTCAGAGATGGCCAATTATTTGCCGATCTTCGGGGGATCGCGAAAGGCGATGGCAAAGAAAAGCGTGGAAATGGCCAGAGCCAGGATCAGGATGTAAGCGAAGCTTTCCATGGATGTCCTCGAGGGTTCTGGCGGTCAGCTGAGGGTCGTCGTGCCGGCAGGGGGCACGTAGCCCTCTGGCAGACGACGGGTGGACTTGTCGCCCAGTTTCTGGAACAGACCGAATTCCACCTGCTCACCAAGATCCGGATCAATGCCGGCGAACACATCTCGGTAGAGGGTGCGGGCGCCGTGCCAGATGTGGCCGAAGAAGAACAGCAACGCGAAGGTGGCGTGGCCGAAGGTGAACCAGCCGCGGGGTGAGCTGCGGAAGGTGCCGTCCGAGTGGTAGGTCTCGCGATCGAACTCGAAGGCTTCACCCAGCTGGGCCTTGCGGGCCAGCCGCTTGACGTCGGCGGGATCGGTGAAGGTCTGACCGTTCAGAGCACCGCCATAAACGGTGGCGGTGACGCCCGTTTGCTCGAAGGAGTACTTGGCTTCAGCCCGACGGAAGGGGATGTCGGCTCGCACGATGCCTTCCTGGTCCTGAAGAACCACAGGGAAGTTCTCAAAGAAGTTGGGCAGACGGCGCACTTCAAGGTCGCGGCCGTCCTTGTCGGTGAAAGAAATGTGGCCGATCCAGCTGGTGGGCAGGCCATCACCATTCACCATCGGGCCGACGCGGAACAGACCGCCCTTGGCAGGGCTGTTGCCCACGTAGTCGAAGAAGGCGAGTTTCTCAGGAATCGACGCGTAGGCCTGCTCCTTGGTAGCGCCGTTGTCCAGGGCCGTTTGCACGCGGCGGTTGATTTCCGCCTTGAAATAGCCCTGGTCCCACTGATAACGGGTGGGGCCGAACAGCTCGATCGGGGTGGCGGCAGCGCCGTACCACATCGTGCCGGCCACGATGAAGGCAGCAAAGAACACCGCGGCGATGGCCGACGCCAGCACGGTTTCGATGTTGCCCATGCGCAGGGCCTTGTAGAGGCGCTCTGGCGGACGGGTGGTGATGTGGAAGATGCCAGCGATGATGCCCACAATGCCGGCGGCGATGTGGTGGGCCACGATGCCGCCAGGGTTGAAGGGGTTGAAGCCTTCAGGACCCCACGAGGGTTGCACCGGTTCTAGATGTCCGGTGATTCCATAGGGGTCGCTGACCCACATGCCTGGGCCAAACACACCGGTGAGGTGGAAGGCGCCGAAGCCAAAGCAGGCGAGGCCGGCAAGCAGCAGGTGGATGCCAAAGATCTTGGGAAGATCGAGGGCCGGCTCCCCGGTGCGGGGGTCTTGCCAGATCTCGAGATCCCAGTAGGTCCAGTGCCAGATGGCGGCCAGGAAGAGCAGGCCGCTGAAAATGATGTGGGCAGCAGCCACACCTTCGAAACTCCAGAAGCCGGGATCGACTCCGGTTTCTCCGGTGATGCTCCAGCCACCCCAGCTGCCGGTTACGCCGAGACGGGCCATGAAGGGCATGACAAACATGCCCTGGCGCCACATCGGGTTGAGCACCGGGTCGGAGGGGTCAAAGATGGCGAGCTCATAGAGCGCCATGGAGCCGGCCCAGCCGGCAACCAGGGCGGTGTGCATGAGGTGCACGGCGAGCAGTCGGCCCGGGTCGTTGATCACGACCGTGTGCACCCGATACCAGGGCAATCCCATGGGGGGTAGTTCTGGGTGGGTTGGGCGATCGTAAGGGGAGCCCAGGCCACCGCGCGGCCGAGGTAACGGACCGCAACGGCCTGACCCACAATGGAGATCGCAGCAGCTCGTTTCCCATGCCCGTCATCCGGTTTGTGCGCGAGGGGCGTGACGTGGAGTGCTACCCCGGTGAAAACTTGCGGGAGGTGGCGCTGCGCGAGGGAATTCAGCTCTATGGGCTCAAGGGAACCCTGGGCAACTGTGGGGGGTGCGGCCAGTGCATCACCTGCTTTGTGGCCATTCCAGAGGGAACGGGCAGCCAGGTGCTGAGCGGCCGCACCCCTGTGGAAGACCTGAAGCTGAAGCGGCGTCCCCAGAACTGGCGGCTGGCCTGCCAGGCCCTGGTGCAGGACTCATTGCTGGTGCTGACGCGTCCCCAGGTGGGGTTGGCGGATCAGGACGCTCTGCTGGAGGCAGCTCTGGCCCGGCCTCTGCCCCCCGGCCCCACGGCCTGGCCCACTCCACCGGAGCTGGAAGACGACGATGGGGAGCCAGAGGAGCAGGGGCCAACCGCAACGAGCGATGAAGCCTCCTGAAACCCGCCCATTTGGCGGTGATACCCTCCCAGAACTTCCCTTTCAGCCATGGAAACCAACGATCTCGGCTTTGTTGCCAGCCTGCTGTTCGTTCTGGTTCCCGCGGTCTTTTTGATCATCCTGTACATCCAGACCAACAGCCGTCAGGGGGGCTGAGCCCGGAGGGCGGAAGGGCTCTTTAGCGGCGCCCTTCCGGTTCGCGCACCAGCAGCACCGGTGCCGGGGCGTGCACCCGGATGTAGTCACTCACCGAGCTGCCCAACAGGCGGTCGATGTCGACCAGCCCCCGGGCCACCACAGGTCGTCGGTCCTGGGAGGCGATGACCAGCAGGTCGGCCTTGAGTTCTTCGGCCGCAGCACACACGGTGCGTCCCACATCGCCGCTGCGATGCAGCGCCTTCAGTTCCACGCCGTAGCCCCGGGCCCGTTGGGTTGCCTTTTCGAGCACCTCATCGGCGGGGGATTTGCCCCCCCGTGAGGGGGTGATGTCTTGGCGGGTGACATGCACCCCGGTGAGGCTGCCACCCGGGATCTCACGCACCAGTTCACAGGCCAGCTTGAGGGCGTCATCCCCCACGCCGGTGCCATCGATGGTCACCATCAGCCGGTTGATGTGGCGCACGTAGAGGTCGTCGCGCACCAACAGCATCGGCCGGGTCGACAATTGAAAGACGTATTGGCTGGCGCTGTTGCTGAGAATCGCTTGCAGCCGGCTCATGCCGCGGGAGCCCATCACGATCAGATCGCTGTCGAGTTGATCGGCCACCTTCAGAACGGTCTGCTTGGTGTCGCCCTGGCGAATGATCGTGTTCACCTCGCTGGGGTTGAGACCCATGCGCTGCACGGCGTCCGCAGCGATGGCGGCGGCCTGTTGGGAGTGTTCGGTGAAGCTCTCGCCCGCCTGCTCAGGCACCACGTGCAACAGGTTGATCCGGGCCTGGCGAACGGCGGGGATGTCGCGCAGCATGCGCACCATCTCCTCCACATGGCCCTTGCCGGAATCGGCGATTAAAACGTTGCGAAACACGGGGACGACTCAATGAAGCAGGCTCTCCGCAAGCCTATGGCCGATCCCTGGAGCCCTGTCGTCTGCTGTGCAGACCGTGATGGTCGGGCCGGGTTGCGGGGGTTCCAGCCATGAAGGCCTTGGCCGGATGGTTGCTGGAGCGGCGGGTGCTGCCCCAGCACACTGATCACGCGGGCGTGATGTGGCATGGCGCCTATTTGGGCTGGCTTGAGGAGGCTCGGGTGGAGGCCCTGGCGGCTGCGGGGCTGGCCTACAGCGATCTCTCGGCCCAGGGGCTGGAGTTGCCGGTGGTGCGGTTGAGCATCGATTACAAGCAGGCCCTGCTCCACGGCGATGTGGTGCAGATCTGGAGTGAGGTGCTGCCGCGTCGTGGTTTGAAGTTGCCCTGGCGCAGCCGGTTTGTGGCGGCGGATGGGGGTGTGGCCGCCGAGGCGCAGGTGGACCTGGTGCTGGTGGCCGGGGTGGCCGGCTCGGACCAGCGCCGGTTGCTGCGCCGGCTGCCGGCAGATTTGGAGGCCGCGGTGGCAGCCCTGGAGCGCGGCCCGCTCTAGGATCAGTACATCTGTACTGAAAGCGGGTATGGCGGGGCGGGGTCGGGCTCGGGGGCTGGGTCTGGGGCTGGGTCTGGGGCTGTTGAGGGCGGCCGATCGCCAAGGCTGGAATCGGGAGCAGCGTCTCTGGTGGTTGTTGTGGTCGGGGTGTCCGGGTATCGGCTTGAGCCGATTGATGGCCATCCGCGACAGCTTCTGCGGCTGGGCGGCGGCCTGGGCCTCGCCGACGGAGGCCTTTGCGGCCCTGGCGGGCTTGGGCCCCGCCAGCTGCCGTCAGTTGGAGCGCTACCGCACCCACTGGGGGCCTGATCCCTTGCCCCGCTTGGCCCACCAGCTCCACGGCGGCAGGCGGGTGGTGCTGCCCGCCGATCCCGCTTTCCCGCCAGCGTTGCTCGACTTGGAACGCCCGCCCCTGCGGCTGCATTGGAGCGGGCGCGGCTGGCTGTGGCCGCTGTTGCATCGCCGGCAGGCCATCGCCGTGGTGGGCACCCGCCGGCCGTCCCGCCATGGCGAAGCCATGGCGGAGGCGATCGGTGCGGCCCTGGCCCAGGCCGGCTGGCCGGTGGTGAGTGGCCTGGCGGAGGGGATTGATGGGGCGGTGCATCGGGGATGCCTGGCCCACGGGGGCCGGCCCGTGGCGGTGCTGGGCACCCCGTTGGAGCGGGTGTATCCGCGCCATCACGAGGCTCTCCAGGCCGAGGTGGCCGCTGAAGGATTGTTGGTGAGTGAGTTGCCCGCGGGCACGGCGGTGCAGGCCGGCCATTTCGCGGCGCGCAATCGTCTTCAGGTGGGGCTCGCCCAGGCCGTGGTGGTGGTGGAGTGCCCGCTGCGCAGCGGCGCCCTGCATTCGGCCACCCTGGCGATGCGCCAGGAGTTGCCGCTGTGGGTGGTGCCAGCCGATGCCGGCAAAGCCTCAGCAGCGGGCAGCAATCGGCTGCTCGCTCAAGACGCCACGGTGCTGCTGGAGCCCGCCGATCTGATCCGCCAGCTCGGGCCGGGCCCTTTGGCCCCGGCCGATGCACTCCCTCCGTCGCAGGCGCAGGCTCTGGGCACGGTGGATCCGGCTCTGGTCTCGGCCCTAGGGCGCGGCGCCTCCCTGGAGCAGCTCTGCCTTGCGCTTGATCAGCCTGCGGCCGTGCTGGCTGCCCGCCTGCTGGCCCTCGAGCTACGGGGGCAGGTGCGGGCTGAGCCGGGGCTGTGTTGGCGCCCGATCTAGCATCGATCCATGCAACAGGTGCAGCTCGATGGTGAGCAGTGGTTGGCCTGGCGGCGGCGGCAACTGGCCCTAGGGGGTACCCCCGCAACCTTCGATTGGCTAGTGGACCTGGCCGGTGGTCTCTCCTGGCAGCAGCAGCAACAGCTGAGGCTCTCTCCCCAGCAACCGGTGCGGCTGACCTGTGGGCTGTCGCGGCTCGAGGCCCTCTGGCAACGCCATCTCGACACCGCTGAGCCCCTGCAATATCTGGTGGGCCTTTGTCCGTGGCGGGATCTGGAGCTTGCTGTCGCTCCTGGTGTGCTGATTCCGCGGCAGGAAACCGAGCTATTGGTGGAGCTGGCCCTTGCGCTGCTGGGCCAGGCCTGCCCCGGCCGTTGGGCCGACCTCGGCACCGGTTCGGGTTGCTTGGCCCTCGCATTGGCGCTGACCTGGCCGCACAGCCACGGCATGGCCGTTGATTGCAGTGCCGTGGCGTTGCAGCAGGCGGCCCACAATCTGGAGCGGGGCGGGGTGAGCGAGCGGGTGCAGCTCCTGCAGGGCAGTTGGTGGCAGCCCCTGCGCCCCTGGTGGGGCGGGTTGGAGCTGGTGGTGAGCAATCCTCCCTACATCCCCACGGCGGTGTGGGCTGGCTTGGATCCGGTGGTGCGGGATCACGAGCCGGCCCTCGCCCTCGATGGTGGCCCCGATGGGCTTGATGCCCTGCGCGCGATCGCAAAGGAGGCGGCCGCCGCCCTGGCGCCCGGCGGGTTGCTGGTGTTGGAGCACCATCACGACCAGAGTGAGGCGGTGATGGCTCTGCTGGCCGCAGCGGGGCTCGAGCAGGTTCAGGCCCATGTTGATCTGGAGGGCCAGCAACGCTTTGCTTCAGCGCGCCATGGACTCACCTGACGACACACCGGCGATGGGGTCTGATTCCGCACCGAGGGCGTTGCCAGCCCCAACCCTCTCCGCCCCGGCTCTGGCCGATCAGTTGCAGCGCGGCTCAGCGGTGTTGTTTCCCACCGACACCCTGCCGGCTCTGGCGGCGTGCCCCAACCAGGCCCACCAGCTGTGGACCCTCAAGCAGCGCCCGCCCGATAAGCCCGTGATCCTGATGGCAGCCAGCTCCGAGCTGTTGCTGGCTGCGCTCGGGTTGCCGCTGCAGCCCGCCTGGCTGGAGATGGCGGCCTGGGCCTGGCCTGGTGCGGTCACCCTGGTGTTGCCGGCCACCGGGCCAGTGGCGGCAGCCTTGAACCCTGGCGGCGCCAGCCTGGGCCTGCGCCTGCCGGCCAGCCCCGAAGCCCTGGCTCTGCTGCAGCTCTCGGGCCCCCTGGCCACCACCAGCGCCAATCTCTCCGGTTGCCCGGCCGCCACGACTGCCGAGCAGGCTGCCCAGCAATTTCCTCAGGTTCCCCGTCTGGCGCCGTTGCCATGGCCGATGGCTGGCGGCCAGGCCAGCACGGTGCTGGCCTGGGGGGAAACGGGGCAGTGGCAGGTGCTGCGCGCCGGTGCTCTACTGCCACCAGGGATCTAGCGCAAGTTGATGGCCGCCCTTGCTCTGATGGTGCTCCTGGCGGTGGCGGCGTTCCACTGGTTCATGCAGCCGCTGCTGCACCTGCTGCCGGTGCTAATGGAGTTGTCGTTCCTGCCGTGGGCGCTGTTGGCTCTGGGGCTGTGGTTGTTGGCCGGGCGCCCGGTTGGGCCTTAAGCGAGCCTTCGGGTTAAGGGGTTTTGGTGCGGGGTGCGCTGGCGCTGCCCTTGGCCGGGCTGGCTGCTGGCGCTGCAGGCGTGGCCGGGATCGGTTTGGCGTTGGCACAGAGATGGGCCACCATCAGGTCTTCGCCGCCCTGGCTTTTCGACTCCTCCTGCGACAGCGGCAGCCGCCATTCCCCCCAGGCGCCCTGGGCGCCTTGATGACTCACCCGCAGGGTCTCGCAGTGCACCGCTACCTTGCTGGTCACCTCCGGCGCGCCACAGATGCTGGTGGTGGTGCGGACGCCGCCCTCCGCCACCCTCCAGGCACTCCAGTCGTAGCGGCAGCTGCCGAAGCTTTTCCAGCGGGGGGCTTTGAGTTGTCGGATTTTGTCGAGCAGAACCTGCTCCTTGGCGCTGGTTTGCCCCCCTCCGGCGGCGGCTGGTTTGCCGTTGGCATCGCTTGGGCTAACGGCCGGAGTTGCCACTGGCGTAGCCCCCTGGGCGTGAACGGCCCTGGTGGATTCCAGCTGCAGGATCAGGGCGACCAGGCCCAGAAGGCTCCAAAGGGGGATGGGCAAGAGAGGCACAACCAATCGGCCCATCCAGATTCGCCCATTCGGCGGCTTCCCACCATGCCGACCCTCCAGGACGGGTGGTCTACCAAGAGCCGGCTAACGGATTTGAACCGATGGCCTTCGCTTTACAAAAGCGCTGCTCTACCACTGAGCTAAGCCGGCCTAGGAGGCAGAAATCCGCTCTCCAATGACGACTTTATCGTTCGGCCAAGGCCCAGAGCAGCAGCTGGGTGCGGCTTTGACAGCCGGTTTTGGCCAGCAGGCTCGACATGTGGCTTTCCACCGTGCGCGGGCTCACGATCAGGGCTGCAGCAATGGCCTTGTTGCTGTGGCCCCGTTCCAGTTCCTGGAGCACGCGCCGTTCTGCGGGAGTGAGTTCCGCATTGGCCATCTGAATCGGCAACGACATCGGGATTCCAAGGGCATCTGCCCCAGGATTCCCACACTGGGCAGCTTGGCCTTAGGGGCCGACTTTGGCCTCCAGAGCGGCGTCAGCCGTGGGAGAGGGTAGCTTGGCGCGCCGGATCGGCAGGTTGGCCACCAGCGCCGTCACCCGGTCTTCTGTTTCGAGGGTCACATCCCCTTCCTCAAAGTCAATTTCGACGTAGCGGCTCACCACCTCGAGGATCTCCCGCCGCATTTGTTGCAACAACTCGGGGTTGAGGTCGCTGCGGTCGTGGGCCAGCACCAGCTGCAGCCGCTCCTTGGCGGTGTTGGCGCTGGCGGGTTGCCGGCCCAGCAGTTTGTTGATCACATCACGCAGGGTCATCGGCTTCAGAAGATCTTGGTTTGCATCAGGCGGCCGATCTTGGCCCGGAGGCCCTGGCGCTCCTTGCTCGGATCGATCAGGGGCACGTCTTCACCCTGGAGGCGGCGGGCCACATTGGTGTAGGCACGCGCCGCCGGCGAGCCGTTGCCATTGAGGGTCAGGGGCTCGCCGCGGTTGGTGCTCACGATCACCTGCTCGTCTTCCAGCACCAGCCCCAGCAGGGGCAGGGCCAGGATGTCGGTGACATCGCTCACCGCGAGCATCTCCTGGTTGGCCATCATCTTTGGCCGCACCCGGTTGAGCACCAGCTGAATGGGCTTGACCCCTTCGCTGTTGAGCAGGCCAATCACCCGGTCGGCATCACGCACCGCCGATACTTCCGGCGTGGTGACCACGATGGCCTCCCGTGCTGCCGCCATGGCGTTCTTGAAGCCGCCCTCAATGCCGGCGGGGGCATCGATCAGCACGTAGTCGAAGTGCTCGCCGAGCATGGCGGCAATCTTCTGCATGTCGTCGGGCTGGAGCCAATCGAGCATGCGGGGGTTGCCCGCCGGCAGCAGCGCCAGATTGGGTTCCTGCTTGTGCTTCACCAGGGCCTGTTCCAGTCGGCAGCTCTCCGAGAGCACCTCCTGGGCGGTGTACACAATGCGGTTTTCCAGCCCCAGCAGTAAGTCGAGGTTGCGCAGGCCGAAGTCGGCATCGAGCACGGCGGTGCGTGCTCCCTGCTTGGCCAGGGCGATGCCGAGATTGGCGGTGAGGGTGGTTTTGCCCACGCCCCCTTTGCCGGAGCAGATCAGGATGTAGCGGGTTGACGCAGCGGCCACGGCGAAGGCTGGATTGCCGGCAGGTTAAGGCCAAAATCCAGGGTTGCAGGTGTTCTAGATGGCATTGCCGCCCCTCCACCAGGGTTTACAACGGGTGGATCTGGCACCCGGTCGGGATGACTGAGCTCACGGACCCGCAGCCGGCTCTACCGCAGGACTATCAACACCATCACCAGCAGCTGCTGGTGATGCCCGACGACGGCGTTGAGGCCGTGGTGGCCCTGATCGACGGGGCCCAGGAGTCGCTGCGGCTCAAGCAGTTCAAGCTCCAGTCGGAGGCCATTGAGCAGGCACTGCTGCGCGCCCACCAGCGCGGGGTGCAGGTGCGGGTGATGCTCAATCCCCACACCTCCGGCGGCGACCGCTGGAACGATGAGGCCCATGCACGGCTTGGCGCCTGGGGCATCGCGGTGGCCTGGACCAGCGAGGCCTTCCCGGTCACCCATGAGAAGTCGCTGGCGGTGGACCGCAGCTGTGCGTTGATCTCCACCTTCAACCTCAGCGACAAATATTTCACCCAAACCCGCGACTACGGCATCGTCAGCTATGCCACCCCGGTGGTGGAAGAGGTGATTGGCGGTTTCGAAGCCGACTGGAATCGCACCTTTTTCCACCCCGACCTCAGCGTGGGGCTGGTGTGGAGCAGCGTGCACAGCCGGGGACAGATGGCTCGGATCATCGACATGGCCCGCGCCACGCTCTGGATCCAGCACCCCAAATTTGTGGATGCCGTGATCCTCGAGCGGATCATTTCCGCCCGGGAGCGGGGCGTGAAGGTGCGCCTGCTCTGCGGCGGTAAGCACGGCATCTCCGACTGGGACATCTACGACACGTTTTCGTCGTTGCGGGTGATGGAGCGCTTCGGCGTGAAGGTGCGGCGCCAGAAGCACTTGAAACTGCACGCCAAGCTGCTGCTGGTGGATGGGGCCTACGCCCAGACCGGCTCCATGAACATCGATCGCAGTGCCTTTGACCTGCGCCGGGAGCTGGGCATCGAATCCGATGCCCCCGAGGTGGTGGCCCGGCTGCGCGCCACATTCCAGGCCGATTGGGAGGCGGCAATGAAATATCACGCCCCCGATCCGCTCGATCCCAGCCTCCATGAGGCGGGCGAACTGCCGCCCGATCCCCATTTCGTGCATGACTGAGCCCGCAGTAACAGCCCCGCCCAGCCCACTGGCCCCTCGCCCCAGCCTGGTCCAGTTGTTCTGGGGCATGCTCCAGGTGGCCCTCTCGGCCTTTGGCGGCGGGCTGTCGGCTTGGAGCCAGCGGATTGTGGTGGAGCAGCGCCGTTGGATGACCAACGAGCAATTCCTCACGGGTCTCACTGTGGCGCGGCTGTTTCCTGGGCCCAACCAAATCAACATGGCTGTGTACATCGGCGCCGACTTCCACGGCCTGACCGGTGCCCTGGTTGCCCTGGCCGGGATGTTGCTGCTGCCCTTCACCCTGTTGATGGCGGTGGGCCTGGCCTACTTCCAGTTCCACGACATCCCTTCGGTTGATCGGGTGCTGGCGGGGGTGGTGGCCGCGGCGGCCGGCATGGCCCTCTCGATGGGCTTCAAGATTCTTGATCAGTATTGGAACGATCGGGTTGCGCAGCTGCTGGCCGCCGGCGTGTTCCTGGCGCTCACGGCCTTGCACGTTCGCCTGATTCCGGTGGTGTTGGTCGCCGGCCCATTGGCGATGGCCTGGTATTGGCCGCGCCGCCCGTCGTCGCCATGAGCCTGGAGCTTGCTGCGGCGGCGGCCGTCTGCGAACCCGCCCCTCTCACCGACCTGGGCACCCTGCTGCAGGTGCTTTGGCAGTTTTTGTCGCTGTCGCTGTTTTCCCTTGGCGGTGGCAACACCCTGCTGGCGGAATACCACCACCTGGCCGTGGCTCAGTACTGCTGGCTGAGCAATGCCCAGTTCGCCGATCTCTACGCCCTGGCCGAAGCGGCGCCCGGGCCGAGTTCGATGTTGGTGGGCTTGCTGGGCCTCGGGGCCAGCTGGCGGGAGGGGCCGCTGTGGGCCCTGCTCACTGCCTACGGCGCCGAAGCCGCCATCCTTCTGCCCTCCACCCTGCTGATGGTGGCGGCCTGCCTGAGCTGGAAGCGACTGGAGCATTCCCCCTGGCGGGTGGCCTTTGAGCGGGGGATGGGGCCGATCACCCTGGGGATCCTGTTTGCCGTGGGGCTCAAGATTCTGCGCACGGCCGACACGAATGTTCCCGGCGTGGTGGTGTCGCTGGTGGTGTGCGTGCTGATGCTGCGCACCCGCCTCTCACCGATCTTGTTTATGGCGGTGGCCGGTGTGCTGGGCGGTCTGGGGGTGATCAACCGCTGAGGGGCCAGGTCGGTTGGGCGGGGTCGATCTGAATGGCTCCATCCACAATCCGGGCCTCTTCGGCCAACCCTGCCGGGGGCAAACCCTCCGGCCCGCGGGCCACCGCTGCGGCGATGCGCAGCTGCAGGGGGCGCAGTTGCAGGGCCACGATGCGGGCCTCGCTGTTGCCTGTGCAGCCGGCATGGGCGATGCCCCGCAGGCGGCCCCACACCAGCACGTGGCCGCCGGCGGAGATCCGTGCTCCGGGGTTCACGTCCCCCAGCAGCAGCACCGTTCCATCCGCTTGTAGGTGGTCGCCGGAGCGCAGCGTGCCCTGGTGCACCAGCAGCCCCGCCTCGCTGGCGCTGGCAGGGGCTTCACGGGCAGCGCCGTTCCCATTGCCGGGGGGATGGGGCCAGTGGCTCTCAAGGCCCAGGCCGGCGGCGGCCACATGGGTGTGGGGATGGCCGCTGGTCAGGGCCACCAGCTGCAGCTGCCGGCTGGCCAGGGTGGCCTGGATTTCGCTGAGCTGGCTGAGGCCGAGGCGCCAGGATCGGGCATCGAGCATCACCGCCCCTTGCACGGGGCCATCGGCGAGCAGGGCTGCGCTCTCAACGGCGCTGCGCACCAGGTTGGCGGCTCCACCTAGCGCCGGGGTGGCCAGGGCGGCATCCACCTGGGGCGCTGGCAGCACCAGCCGGTGGGCCCCCTGGCCCGATCGGTCTGCCGTGAACACGGCGCCACCAGCTGGTTCCATTCCGCCAGGTGATCCCGCGTCCATCAGCACCTCCGCTCAGCGGCCCAGCAATTGGCGCAACTTAGGGGCCACCTCCGCCGGATGGATCAGCCAGGCCAGCTCCACCGGCACGGTGAGGCTTTGCACCAGGGTGGAGCGTTGCTCCAGGGCCTGAAGGCGCTCGCCGTCCCAGATCCGCAGCCCCCCTTTGTAGGGGTGATAGCCGCGGGTTTGGCGCTGCTGCAGGCCGCAGCTGGTTTCGGCACTCAGGCCCTCCGCTTCGCTCAGCTGCCGCGCCGCCGCCAGCAGCTCCAGCCGCTGGGCCGGCTCACAGTGGCTCACATCGGTGGCCTTGAGCAGGCGTCGCTCCAGCAGTCGACGGCAGGGATCCTGCAGCTCGGCCGGCCCCTCCTCCATCCAGCGCATCAGGTGGTAGCCGGTGCGGATGTCGTCGTTGGCCAGGAAGGTCGGCAGATCGAGCTCGCTCGGGTGCCAGAGCCAGCGGTTCATCACCCGATCGGCCCACACCCGCTCGGGCCCGAGCCGACGGGCGGTGGCGATGGCCTGGTTCAGCAGCCAGTTGCACACCACATTGAGGCGGTGGTTGTAAACGCTGCGGTACATCAGATTGCGCACCACCAGGTAGTGCTCCACGGCCATCAACCCCTTGGGGCTGAGGGCCAGCTGGCCATCGGGGGCCAGGGTGAAGGCGGCCAGGATCCGCTCCAGATCCAGCCGGCCATAGGTGGTGCCGGTGCTGTAGCTGTCGCGCAGAAGGTAGTCGAGGCGGTCGCAGTCGAGTTGGCTGCTCACCAAGGCCTGGATGGCCGGGTTGGCATAACGGCCGTGCTCGAGCAGATCGGCCACGGCGCTGGCCGTGCCTGGTGCATGGGCCTCCAGGCGGTCCCGCAGGGCCGGATGCTCCCGGATCAAGCGGCCCGACCAGGCTTCGTGATGCAGCCCATACATTTCTTCGCCGGAGTGGCTTAAGGGGCCATGGCCCACGTCGTGGAGCAGGGCCGCGGCATAAAGCACTCCCCGCTGGGCGGCCAGTTCGGGATGGCGACGCTCCAGCTGCTGCAGGGCCAGCCGGGCCAGGTGCAACACCCCCAGCGAATGGGTGAAGCGACTGGATTCGGCGCCATGGAAGGTCAGGAAGGCTGGCCCCAGCTGGCGCACCCGGCGCAGGCGCTGGAAGGGGGCCGTATCGACCAGGTCGATGGCCAGGGCTTCGGCCGGATCGGCCCCATCCAGGCGGATCGCCCCGTGCAGGGGATCGTGATAGGTGCGTTCCCCCATGGTCAGAGGTTGCCCTCCAGGCAACTGGCCAGTAAGCGGCCGGCCTGCTCCAGCCAGGCGTCGTCGTCGCCGCCAGGATCGAGGGGCTCAGGTTGGGGCAGGGCCAGATCGGGTTCGATCCCCTGGTTCTGGATGTCCCGGCCGCTGGGGGTGAGGTAGCGGGCCACGGTCACGGCCAGCCCGCTGGTGTCGCCCAGGGGGATCAGGGTCTGGATCAGCCCCTTGCCGAAGGTGCGCGACCCCACCAGCTCACTGCGGCCGTTGTCCTGCAGGGCGCCCGCCAGGATTTCGCTGGCGCTCGCCGTGCCGCCGTTCACCAAGGTGAGCATGGGCCCGTCGTAGAGCCGGCCTGGTCTGGCCTGCTGGGGTGAGCTGAGCCCATCGCGATCCTGGGTCTCAACGATGGGTGTGCCATCGAGCAGATCGTTGGCAACGGCAAGGCCCGCACTCACCAACCCGCCGGAGTTGTTGCGCAGATCCAGGATCAGCGCCTCGATGTCTTTGCCGTTGAGGTCGGCCAGGGCTTCCTGCACGTCTTGCGGCACCGGCTCGGAAAACTGGGTGATGCGCAGGTAGCCAAGGGTGTGGTCACCCACCCGCAGCCGCTTGCTGCGCACGGGGCGCAATTCCACCTGGCGGCGCTCCAGTTCCGCCTCCCGCACCTGTCCGGCCACATCCAGCTCCACCAGCACCCGGGAGCCAGACGGCCCCCGCAGGGCGGCGGCCGTTTGCTCCAGTCCCAGCTCTGCGGTGGCCTGGCCATTCACCCGCAGCACTTCGGCGCCGCTGGGGATCTGGGCTTCGGCGGCGGGCGAGCCGTCCAGCGGGGCGATCACCACGATCTGTTGGTCACCGCTGCGCAACCCCAGCTGCAGCCCCACGCCAGTCACCGTGCCCTGGGTGTTGGAGCGCAGGGTGGCGTAGTCGTCGGGCCGCAGCAGCCGGGTGTAGGGATCGCCCAGGGGGGTGAGCATCGCCTCAATGGCGTCGTAGGCGTCGCCGGAGCTTTGGATTGGTTGCTCCAGGGCTTTTTGGCGCAGCCGCTTCCAGTGCACCTGGTCGAAACGCGTGGGATCGACGTAGCTCTGGTTCACCAGGCGCCAGGCATCCACCACCAGCTGCTGGGTGTCGCTCAGGGCCAGCAGCCCGCCGACGGGGGCCGTCAGCAGGGCCAGCACCAGCAGCCCCCCCAGCAGCGGGCGCCACAGCCATGACCAGCCTGGCTTCAAGGTCATTGCAAAGGGTGGAGAAGGCCTGGTGCTGGGGTGCGGGGCACTCACGGGCGGCTCGGCGCGATCGGTAGACTCTCGCAACCAAACCACCCAGCTGCATGGCGAACACACCTGCTGGAAACTCCGGTCAGGCCGCGAACCCGGTTTACAACTGGTTCGAGGAGCGCCTTGAGATCCAGTCGATTGCCGACGACATCTCGGCCAAGTACGTGCCGCCCCACGTCAACATTTTTTACTGCTTGGGCGGCATCACGCTGGTCTGTTTCCTGATCCAGTTCGCCACTGGGTTTGCGATGACCTTCTATTACAAGCCCACGGTGGCTGAGGCCTACGCCTCGGTCCAGTACCTGATGACCGACGTCAGCTTCGGCTGGCTGATCCGTTCGGTGCATCGCTGGAGCGCCTCGATGATGGTGCTGATGCTGATCCTGCACGTGTTCCGCGTCTACCTCACCGGTGGTTTCAAGCGCCCTCGCGAGCTCACCTGGGTCACCGGCGTCACCATGGCCGTCATCACCGTGTCATTCGGCGTCACCGGCTACTCCCTCCCCTGGGATCAGCTCGGCTACTGGGCCGTCAAGATTGTGTCTGGCGTTCCAGCGGCCGTGCCCGTGGTGGGCGACTTCATGGTGGAACTGCTGCGCGGTGGTGAAAGCGTTGGCCAATCGACCCTCACCCGCTTTTATAGCCTCCACACCTTCGTGATGCCCTGGCTGCTGGCCGTGTTCATGCTCATGCACTTCCTGATGATCCGGAAGCAGGGCATTTCCGGTCCCTTGTGACCCATTGATTCGGCGGTCTCCTCCGCCGGTTCATCCCCTCTAGTCTGCGTTCACTGTCCTCAGAGATCCCTGCTCCCGGCACCCCGCCATGCACATCCTCAAGAAGCCCGACCTCACCGATCCCAGCCTGCGCGCCAAGCTCGCCAAGGGCATGGGTCATAACTACTACGGTGAGCCCGCCTGGCCCAACGACCTGCTCTACATGTTCCCGGTGGTAATCCTCGGGACCATCGGCTGCATGGTCGGTTTGGCCGTGCTCGACCCCGCCATGCTGGGTGACAAGGCCGATCCTTTCGCCACTCCGTTGGAGATCCTGCCCGAGTGGTACCTCTACCCGGTGTTCCAGATCCTGCGGGTCGTGCCCAACAAGCTGCTCGGCATCGCCCTGCAGACCATGATCCCCCTGGGTCTGATGTTGGTGCCCTTCATCGAGAGCTTCAACAAGTTCCAGAACCCCTTCCGCCGTCCCGTGGCCATGGGCGTGTTCCTGTTCGGCACCGTGTTCGCGATCTACCTCGGTATCGGCGCAGCCCTGCCTATCGACAAGTCGCTCACCCTGGGTCTGTTCTGATCCGTCCTAAAAGGTTTATTTGAGCCGCGGCCCTGGTCGCGGCTTTTTTGATGGTGATCGCCGCTGGTTTCAGATCAGGCCGCTACTGGCATTGAGATCCAGCAGGGCCACGTCCTCGGGCTTGACCCGCAGGATGTGGTGCAGCAGCAAGAACCCCACGATCGTCCAGGTCTGGTAGGTGCGGGCCTGCTGGCCCACCCAGGTGCCGGTGGGCCCATCGAAGTATTCGGCCCATTGCTGGCGGGGCAATTGGTTGAGTTGGCTCCAGTAGCACTCCTCGAGCATGGCCTTCATCTGGCCCATCAGCAGCACGTCGGCGGCCGGGTGCCGCTGCTCGTGCAGCAAGATCGCCCCGCCGAGATACCAGAGCAAGCTGGGCCAGTGACCGCCGTTGTGGTAGCTCCAGGGCCAGTTTTTGGGATCCGATCCGGTTTTTTCGGCCCACTCCTCCACCTCCATGGGCGGATGGCAGATCCGCATCGGCATCTGCGCCATGAGGTGTTGGCGGTTGTGCAGCACCAGGCGGAACAGGGCCCGTTGTTGGGGGGCTGTCAGCAAGCCGAATAGGCAACCCAGGGAATTGCCAAGGCTGTAGAAGCGGAAGTCGGGTCGCCCGGTGCGCATGTTGCCGACTAAGTAGCCGCCGCGGTTTTCCAGCCAGTCCTGCAACCAGGGCGGCACCACCTGGGGCTGCACGTTGAATTCGTTTTCGTGTTGCTGGTCTCCGTATTGCTCGGTGGGTCGGCGCCGCAGCACCTGCATGGTTTTGCTGGTCACCCAGTAATGCTTGAGCAGGAAGGAGCGCAAGTCGTGCAGCCACTGGCGGGTGAGCACGAGCCGTTGGTCGAGCAGCCGGCTCATGGAGCCCGTCTGGGCCAGTTCCATCAACTGGCAGCAGCTGCGCAGGCAGCCAAACAACAGCACCTCCACTTCCAGCGGTGCGCCCCACACGTCCATGGGGCGATCAATCATGAAGGCGCAGTCGGGCACGAACAGCACCGGGGTGCCCTCAAAGGTGGGGTGCAACACCAGATCCAGCAGCAGTTGCACGCCCCGTTGCACCTTCTGGCTGGCGCCGAATTCCACGTCGCGGCTGTGCTGCACGTAGAGCCAGCACAGCACCGGCCATTAGAGGCTGGCGTCCACCGAGCTGATCCGGCCGATCGAGCGCTGTCCGTAGTCGGCGACCAGCACGCCGTTTTGTTCCACGAAGCTGGTGGGGAACACCCCCCGGGTCTGGTAGGTGCTGCTCTGCAGATCGAGGCACACCGTCAGGAAGTTGCGCACGATCTCGAAGCGCCCCTGCACCAGCACAGGTAGAGCATCACCGGCACGTTGTCCCGCAGGAACACCTCGCCGTAGTTGGCGGCGGCACTTTTGTTGGGGTGCTCCAGTGCGGCGACGGAGCCGACCAGTTCGCCGCGAACCCGCACCAAGGTGCGTTCGAAGTGCTCTCGGGCGCTGGCCACAACTGCTTCTTCCTTGGAGCTGGGGCGAACCCGCAGCTGCTCCTGGCTGAAATGCCTTCCCATGGCCGCACCATAGAAGCGCCAACCGATTTGGTCAGCAGCACTGTGCTGCAGGGGCTTTGGCTAATTCCGCTGTCGCCTGCGACACCATTTCTTGCGGTCTGGGCGGCTGAGGTGTTATGTTTTTGGACTGCGCGCAAGGGGAAACCCGAAAGCGAGCAGGCTTATGGCAGAAGGAGGCGAGAGCCGACGGTGTTGTAAGTTTTCTGAGTCGCCGGGAGGCGACGTTTCGCCTAGAGCTCCCGAGAGGGGGAGGAAGCGGAAGCACCTGGACAACCGAAAAGTTTAGGAACTGACGCTTTCACTGCGTCATGCCGAAGCTGGGAGCCTGCACCGCCTGAGAGGGAGGGTGTTGGAGCCAGTGGAAGAGCCGA
>NZ_NQKZ01000023.1 GCF_002252665.1 Synechococcus sp. 8F6
ATAGCTCCCGGCTGGCCCGTGATCTCTCCGGCGGCATGGGGGAGGGTGGCGATGGCGGCCGGGCCTATGCCCGCGAAGAGCTGGTGGCCGAGCTGGGAGCGGTGCTGCTCGGTGATCGCCTCGAGATCGGCAGTGCCATGGCCAATCACGCCGCCTATCTGGGCCACTGGGTGGAGCTGCTCCAGGAATCACCGCGGATGCTGCTGCAGGTGCTGGGCGATGCCCGCCGGGCCGCTGATCTGATTTGCCCGGAGAGCAGCGGGGAGTGATCCCCTGGGATTGGCGCGCAGGCCTCGCCATGGTGCGGCTCGCTGAGCTGCCGGATGATCCGCTGATCGAGCGGCAGGCCGAGCAGCCCGAGGCTCCGCTCGATCCCGAGCTAGAAGGCCTGCTGCCCTTCTGAGGGATGGGAGGCTCCGGTCCCTTTTTCTCAGGCCTGGGCTTAGCGCAGCAGAATGGACAGACGGAGTCCACCACCATGCACACGTTTTCAGCAGTGATTGAGCGCTGCCCTGAGACCGGGCTCCTGGTGGGCTACGTCCCAGGGTTCCCGGGGGCTCACAGCCAGGGCGAGACCCTTGATGAGTTGCAGGGCAACCTTGAGGAAGTGATTTCCATGCTCCTCGAGGACGGCGAACCAGCTCTGGAAAGCGATTTCGTGGGTCTGCAGCAAATCTCCGTGCCGGCTTAAACGGTGGGGTCAACTCCTGTTCTTAAGCCGGCAGAGGTGGCAGACATCCTCAACAAGCTGGGGTTTGAGGTCGTTCGCCAGCGCGGTTCCCACCAGCAGTTCCGCGATGCCAAGGGCCGGTGCACAACGGTCCCTGCGCATAAAGGACGCGACATCGCACCGCCGCTCTTGCGCCAGATCGCCAAAGACATCGGCATGTCGGTGGAGGAGTTCCTTCGCTACCGCTGAGCGCCGCATCGGCATCGTGGCCAGGGTCGCCGTCTGCCAGGAAGCTCTCCAGCCGTTGATCAATCAGCTGCCGATTGGCGTCGGTGAGCTCAGCGCCAACCTATTCAGCGGCGATTGAGTCCCACAGGGTCTGGACCAGCTCCAGCCGTTGCGCCAGAGGCAGGGTCAGCAGGTCATTCACCACTGGCCAGGCCGGTAGGGCCGGAGGGCTAAAACACTTCAACAGTGGCGGGGGTGTCAGCTGGGGCCGCCACCAGGCCCGGCAAACACCCACCGCATCCCTCGGCCAGTCCTCACGCCGCGTCAAGGATCAGGCCATGCGCCCCTGCGAGGCGTCCTTGCCCCTGCATTGCGGCCGGCCAGTGGGGGTGGGGTTCTCCGCCGTCCCCAGATGGCTTCCCCGCTTTCCCCCTCCCGCCGCCGGCAGCCAGCTGCAGTCCTCAGCCGCTCTGCCCTCAAGGCCCGCGATGTCCTGGTGCTGGAGCACCAGCCGCTGGCCGATGCCATCGCTTCTGCTACAGCTCGGCGCTTCTTTCCGCTGGTGGAGCGAGAGGATCTGATCCAGGTGGCCCGCGAGGCCCTGCTTCTCTCAGCTCCCAGCTGCCGCGCCGGCGAGCCTGCAGCTCCCTATCTCCGCCGCTGCATCAGCGGGGCCCTGCAGCATCACCTGCGTGATCGGGTCCGCCTGGTGCGGGTGCCCAGGCAGGTTCACGAGGCAGGTGATTGCCCCCTGGGCCACAGCAGCCTGGATGCCAGCTTCGATGGCGAGCCGTGCCTGCTTGATCAGCTGGCCGCCCCAGAGGCCGAGGCACCTGATGGGAATGGCGCCGATGGGCTGGCGCTGGAGCAGCTCGTTGAGCAGCTCCCCGCTGCCCAGGCCGCAGCGCTGCGGCTCACGATCCTTGAGGGCCTGAGCCTCCGAGATGCAGGTCAGAAGCTCGGCATCAGCGCCATGTCAGTGCAAAGGGCTCAGAAAAAGGCCCTTGGGGCCCTGCGTGTGCAGCTCCAGGCCTGAGCTGAGGGGCCTTTGGCCACCCCTGGTGGCCGGAAGGTTCTGGGAACAGGCTCCGCGTTTCCACCCACTCGCTCCCGCTCAGGGATTCCAGCTCTGCGCTGAACAGCCCGGACTTCGGGCCTTGCTCCACCCGTTCACGCCTGCTCAGGGATTCCGCTGCAACCCAAACAGCCCCTGACCTTGATCCTCTGGGTTGTCCACCAGTGGCTTGCTCCGGGCTTCCTCAGTGTGAAGCATTCCTGCGTCATGCCTCGGCTTCGGGAAGTCCCTTCGCTGCGCCAGATGGCGCAGAAAATCATGGCTTCTCTTTCAGCTACCGCTTCACCGTTCTGCCGTCCTGAGGAAGATCCGTTCCTGCTGCTCGAATCCACGCTCCGTTCCATCGAGGTGGTGCTGATGCTGCGGCGCGATCTGCCGCTGCGCCGCACCTGGATCGAGCAGCCCTATGGAGAAGAGGAAATCACCCTCTTAGAAGAAGAGGTGCTGCCCGCCATCCGCCAATGCCTGGCGAGGGTGGATGAGCTCGATGAGCGGCTCCTGGCCCAGCAGGAGCTGCTGCACCGCTGCTCGCTCGAGGTCCAGCGGCACGCTCTGGTCTAGGGCCCAGGGCCCAAAAGCTCAGGCCCTGCCGGGGGCCTAATCCCGGCTTTCTTTCCCCTGTTGACCCGCTGGAGTTAAGGGTCAGCCGTGGTGCACCGCAGGGGAGAGCACGTCCCCGATGGTTCGCCCATGGGCCAGCACCCAGAGTACGTCCTGGGCTGGCAGTGCCGCAGCGTCAAGGCCAAGGCGAGCGCCCTGCAGGCGGCCTTGACCCGGCGGCTGGATGGGCGCGGGAGGGGGCGTTTTTTCTCCTTCCTGCCATGCAAGCCACCGCCACCCTGCTTCGCTCCAGCAACACCAGGCAGCGCAAGCCGGCTCCGGCCGTTCAGCAGCTTGTGCTCTTCACCCTGCCGGCGCCGATCGGCAGCTGCTGGGATCTGATCTGCCCAGAGGAAGCCTGGGAGCAGCCCCTGCGCTGGGCCGTCTAGGACCCAGGCCCCACTGTCTGCCTATGCCCCTCCACCCACTCGCTCCCGCTCGGGGATTCCAGGGCTGCGGGCCTAAACCGTGGTGCTCCAGCTGGCCTGTCTGCAGGCAGCTCAGCTGCCGCCAGCTGCCCATCGATCAGCACCACCGGCTCCATTGGCTGCTGGTGCGTTCTGGTGCTCTAGCCAGGCGTTGTACAGGTCGCTTTTGGTTACCCGATAGCCGAGGCGGCGTGCGGTGTGGAGCAGCTCCTGGCGGCTGCGGCAGTGGCGCAGGGTCTGCTGGAGCTCCTGGTTGTTTTCTGCATCAGCAACCAGCCGCTCCAGATCAGACCAGCTCATCTGCTCAACCCTCTGCTGCAACCAACCTGGCGTGCTCTGGCGCGTGATGCCAGGTTCCATGCGGCACATTGGCGCACATTGCGGCACATGGAAGCCCGTTGGAGAAGCTGCCCTCCAGCAATGCCTCAGCTCGCGGCCTTGAGGGCGGCCACGTCGGCTTTGAGGACTGCCAGCTCGTCAAGGACGGCGGTCAGTCGGCTGTCGACATAGCCCTTGTTGGCCAGATCACTGGTTGCAATCGGCGGGTTGGCTGCCGCCGGACAGGAGCCAAAGGTCACCTGGCCGGTGCTGTTCTCAATCCGCCAGGCCGTGCGAGAAGAGGGCAGCTGGCAGCGAAGAAACGTCCCGTCGTAGTACAGGTAGACGTCCCGGCCATTGAAGGTAGAAACGCTGCCGCTGTTGGCCCAGCGCAGCGGGCCGTTCATCACATCACCGGCCTTGTTGACGTAGGTGGTCGCCATCGCCGCGTTGAGCACGCCGTCGGCCGTCATGGACAATCCGGCACCCACCTTGATGCCGCCCAGCAGCGTGGCAGTCGCCACGGGCAGGGCGTAGAGGGAAGAGGGCACAAACACCCTCCCGTCGCTGCCCAGCCTGGCGCTGTTGCCCGCATCAGCCGACACGGCGCTCGGGCCAGCCGGGCCCTGCAGGTTGCCAGCAAACGACCAGCCCACCGCTCAGCTCAGCGTGTAGACATCACCGCTGTCCTTGTCCAGATAAAGGTCGCCTGGGATCGAGCCGGGGATGTCAGCAGCAGGAGGACCGCTGCCGTTGAACCAGCCCGTGCCGCGCAGGCCCTGAACGCCAGCCGGGCCGTCGATTCCCTGAATGCCCTGGGGGCCGATCTCTCCTTGTAGGCCTCGCGCCCCTTGCGGCCCCTCGATGCCCTGGGGGCCCTGGATCGAGCCGCCATTCACCCAGCTGCTGCTGGCCTCGTCGTAGACCCAGAAGGAGTCATCGGCCTGCACGATCCAGGCATCGCCCTGGGACGCATCACCCGGCAGCTCCGCTTCTGTCGCCACCTGGCCCTTGAAGGTGATTCCCAGACCCGCAGCACCCTGGATGCCCTGCTGACCCTGGGGGCCTTCTGGTCCGGCAAGGCCCTGCTCGCCCTGAATGCCCTGGATGCCATCGGCGCCAGCAGGTCCTGCCGGGCCGTCCACACCCTGCAGACCCTGAATGCCCTGTGGTCCCTTGAGGGAGCCGGGTGCCACCCAAGCCATGGTCAAGCGGGCCAGCAGCCGGTGTGATCTCAGGAGCTATTGCCGATGCACACCGCTCTTATCGACCGTCTCCGCTCTTGCTGCTTACGGCCTGGCCTCGAGCAGCGCAGCGATCTGCTCGCGATCAGCAAAGCCCCAGGCAGCGGCGGCACCGGCCGATGTGGAGACACGCCACACCACCGTCTTGATGTTCCTGCTCAACAAGTTGCGGATCTGGGGCTGAACGCATCCAGCACGGCTTGGTCCACACGTTGGCGAGCCTGCACAACCAAATCAGCCACGTCGCCAGGGTTGGCAGGGTTCCGCTCCCCGGCGATGACGGCCCGGTAGTGATCCGCCACTGACCAGGCCGCGGTGTGGGGGTCGCTGGTGAAGCGGGGAATCAGGTGCAGGTGCAGATGGGGTGCACCCTCTCCGAAGGCGATGGCATACACCCGATCACACCCCGTGAGCTCCTTCACCAGAGCGCTGGCGTGCTGCACGGCCACCCCCCAAGCGGCGGCTTCCTCAGGGTTGAAATCGACCGGCCCACCCAGGTGGCGTGCGCTGTCGAGCAGCAGCCAACCCAGCAGGGGCGACGGATCGGGGTGGTGGCGCAGCACCCAGAGAGCGCCGCGGCCGATTTCGTAGGACGTCTGAGCTGAAACAGAGCCATGGATCTGACAAATCGCACATGTTTCAGCAGCCAAAGTCATGCTGATCAGCGCTTGGGGAGCTCAATCATGGGCGCCAGCACCAAACCATCGGCCCTTGCTGCATGTCCTTGCTGCAAGCCCGTTCTGCGTCAGCTGCCCAGCACGTGAACCGTCAACTGGCGCGCACTGCCCTGGCGACGGTGCTCCCAGAGGTAAACAGCCTGCCAGGTGCCGAGCAGCAGTCGACCGTGCTGGAACGACAAGCTGAGCTGGCTGGTGGTGAGGGCCGTACGGATGTGGGCCGGCATGTCGTCGGCCCCTTCATCGGCGTGGATGTAGGGGCGCAGGTCGCCCAGGCCGCTCACGGGGCGAATGCCCTCCTCCGGCACCAGGGCGCGCAGGTAGGCCGAGAGGTCGCGCAACACCCGCGGATCGGCATTTTCGTTGATCGTGAGGCTGCAGGAGGTGTGCAGACACACCAGGTTGAGCAGGCCGAGCTGCAGGCCACTGGCGGCGATGCTGGCGTTCAGCCGGCCGGTGAGGTCGGTGAAGCCCTCACCCGGGGTGAGCACCTGGAGCGTTTCGAGGCTCTGGCGCAGCATGAAGACATAACCAACAGCGAGCCCTGATTAGCATCGATATGACCCTTCTGCAGCCTTCTGAATGACCGCCAGTCGCGCTCTGCTGTCCCTGTTGGTGGTGCTGCCGGGCCTGGCCCTGATCAGCCCGCCGGCCCAGGCCCAACGCCAGGTGCCCAAAATCGGCAACATCTGTCCGATGGGCTACGTCGACACATTCAATGGCCAGTGCAGCACCCTGGGCTTGATGAATTACACGGTGCAGCCCATCAACGGCCAGGCCTGCCCTTCGGGCTGGATGAATGTGGGTGGTGGCTACTGCCGCAAGAAGTGAACCAGCAAACAGACAACCTCGCAGTCCTCACCGTGCTCTACGACGGTGCCTGCCCGCTGTGCCGGCGGGAGGTGAACGGTCTGCAACGACGCGACCAGGCCCGCCATGGCGACCAGCCTCGGCTCGCCTTCGTTGACATCGACCGAGCCGATTACAACCCCGAGGTCCACGCCGGCATCAGCTACGCCGACGCGATGGGACGCATCCATGCCATCACGGCTGACGGGGAAGTGCTCCGGGATGTGGCGGTGTTCCGGCGCGCCTACGCCCTGGTTGGCCTGGGCTGGCTCTATGCGCCCACCCGCTGGCCACTGGTGCGCCAGCTGGCGGATCTGGCCTATGGCCTCTGGGCTGCAGGTCGGTTGCGCCTCACGGGACGACCCAACCTTGACTCGCTCTGCCGAGCCCGAGGCGGCAACTGCGCCCCACGCTGATGCACCAAAACCTCTGATGCATCAAGACGTCGACCTGGTGGTGATCGGCAGCGGCCTGGGCGGTCTGTGTGCCGGCGCCCTGGCGGCTCGCTACGGCCTCGAGGTGGCCGTGCTGGAAGCCCACACCGTGCCCGGTGGTGCCGCCCATGGTTTCAGCCGCCAGGGGTTTCAATTTGAATCCGGTCCCTCGTTGTGGTCGGGCTTGGGCGGCTGGCCCAGCAGCAATCCCCTGGCCCAGGTGCTGCGGGCCGTGGGTGAATCCGTGCCCGTGGCCACCTATCAAGACTGGGGCCTGCTGCTGCCCGAGGGGCCGTTGCGGGTGGGGGTGGGGCTTGAGCCCTTTCTGGCGGTGGTGCGGGAGCTCCGCGGCGCCAGCGCCTGTGACGAATGGGCCCGCTTCATGCAGGTGCTGGAACCAACCTGCCGGGCCGCGCGAGCCCTGCCCCTGCTCGCCCTGAGGCCAGGCCTGGGCCTGGCCACCACCCTGGGCGGACGGGGAGCTGTGGGGTTGCTGGCCCAGGCCGGCAGGCTGGCCCAACTCGGCGGGGCGTTTGGACCGATCGCCCGGCGCCACTTGCGTGATCCCTTCCTGCTCCATTGGGTGGATCTGCTCTGCTTTCTGATCTCGGGCCTGCCGATGGATCAGACCAGTGCTGCCGCGATGGCCACTCTGTTTGGCGAATGGTTTGAACCCGAGGCCAGCCTCGACTACCCGATCGGTGGTAGTGCCGCCGTGGTGGAGGCCCTGAAGCGGGCGCTGGAGCGCCATGGCGGCGCGCTGCACACGGCGACGCCGGTGCGCAGCATCTGCGTGGAGAACAAACGCGCCGTGGGGGTGCGACTTGGGGATGGCACGGTGCTGCGCGCCCGCAGGGGGGTGATCAGCAATGCCAGCCCCTGGGACACCCTGGCGCTGTTAAACGAGCAGGACTGTCCAGCAGCCTGGCGGCGCAAGCAGGCCAGCACGCCGGCCTGCAACAGCTTTCTGCACTGGCATGTCGGGCTGCGGGGAGACGATCTGCAGCACCTACCCATCCACCATGTCTGGGTGGGTGATTGGCAGCGGGGCATCGGGGCCGAGCGCAACATGATTGTGTTGTCGATGCCGTCGCTGCTGGACCCATCGATGGCACCTGCGGGCCATCAGGTGCTGCATGGCTATACCCCCGCCAACGAACCCTGGCATCTGTGGCAAGACCTCCAACGGGGCAGCCCCGCCTACACGGCCCTCAAACACGAGCGCTGCCAGGTGTTCCACCGGGTGCTGGATCCCCTGATCCCCGACTGGCGGGAGCGGCTGGTGATCGAACTGCAGGGCACACCCCTAACCCACCAGCACTACCTCAGGGTTCACCAAGGCAGCTACGGGCCCGCCTGGCCGGCCAACGCTGGGGCATTTCCCGGTGGCGGCACACCCATCGACAATCTGGTGCTTTGCGGAGCTGGGGTGTTCCCGGGGATCGGAGTTCCACCAGTGGCCGTGAGTGGCGCCCTGGCCGCCCACCGCTTCGTGCAGCCGCGCCAACAGCGGGAGCTGCTGGAGAGCATCGGCATGGGCTAACAGCTCAAAAAGTGCGCCGCAGCTGGGCCGTGGCCAGCTGAAGCTCCCGCAGCAGGAGCGACACGGCCACCATCAGACACACCATGGCCAGCACAAACAGAGGCGCCACCATCAGCGCCAGATCGAGCTGGGCCACCACGCTGATGAACACGATCGCCACCACCAAGGCCACCAGCAACATGGTGACGGAGCCGAACTCAATCGCCTTCATCAGCAGACCCATGCGCCGTTTCTGGCCTTGCAGCTCCTGGCGAAGGTCGCGTCCCATCTCCAGGTCGGAGTCGCGCTCCTGACGCTTCAGCTCCCGGGCCCGGTCGACGAGGCGACCCAGCCGATTGGTGAGCACCATCAGCAAGCCACTCATGCTCGCCAGCAGAAACACCGGCGCCAGGGAGAGCTGGATGGCTCGGGCCAGGTCAGCGGAGGGCATGGCAAGGGCAGCCGAAGGCTTGGCAAAGCTACTCAGCGCAATTCAAACAGCAGCAGATCGGCACGTGTGGTGGTGGCGATGGTGGTGGCGGTGCTGATGGCAGTGATGGCAGCCAGCCCCGCAGCGCCCGCCTCGAACCCCAGACCATCACCGCGACTCAGCTGGGCGGGACAGCCCGGAGCCTCCCCGCCCGCCTCCAGGGCAACGGCGCCATCAATCAGCTGAAGCCAACCGCGGCTGCCGGGGGCCAAGGGAAGCTCAAGGCCCTGGCCGGGCTGGGGCTGGGCCCGCCACAGCCGCACCGGCCGGTGGATGGCCATGGCGCCGCCGGTCTGCTCGGGGTCCAGCAGAAGCGTCCAGCCGCTGCCGATGGCGAAGGGCTTCTGCTCGTAAGCCGGGGCGCTACCGGTGCTGCTGGGCTCGATCCAGATCTGCAGCAAGCGACAGGGCCGATCGCCGCCGTTCATCTCGCTGTGCACCACGCCCGTGCCGGCGCTCATGCGTTGCACCTCGCCGGCGCGCAGCACCTCGGCATGCCCCAGCGAATCGCGGTGGTTGAGCTGGCCCTCCACCATCACCGTGACGATCTCCATGTCGCGGTGGGGGTGCATGCCGAAGCCGGTGCCGGCGGCGATCACGTCATCGTTGATCACCCGCAGGGGGCCGTAGCCCATCCAGGCCGGGTCGACATGGCTGGAGAACGAAAAGCTGTGCCAGCTGTCGAGCCAGTCGCGCTGGCTGTGAAAGCGCTCAGCAGCCGGGCGGAATACGAATCCGCTGCCGCTGGTTGGGGCGCTGGAGCGGGACGTCATGGCTGGGGCCCCAGGGTGGGGTAATCGGTATAGCCAGTGGGGCCGGGGCTGTAGAAGCTGGCGGGATCGGGCGCATTGAGGGGCGCCCCGCGGCGGAAGCGCTCCGGCAGGTCGGGGTTGGCCAGAAAGCTGGTGCCGAAGGCCACCGCGTCCAGGGCGCCGGCAGCGATGGCGGCGTTGGCCTCCGCAGCCGTGTAGCCCATGTTGGCCACCAACACGCCGCGGAAGTGCTGGCGCGCGGGAGTGAGCACATCCCCCTGCTGCTGCCCCAGCAGGTCGCCACGGATCAGGTGCAGGTAGGCCAGGGGTCGATCGTTGAGGCGCTGGGCCAGCCAGGTGAGCAGCCCGATCGGATCGGAATCCGCCATGGCGTTGAAGCCGTTGAGCGGCGAGAGGCGCAGCCCCATCAGCGGCGTTTCCTGGCCCACCACCTGGAGCACCTCCAGCAACAGCCGCGCCCGGTTTGCGATCGAGCCGCCATAGGGGCCGGATCGCTTGTTGCTGCCATTGCGCAAAAAGGAATCGAGCAGGTAGCCGTTGGCGCCGTGGACCTCCACCCCGTCGAAACCGGCGGCGGTGGCGGCGCGGGCCGCCTGGCGGAAGCCCTCAACAATGGCGGGCAGTTCGTCGTCACGCAGCTCACGGGGCACCACATAGGGCTTTTTGCCCTCGGGGGTGTGCACCTCGGCGCCGGTGATGGCGATCGGGCTGGGGCCCACCGGCTGGGCGCCGCCATTCAGCAGCGGGTGGCAGGCGCGACCGCCATGCCAGAGCTGCAGCACGATGCGGCCGCCGGCGCGGTGCACCGCCTCGGTGGTGAGGCGCCAGCCCTCGATCTGGGCCTGGCTGTACACACCGGGCTCATGCCAGAAGGCGGAATTCCCCTCCATCACCATCGTGGCCTCGGCCACGATCAGGCCGGCACTCGCCCGCTGGCCGTAGTACTCCGCCATCAGCGGCCCCGGCCGATGGCCCTCCTCGGCGCGGCAGCGGGTGAGGGGCGCCATCCAGATGCGGTTGGGCAGCTCCAGCGAGCCCAGGCGCAGCGGCGTGAACAGATCGGCCATCGGTGTTGCAAAGCTGGAGCCATCGTGTGCCTGCCGGGCAGATCCGCACAAGACGGCACTTCAAAGCTGGCGATGCAGCGAGCGATTACCAAGGGAAACGCACTCGGGCTTTCAGGCCAGATCCAGGCTCAACTGGGCCACCGAAGCATCTGCGGCTGGGAGGTCGCGCCGGCTGCGCCGAGACGATGCGCGCAGGCCAGAGCGGCGCGAGCCGTGGCGCTGCTGAATCGCATCCGCTGTTGCGGCAAAACCCTGCTCACGCCGCAGGCTCCAGAGTCGATCGCGCGCCGTGGCTGCAGCCGCCACCCAATCGACGATCGGCTCGGGATAGTCGACGCCCAGTCGGCATCCGCTGCGCTCCTGGGTGGCGCCATCCATCCTCCAGGGTTCGTGAAGGTGCACCGCCGGCACGTCCGCCAGCTCCGGCAGCCAACGCCGGATGAACACACCCTCGGGGTCGTGATCGCGCCCTTGCTTGATCGGGTTGTAGATGCGGATGGTGTTGATGCCGGTGGTGCCCGATTGCATCTGGCACTGGCTCCAGTGGATGCCCGGTTCGTAATCCACAAACAGCCGGGCCAGATGCAAGCCGCTCTCGCGCCAAGGCAACCACAGCTGATAGCTGGCCACCGACTGGAGCATCGCCCGCATGCGGAAATTGAGCCAGCCGCTGGCGATCAGGGAGCGCATGCAGGCATCCACAAACGGCAGGCCGGTGCGCCCTTCGGCCCAGGCCGCCAGCCGCGCTTCGTCGCCAGCCCCCTCACCGCTGCGCAGGCCGGCGGTGAGGGGATGGAGCTCGCGAAACTCCAGGCTCGGCTGGCTCTCCAACTTCTGGATGAAGTGGCAGTGCCAGTGCAGCCGCTCGTCAAAGCGCTGCAGGGCACGGCGCCAGGGCACGGCTGTCAGAGCCGCGCGGCGCTGACGGGTGCGCTGCACCACTTCCCGCAGCGACAGCGTTCCCCAACTTAAGTGCGGCGAGAGCCGCGAGCAACTGACCCCGGCCGTGTTGGGACTGGACAAACCGAGCTGGTAGGTGCGGCTGCGCTGCTCCAAAAAGCTCTCCAGCACGGCCAGCCCCTGGGAGCGACCACCGGCCTGACGGTCGGGGCAGGGGTCTGCGGCCATAACCAACGCCTCGGCGGTGGGGATGGGTCCGGGATCGAGGCCAGCCAAGGGTGTCAAGCGCTTAGGGGCGGGGCTGATGGCCTCGGCCATGCGCTGCTCCCAGCGCCGGGCCCAGCCCTGGCGGCTGTTCAACCGGCGCGTCACCCCAAATGGGGGGATCTCTCTCCAGGTGATGGCGTGCTGCCGGGCCCAGGCCGCCACCCGCTGGTCGCGGGCGTAGGTCCAGCCATTGCCCGTTTCCTCATGGCTCCAAAGGCCGGCGATGCCGAACTGACGGCGGGCCCGCTCCAGCACCTGCTCAACGACCCCAACGCGCACGATCAGCGGTTGGCCCAGGCTCGCCAGAGAGGCTCGGAGCTCCCCCAGGCTTTCACGGCAAAACGCCCACTGGCGGGCGGAGCTATCGGGCTGCTGCCAGAGCTCAGGTTCCACCACATAAAGCGGCAGCACGGGACCACAATCAGCCGCCTCCAGCAAGGGCCGGTGATCCACGCAGCGCAGATCCCGCTTGAACCAGACGATATGAAGGGGGCCCATGACGCGCGGGGGGTCAGCGCCGGCCGCTGCGCTGCTTCACCCCCGGCAGCAGCGCTTGGTGCACCTGCCAGAGACAGTTCTGAAACCGCTGACGCCGCGGAGCGGAGGTGGAGAGATGGTCCGAAAAGGCACCGGCGTGGCAGAGGTCAACCAGCAGGCTCACCTCCTCGGAACTGAGGCAGAGCAGGCGTTGGTCGCCGTGACGGGAAACCTTCATCGCGGCGGACTCCGGGTGGCTCAGGGAAGGGGGCGTGAAGCCGCGCTGGGGGCCCCAGCCGAGCTCTTCAATCCGTCGAACAGTTCGCAGAGCAGGGTGGCCATCTCCGGGGGAAGGGAGGAGCCGGATACTGATTCAGCAGCCAGCGCAAACAGAACGCAGGCGTCGACCAGACAGGCAGCTTCAGGCTCCGTCAAGGCAATTAGATGCTCGCCCTGACAATGCGTGATTCGCATAGATCTGCATCCCTAGCGCGTTCAAGCTACATGGAATCGCTGGGGCTGCCGCAGAGCCTGACCGATGCTGCAGGATCTCACCCTCCCCCTCGCACCATGGCGCCAGCGTCGGCTCCGGCCATCGCCCTCACGATTGGGGGCAGTGATTCCGGCGGCGGCGCCGGCATCCAGGCTGACCTCAAAACCTTCACCAGCCTTCAGGTGCATGGCTGCTCGGCCCTCAGCTGCGTCACGGCCCAGAACACCTGCGGTGTTACCCGCGTGGATGCCCTGCCAGCGGAGGCCTTATCGGCCCAGATCGAGGCGGTGCTCAGCGATCTGGCGGTGGACGCCCTCAAGACGGGCATGCTGCTCAACCGCTCGTTGATCGAAGCCACCGCGGCCGCCCTAGCCCCGCTGAGCCTGCCCAGGCTGATTGATCCTGTGATGGTGTCGCGGGCCGGAGCGGTGCTGCTGGAAGCAGAAGCCATCGACGCCTACCGCCAGCTGCTGCTGCCCCTGGCCGATCTGCTCACGCCCAATCTCCACGAGGCCCAGTTGCTCACCGGCAGCACCATCGCAACGGCAGCGGATGTGGAGCGGGCGGCAGGACTGCTGCTGGAGCAAGGCCCCACCGCCGTACTCATCAAGGGTGGTGGACTGCCGGAGTTGCGCGGCCGCGACTACCTGCTCACCGCATCCAGCGAAGGCCGCTGGTTGGTGCATGCCCACGTGCCGACGCCCCACACCCACGGCACGGGCTGCACCCTGGGGGCGGCGATCACCGCCTATCGCGCCCGCGGCCTGGAGCTGAGCGAGGCGGTGCAGGCCGCCAAGGCTTATGTGGAAGGCGGATTGAGGCAGGCTCTGGGGATCGGAGCCGGCCAGGGGCCACTCTGTCACTGGCACGCTGCAACGGCAGAGCGGTCGTTACGGTGAGCCCATGAAGGCTCCCAAACCCCTGTTGCAACGCCTGGCCGCGGTGCCCGGCATGGGATCGGGCCGTCGGCTGGTGCTGCTGCTCTCCCAGCTGGGAGATTTCGACAGCCTGGAATATGCCCAGGCCCTCGTGCCCGTGCTGCCGCGCCTGGCGGAAGCGGGGATCACGATTCTGGCCATCGGCATCGGCGATGGCCCCGGGGCGGATCGTTTCTGCCAGTTCACTGGCTTCCCCCGCGATCGCCTGCTGGTGGATGCGGAACCCCAGCTGCATCAAGCGCTGGGCCTCTATGCCGGTCTGCAGGTTGCTGGCGGCCCATGGCCTGGGCTGCTGCTGATGTGCGCCGGCATCGGCTCACCCGGCACCCTGGCGGAGGTGCTGCGGGGCTACAGCGGCGATCGCTCAGCGCCCCAGCGGCTGGAGAGCCCGCTGTTTGCCCTGGCTGGTGGCGGGGGATTTCAGCGTCCCTTCGAGCTGGCCACGGTGCGGCTGCGCAACATGGTGGAGGTGCTTGGTGCCTGGCGCACCTACGTCCCCCGCGACGACTTCATCACCCAGCGCGGCGGCACCTACCTGCTCGACGGCGACGACACCCTGCTCTACAGCTACCAAGACCGCGGCATTTTGGGGTTCTCCGCCACCATGGCGCGTCCACTGGCGTTCCTCGATCCCTACCTCAACCCTTGAACGTCCCCACGCGGCCATGACCTCCCTTCTGCAGCATTGCGTTCTGGCCATCACCCTGGCCCTGTTCCATTTCGTTGGGCCGGTGCCCGCGGAGCTGGGGGTTCACAACGGAGCGCTGGCGGCCTGCCCCTCACCAGCCCACTGCGCCCGCTCCGACTGGGCCGTAGCCGATCCCGACCTCGCCCTGGCGGCCCTGGTGCCCGTGGTGCAGGCGATGCCCCGCACGGCGGTGGTGGAGCAGAGCAATGGCTACCTGCATGCCACCGCCAGCAGTGCCCTATTCGGCTTTGTCGACGATCTGGAGCTGTATGCCGACAAGGCCCATGGCGTGTTGCAGGCCCGCTCGGTGTCACGCCTCGGCGATTCCGATCTGGGTGTGAACGGCGGCCGGCTCGCCAGCCTTCAACAGGCCCTGGCAGAGGCGACCTAACGCCCGCCGGGATGGCGTTAGCCCCAGGGCTCAGCCCATCCCGGTGCGGCACACCGTGGCCCGCGAGCCCTTCTCCCCCGCTGTAATCGCGATACCGGCCCGGATGCGCTCCTTGAGGCCACCCACATGGCTGATCACTCCGATCATGCGGCCGCCATCGCGCAGGCGATCCAGTTCGTCCATGGCGAGTTGCAGGTTGTCGGGATCGAGCGTGCCGAAGCCCTCGTCGATGAACAGGGCATCAAGATGCACGCCTCCCGCATGGGCCTGCACCGTGTCGGCCACACCAAGGGCAAGGGCCAGGGAGGCCTGAAACGTTTCGCCCCCCGAAAGACTGCTCACCTCCCGCTCTTCGCCGGTGTAGGCATCGAGCACACGCAGCCCCAGGCCGGCATGGCGACCACCCCGGCCGCCTTCATCACTGAGCCGCAGCTGGTAGCGGCCTGAGGTCATCAGCTCCAGCCGCTGGTTGGCATAGCGGCAGATCTCCGCCAGATAGGCCGACAACACCCAGCGCTGCAGGGAGATGAACGGTGCCGCCCGGCCTGTGCAGCGATCCGCCACGGCGCTGAGCAGCCGCGCCCGCTCCTGGCTTGCCTGCAGGGCAACCGCCCCCTGCCGGTGCGCAGCCGCCAGCCGTTCGATCTCGGCCCGCGCCCCCCGGGCTTCGCTGTGCCGCTCCACGGTTGCCGTACGGGTGGCATCAGCAACAGCCACCGCATCCTGGGCCGCAGCGGTGTCGGGCCGCTGCTCCGGCAGCTCGCTCAGATCGGCGGAGGCCAGCACACTGCGTACGGCGATCAGGTCGTTGTCGTAGACGTCGATCCGCTCGACCAGCCGCTGGCGCCAGCTCGGCTCCTGCAAAGCGTTCTGCGCAGCAGCGCCATCGGCAAACGCCGAGCCGGCCAATTCTTTTGCCAGCCGCTCCGCCGCCTGCTGGAGCCGCGCGTCAGCGCTGCTGCTGGCCTGGCAGCAGGCCGCCAAATCCTTCAAGGCCGCCTCCAGGGGCGCAACGCCAAGCAGCGCCACCTGGGGGTCGACCCCGTCCCCCAGCACACTGGCGATCTCAGCACGAATGCTGTCGGCCCGGCGCAGGGCTTCGGCAGCAACCTGGCTCTGCAGGGCCTGCTGCGTGGCAGCCGCCTGGATGGCGACCTGCAGGGACTGCAGCTCCCGCTCGTGACCCACGATCGCCTGCTGCAGGGTGTCGACCTGGGCCGCCAGGGCCTTGGCACCATTGAGGGCCTGCTTGGACTGCTGCGCCCCCCGACGGGCTACCGCCGGATCTGCCGCTGCGGCGCCAGCCTTCTCCTGCAGCGCCTTCAGCTCCCCCTGGGCCGTGGCCACAAGCATCGCCGCTTCGCGTGCCGCCGTCGTGGCCGTGGTCAGGTCGCCTTCCGCCGCACTGATCGCCGCGTCGGCCACGGCATCCTCTAAGGGCTGAGCCGGACTGGGGTGAAGGGTTGCGCCACACACGGGGCAGGGGGCATCGTCCACCAGCCCGCCGGCGAGCTGCGCCGCCATGCCGGCGATCTGGCGGCGGCGCAGCTCCAGCAGCAGGGCATGGGCCTGGTTGAGCTCGCCATCGGCGCGGTTCTGGGCGGCGATGGCCTGGCCATGCCGCGCTTGGGCTGCCGCCATGGCCGCGCTGGCATCGCTTTGCTCTTGGGCCTCCTGGGCAGCCCGCTGCAAGCCATCGAGCCGATCACGGGCTGAGCAAGCCCCCTGGAAGGCCTTACTGGCGGCCTGCCACTGCTGCTGCCACGCCTCCCGTTCGGCGTTGCTGCGGGCCTGGGTTGCTTCTGCGGCGGCTGCCCGTTGGCGGGCCTGCTCTGCGGCGCCCTGGGCCTCAGCGGCCTCCCGGGCCTGGCGCACCAGGGCCGTCAACTCCACCCGGTGCGCCGCCAGGGCAGTGCGGGCGGCATCCAAGGCCTCCAGAGCCGGCAGCGCCCTCAGCTCGAGCTGCAACACCACGGCAGGCAAGGCCTGGGCCGCGTCGCGGGCTCGCATGGCGCCGCCCAGCTGGGCCGCGATGCGTTGTTGCAGCTGGAGGCAGTCCGCCTGCGCCGCCTGCTGCGCCTCCACGCTCGGGCGCAGGGCCTCAGCCTGCTCGGCCAACCGCAGCCGTTGGCGGTAGTCGTCGACCACCGCCCGCTTGCCCTCCAGCTCTACAAGGGTGGCTTGGGCCGCCGCGCGCCGGTCCCAGCGATCGGCCAGCCTGTCCACCTCAGCTTTGGCTGTCTGAGAAGCATTCAGGGCTGCGGTGGCCTGCGCAAGACGTTGGGCCGTACCCGCCACCACCAGGGCGATCTGGTCCTGCAGGCGATCGAGATCAGGAGCGCCAGGCTCAACAAGCGCGGCGGGCTGGTCAGGCACTGCAGGGTGGTCAGGCGCGGCAGAGGGGTCAGGCAGTGGCGGCGAGGCGAATGGGCTCCAAGCCTGGGCAGCCTGGCGAAGCAGCACCTCCTGGGCCCGGGTGCCCTCCGCCAGATCCAGCCGTGCCGCCTTGGCCTGATCCTCCAGCCAGAAGCCCGCCTGCTCAAAGGCCACCGTGTCAAACAGGGTTTTGAGCAGGGCCTCGCGCTCCTCGGCCTTGGCCCGCAACACCTCCGCGAATTGGCCCTGGGGCAGCAGGATCACCTGGCGGAACTGGGCGGCATTGAGACCAACCAGTTGCTCCACCTCGCGGCTCACCTCAGTGGTGCGGCTGACGATCGGCTCGGCGTCTGAACCGTTTAACCGGAACAGCACCGCCTGGGCGGCCTTTTCGGTGAACCCCTCGCCCCGGGTCTTGGGGGCGGTGTAGGCCGGAGAGCGCTCCACCCGGTAGCGGCCACCGCCGCAGGAGAACACCAAACTGACCCGCGGCACCGCCGCTGGATCGGCGTGGTCCGATTTCAACGCCTTGACGTTGCGATCCCCCGACACCTCGCCATACAGGGCATAGCTGAGGGCGTCCAACAGGAAGGTTTTGCCGGCACCGGTGCTGCCGTGGATCAGAAACAGTCCCTCGTCGCTGAGGGCATCGAAGTCGATCTCCGCAGGCTCGGCGTAGGGCCCGAACGCCTCCATCCACAGCTGATGGGGTTTCACCGCTCCAATCCCCGGGTGGAGGCCTCCAGCGCCTGACGCAACAGCTCAGCCTCAGGCGGGACGGCGGGGCGCCCCTGCTGGTCGGCGAAAAACGCCATCGCCAACGCCAGGGGTGAGGTGGCCTGGCGCACCGTCTCGTGGCGCTCCGTGGCGGTGGAGCGCTGCAGCTCCGGGAGCCGGTGCCGCAGCTCCGCCACGTGGGGAAACCGCTGGCGCAACCGGGCCATAGCCTGCAACGGCAGCACCTCGTCGGTGAGGATCACCCGAAGCAAGGCATCAGCAGCAGTGGCGTGTTGGGGATCGCCGCAGAGGGACTCCAACGGCCCCTCGAGGGTGCGCAGCGGACGCCCCACCCCCAGCGGCACGATCTCGACGTTGGCCGTGCCGGCGGCATCGAGCTCAACGATCCGCACCGACTTGGTGTGATGCTGCTCCGAAAACGAATAGGGCAGCGGTGTGCCGGAGTAGGCCACGCGTGGGCCATCGAGCTGCTGGGACCCGTGCAGATGGCCGAGGGCCACGTAGTCAAAGCCGGCAAAACTATCGACGCTGACGCGATCCACATTGCCGATGCTGAGTTGCCGTTCTGATTCAGATGGCTCCCCACCCATCACAAAAGTGTGGGCCACCAGCACCGAGCGGTGCTGCGGCCGGGAGAGCAGATCCCGGCGAATCCCATCGAGGGCCAGGCGTGTCACCTCCTGATGGCTGACCCGGGTGGAACCTGGAGACGACCCAGGCTCAACCGCCTCAGCCAGAGCGAGGAGCGATGCACCATCCACAGCCGGCTCCAGATAGGGCAGCGGGTAAATGGCCACAGGGGCGCCTCCCCGCTTGGGCGTGACCAGCACCGGCTCATGGGCCCGCCGCACATCCCCACGGATGGTCACCCCGAAGGCCGAGAGCAACGGGTCGTAGATCGACACCCGCACATGGGAATCGTGGTTGCCGGCAATCGCCACCACGGCGGCACCGCTGCGGCTCAAGCGGGCCAGGGTGTCGTTGAACAGCAACACCGCCTCTGCTGGCGGGATGGCCCGGTCGTAGATGTCGCCAGCGATCAGCACCGCATCCACCTCCGCCTCGGCGGCCAACTCCACGATGCGATCCAGGGCGGCGGCCTGCTCCTGCAGGAGCGAAGCTCCATGAAATTGCCGTCCTAAGTGCCAGTCAGAGGTGTGGAGAACGCGCATCAGCTCCGCAGGACGGCACGGCTGGCGTGGTGGAGGGTATCCGGCAGGTGGCCGGTTTTCACCCAGATCGTGCAGCCCAGCTCGCTCCAAGGGCGATGGACGCTGCAGGGGGGATTGCGCAACCAACTCCCGGCCGGATAGGTGCCGTGCTCATCCTGAAACACCCCCTTCAGCACAAAGATCTCCTCGCCGCCGCCATGGCGATGGGGCTGAAAGACCGTGCCGGGCGCCCAGCGCACAAGGGCCACATGTTCCGAGCCAAAGGCATGCAACGGCATCACCTCCAAACCGGTCACCAACCCAGGGAGCCAGGCCGCACTGCAGGTGTCGATGGCGAGGCGCTGTTGATCAGCCGAGTGCATCTGGTGCAGCTTCACCAGGAGCGTGCAGCCCTGCTCACTGAACGGCGCATGGCTGGAGCCTGCGGGGTTGCGCAGGTAGGTGCCGGCGGTGTAGTCCCCATGCTCATCTGAGAAGGTGCCATCCAGCACCAAGATCTCCTCGCCACCGCCATGGCTGTAGCGCTCAAACTGGCTGCCAGGGCTGTAGCGCACGATCGACGTAGCCCGGGCCACTTCCCCGCCGAGGCGATCCAACAGGCGCCGCTCCACCCCGGCCATCGGCGAGGGCGTCCAGGCCAGGTTGGGGGTGTGGAGCACCGCGCGCTGGCTGAGGTCGGCGTGGAGGTTCATGGGCGGGTCAGGACGATCGCCGCAGCAGGCGACCCACCTGGGCCGCCCAATCACGGGGGAGGTCGTTGGGGCGCAACTTCAGCTGAAACATCATCCGGGCCAGCGGTGCTCCACCTCGCATCAGGATGGCAGCCACATGCCAGATCACCGCTGCCGCAACGAGCAGCCAGGCCAACAGGTGAAGGCTGTAGACAAAATGATCGAACTGGCCGGTGCGGAGCCAGTTTTCATTCATCAACTTGCCGCTACCCACGGCCAACGCCAACGCCAGCAAGGCCGTGGTGTTAGCCGCCTGGTTAAGGCGGGCCCGGCCCAGGGTGAGGGCATAGAGGCCAAACAGCAGGGCCAGAGGCCAGAGGAAAATCTCGAGCGTGCCGTGGAGATCAATCCAATCGCCGGCCGGCTGCCAGCTCAACCGCCCGAAACGACCGTCGTGGTTGGAGTACACGATCAGTCCGCTCAGCCAGGCCAGGGGCACCAGCAGGGCCATGGCGCCATGCAACAGCCGCAGCAGCGAAGGTTGGTAAGGACGAACCATGCCCATACGCCGAGCCCGGCAGGAGTTCAACAGAGATGCCGATCATGGCGCGGACTTTGCAACAACAAGGCGCCCCAGGGCGGGGGGGGCCAAGCACCTCTGCCTGTACATCCCGTCGTCGCGAAGATCTGGTCGTCGCGCAGCTCCCGCAGCAGCCTCTACAACGAGCTCCAGACCTTGCTGGCGCGATGGGAAGATTGTGGCGGCCGCAAAAGCTCAGAGAGTGTCAGCGATGTTCAACACCTGGATCAGACTCAAAACCTGAGGAGTTGTCGCCACAGAGTTTGAGTGGATGCAGAAAACGAACGGATTCACAGAGGCAGTGAGGCGAGAGTTTCTGTGAGGGATTTTTCACATGGGTCTCCATGGCGTTCATCATCACCGCGACGTCAAGATCGCCTCTTGCAAGACGCCCCTGAACCGTGGCGGCGAAACCAACACAAGCATGGCAGCTAGAAAACCCATATCTTTAGATTGCAGCAACTGCTACATTCCTGTCCTGTCCTGCCTGGGCGTTTCCGCAACGGATAGGGCGGGTTTGCATCGGGGCCCCCTGGGTTAAAGGGCGTGCTGGTGGGCTTGCGGGCGCGCTGGCAACAGCTCGAGACCGGAGTGCGTCGAAGCGCATCTCGTCTCAATCTGCCGCATTTGGAGCCCAGTGCCCTGGCAACGGGCTCATCACAGTAAAGAGGCCCACCTCCGCACTGGATTGAACGCCATGACCAACAAATCCAAAGCGACCGCAAAAGATGCAGAAGGCAAGCTGGAATCAGCCTATGGGGAAATGACTGGCGATATGGGTCACCAGATCAAAGGCAAAGCCAAGCAAGTGCAGAGCTCGGCCATGGGTGCCACAGAAGAGCTGAAAGAGGGTGCAAAGGCCGTCAAAAAGAAGCTCAGCGATACCGCTGATCACGTGTCCGATAAACTGAGCTGATCTACGCCGTTCCTATCATCGTCGTCTTCAGGAATTGCCATCTTCGCAAGTAACCCTTTGCATCAGCCAAGGAATTGTGGCTGTGCTGCTTCTTCCAGGAGCAGCACAAGCTCCTGAGGCGAATTGCGCAATTCCCCTTCAGCACATCGCGTCCAAATCTGGATCAAGTTGCCCCGCGATCACGCCTGAGCCCAGGCAATAGATCAAACCGAGCAGGAATATAATCATCCAAACCAGCTGGCAGCTCGCGAACATGCTACTGACTGACTGCCTGACATTCCCCAAAAGGGGACTGGTCGACCGGACCGTTGCTGGAAGAAGTTGGGAACGGTCCTCCCAGCGCGTCGTGTCCATCCGCACCTCTCGAACGTCCGAAGAGACCTACCAGTCCTACGCCAGCCGTCCCAAGCGGGCTGGGGCCAGCTCCAAACATCGTGGCGTGAGCTTCCGGAAGCAAACCCAGCTCTGGGTCGCCCAGGTGTACTGGAGAGGACGTCGTTACTTCCTGGGGTCGTTCAACACAGAGCGAGAGGCTGCACTTGCGTACAACATCCACGCGCAACGAATCATTGGTGAATTGGCGGTGCTCAACGATCTATCACCAGACGACGGGGCTCGCCAAGAGCAGAGGAATCAAGACCTTGATGACGCCTAAAACCCTGCCCTTGACTGATCTCGGGGCGTCATCAATTGCTGTAGAACCCAGCTAGATCACCGTGCCATCGACAAGCGTGGTGTTCTTCTCAATCACCACGATGCCGTTGCGGATTGTAAAGCCAAGATCATGGCGATCAGCATCCTCGATGCGATCCTTGTTGATCACCTGCACATTGGTGCCTATGCGCACATTCTTATCCAGAATTGCTCTGTTCACCACTGATCCTGCTCCAATCCCAAGAGGAATCCCACCGCGTGAACGCACCTGAACACGCTCAGCCTCCGACTTATACCCATCAGCACCCATCACCAGGGCGTCTTCAAGTACAACTCCCTGCTCAACCCGCAGGCGCAAACCTAGTACGCAATGGTCGATAACACAGCGATCGAGGATGCAGCCTTCGCTGAGAACAGAACGACGAATGTGGGATTGATGGATTTGACTGGGCGGCAAATAACGTAAACGGGTATAGATCGGGGCGCGCTCGTCGTAAAAGCTGAACGCAGGCTGCTCATCCGTCAAAGCGAGATTCGCATCAAAGAAGGATTGAATCGTGCCAATGTCTTCCCAGTAACCATCAAAGAGGTAGCTCTGCAGCATGAGGCCGCTCTCCAGCGCTGCCGGAATGACCTCCTGGCCAAAGTCCGTTGCTTGCTGGTGCGTGGACAGAAGACTGAACAGTGTGTCTCGCTCAAAGACATAAATGCCCATCGAGGCCAGAAATGGGCGACGCTCTGCCTCGCTGGCGGACAACCCCAGGGCCTGGGTGTCCACCCGCATGGCTTCGAGCGCTGCACCCCTGGGCTTTTCACGGAACTCCTTGATTCGTCCGGATGCGTCCGTGCGCATCAAGCCAAACCCTTCGGCCGCCGATCCATCAACAGGTAGAGCGCCAACCGTCAGCGCCGCCCCACTTGCCCGATGGGCTGCGACAAAGGCTGCGTAATCCATCCGATAGAGCTGGTCACCCGAGAGGATCAACACCTGATCCACGTCCCAGGCTTCGAAGAGTTCGCGGTACTGACGGACAGCATCAGCAGTACCCTTGAACCAGTTTGGACTGTCGGGGGTCTGCTGGGCCGCCAGTACCTCCACAAAACCGCCGCCAAAGCCGGAAGAGAGGTTGTAAGTCAGGCTGAGGTGGCGGTTGAGTGACTGACTATTGAACTGGGTCAGCGCGTAAATCTTGTTGATCCCAGAGTTAATGCAGTTGCTGATTGGAATATCAATCAGGCGGTACTTACCGCCAAGTGGCACTGCAGGTTTCGCGCGAGTCAGGGTGAGGGGTTGCAGGCGCGTGCCCGCACCACCCCCGAGAATGATCGCCAGTACGCGCTTCAAGAGTTGAGCTCTCTTTTGAGAAGGAAATAGAGATGCTCGGGATTCTTATACTGCCGTGGCAAGCACTGATGCAGGCATTCCAATCGATGCCAGCAAACACTCCGTCGAATCTGCTGAATCGTTTTTTCTTCTAATACCAATATACGCATAGCCTTGCAATAGAGCGCGTAATTAGCTTCAAGCTCACCGATCGTGAGAGCGGTTGTGAAAGTTGCTTGGCTCATTGCAGCAACGCTTTGGGCGAGCTGAATAATCGCTTGGCTACCTGGTCGTGCGCTGCCCCCAGATGGGGGTAATTGGGTGACAGGATCTGCAAGCGATCGTGGATCCAGAGCAGACTGAAGCCTCTTGACTGCGCCTGGACCAATCAAGGCGGTCACGCCAGCGCTTCCCAAAGGTTGCGCCTTGCCGAAATGAAGTCGAGCTAAGGGCGGCTCAGTCGTCGTAGACGCGGCAGTTGACGTCGGAAGGATTGAGGTCACAGAACACTTCAAACGGCGAAGGAGCCTCAGCTTCTTCAGGATGACGCTGCTGGAATTCCTCAAGCTCTTTGATCTGCTGCTCGATCTTCCGCGCAGTGGATTTTTCGTCCTTGGCGAGGGCTTCTGCCAGGGCGTTGCGATAGGTCTGGAGCTGGTCTCCAATGGTGGCCATGGAACATGCCCCGATAGGGCCCGGATCGGCAGCGCGAATTTAGCCCTATTGCCTCACCAACGGCGTCAAACGTGAACCGGTGAAAGGAGACGGCATTCCTCCAATGTCCCTCCGGCGCAGTGGATTGTGCATCAATCCACAGAACGATGAACAACCATGAAATCCAGGTATTTCTACTCACTTTTTGCAGTTGGCTTCGCCTATGGCGGTCGTTCCTCCAAGGTGGTGGCGTTCTGGGAATCCCTTCCATGGCTGATGCTCCCTATCTCGTGGCCCTGGCTCTGGTTGAGATTGCAGGCAAGAGAGCCTTGCCACTCACCGGTAAATCCCAGCCAGCAGCGGCAGCTGAAGCTTCTGACCCAGGTGACAGTGGTCACACCCTGGCCTTGGAGCTGCTCCTGCGCCTCTGGCAGCGAAGCGACGACGGGGCTCTGCAACGGGCTGCTGGAGAGCAGAGCCTGCTGTTGCTCGAGCTGCCCTTGGACGTGATGAGCGAACAACTGCCCCTACTCAAGGCGAAATGGATCTCTGGTGGCGAAACCGAAGCCTTGCTTGGCAGCCTTCGCAACCTGGTGATCAGGGGCTGGCGAATCTCCATTGCCAAGTACGAACCGGTCAGCTTCATCGCCTGGAGCTGATCCATCGGGTAGCGCCCCTCCGAGTGGTGTAACTCAGGAGGTCCTGTGACCCTTTCCGGAGGGTGAACAGGAGCAGTCAAGAGATGACTGCTTGGAAGCTGATTGCGCAGCTCCATTCATTCACTATGAACCCTGATCGCTGAATTGGCAACTC
>NZ_NQKZ01000024.1 GCF_002252665.1 Synechococcus sp. 8F6
GTATTGCTTGAGCACTTATGATCTGCTGCGACGATGCCGAAAGGCATTTTTTTATGGTGATCAGAGGCTGGCTAATCTTGTAAATTTCGAGGTACCCGCAAGTGACTAGGGCACGTTGACAAAAAAGTGCGACATTTCAGCCGTATTCGTTCGGCCGACTGGCGTTATTTGCAGCAACTTACGTCATATCAGGAGCGCTTTGCCGGGCGCTGCTGCCGCAATGATCACGGCAATCGCACGATCGAGGAGGGTGCGACTTAGCGGAAGCCGCGCTAGCGAAGCAACAACAAACTGTGCAGGTTGGGCCGACTGCAGCCAGCACCAACCGCGGCCCAACGCCAACCGGCATGCACTGCACTGCGGCAATCCGGCTGCACGCCGTCGCCCAAGTGATGCAATCGCCCGCTGGAATCGTCGTAACACCACTGGCTGAGCTCGGCCGCCAAACTGCGCTGGCGCCATTTGATGGCGGCTTCCTTGAGCACCCAGCTGGTGAGCACCGCCTGCCGCAGGTCCTCCCCGGCCAGGCCCTGCAGTCGCGCCTGTTCCGCCACGGGATAAAACCGCCGCAGCAGCCCGGCCGCATCCAAGGGGCGGCCCGCCGGTTCGAGATCCACCCCAATCGGCTGCCGGGAGTAGCCGATCAACAGCCCCTCGCCGCTATGGCTGAGGCTGATCCAGCCCAACCCCTGATCGAGTCGGGGCGGGCAGCCGGGCGGGCTGTGCAGGGGAACCTGGACCGGCCCCAGGCCCAGCACGGCGGCCAGTTGCTGCCGTAGTGCTGCCCGGCTGTACCAATAGCGCTGGCGCTGACCCTCGGGCAGCCCCTCGCCCCAGCCCCGCTCCAGGGGCGAGAGGCTGCTGAGATCAGCGCCCCGCAGCGGGCCCAACCAGAGCTGGGGCTGCTGAGGAGAAACCTTCAGCGACCGATCCAAGCCGATGCCTAGGCTCATGTGCGTCTTAATTCTGCGTCCAAGCTGGAGCGTTCCATGGCCCTAAAGATCGGTGATCCAGCCCCGGATTTCAGCTTGCCCAACGAGGCGGGCGAAACGGTCAGCCTGTCCCAGTTCAAGGGCCAGCGGGTGGTGATCTACTTCTATCCGAAGGACGACACCCCTGGCTGCACCAAGGAAGCCTGCAATTTCCGCGACCAGTGGGACGACTTTGCGCAGCACGGCATCACGGTGCTGGGCATCAGCAAAGACGGAGCAACCAGCCACGCCAAATTCATCGCCAAATACAGCCTTCCGTTCACCCTGCTCAGCGATGGGGAGCCCTGCCCCGTGGCGACGGCCTACGAGAGCTATGGACTCAAGAAGTTCATGGGCAAGGAGTACATGGGCATGATGCGCCACACCTTCGTGGTGGATGCCGATGGCAAGCTCGAAAAGATCTACACGAAGGTGAAGGCCGAAACCATGGCCGACACCATCCTCAGCGACCTGGGTCTGGCCTGAGGGCTGCCAGGGCCTCGAGCACCAACGCGGGAGCGGGCTGCACCTGGAGGTCACCCTCCGCCAACAGCTCCCGCACCAGCGGCAACAACAGCTCCCCATCGCCGCCCGTGATCCAGAGGCGACAGCAAGGAGCTTCCGCCACCGCCTCCCGGGCAGCCTGGGCCATCGCGGCCGCCAACCCCCGCAACACCCCAGCGGCCATGGCCTCAGCGGTGGCACTGGGCCAGCGCTGCTGAGGCAGCGCCACGGGGAGCTCCAGCCCGGGCAAGCCGGCGGTTCCGGCACCCAGGGCCCGCAACTGCAGGGCCGCACCCGCCAGCAGCTGTCCGCCTGCAAAACAGCCCTCGGCGCTGACCCGGGTGAGGCTCAAGGCGGTGCCGGCATCGGCCACCAGCACCGGTGCCCCGCTCTGGTGCCAGGCCCACCAGGCACCCAGAGCACGATCCACCCCCAACCAAGCGGGCAGATCACCCAGGGGCACATCGCCGCTCAGCACGCGTCGCTCCAGCGGCAACCAGGCGGGCACCGGGCCCACGGCGGCCCAGGCCGTTAGCCCTTCAGGCTTCTCCGCGCCTGGAACCCCGCTCCAGCAGCGAAGCGATCCGGGTTGGCCCGTGGCCCAGTGCCATCGGCTGTTGCCGATCAACAGCCAACGAGCCTGCCCAGCCGGATCGGCGCTCAGATGCCCTCGCCCATCAGCCCAGGCAGATGAATGCCGCACTCCTGCTTGAGACCACCGAAGCGGGTGGCCCGGCCGCTGACATCAGCGGCGTCGGGAGCACTGGAGTGCCAGTCCCCCACAGTGGAATACCCCTGCTCAAACAGCGGGTGCTGGGGCAACTGGTGCTCTTCCATGTAGTAGTGCACATCCCGCTTGCTCCAGGACAGCAGCGGGCGCAGCGACCAGCGCTGCCGCACTGGATCGAGCGGCTCCATAACCCGGCGGTGATCGGTCTGGCTGCCGCGCACCCCACTGGCCCAGCAGGTCACCCCCAACTCGGTGAGGGCCCGGTCGAGGGGCTCCACCTTGCGGATGCGGTGGTAGAGCTCGAGATCTCCCACCTGCTCGGTTTCCCAAAGCCGGCCATGCAGCGCTTCCATCCGAGCCGGGCTGATCGGCGACTGGGCCACCACCAGGTGGAGCTGAAGCTGCTGAACGAGCCGATCGGCGTATTGGTAGGTCTCCGCGGGCAGATAGCCCGTATCCACCCAGATCACCGGCACCGGCAGGCCGGTTTGCTGGCCCAGCGCGCTCACCATGTGCAGCAGCACCGCCGATTGGATGCCGAAACTGGTGGTGAGGGCAAACCCCGCCCCGAAGGTGTCCTGGGCCCAGCGCAGCCGCTCCTGGGCCGACAGCGCGGCCAACTGCTGCCGTGTCGCCGCCAGATCAATCGGCTGACCGGCGCCATCGAGAGGAAGCGTGGGGGCGGAGGCCGACTGCATCAGGACATCATCGCCCTTGGGCTGGGCTGCTGGTTAGGGTTCGATCGACGGTGTTGGCAGTGGACCACAACCAATGGCGGAGTCTGTGGCGACGCCGGCAACAGCCCCGGTGCTGATCGTGGGAGGAGGGTTTGGCGGGCTCTACACCGCCCTGGCGCTTGCCACCCGGCGCCAGCATCCACCGATCCTGCTGATCGAACCGAACGATCGCTTCTTATTTCTGCCGCTGCTCTACGAGCTTCTCAGCGGTGAACTGCGCAGCTGGGAAATTGCCCCCCGCTACGACACGCTTCTGGCCGGCAAAGGCGTGGCCTGGCTCCAGGATCGGGTGGTGCGGATCGACACCGCAGCCTCTCAGGTGCACACCGCCGCGGGGCGAGAGCTCCCCTACAGCCGGCTGGTGGTCGCTACCGGAGCCCAGTCCAACAGTTTCGGAATTCCGGGCGTCACGGAGCACAGCCTCGGCTTTCGCTCCCTGGCCGATGTGGAGCGCCTGCAGCGTCTGATCCACAGCCTCAAGGAGCGCGCCAGGCCGCTGCAACGGCTGGCGGTGGTGGGTGCCGGGGCCAGCGGCGTGGAACTGGCCTGCAAGCTGGCCGATCAACTCCAGGGCAGCGCCATTGTCGAGGTGATTGAACAGGGGCCAGGTCTGCTGCCCCAGGCCAAAGCGTTCAACCGCGAGCAGGCGGATCTGGCCCTGCAGCGGCGGGATGTGCGCTTGCGCACTCACACCCATGTGGAGGCCGTGGAGGTCGGTGGCCTGTTGCTAAAGGGACCAAGCGGACCCGAGCACCTCAGCGTTGATGGCGTGATCTGGACCGCCGGCCTGCGCTTCCAGGCCCCGGAGCTCAGTCCCGAACCTGCTGCTGTGACCGACCGCCTCGGGCGGCTGGTCTGTGAGCCCAGCCTGCAGCTGCGCAATCACCCCCACGTGTTCGCCCTCGGCGATATCGCCCACGTGGATGCCGAGGACGCGGACCAAGCCCTGCCCGCTACCGCCCAGGTGGCCTTCCAGCAGGCCGAGTGCCTGGCCGGCAATCTGTTGAAATCGCTGGCCCAGGAGCCGCTGGAGGCCTTCCACTACACCGACCTCGGCGAAATGATGAGCCTTGGCGAGGGGGAAGCCAGCCTCACGGGCGGGGGATTCACCCTGGCCGGTGCGGCGGCATTCCAGATCCGCAAACTGGCCTATCTGACCCGCCTGCCGGGCCCCTCCCATCAGCTGAAGGTGGCCGCCGGTTGGCTGGCGGACTGGCCGCGATGACGCCGCGCGGCCTGTTGCTCGATGCCATGGGCACCCTGATCGGTTTGCGCAGCAGCGTGGGCGCCACCTATGCCGAGCTGGCCGCCCACCATGGCCTCACGGTGGATCCCGCCGCCATCGATCGGCACTTTCCCCGCATCTACCGGCAGGCGCCACCCTTGGCCTTCCCAGAACTGGCCTCCCCGGCTCTGGACAGCCCAGCCCTGGAGGAGGCCGAGATCGGCTGGTGGAGCGCCCGGATTGCCGAGGTGCTGGCCGCCGCCGGTGCCGAGGGCCAGGGAGAGGACGAGGGCGTCGGCGCGGAATCTGAGCCGCCACCGGAGCTGGGACGGGCACTGTTCCGCCGCTTTGCCCAGGCCGACCTCTGGCGGGTCTACGACGACGTACCGGCCCATCTGGAGGCTTGGCACCGCCGCGGCCTGCGGCTGGCGGTGGTCAGCAATTTCGACAGCCGCCTGCCAGGGCTGCTGGACAGCCTGGGCCTGGGAGAGTGGCTAGAGGCCGTGGTGGTGTCGTCGGCGGTGGGAGCGGCCAAACCCGATCCCCGGCCCTACCAGCAGGCCCTGGCCCAGCTCAACCTGACCGCTTCAGAGGTGTGGCACGTGGGCGACAGCCCGGAAGATGGCACCGGGGCCCACGCCGCCGGCATCCGCTGGGTGAAGGTGCAGCGCCCATGAACCACCTCGCCCCCCTGGCCCACCGGTGGTGAAGCAAGGCGTCCTGGCGGGGCGCACGGCCGGGCTGAGGCCGTCCCAGAAACGGCGCCTGGAGAGGCTCTGCCACCGCCGCCACCCCGACGACCAGGTGGCCGAGCTGCTCTGCCTGCAACGGCTGGCCGGCGAAAGCCGCGAGCTCGAGCTGCCCCTCACCCTGGTGGTGGATGGCCGCGGCCTGTGCCGGCTGCTGTGGGTGGGGCCCCTGGAGCAATCGGGCAGGTTGCTGGAGCGCCTCCCTGGCTCCGACCGCCGCCAGGGCACAGACCTGCGCTTGCTCACCTGCTGCGGCCGCACCAAACAGCTCCAGCCAGGGCGTCAGGAAGGGATCGTGGGGCTGGATCTGGCGCCCCGGCTGTGGCTGCGCTTTGGCGACCAGCCCCAATCCGGGGGACATTGGCCCGCGCAGCTGCTCGTGGCCCAGCCCGACGCCCCAGACCCCTGGGTGAGCGACGACGAGGCGGATCTGCTCCAACTCTGCAACCGCGATCACCTCAGCATCGCCCCTTCCCATGAGCCAGCCGCGACAACGGCGGCTGGCTCCCCCGGCCAGGCCACCTCAGAACGGGTGCTGCTGCTAGTCCTCACCCCCGGTGATCGGGGCGCCGCCCAACGGTTGATCGCCGAACTGGAAGGCTTGGTGGGCAGTGCCGGCGCGCTGCCGGTGGGGGTGGTGGAACAGCGGCGCAGCCAGGTGGCCCCCCAAACCCTCTGGGGCGAAGGGAAGGTGCTCGAAGCGGCGCTGGAGGCCCGGCGCGTGGGCGCCACTCTGGTGGTGACCGACCGGGAACTCACTCCGGTGCAGGCCCGCAACCTCGAGCGCCTGCTCGACCTGCCGGTGAGCGACCGCAGCGAACTGATTCTCGACATTTTTGCCCAGCGCGCCGCCAGCGCGGCCGGGCGCCTTCAGGTGGAGCTGGCCCAGCTGCGCTACCGGCTGCCACGGCTCACGGGCCGCGGCCGCAGCCTGTCGCGGCAGGGGGGCGGCATCGGCACCCGGGGGCCGGGGGAAACCCAGCTGGAGAAAGACCGCCGCGCCATCGCCCGCCGGATCGAGCGGCTCCAGCGCGAGGTGACCCAGCTCGGCGACCACCGGGCCCGCTTGCGCCGCGGCCGCCAGGGCCTGCGGCGACTGGCGCTGGTGGGCTACACCAATGCCGGCAAAAGCTCTCTGCTCAACGCCCTTACCCGCGCCACGGAGGAGCAGGCCGTGCTGGCGGAGAACAAGCTGTTCGCCACTCTGGATCCCACCACCCGTCGGATCGAATTGCCGGAACCGGTGCTGGTCACCGACACCGTGGGCTTCATCCGCGATCTGCCGCCGCCTCTGCTGGAAGCCTTCCGCTCCACCCTGGAGGAAACCCTGGAGGCCGACGGGCTGCTGATCGTGGTCGACCTGTCCGATCCGGCCTGGCCGGAGCAGTGGCGCACGGTGAATGGGATCCTCGACTCGCTCGGGACCGTGGCTCCACGGCGCCTAGTTGCGAATCAAATCGACCGCTGTGCCGCCGGAGAAATGGAGCGGGCCCGGGCCCTCGAGCCCTTGGCTCTGTTCGTCTCGGCCACCGCCTGCCTGGGGCTGCAGCACCTGCGCCAGGAGCTACGCAGCTGGCCCGTCGATGGCGGCGGGACCACGAACACCACATCCGAGCGCTGAGTTGTGGCACGATCACATCTTCGTTGCATCTTGCCCTGCAGCTGCCATGGCCCTTCAACTCGGCGACACCGTTCCCGATTTCACCCAGAATTCCCAGCTGGGTCCGATCAACCTGTACGACTTCGCTGGCGACAGCTGGGTCGTGCTGTTCTCCCACCCCGCCGACTACACCCCGGTCTGCACGACTGAACTGGGCGAAGTGTCCCGGCTGCGCCCCGAGTGGCTGAAGCGCAACGTCAAAACCATCGCCCTGAGCGTGGACTCCGCCGAGAGCCACAACGGCTGGATCTGCGACATCAACGAGACCCAGAACACCACCGTCGACTATCCGATTCTGGCGGACGCCGACAAGAAAGTGAGCGATCTCTACGGGATGATCCACCCCAACGCGCTCAACAACCTGACGGTGCGCTCGGTGTTCATCATCGACCCCAACAAGAAGCTGCGCCTGCAGATCACCTACCCCGCCAGCACCGGCCGCAACTTCAATGAAATCCTGCGGGTGATCGATTCCCTACAGCTCACCGACAACCACTCCGTGGCCACCCCGGTGAACTGGAAAGACGGCGACGACTGTGTCGTGGTGCCCTCCATCCCCACCGACGAGGCCCGCAGCAAGTTCCCCAAAGGCGTCACCGAAGTGAAGCCCTACCTGCGCATGACTCCCCAGCCCAACAAGTGAATCGGGCCTGATGCGGGTGTTGGGGTTGATGAGCGGCACCAGCGCCGATGGCGTGGATGCCGTGCTGGCCAGCTTTACCGGCCCACCCCAACACCCGCGTTGGCACCTGGACGCCCATCACTTCAGCCCCTACCCCGCCGAGCTGCAACACCAGCTGATCGGCATCGGCCAGGGGCAACCGTGCAGCACGGCGGAGTTGCTGGAGGTGGCGGAATCCGTCACCGAACAGCAAGCCCTAGCGGCCCGAGCCTGTGATCCAACCGGCAGGGCCCAGCTGGTGGGCTGCCATGGCCAGACCCTCTGGCACCGACCGCCCCAGGCCGGCCGCCGAGGTGCCAGCTGGCAACTGCTGCAGGGGCCGCTGCTGGCCGAGTTGCTGGGAAGACCCGTGGTGTTCGATTTCCGCAGCGCCGACCTGGCCCTCGGCGGTCAGGGGGCGCCACTGGTGCCCCCCGCCGACCAGGCCCTGCTGGGACGCAGCGGCGGTTGGCGAGCGGTGCTGAATCTGGGGGGCATCGCCAATCTCACCTTGATCCCGCCGGTCAGTGGCCCCCAGCGCCACCTGCCGGTGCGGGGCTGGGACTGCGGGCCCGCCAACACCCTGCTGGATCTGGCCACCCGCCAGTTCAGTGGTGACCAGCTGACCTACGACGCCGATGGGGCCTGGGCCCGCCGCGGCCGGATCGATGAGGCCCTGATCGAGCGCTGGTTGAATGAGCCCTACTTCCAAACGCCGCCGCCGAAGTCCACCGGCCGGGAGCTGTTCGGCCAAGCCGACCTGGAACGGCGCCTCAGCGAGCTCGGGAACCGAACCCCAGACGATGCCCTGGCCACCCTGACCGGCTTCAGCGCCGCCGTCGTCGCCCAGGAGCTGGGCCATGGCCCGCAACCGATCGAACTACTGGTGGCCGGCGGGGGCTGCCGCAATGGCCTCCTGATGGAGCAACTGCGGCAGCGCTGCCGCGGCCTGATCGTGCGCCCCCTGCAGGAGCTGGGCATCGGTGAAGCCGAACGCGAAGCCCTGGCCTTTGCCCTGCTCGCCTGGTGGCACGCCCGGGGCCACCGGGGCAGCCTGCCATCGGTCACCGGAGCCAGTCGGGCCGCGGTGCTCGGGGTCTGCGCCCGGCCCCAGGCCTGAGCGAACGCTCCAGTTCAGCCCGGACGGTGCAGCCGAACCCGACGCGGTGCACCGCGCAGGCGCTGGGGGGTCTGGCCCTGACGGGCTTCCAGCCCTTGGCGGAACAGGGCAGCCTGCAGCTCGGCCTGGGTGCGGGGGTCGGGCGGGACTGGGGCCTGCTCCAGCCTCTCGACCCCCTGCTGAATCAGCACCTTGGCCATGTTGCTGACCGTGCGGGATTCGAGCTCAGCCAGCTCAGCAAGGCGCTGGCAGAGGTCTTCCGGCAACACCACCTGAATGCGCGGCGATTTGGCCTTGCCACTGGAAGAGGTCTGCCGAGTCGCCACGCGGGGATCAGGAAAGAAATCAAAAGCCAGGACCTGCTGGCTACCCAAGAGTGTACAGAGATAGGCAAGGGTAGTATCCAAGACTATGCTGATGGCATTCATCCCCTCGGAGGTGCACCCCGTGCCCCGTTCCTCCACAACCCGCTCTGCTGGAGCCACCACCAACAGCCGCAAACGCCGCACCGCCGAGCGCAGCGACGTGCTGGTGTCGGCCGTGATCAGCACGTACCTGCTCACCCACCTGCATCACGTGCTGCAGCGGGCCGAATACGGCGCCGAGCAGGAGGGTCGCCAGGCCCTCGCCGCCAACTACGCCGAGCTGCGCAAAGTGCTCTGCCTCGATGCCCGCAGCATGGAAGACGCCTCCGCCTGCGGCACGCCGGAAAGCGGCGAAGGCCGTCGCGCGGCTTGATGGCACCTGCCCAAGCCGCAATCGCGCTGTGTGCCATTGGTTGAGAGCCTGTAACCTCGGCCCATCGAGCTGTCTGCCATGACTGCCAGCAACGTGAATGCCAGCAACTTGAATGCAGGCAATGCCGCCGAGCTCTATGGCCGGATCAGCGCAGACCAAGAGTTAACCCAGGCCCTGTTCCGGCAGGCCCTGCAGGATCCCAACGGCGCTGTGGGTCGGATTGTCGACCTCGGATCGGCTTTCAACCTGCCCGTCACCGCTGATGAGGTGCGCCGTTACGTCGCCAGCCTCGATGACAGCGACAGCAAGCAGTGGCTGGTAAAGGCCCGGGGCGGCCTCTGAGCTCCGCTCCCGGTCGGGACGCCGATCCCTGTCGCCACCGGCCCAACTGAAGAAGAGCCAGTAACTGACGATCGCCAGGCCAGCTGCGACCACCAGGGCCGCCACCTGCTCTAAGCGCTTGATCATCGCTGGCACAGGAGCTCTCTGAATGGAGTCTGCACCAGGTAGCCCAGCGCCCAGCCCTCTCCCGATCGGCCACCAGGGATGATGGTTTGGAGCAGCTGGCCCGGTTGCCCGCCCCTCGCCTTTCCCAGACTCCGTGCTCCGCCTCGAACGCATCGGCAAGATCTATCCCACCGGTGAGGTGCTGCGGGACGTCACCTGGGAAGTGAAGGCCGGCGATCGCATCGGCCTGGTGGGCGTCAACGGGGCCGGCAAATCGACCCAGATGAAGATCATCGCCGGGCTTGAAGAGCCCAGCAGCGGCGCGGTGGTGAAGCAGGGCGAACCCCGCATTGCCTACCTGCAACAGGAATTCGACGTGGATCCGGCCCGCACGGTGCGGGAGGAGCTGTTCCAGGCCTTCGGCGAAGCGGCTGAGGTGCTGATGCGCCAGCACGCGGTGGAGCACGCCATGGCCAGCGAACAGGCGGCCACCGATCCCGACCATCTCGATGCGCTGATCCACGAGCTTGGACAGCTGCACAGCCGCTTCGAAGGCCTGCACGGCTACGAGCTCGATGCCCGCATCGACAAACTGCTACCCACGATCGGCTTCACGCCCGAGGGCGCCGAGCAGCTGGTGGGCGATTACTCCGGCGGTTGGCAGATGCGCATTGCGCTGGGCAAAATCCTGCTGCAGGAGCCGGATCTGCTACTGCTCGACGAACCCACCAACCACCTGGATGTGGAAACGATCCAGTGGCTGGAGGGCTACCTGGTCGAGCAGACCGCAGCCCTGGTGGTGATCAGCCACGACCGCACCTTTCTGGATCGGGTCTGCAACCAGATCGTGGAAACGGAGCGTGGGGTATCGCGCACCTACCTCGGCAACTACAGCCAGCACCTCGAACAGAAAGCCTTGGAGAGCGAGGCCACCCAGGCAGCCTTCGAGCGTCAGCAGAAGGAACTGAGTGCCCAGCAGGCCTACATCGATCGCTTCCGGGCCAGCGCCACCCGCTCCACCCAGGCCAAGAGCCGCGAAAAATTGCTGGAAAAAGTTGAGCGCGTGGAGGCCCCGATTGAGAGTGTCGGCGGTCCGCGCTTCCGCTTCCCTGAAGCCCCCCGCTCAGGGCGGCTGGTGGCAGAGATCCAGAACCTCACCCACAGCTACGGCGACCAGATCCTGTTTCTAGGGGCGGAACTGGAGGTTGAGCGGGGCGACCGCATTGCCTTTGTAGGGCCCAATGGGGCCGGCAAATCCACCCTGCTGCGGCTGATCATGGGCAGTGAGCAACCAGAAGACGGCGCCGCCCGGCTGGGGGAGCACAACGTGGTGGCGGGCTACTTCGAGCAAAACCAAGCCGAAGCCCTCGACCTCTCCAAAACCGTGATCGACACGATCTTCGAGGTCGTTCCCGACTGGACCCAAACCCAGGTGCGCTCCCTGCTGGGCAGTTTCTGCTTTTCCAACGAAAGCGTGTTCAAGGAGGCCGGCAAGCTTTCCGGTGGCGAGAAAGCCAGGCTGGCCCTGGCCCTGATGCTGCTCTACCCCTGCAACCTGCTGGTGCTGGACGAACCCACCAACCACCTCGACATTCCCGCCAAACAAATGCTGGAGGACGCCCTGATCGACTACGAGGGCGCCGCCCTGCTGGTGAGCCACGACCGCTACTTCATCTCCCGGGTGGCCAACCGGATTGTGGAAATCCGCGATGGCCAGCTGGTGCTCTACCGGGGTGACTACGCCTACTACCTCAGCAAGAAAGAGGAAGAGGCCGAACTGGCACGCCAGGAGGCGGAAGCCCAGCGCAAGGCGGCCAAACAGGCTGCCAACAAAGCTAAGCAGGCCTCCCGCAAACTTCAGGCCAAAGCGAGCTGAAGCCATCGCGCCGCCTGCGCAACACACAACTTCACGGTCCCTTAGGCAGGAAGACTCATTTCAGTGGTGCCCCTGGGTTGGTGTGCATAGGCTGACAAGACGTCGCTTCTGGTGGAGATCATGGGTAACGGACACATGGGAACCGGAAATCTGGGTGGAGCCCCCCTGGGCAGTGGTGGCTTCGGCATGGAACACGCCGGGATGGCCTCCCACAGCGAGGCCTACAACGCCGGCGATGCGATGGAGGTGTACTTCGAGTGCATCACCACCTGCTCCCTGGACGACGGGGCCTGTGTGACCCGCTGCGTGGAACAGCTGCGCGAGCAGTCCTGAGCTCCGCAGGGCGCCCCCAAACGCACAACAGCAAATCCGCACAGACGCGGCGCCCTGTTGCAACGGCTACGCACGCAACTGAAACACTTTGTAGCGTTGGAACGTCCAACAGCTCCCAGCGGTGCGTGCCATGTCCGAACCACTCGCCCTCAGCCTCGGCCAGCAATTTGAGCTGGAGCGGATGAACAGAGCCATCGAGGCCACCGCCGATCCCCAAGCCCTGCAGGGCATCGCCAAACAGCTCCTGCAGGCCTGGCACAGCCAAAAGGCCGCCACCCAGTGGGTCATGCGCCAACAGCTCGGCGCACCACCCAAGATCCCCACAGGCCTCCCCCACCAGTGGGGGCAAGAGGGTTAAGGCGTCACACCCAACTGGGCCGGCACCACCGTGATCTGAATCACTCGTCCGGCCCGGTTGATGCTCAGCGGCAGGCTGCCCCCCACTCCAGCCCGCTCCACCGCGGCCACCAACTGGGGTGGGTTGGCAAGGGCTTGTCCACCGACCGCCACGATCACATCGCCCTGCTGCAGGCCAGCCCGGGCCGCCGGGCTACCTGACTGCACCGACATCACTCGCACCCCCTGGCTCAGGCCCGTGCCATCGCCGGGTCTGACTGCGTCGAGGCCCACGCCGATCACTGGATGGCTAGCCCGACCCGTGGCCACCAGCTGACGGGCGATCTCCCTAGCCCTGTTGATGGGGATCGCAAACCCCAAGCCAGCCCCCGGACCGGAGCGCACCAGGGTGTTGATGCCGATCACCTCGCCGTCCGCGTTGAGCAAGGGCCCGCCGGAATTACCAGGGTTGATGGCCGCATCCGTCTGAATCAGGTCCAGCCGCTTGTCGGTGATGCCGAGCTTGCTGGCATTGCGGTTGAGGTTGCTGATGATCCCCATCGTCACGGTGTTGTCGAGCCCGAAGGGATTGCCCACGGCAATGGCCCATTCGCCCACCTGCAGCGTGTCGGAATTACCCAGGGGCGCCACTGGCCAGGGGCCGCCGCCGGCCAGCTTGACCACCGCCAAGTCGGTGAGGCGATCCAATCCGACCACCGTGCCCTGTAGGCGGCGGCCGTCCTGCATCCCCACGGTCACCCGGTCGCTCTTTTCCACCACATGGGCGTTGGTGAGCAGCAGCCCATCAGCCTGATAGATGAAGCCGCTGCCGGTGCCGCGCTCGGTGCGTTGCGAGGGCTGCTGCAGCTGGGGCATGCCGAAGAACTGGCGGAACAGCGGGTCGTTGAGCAGGCCCCGCGGCAACCCGCCACCGACCCCGGGCACCACCACGGTGCGCTCGGTGTCGATGGTGACCACGGCTGGCCCGGCCCGGCGCACGGCGGCCGCCACAAACGACTGGCGGGCCAAACTCGGCGCGACAACCCCCTGGGCACGGGCGGCACCAGCACCCAGGCCGGCTCCAACCCCACCACCCCCTTCTCCCGCCGACACCAGCAGCCCCGCGGCGAGCAGTCCGGAACACAGCCAAGGCCCAGTACGCAATCCAGCCATCACCACGGCACAACAACTGGCGAAACCCTAAGCAGATCCACCCCAGCCACCAGGGGGAGATCCCCACCAGACGAGCCAGCGACCCCAGCGAGCACGGCGAGCCGCAGCCAGCGCCAAAACCTCTACAGTTGGTAAATATTTCCATCAAGTCATGGACATTGAGCGGCTCCTGCTTGCATTCCTGGCTTTCGGAGCCGCCTGCACCACCCTGTGGGCCTGGATGCTGGCCAACACCAGCAGCACAGAGCAGGCAATGATGGGGAGGCGACACGACTCCCCTGATCTACGGCCAACCCCCCGGCCATGAACGCCTTGATCTCCCAGCTCTTCCCGCTTCTGTACGGCGCCTGTTTCCTGGTCCTGCTCTGGCAGGCATTCAAGGTGATGGGCCAGGGCTTTCGGGCCGTGCCGCGCCCCGGTGATCGCGATGCGGCCGGCAGCAGCACCATCACAACGGCAACCGGCAACGACCGCACCGGGCGGCTCACCATCCATCCCGAACTGCTGGACGCTGACGGCCAGCTCACCCAAGAAGACTTGCTCACCGTACGCTTCAGTGGCGACAACGAACAGCCTGCTTACCCCGGTGACCCCAGCTGAATAGGCTCACCGTTGAGCACGTGCTTTTCAGCGGAGACAGACGGTGGATCAACGGACCCGAATCGTGGCTGCAGTGCTGCGCAATCTCAAGCTGCCGCCGCGTTTTCGCCTCAAGCTGATCAAAGAGGATCCGATCCGGCTCGAGCTCAGCATCACCCCCGCCTACGGCAAAGATCCGATCCTGGTGGGCCTGGTGGAATCCCAGGACCTCGTGGCCCGGCGCGACCGCGAAGGCCGCATCCCCCGCGACCTGCAGGGCACCTGGGACTGGACCGTGCGCCACGGCAAGGTGAGCACGGGCGGCTGGAACCCTTACCTCAAAGAAGCCCTGCAGACCATGTTTGAAACCGGTCTGCCGGCGATTGTGTACGAAGAGCTCACCGGCGAGGCCTACCACCCGGTTGATGGCGTTCGCCACGTGCGCTGAGGCGGCCACGCCAGCGCCCCTGCCCATCGATGGCCTGCTGGCGCCCCTGCTGGAAGCCTGCTCCCCGGGGGCAACAGTGCTGCTCCAGGCCCCGCCGGGCGCCGGCAAAACCACCCGGGTGCCGCTGGCCCTGTTGGCCGGATTGGGCTCCGGGCGGATCTGGATGCTGGAGCCCCGCCGCCTCGCCGCCAAGGCAGCGGCTCAGCGGCTGGCGGCCGAACTGGGCGAAGCGGTGGGGGAACGGGTGGGCTACAGCGTGCGGCTGGAATCCCGCACGTCGGCAGCCACCCGCCTGGAGGTGCTCACCGACGGCCTGTTCCTGCGTCGCCTGCAGCGCGAACCCGCCCTCGAGGGGGTCGACTGCCTGATCTTCGACGAGTTCCACGAGCGCGGCGCCGACACCGACCTGGCCCTGGCCCTGGTGCGCCAGGTGAGGGAGCTGTTGCGGCCAGATCTGCGGCTGGTGGTGATGTCGGCCACCCTCAACCTCGCCCCCCTGGCCGTGCAACTGCCGGAGGCCACCGTGCTCAGCAGTGAGGGACGCTGCCATCCGGTCGCGATCAGCCACCAGCCTCCGCGACCGGGCGAGCGGCTGGAGCAGCAGGTGGTGCGGGGGCTGGAGCAGCACTGGCTCGACCAGCGGGGCGATGGCGAAACGGTGCTGGTGTTTCTGCCAGGGCTGCGCGAGATCGAAGCCTGCAGCCGGGCGATCAGCGCCACCGCCTGGGGCGGGGAGATCGACTGCGTTCCCCTCCACGGCAACCTGCACCTGGCCGCCCAGAGCCGCGCGATCGGTCCAGCCCGCCACCCGGCCGGCAAGGTGGTGCTGGCGACCTCCATCGCCGAGAGCTCCCTGACCCTCGCGGGCGTCACCCTGGTGCTCGACAGCGGCCTGAGTCGCCGCACCCGCTTCGATCCCGGCAGCGGACTCGACGGGTTGGTGACCGTGCCCGCCAGCCAGGCCAGTGCCGAGCAACGGGCCGGCCGGGCCGGGCGCCTGGGCCCGGGCCGCTGCCTGCGCCTGTGGTCGCCCGCCGAACAGCAACGGCGCCCCGCCTACGACCCACCGGAGTTGCTGGACGTGGATCCGCTGCCCCTGGCTCTGCAACTGGCCCAATGGGGCGATCCCCTCGGCACCGACCTGACCTGGCTCGACCCGCCCGCACCGGCCCCCCTGCACGAGGCCCGCCAACGCCTGGAGCAGCTCGGCGCCCTCGACGCGCAAGGACGACTGAACGTCCATGGTCAGCAGCTGGCCCAGCTGGGACTGCACCCGCGCCTGGCCCAGCTGCTGCTGCTGGGCGCATCCCTCGGGCAACTCGATCTGGCCAGCGCTCTGGCGGTGCTGCTGAGCGAGCGCGATCCCCTGACGCGCCAGGAGGCCGGCAGTGATCTGCTGCGCCGCCTCGACTGGCTGGGGCAGGCGGGTGGCGCCGATGGGCCACGTCGACGCCTGCGCCAGCTGCAGGCCCAGCTGCGCCGCCAGGTGCGCCAGCTGCCCTCCCAGCAGAAACCTCCACCACAGACCGCAGCCGCCCCCACCGCAACGACGTCCAACGCAACCACGTCCACCGCAACCACCGTGGCCCAACTGGTGGCCGCGGCCTTTCCCGAACGGCTGGCCCTGGCACGCCCCGGACAAGCCGGCAGGTTTCTGCTCAGCGGCGGCCGCGGGGCCGTGCTCCACCCTGACGACCCCCTGGTGGCCTGCACCGCATTGGCAATCGCCCAGCTGGATGGCCAGGGCCAGGATGCCCGCATCCAACTGGCCGTGCCCCTCGTTCCCGAACAGCTGCGGGAGCTCGCCGAGCAGCCTGGCGGCCAGGGGCGCACAGTGCTGGAGGCTCGCTGGGATGGGGAGAGCCAGCGGGTGCGCTGCGAACGCAGCCTCCGCCTCGGAGCCCTGGTGCTGGAGCGCCGCCCCTGGGCAGAGGCCGACCCCGAGCGCATCCGCAGCGCCCTACTCGACGGGTTGCGGCAGCTGGGATTGGAGGTGCTGCCGTGGGATCGCAGCAGCCGCCAATTGCAGCAGCGCCTGACCCTGGCCCACCAGCAGCTGGGCGATCCCTGGCCCGATCGCAGCCTGCCCCAGCTGCTGGATGACCTGGAGCACTGGCTGGGCCCCCATCTGCTGGGTCTGCGCAGCCGCGACGAGCTTCAGGGCCTGCCCCTGGCTGAAGCCCTCTGGGGCGACTGCGCCTGGAGTCTGCGCCTGGAGCTGGAGCGGCTGCTGCCGCCCGCTTTACCAGTGCCTTCCGGCCGTGCAGTCAACCTCGACTACAGCAGCGGCCAACCGGTGCTGGCGGTAAAGCTGCAGGAACTGTTCGGGGCCCGCGCCAACCCCACGGTGCTCGACGGCCAGCTGCCGGTGACAGTGCACCTGCTCACCCCAGCGGGCCGGCCGGCGGCCATCACCCAAGACCTGGCCGGCTTCTGGCAGAACAGCTACCCGGAGGTGCGCAAGGAGCTGCGGGGGCGCTACCCCAAGCACCCCTGGCCGGAAGATCCGCGCCAGGCCCAGGCCACAGCCCTCACCAAGGCGCGCCTGCAGGAGGGCAAGCGTTAGCGCTGGGGCAGCAAGTGGCCAAATCCAAAGTGGTGCAAGCCTTCGCAGATTCCCTCACACCCCGGGGAGCGGGCCACGTAGGTGCCGCGCAAACGGTGGGCCTCCGCCCGCAACGCTGGCTCGGCATTGCCCACCATCACCCCGGCCAGACCGGTTTCGAACATGGCCAGGTCATTGAGGGTGTCGCCCGCGGTGACGACCAGGGCGGGATCAATCTCCAGGGCCCGCACCAGGGCCTGCAACGTGCTGCCCTTGTTGACTCCGGCGGGGAGCACATCGAGGTAGCGGTTATCGGAGAGCAGGCAATCGACACCGTGGGCCTCCAGCTCGGCGATCAGGCCATGATCGAAGGATTCGGGGTCGTAGTAGTAGGCGAGCCTCCGCTGGCTGCTAATCGGCTGGGGGGAAACCCCCGCAGCCCCGGCCATCACCGCCAGCACACGGTCGGGCTTGCCCTGCCAGCGGGCCTCAATCGGATCTACCGCCAGGGGCAGCGGCTCCAGGCTCGCTCCGCAGGCCACGGTGCAACCCACATCGCCGATCACCAGATGCGGCGCCCGTAGGCCCACGTGCTCGTCTTCCGCCAGCAACCGGGCCACGGAGCCCAGGTCGCGGCCCGTGCAGAACACATGCAGCACCCGGCCACGCTGCTGCTCCAGCCAGGCGTAGAAGCGGCGACGCTCCGCGAGTGATCCGCCCAGCAGGGTGCCATCCAGATCGGTGACGAGCACCAGCTCGGGCTGCTCCGGCAAGGGGGCCGACAACTGCGCCTGCAGGCGCTGGCGCAGGGACGGACCGGTAGACGCGCGCAGGGTGGTAATAACGGAGACCGCTGACCGCCCCCCTGCCTAAGGGAGGCCCCGCCAGCTGTCAAGCCAGGGGGCAAGCGGCTGGTCCAAACTGGGCCCTTCCGGCGCTGCCACCTTGGCCCGTTTCTACGTCAACAACCGCCGTGATGGCTCGAGGCTGCTGAGCAGCGCCCTGGTGATCTGTGCGGCAGGGCTGATCCGGATCGACCATCCCATCGGCCAGGCGGTGGCACTGGTCGCCGGATTGGTGAGCCTCTACTGGTGGAGCTGCTACCGCCAGCTGCAGCAATGACGAGCACAGGGGACAGCCCCGCCATCCCGCGCTACAGCGTGGCGGAGCTGAATGGGGCCGTGGCCAGCCTGCTGGAACGCGGCTTTGCGCCCCGCTTCCTGCTGGATGCCACCGTCAGCCGCCCCCAGCTCAAGAAGGGCCATCTGTGGATGACGCTGGTCGACGACCAGGCCTCGATCTCCGCGGTGGTCTGGGCCTCCCAACTGGGCAAGCTCAGCTTTGTTCCCGAAGACGGCGACGGCGTCGTGGTGGTGGGCAAGCTCAACTTCTGGAGCAGCCGGGCCAGCCTGTGCGTTCAGGCCCTCGACATCCGGCCCAGCCTCAGCAGCGTGCTGCGCCAATTTGAGCAGGTGCGAGAACGGCTGACGGCCGAAGGCCTGCTGGATCCGGTCCGCAAAAGGCCCCTGCCCCCCTTCCCGCGCCGGATTGCCCTGCTCACCAGCCGCCCCAGCTCGGCCCTCGCCGACATGCTGCGCACCGCCCAGGAGCGCTGGCCCGCCACCGGGCTGCTCGTGGTGCCGATCCCCGTGCAGGGCCCTGTTCAAACCGAGATCTGCCGCGCCCTGCACCAGCTGGGGCGCCAGGCGGAGGCCCTGCGGATCGAGGCGGTGGTGATCGGCCGCGGTGGCGGCAGCCGCGAAGATCTGGCGGTGTTCGACAACGAAGAGGTCGCCCGCAGCATTGCGACCTGCCCGGTGCCCGTGGTGAGCGGCATTGGCCACGAAGACGACACCACCATCGCCGACCTCGTGGCTGACCTGCGGGCCGCCACCCCCACCGCCGCGCTGGTCGCCCTGTTGCCCGATCGCCACGCCACGCTCCAGGGATTGCGGCAGCAGGCGCGCCATCTGCGTCAGCTGGTGCAGTGGCGGCTTCAGGCCGAGGGGCAACGCCTGGGGCGGGAGCGCGAGCGCTTGGTGGGTCTCCACCCCCAGGGCCTGCTGGCATCGAAGCGCCAGCACCTGCTGCAGGCGCAGCATCTGTTGCAAGCGCTCTCACCCGAGCACCAGCTGGCCCGCGGCTTCAGCCTGCTCCGCAGCCCCGATGGCACCCTGGTGCGGTCGATCCAACAGCTGCACGTGGGAAGCCCCGTGGTCGTCCAGCTCCGGGATGGCCGCGCCAATGCCGTGGTGCGCGACATTCAGGCCGAGGCCCAGCTACCCCTGTCACGCTGAATCATGCCCAAGGCGAAACCCCGACAAACAACCGGCAGCAGTGAGCAGAACGCGGCCGCCACGGCCGCGGCTGATCTCTCCTACAACGAAGCACAAACAGCTCTGCAACTCACCCTGGCCGCCCTCCAGGCCAACGACCTCGATGTGGAAGAGATGACCGGCCTGTATCGGCGCGCACGGGCCTACATCGAGCGCTGCGAGACCGTGCTCGCAAGCGTGGAACAGGAACTGTTGCTGTGGGACGACAGCAGCGAGGCTGCCGGACCGATGCCGGAATCCCCCTAAGACTTGAAGCCCCTTAATGACCGAGTCCCGCTGAACCCTGCAACCACGATGGCCCCCTCGACCGAACTGACGTCCGACAACGCCACCCCCCCGAGCGGCGGCCCACGAGCCGTGAAATGGCTCTATCTCGCCCTGGCAATTGCTGGAGCGATCCTGCCCTGGCTGTCCAACCTTGCGTTCATCCGCGAGTACGGCGCCAGCTTTGACCTCGGGCTGTTCGTGCAACTGGCCAATGCCAATCCGGCGGCGAGTTCGCTATCGCGCGATCTGGCCATCGGGGCAACGGCAGTGGTGATCTGGATGGTGCAGGAAAGCCGGCGCCTGCAGATGCGCGGGCTGGCCTGGGTGCTGTTCAGCTGCGTCACGTTGGCCTTTGCCTGCGGCGCGCCGCTGTTTCTGTATCTCAGGGAACGCCGGCTTGAGGAGCTTGCCCGCCCCTGAAGAGCGCTAACGCAAAAGCCATGGTGCCTCTAGATTTGTTCCTGCGCTGTTCAGTTGTCCTCTACCACCTCCACATCGATAGTGACGTTGCTGACATCCAGTTGATCAACAGGTGACCCGGCATTGATGCCATCGCCGAAGGGCGTGCCACAGGCAGGGCAACTGTCGGTGGCCATGCTCGTGAACCCACAGGCTGGGCAGGTGAGCAGGCGCTTCTGGATCACCTGCCACGCCACGAACCCCGCCGCTCCAAGCAACAGCGGCAACAGCAGCAAGACGAGGGTGATGCCGCCCACAAGATCGAGCACGAAACGCCCGAGCGGCCCAGGCGCCAACAGCAGCAGGGTCGCCAACAACAACCAGATCCAGGTGTTCGAGCGCTGCATCGCCGCTGGCCCAGGCCTTCAGGGGAAATCCATCCTGGCGCGGTTGGGGCGATCGAGAACGACGCAGAGACATTGGCCGTAGTAGAGGATCACACCCACCAACCAGACCCAAAGACTCAGCACCAAGACGCCGCCAACCAGTCCATAGGCCTGAAACCGGATCCCCAGGGTGACCAGCACACGGCCCAGCACCAGATTCAGAAACGTGAGCGACACCCCGATCAGCGCGGCCCCGGGGATCAGGGGTCGCCAGGGGACACGACGCGATGGCAACACCCAAAGCAACAGGAGCGAAGCGGAAACGCTGAGGCCTAGGGAAATGATCAAGTCCAGCCCCCAGGACACGGGCTGCTGGATACCGCGAGCCCAAGGCCAGATGGCTAGTAACCCGTCTCGCAGTCCGGTAGAGCCCAGCAATCGCATATTGGTGAATGCTTGATCCACCACGATCAGCACAGCAAACAACGACACCAGGCCGAGGGCCTTGATCCGCAACTGCAGATAGCGGCGCAGCAAAGCCAGCCACGACAACCCCTCAAACCCAACGGAGCGATCCCACCAGAGGCGATCCGCCCCCCGTTGAAGCGTGAGATAGGCATTGCTGGCGGTTAACACCAGCACCACCACACCCAACAGCCCAGCACCCACGCCCTGGCGCAAAAAAGCCGATAGCATTGCTTCAAAAACCGGAATCGCCGTACTAGGCAGCACGTTGAAAACGATGTTGAGCAAGCGCTCAACCAAGCCCTCATCACGGCCCAACAGCTTCGCTGCCAGCGATAACGCGATCAGCAGAACGGGGAAGACGGACTGCAGACTGTGATAAGCAAATGCGGCGCTGAGATCGACGCAGTCCATCTGCAACCAAAGCCGATAAGCCAGCCAGAACGATCGAAACCGGCGGATTTGGCGCATCAGCCGGAATCGACGAGCGGGATGCAGCACTGAAAACCACACCTTGGATTTTCGGGGTCGATGGTTGGAGAGTAGCGCCCAACAAAAAAGCCACCCCGGGGGGTGGCTTTCTGCTTCAAGGGGAGATCGCTGATTTCAGGCTTCCAAAAGGAAACCAAAGCAGATCAACCAG
>NZ_NQKZ01000083.1 GCF_002252665.1 Synechococcus sp. 8F6
CCGGCAATCGGCTGAGGCAACAGCCTCTGCTGAGCGTGACGCTCAAACGGAATCCCTCAAGCCCCCTCCTCGGAGGGGGCTTTTTCATGGGAGATGGATGTGGATATCGATCTGAGTGTGGGTGCGGAGATGGATGTGAATGTGGTTGTGGCGTTGTTGCACAGGCTGTTTCACAACCGCAACAGCGGCTTTGAATACACCACCTGGGGATCGGGATCAGGCCTTCCGCCAGATCACCG
>NZ_NQKZ01000084.1 GCF_002252665.1 Synechococcus sp. 8F6
AAAGAGCGTGGCCTGACTGGAACTCGGCTGGTGATCTCAGATGCGCACCTGGGGCTGACGGCAGCGATCAAGCGCATGTTCCAGGGCAGCAGCTGGCGTCGCACCGAGAGGTGCGCTGCATAGCGCAGCTTTTGCCGGGTGCACTTCCTGCGCAACCTGCTGTCTCACGTGCCCAAAGCGGGCCAGGACATGGTGGCAGCAGCCATGAAGGCTGTATTCGTGATCCAGG
>NZ_NQKZ01000002.1 GCF_002252665.1 Synechococcus sp. 8F6
GAGTTGCCAATTCAGCGATCAGGGTTCATAGTGGATGAATGGAGCTGCGCAATCAGCTTCCAAGCAGTCATCTCTTGACTGCTCCTGTTCACCCTCCAGAAAGGGACACAGGACCTCCTGAGTTACACCACTCGGAGGGGCGCTACCCGGGTACCAATGATCTGGTCCAACCCGCGCTATTTTAAAGGGGGACAGAAATCAGAAGCACTTGTTTCGCTGATCGATTTCCTACCCACGGTCGCCAATCTCTACGGAGCCACAGAAGACAGCATTACCAATTATGACCTCAGGGGCGTTGATTACTCACCAATCATCAAGCGTGCCTCAAGGAATTCCTCACTAGATCATGAGAAGCTCGACGTCCAGTCGTCGATTCTCTACACGTGGGACGACATCTATGCCGGACAGGACCCTCGCGGATCGATTCCTGAGGGCTCATGGGATCATGGATTGCTTCCAGGACCCAACCGCCTGCAGGCGGTGCGCACGAAAGACTTCAAATACGCACGCTATTACTCAGGAGACAAAAGCTATACACCCGAGAATTGGCAGGAAGAACTGTATGACCTCCGACCAAAAGGGGGTGACTACTACCCTAATGTAGACCCAATTACAGGTCAGCTCAACCCGTTCAAGGCAGCGCCACTCGAACTCCGCAGTCTTGACCCCAAAGCAGAAGCGCTCCGCGTCTTGCAAGGCGAAAAGCCCATAGCAACGAAGAAACAGAGGAAAGCATATATCGAAATGTCAAAACTACTCGACCAGCTTATCGATGACAAGCTTCAACCTCTTTTGCCTCAACCATCCAAAGCCCCCACTTTGTACCGCTATCGTGGAGGGTCATCGCAGGCATCCGCTTACAGCAAGGGGGATCCGATCGTACGCCTGATTCCCGCTGGAAATGGCACACAGGATCTAGAAGTTGCTTTCAATACACGCGCAGGCCAGACCTACAACGTTGTTTCCATTGATCAGGAGATCGTGAACGGGGCCGTGACAATCACGGACAACGCAACGCTGGTTCCGAGCATTATCGGTACCAATGGAACTGTGTACCAGTACATCCGAGGCCTCCCGTCAGATCTGGATCTCAGCAATTTTGCCGTGGAATGGATCGGCGGCTATGTGCCGATGGAGACCCTTGCATGAATGGCGCGAGTGAACTCAAGCGGTTCATTGAACACAAAAAAAAGGATCCAGCACTTGCCGCACAACTTGCCCAATTTGGCGTGGACCAATGGGGGGAGGCACATTTGCCTCTCGACATCGACATCCACAAGTTGATTGAGCTAGCCCGGCTTCACGGTTTTCACTTTGACGAGAGTGATGTGTTTAAGAGTCAATGCGAACACCTGCAATCGTTTTGGATGTTCGAGATGGAGAACTCATTTGTTGCTCGGCGCTACATGGCCCGCATCCAGCTACACATCGACAAAGGCAATACAAGATTGTCAGAGATAGACTACTATAATTAATAATTAATTGCTCAACTAAGCTTGACGTGAGGACGCGACTGACGACAAATTGCACCACCCTCCAGATGCGCATCAGCCCCCCGCAAAAATTTGTCGGCGGCGTGACGGCGAGCCGTTTCACCGCGTGCATTTGTATGGCCTACGGCCGACTGCGTCTAAATCACCAGCCTGAGCTCGAGCCCAAAAGCGTTGCTCAGGCTGGCGCGGCAGCCCTGGGCGTTCGAAAACCAGTTGCACTTGCCTCGACACCCAGCTAGGTGAGGAATCTCACCGCTAGACCCATCGCAATGGTGTCCAGGTCCTGAAACTCTTGCGGAGCAAAGCTCTCAACCTGTTGCGCTGTAGGGCTTTCCGATCGAACAGGGCTGATCTGATTGCAGTGGCGCATGACATGAGCCGAATGCTCAGCTGGATCTGAATGAGGGCTGTGAAGAGCTGAAGGCGGATCTACGCGCAACATGCTCCTGGCTCCGTGATCGAAGTGAGCTGGCTGGTGCGGCAGCGCAACTCCAGCTCAAGCACGCTGTTGATCAGAGTTATGGCTGGGGGAGGTGGCTTAGGAGTTCTCGAGACGCTTAACGATGAAAGCCATCAAACCAAGCGAACCGGCCAGGGCAACCAACAGGGCGATCGTCATTTACAGCTAAATATGAGCGGACTGCAATTCCCGCCTTTGCAAGCCCAGAAGATACTCCCACACAGAGGGCAAACACCCAGCAACCGACAGCCGCAGGACCCTGCGCCGGCAGGGCTCGAATCCGGCGCCGTGTCCAACACCTTCACCAATTCCCGGCAACAACCTCGGGGGCAAGGGATTCACATCAGCCCCCCATAGGCTGGACCCTGCTATGCCCTGTGCAGCTACCTTCGCCATGACCCTTAAGCTTAACGGCGGCGCCCGCAGCCGCGCCTCCATGCCCCGCTGGTATCTGGAGGAGAAGGGGATTGCCTACGACTGGATTCAGCTCGACATGGAGGCAGGCGAACACAAGGGAGACAACTTTTATGCCATCAACCCCTTCGCCAAGGTGCCAGCCCTGGTGGATGAAACCCTGCGCGCACCAGACGGCAAACCGCTGCAGCTGTTTGAAAGCGGCGCCATCCTCCTGCATCTAGCCGATCACTACGCCCACGAATTCACTGGCACGTCAGCTGAGGTGGCGGCCCAGCGAGCCCTGGCAAACCAATGGATCCTGTTTGCCAATGCCACCCTGGCAGTGGCGTTGTTTGTGCCTACCAACCGGGAGCGGGAATTCCCCCAGTTGCTGGGGGTGCTTATTGGGCTGCTGGCAGGCGGCCTCTCCCTACTGGCAGGGCCCTGGGGCGATCCAGCCTGGAGCGTTGCCGACTGCGCCGTAAATGCCTACCTGGCCTATCTGCCGATCTTCTTCCCCCAGATCGATCTAACGCCCTACCCCAACGTGCAAGCCACGATCGCAGCCACCCAGGACAGGCCGGCCTACCAACGCGGCATGGGTAGGGCTTGAACTCGCAACGAAGCTCTGCTGCAGCAAGCGTCATCTTTGAATGGCGGGACCAGCCGCTGCAGCTGCTTGGAGCCAAGGCGGCGTGGGACCCCCAGCGCCGGACCTTATTAGTGGCCGATTTGCATCTGGGCAAGGCGGAAACCTTCCAGGCCCACGGCATTCCCCTGCCCAGTGATGGCGACGGCGAGACCCTCAATGGTCTGCTGGAGTTGGCCCATCAGCTGGAGCCCCAGCAGGTGGTGGTGCTGGGAGACCTGATCCACAGCCGCCTGGGGCTCACCGGCGAACTTCGCGCCAAGCTGGCTGCCCTACCGGAGCTGCTGGGCTGCCAGCTGCGCCTAATCGGCGGCAACCACGAACAGGGCAGCTGGATCGAGGGGCTGCCGCAGGAGCCATCCCAAGCCCTAGGCCCCTGGTGGCTGAGCCACATTCCAGAGCCGCGGGCGGGCCTGCTCAACCTCTGCGGTCACCTGCATCCAGTGGCAGTGGTGGGCCGGGGTGCCGATCGGCTGCGGCTGCCTTGCTTCAGCTACTGCAAAACCAGTGAGCGCCTAGCCCTACCCGCCTACGGCCGCCTGACCGGAGGCCATCCCTGCTCCCCAGGGGAACGGATCTGGCTGGTGGCGGATGGCGCCGTTGTGGAGTGGACGCAAGCAGCCCCCAGCAACACCCCAACCGCCTGACCCCTCTGCCTGAACGCACCGCGGCGAGACGACCGCTGTGGCTTCGCAAGCGGTCGCTGGTGGTGGCCGTGCCAGTGGGATTTCTCAGCTTTCTGGTGGCGATCGCACCACCCCTGACGGGCCCCAGGGCCGGAGCACCGCTGCTCACCAGCGCCGACGGGGTGCCCTTCCGCTATCAGCCCGACGACAGCGTCTATGCCCTCGATTTCGATCCCCGAGAGGTGAAACTCCAACTGTTTGAAGGCTGGGACCGGGAACAGGAGGCCTTCGCCGACCGCCAGGCCCTGGCCTTCATCTCCGGGCCGATGTACGAGCGCCATGTCGATGAGAGGGGGCGGGAGATCACGGTGCCCCTGGGCGACATCAAGCTGGGCGATCGGATCTGGCGCGGCCGCAACCGCACCGCCGCCCGCCAACGGGCCTTTGTGGGGATCCGCCGCGATGGCGGCGTGGAGTTCGGCTACGGCGAACTCACGAGCGAGCGCGCCCAACGCTTCGACAGCTTCATCGGCGGGTTGCACAGCGTTTACAACGACCTGGAGCAGCCCCCAGCGGCCTACAAAGGCGCGTACAGCATCTCGATGGGGCAGCAGATCCGCTACTTCCTGCCCCGGATCCGCATGGTGATCGGCCTGCGCCCCGACGGCCGGTTGGAGGCGCTGATGAGCCGAGATGGCCTCACCCTGGAGCAAACCCGCTCCTTGGCACGTCAGTGCGGGCTGCGGGCGGCCTACCTGCCCGACCACGCCTCCAAAAGCCGCTTCATCATTCCGGGCCAGAAGGGCTTCAGCGCGGCCGATGCCAACTGGATCAGCGGTGGCGCCCCCAGCTTTGTGCACGTGCCCTACCTGCTGCGGCTGAGCCGGCGTGCCATACCCCTCCAGGGATCGCTGCTGGCCGGCCTGGCGGGGCGCACGGCGGCCGAGGGCTGCGGCAATCCCTTTCAATGCGGCCAAACCCTGGGCGGCCAGCTGGTGGACCGGGCCCTGGCCGGCTTCAACCGGCTGATGGAGCAAGGCGTGGAGCCCATTGCCCAGCTGATCTGGGCGCCCCTGGGGCCCAAGGATCCCCTGCGGGCGCGTGCCAAGGCGCCCCTGCGGGAGCCACCGATCAGCGCCGACCCCCTGGCCCTACGGCAACGCCAGGAGCAGGCGGGCGCCAGCCCGGTGATCACCGAGGTGGAGCTGGAAACCCTTGGCCTGCCCGCCGACCTGCCCCAGCCGCTGGTGCTGCCGGAAGGCGCAGCGCTCACGGATGGCGACGATCTCCTGAATGGGAGGGGGACCGCAAACCTGGATGTCCCTCAGCGCCAGCCCCAGCAGCAGTCCCAGCAGCAGGAGGCCCCAAGCGGTTCAGCCGCTGGTGCAACAAGCCGTGCAACAGACCCTGTTGTGGTGGGGGGACAGCTGCCCGGGGCGCCACCACCACCGCCTCTACCGCAACCCTGATCAGCCCGCCGCCGCCAGCGCCCGCACCACATCGCCACGGGTGAGCACACCCACGGGGTGCCGCTCGCCATCGAGCACAAACAGGCGTTGGGTGCTGCGCTCATGCAGCAGGCTCGCGGCAGCCGGCAGGGGCAGGTCGGCGCTGCAGGTGTGCACCTTGGCATTCATCACCTCGCCCACGGTGCTGCCAAGCACCTGATGCACCTCCTTGTCCCAGTTGAGCGGGTTGCGCAGGTAGATCACCGCATCGAGCAGCATCACGTAGGGCCCGGGCTGGAAACCGCTCTCGCGCACCATCAGGTCCTGCTCCGTGAGTTCACCCACGAGCACCCCCGCCCCATCCACCACCGGCAGGCCACCGATGTGGTGCTCGCTCATCAGCTGAACGGCCTCCTGGAGGGGGCTACCGGCGGTGACGCTCAGCACCGGGGCCGACATCACGGCGGAAACCAGCTGTTGCACCACGGGCCAGCACTCAAGACTGGAGCCATTCTGGGGCCGAGCCTGGCGAGCACCATGACGACACAAGGGATCGAGCCACGGAAACTGCGCCGCCTGGCCGATGGCCTCACCGTGGGCCGCGCCCTGCTGGGCCTGCCGCTGATCCTGGCTCTGGCGAGCAACCAGCTGGCCCTGGGCTGGTGGCTGCTGCTGCTGGGGGGGCTGAGCGACTGGGCCGACGGCGTGCTGGCCCGCCGCGCCGGTGGCGGCTCGACCTGGGGCGCCCGACTCGATCCCCTCACCGACAAAATCCTGATCGCCGCCCCCCTGCTCTGGATCGGGGCCGTGGGCCTGCTGCCCCTTTGGGCGATCTGGCTGCTGTTGGCCCGGGAGCTGCTGATTTCCGGCTGGCGCAGCGGAGCCACAGGCGGCGGCCCCGCCTCCCGGGGCGGCAAAGCCAAAACGATCCTGCAGTTTGGGAGTTTGCTGCTGCTGCTCTGGCCCTGGAGCGGCGCCGGCTGGGCCCAGCTGATGGGTTGGTGGCTGTTCTGGCCGTCGCTGCTGCTGGCGCTCAGCTCGGCCTGGGGCTACCTGCGCAAGGCCGATCAGCCATAAACATTGGGCACGAAAAACTGTTCATTCAGTGGTGGGCGTTGGTAATCGCCCACGCTCTTGCGCGGTGGCAGGTCGATCGCCTCGGGGGTCATGTCGACATAGGGAACCTTGCTGAGAATGTGGCGGATGCAATTGAGCCGGGCCCGCCGCTTGTCATCGGCCTCCACCGTGAACCAGGGAGCCTCTGGAATGTTGGAGCGGGCAAACATGTCGTCCTTGGCACGGGAAAACTCCACCCAGCGATCCCGAGATTCCAGATCCATCGGACTGAGCTTCCAGCGGCGCGCCGGATCCTTGAGCCTTGAGCGAAAGCGCACTTCCTGCTCCTCATCGCTCACCGAAAACCAATACTTCAGCAAGGTGATGCCGCTTCGCACGAGCATGCGTTCGAATTCCGGACAGGACTGCATGAATTCCTCCACCTGCTCCGGGCTACAGAAGCCCATCACCTTCTCCACCCCGGCGCGGTTGTACCAGGAGCGATCAAACAGCACCATCTCGCCGGCAGCGGGGAAATGTTCCACATAGCGCTGGAAATACCACTGGCTCTTCTGCTGGTCTGAAGGGGTGCCCAGGGCCACCACCTTGCATCCACGGGGATTCAGCGGCTCCGTCACGCGTTTGATCGTGCCGCCCTTGCCGGCGGCATCACGCCCCTCAAACAAGATGATCAGGCGGTATCCGGTGTGCTTGACCCAGTACTGCATCTTCACCAGCTCCACCTGCAATCGGGCCAGCTCGTTTTCGTAAATTTTGCGGTCCAGTTTCGGAGGTCGGCCCTCGGAGTGACTCGAAAAATCGTCCAAGATCGGCGACGGGTGGTAGCGATCGCTGCCGTTTCCAGCGGCATCTGCTGACAAAGTTTTCTTGTTGGTCGATTCAGCCCGTTCAACCTGTTTCTTGCCTTTCTTCTTTTTCATTTTCTTAGACAGCAGCTTCAACTTTGGCGACGGCATATCCAGAGCGTTGGAAGCGGCCTCCGAACCCATCTCAGAACTGGTGTCCGATGCCCTCTCGGTCTCGTTTTCACTGGCTATGGATCAACACATACTGCAAATCACCTATCGCCAAACTGAAGCTGCCAAAGCAGCGATCGCTACCTTCAGGAAAAACGCATACCTTTCTTCACAGGCCATGACCTGTTGTCCATGTCACGCCTGAGCCTTGGCTAAACCTCAAACCTGGATCAATCCCGAATCGGTGCTGGCGTGGTTGCAGCAGGGTCACCGCCGGTTTCTTGAGGGGCATTCCCTCCACCCCCACAGCACGCGGCAACGCATGCAGGCGGTGGTGGAGGGACAACATCCGCGGGCAGCGGTTCTGGGCTGTGCAGATTCGCGAGTCCCGGTGGAGCTGCTGTTCGACACCGGGTTCGGTGATCTCTTTGTTGTGCGCAATGCCGGCACGATGAGCACCACGGCGGCGATTGCCTCGCTGGAATACGCGGTGGGGCATCTGGGCGTGCCCTTAATTGTCGTGCTGGGTCACGAAGCCTGCGGCGCCGTATCGGCGGCTCTTCACCCTGAACTGCTCCTGACCCCGAGCCTGGCCCAGGTGGTGGGGCAACTGCGCATGGAGCTGTTGCAATACGGCGATCAGCTCTCACTGGAGGAATCCTGCCGGCGCCACACCTTGAGCGCCGCTGGAAATCTGGTGCACTCCAGCGTGCTGCTGACCGATCGCCTGCGGGCCGGTCAGCTCGCCGTGGTGGCCGGCTATTACGACCTCCACAGCTTCTCGATCGACTGGATGGGCAGGGTGGGCCGATTCGTTATCCGGAACCGTGCCCCGACCTCAGCCTTCGCCCAGCAACGCCGCATCAGCGCTGAAATCGGGGCTGGTGGGGATCTGCTGGGCGTAGTCGTGGGTGTAGCTGTCAGCCAGGGTGGTCTCCAGATCGAAGTCCGGCTCCCAGGCCAGTTCGCGCCGCACCCGGGTGATGTCGGTGAGGAAGTGGGCCAACCGCAGGGGGAAGGCCTTACGGGCTTTCTTATCCAGGCCTGCGGGATCGAAGCTGCGGATCTCCACCGTCGCCGGATCCTGGCCAGCCGCCCGCGCCGCCGCCTCCACCAGGCCGCGGAAGGTGACGCCCTGGCGACCCGTGCAGTTGTAGATGCGGTTGGCAGCGGCCTCCACCTCAATGCAGCGGGCCATGGCGCAGGCCAGATCGCTCACGTGGCCAAGCTGGGTGATGGTGCTGCCATCACCCGGCAGGGGCACCGGCCGGCCGTGCACGATCCGGTCAAAGAACCAGCTCTCCACCGGGTTGTAGTTGCCAGGCCCCACGATGTAGGTGGGCCGGAAGCTGGTGAAGGGAATCCCCTCGCTGCGCAGCCAGGCCTCGGTGTCGGCCTTGCCGGCGTGGCGGCTGGCCGGATCGGTGAGGCTGTCCTCATCCAGGGGCCACAGCTCGCTGTCGGCATACACACCGGCTGAGCTCACATACACAAACCGGTGGCTGGGGGCGCCGGTGCGCCCGATCACGTCGCGGGAGTCGTCGAGGGTGCGGCCGGAGCTGTCGACAATCACGTCGAAGCGGCGACCATCGAGCTGCTGCAGTCCATCCGGAGTGGTGCGGTCGCCGATCAAGTGCTCAACCCCGGCCGGCGCTGGCTTGTTGCCCCGGGTGAACAGGGTGAGGGCATGCCCCGCAGCCTGCAGGCGCTCCACCAGCGGTTTGCCCACGAAGCGTGTGCCGCCCATCACCAGGATGTCCATGCCGATGCCCGCCGGCGGGCCGTGAAACGCGGCGACATTCTGGGCTGCGTTCCGCTCTGGGGATCCTTCAGGCGCCGGCGCCGGTGCTTAGGCCCGTGCTCAGGCCCAGAAGCTGCAACAGCCAGGCCCAGAGCGGCACCGTCAGCAGCGCAGCCAAGGTGCTCCACAGCACAAGGGCGGCCGGCCGCCGGGTATCTACTGCGCTATCGGCACCGGCATCAGTCCCCACGGATTCCGCCAACAGCAGCACCGCCACGGCGGTGGGCGCCGCCGCCTGCAGCACCAGAGGAGCGAGCAGCAATGGCGGCAGCCGCAGCAGCACAGCCATCACCAGCACCGCCAGGGGAAACAGCACCAGCTTGATCGCCATGCTGACCAGCACCCCAAAGGGCAGGGGGCGGCCCAACACCGGAGCGATGCGCAACCCCAGCACCACCAGCGACAGCCAAACCACCGCCCGGGCAGGCCACCACAACCAGGCCGCCAGCACCCCATCCCAGGGAGACAGCTGCAGCAGGGCCGCCCCCAGCAACCCCTGGCTGGCAGGACTCCGCACCAGAGCGGTGAGGAGCGGTTGCAGAGCCAGACGGCGCTGGGCCATCAGCGAGGGACCGATGGTCCAGGTGAACAGGGTGCCGGCCAGGTCGTAGCTGATCGCGTAGCTCAGGGCCTGCGGGGGCAACAGGGCCAGCGCCGCAGGGATGCCGAAATAGGCCGTGTTGCCCACCACCGCCCCCAAACGCTCGGCTGGGCTGGAACACCAGCGCTGCACCGCCAGCAGGCCGCTGCCAACGGCGGCCAGCGTCAGCACGCCCATCTCCAGCACATCCCAGTGCAGGCCGCTGCGCAGCAGCAGCCCCATCAAGCTGAAGGGCACCCCCCAGCGCACCAGGGGCGGTGCCAGCACGCCGGCCAAATCGGGCCAACGCTGCGCCAGCAGCATCCCGAGCAGCAGAGCAGGCACCAGCTCGAGCAGAAACGCCAAGGCCAACCGCAACACCCGACGCAGCGCAGGCTCCAGGATGGCGCCATGCGTCTCAGTGCCGCCTACACCGCCCAAGTCGCCGTGCTGCCGCAAACCCGCGGCTACCGCCACTTCGCCCTGCTAGGGGAGCGGGGCAAGGGCAGCGAGCGGGCCGTGGAACTCGAGGCGGTGCTGGAGCGCCAATTTCGGCTGGTGGTACCCCTGAGAGAGCTGGGCGATCGACAGCTCTGGCAGCCTGGCTGGCAGCAGTTGCCGCCACCGCTCGCCATGCAGATCATTCCCGCCATCGACCTGCTCGACGGGCACTGCGTGCGGCTGCACCAGGGTGACTACGACCAGGTGACGCGCTTCAGCGACGATCCCGTCGCCCAGGCCCTGAGCTGGCAGAGCCAGGGGGCCCAGCGGCTGCACCTGGTCGATCTCGACGGTGCCAAAACCGGCCAACCCGTGAATGACGTGGCGGTGAAAGCGATCACCGCCGCCCTGGACATCCCGGTGCAACTCGGGGGCGGGGTTCGCAGCGCCGAACGGGCCGAGGAGCTCCTGGACTACGGACTGGATCGGGTGATCCTCGGCACCGTGGCGCTGGAGCAACCCGAGTTGGTGGAGGCCCTGGCGGCCCGCCACCCCGGCCGCATCGTGGTGGGCATCGACGCCAAGAATGGCAAGGTGGCCACCCGCGGCTGGATTGAGGAGAGCAGCACCAGCGCCAGCGCGCTGGCCCGCCGCTTCAGCGCCAGCCCCCTGGCCGCCCTGATCTGCACCGACATCGCCACCGATGGCACCCTGGCGGGGCCCAACCTGGATTTTCTGCGCGCCATGGCCGGGGCCAGCAGCGTGCCGGTGATCGCCTCCGGCGGCATCGGCAGCCTGGAGCACCTGCTCTCCCTGCTGGCCCTGGCGCCCCTGGGGGTGGAGGGGGTGATCGTGGGCCGCGCCCTCTACGACGGACGCGTCGATCTGGCCGAGGCCCTGCAAGCCATTGGCGACGGCCGCCTCCAGGACCCCATCGCCAGCACGGTGGCCTGATCCCGTAAGCGGATCGGGTGTGGGTTAGCTATAAAGCCATAACACTTCCTGAGGTGTGTCGCGTGAGCGTCGACGCCCTTTCCCCTACCCAACCCGCCGGTGTGGCTCCGCCCAGCACCAACCTGGGCTGCGCCACCAACGTGGATGAGGTGTACCAACGCTGTCGGGACTTGGGCATGCGGCTCAGCCGCCAGCGCCGCATGGTGCTCGATCTGCTCTGGGCCGAAAAAAGCCATCTCAGCGCCCGGGACATTTTCGAGAAGCTCAACAACCTGGGGCGCAACATCGGCCACACCTCGGTGTACCAAAACCTCGAAGCGCTGCAATCGGCCGGAGTGATCGAGTGCCTGGATCGGGCCAGCGGGCGGCTCTATGGCTACCGCAGCGACCCCCATAGCCACCTCACTTGCGTTGAATCGGGCGCCATTCAAGACCTCGATATCGAACTACCCCGGGAGCTGCTCGAGCAGATCGAGCGCCATACGGGCTTTGCCATCGAGAGCTACACCCTGCACCTCACCGGCCGCCCCCGGGCCCGCGCAAGCCGTCACCACCGCCCCCCCGCCTTCGACCATCCCTGATCGAGGGCTGGAGAAACCGGCCCAACATCGGTAGCGTTGGCCGAACCATCCGGCCCGACCTGTGAGTGCGCAGCTGCTGCTGTTTGCTGAACCGCTGTTGCGTGATGGGCTCAACCGGCTGCTGACGGATCAGGCCGGGAAATATCACGTTGCCGAAACGCCAGACCAACTCAAGGGTCTGCCCGCGTTGGTGATCTGGCAGGCCAGCAGCCAAGACATGAGGGGAGGCCTGGCCCAGGAGGTGCTGCGCCTGCAGGAGCGCTGGCAGCCGGCACCGCTGCTGTTGCTGCTGCCGGCAGGCCACGGCCTTCAGAGCGAGGCCCTGCTGCAACTGCCCGCGGCTGGACTGCTGGAATCGCCGAGTCCGCAGGAGCTGCTGGAGGCGATCCCCACCCTGCTGGCCGGCGGCCGGGTGCTGGCCGTAGCCGATGACACCCCAACGCCCACGCCAACGGCCACCCCGGCGCTGGGGCTGGGCCAATGGCTATTGATCAGTGGCCTGCAGCAGATCGATGCCGACATCCAGGCCATCGGGCGTCTGCTGACACCGCCCCCCACCAACCTGGTGCAACTGCTGGTGCTGCAGGGTCGCCTCCGGGAACTCTCGGCGGCCCGCCAACTGCTGCTGGTGCTCTGGGGCCCCGTGAGTGTGGCCTGGGGCCCTCTGGCCTCCAGCCTCAGCCCCACCCTGGCCGCAGCCAACGCCCCGGGTGGCGGCCCCGAACCCGTGCTGGCGATCACGCTGCAACAGCGCAGCGCCGATGGCATCTGGCATGCCATTCGCCAGCGGCTTGAGGCCGGCATCGACGCTGGCCTGAGCAACCAAACCGGCCAACTGCTGGCCATTGAGGGGCTCAGCGAGGAGCGGCGGCGGGATCTGCTGCGGGCCCTGCTCAGCCAGGTGGACAGCCTGCGCCAGCGCTTGCTGAGCGACCCCGCTCCTCAGCAAGCGCTGCAGGAGCGCTGGCAGCAGTGGCAGCCGGAACTGCGCCAGCAAGCCCTGCGCAGCCTGGTGAATCCCTACGTGCAACTGCCTCACGAGGGCAACCTCCAGCCCGTGGCCGAAACCCTGATCCGCTGCAGCAACCTCGCCGCAGGCGACCCAGAACTGCCCGATGCCCAACCGATGTTGGCAGCGCTGGTGCGGGCTCAGCCCCTGCTGGTGCAGGGTCGCTTGCTGGCGGCCGATGAGCCGCAGGCCGTGTTGCATCTGGAGCTGCTGCTGGCCAACTGGCTGGTGCGCAGCGCCGAATTGGTGAGCGCTGAGCTGCTGGCCAGCTGTGCCCACTGGCCTGAGCTGCGCCGCTACCTGCTCCAACCCGACCTGCTCGCCACCCGCAACCTGGAGCGGCTGCGCAACCAGCTCAACGCCCAGCAGCGCTGGAGCAGCTGGGTGGAGCGGCCGATCAGCCTCTACGAGAGCCGCCGCCGGCTCTACTGCCTGCGCGATGGCGCCATCCGCTACCAGGAGCTCACCGAACCCCGCGACGCCGAATTGCGCCAGCTCGGCTGGCTGCAGCAACTGGTGACCCTGGCGCTGGAAACCCGAGATGCGCTAGCTCCCCAGGTGCAGAGCCTGGTGCGCGGCCTGGGCGATCTGGTGGTGGTGGTGCTCACCCGGGTGCTGGGCCGGGCCATCGGCCTGGTGGGCCGGGGCATCGCCCAGGGAATGGGCCGCAGCCTGGGCCGTGGCTGAACGCCACAATGGCCCCATTCAAGCCAGCGGATCGGGATGACGGGCACGGCGACAACCACCAAGAGCGTCCTGGGGGCCCTGCTCACCTCCGCCCTGGGGATGCTGCTGGCGTCGGGCCTCTGGGGCCTGTGGAGCCCGCCGGCCCAGGCCTCGCTCACCAATAACACCTACGACGGCAACATCTACGCCCTCTACGCCGGCAACGGCTCCCTGGTGCCGCCCCGCAGCAGCCTCGCCCAGGCCCTGTCCGACCACCGCACCACCGTGGTCGTCTACTACCTCGATGACGACGCCGCCAGCAAACAGTTTTCGGCGGTGGTGTCGGAGCTGCAGCGGGTGTGGCTCAACAGCGTCGAGCTGATCCCCCTGGTCACCGACCCCCTGCAGAACCGCGCTGACGCCGGCCCCACCGACCCAGCCCACTACTGGTCGGGCTCGATCCCCCAGGTGGTGGTGTTCAACCCCGAGGGCCATGTGATCTTCGATCAACAGGGCGCCGTGGACGTCGATGCGATCAACACCGCCGTCAGCCAGGCCACCGGCATCCCCCTGCCGGAAGGGGGCACCAGCAGCACCACCGAGAGCTTCAACGAACTCAATTCGGAGGTGGTGAGCCGCTGATGAGCCGCCTGGAAACCGACAGCATGGGCGCCATCGAGGTGCCCGATCAGCATTACTGGGGCGCCCAGACCCAGCGCTCGATCCACTACTTCCCCTTCGGCCAGGCCATGCCCCTGGCGCTGGTGCACGCCTTCGGCCAGCTCAAGGCGGCCTGCGCCGAGGTGAACCAGGCGAAGGGCAAGCTCAGCCCAGAGCTGGCCGCCCTGATCGTGGCGGCAGCTGACGAGGTCGCCGCCGGGGCGCTCGATGGAGAGTTCCCGCTGAAGGTGTGGCAGACGGGCTCCGGCACCCAAACCAACATGAACGTCAACGAGGTGATCGCCAACCGGGCAATCGAAGCCTCCGGTGGCGTGCTGGGCAGCAAGAGCCCGGTTCACCCCAACGACCACGTCAACCTCAGCCAGTCGAGCAACGACACCTTTCCAGCCGCCCTGCACGTGGCGGTGGCGATCGAGCTGGAGCGCCGCCTGATTCCGGCGGTGGAAGCGCTGCGCAGCGCCCTGGCGGCCAAGGCCGAGGCCTATGCGGAGATCATCAAGATCGGCCGCACCCACCTGCAGGATGCGGTGCCCCTCAGCCTGGGTCAGGAGTTCGGCGGCTACGTGGCCCAGCTGGAGTTGGGGCTCGAAAGCCTGCGCGCCAGCCTGCCCCAGGTGCGCCAGCTGGCCATCGGCGGCACAGCCGTGGGCACCGGCCTCAACGCCCCTGCCGGTTTCGGCGAAGCGGTGGCGGCGCGGCTGGCCGAGCGCCTTGGGCTGCCTTTCAGCTCAGCGCCCAACAAGTTTCAGGCGCTGGCGGGCCATGAGCCCCTGGCCTCCGCCCACGGCGCCCTCACGGTGCTGGCCGGCAGCCTGATGAAAATCGCCAACGACATCCGCTGGCTGGCCAGCGGGCCCCGCTGCGGCCTCGGCGAGCTGGTGATTCCGGAAAACGAACCCGGCAGCTCGATTATGCCGGGCAAGGTGAATCCCACCCAGGCCGAAAGCCTGACCATGGTGGCCGTGCAGGTGATGGGCAACAACACCGCCGTGCAACTCGCCGCCAGCCAGGGCAACTTCGAGCTGAACGTGTTCAAACCGCTGATCGCCCACAACGTGCTCGAGAGCATCACCCTGCTGGCGGGGGCCTGCAGCAGCTTCCGCGAGCACTGCGTCGAGGGGCTCAAGGCCAACGAAAGCCGCATCGAAACCTTGCTCGACCAGAGCCTGATGCTGGTCACGGCCCTCACCCCCGCCATCGGCTACGACCGGGCCTGCGCCATTGCCAAGCACGCCCACAACCACCAGCTCAGCCTCAAGGAAGCCGCCCTGGTGCTCGGCGAGATCAGCGCCGAAGAGTTCGATCGCTGGGTGCAACCCAACCAGATGGTGTGAGGGGCTGAGGCTCAGATGGTCGCATCGCCTACCGAAGCCGGGGCCAGTGAGCTGGTGGGATAGGGCCCATGGCCCAACTCTCCCAACCGCTGCTGGAGCGCGATGCGCTGGCCAGCCTCAACACGCTCCGCGATGGCCCAGCCATCCTGCGGCTGGTCAGTCACCTGCTCACGATCGTGTTGGGCGGGCTGGGCTGGGCTCACCAGAGCTGGCCCCTAGCTCTGCGCCTGCTGGGGCTGCTGCTGTGCGGCATCGGCCTGGCCACCTGCTTTGCGCCGTTGCATGAGTGCGGCCACCGCACCGCCTTTCGCAGCCGGCGGCTGAACGACACCGTGGCCTGGCTCGCGGGGCTGCTGAGCTTCTACAACGCCACCCACTACCGGCGTTACCACCAGTGGCACCATCGCTACACCCACCAACCCGGGCTCGATCCAGAACTCGACGATCCGGCGCCCACCGATGCCTGGGCCTATCTGCAGGAGGTGAGCGGCTGGACCTGGTGGTCCGGCAAGCTGGTCGGCTATCGCCGGTTGCTGTGGGGCGACCTCAGCGCTCTGAGCTACCTCAGTCCTGAGGCGATTCCGCAGGTGCGCCGCTCGGTGCGGCTGCAATTCGCGGTGTACGGCGCTCTGGCCCTGGCCTCCCTGGTGGGGGGCAACGGATTTCTGCTGTGGTTCTGGCTGCTACCCCTGGCGGTGGGGCAACCCTTCCTGCGGGTCCTGCTGCTGGCGGAGCACAGCGGCTGCAGCTTCAGCCGTGACGGCACCGAGAACACCCGCACCACCCTCACCAACCCGGCCGTGCGCTGGTTGATGTGGAACATGCCGTTCCACGCCGAGCACCACCTCTACCCCTCCCTGCCCTTCCACGCCCTGCCGGCCGCCCATCTCCCGATCGCGCCCCATCTTCGCCATTGCGATCGGGGCTACCTGGCGGTGCACCGCCGGCTGCTGCGCAACCTGCCGGCCCTGCGTCTGCCGGCATGAGCGCCACCGCCGTTGCCCAGCGGGCCCAGCACTGCCTCGGCGATTGGCGCCTGGCCTGCGGCCGCACCATCCCCGGCGCCCAGGTCAGCTATCTGCAGATCGGCGAACCCAACGCCGATCGCTCCAACCTGATCCTGGTGCCCACCTCCTATGGCGCCCGACCCGAGGATCTGGCCTGGCTGGTGGGGCCGGTGCTCGATCCCGAGCGCTGGTGCGTCGTGATCGCCGGCATGTTCGGCAACGGCGCCTCCAGCAGCCCCAGCCACGGCGCCATGGGCCTGGCGGAGCAGGGCTGGGTGGTGAGCCACCGCGACAATGTCGCCGCCCAACGTCAGCTGCTGAGCGAGGTGTTCGGCGTCGAACGGCTCCCCCTGATCTATGGCTGGTCGATGGGGGCCCAACAGGCCTACCAGTGGGCCGTGGACCATCCCGAGCAGGTGGAGCGGATCTGCTGCGTCTGCGGCACAGCCCGCACCTCGCCCCACAACCGCCTGTTCTGCTTGAGCCTGCGCCAGGCCCTCACCGCTGATGGCCACTGGAACGGCGGGGGCTTCGACGCACCGCCGGATCAAGGACTGCGCACCTATGCCCTGATCTACGCCAGTTGGGCCGCCAGCCAGCCCTTCTTCCGCAGCATCCCCGAGCCGATGGAGGAGCACGTGGAACGCCAGTGGCTGCCCCACTACCAGCGCCACGACCCCCGCGATCTGATCGCCATGCTCGACACCTGGCTCGCCCACGACGTGGCCGCCGGAGGTGATCTGGCGGAAGCCCTGGGCCGGATCCAGGCCCGCACCGCCGTGGTGGCCGGCAGCCACGACCTCTACTTCCCGGTCGACGATCTGGCCGCCGACGCCGACGCCATCCCCGGTGCTGCGCTGCACCTGATCCGCTCACAGCTCGGCCACCGCGCCGGCAACCCCCACAGCAGTCCGGCGGAGCAACAGAGCCTGCACCGCATCGTTGCCACCCTCCTCCAGCAAGCGTCCCATGTCTGATCTCGCCCAGCAGGTGCAGGAGCTCAACCTCAAGTTTCTGCTGATCTCCTTCGCCGACCTGTTCGGCATCCAGCGGGCCAAGCTTGTGCCCGCCTCAGCGGTGGCCGGCATGGCCCGGGACGGGGCCGGCTTCGCTGGCTTTGCCGCCTGGCTGGATCTCTCACCCGCCGATGGCGATGTGATGGCGATCCCGGCGGCCGCCAGCCTCACGCCCCTGCCATGGCAGCCGGAGGTGGGCTGGGTGGCGGCCGAGCTGCAGCTCAACGGCGCGCCGATGGAGCAGTGCCCCCGCCGGCTGCTGCGCCGCCAGCTGGAGCGGGCCGCCGCCGTGGGCTTCGAGCTGCGCAGCGGCGTGGAGGCGGAGTTCTTCCTGCTCGATCCCTCTGGTGAGCAGATCGCCGATGGGGCCGACAGCCAGGAGAAACCCTGCTACGACCAACTGGCCCTGATGCGCCGCTACCCGCTGATCGGCCCCCTGCTGGAGGCGATGGAGGCGCTGGGCTGGGGCCCCTACCAGGCCGACCACGAAGATGCCAACGGCCAGTTTGAGGTCAACTGGACTTTTGCTGACGCCCTCACCACCGCCGATCGCCATGCCTTCTTCAAGGTGATGGTGAAAGCGATGGCCGAGCAGCAGGGGCTGCGGGCCAGCTTCATGCCCAAACCCTTCGCCGAGCTCACCGGCAACGGCTGCCACACCCACCTCTCGCTCTGGGGCACGGCCGGCAGCCCCAACGCCAACCAGAACCTCTTCCACGATCCCAGCGGTCCCCTGGGCGTTTCCACCCTGGCCTACCACTTTCTCGCCGGCCTGCTGGCCCACGCGCCGGCCCTCAGCTGCCTCACCAACCCCACGGTGAACAGCTACCGCCGGCTGGCCGCGCCACCGACCAGCTCCGGCGCCACATGGAGTCCGGGCGGCATCAGCTACAGCGGCAACAACCGCACCCACATGGTGCGCATCCCCGACGACCAGCGCCTCGAATTGCGCCTGCCCGACGGCGCCGCCCATCCCTACCTGCTGCAGGCGGCCGTGCTGGCGGCCGGCCTCGATGGCATCGAGCGCCAACTCGATCCGGGCCCCCGCCACGACAACGACAACTACGCCGAGCCACTCCCCACCGGCACCGCCGGACGACTCCCCGCCAGCCTCGGGGATGCCCTCGATGCCTTTGCCGCCGACACCGTGCTGCGCCAGGCCCTGGGCGAGGCGTTCTGCCAGGCCTACGAGCGTCTGCGGCGGCGCCAGTGGGATCAGCACCGCTCCGAAGTGACCCCCTGGGAGCGGCGCACCGGTCTCGACGGCTAGGGAACCAAGCTCAGAGCAGGTTGGCCGCCAGCTCAGCCAGTTCGCTTCGCTCACCCCGCAGCAGGGTCACGTGGCCGGCCAGGGCCTGGCCTTTGAAGCGCTCCACCAGCCAGGTGAGGCCGTTGCTCTCGGCATCCACGTAGGGATTGTCGATCTGGTAGGGATCGCCGGTGAGCACGATCTTGGTGCCTTCGCCCACCCGGGTCACGATCGTTTTCACTTCGTGGGGCGTGAGGTTCTGGGCCTCATCCACCACCATGAACTGGCGGGGAATCGAGCGGCCGCGGATGTAGCTGATCGCCTCCACCTCAAGCAGACCCATGCCTTTGAGGTCGGTCCAGTTGCTGCGCGGCCCGCGGTGGCTGCCGCCCCGGCCACCCGCTCCAGCGCCACCGCCACCGGCTGTCCGCCCGGCACCGCGCCCCTCGTCCTCGCCGCTGCCGCCCAGCAAAAAGTCGAGGTTGTCGAGGATCGGCTGCATCCAGGGCCCCATCTTCTCCTCGAGATCCCCCGGCAGAAAACCGATCTCCTTGCCCAGGGAGATCACCGGCCTGGTCACCAGCAAGCGCTCATAGAGCCGCTCATCGGCCACCTGGTGCAGGCCCGCCGCCAGGGCCAGCAGGGTCTTGCCCGTGCCGGCCTTGCCCACCAGGGTGATCAGCTGAATCTCGGGATCCAGCAGCAGATCCAGGGCAAAGGTCTGCTCCCGGTTGCGGGGCTGGATGCGGCCGAGCTTGGCCTTGGGCGCCCGCTGCAACGGCTGCAGGGTGCCGGTGGCTGCATTGAAGCGAGCCAGCAGGGTGTGGGCCGGTTGGGCCTGGTCGATCAGGGTCACCCCCTCATTGGCCTGCAGGGAGGTCTCCACCGCCAGCCCGTTCACCTCCAGGCCCGGCGGCAGCTTGAGCCGGTCCATCTGCTCGGCACTCACCCACAACTCACACAGGCCGGGGTAAAGGTCGCCGATGTCAACCCGATCGCTGGTGTAGTCCTGGGCGATCAGGCCCACCGCATCGGCCTTGATGCGCAGGTTGGTGTCCTTCGTCACGAGGATCACCGGCGGCTGACTGCCCATCACCGCCTGCAGCCGCTGCTCCTCGAGGGCCACCGCCAGGATGTTGTTGTCGCCGTTGCCGGCCTTGAGCTCCGGCGGCAACTGGCTGAGGGTTTCACTGCGGCAGAACACCACCTTGAGGGTGCCGCCCTGGTCACCGTTGGGCACCCCATCGGCCAGGTTGCCCTGGGCCCGCAGCCCATCCAGCAGGCGCGACACCTGGCGGGCGTTGCGTCCCTTCTCGGCCGGATCCCGCTTGAAGCGATCGATCTCCTCCACCACCTCGATCGGAATCAAGATGTTGTTGTCTTCAAACCGGGTTAGCGCAGCCGGATCGTGCAAGAGCACATTGGTGTCGAGCACGAAGGTCTTGCGCATGCCGGGCACCGAAATCGCGACGGTTTGAAGCTGACGGTTTGAAGCTAAGACCGCAGGCCCACTTACGCTCCGGCGATTCTTGCCCGGTCGCAATTGGCTTCTTCGCTTGTCGCCCTCGCCCTGCTGAAGCTCGTGCTGGTGCTGGCCCTGCTGTTGGGCCTCACCCTGGTGTGGCTGGAGCTGCGCCACCGGCTGCGGCCCGCGTCGCCGCTGCAGCTGCGGGCCGATGGCTTCCAGGTGGAGCGCACCCCCGCGGGGTTGGAGGTGACCGGCACGATCACGATCAGCAACCCCCATCGCCGCATGGAGGTGATGGTGCCGGAGATCACGCTGCGGCCCACCCTGCTGGGCCGGGGCGACCTGGCGGGCGTCACGGTGAGCAGTCGGATCGAGGCGCTCCATCCGGATGAGGAGTCACGCCCGGATGGCTACTGGGCCGCCTACATCGTCAAGGGGCGCAAGAGCACCAGCGCCCGCATCCACATCAGCCTCAGCGGAGCGCCGGGCCAGCCCCTCGAGCAGCTGCTCGACACCCTCTGGCTGGACATCCTCTGGATCAATTACGGCCCCTTCGGCCGGCTCGAGCGCCGTGACGGCGTGCTCGTGCCGCTGCAAATGCCCACCCCCCTGGCCGCCGCAAATGCCCGCTGGCGCGACGGCGACCGCTGTCGCGTGCTGCCGTTGGGCACCCACCTGCTGGGGGTGCTGGATGATCCGGAAGCTGTGCTGCGCCGCTACGCCGGCGGCTTGATCCAGCCGGGCGACGTGCTGACCATCGGCGAAACCCCGCTGGCGGTGATCCAGGGCCGCTATCACCACCCTTCCACCGTGCAGCCCAGCGGCCTGGCCCGGCTGCTCTGCCGGGTGTTCCACCCGACCAGCTCCCTGGCCACCGCCTGCGGCCTGCAGAGCCTGATCGATGTGGTGGGGCCGGCCCGGGTGCTGGGGGCCTGGCTGGTGGGTCTGGCGCTGAAGCTGGTGGGGAGCAAGGGCTGGTTTTACCGACTGGCCGGCGAGCAAGCCCGCCTGATCGACGACATCACGGGCACCACCCCGCCCTACGACCAGACGATTGTGCTGGGCCCCGACCAGCCCGCTGCCTTCTGCGCCGCCATGGCTCGCTCCCTCGGTGTGGCGGTGGCGGTGGTGGATGTCAACGACCTGGGCCGGGTCAAGGTGCTGGCCTCGAGCCCGGGCTGCGATGAGGCCTTGCTGGAGCGGGCCCTGCGCCCCAACCCGGCAGGCAACGCCAACGAGCGCACCCCCCTGGTGCTGGTGCGGCCGGCCTGAGCGGCCGCGGGGTGGAGCGCACATCGGGCGCCGCCGATACAGTTGGGTGATCGGATCAGCCTCGGCGCCCGTTCAGCCCCGGCATCTTCGCCACGCCCCATGCTCGGGATATTGCAGCCCCCCTCTGCCCAGCCGGCACCACCAGGGCGGCCCGAACCCGACAGCTGGCGGCTCGAGCCACTCGCCGGCTGGCACTTGCCCCTGCTCAGCGACCCCGCCTTCCTGCCGCTGCAGCCGCTACTGCAGCGCGCCTTGCTGCTGGGGCTGCCGGAGCGCCTGCTGCAATCCCTGCTGGCCCGTCCATCCTTGGCGCCCCAGGTGCTGGTTGCCCTCAACGGCCAAACACCCCTGGGCCTGATCGTGTGCCGCCGGCTGAACCGCAGCGGCAGCTGCTGGCAGATGCAGCACCTGCGTCTGGCCCCCGCCGCCGCCCGCCAGGAGCTGGCCGCCACCCTGCTACGGGCCGCGATTCAGCGGGCCAAGGGCGCCGCCAGCTGGATTGCCGCGGCCTCCACCCTCGACGACACCCGCCTGGCGATGCTGCGCGAGCAGGGCTTCCAGCCCCTGCGCACGGATCGCCTCTGGTGCTGGCAGCAGCCCGCGAGCGCATCCGCAGCGCCCCCCCTGCCAGCGCCTGCCGACCTGCAGCTCACCGCCCTGAACCGCCGCTCGGCGCCGCTGCTGTGGCACCTGGAGCAGGCGGTCTGCCCGGCCCGGTTGCGGCACCTGCTGGATCGGGGCGTCGACGACCTGCTCGACCAGAGCCACGGCCGGGGCTGGATGTGGGTGGATCCCAATCGCGAGCAAGCGGTGGCGGCCGTGCGCTGGATCGGCGACCATCCCGGCGGCGGCCACGACGTGGAACTGAGTGTCCATCCCGGCTGGACGCATCTGGTGGGCCCCGCCACCGAGCTGTTGCTGCAGCGGGCACAGAGCGAGCTGGGGGCTGGTGAACCCCTGTGGCTGCGCTGCGATCTGCGCGACGAGGCCCTACAGCTCTGGATGGCGGGCCTCGGCGCCCAGGAGCGCGGTGAGCGGGTGCTGATGGCGCGCAGCGTCTGGCGGCGCCAGGGCCTGCAGGCACCCGCCCGGGCCGCCCAGCGCCTGGAGGCGATCCTCGGCCAGTGGCAACCCCGCCGCCGTCCACTTCCCACACCCACCCCTCTCACACCCACCCTTCCCCGTGCGTGACGCTGCCCAGCGGGCCCGCCGCCAGCCTCCCCAGCCCCGCTCGACCCTGGCCCTGGATGTGGGCCGCCGGCGCATCGGCCTGGCCGGCTGTGACCCCCTGGGGCTGACGGTCACGCCCCTGCCGGCCCTGGCCCGGGGGCGCTTTGCCACGGATCTGGAGCACCTGAGGGCGCTGGTGCGCCAGCGGCGCGTCAGCGCCTTGGTGGTGGGCCTGCCCCTCGATGAGGCCGGCCAACCGACCGCCCAGGCTCAGCATTGCCAGCGGTATGGCGATCAGCTGGCCCGAGCGCTCCAGCTGCCCCTGGCCTGGGTCAACGAGCACACCAGCAGCTGGGCCGCCGCCGAGCGCCATGGCCTGCACGGCGACCGCAGCGGCGCCCTCGACAGCGCTGCGGCAGCGCTGCTGCTGGAGCAGTGGCTGCAGGAGGGGCCAGAACCGGTGCAGCCGGCGACCATCGGCGGCGGCGAGATGGCCGGCGTTGCACCATCCTGAGAAGACACGCGCCCCCTGCATGAGCCCCGAAGCCCCCTCCCAGCCCCCCTCGGAGAGTTCCGCCGATGTGCCAACGGTGCTCGTGCACGACAGCCGCGGCCGCCAGCTGCTCTGCTTCCTCGAGCAGCTGATCCCCCTCGACGGCCACGACTATGTGCTGCTCACCCCGGTGGACACCCCGGTCTGCCTGTTCCGCCTGGACGACGACGAAGACCCGGAACTGATCGACACGATCGATGCCACCGAGCCGATCCTGTCTGTCGCCGATGTGGTGCTCCAGGAGCACGACCTTACCCTGGTGCGTTCTGCCGTCACCCTCACGGTGAGCGGTGAACTGGACGAACCCGAGGAGCTCGACGACGACGAGGACGCTGATGACGACTCGGAGACCTACGAACTGCTGGTGAGCTTCCTGGCGGACGAACGGGAGTACGGGCTCTACATCCCCCTCGATCCCTTCTTTGTGGTCGCCCGGATGGACGGCAACGGTGCCGTGCTGGTGGAAGGCGAGGAGTTTGAGCGGGTCCAGCCCCGGATCGAGGCTGAGCTGGAGGAGCGGGAGGGCGACGACTGATGCTGCGTCAGTTGCTGCGCCCCAACTGGCTGCGGGAATGCACCTTGGCCGAGCTGCCCCTGCAGGAGCTGCTGGACCAACCGATCCGGGCCCTGGTGCTCGATGTCGACCGCACCCTGCTGCCCCGCCGCCAGGCAGAGCTGCCCGACAGCGCCCTGCGCTGGCTGCGGCTGGCGCGGCAGCACATGCCGATCCACCTGTTCAGCAACAACCCCTCCCGCAAACGGATTGGAGCCGTCGCGGCCCAGCTCGACCTCCCCTACACCATCTCTGCGGGAAAACCACGACGCAGCGCCCTGCGCAAGGTGCTGGCCGAGCTGCAGCTGCCCCACCAGGAAGTGGCCCTGATCGGTGATCGCCTCTTCACCGATGTGATTGCTGGCAACCGGCTCGGGCTGTTCACCGTGCTGGTGAAGCCGATCGATCCGCTCGGCCAGCCCTGCCAGCGGGATCGGCTGCAGAAGCTGGAGCTGCGCCTGGCCCGTTGGGTCGGCACGACCCTGGGCTGATGGCACACGAGCAAAGCGCCATGCGCCGGGTAATCAAGGTGGGCACCAGCCTGCTGCGGGGCAGCGGTGATCGCCCCACCGCGGCGGTGATCGCTGATCTGGCGGCCAGTCTGAGCCGTCAGCAGCGCCGTGGCGACGCGATTGCCCTGGTCACCAGCGGTGCCGTGGGCCTGGGCTGCGTCGCCCTGGAGATGGACCAGAGACCCAGTGAGGTGGTGGCCCTGCAGGCCGCCGCCGCCGTAGGCCAGGGGCGGCTGATGGCTCTGTATCAAGACGCGTTCGCGGTGCGGGGCCTGGCCGTGGCCCAGGTGCTGCTCACCCGCGGCGATCTGGCCTCCCGGCGTCGCTACCAGAACGCCTGCCGCACCCTCGAGCAGCTGCTGGACTGGGGGGTGGTGCCGGTGGTCAACGAAAACGACACCCTGGCCACCGATGAGCTGCGCTTCGGCGACAACGACACCCTGTCGGCCCTGGTGGCGGTGGCGATCGGCGCCGACGAGCTGGTGCTGCTCACCGATGTGGATCGGCTCTATTCCGGCGATCCCCGCACCGATGCCGAGGCGCGGCCGATCGAGGAGGTGCGCAACCTGGCGGAGCTGGACAGCCTGCACAACGTGGCCACCGGTGGCGGCCAGTGGGGCACCGGTGGCATGACCACCAAACTGGCTGCCGCCCGCATCGCCACCTCCAGCGGCATCCGCGTGCGGCTGGCCGACGGCCGCGACCCCGCCGTCCTCGATGCCCTCCTGGCTGGCGAGCGGGTCGGCACCGTGTTCCAGCCGAGCCCCACCCCCCTGCCCGACCGCAAGGGCTGGCTCGCCCATGCCCTGCTGCCCAAGGGAAGCCTGCACCTCGATGCGGGCGCCGAACAGGCCCTGACCCGCCAGGGGGCCTCCCTGCTGGCCGTGGGGGTGAAGGCTGTGGAGGGCGACTTTGGCCGCCGCGAGGCCGTGCGGCTGCTGGCCAGCGATGGCCGGGAGCTGGGCCGGGGGCTGGCCACCCTCAGCAGCACGGAGCTGCGGGAGCTGATGGGGCGCGCCGGCGTGGAGGTGGTGCACCGCGACCAACTCGTGCTCACCAGCTCCTAGGCCCGGCCTACGATCCGGCCTGGACGGCTCCCTTGGAATGCGCTTCAGCGACCTGCTCAGCCATCTGAGCGACGTGACTGATGCCAGCCCGCGCCACCTGGCCGGCGACCCCGAGATCCGCGGTGCCGCCGCCCTCGACCAGGCCGGGAGCGGCCAATTGAGTTTCCTCGAACCGGGGAATGCCCTGGCGGCGGCCTTGCAGGCCAGTGGCGCCAGTGCGGTCCTGATTCCGGTCCGGGGCGAGGAGGCCGAGGCTCTCCAACAGGAGGCCAGGGATCGCGGCCTGGCCTGGGTCGCCCTGGCCGATCCCAGGCTGGCCTTTGCCGAAGCCCTCGAGGCGCTCTACCCCCGCAGCCGCCCGGCCTCCGGCATTCACCCCAGCGCTGTGGTTGATCCTAGCGCCGTCGTGGGGATGGGCACCCATGTGGGAGCCCAGGTGGTGATCGGCGCCAACGTGCAGATCGGCGCCAGCTGCATCCTTCACCCCCGGGTGGTGCTCTACGACGATGTGCAGGTTGGCGAGGGCTGCGAGCTCCACGCCGGGGCTGTGCTGCAGCCCGGCACGCGCCTGGGCCGCGGCTGCGTGGTGCACTCCAACGCCGTCATCGGCAGCGAGGGCTTCGGCTTTGTGCCCACCGCCAACGGCTGGCGCAAGATGCCCCAGACCGGCCAGGTGATCCTCGAAGACGGCGTGGAGGTGGGTTGCGGCAGCACGGTGGATCGCCCCTCGGTGGGTGAAACCCGCATCGGCGCCGGCACCAAAATCGACAACCTGGTGCACATCGGCCACGGCGTGATCACCGGCCAGGGCTGCGCCCTGGCGGCCCAGGTGGGAATCGCCGGTGGCGCTCGCCTGGGCAACGGCGTGATCCTGGCGGGCCAGGTGGGGCTGGCCAACAAGGCGGTGATGGGCGACCGCTCAATCGCCTCCTCCAAATCCGGCGTGCATGGCGAGGTGGCCGCCGGCGAAGTGGTGAGCGGCTATCCGGCCATCCCCAATCGCCTCTGGCTGCGCTGCTCGGCCGCCTTCAACAAGCTGCCCGAGCTGGCCAAGAGTTTGCGCCAACTGGAGAAACGCGTGCAGAGCTGAGCCCGCCAGGGGTGCAACCAGCCAGCGCCTAGCCTCGCCGCCAGCCCTAAACACCGCCGGCGGCACCCCCACACCACCATGACGACCAGCTACCGGATCACCCTGCTCCCCGGCGATGGCATCGGACCGGAGATCACCGCAGTGGCCCGGCAGCTGCTGGATGCGGTGAGTGCCCGGCATGGCTTTGACCTCGCCTACGACGAGCAGCCCATGGGTGGCGCCGCCATCGATGCCACCGGCGAGCCCCTGCCCGCGAGCACCCTGGAGGCCTGCAGGCATGCCGATGCGGTGTTGCTGGCCGCCATCGGCTCCCCCCAATACGACACCCTGCCCCGGGAGCAGCGCCCCGAAACCGGTCTGCTGGGGCTACGGGCAGGGTTGGGCCTGTTCGCCAATCTGCGACCCGTCAAGATCCTTCCGGCCCTGATCGACGCCTCCACCCTGAAGCGCGAGGTGATCGAGGGGGTGGACCTGCTGGTGGTGCGCGAACTCACCGGCGGTGTGTACTTCGGCACCCCTAAGGGGCGTGTCGAAGCGGAAGGCCGAGTGCGGGCCTTCAACACCATGGCCTACTTCGATGACGAAATCGATCGGATCGCCAAGGTCGGATTTGAGCTGGCCATGCAGCGAGGCGGGCGCCTGTGCAGCGTCGACAAGGCCAACGTGCTGGATGTGAGCCAGCTCTGGCGCGACCGGGTCAACGCGATGGCGAGCGACCACCCAGGCGTGGAGGTCAGCCACATGTATGTCGACAACGCCGCCATGCAGCTGATGCGCAACCCGCGCCAGTTCGACGTGCTGCTCACCAGCAACCTCTTCGGCGACATCCTCAGCGATGAGGCCGCCATGCTCAGCGGCTCGATCGGCATGCTGCCGTCGGCCTCCCTGGGGTCCAGCGGTCCGGGCCTGTTCGAGCCCATCCACGGTTCTGCGCCAGACATCGCTGGGCAGGACAAGGCCAACCCGATGGCCATGGTGCTCAGCGCCGCCATGTTGCTGCGCATCGGCCTGCAGCAGCAGGCAGCTGCCGCCGATCTGGAAGCAGCGGTGGATCGCGTGCTGGCAGCCGGCTACCGCACCGGCGACCTGATGGCCGAGGGCTGCACCCAACTGGGCTGCCGCGCCATGGGCGAACAACTTTTGGCAGCGCTGGAGGGCTGATCCTGCAACGGTTCACCGCAGGGATGGGGGAATCGGTCCGGCGACCTGCCAAACTCACGGTCGGTTTTTGAATCCCCGCGCATGTCGAAGCGTCACCCGGTTGTGTCTGTCACCGGTTCCTCCGGCGCTGGGACCAGCACCGTCAAGCGCGCCTTCGAATACATCTTCAAGCGTGAGGGGATCACCCCGGCGGTGGTGGAGGGCGACAGCTACCACCGCTACGAGCGGGGCCCAATGAAGGAAGCGATGGCCGCTGCCGTGGCCAAGGGCGAGAACTTCTCCCACTTCGGTCCCGACGCCAACCGCTTCGACAAGCTTGAAGAGCTGTTCAGCACTTACGGCGAAACCGGCGGCGGCGAGAAGCGTTACTACCTGCACTCCGTTGAGGAGGCCGCTGAGCACAACGCCCGCCTCGGCACCAACCTGGAGCCTGGTCAGTTCACCCCCTGGGAGCCGATTCCCGGCGACACCGACCTGCTCTTCTACGAGGGCCTGCACGGCGGCGTAGTGGGCGAGGGCTACAACCTGCGCAATCTGGCGGATCTCCTGATCGGCGTGGTGCCGATCGTCAACCTGGAGTGGATCCAGAAGATCGCCCGCGACAACCAGGAGCGCGGCTACTCGGCTGAAGCCACGGTGGATACGATCCTGCGCCGGATGCCGGATTACATCAATCACATCTGCCCACAGTTCAGCCTCACCGACATCAACTTCCAGCGGGTGCCCACCGTGGACACCTCCAACCCCTTCTTCATCCAGACCATCCCCACCCCGGATGAGAGTTTCGTCATCATCCACATCCGCAAGGTGGCCCGCGACAAGTGGGGGATTGACTTCCCTTACCTGCTCAACGTGATCAACGGTTCCTTCATGTCCACACCCACCTCAATCGTGGTGAACGGCGGCAAGATGGGCTTTGCCATGGAGTTGATCCTCACCCCGATCATCCACCGCATGATCGAAGAGAAGAAGAAGCTGGCCTGATTGCATCTGCAGCCTTTAGTCTGGGACTGCAATTCGTTCTGGTGAGGCCGATTTCCTTCGCCACACCCACGAATCCACCCCGTGTGGAACACCACCAGGCGGATGAACCACAGACCTCGGCGCCGTCGTTTCTGATTCCGGGGGCCTCCGCCAAGGCGGCTCCCGGACTTCGTCTCGATCAGATCAACAGCCAGCTGGTGATTCAGGCGGCACGGCGGGTGCTGTTTCAGGCTCTCAACAATGCCTCTGCGGGGGCGGATCCTGCCGGTGTGGTGCTCCACGGCAACCAGGGCCGCCTGGTGTTCGACCTGCCGGTGCTACTGCCGGACGAACACTTTGTGCCCATCGATCTGATCCGGGGCCGGCTGGGCCGCAGCGGCGGATCCCGCTTGCGCCTGCCCCGCAAACCTTCCTCCATGCCTCCCGCCTGAGGTCCGCTTGAGCGCCACGGCTCCACTTCTGTCCAGCTTTCCAGCCCTGCCGCTGCTGGCGGCCCTGCTCGGGGCCTGCGTCGGCAGTTTTCTCAACGTGGTGGCCTGGCGCCTGCCGCGGGAAGAATCGATCGTGCTGCCCCCCAGCCATTGCCCCCACTGCGGCAGCCGGCTGCGCTGGAGCGAAAACGTGCCTGTGCTCGGCTGGTTGCTGCTGCGGGCCCGCTGCGGCCACTGCGGCGCCCCGATCGCGATCCGTTACCCCCTGGTGGAACTGCTCTGTGCCGGTCTGTGGGTGGCGGCGCTGCTGGCCCGCCCTAGCGCCATGGGCCCCCAACCCCAGCCCTGGCTGCTGGTAGCGGCGGGCTGGTTGCTGCTCAGCTGGCTGATCCCCCTGGTGCTGATCGACCTCGATCGCCTCTGGCTGCCGGAGCCCCTCTGCCGCATCGGCCTGGTGCTCGGCCTGGCGGTGACGGCCCTGATCGGCTTCGAGCAGGACGCGGGCGTGGGCCGCGAGCTGCTGTTCCACCACCTGGTGGCCTCTGGTGTTGGGCTGGTGGGCTTTGAGGCGGTCAGCGCCCTGGCCCAGAAGGCGATCGGCAAGCCGGCCCTGGGACTGGGGGACGCCAAGCTGGCCGCCCTCCTTGGAGCCTGGCTCGGGCTGACCGGCCTGGGGCTCACGGTGATCCTGGCGGTGTTCAGTGGCGCCGTGGTGGGCAGCATCGGCCGTCTCAGTGGCCGGCTCGGCAAGCACCAGCCCTTTCCGTTTGGGCCTTTCCTGGCCGCTGGCGGGGCCGCCGTGTGGCTGCTGGGCCACGACGTCTGGCTTGCTGCGCTGGGGCTGGTGTGGTGAAGCGCCTTAAATAGGTTCAGCGCCAGGCCCACTGCCCCCCGAGATCGCATGTCGTTGTTCGACTGGTTTGCGGATCGCCAGAAAAATGCACCAACCGTCCGGGTCACCCAGGACGTGGAGGAAGGCGATGGCCTCTGGAGCAAATGCCCGGAATGCGGGCTGGTGGTGTATCGCAAGGATCTGGTGGCCAATGCCAGCGTCTGCAAAGGATGCGGCCACCACAACCGCATCGACAGCGAAGAGCGCATCGCGTTGATCGCCGATCCGGGCAGCTTTGAACCGCTCGACAGCGCCATGGCGCCCACCGACCCGCTGGCCTTCAAGGACCGCCGCAGCTACGCCGACCGCATCCGCGACAGCCAGCAGAGCACCGGCCTGAGAGACGCGGTGATCACGGGGCTGTGCCGCACCAGCGGACTGCCCCTGGCCCTGGGGGTGATGGATTTCCGCTTCATGGGCGGCTCGATGGGTTCGGTGGTGGGCGAGAAACTCACCCGGCTGATCGAAACGTCCACGGCACGCCGCGTCCCAGTGCTGATCGTGTGCGCCTCCGGCGGCGCCCGCATGCAGGAGGGCATGCTCAGCCTGATGCAGATGGCCAAGATCTCCGGCGCTCTGGAGCGCCACCGCGAGGCCGAGCTGCTCTACATGCCCCTGCTCACCTACCCCACCACCGGTGGGGTCACCGCCAGCTTCGCGATGCTGGGCGATCTGATCCTGGCCGAACCCAAAGCCCTGATCGGTTTTGCCGGCCGCCGGGTGATCGAGCAGACCCTGCGCGAAAAACTCCCCGACGGCTTCCAGACCGCCGAATACCTGCGCGACCACGGCTTCGTGGACGCCATCGTCGAGCGCACCACCTTCAAGGCCACCTTGGCCAGCCTGCTGAAGATGCACGGCTGCCGCGAAACGGTGCCCGCTTGAGCAACCTGGCGTGAAACAGTTGCTGGCGTGAAACAGATCATCTCCACGATGGTGTCCCGAATCGCAGCCCTGGTGCTGCTGGTGGCGCTGTTCACGGGCGCAGCTGGCCCTGCACTGGCTGGCCCCGTGGACTGGCACGAAGTGGCCACCACCAGCGAGGGACGCCAGTGGTGGGACGGCGGCAGCCTGCGGCGCAGCCGCAGCGGCAATGTGTCGGTGCTGAGCCGATTTCAGCCCGCCGCCACTGAGGACAAGCCCCGCCCAGTGAGTGATCTTTACGTGATGGAGATCGATTGCGGCCAGGCACTGTTCCGCGACACCTCGATCAACGGCCTGCCCCAGTTCGGGGCCGAGTGGCAACCAGCCGCCGGAGACTCCCTGATCGCCAGCGTGATCGGCGAGGTGTGTGCCGCCGCCCCTGAGGCCCTGTCATGACCAAACCACTGGGCGTGGCCATTGCGGGCCTGGGCTTTGGCGAGGCGGTGCATCTGCCGGCCCTGCGCGCTTGCCGCGGCGCCACGCCGGTGGCCCTCTGGCACCCCAGGGCGCAGCGGCTGGAGGCCGCCTGCCGCAGCGCCGAGCTGCCCGGCACCAGCGACTTCGACGCCCTGCTGGCCAACCCCGCAGTGGAGGCGATCGTGATCGCCACCCCCCCGGCACCCCGCTTTGATCTGGCCCGACGGGCCCTGGAGGCCGGCAAGCATCTGCTGCTGGAGAAGCCCGTGGCCCTCTGCGCCGAGCAGGTGGAGAGCCTGCAGCGCCTGGCCTTGCAACGGGGCCTCACCGTGGCGGTCGACTTTGAATACCGGGCCGTGCCCCTGTTTCAGCAACTGGCAGCCCTGCTGGAGAGCGGCAGCCTGGGGGAGCTGGTGCTGGTGAAATTTGACTGGCTGATGGGCAGCCGCGCCGACTCCTCCCGCCCCTGGAGCTGGTATTCCCAGGCCGCCGAAGGTGGCGGCGTGCTGGGCGCCCTCGGCACCCATGCCTTCGACACCCTGCACTGGCTGGTGGGACCCACCCATTCCCTGCAGGCCCAGCTGAGCACGGCCATCCGGGAGCGGCCGCTGGCCGATGGCAGCGGCCGGCTGGCCAGCGTCGATGCCGAAGACATCGCCCTGGTGCAGCTCGAACTGGAAACCCACCAGGGGCAACGGGTGCCGGCCCAATTGAATCTGGCCTCGGTAGCCCGCCGAGGAAGGGGCTGCTGGCTGGAGCTCTACGGCCGTGACGGCACCGCCGTGCTCGGCTCCGACAACCAGGCCGACTACGTTCATGGCTTCGGGCTGTGGCAGTCCCAGGCGGGGGAGCCCTTGCGGCCGGTCGATGCCGACGCCCGCTGGAGCTTCGCCCGCACCTGGTCCGACGGCCGGATTGCCCCCGTGGAGCGAATTCACAGCTGGTGGAGTGCCGCGGTCCGGGAAGGCCGGCCGATGGTGCCTGGCCTTGGCGAAGCGGTGCGCAGCCAACACTGCTGCGACTGGGCCCGCCAGTCAGGCAGCTAGCGCCGTTTTCGGCCAAAGGGCATCCCCTAGACTCCCCCCCAGTCCCAACTTTCGACCCCGAGAGGTTTTCCCATGGCGCTCGTTCCGCTTCGGCTGCTGCTCGACCATGCCGCTGAGAACGGCTATGGCATCCCTGCCTTCAACGTGAACAACCTGGAGCAGGTGCAGTCGATCATGGAGGCGGCCTACGAAACCGACTCTCCGGTGATTCTGCAGGCCTCCCGGGGCGCGCGCCAGTACGCCGGTGAAAACTTCCTGCGCCACCTGATCCTGGCTGCGGTGGAAACCTATCCCGACATCCCGGTGGTGATGCACCAGGACCACGGCAACAGCCCCGCCACCTGCTTCGGTGCCGCCGCCAACGGCTTCACCTCGGTGATGATGGATGGCTCGCTGATGGCCGACGCCAAGACACCCGCCAGCTACGAGTACAACGTGGCTGTCACCAAGGAAGTGGTGGACGTGGCCCACGCCATCGGCGTCAGCGTCGAGGGTGAGCTGGGTTGCCTGGGCTCCCTGGAAACCGGCATGGGCGAGGCCGAGGACGGCCACGGATTCGAGGGCAAGCTCGACCACAGCCAGCTGCTCACCGACCCCGCCGAAGCCGCTGACTTCGTGGCCAAAACCAAAGTGGATGCCCTGGCGATCGCCATCGGCACCAGCCACGGCGCCTACAAGTTCACCCGCAAGCCCACCGGTGAAGTGCTGGCCATCAGCCGCATCGCCGAGATCCACAAGGCGATCCCCAACACCCACCTGGTGATGCACGGCTCCTCCTCGGTGCCCCAGGAGTGGCTGGACATGATCAACAAGTTCGGCGGTGCCATCCCAGAGACCTACGGCGTGCCCGTGGAGGAAATCCAGGAGGGCATCCGCAACGGCGTGCGCAAGGTGAACATCGACACCGACAACCGCCTGGCCTTCACCGCCGCCGTGCGGGAAGCCGCCTTCAAGGATCCCGCCAACTTCGATCCCCGCCACTTCAACAAGCCGGCCCGGCAGTACATGAAGCAGGTGTGCCTGGATCGCTACCAGCAGTTCTGGTGTGCCGGCAACGCCAGCAAGATCAAGCAGCGCGACATCAACTACTACGCCGGTCTGTACGCCAAGGGCGAACTCGACCCCAAAACCGCCGTGGCTGCTTGAGCTAAACAGCCGCCTGATCAACCTGGCAGCTGGGCCATCCGGCCTGTCTCCAACAACAGCATGGGCCCCGAAAGGGGCCCATTTTTATGGCGTCAGGGGGTGGTTGTTTCAGCTGGGCTGGGGAAGGTCGGGAGGGAGCGGCGGGGGTCCAGCAGGGCCTCGATCGCTTTCTCGAGGGTGGTGTCCATCGCCACCCGGCTTCCATCACTCACCACCACGCGGGTGAGGGTGGGCAGTCCACCATTGCGAGCCTTGAGATACACCGGCTCCACATAGAGCAGAGCCTCTCCCACCGGCACCACCAGCAGGTTGCCCTGGATCACTTCCGATCCAGCCCGGTCCCACAAGCCAAACTGCTGGCTGATGCGAGGGTTCTGGTTGATCAGGGCCTGCACCTGCTCCGGACCGAAAATCTGGGTCTGGGTGGGGAAGCGCAGCAGCACCAACTGGCCGTAGTTGGGCGCATCGCTGCGGGCCGCCAACCAGGCCGCCAGATTGGGGCGGGCCAGGGGCGTGAGGGGCTGCAACAGCAGGAATTCGGGTGGCAACTCCGGAGCCAGCTGGGCACTCACGTGATAGGGCTTCACCGGGATCTGGCTGCGGCCATAGAGCTCCTTGGGCACCTGCCAAACGTCGTCGCCGCTGTAAAACACCCGCGGATCGGTGACGTGGTAGCGGAGCAGCTGGGCGGTTTGGAGCTCGAACTGGCGCTGGGGGTAGCGGATGTGGTTCTGCAGCGGCGCCGGCATGGCCGAAAGGGGCTGAAACAGGCCCGGGAACAGCCGCTGCCAGCCGGCGATGATCGGGTCGCGTTGATCCGCCACGTAGAGCACGGCAGTGCCGTTGTAGGCATCCACCAGCGCCTTCACCGAGTTGCGCAGATAGCGGATATCGGGATCGCTCGGCACCGCGGCGCTGTAGGGATAGCTGCGGCTGGTGGTGAAGCCCTCCACCATCCAGAACTGGTGCTGGTTGGGGGCGAAGGGACCAGGATCCTTCAGCTGCACCGACACCAGAACGGGATCGCCTTCGAAGCGCACAAACGGAGCCAGGGTGCGCAACCGCTCGCGCACCTCGCGGCGCAGCAACAGCCGGGTCTGCGGCGTGATCGCCCCCTGCACCAAGAGCTTCGGTTCCCCCAGGTAGATCGCCGAGGCCAGCCGCCCCCAGGGTGAGCCGATCGGCACCCCGCCCGACCCGGCGTAGTGGGTGTAGAAATTTTCATCCCCCTGGGGATAGTCAAACTCCTGCACCCGGGTGGGGGCGAGGGCGTAGGGCGATACCAGGGCCCCGAAGTAGAGGCTGGGCTGGCCGATCGGAATGCCAGCGCGCACATCGGCGGTGGTGATGCCGAGCTGGCTGTTGCCCTGCACCCGCGTGGACGCGCCCAGGTCGCTGATGAAGTAATCGGGCAGGCCATCAGGACTGCTGGTGTTCACCGGTGAAACGGTAAAGCCGTAGCCGTGGGTGAACACCAGGTGGGTGTTGAGCCAGGTGCGTGCTGCAGGCGGCAGGGACGCCTGATCGAGCTCCCGTGCCGTGATGATCACCAGTTGGCGCCCCAGCGCAGGGTTGCCACTGAGGCCGTAGCGATCCACCGCAGCCCCGGAAAAGCGGTAATAGACCCGCAGTTGTTGCAGCTGACGGTTGGTGGACAGCAACGGCTGACTGTCCCAGAGCCGGATGTTGCGCAGGGTGGCATCGCCCGCCTGCACATCGGCCCGGGTGAGGCGGCGGCGCGGTTTGACAAAGCGGGTGCTGATGTCGTCGAGCTGGAACGCGGCCCGGGTGGCCCGGATCGAACGGGCCAGGTAGGGGGTTTCCAGCTGCAGTTCCCGGGGTTTGACCAGCAACAGCTGGAGCACGGGAGTGAGCGCGGCTTCCAGCAGCGGCACCAGCAGCAGGGCCAGCGACACCCCAAGCAGAAGGCCCCCCCGGATCCCCTGCCGCGGCAGGGGAAGCAGCAGGGCCACGGCGGTGAGCACAGCCACCACGGCGGCCAGGGTGCGCAAGGGCAGCACCAAGTGCACATCCAACCAACCGGCGCCCGGCACGCTGCCGGCGGTGCTGAGCAAGAGCTGGTGGCGGCCGAGCCAGAAGCTGCAGGCCACCAGCAACGCCATCAAGGCCAGGGGCCAGCGCAGCCGCAACAGCTGGGCAGCGGAGAAGCCGTGGAAGCGACCGTCGCTGAGCTGGGGCGGGCGGGCCACGATGCCCCACAGCCCTGCCCCCAAGTGGCAGAGCACCAAGGCGATCAACAGGGTGAGACCAAAGGCCAGGGCGGGAAAGCGCACCAGCCCAAAGACGATGTCGGCCTGAAGCATGGGCTCGCGCAGGCCGCTGTCCGGGGCGAGCAAGGCCAACGACCACAGACCCCACGCCCTGCCCAGGGCCGTGGCCGCAGCCAGCGACGCCATCGCCGCCACCAGCCGGGGGGCCGTGCGGGGACGGGCCAGCAGGGCCCCAGCCAGCCCCGCCAGCAGGAGCAGCAGCGGGGCCGACACGCCACTGAGCACGGTGAGGCCGTGCAACCGGCGGGGATCGAAGGGGTCGACCATCAGGCGCTCGGCCAGCCGCAACAGCAAGGCAAGCGGCACCAACTGGGCCAGGGCCAGCACCACCAGGCTGGTGGCATAGGGCAGGGGCGCCAGGGCGAAGCGCCGCTCCGGGGCAGCCGCCGGCGCAGGGCGCCAAAACCGGATCAACCAGCGCTGCTGAGCCAGGCCCACCACCAGGCCAAAGGCAGCCGCAGCCAACTGCAACAGCCAGCGGTGCAGCAGCACCTCCCCCTTGGCGAATTGCTCAAACCATTGCCACTCCACCCACAGGCGCGCCGCCAGCACAGTGAAACCAGCCAGCAGGGCCAGACCAAGGGCCACGGAGGCCACCTGGCGGACAGCAGAGGGCGAGGAACGCCTCAGCATGGGGGATCGGGGCACCGGCCGAGGGTAGGAAGCCCTGGCTCAACAGCAAGCCCAGCAAGCCCCGAGACGCGCTCGGACCACTGGCCATGAATACCCGACTTCTGCAATCGGGATTAAGTCGTCGCACCTGGAAGCGCTGTTAGCCTCCTTCGATCGCTGGGCGTGACTGTGACTGCCACCCTCTCCCGCTCCACCTTCACCGGGCTGCGCTGCAAGGAATGCGGCCATCCTTATGAGGCCGGTGCCCGTCACGTCTGCGAAGACGTCTGCTTCGGCCCACTGGAGGTCGTCTACGACTACGACGCCATCAAAAACCGCGTCAGCCGCGCCACGATCGAAGCCGGCCCCGCCTCGATCTGGCGCTACCGCGAATTTTTGCCGATCGAGGGCGATCCCATTGATGTGGGCACCGGCTTCACGCCCCTGCTCAAGGCGGGCAACCTGGCCAAGCGCCTGGGGCTCAAGAGCCTCTACATCAAGAATGACGGCGTCAACATGCCGACGCTCTCGTTTAAAGATCGAGTGGTGTCGGTGGCGCTCACCCGCGCTCGCGAGCTGGGCTTCACCACGGTGAGCTGTGCCTCCACCGGCAACCTGGCCAATTCCACCGCGGCCATCGCCGCCCACGCCGGCCTTGATTGCTGTGTGTTCATCCCCAGCGATCTGGAGCTGGGCAAGGTGCTCGGCACCCTGATCTACAACCCCACCCTGATGGCGGTGAAGGGCAACTACGACCAGGTGAATCGCCTGTGCTCGGAAGTGGCCAACACCTACGGCTGGGGCTTCGTCAACATCAACCTGCGCCCCTACTACTCCGAGGGCTCGAAAACCCTCGGCTATGAAGTGATCGAGCAGCTGGGCTGGGAGCTTCCCGACCACATCGTGGCGCCGCTGGCCTCCGGGTCGCTGTTCACCAAGATCCGCAAGGGTTTTGATGAATTCATCAAGTGCAGGCTGGTCGATGAGAAGCCCGTGCGCTTCAGCGGTGCCCAGGCCGAGGGCTGCAGCCCGATCGCCCAGGCCTTCGCTGAGGGCCGCGACTTCATCACGCCGGTGAAGCCCAACACCATCGCCAAGTCGATCGCCATCGGCAACCCGGCCGACGGCCCCTACGCCATCGACATCGCCAACAAGACCGGCGGCTCGATCGCGGCCGTCAGCGATGCCGAGATCATCGAGGGCATCAAGCTGCTCGCCGAAACCGAGGGCGTGTTCACCGAAACCGCTGGCGGCACCACGATCGCGGTGCTCAAGAAGCTGGTGGAGCAGGGCAAGATCAACCCCGAAGAGCGCACCGTGGCCTACATCACCGGCAACGGCCTCAAGACAACAGAGGCAGTGGCCGACTGCATCGGCGCGCCCTACACGATCGAAGCCCAGCTCGACAGCTTCAAAGCCGCCTGGGCCCAGGCCCAGTCCGCCCAGCAGGCCTGATCGCCGGCACCACAACTGACACCGTCCTCCTCCTCCTTCCCATCCAGCCCATGGCCGTTCAGGTTCTGATCCCCACTCCCCTGCAGAAGTTCACCAACGACGAGGCCAGTGTCGATCTCGAGGCCAGCAGCGTTGATGGGCTGATCGAGGCACTGGAGGGCCGCTACCCCGGCATCAAGGGGCGCCTTTGCGATGAGGCCGGCAAGCTGCGCCGCTTTCTCAATCTGTACGTCAACAGCGAGGACATCCGCTTCCTCGACAACCAGGACACGCCCCTCAAGGACGGCGATGAGGTGTCGATCGTGCCCGCGGTGGCCGGCGGCTGAATCGCGAACGGTGCTCCCTGCAGCAGCACGGCAGCGCTAAAGTCGGGCTCAATAGGTTGGTTCCCACAGCATTAGCCCATCTCGCTTGGAGGCGTTTCCGATGACCCAAGCCCCGATCCAACCGGGCGACCGCGCCGTTGAAGCCAGCCAGGCCAGCGCGTCCAGCTGGCAGGCCAAAGCCCAGCTGTTCGATTACCGCCAGGCCGCCAACCCGGTGCGCCCTGGCCTCACCGAACCGATCCGCTACCACCAGTGGTCGCCGGAGCTGCATCAGAGCGGCCCCACGGCGGTGATCCCCCTGGATCTCAGCGCCGAGCTCGGCTGCAGCGGCCCAGCCACGAGCCCCGCTCTGGCGGCCCATTTCCTACGAATCCAGGCCGGCGAGGGGCTGAAGGCCGCCGCCAACGCCACCAGCTCCCTCTTCTACGTGCTCCAAGGCGCCGGGCAGCTGCAGTGGGCGGCTCGTGCCCTGCACTGGGGCGCCGGCGACCTGTTCGTGCTGCCCGCCGGGGAGGCCCCCCTGCTGCAGGCCGAGCACACCAGCGTTCTCTATTGGGTGCACGACGGCCCCCTGCTCAGCCACCTCGGCGTGGAGGCGACCCAGGCCCGTTTCGAGCCCGCCCACTACCCGGCCGCCTGGCTGCAGCAGGAACTCGACCAGCTGCTGGCCGACCCCACGGCCGCCCGCAGCAATCGCCTCAGCCTGCTGCTGGCCAACAGCGACCTGCCCCAGAGCCGCACCGTGACCCACACCCTCTGGGCGATGCTCGGGCTTGTGCCCCCCGGCGCGGTTCAGCCTCCCCATCGGCACCAATCGGTGGCCCTGGATCTGATCATCGATTGCGACCCTGGCTGCTACACGCTGGTGGGCACCGAGCTCGATGCCAGCGGCGCCATCGCCAATGCCCGCCGCATCGACTGGCAAGCCGGCGGAGCCTTCATCACCCCCCCGGGCCACTGGCACGCCCACGTCAACAGCAGCAATCGCCTGGCCCGGCTGCTGCCGATTCAGGACGCTGGCCTACACACCTATTTGCGCAGCCTCGACATCTGCTTTGCTGGAGGCATCCACAGCGACAGCTGAGCGGGCTACCACGGCCCGGAAAGCCTCGCCCTCAATGGTTTCCTCCCGGATCAACAACTCCACCAGCTCGTCCATCAGGGTGCGGCGTGCTTCCAGCAACCCCACAGCCTGATCGAGGGCTCCGCGGGCCAGATCCCGCACCAAGACGTCGATGCGATTACCGGTTTCCCGGGAGTAGTGGGGCTCCGAGCGCAACCAGTCGCGCCCCAGAAACACCTCCGCCCCATCCCCCTCCAGAGCCACCGGACCCAGGCTGGAGAAGCCATAGCGGGTGACCATCTCGCGGGCGATGCGCGTCACCATGTCCAGATCGCCACTGGCCCCCTGGGTCACTTCCCCAGGACCGAACACCACCAGCTCGGCGGCGCGCCCCCCGAGGGCGACCACCAGGCGGGCGCGGAGGTAGGCCTTGCTGATCAGACCGGAATCGAGAATCTCCTCATCGGGCATCATCCGGGCGAAGCCGCCAACACCACCGGCCCGGGGCAGCAGGGTCACCTTGTCGAGGGGATCGGCATGGGGCACCAGGGTGGCGAGCAGGGCATGGCCCACTTCGTGATACGCAATCAAGCGCTTCTTGGCACTGTCCTGCAGGGGTGCCGCTGACAAGCCCATGGTGATCCGCTCCAGGGCACCGGCCATGGCGGCATCGTCAATTTCGCTCTGGTGGCGGCGGGCCGTGAGGATGGCCGCCTCATTGAGCAGGTTGGAGAGGTCGGCTCCGGAGAAACCCGGGGTGCGGCTGGCCCAGGCCGACAGCGACACCGCCGCCGCCAGCGGACGGCTGCGGGCGTGGACCGCCAGGATCGCCTCGCGGCCGCGGCGGTCGGGCAGGTCGACGGTGATGCGGCGATCGAAGCGGCCTGGGCGCATCAGGGCAGCGTCGAGCACGTCGGGGCGGTTGGTGGCGGCCAGCAGAATCACGCCGGAGTTGTCGGCGAAGCCATCCATTTCGGTGAGCAGTTGGTTGAGGGTCTGCTCCCGTTCGTCGTTGCCGCCGCCGATGCCAGCACCCCGCTGGCGGCCGACCGCATCGATCTCATCGATAAAAATGATGCAGGGCGCCTTGGCTTTGGCCTTGCGGAACAGGTCCCGCACCCGACTGGCCCCCACACCCACGAACATCTCGACGAATTCGGAGGCGGCCATCGAGAAGAAGGGCACCCCCGCCTCACCGGCGATGGCTCGGGCCAGCAGGGTTTTGCCGGTGCCGGGTGGCCCCACCAGCAACACCCCCTTGGGAATCTTGGCGCCGACTGCGGTGAATCGATCGGGCTCCCTCAAGAAGGTGACCACCTCCTGGAGCTCCTCTTTGGCTTCGGCGATGCCAGCCACGTCTTCAAAGCGCACCGTCACAGCACCATCGGCCTGGAGGCGTGGCTTGCTGCTGCCAAATCCCATCGCCCGGTTGGCCACCTGGGCCGAGCGACGGATCAGCAGCGCCAGGCCGCCGAGCAGCAACAGCACCAACATGCCGTTGGCCACCAAACCGGCCAAAGCCCCATCGGCGCGATCGTCCCGCACCGTGAGCGGCACCTTCGCCTGCTCGGCGGTGCGCAGCAGCAGCTGGTCGTTGCTGAACACCGGCACGGAGGCCTGGCGGCCATCCTCGAAGCGCACCTGCACCTCGCGCTGGCGCAACGACAATTCCAGGTCCTTGACCTTGCCGGCCCGCAGATCCTTCAGCAGCTGGCTGTAGGAGGGCACCGGTTCACGGGCCGACAGGGCGTCCCAGCGAAAGGGCTGCGGGCCTGAAGGAGGATTGCCCGGAGCAGAACTGCCTGAAGACAGGCGTCCCGGAGGAAGACTTCCCGGAGTGAAGGCGTCCGGAGGAAGGCTGTCGCTCACTGAGTTCAGGCTTTGGCAGGAGCTTAGCGATTTGACGAAAGGCCAGGCGACAACGGAAGATCTTGGTTTGGCAGTGAGTGTGCGGGGATGGCTGTTCCCAAGAAGAAAACCTCCAAGGGCAAGCGCAATCAGCGCCACGCCACCTGGAAAGGCAAAGCTGCTGTTGCGGCCCAGAAAGCGCTCTCGATCGGCAAGGCCGTGCTGAGTGGCCGTGCCCAAGGCTTTGTTTATCCCGTGGATGAAGAGGGCGACGACGGCGAAAGCTGATCGTTCTGATCCCTGATCCAGCCACCACACCAGCGGCGGCGTCCATCCAGGACAGCCAAACCAGCGGCTTTGTGGATTAGAGGATCCTGGTAGTAACCCGGGGGCAGCGAGCAGAGGCTGGAGCGCACCAGCCGCTCGAGCGCATCGGATGGAAGCCAGGCAGCGCCACGGCGGCGTTGCCTGGCTTCTGCTTGAAAACGCCAGCGGCGCGGCAGGTGCCACCACTGCGGACGCAGCAACCAGAGCTGGCTGCATTGATCCCAGAGCGGCTGGTAGGCCTCCAAGGCCTGATCCCAGCGGGATAGCCACGTTTGTTCGTCGCTGCTCAGGCCCGCCACCCCATGGGCCTGAAGCTCCAGGAGCCGGGTTGGCCCCAGCGGCCGGCAGCCCAGCAACCAGCCTTCCAGCAGAAGTACCTCAGCCTCACGGCCGTCGATCCCATCCCGGTCGCCCTGGCCACCGCGCTGGGTTTTGTCAAACCGTGGCAGGTGCAGTAGCCCGCCCGTCCGCCACTGCTGCAAACAGGCAAGCGCCAAGGCGACGTCGTGGCTGCCCGGAGGCACCCGCGAGACGCCGAAGGGATTGCCGGCCAGGGCCAGCCGGCGCGGCTCCCAGGGCAGGTAAAAGTCGTCGATGGAGGCCACAGCCAGCTTCAGGCCCCGAGCGGCAGCCCGTTGACGCAGAAGCGCCGCCAGGGTGCTCTTGCCGGCGCCCACCGGTCCATTGAGGGCCACCACAGGCCGCTGTCCGCCAGCTCCGAGGCGCGCGAGCTCCGCCATCAGCGGCTGAAGCCAGTGGCGATCCAGGCCTGGATCAATGCTGGGATCCAGCGCAGGGGAGGCCATCAGGTGCCGAGTTTGAAGGCCTCCAGCACCACCGCATACACCGCCCCAACGCGCAGGTTGTCAACCACCAGCCAGCCCAGGCCAGGCGCCGTCTTCACCAGCCGGCCCCGCAAGCGCACGATCAGCTCCACCAGCAGCACCATCAGCAACACCGCCATGGGCCGCCCCCCGGGGATGAGCAACAGCACGTAGGCGGTGACGTTGCTGCCGGCGTAGAAACCCAGCAGCAGCGCTAGCAGCACGGTGCTGCGATGGCGCCAGTTGCCGCGCAGGCTGCCGAGCAGCAGGGCTCCGAGCTGCTCCAGGGCTTGGTTGAAGCGGGTGCGCTGAAGGGGCAGGCGCGTCACAGCTGTGGAGCCTCCAGCAGATCCTGCAGATAGGAGAGCGTGATCTGTCCGCCCTGGCAAGCAGGGCCCCACAACACGCTGGCACCGCTGCCCAGCTGTGTCACCACGGCCCGAGCCCGGCTGAACCGCTCGGGCGGTTCGGCGCTGCCGTAATGGCTGAGCGTCAGCAGGCAGGCCACCCCGGCCTGATCGGCCGCTGCCAGGCCATTGCCGGAGTCTTCCAGGGCCAGCGCCGCCCCGGGGGGCAATCCCAGCTGCACCAGGGCGCGCTGGTAGGCCTCGGGATCGGGTTTCTTGCGGGCGACATCGTCGCCGCACACCCAGACGCTGAAGCAGGGGGCCAACGGACCCAGCAGATGCTCGGCCAGGGCGGCCACGGCCAAGCGGCCGCTGGTGGTGACGATCGCCTGGGGCAGACCGGCGGCATGCACCGCGGCGATCAGCTCCGCAACACCAGGGCGCAGCTGCAGCTCACCGGCACCCACCAGGGCGGCGTAATGGCGTTGCTTGCGGGCCTGCAGATCGGCCACCAGCGCGGCCTCGGGCGGGGCCCCCTGCAGCTCCGCCAGGGCGGCGGCAATGCGTTCGCGGCCGCCGCTGATGGCCAGCAGCTCGCCGTAGCGCAGCCCGTCCCAGTGCAGGGGCACGCCCAGCTCCGCGAAAGCCCGGTTGAAGGCGCGGCGATGGCCGTCCCGTTCCGTCTCCGCCAGGGTGCCATCGACGTCCCAGAGCAGGGCCCCCAAGGCCATCGGCCGGTGCTGCATCTCCGAGTCAGGCTACGGGGATGCATCCGCACGGCAGGCGCCGCACAATGGCGGGGCCCTGGTTGCGCCGTCGTTGCTGCCTGCCCTTGATCAGCAACGCTGGCACCTGCCTGGCCCCCTGGCGCCCGAAGGACTCTGCCAGGCGCCAGCAGACAGTCCGCTGCCGGAGGCCTTGCTGGCGGTGCTGAGCCGGCGCGGCTTCAACAGTGCAAAGGCGATCGCGGCCCTCTTGGATCCGCCCGCCGCACCGCCGGCTGGCCGCCACTTCCCCGACCTGGCCAAGGCCGTGGCCCGGCTGAAACAGGCCTGCAGCCAAGGGGAAGCGGTGGCCATCTGCGGCGACTACGACGCCGATGGCATGACCAGCACGGCCCTGCTGGTGGGAGTGCTGCAGCGCCTGGGGGCCCGACCCGTCGCGGCAATCCCCAGCCGCATGGACGACGGCTACGGCCTCAACGCCGCCATGGTGGAACGGCTGGCCGAGCAAGGCGTGGCCCTGCTGGTGACGGTCGACAACGGCGTCTCAGCCCTGGAGGCCCTGGTGCGGGCTGAGGCGCTCGGCGTCGAGGCGATCCTCACCGACCACCACACGATTCCCGATCCCCTGCCGCCCCACCTGGCCCTGCTGCACCCGGAACGCACGCCACCCAAGTCGCCGTATCGCGGTCTGGCGGGCGTTGGCCTGGCCTACGTGCTGGCGGCGGCCCTGTGCCAAAGCCTCAAGCGGGCCGATGGCCTGCAGATCGCCCTCAATCTCTTTTGCATCGGCACGATCGCCGACATGGCGCCCCTGGTGGGGGTCAACCGGCGCTGGTTGATCGACGGGCTACCCGGGCTGGGGGGCAGCCCCCTGGCGGGCCTGCAGGCCCTGCAGCGGCTGGCCGGACTGGACGAGGCCCCGCTCGATGCCCAGGCGGTGGGATTTCAGATCGCCCCGCGGATCAATGCCGTGGGCCGGCTGGGGGATCCCCAGCTAGTGGTGGAGCTGCTCACCACCGACGATCCCGACCGAGCCCTGGATCTGGCGCGGGACTGCGAGGCCCTCAACCGGCAGCGCCGCGACCTCTGCAGCGCCATCGAGGCGGAGGCGATCGCCCTGCTGGAGGCCGATGGTCCCCGGCGTCCCGCCTTTCTGCTGCTGGCTCAAAACCACTGGCACCACGGCGTAATCGGCATCGTGGCAGCGCGGCTGGTGGAGCGCTTTGGGTTGCCCGCCGCCCTGCTGGCCGGCGAGGGGCAGGGCCGCCTGCGGGCCTCGGTGCGGGCGCCCCGGGGCTTTGCGGTGGACCGGGCCCTTCAGCACTGCGCCCCGCTGCTGGAGCGCTTTGGCGGCCACCCTGCGGCGGGGGGGTTCACGGTGCGGGCCGAACAGGTGGCAGCGCTGCACGAGCAGCTCAACCAATTGGCCGACGCCTGGCTGCAACAGGCCGGCCAGGGCACCCCGGTGGAACCCGAGGCCCTGCTGCCGTTCGCCCAGATCGACCGCGACTTCCACCGGCAGCTGCAGCGGCTCGAACCCTTTGGTATCGGCCACCCCCAGCCAGTGTTCTGGAGCCAGGGCTGCGAGGTGGCCAGCCAGAAACTGCTGCGCGGGGGACACCTGCAGCTGGAGCTGCGCCAGGGTGAAGCTGGCCTGCGGGCCATGGGCTGGCGCTGGCAGGGCGAGGCCAACCTGCCGGGGCGGGTGGATGTGGCCTACCGCCTGGCGCTCAACAGCTGGCAGGGGGAGGAGCGCCTGCAACTTGACTTGGTGGGACTGCGGCCCAGCGCCGGCGGGGCGAGCGGCAGCGATGAAGTGGTGCTCAAGCGGCGCGACCGCACCTACTGGTGCCGCCGCGAGGGGGCCGGCCTGGTGGTGCGCAATGCGGCCGGGGATGAACTCACCAGTGCGGAGGGCAGCAGCCATGCCCATCCCTATGTGCGGGCCCTCATCCAGGATGCGGCCATCGCCTTGGGACTCGTTGCCTGAGATGGCCTTCCCCCTGCTCCGCCCCCCCCTGCGCACCCTGCTTCAGCTTCTGCTGATCGGCGTGCTGGTGGGTCTGGCCTGCTGGCCCCTCAACCTGGTCGACCGCGCCCAGGACCTGCTGCTGCAGCAGCTGCCCGGTTTCCGGGGTGGGCACTGGACGCCCCAGAGCCTTGCCCTGGCCTTCGCACCGGTGCTGGTCATGCCCCTGCTGCTGTGGCTGCAGGCTGGGCCGCTGGCCCTGGGCGCCGGCTCCGGCATCCCCCAGACGATCGAAAGCCTGGAGCATCCTGCGCAGGCCCCACAGCTGATGAGCCGCGGCCCAACGCTGGCGCGGATGGCGCTCTGGAGCACCGCCAGCCTGGCCCTAATGCCCCTGGGCCGGGAAGGGCCGGTGGTGCAGGTGGGCGCGGCCGTGGCCCATGGGCTGCGCCGCCGCTTTCCCCGCTTGCTAGGCGCGCTCGCGCCCGAGAGCTTGATGGCGATCGGCGCCGGCGCCGGCCTGGCAGGCGGGTTCAACAGCCCGCTGATGGGGATGGTGTTCGTGCTGGAAGAGCTCACCGGCAGCTTCCAAACGTCGGTGCTTTGGCCTGCGGCGGTGGTGTGCGCCGCCGCCGCCCTCGTGAGCAACCTCAACGGCATCTCGATCTTCACCCTGGGCCTGGTGCAGACCCCTCAACCCGAGTGGCAGCAGCTGCTCTGGGCCCTGCCGGTGGGGATCGGCGGCGGCCTGCTGGGCGGACTGTTCAGCCGCCTCCTCTGGACTGGCACTGCGCTGCTGCGCCAGCGGGTGCGGCAACGCCCCCTGGCCTGGGGGCTCGGGCTGGGCCTGGCCCTGGGCCTGATCGCCTTTGCCAGCGGTGGCTGGAGTGGTGGCGATGGCGAGGCACTGATGAGCCAGCTGCTGGACAGTCAGGGGAGCTTGCCCATCCCGGGGGAGCCGATGAGCATCGCCGCCTGGTGGCTGGTGCTGGGCTCACGGATCGTGGCGCCCGTGCTGGCCCTGGCTGCCGGAGTCCCTGGGGGGCTGATTGACCCGGCCTTTGCAATCGGCGCCCTGTTCGGCAGCGGCTCACTCGAGCTGCTCGGCGGCGACGCCCAGCTCGGCCTCGCGTTGGGCATGGCAGCAGGATTGGCCGGAGCCACCCAGCTGCCGCTGATGACGGTGTTGTTCGCCCTGCGCATGCTGGGCGATCAGCAATGGCTGTTCGGCATCCTGCTCAGCGCAGTGGTTGGAGCCAGCGTTGGTCGCCGGGTCCAACCCGAACCGGTTTATCACGCCCTCTGGAAGCTGGGCAGGACGCCAGAGCTGGCGTTGGATCAGAGCGCGCCGCGGCGGTAGAAGAGCACGAAGATCACGGCCGGACCGGCCAGGGTGATCAGGGCTAGGGCGGCGAAATTCGCGATCAGATGAAAGTCGATACCCATGGTGGTGGCGGCTGAGAAGCGGCAAACGCTGCGACCACAGGGTAGGCGCCGCGCCCGCCGCTCCAGGGCTTCGGCTTGGCTCTGTGACGGCTTGTCACAGCGGCGGCGCGGGAATCACTGTGGCTGAATGGACAGCAACCGCGACCGGCCGATGGACCAGGAGAAGTGGAGCTGCATCAGCGGTTGCGGGGCCTGCTGCCGCCTGGATCCGAGCCTGCGGCAGGAGGCCATCGACGCCCTCAGCCCCGCTCAGCAGGAGCAGTATCTGGCGATGGTGGGCGCCGATGGCTGGTGCATTCACTTCAACACCGGCTCCCGCAGCTGCCGGATCTACGCCGACCGCCCCGATTTCTGCAACGTCGCCAACCTGGTCAAGCTGTTTGGTTCGCCCGAGGACCCCGGCGCCGGCGACCGCCTGGCGATCGGCTGTTGCCTCCAACAGATCCGCAGCGAATACGGAGGCCGTGGCAGGGTGATGCGGCGCTTCCGGCGGGCCATCCGACAGCGCCCATGAGCACGCCCATGAGCACTCCCATGAGCAACGACAGCGAGCTCCCCAAACCCGCCCCAGCCGGCACCTGGGGTGCGGTCTTTTTGACGACCTTCACCACGGTGTTCCTGGCAGAGCTGGGCGACAAGACCCAGCTCGCCGCCCTGCTGCTGTCGGCCCAGTCGGGACGTCCGGTGGTGGTGTTTGTGGGGGCCTCCCTGGCCCTGATCAGCTCCAGCCTGGTGGGGGTGCTTCTGGGCCGCTGGCTGGCGCGGGTGATGCCGCCGCAGCAGCTGGAACGCCTGGCGGGAATCCTGATGGTGGCCCTGGGGCTCTGGCTGGGCCGTCAGGCCGTGCTGGGGCTGGTGCCCTCTCCCTCCGAACTCCCCCTCAGCTGAACGACCGTGTCCGCCCTGCCGCTCGCCCTGCTCGCATCCACCTTCGTCACTGTGTTCCTGGCCGAATTGGGGGACAAGACCCAGCTGGCCATCGTCACCATCAGCGGCACCTCGACCCGCCCCGGGGCGGTCTTCGCTGGTAGCTCCCTGGCTTTGGTGCTGGCCAGCCTGCTGGGGGCAGCGGCGGGCGGATCCCTCTCGGCCGTGATCCCCACCAATGCGCTGCAACTGGCGGCCTCGGTGGGCTTCCTGGTGATCGGCGTGCGGCTGATCCAGCGCTCCAGCGGCGAAGAGGGCGAAAAGACCGTCGCGGCGGCCGCCGCGGCTGAGGATCCCTCAGCCGACTAACATTTGAAATGAAGGTTTTGGTGGCCGTGGGCATCGCTCCGAGCCCAGTCCGCCATCAGCCGCCTTCATCCCCTCGCCGCCCGCCCCTGCAACCCGGGGCATTCCTGGGTGGCCCACAGCCAACCAGCCCTCCCACCGATGAAGTTCACGGTCGCCGACCTGCTCGACCAGCTTCCCGCCCATGAAGCCCTGCCACTGACCAAGCTCGAAAAGGCCCTTGGCCTGAGCCAGAAAGCTGAAAAGCAGCAGCTGCAGATCGGGCTCGACGGACTCACCAAGCTGGGGCTGGTGGAAATCAGCGATGCCGGCATCGCCCGGCGCGAGGACCCCGAGCTGATTCCCGCGCGGCTGCGCTGCTCCAGCAAAGGCTTCTGCTTCGCCCTGCGGGAAGACGGCGGCGAAGACATCTACATCCGCGATCACCAGCTCAACCACGCCTGGAACGGCGATAGGGTGCTGGTAAAGGTGATCCGCGAAGGCGGACGGCGCCGCTCTCCGGAAGGGGGCGTGCAGTGCATCCTCGAGCGGCACACCACCTCGCTGCTGGCCCAGGTGGAGCAACAGGAGGAGCGGTTGGTGGCCACCCCCCTCGACGACCGGCTGCTGACCGCTGTGGAACTGCCGGCCGGTGATGCCACCCATCTCGACAGCGAGCAGAGCTCGGTGGTGGAGGTGCTGGTAGACCGCTATCCAGTGGGCCAGTTTGCACCCCTAGGCCACGTGGCCCGGTGCCTGCCCGTGAACGGCGGCGAGGCCGCCGACCTCGATCTGCTACTCACCAAGCACCGGCTTCACAACCGTCCCCAGCCCCCTCGGGCCACCCTCAAGGCCCTGGCAGCCAAAGAGCGCACCGACCTCACCGGCCAAGCAGCCCTGCTGCTGGAACCGTGGAGCGGCAAGGAAGCCCCGGGACTGCCGGCCCTGGCCCTTGAGGAGCGTGAAGGCGGCTGGACCCTGTGGGTGCATACCCCGGCCATCGCGGAGCGCTTCGCCAACGGCACCGCCCTCGACGCCTGGCTCCGCAACCAGGCCGATGCCTACTGCGTGGGCCGACAGTGGCTGCCCCTGCTCAGTCCAGCCCTGGCCAAGGCCAGCGCCTTCAAGGTGGGCGAGGTGCAGGCAGCCCTGTCGGTGAGCCTGGAGCTCAGCACCGACGGCAAGCTGGAGCACTACCGCTTCTGCCGCAGCCAGATCCAGCCGGTAGCCGCCGCGGGCCTTGAAGCCCTGACCGCCCTGGAGGATCGCAAGCCCAAGAGCCGCACCGTGCCGGCGGCCCTCAAGGGACTTAAAGATCAGCTGCCCCTGCTGGAGCAGCTGATCGCTGTCACCGGCCTGCTGCGTCAACAACGTCAGGCGGCCGGCTCCCTCGACCTCAACCTGCCGCTGCCCGCCATCGACAGCCTCGGCGACCTGGCGGTGCCAGGTCCTGATGCTCCCCTGGAGGGCTGGATGGTGACCCTCGAACCCCACCATCCCCTGGCGCTGCTGCGCGAAGCGGTGCTGGTGGCCGAGCAGGCCCTGGGCCAGCACCTCCAGACCCTCGAGCTGCCAGCGGTTTACGCCACCAACGCCCCCGCCGACGCCAACGACCTCAACGACGTCGCCCGCTCGGCCCTCGCCCTCGACATCCCCCTCGAATTGAGCGAGGAGGGCAACGCCAGTGGGGCCGAACTGGCGGCCGCCTTCGCCGGCACCGATCGCAGCCGGCCTCTGCAGCAGCAGCTGCAGGCCATCCTCAAGCCGATTCAGCTGAGCAGCGCCCCCGGCGCCCATGCCCTATCGGGTTGGCTGGAAGAGGATGCGGCCCTGGCCCCGTGGTGCTGCCCCACCCTCCATTACGCGGACATCTGGAACCAGCAGCTGCTGGTGCTGCTGCTCACCGAGGGCAAGGATCGCCCAAGCGTGCGCCACAAAACCACCGTCGACCTGGCCTCCGATGCCTGCCACGGCGCCATCGACTGGCCGCTGCTGGCCCCCAGCCAGCTCACCCCCTTCCTGGAGGCCCAGGAGCATGGGCTGGTGCAACGCCTCAATGGCCGGCGCCGTTTCCTGGCCGAACTCCAGGCCGACCTGCTGGCGATGCTGCAGGCCCGCCAGGCCGAGCCGCTGGTGGGCCAGGTGCTCCCTGGTGTGATCAGCGGCGTGCAGAGCTACGGCTTCTTTGTCGAAGTCCCCCCCTCCCAGGTGGAGGGTCTGGTGCACGTCAGCTCCCTCAAAGACGACTGGTACGAATACCGCTCGCGCCAGAACAGGCTGGTGGGACGCAAGAACCGCCGCACCTACATGCTCGGCGACCAGGTGGAGGTGGAGATCCAGAAGGTGGATGCCCTGCGCCATCAGATCGATCTGGCCGTGGTGCTACCCGAAGGCGTGATGGCCGACGGGGACGGGCTGGCCGAGGGGGCCGATGACGCCGATGACGCCCGCGCTCTCGAACATGACCACGATCCGTTTGCGCCGATACCGGTGTTGAGCGAGGCCTGAGCCATGACCCCTGCGGCCGGAAGCGGGCCGGTGGTGCTGGCTGTCTCCGGCGCCTCGGCTCAACCGCTGGCGCAGCGGGCCCTGCAGCTGCTGCTTGAGGCCGGCGAGTCGGTGGAGTTGGTCACCTCCCGCGGCGCCATTGGCGTGTGGCAGGCGGAGCTGGGCCTGAGGGTGCCCTCGGAGCCTGCGGCCCAGGAAGCGTTCTGGCGCGAGCGCACCGGTGTCCGCTCCGGCCAGCTGCGCTGCCACCGCTGGAACGACCAAGCTGCCGGCATTGCCAGCGGCAGCTTCCGCACCCGCGGCATGGTGATCCTGCCCGCCTCGATGGGCACCGTTGGTCGCATCGCCTCCGGCGTGGCTCTGGATCTGGTGGAGCGCGCCGCCGATGTGCATCTCAAGGAGGGACGCCCCCTGGTGATCTGCCCACGGGAAACACCCTGGAGCCTGATTCACCTGCGCAACCTCACAACCCTGGCCGAGGCCGGCGCCCGCATCGCCCCACCGGTGCCCGCCTGGTACCACCAACCCCAGACCATCGACGACATGGTTGATTTCCTGGTGATCCGGGTGTTTGACGTGCTCGGCTACGAGCTCGGCAGCCTGCGCCGTTGGCAGGGGCCGCCCCACCAGCCAGGATCCCCGGACGACCCTTCCGCCTAGGTTGGCCCTGCTGCAACGCCTACTGCTGCTCCCCCTGCTCGCCCCGCTGCTGCTGGTGCTGCTGGTGGCTGCCCTCAACCCCAGGCCCAACCTGGCCTTGCGGCTGCTGATCTGGAGCACCCCAGCACTGCCGATCGGGGCCTGGATCGCCCTGGCCGCCGGCGGTGGCGCCGGCCTCAGCGCTGCCGCCGCCGCCTTGGCCCTGCAAACGGGGCCGGTCTCGCTGCGCCGCCAGGTGCGGCGCGAACCCCGCGACCCGGTGGAGTCCTGGGAGGAACCGCCCCAAGCGGCAGCGCCCCCGCCACCACCCCGGCAGGCCGCCGGGCCACAACGTCCACCCGGCGATCCTGCACCCACCGTGGCGGTGCCGTTCCGGGTGATCCGCAAGGGCCGCTCGGCAGCTGCCGCCGAGCCCGCTAGCGCCACGCCCCAAACCAGCGCCGTGGGCGACGGCTGGGACAACCCCGGCGGCGACGACTGGTGAGCGCGATCTGCGTAGAGTCGGCGCAGAAGCCAAAAGGGGCCTGCACCGGTGAGCGAATCCGCCCAGCCAGCCGCCAAAGCCAAGCCACCGGCCCCGGAAGACCAGCCGTTTGCCACGTTTGTGCCCGAGCTGCTGCTCCCCGCTTTGGCTGAGGAGATCCAGGGGTACGGCGGTCCGGCCCCCGAGCTGGCCTTCGAGCAAGGTCCGATGCCCGTGGTGGGCGCGGACTGCTGGATGGTGAAAGGCGAGCTGCCCGGGGAGCGGCGTTTCTGGCTGTGCTTCACCACAGCGGACATCAATTCCCCCAAAACCGTGGCCGTGGCCGAAGCCGGCAGTGAGCCGAGCCTGCTGGAGTCCTTTCTGATCGATGAGAAGAAAATGAGCCTGGCGCTGCTGGTATCCCGGCTGGTGCAGCGGCTGAACGGTCAGAAATGGCTGGGCCCGAACTGACGGGCGGTCCCTCTACGATGACCTCACTGCCGTAAGCCGCAACGCTCAATGGTTTCTCCCGCCGCACTTGCCAGCCCAGCTGCACCGGCCATCAAGGATCCGGTCAAGGACACGATCCTGACCCCGCGGTTCTACACCACGGATTTCGACGCCATGGCGGCGATGGATCTGCGCCCCAATGCCGTTGAGCTGGAAGCGATCTGCGAGGAGTTCCGCAAGGACTACAACCGCCACCACTTCGTGCGCAACGCGGAGTTTGAAGGCGCCGCCGACAAGCTCGATCCTGAAACCCGCCAGGTGTTCATCGAGTTTCTGGAGCAGAGCTGCACCTCAGAGTTTTCTGGCTTCCTGCTCTACAAGGAGCTCAGCCGCCGCATCAAAGACAAGAACCCCCTGCTGGCGGAGTGCTTCGCCCACATGGCCCGTGATGAAGCCCGCCACGCCGGCTTCCTCAACAAGGCCATGGGTGATTTCGGCCTGCAATTGGATCTTGGCTTTCTGACTGCCAGCAAGGCCTACACCCACTTCAAGCCCAAGTTCATCTTCTATGCCACCTACCTGAGCGAGAAGATTGGCTACTGGCGCTACATCGCGATCTTCCGTCACCTCGAGAAGAATCCCGACAGCAAGATTTTCCCAATCTTCAACTTCTTTGAAAACTGGTGCCAGGACGAGAACCGCCACGGCGACTTCTTCGACGCCCTGATGAAGGCCCAGCCCGACACGGTGCGTGGCCTGACCGCCCGCCTCTGGTGCCGCTTCTTCCTGCTGGCGGTGTTCGCCACCATGTATGTGCGCGACGTGGCCCGCAAGGAGTTTTATGAGGCCCTGGGCCTGGATGCCCGTGACTACGACAAGTACGTGATCGCCAAAACCAACGAAACGTCCGCCCGGGTCTTCCCGGTGGTGCTGAATGTGGAGCATCCGAAGTTCTACACCCGGCTGGAGCGGCTGGTGAGCAACAACACCAAGTTGAGCGAGGCCGATGCCAGCTCGGCTCCGGCCCCGATCAAGGTGCTGCGCAAGCTGCCCTATTGGATCGCCAATGGCGCCGAGATGGCCAAGCTCTATTTGATGGCCCCGATCCGCAGCGAGCAGTTCCAAGCCTCGGTGCGCTGAGGCCTCTGCGGCCCAACCCTTTTGCCCCCCATCGCTGATCTCTTTTGGTTGCCTCCGCACCCGACGCCTTTGACCTGGCCTGGCAGCCCCGTCTCGAAAGCCTGTTGGCGGTAGGGCAGGGGGCTGGGGCCGATCTGGTGGAGATCTTTCTGGAGCGCACCGATCACCTCGGGGTGCTGGCCGAGCAGGAGACCATCACCAGTGTCAGTCCGTCCTTCGGCATGGGGGCCGGGATCCGGGTGTTTCGGGGCGATCGGGATGGCTTCGTCAGCACCAACGACCTGAGCGACTCCGGCCTGCTCCAGGCCCTTGATCAGGCCCTGGGCATGCTCGGGCTGCTGCGCAGCAGCGCCCCCGCCGCCCAGTTCGACGGCCTCGGTACCCTGCGCGACTTTGCCGCCGCCAAGGCCGACTGGCTGGAACGCTGCCCCTCCTTGGCGGAGGCCACGCTGAAGCTGCTGGACGGCACGGGCCGCCTGGCCCACCACGGCCGCCACCTGCAGGCGCGCCGGGGCAGCTACTCCCGCGACTGGCAAGCCGTGCTGGTGGCCGCCAGCGACGGCACCTTCGCCCGCGACATCCGCCTTCACCAATCCCTGGGCCTGAACGTCCTCGCCGCCGATGGCGACCACCGCGCCGGCCTCGGCCGCCGCTACGGCACCTCCGGCCGTCCCGACGACCTGCGCGCCTGGGATGCGGACGCGTCAGCCCAGGACGTGTGCGCCAGCGTTGGCACCATGCTCTACGCCGACTACGTGGAAGCCGGCCAGATGCCGGCGGTGCTGGCCAACCGCTTCGGTGGCGTGATCTTCCACGAGGCCTGCGGCCACCTGCTGGAAACCACCCAGGTGGAGCGCGGCACCACCCCCTTTGCCGACAAGGTGGGCGAGCCCATCGCCCACGCAGCGGTGACGGCCATCGACGAAGGCCTCACCGACGGCGCCTTCGGCTCCCTGTCCATGGACGACGAGGGAATGGAGCCCCAGCGCACGGTGCTGATTGAAAACGGCATCCTCAAACGCTTTCTCAGCGATCGCGCCGGCGAACGGCGCACCGGCCATGGCCGCACCGGCAGTGGCCGGCGCCAGAGCCATGCCTTCGCCGCCGCCAGCCGCATGCGCAACACCTTCATTGCCGCCGGTCCGCACACGCCCGACCAACTGATCGCCTCGGTCGACAAAGGGCTCTACTGCAAATCGATGGGCGGCGGCAGCGTCGGCCCCACCGGCCAGTTCAACTTCGCTGTGGAGGAGGGCTACCTGATCGAAAACGGCCAGCTCACCAAGCCGGTGAAAGGCGCCACCCTGATCGGCGAAGCCAAGGAGGTGATGCCCCGGATCTCGATGTGTGCCAACGACCTCGAACTGGCGGCTGGCTTCTGCGGCTCCGTCAGCGGCAGTGTCTACGTCACCGTGGGCCAGCCCCACATCAAAGTCGACTCGATCACCGTGGGGGGCCGCTGACGATGGCCACCTCCGCCGGCCTCAATGCCGAGGCCCTGAGCAGCCGCCTCCAGCAGCTGGCCCAGCAGACCGGCATCCAGCAGTGGGATCTAGGCGCCTCCTGCAGCACCGACACCTCCGTGCAGGTCGACCGCGGCGAGGCCAAACAGATGAAAGGGGCCCAGCGCAGCGCCATCACCGTGAGGGTGTGGAACGGCGATGGCCTGGTGGGCATCACCAGCACATCCGACCTCAGCGACGCAGGTCTTGCCCGGGCCCTCGCCGGTGCCCGCGACGCCAGCGCCTTTGGCAACGCCGATGAGACCCCGGCCTTCTCGCCCCTGGCCACGGCCCCCCTGGCCAGCCTGGAGCAGCCCCTGCATGAGCCCCAGCCGATCCTCACCCTGCTTGAGACCCTCAAGCAGGCCGAACGGCAACTGCTCGATCGCCATGCCGCCATCGGCACCGTGCCCTACAACGGCCTGGCCCAGCGCAGCAGCGAGCGGCTTTACCTCAACAGCGAGGGGGCCTGCCGCCACCAGCGCCTTACCACAGCCAGCCTGTATCTCTACGCCCGGGCCGAGGAAGCCGGCCGCAAGCCCCGCAGCTCGGGCGCGGTGCGCCTGGCCTACGGCACCGCCAACCTCGACATCCAAGGCTGCATCGACGAAGCCGCCCAGCGCACCATTGCCCACCTCGACTACGCCCCGATCGAGACCGGCCACTACACCTGCGTGTTCAGCCCCGAGGCATTCCTGGATCTGATCGGCGCCTTCAGCAGCCTGTTCAACGCCAGGGCGGTGCTCGATGGCGTCAGCCTCAGCCAGCGCGATTCCCTGGGCCAAACCCTGGCGGTGCCATTCCTCAGCATCCGCGACAACGGCCTGCACCCCGGCAACGTGGGCGCCTCAGCCTTCGATGGCGAGGGCACACCCACCGCTCCCCTCGACCTGGTGGACGGCGGGGTGCTGCGGCATTTCCTGCACTCGGAGGCCACGGCCCGGGCCTTCGGTGTGCCCCCCACCGGCCATGCCGGCATGGGGGCCAAGGTGTCGGTGGGGGTCGACTGGTTGGAGATCGGCGCCACCCCGGGCAGTGGCGGTGGCCAGCAGGGCCTCAACCGCCTCGGCCACGACGGGCCCGTGGTGGTGATCGATTCCCTCTCCGCCCTGCACGCCGGCGTCAAGGCCAGCCAGGGCTCCTTCTCCCTGCCCTTCGATGGCTGGCTGGTGCAGGGCGGTAACAGCCGCTCGATCGAAGCCGCCACCGTGGCCGGTGACATCCGCACGCTGCTCCAGGCGATCGTCGGGTTTGAGGGCGAGGCCAAGGTGACCCCCGATGGCCTCTGCCCCTACGTCTGGGTGGAAGGTCTCTCCATCACCGGCGAAGCCTGACCCCCCAGTTCTGAACGGGCCCTGAGGTCGCTGTTGTGAAGATCCTGTTCTGGGGCACCCCTGCCTACGCCGTGCCCAGCCTGGAGGCTCTGGTGGCTGCCGGTCACACCCTGGTGGGGGCGGTGAGCCAGCCGGATCGTCGCCGTGGGCGCGGCAAGGAGCTGCAGCCCAGCCCAGTGAAGGCAAGAGCCCTGGAGCTCGGGATTCCGGTGTTCACGCCGGAAAGGATCCGGCGGGATCAAGCCTGCCAGCAGCAGCTCGCGGCCCTGGGCGCCGACGTCTCAGTGGTGGTGGCGTTCGGTCAGATCCTGCCGCCCGAGGTGCTGGCCCAGCCCCCCCTGGGCTGCTGGAACGCCCACGGCTCCCTGCTGCCCCGTTGGCGCGGCGCCGGGCCCATCCAGTGGTGCCTGCTGGAGGGCGACGCCGAAACCGGCGTGGGGATCATGGCCATGGAGGTGGGGCTCGACACCGGTCCGGTGTTGCTGGAGCGCAGCCTCGCCATCGGTCTGCGGGAGAACGCCCAACAGCTGGGGCAGCGGCTGGCCCAGCTCAGCGCCGAGCTGCTCGTTGAAGCCCTGCCCCGGATCGAGGCCGCTGGCACGGGCCCGGAAACCGAACGGCTGACCCGATTGGGAGTGCGCCCCCAGGGGGAGGCGGGGCTCACCATCGCCCGCATGCTGACCAAAGACGACGCGGTGATCGACTGGAGCGCTTCCGCCCTGGCGATCCACCGGCGGGTGATGGGTCTCTATCCCGCAGCCCACACCAGCTGGCGGGGCAAACGGCTGAAACTGCTCAGCACCGAGCCGCTGGTGGCTCGCCTTGCCGAGCAGCTGAGCCCCGAAGCCCAGGCGGCACTTGCCTCCAGCAGCGGAGCCGCACCAGCTCAGCCGGCAGCGGCCGTTGCCCCAGGCACGGTGCTGGCGCTGCTAGCAAGCACAGGCCTGGTGGTGGCCACCGGTGGTTGCCCTGTGCTGGTTCGTGAAGCCCAGCAGGAGGGCAAGGCGACCGCCCGGGGCGGCAGCCTGCTCCAACAGCTCGCGGCCCAGCCTGGCGATCGCCTGGGCTCCGCATGAAGCTCCATGACGGCATGGCTTACGTTCTGTGTTGTTAGGGCTCGCACACTTTTCCTGATCCCCCAAGGTCGCTACAGAGGGTGGAGACTTTGCTGAGGATCCATGGGAAGCGAGCTGTCCTATGTCGGTGAAACAGGCCAGGGCTGCCTGATCTACCGGGAGACGTCGGGTCGCTACGTGGTCAGCCACGAACAACAACCCAAGCAGCGCCGCAGGGTCGCCACGCTGGCCAGTGCCTACGCCACCTGTCAGTGCCTCCAGATGGAGCGGATCACCGAGGCCAGCTGATCGCGATCAGCCCAAGCCAATCTCCTTGCGGTAAAGCCCATGGAGGCCCTCCAGCTGGTTGTGCACCGACACCAGCTGGTCGCGGATGTGCTGGCTGTTGTCGATGCGCCCAAGGGCCAGGAGCATCGCCTCAATCTGCCCCTTGCAATCGATCAGCACGCGGCACTCCGGGGATCCGGGCTCGTAGGGCATGTCAAACGTCTCAACCGCACCATCCGAGCGGAGACCCACCGCAGCCGGTGTGTCCATTGCTGCCGTTCAGCGCGACTGCTGCCGTTCAGCGTCGCGCGCCAGGAGCGCGCGGACTGCGACGGCCCTCACGGCGGGCCCCCTGGGGGGAGGCGTCGGGTCGGGAGGAGGAGGGGCGGCGTCCGCCGCGACCCCGGCCGCCACTGAGATCGAGAGGTGGAGCGGAGAGCACCTTGGGTTCGAAGCCGGGCACCTCCTGACGCGGCAGGCGGGTGCCGATCATGCGCTCGATGGCACGCAGCAGCTCACTCTCTTCGGCCGCCACCAGGGAAATGGCGTGGCCGTTGTGGCCGGCCCGACCGGTGCGGCCGATCCTGTGCACATAGTCCTCGGCCTGGTTGGGCAGATCCAGGTTGACCACGTGGGGCAGCTGGTGGATGTCGATGCCCCGGGCAGCCAGGTCGGTGGCCACCAGCACCCGCAACGTGCCGGCCTTGAAGTCGGCGAGGGCCCGGGTGCGTGCCCCCTGGCTCTTGTTGCCGTGGATGGCGGCCGCCGACATGCCTTCGCGGCTGAGCCGCTCGGCCATCCGGTTGGCGCCGTGCTTGGTGCGGGAAAACACCAGAACCTGCTGCCAATCGTTGCTGCGGATCAGGTGGCTGAGCAGATCCGCCTTGCGATCCATGTCACAGGGATGCAGCAGGTGCTCCACCGTGGGGGCCGTGCGGTTTTCCGGAGTGGCCTGGAGCTGCACCGGGTTGTGCAGCAGTCCAGTGGCCAGGCGCCGGATATCACCGGAGAAGGTGGCTGAAAAGAGCAGGTTTTGACGCTTGGGAGGCAGCAGCGCCAGGATTTTCTGGATGTCACGGATGAAGCCCATATCGAGCATCCGATCCGCCTCATCGAGCACCAGGATCTCAACCCGATCGAGCCGCAGGGCCCGCTGCTGGTAGAGATCCATCAAGCGGCCCGGTGTGGCCACGAGCACATCGGTGCCCTTCTGCAACCGGCTGATCTGGGGGTTGACCTTCACGCCGCCGAACACCACGTCGCTGCGCAGGTCGAGGTAGCGGCCATAAGCCCGCACGCTCTCGGCCACCTGGGCCGCCAGCTCGCGGGTAGGGGTGAGCACCAGCGAACGCACCACACCGCCGCGCGCATGGGGGCCATGGCGCAGCCGCTCCAGCATCGGCAGGGTGAATCCAGCGGTTTTGCCGGTGCCGGTCTGGGCGGCCGCCATCACGTCGTGGCCCGCCAACACGGCCGGAATGCACTGGCCCTGGATCGGCGACGGCTTGGTGTAGCCCTTTTCGGTCACCGCCTTGAGGATCGGCTCACCCAGTCCGAAGGAGGCAAAGTCGACCAACGCCGTGCTGGTTGCTGGATCAGCGGCAGCCTGCGACTGGCTAGCAGCCTGCACCTGGCTAGCAGCCCTCACGAGACTGTCAGGCTCCTGGAGACTGGCAACGGCCGGATGACTGGAAACGGCTGCTGGGCTGGAGATGGCCGTTGCGGTGCGGGATCGGGGAGGGGACTGACGGATCGCCGGCTCTGCGGGATTCTCCACCCTAGGGGGGGCCTGGGCAACGGACCGCACCCCTGTCAGGGGCCATAGAGCCGCCAGGCCTGGTCACAGGTGGCCAGCAGATCCCTGTCGCAGAGGGCCAGAGCCTCGGGCCAGGCCCCCAGAAGCCACAGCCGCAGACGGGCCGGATCCACGGCACCGCTGGGGGAATCGCGCCAGTCGCGGAAGAAAGCGTCCTGGGCTGCCAACACCCGAAATTTGAAAAACTCCAGCAGGCGCGCCCACAGGCGGGTGCCTTCGATAGTCCAGAGGCGGTGGGGGTCCACCCCGAGGGCGATCTCCACACCGGGCGCAATCCCCTCCAGCGGCGGCGCCAGCACTTCCACCACCTGGGGCGGCTGCCCGTGGCGTTGTTTGGTCTGCGGATCGGGCTGATAGATCCACCCCTCCACGGCAGGGGAGTCGCCGCAGCGCACCAGCACACGCCAAAACCGAAAGGTCTCCGGCGGATGGCGATCGGTCCAAAGGAGCTGCTCAAAGCAGTGGTCGGGGTGCTCGCTGCGCAACTCCAGGGGTGCCAGGCTGAGATTGAGGGTGCCGGCGAAACAGTCAGACAGATCCAGGCCCCGCTGGGCAAACAGGGGGCGCTGCAGGCTGATGGTGCCGGCCGGGTAGGGGGAGCCGGGATCGCGCCCAGAGGCGACGCCATAACCCCGGATCAGGCGCCCCGTGATCCAGACCGGCTGCTCTGGTTCAGCCATGGCCGGCAGCGCCCGCCACGGCGAAGTGGCTGCAGCGCTCGCAGGGGCCATCGGGCAGCACGGCGCAGCGCAGCAGCGGGCTACGGGCGTTGAAACGGCAGCTGGGATCGCCGATCACCCATTGGTTCTGCCACCAGCGGGCATCGGCGGGCCGCCGCTGGGCCTTTACTTGGAGCGCCACGGAGGCGAGTTCATAGCGGCCATTGCGCAGCTGGTAGCGGTGGCGGCGCTGCAGCACCAGAAAACTACGGCCAGCCGCCTCCAGCCAACGGCCGGGCTGGGGCACCTCACCAAGCTCGGCCACCTCCAGGGCATCGAGCAGCTGATCGCTGCCGATCTGGCGCAGCTCCACCCTCATGACTCGGGCGGTATTTCCAGTGGGGCGTTGCGCGCCGAGAAGCCCCAGGCGAAGAGGGCCGCTACCACAAGCAGCAGCACCCATTCCGGCGGCACCACCTGGGGCAGACCAAGCCGCAGCAACAGCCGAATCCCCACCAGACCCACCGCCAGGTAGCCGGCGGTCTCGAGGTGCCGGTACACCTCCAGCCAACGGATGAACAGCTCGGCGGTGAGCCGCAGGGCAATCACTCCGATCACACCACCCGCCATCACCAGCAGCAAACGATCACTCACCGCAACCGCCGCAGCCACGCTGTCGAGGGAGAAGGCGAGGTCGGTGAGGGCCAGGGTGGCCACGATCGAGCCGAGGCCGGCGTGGTGGAGCGAGCCGGGATGGGTTGATCCACCGGAGCCTTCGGCACCAGCGCCGGCTGTGGCCAAATCACTGGATTCAGCCCCATCTCCGGGCTCCGACCACACCAGCAGCAGATGCCGGCCGCAGAGCCACAGCAGATACCCCGCTGCCGCCAGCTGCAACGGCCAGAAATTCAGCACCCACTGAGCCGCCACAATCAGGCCGAGACGAAACACCAGCGCCAGCGCCAGGCCCAGGTTGAGAGCCTGGCGCTGACGCGCCGGATCCTCCAGGCCACGGGCGATCGCCGCCAGGGCAATGGCGTTGTCGGCGGAAAGCACGGCCTCGAGCGCCACCAGCAAGGGCAGCAGCAGCAGCACCTCTTTCCACTGATCGGCCTGGTTGATCAGGGGAGTGAGGGACTGGATCGACTCGGCTTCCACGGGCTGCAGCGGGCCAAGATGAAAAGCAGTCTAGAAAGACACCCTGAGCCGCCCGCTGCAGGATTCACAGCTCGTGGAGGGTTTACAGCACGTGGAGGAGTCACAGCTGGAGGTCCAACTGGTGCATGCCGACAACGGCAGCCGGGTGGTGCTGGTGCAGGCGCGGCGCGGCGGCACTCTCGTCGACGGTGCCCTTGGGGAAGCCGCCACGGCGGAGGAGGCCGAAGACAGGGCCCGCCAACGCCTGGCGGCCCGCCTCACCCCCAAAACGCCGCCAGCAGCTACAGCGGCTCCAACACCCGCTTCAGCAACCCCATCAGCCCTGCCCAGCAACCCAACGCCCAGCCCGCCGCCACACCAAGAGCAGCCGAGCCCGCCGGCCGCCCAGCTCGCCGAGGAACCCCCTGCCGATCCGGAGGACTGGAGCAGCGAACTGGCCCGACTGGATCTGGAACTGCAACGGCTCGGCTGGGACCGCGACCAGGAGGCGATTTACCTGGAGCGGGTGTTCAACCACCCCAACCGCAATCGCCTCACCAGCTACGGCGATCTGCTGGCCTACCTCCAGGCCCTGGAGGGATTTGCACCGGGCACGGATCCAGCCACCGCCCCGGCTCCGCTGCGGCGCCGGGAGCTGCTCAGCCAGTGCGACGCGCTGCTGGGACAGTTGCAATGGGATCCCGGCCAGGGCCGGGCCTTTCTCGAGCAGCACTTCTCCCTCACCAGCCGCCAGCAGCTCAGCGACGCCCAGTTGCTGCAGTTCAACATGCTGCTGGAGAGTGAATGGCTGGCCGGGCAGAACCCTTAACAGTGCTGGCGCACCAGTTGGGCACCCAGACCCGATTGAGCCTGGTTGGCATAGGCCTCCCGCTCGAGCTGCTGTTCGTGGGCTGAGGCCTGGCGGTACACCGGATCATTAAGCACCCCCGCCAGGTGGGCCGGCAAGGCGGTGGGCAGACCCAGCAGCCGCGGACTGGAGCGCACCCCCCGGTTGCGGCAGCTCTGGGCCACATGAATGGCCTCATGGTTGAGCACCGTGGCGAATTCCGCACTGCCCTTCTCCACCACCCGGGGCTGGATGCGCAGCGTGCGCGCCTGGGGATCCCATTCACCCGCCGCCCCCAGCTTGGGCGGCTCGGTGAGCTCCAGGCGCACCCCCGCTGTCGCCAACACGCTCAGCAGTTCAGCAATCGCCTGCCGCTCCACTCCAAAGCTGGGGGGATTGGCGATCAGGGCACGCAGCTCAGCCACTGAAAGCGTCGGTTGATCGGCGCGGCGGCGGTAGTGGTAACGGATTGCACCGTTGGCAAGGGTTTCTGCCCTGGGGATCCACTGCTGATCGGCCACAGCCAATTGCTGCAGCAGAGACGCCTCCAATGCCGACGACGGGGCAGCGGGCTGGGAGAGGGCGGGCGGGGGAAGCGGCGGGGCCTCCACCCCAGGCCTCGACAGTTGGGCTACCAATCCGGCGCCCAGTAAAGCCAGCAGCCCGCTGAGCACACGCAGGGAAACCTGGCCGTGGGGGCGATCCAGGCGGGACGGACGGCGAGAACGCACCAGGGCAGTCGGACGGTCCGCACCAGTCTGAGGCTGGTTGCGAAGATCGGGGCTTCTTGCCTCCCGCGCCTCCATGCCCCTCTCCGCCCTGGTGCGTCAACTGCAGCAGGCATCCCTCACCGGGGAGGTGCTGGAGCGCAGCAAGCGGCCCGAGCGCCTGCGACTGAGCGGCGCTGGCCGGGGGGCCAGGGCCCTGATCAGCTCGGCGCTGGCGGGCGCCGCCGGCGCTCCCCTGCTGGTGATCGTGCCCACCCTGGAGGAGGCCGGGCGCTGGGCGGCGCTGCTGGAGCTGATGGGCTGGCCCAGCTGCCAGCTTTATCCCACCAGTGAAGCGAGCCCCTACGAGCCCTTCGATCCCACCAGCGAAATCACCTGGGGCCAGCTGCAGGTGCTGGCGGAGTTGCTGGATGGCGGCCAGCGCCTGGCGATCGTGGCCACCGAGCGGGCCCTGCAGCCCCACCTACCGCCGCCGGAGGCCCTGCAGGCCCAGTGCCTGAGCCTGCGCAAGGGCGACACGGTGGATCTCGACGAGCTAGCCACCACGCTGACGCGCCTTGGCTATGAGCGGGTGCCCACGATCGAGCAGGAGGGCTGCTGGAGCCGCCGCGGCGACATCATCGACGTGTTTCCGGTAAGCGCCGAGCTGCCGGTGCGGCTGGAATTTTTTGGCGAGGAGCTGGAGAAGCTGCGGGAGTTTGATCCAGCCTCCCAACGCTCCCTCGATGCCGTTGAGGTGGTGCGCCTCACCCCCACCGGCTACGGCCCACTGATCGCCGATGCCCTGCGCGAGGCGATGCCCGATGAACTGGATCAGCTGCTGAGCGCCGAGGCCAGCGACCAGCTGCTGGAGGGCGGCACCCCCGAGGGCCTGCGGCGGCTGATGGGGCTGGCCTGGCAGCAACCGGCCTGCCTGCTCGATTACCTGCCCGCCCACACCTTGATCGCCGTGGACGAGCGGCGCCATTGCCTCTCCCACGGCCAGCAGTGGTTCGACCATGTTGTGGAGCATCACAGCGAGGTGTGCCAGGAGCTGGCTCTGCTGCCACCGCTGCTGCACCGCCCGCCCAGCGAGGCCCTGGAGCAGGCGGCAGCCTTCGGCGGCTTCGATCTGGCCGAGCTGCACGAAACCGACAGCTACCCCAACAGTCTCGATCTGGCCTCCCGCTCGGTGCCGGCCTACCCCAACGCCTTCGGCAAGCTGGCGGGGCTGGTGAAGGGCTTTGTGGCCGAGAAGGCCACGGTGTGGCTGCTCTCGGCCCAGCCCAGCCGGGCGGTAGCCCTGCTGGAGGAGCACGACTGCATCACCCGCTTCGTGCCCAACCCCACCGACTTCCCGGCCATTGATCGGCTGGTGGAGCAGGCCACGCCGGTGGCGCTGAAAACCAAGGGCACCGCCGAGCTCGAAGGGCTGCAGTTGCCGGCCTGGAAGCTGGTGCTGATCACCGATCGGGAGTTCTTCGGCCAGCACGCCCTGGCCGCCAGCGGCTATGTGCGGCGGCGGCGCAAGGCCGCCAGCCGCACGGTGGATCCCAACAAGATGCAGCCGGGCGACTTTGTGGTGCACCGCAACCACGGCATCGGCCGGTTTCTCAAGCTGGAAAAGCTGGCGATCAGCGGCGAATCGCGCGACTACCTGGTGGTGCAGTACGCCGACGGCCTGCTGCGGGTCGCCGCCGACCAGCTGGGCAGCCTCGGCCGCTACCGCGCCAGCACCGATGCCCCGCCCGAGCTCAACCGCATGGGCGGCACGGCCTGGACCAAGGCCAAGGAGCGGGCCCAGAAGGCCGTGCGCAAGGTGGCGCTGGATCTGGTGAAGCTCTATGCCGAGCGCCACCAGGCCCCGGGTTTCGCCTTCCCGGCCGATGGCCCCTGGCAACACGAGCTCGAAGACTCCTTCCCCTACGAACCCACCCCCGATCAGGTGAAGGCGATCGCCGATGTGAAACGCGACATGGAGCAGCCCCAGCCCATGGACCGGCTGGTGTGCGGCGATGTGGGCTTCGGCAAAACCGAGGTGGCCATCCGCGCCATCTTCAAAGCTGTGACCGCCGGCAAGCAGGTGGCGATGCTGGCCCCCACCACCGTGCTGGCCCAGCAGCACTGGCGCTCCCTCTCGGAGCGCTTCGCGCCCTATCCGCTCAAGGTGAGCCTGCTCAACCGCTTCCGCACCGCCGGCGAGCGCAAGGTGATCCTCGAGGGGCTGGCCAGCGGCAAAGTCGATGTGGTGGTGGGCACCCACCAACTGCTCTCCAAAGGCACCGGCTTCAAGCAGCTGGGCCTGCTGGTGGTGGATGAGGAGCAGCGCTTCGGCGTAAACCAGAAGGAAAAAATCAAGGCCCTGCGCAAAGACGTGGACGTGCTGACGCTCAGCGCCACACCGATCCCACGCACCCTCTACATGAGCCTCTCGGGCGTGCGCGAGATGAGCCTGATCACCACACCGCCGCCGCTGCGCCGGCCGATCAAAACCCACCTGGCCGCCCTCGATGAGGAGGCGGTGCGCAGCGCCATCCGCCAGGAGATCGACCGCGGCGGCCAGATCTTTTACGTGGTGCCCAGGGTGGAGGGCATCGACGATGTGGCCGCCCAACTGCAGAGCATGATTCCGGGCCTACGGCTGCTGGTGGCCCACGGCCAGATGGCCGAGGGGGAGCTGGAGAGCGCCATGGTGGCCTTCAACGCCGGTGAGGCCGACCTGATGCTCTGCACCACGATCGTGGAGAGCGGCCTCGACATCCCCAGGGTGAACACGATCCTGATCGAGGACGCCCACAAGTTTGGTCTGGCCCAGCTGTATCAGCTGCGCGGCCGGGTGGGCCGCAGCGGCATCCAGGCCCACGCCTGGCTCTTCTATCCCGGCGATGCCTCCCTCAGCGAAGCGGCACGCCAGCGGCTGCGGGCGATTCAGGAATTCGCCCAGCTGGGCAGTGGCTACCAGTTGGCCATGCGCGACATGGAAATCCGCGGCGTGGGCAACCTGCTGGGGGTGGAACAGAGCGGCCAGATGGAGGCGATCGGCTTCGACCTCTACATGGAGATGCTGCAGGAATCCCTCGCCGAGATCCAGGGCCAGGACATCCCGGCGGTGGACGACACCCAGATCGACCTGCCGATCACCGCCTTCATCCCGGGCGACTGGATCACCGAGAACGACGAAAAGATGGCGGCCTACCGCGCCGCCGCCGACTGCAGTAACAGGGAAACCCTAGTGGAGCTGGCGGCCGGCTGGGTGGATCGCTATGGGGCCATCCCTGCGCCGGTGCAATCGCTGCTGCAGCTGATGGAGCTGAAGCTGGTGGCCAAGCGCTGCGGCTTCTCGCGCATCAAGCCGGAAAAGCCCAACATCGCCCTGGACACACCGATGGAAGAGCCGGCCTTCCGGCTGCTGCGCCAGGGTCTGCCCCAGCACCTGCATGGGCGGCTCGTGTATCAGCCGGGGTCGGGGAGCACCGCCAAGGTGCTGGCCCGGGGCCTGGGCGTGCTGCCCGCCGAGAAGCAACTGGAGGAGCTGATGGGCTGGCTGAACCAGATGGCCGCCCAACTCCCCGGCGCCGATGGCCTCACCGAGGCCCAGCGCAGCGAGCAGCAGGCGGCCCAGAACGAGGCGGTGCTGGCGGTGTGAGGGCGATCAATCCAGCGGAAACCGCAGCCGCGAAAACTGACGCCCGGCCTCGATGGCCCGCCTCTCGATTGCCACGGCTGAATCCAGCCACCCCTCACGCTCCAGAAACAACAACCAGGCGCGGGTGGTGACCTTGAGACAACCCGGCGGCAGCAGGAAGGTGGCGCGGGCGATCTTGTGGTCTTCAAACAGAAATACGCCTCGACGGGGAGGCTGCTCCATTGCCATGGCCTGCATCGTTTCTTGAATGGCCATCTCACCCAGATGGCGTTGGCGGCGCCCTGCTGCCCGGCGGCACACCTCTGTGCTCAAAACGGGGATCTGCTGATCGGTGACCCACGCAGCGATCTGCTGGCTTGTGGGTGTGTGGCTACGGGTGAGCTCCTCCAGCACCATGTCCACCATGGCCAGAGGCCAGCCCGGCTTCAGCAACAGATCCAGACCATCGGCATAGGCCAGGGTGATCCAGGGCCCGGCATCAGGAATCAGAACGGGGGCGTCCCCCATCAGACCAGCTGCTGCAGGTCGCTCACCATGGCTTCAGTGGCCTGATCGGCGAGGCGCGGCATCGGCAGGTGGGCCTGGGCCAGCAACAGGAACAGGTCCTCTTCGTGATCGAGATTGAGCTGCTCCATCACCTCGATGTCGCTGATGCGGCCGAGGGCAAACCCCAGCAGCAACGTGGCATTGCGGTTGCCGTGCTGCTCGGCCAGCTCGCAGGTTTCCACCAGATAGCGCAGCTCCGCATTGAGCAGGGCGCTGATCGAGGTGTCGTGCTGAGCCGCCAAAACCTTGGCCCGGCGCAGAAGATCGCGGTCCACGGAGGCGGTGAAGTTGACGCTGGCCATGGAACCTGCTGCACCGATTTCAGTGTGTCACAGATTCCAGTATGGGGGTGCCGCTTTCTACGCGTTCGACGTGATGCTGCACAGCCGGTTGATCTGCTCGGCCTCCTCCACCGTGTTGGCAATCCCGGTGGTCAGGCCGGGTGAGCCCACCACGATCGAGAGACACTGAGCGCGGCTGATCGCCACGTTGAGCCGGTTGGGCTCCAGCAGAAAGCCCAGGCCCCGTGGTGCGGCATCACCGTCACTGGCCGTGAGCGAATGAATCGCCACCGGCGCTTCCTGACCCTGGAACTTGTCGACCGTGCCCACCCGCGCCCGCTTGCCGAGGCGCTGCTGCAGACGGTTCACCTGCACGTTGTAGGGAGCGGTCACCAGGATCTGCTCCGGCCCGAGCACGCCTCGCTGCTCTCCGCCAGCACGCGCATGGCAGTAGCTGCCGTTGAGCAAGGCATCGACGATCTGCTCGATCCGATCGATCTCGGCTTCGCAGACAACGCTGCAGCCGCTGTGGGCCACGGGCTCAAACACCAACCCCTGCTCTGGCAAAGGCTCACCAGTCGCCGCCAGACAGCGCTGGCGCCAGCAGATCGCGTTGACGGCGTTGGCGGGATTGGCCTTGAGCCGGCCGTCATAGAAGAGCTGCGACACCATCGCCGTGAGCGAGGGTTCCATCCGCCAGCTGGTGGCCAGGAACACGCCGCGATCGTCAGGCACCACGTGGGCGCCCTGCATCAGGTACTCAAGGCACGAGCGCCCTGAGTCGCCGGGATGATCGGCCTGGGATGGTTGGGCCAGCTGCTGCTGATCGCCCACCAGCAGGATCGTTTTGGCGCAGCGGGCCATCACCAGCAGGTTGGCCAGCGACATCTGGCCTGCTTCATCGATCACCAGCAGGTCGAATTGATCAGCCAGCTCCTCTCGGCAGAACATCCAGGCCGTGCCGCCCACTACCGCCATCTCCTCTGCGATCGCTGCTGGAGGCACCAAGGGGATGCCGCGCTCCTGCAGCACCTCTTCCTTCTTGCTGCTGCTGCACTTCACCACCCTCTCCCCAAGCCCCTGTTTCTGGCAGGTGGTGTGGGCCTTAATCAGCAGGTTGTTGATGGCGGCATGGCTATTCGAGCTGATCGCCACCCGCTTGCCGTCGGCCACCAGCTGGGCGATCACCTGGCCTGTCACCGTTGATTTACCCGTCCCTGGCGGGCCCTGCAGCGCCAGGGTGACGCCGCTGGAGTTGGCAAGGAAGCTCGCCAGCCGGGGTGCAACAGAGCCCGGCTCAGCCGCAATGGCGCTATTGAGGGTCACCAGCTCGGCAATGGGCTGGCGCTCCAGCAGCTGCAGCATCGCCGGCGGCAGTGGTTGGTTGCCGTCCAGCCATGCATTGGCCTGCTCCAGCAGGCTCTCGCGCAGCTTCTCGCTGATGTCGGCCGGCACCTTGATCAGCGATGTGAGCCGATCGGGGATGCCATCGCCAAGCCCATCGGCGCGGCGCTGATCGCGCTTTTTCCATGGCAGCTTCAAAGTGACGCGGCCGCGTTCGGCATCGAGCGACTCGACACTCACCTTCAGGCCGGTTTCGGGGATCTCCAGCTGCAGGCCCCGATCACCGCTGTCGGCCCGCAACTTCAGCGGCTGCGCCGGATCAAATGAAAAGGTGTGGTAATCGGCTCCGGTGAGCTTGCTCTCGCGCGGCTCCACACTTTTCCAGCGGGCCTCGGCGATCGCTTCTCCGTCGTCAACCAGATCACCCGGGCTGAGTTCGGCCCTGTTGCGCCGGTCGAAATAGGCCCACCAGGCCACCTTGGCCTCGCGGTGGTGGAAGGGCAGCAGCTGGGCCAACAAGCGCTGCACCCGCCAACTCATGCCTCGTTTCCCGCCTTCTTCCTGGGCGGCGAGGAGCGCATCTCTGGCGTTGGCAGGCGGATCGCTCTGCAGCTCCTCCGGCAGTTCGGCCAGCAGCTGGGCACTGAGTTGCTCCAGCGGCCAGGGCTCCTTGGGTTCCTGGCCCTCACTGCTCAGCTGCAGGTGTTCCTCCGGCAGCCCCTGCTCCCGCTTGAGATCGCGCAGCCAGTCATGCAGAAGGACGGTCGACTCGCAGTCCTCGCGGTTGTAGTTCTCGATGTTCTTGAGCAGGGGACTACCAGCGGGCAAAACCCCGGGGCGATCGGGTTCGCCAGAGTTCTGCCAGTTGAGGTAGGCCACCACCGAGTCGCCGGCGTTGGTCACTTCTGCCTCGCGCTTCTCCATGTAGAGGTGCTCCACCTTCTTGATCGAATAGCTGGGCTCACCCAGCACGATCGAGCTAGTCACCACCGGCAGCAGGTCCACCAGCAGGCCAGAGCACAGCCACTCATCGATCACCGCTTCTCGGGTGCAGTGCTGCTGGGCCAGACGGCGCATCGCCGTCCTCTCGTAGCTGGCGTAGTGGTACACCCGCAGGCCCGGATGACGCGTACGCCGCGCTTCCACCCAGTCCACCCACTGCTCAAAGGCCTTCTTCTCCTCCACAGGGCTGTGGGCCCACCAGGCTTTGAACTGCGACTCGCCGCCAGGCACATCGCGATAGCAAGCGCCAAAGAGGTATTCGAGCTTTGTGCCAGCCACCGAGTCCTGGACGCCCTCCATGTCAAAACAGATGTCACCATCGTCAGCGGCAGGTAGGGCCGCCAGACCTTTGCCGTTGACGACGGGCCTCAGGCGGTAGGCCGGCCGGCCATCGGCCCCAGCAGGGGTGAGCTGCAGTTCGGCCTGTTGCCGCAGTTCATGCAGCGTTTCAGGGTTCACCCCCGGTACCGATGTGCCGCCGGGCAATGCCGCGAGGGCGTCAATGGTGGTGATGCCAGCAGCGCGCAGCTTCTGCCGCTGGCTCTGGCGCATGTTCGCCACCAGCATCAAATCGCGCTGATCGGCCAGCCGCTGCTCGATGAAGGCAGTCCAGCCGCCGTGGTCGCCGGGCATGTCCTCCGGAATGGCCTGTGGGTCAAAGGCTGCTCGGAAGGTGCGGTAGCGCTGGCGCAGCAGCTGATACCAGGCCCAGAACTGATCTGTGGCATAGCGCTGAAAGCGGCCACCACCGAGGTAAAGCTCAAAGTGATCAGGCCGCTGGCCCAGCAGCGGAGTCAGCAGCTCGCAGTAGGCCGAGGCCTGCACCAGAAAGGTGGTCTTGGGCTTGGAGGCGAGCTTGCACTCGATTGGGATGTAGCTCCAGGCCCCCAGGGATGAGGGTTGTTCGATGCGGCGCAGCAGATCAGCTGAGCCCCGTAGTTCGTCGTTGCAGAGCGAGGCCTGGTGGATAAAGTCAAAGCCCTCTGCCATTGCTGCCTTTGTGGCCGCGTAGTCGGCGCTGTTCTGCTTGCCGGGCAGACGGGCAATGCGATGGCCCTGGGCTTCCAGCTTGGCGAGGAGCACCTGCTCATGGCGCAGACCATCGGCAAAAAGCTGTTGATCCAGCGCATTGGGCTCAGGTTTGGCTCCCTCAAAGAGGCCGCGTGCTTCTAGCTCTTCCCACCAGGCACCGATGAGCGGGCTGCGGGAGAAGAGTGAGAGCTTGCTGGGGGTGATGAGGGCCGGCTGCTTTGAAGCATCCGTGTTTCTTATGAAGCTGCTCATGCTTTGACATCAGTCCTCCGACAAGTTCTTGAGTGGCACCAGTCGGCCGCCCTCAAGCATCAGTTTTTCGTCCACTTTGTTAACAATCTCGCGGACTCGAGGCCATATCTCATCGATGGCAATCCGAATTGGCTCCTGGTCACCTGGCGCCTCGTCGGTATTTCCTGGCTTGATCCTAATTCGAATTTGTGAGATCCAGTTTTTTGCCCTGATGTTGTCCTTGCGGGCCGGATCCTGCACTTGATCGATGGCCTCACGAATAATCGACCTCGCAAGGGGCGCACCGCCCGGCGAGATCACGGTTGCGAAGTAACCCTCTACAGAACCCTTCTGCTCCCACAGACGAATCTCGAACAAGAACTGCTCACGACCTTTCCATCCTTTGGCATTTTTTGGAATAATTTCATTGAGACCTCCCGTCAGAAAGCGGACATAGCAGTTGCTGCATGAACCCATCTTCCAGCCTTCGTCTAAGACTTTTTGCTTGATATAGTCACAGGCGATTGTTGCCGCGTCAGGCTTGTTGTCATAGATAAAGTCTAAAATTTCTTTATGGCTTTCGTAAAGCTGCCTGGCCAGGGCGTTAAGCGGGCTTTCTTTCATGAGATTCGTGCAGAGGTTGTCTAGGTAGTCACTGATGTAGATGCCGACACTTGGAGCCATCGACTCCCTGTGCAGCTTTAGTATTCTCTCAAGGTGCAAAGAGATTTGGTGATATGAGTAATTGATATAGTTTGCTTGCTCGCCCTCGTCTCCTGGGTCGCGCCCATCAGGGGTCAGGTAGACGAACGTCTTTCTGCAAGAAGGGAAGCTTTTATTGACAATTTCCCTATAGCGAGCCAGCTGTTTCTGGCTGTCAGAGCTGTCAACTTTGTTTTCGATGCATACTGCCAAGTCGTCAGCGACGAGGAGGATATCAATATTGCGCCACTCGCGCCTAACTTCGACTCGCCTGGCATTTATGTCTTGCATTCCTATTTCGTTGACGGACTCGGGGCTGTCTAGAAGGGAGACGTCCCGAAGAAAGCGCTTCAGAAAGAGCGATCCAAGGCCATGGGTCCCCTCGGGGTCGAGTAGCCAGGCCAGAAAGTTGGAATGCCTGATCTCCATTCGCTCGATACCGAGTACGGAGAAGATATTCGGATCCTTCAGCTTGAGATCCAGCTCATCAAAGCCTTCGCTATTCACGAGCTCGGAAAACTGATCGATTCGGACTAGGCGTTCTTTATCTAGCTCCAATTTAGCCTCGTGCTGATAGTTCAATAGGTACGGTTCGGGTCGTGATTTGTTTACTGGCGGGCTATTTGCCCTTAGGCCTTCCTGTAAATCGTTTCGATTGCCCCTGCCTCTCGAAGTCCATCGGAATCAAGCTGCGGCACATAGAGCATCATCGTCCCCATTCTGCGGTGGAGCTGCGGTAGCAGTCCCTCGCCTTGCCAGAGCTTCTGCTTGGCGCGCACAAAGTCCACCACATCAGAGCAGCTCCATACTCTCTCTGAATAGCTAGCGTCGGTGGGATATAGTTCCAGTAGTTGATCTAACGTCACAGCCTGAACCACCGGCGAGAGTGCCTCGTCAAACACCAGGTAGTGGAAGGGACTGTCAATCGCCAGGTCCCGCTCTCTGTAGAAGAGATCGATATAGGCCAGCCGCTCCTCGCGGCTGATTGGGCTGATAGCGCTCATGCCGCCACCTCCAGTTTGTGCTCTGCCCAAGGATCAATCGGCAGGGCGGTGAGTCGGCCGCTCACGAACGCCCCCGTGTCGATCCCAATCCGGTGGGGCAGCTGGGCGACGCGGTAGTTGCGTTGGAAGGTGTGCCCGTGCACCACCGTGTAGGGCAGGCCGTGATCGCGGTTCAAGAAGGGTCCGCGGATCCACAGCAGGTCCTCTGCCCGTTGCTGCCTCAGCGGCACCCCCGGCCGAACGCCGGCGTGCACAAATAGGTACTCGCCCCGCTGTGCCGTCAGCGGCAGGCTCTCCAGCCAGGCCTGATGCTCACGGGCCACCGGCAGGAAGCCTGCATTGCCTCCGTTCCACTGCCATAGATCAGTGGCGTGATCGGGCTCCTCCTCTGCAAGCGCATCGAGCAGCATCTGCTCGTGGTTGCCGCGCAGCACGGTTACCCCAGCCAGCCCATAGACCTCTGGATTGGCCTGCAGCTCACGCACCAGCTCGATCACCTGCTGGTCACCATCGGGTTCAGGCGAGCGGTCGATCAGATCCCCTAGGAAGATCAGCTCGGCTCCACTGCCCAGATGGGGCCAGATGGTCTCTCGCAGCAAGGTGGCGCAGCCATGCACATCGCCGATCGCCACCACCGGTGCCTTGCGCTCAGACGTTGTCATCGCCGCTCTCCCACACGTTGAGGCTGGAGCGCAGCGATTCACGCCGCAGGCGTTTGCGGCTGAGGTTGCGGTCCTGGGTCATCAGTTCCTTCTTCTCCGCCAGCAGTCGGCGTTCCCTGGTGATGGCATCGCTCTGGGGCAGACCCTTCAGGCGCTGGTCGATCGCTTCAATGCTCGCCATGGCGGCCCGCAGATCACCCCGGTCGAGTTCCTCGATCGCCAGGCGCCGTTCGCGGTTGGCCCTCAGCAGCGCCAGCTGTTCAGCCACCTCTGGATCAACCTCGAGGCCCTCCAGTTCCGCCTCGGGTTTCACCGGCAGTGTCAACTGCTCGATCAGCGTCTTGCGGCCCTCCTGATCTGGGCTATCCCAGGCCAGCCGCACGCTGGCGATCTCCTGGTTCGGCATCCAGGCCGGCAACTGCAGCCGCACACCCACCGAGAGCTCCTGGCCGTAGCGGAGGTTGGGCAGCTGGTGATTCCCAGCGCTGGTGAGCGGTAGATCGTTGAGCAGGTCCACCAACTCAGCCCCGTGCTTGGCACGGATGCCAATGCTCACCTTGCGCCCAACCGTGCTTGCCAGGCCCTGCAGTTCGCTGGCGTAGAGATCTGCCAGCTGCTTCGGGGATTCGATCTGGGCCAGGGTGCCGTCGCCGGCGGCAGCCATTGCCCCCATCAGGTCCTCATCAAAGCCGCTGCCCAGGCCAAAAGCGCTGGTACTGATGCCGCGCTGGGTCAGGCCCTCCACCTTGGCTGCGATCGCTTCGGCATCGGTGAGGCCCTCGTTGGCCTGGCCATCGGAGAGCAGCAGCACCCGATTCAAGCCAGCTGGATCGAGCTGATTGGCTACCTGCGTCGCACCGGCCAGCCAGCCGTCAAACAAAGCAGTGCAGCCACCGCTGTGGATGGTGTTGATGGCGCTGATAAACAGGAGCGGATCACGCACCGGCTGGGAGGGCACCAGCACGTTCACCTCCTCGTCAAACGTGACGATCGCCAGCCGGTCGCGCTCGGTGAGCTCACCCGCAAGGAACCGGGCGGCCTTACGGGCATGGCTGAGCTTGCTGCCAGCCATTGAGCCAGAGCGATCGATCACCAGCGCCAGGTTCAGACCCGGACGCTCCTTGAGTTGCATCGGAGGGTGTTCAGGCGAACGCACCGTGATCAGCAGATCGAGGGTGGTGGCGCCATCGGCGGCCACCGCCGGCCGCAGCGGCCGGAAGTGCAGAGAGGGGTTCATGGGTCTATCGGGGGTATCGGGTTGGTGTTTGTTCAGGGCTGATCAGAGGCGCTCAGCTCTCGCTCTCGAGCTGCTCGCGCAACCGCTCAAGCAGGCGGGCCAGCCAGGCTTCGCGGCGCTTGCCTGCTGGTGGGATCGAGGCCGATTCGCTCAGATGCAGCTCCACCCCTGGCGCCAGCGAGAAGCGATGCCAGCGGCTGGAGGCGACGTTGGAGCGCCCAGCCGATCGGGTGGAGAGAGATCGCTGAGGAGACAGGGAGGCGGAGCTGCTACTCAGGGGTGAGCCCAACAGCGGCAGCAAAGAAGCGCTGCTGCCTGGGGAGCTCGATAGGGATCGTTCGCCCTGCAGGCTCTGCAGATAGGACAGGGCCTCCTGCTGCTCTGCCGAGGGGGATGGCTCCTCCAGCTGCAGCAGCTGCTGGCCGAGCTCCTCGTCACTGCAAGTGACCAAGGGAGCGATCGCCGTGAGGCTGAGACCGCGCCTGGCCAGGGCACGGATCAACAGCAGCTGCAGCAAATGGCGCTGGCCATACACAGCACGGCGGCGGTCTTTGCCGGGTCGATCGATCAGGCCCTCGGTGGCATAAAGGCGCACCGTGCGTGGCGTGACCTCCTCCCCCAGACGCTCACCGGCCAGCGCCAGCAGCTCCTCCAGCCCGTAGAGGGAATCGGAGCCCAGGGAGGCAGCCGTCGAGAGGGAAAGGGAGTCAGCCATGCACCAATGGTTACACGCTTGCACTGCAAGTGTCAAGCAACGAGGTAGGGTGGTCATGTTCCGCCGTGATCCCGATGTCCTTTCCCCTGCTTCCTCTGGCGGCCGCTGTTCTCCTTGCCCAGGCCAACCCGCTGCTGATCCCCGCCAAAAACGGCAACACCTGCCCTGGTGGCACCAGCTACGGCGGCGCCGGCTACTGCAAGGTGCGCAACAACGCCCAATACGTTTCGGCGAAAAACGGCACCACCTGTCCCGGTGGCACCTCCTACGCCGGCGCGGGGTACTGCAAAGTTCGTCAGTAGGCCAGACGCCATGACCATCACCCCCCGTTTTGGCGAAGCCCTGCTCTGGGCCGAGGCCCTGCACCGCAACCAGCGCCGCAAAGGCAAAAACGTGCCCTACGTCTCCCATCTGATGGCGGTCAGCGCCATGGTGTGGGAAGACGGCGGCACAGAAGACCAGGCGATCGCTGCCCTGCTCCACGACGCCATCGAGGATGCGGGCCAAAGCCATGCCTCCATCGCAGAGCGCTTTGGAGCGGTGGTGGCCGACATCGTGCGCGATTGCACCGACACCAGCGCTGATACCGCGCCTGGGGAGAAAGAGCCCTGGCTGATCCGCAAAACCCGCTACGTCGCTTCCCTGGCCGCCAAGACGGTGCAATCCCTGCTGGTCACCGCGGCAGACAAAGCCCACAACGCCGGCGACATGGTGCTCGATGCCCGCAGCCAACCCGACATGTGGTGCAAATTCAATGCCGGCCTCGATGGCTCAGCCTGGTATTTGCTGCGTATGCATCAGCAGCTCAAGCAGCGCTTGCCCCACAGTCGATCCGTGGCACGGCTTGGTGAAGCGGTTGAGGAGATCCTGTCCAGCGAGCCCTACCGGCGCATCGTGCCTAATGGCATCGCACCTGCGGTGTGGGCTGCGGGCTATGCCGAGCGCAACAACCACTCCCAGGAGAACACCCCATGACCCCGTTTCGTTACTGGGTCAGCGAGAGGTACGGAGTGATGCTCCAGCACACCACTGCCGCAGGCATGGGGCATCCCTAAATTTGGGGCGATGGGCGCTGGCCGCCAGGCTCTGCCTACGTGATGGATGCCATCACCGGCCTCGGAGAAGACCTCTGGAGCTCAGGCGACTCAGCCGATGAATGCGATCAGGCCACCGCCGAGCCAGCAGCCCAGCTCCCGCAAAAATCCGTTACATTCATGAGAACTTGTGTAACGGGGTCCGATGGGCGAGGTGATCGACGCGACTTCGGGCTTCGGCGGATTCAGCGGTGGCTTCAGTCTGATCTCCGGAGTGGTCAGCCTTGTGGCCCTGGGTCTCTACGCCCTCCTTCAGGGCGACACAAACAACAACGACGATGACGATTCCAGCCCCGGTGGCGGCCTGATGCAGCCTGTTGCCTAGGCCGTATCAGGGATCCAGGCTCTGGCGCTGCTGCTGCTGCTGCGCCCGATAGCTGGCTGGCACCAGCACCAGAAATAGCAGCCACCAGAGCAGCACCACCAGGGCCACAGGCCCAGTGATCCACCAACGCTGCAGCCACCACCAGCTCGTGGCCACAGCCACAGCCCCTGTTAGCACGATGCTCCAGGGCTGACACCACCAGGGTTTCAGGGTCCAGATCGACTCAGCGGGAGCCGTCATTCAGTCAGCGGGCGGCGCCCGTTGGTTTGGCCAAAGCCGAAGGCAGGTTGGTGCTGGCCGGGTTGTAGGCCTTCTCCACACCATTGGCAGCGCGAAGCCGCTTCACCAGGGTGGTCTCGGCCACCCGGTATTGGCTGTCTTTGCGGGTGCCGAGATCCTCCAGCTTGAGCCGCTGGGCCTCCAGCTCGGTCATCTTCGCCGTCACATCGGGGTCGATGCCGTGCTTGTGGATGTCCCGGCCACTGGGGGTGAGGTATTTGGCGATGGTCACGGTCATGCCGGAGCCATCGGAGAGCCCCCGCACCGACTGCACCAGACCCTTGCCGAAGGTCTTCTGCCCCACCAACACCGCCCGCTGGTTGTCCTGCAGAGCGCCGGAGAGGATTTCACTGGCACTGGCCGAGCCTTCATTCACCAGCACCACCAGCGGCTTGTTGGTGAGGGCGCGGCCGTTGGCCCGCTTCACATCGCGGATGCCATCGCGGGTTTTGGTGGACACAATCGTGCCCTCGTTGAGCCACTGGCGGGCGATTTCCACGCTCGCCATCAGCAGGCCGCCGGGGTTGCTGCGCAGATCCAACACGTAGCCCTGGGCGCCTTTCTCCTCCAGATCCTTCACCGCCAGACGCATGTCCTTGGTGGCCGTGGCGTTGAACTGGCGCAGGCGGATGTAGCCCACCTTCACCCCATCAGTGGTGGTGTTGATCTGATGGTCAACGGCATGGAGCTCAATGCGCTCGCGGGTGAGCGGCACCTCCAGGGTCTGGCCCTTGCGCTGCAGGGTGAGGGTTACCGAGGTGCCGGCCTGACCGCGGATCAGTTTGACCGCGTCCTCGGTGCTCATCCCCTTGGTGCTCTTGCCATCGATGGCCACGATCACGTCCTTGGGTTGCACCCCCGCCTTGGACGCGGGCGAGCCCTCGATCGGCGACACCACCACAAGATTTTTGGTCTCCTTATCGAGACTCAGCTGGATGCCCACCCCGGAGAGCTCTCCGGAGGTGTCGATCTGCATCTCCTTGAATTCCCGCGGATCGAGAAAGCGGGTGTAGGGATCATCGAGGCTGCCGAGCATGCCCCGGATCGCTTCGTAGGCCTCTTTGGTGCTGCCGTAGCTCTTGGCCAGCACACTGCTGCGCAGGCTGCGCCATTGCTCCGGTTTGTACTTGCCGTTGATGTCCAGATAGTCGCGGAAGACGATCTGCCAGGTCTGGTCGATCACCTCCTTGGGGCTGTCGCTGATCCGCGACGTGCCCCCCGGGGGCGTGACAACTTCCCGAGCTACAACCGCCGTGGCCGCACAGGCACCGATGCCTACCAGCACAACCAGGCTGGTGCGGGGGCTGGCCATCAGAAAAAGCCGTGGAGGCACGGGAAACGTTCTCTGAAACTAGCGCCGCCGCAAGGTTTCCACGGGGGTGGGTAACCGGACGACAACAAGCCAGGAGCGCTCAGGGATCAACCCAGCGGCCGTCCTCCCGGATCAGGGCAATCAGGGCCTCCACCCCTTCCGCCTCCGGCACCCGGCGAATCTCCTCGCGGCCGCGGTAGAGGGAGATGCTGCCAGGGGTCTTGCCGACGTAGCCGTAGTCGGCATCAGCCATCTCGCCGGGGCCGTTGACGATGCAGCCCATCACGGCGATGTCGAGGCCGGTGAGGTGGGCGGTGGCGTTGCGCACCTTGTGCAACACCTCCTCCAGGTTGAACAGGGTGCGGCCGCAGCTGGGGCAGGCCACATATTCGACCATCGTTTTGCGCAGCCCCAGAGCCTGCAGGATCGAATAGCAAACCGGGATCTCCTTCTCCGGCGCTTCGGTGAGGGAGACGCGAATCGTGTCGCCCAGGCCCTCGGCCAGCAGGGGCGCAATGCCGGCGGTGCTCTTGATGCGGCCATAGTCGCCGTCGCCGGCTTCGGTCACGCCCAGGTGCAGGGGGTAATGGAACCCCTCCGCATCCATGCGGGCGGCCATCATCCGGTAGGCGGCCATCATCACCGGCGCCCGCGAGGCCTTCATCGACACGACGATGTTGTGGAAGTCGAGCCGGTCGCAGATGCGGATGAACTCCAGGGCGCTCTCGACCATGCCCATGGGCGTGTCGCCGTAGCTGAACAGCATCCGCTCGGCCAGGGAGCCGTGGTTGACGCCGATGCGCAGGGCCTTGTCCTGCTCCTTGAGCAGGCTGACCAGCGGCTCGAAGGTGTCGGTGATGCGCTCGCCGATAGCGGCGATCTCCTCGGGGCTGAATTCGGTGCGGTTGGGGTCGGGCTTGTCAAACACAAACAAACCGGGGTTGATCCGCACCTTGTCGACGTGCTGGGCCACCTCGAGGGCGATCTTCATGCCGTTGTGGTGCACGTCCGCCACCAGCGGCACGGGCTTGTAGCTGTCTTCCAGCCGCTGGCGGATCTCCTTCACCGCCTTGGCATGGGCCAGGGACGGCACGGTGAGCCGCACGATCTCGCAGCCGGCCTCATGCAGCCGCCGAATCCCAGCCGTGGCCCCTTCGATGTCGAGGGTGTCTTCGTTGATCATCGACTGGACCACCACCGGGTGGTCGCTGCCGACCCAGATGCCGCCCACCCGCACGCTGCGGGTTTTGCGGCGGTGGATCTGGGTGTCGAAACGGGGGTCGCTGGCCCAGTCGTTGGTCGGGTCGGTGGCCCGGTCGGGAGAGAAGGCGTCGGGGCGGGCCAGGGTGCCGGTCATGACGGGAGAGCGCTGGGGGCCGGAGGCTGCGCAAAGCCTGTCACAACATCACCACCGCTGGCGGATCAGCCAAGTGATACCTCAGCCAAGTGGCGGGTCGATCAAACGGCGGCGCAGCTCGGCCAGATCGCGAACGGTGTGCCAGCGGGGAGATCCCTCCGCCTGGGAAGGATTGCGCAGCAGATAGGAGGGATGCAGCAGGGGCATCAACCAGCGCCCCTGCAGGACGCCAAGGTTCGGGGTGTCCTGGTCACTGGCGCGCCACTGGCCCCGCAGCCGGGTGATGCCGCCGCGGATGCCCAGCACGGCTTCCAGGGCCGTGGCGCCCACCAGTCCAATCACCAGGGGATCCACCAGGGCGATCTGCTGCTCCAGCCAAGGGCGGCAGGCAGCCATTTCCGCAGCCGTGGGCTTGCGGTTGCCCGGCGGCCGGCACTTCACCACGTTGCACACGTAGGTGTCGCTCTGGCTGTCCAGCCCGGCGGCGGCCAGCAGCTGCTCGAGCAGCTGGCCGGAGCGACCCACAAAGGGAAGCCCCGCCAGATCCTCCTGGGCACCCGGCCCCTCGCCGATCAGCATCAGCCGGGCGGTTGGATTGCCTCGGCTCACCACCACCTGCTGGCGGCCCGCCGCCAGGCCGCAGCGGCGGCAGGCAGCGCAGGAGCGGGCCAGCTGCTGCAAGGGGTCGCGCGGCGGGAGTGGGGAAGTCATCAAGGACCAGTGGTGACGCTCAGCAACGAACTGCCCCTTTCGTGCCAGCTCGAACCGTAGGTGGAGAAACCGTGCGGCAGGATGGATTTCAGTGCTGAAGCCGCGCATCCCGATGCCGGACACAGGGATGTTCGCCGCACCCACCACCACCCCGGCTCTCTCGGCCCGGGCGAGGGCGCTGCAGCCCTCCCTCACCCTGGCGATTGCCGCCCGCGCCAAGGCCCTCAAGGCCGACGGCCACGACATCTGCAGCCTCAGCGCCGGCGAGCCGGACTTCGACACGCCCGCCTTCATCCGTGAGGCCGCCACCGCAGCCCTGGAGGCGGGCCACACCCGCTATGGCCCCGCCGCCGGCGAACCGGCCCTGCGCGAGGCCATCGCCGCCAAGCTGAGCCAGGAAAACGGCGTAGCCACCACCGCCGACCAGGTGCTGGTCACCAATGGCGGCAAACAGGCCCTCTACAACCTGTTCCAGGTGCTGCTGGAGCCTGGCGACGAGCTGCTGCTGCCGGCGCCCTACTGGCTCAGCTACCCCGAAATCGCCCGACTGGCCGGAGCCTCGGTAGCGCTGATTCCCAGCTCAGCGGCCCAGGGATTTCGGCTCGATCCCGCCGCTCTGGAAGCGGCCATCACCCCGGCCAGCAAGCTGCTGGTGCTCAACAGCCCCGGCAACCCCACCGGCATGGTGCTGAGCCGGCCGGAGCTGGAGGCGATCGCTGCCGTGCTGCGCCGCCATCCCCAGGTGGCGGTGGTGTGCGACGAGATCTATGAGTTTCTGCTGGCTCCTGGCCACAGCCACCACAGCTTTGCCGCGGTGGCACCCGACCTGGCCGATCGCATCTTCACCGTCAACGGCTTCGCCAAGGGCTGGGCCATGACCGGCTGGCGCATCGGCTGGCTGGCGGGTGCACGGTCGGTGGTGGCCGCCGCCAGCGCCCTGCAGAGCCAGAGCACCAGCAACGTGTGCAGCTTTGCCCAGTTCGGGGCCCTGGCCGCGATCAGCGCCTCCCGCGACTGTGTGCGCGCCATGGCCGCCCAGTTCGATGAGCGCCGCAGCCTGCTGACGGCGGGACTGATGGCGATCGAACGGCTGGAACTGCTGCCGCCGGAGGGAGCCTTCTACGCGTTCCCCGACGTGAGTGCCTACGGCCTCGATTCCATGACCCTGTGCAATCGCCTGCTTGATGAGGTTGGTCTGGCGGTGGTGCCCGGCGTGGCCTTCGGCGACGACCGCTGCATCCGCCTGTCCTGCGCCGCCGGACCTGCCACCATCCAGGACGGCCTGGCGCGCTTGCAGCGCTTCTTGGCCAGCCTGTAGCGCCAGCCGATGGCGGAGGATTGGGTCGTTTCCGAGCCACTCCTGCCTTGATCACACGAGAACGTTGGGCCGTTGCACTCGCCGGCCTCCTGCTGATCGGTCTGCTCCCAACGGCCTGCTCCAATCCCTCCGATCGCGGATCTTCAGCCCCCGGCACAGGGGCCGACCTCGCGGTGCAGCCGCAAGACAAGCGGGTGCTGCGCATCAGCGCCATTCCCGATCAAAACCCCGAAAAACTGAATCGGCTGTACGGCCTTGTGGCCGATGAACTGAGCGAGCAGCTGCAGGTGCCGGTCAAGTTCATCCCGGTCACCGATTACACCGCCGCGGTGACCTCTTTCCGCACCGGCGATCTCGACCTGGTGTGGTTTGGCGGACTCACCGGCGTGCAGGCCTGGCTGCAGAAGCCCGGCGCCCGCGCCCTGGCCCAGCGTGACATCGACCGCTCTTTCCACAGCGTGTTCATCGCCAACCCCCGCAGCGGCCTCAAGCCAATCAGCGGCGTGAACGGCCTGCGCGAACTGAAGGGCAAGCGCTTCACCTTCGGCTCGGAAAGTTCTACATCAGGCCGGCTGATGCCGCAGTTTTATCTCAATGAAGCGGGCGTGCAGCTCAATGATTTTGCCGGCGGCGCACCGGGCTTCAGCGGCAGCCACGACGCCCTGATCGCCCTGGTGAAAAGCGGCACCTACGATGCCGGCGTGGTCAATGAAGAGGTGTGGACAAGCACGCTCAAGGCCGGGAAAGTAACTACCCAACAAGTCATCCCGATCTGGCGCACCCCTGGCTACGCCAACTACACCTGGGTGGTGCAACCCAATCTTGACCAAGAGTATGGCAAGGGCTTTACCATCAAACTTGAGCAGGCCTTTGTGGGGCTCAAAGCCAGCAACCCTCGCCAAGCCCAGATCCTCGACTTGTTCGGTGCTGAGCGCTTCGTGCCAGCCAGCAACGACCAATACAAGGCCATCGAATCCGTGGGACGCCAGATCGGCAAGATCCGCTAACAGGCCCCACGCCCAGGCTGGCCACGCTGGGTGCCAGACCATTCACAATTGACGCATCCCGGTGCCTCTGTCTGTGGTCTGGTTGATCGATCTGGTGCTGCTACTGGCTGGCCTGGTGCTCTGGCGCCGGGCGGGCAACGAGGGCGATGAGGCGTGGTCGTTGTTTCTGCGCAGCATCGCCTTCCTCGATCTGGCCTTCATCGCCTTCGGCAATGGCCAGCTGTTGCTGGAGATTCCCCTGCTGGCGGTGGCCCTGGCGCTGCCCTCGGCGGCCAGCCTTGAGCGGCGGCGCTTCTAATCCGGCCATGAACCCCCGCGGCCCCGATCTGATTGAGATGAGCCTGGTGGCTTTGATCCTGGCGCTGATCGTCTATCGACTCACCCTGGCCTGACCTCACCTTGCCGTCCCTGCTGAGCCTGGAGTCCATCACCGTGCGGGGGCGCACCCAGCCGCGGCTGGATGGGGTGTCGCTGCAGCTAGAGCCCGGCGAGCGGGTGGCCCTCTTGGGGCCCAGCGGCGCCGGCAAGAGCACCTTGATTGCGGTGGCCAACGGCCTGCTCGCGCCGGATCACGGCCAGGTGCGGTGGCAGGGCGAACCCCGGGCCCGCAGCCGCCGCGCCCGTCGCCGCCAGCAGGCCCGCATCGGCACCCTCTGGCAGGACCTGCGCCTGATCGAGGAGCTGACGGTGCAGCAGAACCTCAACGCCGCCCGTCTGGCGGCGTGGGGCTGGCCGCGGGCCCTGCTCAACCTGCTGCTGCCCCTGGACACCCCGGCCTGCGCAGAGGTGCTGCAGCGGCTGGATCTGGATCCGGCCCTGCTCAACCAACCGGTGTCGGCGCTCTCAGGCGGCCAGCGGCAGCGGGTGGCCCTGGCCCGGCTGCTGCGCCAGGAGCCGCTGCTGCTGCTGGCCGATGAACCCCTGGCCAGCCTGGATCCGCGCCTGGCTGCCGATCTGCTCACCCTGCTGCTGGAGCTGGCCGGCCCGCCGCGGGGCCTGCTGCTGAGCCTGCACCGCCCCGACCTGCTGACGGGTTTCGATCGGGTGGTGGGGCTGCGGGATGGGCGTCTGGTCTTCGACCAACCCTGCGCCAGCCTGGATCCTGGCCAACTCGAGGCGCTCTACGCCGGCGCTGAACCATGAGGCCCGCTGCGCCCCTGTGGGTGCTGCTGCCCGCCCTGGTGCTGCTGCCGGTGCTGGCCCTGCTGCCCGGGATCAGCCATGGCGGCGGCTGGGAGCTGGTGGGGCAGTTTGCGGCGGCAGCGCTGCAGCCCTCCCCTGATCCGCTGGTGCTGAGGTCGGTGCTGGGAGGGCTGGGCGTGACCGCAGGCATCGCTCTGCTGGGCTGGGCCGGCAGCCTGGTGCTGGGCCTGGGGCTCGGCATCGCCAGCTCCCGGGTGGTGTGGCGCACCTGCACGGGCAGTGCCGCCCCGGCCGGTTGGATCCGCCGCCTGCTGGCCCTGCCCCGCTCGCTTCACGAACTGCTCTGGGGGTTGCTGCTGCTGCAGCTGGTGGGCCTGCAACCGGAGGTGGCGGTGGTGGCGATCGCGATTCCTTTCGGGGCCCTGGTGGCCAGGGTGGTCAGCGACCTGCTCGACACCCTGCCCACCGCGAGCCTGGAGGCCCTGCGCTCTGGCGGAGCCCCGGCCCCGGCGGCCCTGCTCACGGCCCTGGGGCCGCCGCTGCTGCCCCAGGTGATCAGCTACAGCGGCTATCGCCTCGAGTGCGCCCTGCGCAGCGCCACCCTGCTGGGGGTGTTCGGCCTGGGGGGTCTGGGCACTGAGCTGCGGCTCACCCTGCAGTCGCTGGCCTTCCGTGAGCTCTGGACCGGCCTGTGGCTGCTGCTGCTGTTGATGCTGCTGCTCGAAGCGCTGCTGGGCTGGCTGCGGCGCCGCTGGGCCATGCCGGCGCGGCTGGGGCTGCGCCAGCGGTCCGTGGGACGGCAAGCGCGCGAGTTGGTGGCCGCGGGTCTGGCCCTGCTGCCGCTGCTGGCGGTGGTGGCCTGGCAGCTGGAGGTAGAGCCCGCCGCCTTGCTGCAGTGGCAGGGCCTGCCCCCCCTGGGCCCGTCCGACTGGGGTGCCGTGGCCGCCCTGCCCTGGCCGGGCCTGATCGCCAACACCGTGCTGTTAACGGTGCTGGCCGCGGCCCTGGCCGTGGGGCTGGCACCCCTGCTGCTGTTGGTGGTCGCGCCCTGGCCGATTGGGGGCGCTCTGGTGCGCGGGCTCTGGGCCCTGGGCCGGCTGTGGCCGCCACCGCTGACCGCCCTGCTGCTGCTGTTTGTGCTCCAGCCCGGGGTGCTCACCGGCGCCCTGGCCCTGGGGTTCCACAACCTCGGCATCCTCGGCCGCTTGCTGCTGGAGGCCACCGAAACCACAGGCGCACACCAGCAGCAGGCCCTGCTGGCCGCTGGCGGCGGGCCGCGCCTGGCCCTGCTCTACGGCCGCTTCAGTGGCCTGGCCCGCCCCTACCTGGCCTACGGCGCCTACCGGGCCGACGTGATCCTGCGGGAATCGGTGGTGGTGGGTCTGGTGGGCGCCACCGGTCTGGGCAGCCAGCTGCTCGAGGCCCTCAGTTCGTTTGCCGGCGACCAGCTGCTGGCGCTGGTGCTGGCCTATGCGTTGCTGACGCTGCTGGGGGAAGATCTGAGCGATCGCGCCCGCCTGTGGCTGTTGGAGACCCCCCATGGTGATGGCCATCCCCAGGAAGCTGGTGGCGCTTGGCGATAGCGGTGTGTTCGGCTGGGGCGACCCGCTGGAGGGGGGCTGGTGCGAGCGGCTGCGGCGCCATTGGATGGACCTGCCGGGCGGCCCGGTGCTCTACAACCTGGGCGTGCGGGGCGACGGGCTGGAGCGGCTGGCTGCTCGCTTGAGCGCCGAAGTGGGTTGCCGCGGAGAGCTGCGGCGCCAGCAGCCCCAGGGAATCCTGCTGGGGATCGGGCTCAACGACACGGCCCGGGTGGGACGGGCTGATGGCCGGCCCCAGCTCGATGCCGAGGGCTTTTTGTTTGGCCTGCAGCAGCTGCTGCAACAGGCCCGAGCGATCGCCCCGGTGCACGTGATCGGGCTTACACCGGTGGAGGAGGCCGCCATGCCCTACGCCGACGTGCTCTGGTATTCCCTAGCCGACATCCGCCGCTACGAGGGCCTGCTGGAGGAGGCCTGCCTGGAAGCCGACGTGCCGTTCCTCCCCCTGCTGAAGGGATTGCTGGCCGATCCCGACTGGCCTCAGTGGCTGAGCAGCGATGGCCTGCATCTCAACAGCGACGGGCATCGTCAGGTGTATGAGCGGGTGCGCAACTGGCCGGCCCTGCTGACCTGGGCAGATCTGCAGCCCCTGCACGGCCAGACGCCTCTGGCCTACTGAGGGGCGATCCCCCATTTGGGTGAGCGCAAGTCCCCCGCGCGGGGGAAGCGACGGTTGGGGCACCGCGGCGACGGTGAAAACACCGACGTCTCGCCCTCCATGGCACCCGCTCCGAAGGTCCCCGCTCCCCAGTCTCTTGCTCCCAAGCCCACCGCATCAACACTCGCCGCATCCGAACTTCACGCGCGCAACCGCAGCTGGCTCGAAGCCATGGCAGCCAGCCCCGACGCCACCACCCGACTGCTGTGGCGCAATGCCCTGGTGGAGCACAACCTGGCCCTGGTGCGCATGGTGGCCCAGCGCCACACCCGCCGCAGTGGCCAGCCCTTCGACGACCTAGTGTCGGCCGGAGGCTTTGGCCTGATCCGGGCCGTGGAGGCCTTCGACCTGCGCCAGCGCTGCAACTTCAGCAGCTTCGCCGTGCCCTACATCGAAGGGGCCATGCGCCACGACGTGCGCGACCACGGCCAACCGCTACACACACCGCGGCGGCTGCGGGAACTGCAGCAACGGGCCCGGCGCCTGCAGGAGCAGCGCCGCGGCCAGGGTCTGGCTCCCCTGCAAACGGCCCAGCTCGCCGAGGAGCTTGGCTGCACCCCGACCCAGCTCCAGGAGGCCGCAGCGGTCCAGCGAGCCCTGCAGGTGCGCAGCCTCGATGCCCCGCTGTCCGGCAGCGATGGTGAGGAGGCTGGCTGCCTTCTGGATCAACTGGCCGCTGGCAGCACCACCCATGACGCCGACAGCACAGCGGGTTGTGCAACGGGTTGTTCAACAGGCTGGGCAACAGCAGGAGCAACACCCCACACCGAACCAGACACCGAATCAGACACAGACGCAGACTCAGAGCAGCAGCTGCAGTGCCGCTGGTTGCACAGCCAGCTCACCCGCCTCAACCAGCTGGAGCAGCGGCTGCTGGAGGGGCGCTGGATGGAGGGCCTGAGCTGGAGCGAGCTGGCCCTTGAGCTGCGGCTCACCAGTCGCCAGGCCAGGGTCCGGGGGGATGCCCTGCTGGCTTGGCTTCAGGAGGCCGCCGCCAGCACCAGCGGAGCCAGCAGCAGCGGAGCCAGTGCCATGGCGAGCAGGGCGGCAATCGCCGTCTGAATCCCATTCACCAGTTCGTTGCTAAGCCAGGCCCAGCGCTGCTGGGCACTGGCGCCGATCAGGCTTTCAATCAGGGTGGCCGCCAGTCCCACCAGGGTGATCAGCAGCCAGACGGCTCCTGGGTTGACGGCACTGGAACTGACCGAACTGGTGCTGACCCAACTGCCAGCCCCCAGGCCGAGCACGAGCATCAGCGCCGCCATCAGGCCGCTGCCCGCGAGGCTGGCGGCGGTGCCCTCGAGGCTGATCGCCCCTTCGGTGCCCGGCGGCACGGGACGCAGGGAGGTGATCAGCACCGTGTGGCGCCCCCAGCGCTTGCCGATCTCGCTGCCGCAGGTGTCGGCCAACTTGGCGGCGAAGCTGGCGGCAAAGCCGAGCAACAGCAAGGGCTGCCAAGACGGCGGCGCCAGCACCGCCGCCATCGCCAGCAGGGCGCCGGTGGCCGCCGAACCCCAGACGTTCTCCGGACCCCGTACCCCACCGCGCCCCTCCGCCAGACCGCGGGCCTGCTTGGTGCGGAAGCCGAGGCGGGTCACCAGGGATCCCAGGGCCAAATAGAGCACCACCGCCAGCCAACCCTTCAGCCCAAGGCAGCCCCACAGCAGGCTGCCGAGGATGCCGGCGTGCACCCAGCCAGCCCGGGTGAGCAGGGGCAGGCGCTGGGCCACGCCGATCAACAGGGTGTTCAGGGCCAGGGCCACCAACCAGTGGCTCCAGGTCTGGGGGGCCACCAGGGCTGGGGCGGGGATCGGCACGGGGCGGCGACGGCGCCATCAAAGTGTGTTGCACAGCGCGACCGGTGACGCAGCTGGGGAGCGGGGCAGCGGATAATCGACCTACGACGCTGCTGCCGTGATGGTGTTCAACCGCAAGGCCTCCTTCTTCCTAGACCTGGGCAGTGAAGGCGCCGAACCGGCCAAGGTGGCCATCGCCGAACCCAAAGCCCAGCAACCCAAAACACCACCAGCCAAGTCAGCCGAAGGCCAGAGCGCGCCGGTCACAATCACCGCGGCTACCCCCGCGCCCAGCCAGGCGTCCCCCAGCGCAGAGGCCGCCGCCGGCAGCAGCCGCCTCACCACGGCCGAAGCCATTGCCGCTGAGCTGCGGGCGGCCCAGGAGGCCCTGCCCCCGCCCAGCAACGCCACCTTTGCCCCCGACTGCCTCAATCCGGCCAACACCCTGCGCAGCCGCCGCCGCCTGGCTGGCGCCAACCTGGCCGGCTTCAAGGAGATGGCCTCCGGCATGTTCCGCAACTAGGGCAACCGCTGGGCACGCCAGTGGCTGAGCAGGGCTGCTGCAGCCACGGCGGCCGTGCTGCAGCGCAGTATTGTGTCGCCCAGGCTCACGGCTTGCCAGCCGTGCTCCCGGGCCAGGTCCTCTTCCTGCGACGTCCAACCACCCTCCGGTCCAATCGCCACCGTCAGGGCTCCTGGCAGGCCATCGGGTGTGGAACCGAGATCTGCCAACGCCTCCGCCAACAGGGGCGTGCTGCTCTGGCGTGTGGTGCAGAGCCATCCCCGGCCTGGGCCGCCTGGCGGTGGCCCCCCCAGCAGCTCCTGAGCCGGCAGCGATGGGGCCAGCACGGGCAGCCAGAGCCGCTCGCATTGCTCCAGCGCCTCCCGCAGGATGGTGCCTGAGCGGCCAGGCGTGAGGGGTTCGGGGTCGACGCTCCGCTCGGCCTGCAGGGGGATCAGCCGGTCGATCCCCAGTTCGCAGACCATGCGCAGCAGCACATCGGCATCCCGCCGGGGCAGGGCCACCGCCAGCTCCAGGGGCACCGCCGGCGGCGGCTCCATCTGCAACGGAGCCGCCAGGAGTTGCTCCAGTTGGGCGCGATCGTTGGCTTGCAACACCGCACTCCAGAGCCGGCCGGCCCCGTCCACCACCGCGAAGCGATCGCCGGGGCGCAACCGCAACACGCGGCCGAGGTAGTGGCCCTCGGCCCGTTCGAGGCTGAGGGCCAGGGCGCCCGATCCAGCCGCAGCAGCAGCCAGGCGCTCCGGGGCGATCAGCAGGCGTCGCAGTTCGCGAGCCACAGCGCCGGCTAGCTCCAGGCCTCGTTGCCGGACGCATCTTCTTCCTCAGCGTCAGCGTCCTCGTCGGCGTGCTCGTCCTGATCATCGATGGCATCCAGGCCCGCAAACATCGCTTCGGGCTGCTCCTCAATCGGCCAGTCGTCATTGAGGCCGCCGATCAGCAACTCCTCGATCTCCAGCACGTCGTTGTTGAGCTGACCCAGAGCATTGATCAACACATCCAGGGCGAAGGCATCGCTGGTGCCCAGGTCCACCCAACAGCGGGCCCAGTCGTCCTGGTATTCCATCGGGCCCATGTTGTGCATCAGGGCCGGCAAGGCGGACGCTGCCGCCTCATGGCTGTAGGCCATCCAGCCCAGCTCCTCCCCCTCCTCATGGGCTTGGAGGTTTTCGGCGTTGAAGCCGCCCAGCTTGCCCAGGAAAAACCAGCTGTCGAAAGCGGTTTCCAGATAGCCCCGCTCCCCTGAGCCCAGGGGATGGGGGAAGCGCATCCAGATCCAGCAATTAAAGGGGTTGAACTCGCGGAAGCGCACCTCCATGGCAGAGCGGGATCGGGGGGAAGACTGGCTCCATCAAACACGCCCGGCGGCATGCTGGGTCGATGCTCGAGCTGCGCAACGTCTGCTATCAGCCCGCTACGGCGCAGGAACCGGTGCTCAAAGGCGTCAACTTGACCCTGCCGGTGGGCCGCGCCGTGCTGGTGGCCGGCCGCAGCGGCAGTGGCAAAACGACCCTATTGGAGGTGATCAGCGGCCTGGCCGAGGCCTCCGCCGGCCAGCTGCTCTGGGATGGACAGCCCCTCAACGGCCGCCAACGCCGCTGGCTGTGCGGCCTGGTGTTTCAATTTCCGGAGCGCCATTTCCTCGGCCTCAGCGTGGGCCAGGAGCTCAAGCTCGGCCACCGGCGGCTGACGGCCGAGCAGGCCCAGAACGCACTGCAGCTGGTGGGGCTGGAGGGCCTCTCGCTGCAGCAGGCGCCAGAGCAGCTCAGCGGCGGCCAGCAGCGGCGGCTCGCCCTGGCAGTGCAGCTGTTGCGCAATCCTCAGGTGCTGCTGCTGGATGAGCCCACCGCCGGCCTCGACTGGGCCGTGCGACGCGAGGTGCTGGAGCTGCTGGCCGCCCTGGCCGAGGAGCGGGCCGTGCTGGTGGTGACCCACGAACCCGAGCTGTTCAGAGGCGTGATCGATGGGGGCTGGCGGCTGGAGGCGGGCCAGCTGAGTGAGCTCCGTACGATGCCTTCACATCGAAACGGCGAGCCTTGAGCGATCAGCTGCTGCGGGCCACGGCCGCCGGCGGGGGCATCCGGATGGTGGCGGTGAGCACCACCCACACCAGCCGCACCGCCCAGGAGCGCCACGGCCTCTCCTTCCTCACCACGGCCCTGCTGGGCCGTGCCATGACGGCGGGGCTGCTGCTGGCCAGCTCGATGAAGGTGGCCCATGGCCGCGTCAACCTGCGCATCCAGTCGGACGGCCCGCTGCGGGGGCTGATGGTGGATGCGGGCCGCGACGGCAGCGTGCGCGGCTATGTGGGCCATCCCGGCCTGGAGCTGGATCTGGTGAGCGAGCCCGACGGGCTGCATCACTTCGATTTCCGCACCGCCACCGGCACCGGCTATCTCCACGTGGTGCGGGATCTGGGCGAAGGCGAGCCGTTCAGCTCCACCGTTGAGCTGGTGAGCGGTGGCATCGGCGACGATCTGGCCTCCTACCTGCTGCATTCGGAGCAAACCCCCTCGGCGGTGTTCGTCGGCGAGCAGATCGACAGCAGCGGCGTGCGCTGCAGCGGTGGCGTGCTGGTGCAGGTGCTGCCCAAGGCTGCCCGGGAACCGGCCCTGGTGGCCCTGCTGGAAGAGCGCTGCCGCGAGGTGCAGCACTTCAGCCAGCGGCTGGCCGCCTGCGAGGGGCAGCTGCATAGCCTGCTGGAGGACATCTTCCCCGACCTCGATCCCCAACCTCTCGACGACCGTGCAGCCTGCACGCCGGTGCGCTTCCACTGCCCCTGCAGCCGCGAGCGCAGCGTCGGTGCCCTCAAGCTGCTGGGCCACGACGAACTCAGCGCCATGCTGGCCGAAGACGGCAAGGCTGAACTCACCTGCCACTTCTGCAGCGCGGTGTACGAGGTGGGTGGAGGCGAGCTCCAGGAGCTGATCGACGAGCTCACCCCCGCCTGATGGCGGGAAGCAGCAGCTGGGCCGTGGCCTGGTAGATCCGGTCCTCCAATAACGAGAGGATCGACTGGCCCGGCACCATCTCACCGGTGCCATCCAGCAGGCGAATGATCAGGTTCAGATGTTGCAGGGCAGAGCGGGTGTCCGGATCGCGCAGGTCAACCTGCCAAGGCCGATGCAGGTCGAGCAGGGCTCGCTCCAGGCTGAGGGCGCGATCCTGCTCCACCAGATAACGCGCTAAGAGGGGCCGATTGAGGTTGTAGGCAATGCCAACGTGAGGGTGGGTGCGCACCTTCATCGCCTCGCCCGGCAGATACATGAGCGAGCGGCCCGCTTCAGCCGAAAACGAGCGACCACCAATGCGGTAGTCGATCCGGCCGAGCTGCAGAAACGCCATCACGGCCTCGTGGTGGTCATCCACCAGGGCAGCCGTGGGCGTGCAGGCCATCGCCGTAAGGCCGATGTCACCCACCAGGCGCAGGGCCGAGCGCTGGGCCAGCGTCACGCGGTTGGCGCAGGGCTCGAGCCGACGCAGGTTCATCGCCAGCGAGAGCCTCTCGTGCAGCTCATCCAGGTTGTCGAACAGCTGGGCCTCGCCATCGCCGAACGGCAACTGGGCGACGGCCACCCAGCCCGCTGAATCAACAACTGGGCCCAGACCGTGCATGGTGCTCAGCTGCGCTCGTTACCGATCAACAGGGCCCCCAGCAGCAACAGCAGCAGAGCCGGCAGGCTCTGAACCTGCAGGGGCGTCAGAGGCAGGCCCAGGGGCAGGCTGGTGGAGAGGGCACCGGCCAGAATCGCTCCAACCAACAGGCCAAGGCAGAGCAGGCCAAAGCCCCAGCCCACAGCTGCCAGAAAGCGGCGATTCCGCCACTGCAGGTTGATCACCGCCATGGCAGTGGCCAGGGCTAGCACCAGATCCGGGGGGAAACCCGGAGCCAACAGCAGCAGGAGCAGCAACACCCCGGCGGTCGCCAGCGGGAACCACCGCTCCCGGCCACTGGCCAAGGCGAGGCCCGGCAACTTGAGCTGGGGCGCTGCCATCCGAGGCAGGGGCAGCTGGGGCAGCGCCGGCACCGCCAACTGCGGCGGTGGCGGGGCCAATTGTTCGCGCTGGGAGGCGGATTTGGCGGCACTGCTGACACGGCCCTGTTGACGCTCCTTGAGCCGCTCCATCAACACAGCGTCGTAGGCCGCCTCAATGCGGGAGCGGGCCATCGTGTCATCGCCTACCTCCTCAAGGCGGGCCAGTTTGGCAGCCTGCACCGCATCGAAACTGGCATCAGACGAAACACCCAACCGCTCATAGGGGCCCGAGGGGTCGGCCGCCGGAGAGGGCTGATCGGAGCGTTGGGTCATGACGAGCCGCGCCGCGGCACCAGGGAGATCGCAGGACGTTGCCTGGACTAGAGCGTATCGAGACTTGGCTAAAAAAGGGGCTCACTGCAGCGGAAACCCGCTTCGAGCTGCAAACGGCGGCGGCAGTGTTCCGCCTCTTCTGCACCGAGGCGCTTGCGGTGCTTGAGCAGGGGCAACTGGGGGGGAAGGTGGCTCCCCTCCCGCATCTCCACGGTGGTCGCACCGATGGGTCCCTGGGCGGGCAGGAAACTCACGTAATCGCAGCCCCCGTCCGGGCGGGGACGCACCAGCCAGAGCGGCTTGGGCATCGCTGTAATGGTTTGTTACGCATCAGTTTGGCGCGCTCCCTGGCTGGCCGTGGACCCACCTGCCCCTAGAGCCCGATCGGCTCAACCCCACTCACCACCGGCGCCACGGCGCTCAACTCCAGCTCCGGATGCTCCTCCAAGAGCTGGTTGAGGTTCCAGTCGTTCTTGAACAGCAGCACCGGCCGCCTCCAGGCGTCGCGCACGGTTTTGCAGTTGAAAATCCGCCCCACCTTTTCAAGCTCGCTCCAGCCACCCACCACCCAGCGGGCCACCGCGAAGCCCAGGGGCTCCAGGCGCGTCTGCACGCCGTATTCATGCTCGAGGCGGTACTGGACCACCTCGAGCTGCAGCTGGCCCACCGCCGCCAGGATCGGATCGCGCTTGCTCTCGTCGGTGTCGTAGAGGATCTGCACCGCTCCCTCCTCCCGCAGCTCGTTCACCCCCTTGCGGAAGCTCTTGAAGGCCGAAGGGTTGGGGTTGCGCAGCCAGGCGAAGATCTCAGGGCTGAAGCAGGGAATGCCCTCGTATTCCACCTTGGGGCCGAGATAGAGGGTGTCGCCGATGGCGAACATGCCGGGGTTGTTCAGGCCGATCACATCGCCGGGGTAGGCGTCCTCCACCACCTCGCGGTCCTGGCCGAACAGCTTCTGGGGGCGCGAGAGGCGAATCGCCTTGCCGGTGCGGGCGTGCTGCACCGTCATGTCCTTTTCAAACTTGCCGGAGCACACCCGCACAAACGCCACCCGGTCGCGGTGGCGGGGATCCATGTTGGCCTGCAGCTTGAACACAAAACCGCTGAAACCCGCCGCCACCGGCTCAATTTCACCGGCGCTGCTGGCGCGGGCGATGGGTTTTTGGGCCAGCTCCAGAAAGGCATCGAGAAACGGCCGCACGCCGAAGTTGGTCATGGCCGAGCCGAAAAACACGGGGCTGAGCTCACCGGCATGCACCAGCTCCAGGTCGAGGTCGGCACCAGCCCCCTCCAGCAACTCCAGTTCCTCCAGGGCCTGAGCCAGCAGTTCCGGCTCCACGGCACCTGAGTCGCGGGCCTCCTGCACCGACAGCACCTTTTCCTCGCTCTGGCGTCCCCGCTCGGCCCGCTCAAACAGGATCACGTCATGGCTGCGCCGGTCGATCACACCGCGGAAGCGGTCGCCGCTGCCGATCGGCCAGTTCACCGGCCAGCAGGCCAGGCCCAGCTCCTGCTCGATCTCATCGATCAGTTCGAGCGGCTCCCGGCCCGGCCGGTCCATCTTGTTGATGAAGGTGAAGATCGGGATGCTCCGCATCCGGCACACCTCAAACAATTTGCGGGTCTGGGGCTCGAGCCCCTTGGCCGCGTCCTCGAGCATCACCGCGTTGTCGGCGGCCGCAAGGGTGCGATAGGTGTCTTCGGAGAAGTCCTGGTGGCCTGGGGTGTCGAGCAGGTTGACCGTGCTGCCCGAGTAGTCGAACTGCAGCACGGTGGAGGTGATCGAGATGCCGCGCTGTTTCTCCAGCTCCATCCAGTCGGAGGTCACCTTCCGCTGCTCCCCCTTGGCCTTCACGGCACCGGCTTGCTGGATGGCACCGCCGTAAAGCAGCAGCTTTTCGGTGAGGGTGGTCTTGCCCGCGTCCGGGTGGGAAATGATTGCGAAATTGCGGCGCCGGGCCACGGCCTCGGCCAAGGCCGCCAGTTCGGGAGAGCTCGTCATGGGGTCAGCCTGCCAGGCCATTCACGCGATGCGCCCCCACACCTCCAGGTAGCGCTGCTGCCGCGGCGCCACCTGCAGCTGTCCCGCCAATCCCGCCTGCTCAAGCTGCCCCACCACCTCCTCAGGCGTGAAGGCGGCATGCAGGGAGGCCCGGTAGTCGTGGCGCAACACCTCCGGGGCACCCCCCATCTGCTCGGCCACCAGGGCCTCCACCGCCGCGGGGCTGGCAGGGCGGCGCAGATCCTGCACAACCACAAAGGCCCCTGGTGCTGCCAGCTGGGCCACGGCCCGCCAAAGCCCCCCCGGATCATGCAGATGGTGCAACAGGCTGTTGCTCACCACCGCCGAGAAGGCAGCGGCCAGGGGGCCCGGCTCGGCCAGGGGCAGCAGTGCCTGCTGAAACTGCAGCCGTTCTGCCAGCCCAGGCTCAGCCGCAAGCCGCTCCTGGGCCAGGGCCAGCATCCGCGGCGCGCCATCGAGTCCGAGCACGCGCGCCAGCGGCCAGCGCCGAGCCAGGCGGAGGCTGATGTTGCCGGGGCCGCAGCCCAGATCCACCAGCCGCCCGCCGGGATCACCGCCGCAGAGCGCCGATAGGCGATCCAGCATCGCCTGGTCGGAGGCGTCGAAATCGGCGGCGCCATAGGCCTGCACCTGGTCGGCCCCATTCATCAATTCCGACTCGGGGATTCGCTGCATCGGCACACCACACCTGCCTTGCCAGTCTGGGGGCGCCGGCGGGGCCGCGCACTGTTGCTGGTGTCAACGCTGTCTTGCACACCCCACTGGTGGCGTTATGGTTCAGCTCACCATCAGGCCATACCACCTGTGACCCTCTCCGCTACGCCCCCCACAGCCGCCAGTGCTGAGAAGGCCTTTGCCGCCCCCAGCGGCAGACCGGCGGGCGCAGCCCAAGACTTTCCGGCCACCGCTCCTGCAGCCAATCCGGTCTTCTATCGCACCTACAGCCGCAAAACCGAAACTGGCCGGGAGAGCTGGCATCAGGTGGCCGAGCGCAACCTCGGCGGACTGCGCCGCCTGGGTGATCTGAACGATGCGGAAGTGGACCTGCTGTGCCGCATGCAGCAGCAGCAGAAGGCCCTGCCCTCCGGCCGCTGGCTGTGGATCGGTGGCACTGAATGGATCGAGCGCAGCGAAAACTTCTCCGGCTCCTACAACTGCACCTCCACCAACCTGGTGGACTGGGAAGCCTTCGGGTTAATGATGGACCTGGCGATGATGGGCTGCGGCACCGGCGCCATCATTGAGCCCCATCTGATCAACCGTCTGCCGGCGGTCCGCAATCGCCTCAGCGTCACCGGCGTCACCGACATCGGTGCCACCCCAGCGGATCAGCGCCAGGACCACACCAGCCACACCATCGAGGGCAACCGGGTGGCGATCAAGGTGGGCGACACCCGTCGCGGCTGGGTGGACAGCTACCAGCTGCTGCTCAACCTCTGCAGCGACGCGCGCTTCGACGCCAACAGTCCGATTGAGATCGCCGTTGATCTCTCTGATGTGCGCCCGGTCGGCGAAACCCTCAAGGGCTTCGGCGGCATGGCCAACCCGGTGAAGCTGAAGGATCTCTACGGCCGGGTGGCCCAGATCCTCAACAAGGCCCAGGGCCGCCAGCTCACCTCGGTGGAGTGCTGCCTGCTGATCGATGAGGCCGCCGTCACGATCGTGGCCGGCAACATCCGTCGCAGCGCCGGCATGCGCCAATTCAGTGCTGAAGACAACTCCGCCGCCGGCGCCAAGGAGAACCTCTGGCAGCAGGACAGCGAGGGCAACTGGAGCATCGATCCAGAACGCGACGCCCTGCGCATGGCCAACCACACCCGTGTCTTCCACAGCCGCCCCTCACGGGAGACGGTGCTGGAGGCCGTGATCAAGCAGTTCCAGAGCGGGGAGGGCGCAATCCAGTTCGCGCCTGAGGCCATTGCCCGCTCCAACGCCGACCTGCTGACCACCCCCGAACTGCGCACGGAGTTCATCGGCATCTACTGCGACCAGGGCCGCGAGCAAGCCGGCCGCTGGCTCACCACCCACCACCCCGACATCAGCGCCGCTGAGCTGGAGCACCGCCTGGGGCGCTACGGCCTCAACCCCTGCGGCGAAATCCTCGGCGCCGACTTCCACTGCAACCTGGCGGAGATTCACCTCAACCAGATCGATCCAGCCGACCTGGTCGCCCAGGAGGAGGCCTTCCGCGCCGGCGGCCTGGCCGTGGCCTGCCTGCTCAACCACCGCTTCGAGGTGGAGCGCTACCGCCAGAGCCGCGCCTGGGACCCGATCGTGGGCGTGAGCTTCACCGGTCTGTTCGACTTCTTCGTGCACGCCTTCGGCACCCCCTGGCTGCAGTGGTGGGAAGCGGGCCGCCCCAACACGGAAGCGGGCCTGGCCTTCAAGGCCAAGGAGGCCGAATTCCTCAGCCGCTGGAAGGAGATCGTCAACGAGGCCGTGTGGGATTACTGCGATCGCCACGGCCTACGGCGCCCCAACCGCTGCACCACCGTGCAGCCGGCCGGCACCAAGAGCCTGCTCACCGGCGCCTCCCCCGGCTGGCACCCCCCCAAGGCCCAGCGTTTCATCCGCCGCATCACCTTCCGCAAGAACGATCCGGTGGCGCTGGCCTGCATGGACTACGGCTACACGATCGTGCCGAGCCAGAGCGACAAAGACGAGCAGGGCCGCCTGCTGGACGATCCGTTCGATCCCCGCTGCACCGAGTGGCTGGTGGAGATCCCAACGGAAGTGAGCTGGGCCAACATCCCCGGCGCTGATGCGGTGGAGATCAACAACTTCTCCGCCCTGGCCCAGTTCGACTTCTACATGCAGGTGCAGAAGCACTACACAGCCCACAACACCAGTGCCACGGTGGAGTTCCGCGAAAATGAGATCGAACCTCTGGCCGATGCCATCCACCAGGCGATCGACAACGGCGAGGGCTACATCTCCGCGGCCCTGCTAGCCCGGTTTGATGCCAACGCCACCTTCCCGCGGCTGCCGTTTGAGCCGATCGACCACGCCACCTACCTGCGCCTCAATGCCGAGGTGGCAGCGCGGCGGCGCACCGATTGCTTCTTCGAAGCCCTGCAGCGCTACGACCGCGGCGAATTGGTGGAAGCCGGTCCGGCCGGCTGCGACTCCGACAAGTGCCTGCTGCCTCTTGCGAAGCCGAGCAACAACTGAACGAGTCCAGACCTCCCACCATGAGAAAATAGAAAGAGGTGCGGCAGCAGCCGCACCTTGCACCTGGAGAGGTGGTCGAGTGGTTGATGGCTCCGGTCTTGAAAACCGGCGTGCCGAAAGGCACCGTGGGTTCGAATCCCACCCTCTCCGTTTAATGCCAGCCCGTGTGAGGCAAATCCTCTTGATTCAGTCCTAACCGGGAAGCCGGGTGGACAAAGGCAGGGCGCCAATCACCTGGGGTGGTTCACCAGCCCCAAGCCCAATAGGTGTCTGGGGGCGGTCGGCGCTGGCCCGGTTCAACTCGCGCTCGAGGCTGAGAATGCGCTTCTCACGCAGGCAGTATTTGCAACCACCCATGGTTTGGAGATGCTTCTCAGGGGTGATAGAGATCTCCTTTACCGGATGGCTGGTGCAGCGAATCTTGATCGGCGTCTTGTAGCTCTTGTAAACAATGGCCGAGTAGTCGTATTGATCGCCAAACCGAGAACGCGCCCGTTCCAGAAAGAGCTCTCGACTGATTGGGTTCCCCATGGCCAGGCCCCGATCGCATCAGTCAGGAGGCCAAAGGTTACGGGGGATCAAGCCTGCACCGCCCAGGCCTTCACAGTGCGTGATCCAGTGAAAAAGGGGTGGATTCGAGGCCACAACGGAGCTCCTCCCTACGGTGCCATTGAGCGCCATGAAGGGAGTGGTGATCAGGCAGGGAGGAATCCCTGCTTTTTTATGGGATCCCGGTGCCAGTCTGGAACACCATTGCCCCACCGTCTGCCGCCCATGGCCCCCGAGTCTCCCCAGCGTCCAGCCTGGTTGAACTGGCTGTTCCTGCTGGCCTTCCTGTGGAGCTCTTACCAACTGGCGGGGCTGTGGTTCCAGCGGCTGCACAGCTGACATCAATGGTTGTGGGCGAAGAAAGCGTTGTTGCGCGCCTCGAGGACTGGCCCCCCGGATCAACGGCGGGGCGAGGGCTGGGGCAAGAAGGCCCGCACCAGACGGATCAGTCCCGCCGCCACCAGGCCGAGGGCCGCGATGGCGACCAGCACCAGCAGCACCACGGCCAGCAACTGCAGCAAACCCCAGAGTGCCTGCTGCACCCCTCCGATCAGGTTGGCCAAGGCGGTGCTGAGCACCAGGAACGTGTCGAAGCGCTCGGGCAACTGCAAGAGGACGATCAGCAAGCCCACCCCGGCTGCCCCCAACAGCAGGGCAATGCAGACCTGTCGCCAGCGGACTGGCCGGCGGCGGCGGCGAAACACCCGCCGCGTCGAGGTGCCGGTGGCCGGAAGCTGCAGGGCACGGCGGCGGGGAGACGTCATACCTCGAGGGCGTAGCCGGCACCGCGCATCCAGCGCTCAAATTCCATCAACACCAGCTCGTTGGGGCAATCGATCAACGAGAGATCAACCACGGTGCAATCCCCCTGACCGCCGTGGTGCAGAGACAGGCGAAAATCATCGCCGCTGAGTCCACAGACCTCCGGATCGCTGCGCACCACCACATCCAGGGCCGCTCCAAGCCGCGCCACCCTGATCCGCAGTTCCGACCAGGTCATCGCCGCCATGGACTCTTTGTCGCTCAGTGTGGCCAGCCGACCGGCAACGTCAAGGGGAAGGAGTCGCACCCCGGGCCGGCTGACTGGACTCCGGCCGGCCAGGGGCGGCGGCGGGCTTGGGCTCGGGGATCAGCAAACCCAGGCCCGAGGCCAGGGCCAGGGCCAACACACCGCCCAGCGGCGCCGCCAGGCGCTGGGCAAGGGGGCGCCGCTCCAGCAGTTCGCGGGCCCGCAGGGGCACCGGAGCGGGCAACTCCAGGGGCAGCTGCAGGCGCGCGTCGAGCCGCAGCTGATCGAGCACCCGCACCAGATCAGCCAGCTCAGCGTCATCGAGGGCGAGCTGCAGGGGCGGTGTGTCGGGCTGGCTGCTGCGCAACAGCAGGCTGTGGCCCCCCTCGGAGGCAGGGCCAATCTCCACAGGCTGGGGCTCGGCACCGAAGCGCCGCGGCACGCCGCTGATCAGGTAGCGGGCATAGGGCAGCACCACCTGCATCAGCGCCAACAGGTGCTCTTTGCGGCCTTCCAGCTCGGGGCGTCCCGCCCACTGCAAGGACCAGCCCGTGATGATGCCGAGAGCAGCACCGCTCTGGCCCACCGACACATCCGGCAGGCCCTCCACCTTGAGACGGCAGCTGAGTTGGTCGAACTGCAGGATCTGCTTCATGGGTTGACCTGCTTCATGACTGGGCATCGAGGAGGCTGGCCCGCAGGCGCTCAAAGCCGCCCACACCGGAACCCAGCGAGAGGGCCTGCACCAGCAGCCGCGCCTGGCGGGCGCCGCCCTCTGGATCCAGCAACAGTTGCACGCCGCTGCGGCGGGGGTTCATCCGCTCGCGAATCAATTCGGCCAGGCGGCCGCGAAACAGGGCCCAGCGCTGGCTCAGCACCTCGGGCGGCTCGGCCGTGGAGAGCAGGCCGCGCAGCAACGGGTAGAGGCGATCGGCCAGGGCGCAGAGGATGCGGATCAGGGCATCGGTTTCCGCTGGCTCCAGCGCACCGCGGCGGGTGGTGCGGCGCAGGGGGTTGGTGCAGCGACGCTTCCACAGCTCCACCCGGTTGGGGAAGAGGCTGGTGAAACCCATCTGCTCACTCATCCACACCATCGCCTCACCGCCGTTGAGGTCGAGGGCCTCCACGCTGAGCAAGAGCAGGTCGAGGCGTTCCAGGCCCCGGCGGGGAAGCCGGGCGCTGGATTCCGGCGCGGTTGGGTCCTGGGGCATGGCTGCGATGATGCCAGCAAGTGCACCCACCCGTCACGTCCATGGCTCCAGACCTGCGGGAATTCGTGCGGGATGTGCCTGATTTCCCCAAGCCCGGCATCCTGTTTCGCGACCTGACACCCCTGATGCGCGACCCCGACGGCTGGCAGGAGGTGATCCGCCAGCTCACCTCCGTGTGTGAGCGGCTGCAGCCCGACTTGATCGTGGGCATCGAATCGCGCGGCTTCATCGTGGGCACCGCTCTGGCCACGGCCGTGCAGCTGGGCTTTGTGCCGGTGCGCAAGCCCGGCAAGCTGCCGGGCACCGTGACCGGGGTCGACTACGCCCTGGAATACGGCAGCGACCGCCTGGAGATCCACAGCGATGCCCTCGCCGATGGCTCCAAGGTGCTGATCATCGACGACCTTCTGGCCACCGGCGGCACCGCGGCGGCTTGCGCCGAGCTGGTGGCGGCCGCCGGCGGGCAGCTGTGTGGTTTCGGCTTTGTGGCCGAGTTGGCGGCCCTGGAGGGACGGCGCAAGCTGCCTGACGATCAGCCGGTGGAGTCGCTGATCATCTACAGCTGAACTGAGCTGAACTGGAAAACTGAGCCGGGCGGGCCCTAGGGGTTGCTGTCCTGCCAGGCCAGCAGGGCATCGAACTGCTCGAGGCTGATCAGGCCAAAGCGCCAGAGCACCACCGGCAGGGGTGCCTGCTCCTGCTGGGCCTGGCGCAGGCCCAGGGCCAGGGCGCTCTCACTCAGGCCGAACTGATGGCGCAGCAACCGCACCAGGGCTGGCGACGGCGGCGGCTGGGAGGTGGTGCTGATCACCATGGGCAGCTCAGCGGGGGATCGAGCGCTTGGAGCACCTCCATGCTGATCAACGCCGCAGCAGCTGGCAAGGGCCTTGGGTCATGGCCGCCAGGCTCAGCTGCCGCAGGGGCGCCAGGCGGGCCAGCAGGAGCAGGGCAAACCGGCGCAGGGCCAGCAGCAGTGGCGCGCGGTTGGAGAAGACACGCACCAGCAGGTCGGTAGCCACCAGGGTGAGCAACAGATCGGGCCAGCGGCGGCGCCCGTAGGCCGCTGGCAGCCGCTCCACAGCCATGCGGCCGGCACGCACCCGCCGGGCCAAACGATGCAGCTGGGCCACGTCGCGCCAGCACAGATTCAGCCCCTGGCCGCCCACCGGATGGCAGCGGTGGCCACTTTCCCCCACCAGCACCGTGCGGCCGCGGTGCAGCCGGCGGGCCAGCAACAACGACACCGGGAAAGCCCGAGGGTCGTCGAGCAGAGCATCGGGTTGGAGCTGATCCGGCAGGGCCCCGGCGAGGGCATCGAGAAAGGCGGCATCGCCCAGGCTCTCGAGCTGACGGCAACGCGGAGCCGGCGCACTCCACACCAGCTGAAACTGCCCTGCCCCCAGGGGCAACACTGCAAACGGCCCTTCCGGACGCAGCAGCTCCCAGGCCTGGTCGTCGGCGCTGCCGCGCAGCTGCACAAGGGCCGTGAGGCAGCTCTGGCGGTAGGGCCACTGAACCACCCCGATGCCGAGGGCGTCGCGGCTGGGGGAATGGGGCCCGTCGGCGGCCACGATCAGATCTGCCGCATTCAGATCAGCCGGGCTCAGATCTGCCGAGCTCAGATCAGCCGGGCGGGCAGGATCCGCTGTTGCCCCCACCCCCAGCTTCAGGCTGATGGCTGGGTGGGCGGCCAGGCGCTCCAGAAGCACGCCGAGCAGGGGACGGTGCAGGGCCACCCAACCCACCGCCGCTCCAGGGGCGGCCGCCAGCCGCCGGCCCAGATCCGCCAGGCCAAAGGGCACCTGCTGATCGATGGCCAGATCCAGCAGCTGCAGGGAGCGGAACGGCACCATGGCCGCTCGGAGCTCCTCCCACAGCCCTAACTGCGCAAGCAGGCGCTGGCTGGAGTGGGTGAAGGCGTAGGCCCGGTTGCGCTCCAGCAGGCTGGCGGCGAGCAACGGGTCGCTGATGGACACCTGCCAGCCGGCATCCGCCAGGGCGAGCGCCGCCAGGGCTCCGGTGGGTCCCGCCCCGTTCACCTGGGCCCGCAACACCGGATTTGAAGGAACCATGGCGGGAGATAGCGCAGCCCAGGGCAGGGGCACAAAAAAGCCGCAGCAAAAGTGCTGCGGCGATGGCTCAGCAGGAGCCTCAGCCGATGCCGAGCAGACCGCGGGTGAAGGATTCACCGCCCAGGGCGAATTCGGTGGCGAGCAGGGCGATGAAGCCGAGCATGGCCATGCGGCCGTTGAGCTTTTCGGCGCGCTCATGGAAGCCCCAGCCGCTCTCGGTGGACACCACTTCCATGCGGGGCTCGGTAGCAAAGGCGTTGAGGCGGCCGCCGTCTTCGGTGGTGACGGTGGCACCGCGGATAGTGGCGGCTTCGATGGAGGGGGTGGTCTGAGTCACGAGGAGCCTCTGGCGTGGCGATGGATGAATTGTAACGCAATATTGCAGCCCATAACGGATCCCGCGCTCATCGTGGCGGGCGAGCCGGGGTGCCCACTGCGAGAAGCCCGTCTCATAGGCGATTTCGGTTTGTTCAACAGGCTGTTGAACAACGTCCAGTTTCCAAAAACAGCCAACACGTCCAACGCCAGGCGGCGCCAGCCACGCATTGGCGTTAGCGGAACCGCTTCAGGCAGAGCTCTTCAAAGGCCGGCCGCAGCAGGAACGGGTACTCGCCCACCCACAGCTTCAGCTGGGGGAGCCAGGCGTCGCTGATCGCCCCCACCCGTGAGAAGTCCTTGCGCTCGCTGAGCACCAGCACCCGCACCACCATGCCGGCCCGGATCTGCTGGTGCTTCTTCTCGAACGGGAAGCGCACCTTGCCGAGATAGCCCTCCTCATCCGCCAGCTCAAGGGTGAGCCAGGTGCGCCGGTTTTCCACCAGCTCGAGGCGGCCGTTGTTGTTGGCCTGCTCGCGGCGCTCCTCAACGATCTCGCGGGTGTAGAGGTCGGCGACCTTACCCTCAAACAGGGCGGCGGCCGGGTAGCGGCGCAGGGTGGCGTTTTTCTGGCCCGCCTCCAGGATCGGCCCCCAGAGCAGGTAGAGGGCAAACACCACGCCCACCACCAGAAACACTGGACCGAACTGACTGGTGAACAACAAGGTCTGGCTGATCAGCAGGGTGATCACGGCGCCGATCACCGAGATCAGCACCCGCTGCAGCACCTTGCGGGGGTTGCCGGTGCAGGCGTTGAACTGCGGTCCAGTGGCGACCGCTGGGATCAAACGCGGCAGTTCACCCGGTCGAAGCGGAATCAACATCAGAGCAACCTCTCCAGGCCATACACCAGGCCACCCAGCTGGCGCACCTTGCGCACCGTAAGCAGCACGCCAGGCATGTAGGCGGAACGATCAATCGTGTCGTGGCGCAGGGTGTAGGTCTCCCCGGGAGCTCCGAACATGACCTCCTGATGGGCCACCAGACCGGGCAGGCGGATGGAGTGGAGCCGCAGGCCGCTCTCGCGCTGGCCGCCGCGGCAGCCAGCCAGGGTTTCGTGCTCCTCCACCTGCTGGCGGTTGAAGGATTTGCCCAGCTCTTCCATCAGCTCGGCGGTCTTGATGCAGGTGCCACTGGGGGCATCGGCCTTGCGGTTGTGGTGCAGCTCGGTGAGCTCAGCGAAGTCGTAGAAGCGGGCGGCGGCGGCGGCGGCCTGCTGCAGCAGCACCATGCCCACCGAGAAGTTGGGGATCACGGCCCCGCCCACCGAGGCTTTGTCGGCAAAGGCGGCAAGATCGGTCAGCTGCTGCGGGCTCAGGCCGGTGGTGCCGATCACGGGATGCACCCCGTAGGCAATCGCGGCGCGGGTGTGCTCATAGACCACCGAGGGGTGGGTGAAATCCACCAGCACCGCCGCGCCACCCTGGCGGGCAGCCTGACTGGCCTGGCAGAGGACCCCCTCGAAATCGGCAGTGATCGCCACCTCCAGCTCGCCCAGCCCGAGTTCGAGGCCCACATCCGTGCCCTCCTTGTCCGGCGTGGTGTCGATCGCCCCCACCAACGCGCAATCCGCCGCGGTCTGCACCGCCTTCACCACTTCGGCGCCCATGCGGCCCAGGGCACCGGCCACCACCACGGGGATCGGCGCCGGCGGAGGCGTGGCAGAGCTGGACATGGCGGCGGTAGCAGTGTTCGCGAGCCTATGGCTCAACGGCGTGCAGCGCTGGCATCCCGGCGCCTCCCTCCGTAGATTCCTTTCCAGTGCTCACTCCCACCGCGCGCATGTTCACGCAGGTCCGCTCCACCAACCGCCGCGTCACCCCGGGCGACGTGAACGGCCGGGCCGTGATGAAGGCCGTGTATGTGGTGCTCGAACCCCAATATCAAAACGCCCTCACCCAGGCCGCCACCTCGCTCAACGCCCAGAACGGCCCCCTGGCGATCGAGCTGAGCGGCTACCTGATCGAGGAGCTGCGCGACCCCCAGAACTACGCCGACTTCCAGGCCGATGTGGCCTCAGCCGATGTGTTCATCGCTTCGCTGATCTTCATTGAGGACCTGGCTCAGAAAGTGGTGGAGGCGGTGGCCCCCCACCGCGACCGGCTCAAGGCGGCGGTGGTGTTCCCCTCCATGCCGGAGGTGATGCGGCTCAACAAGCTCGGCACCTTCTCGATGGCCCAGCTGGGCCAGAGCAAGAGCGCCATCGCCAGCTTCATGAAAAAGCGCAAGGAGGCTGGCGGCGCCGGCTTCCAGGACGCGATGTTGAAGCTGCTCAACACCCTGCCGACGGTTCTCAAATATCTGCCGGTGGAGAAGGCTCAAGACGCCCGCTCCTTCATGCTCAGCTTCCAGTATTGGCTGGGCGGCACGCCAGACAACCTCAGGAATTTCCTGTTGATGCTGGCCGACAAATACGTGTTCCCGAAGGGCGACAGCGACCGCGCCGCCGTGGTGGTGGCCGAGCCCGAGGTGTTTCCCGACCTGGGCATCTGGCACCCCCTGGCGCCGGGGATGTTCGAAGACCTCAAGGAATACCTCAACTGGACCGCCAGCCGCAGCGAGCTATCAGAGGCGGCCCGCAAGGGTCCTGTGATCGGCTTGGTGCTGCAGCGCAGCCACATTGTTACCGGCGATGAGGCCCACTACGTGGCGATCATTCAGGAGCTGGAATACCGCGGCGCCACCGTGATTCCGGTGTTCTGCGGCGGGCTCGACTTCACCAAGCCGGTGAATGCCTTCTTCTACGACCCGCTCAACCCGGACGTGCCCCTGGTGGATGGGGTGGTGTCGCTCACCGGCTTTGCCCTGGTCGGTGGCCCGGCCCGTCAGGACCATCCCAAGGCGATCGAGGTGCTGAAAAAGCTCAACCGCCCCTACATGGTGGCCCTACCGCTGGTGTTCCAGACCACCCAGGAGTGGGAGGAGAGCGACCTGGGCCTGCACCCGGTGCAGGTGGCGCTGCAGATCGCCATCCCCGAACTCGATGGTGCCATCGAGCCGATCGTGCTGAGCGGCCGCGATGACGCCACCGGCAAGGCCCACACCCTGCAGGACCGGGTGGATGCGATCGCCGAGCGGGCGATTCGCTGGGCTTCGCTGCGGGTGAAGCCCCGGGCCGAGAAGAAGCTGGCGATCACCGTGTTCAGCTTTCCGCCCGACAAGGGCAACGTGGGCACCGCCGCCTACCTCGATGTGTTCGGCTCGATCCACCGGGTGCTCGAGGAGATGAAGGCCAAGGGCTACGACGTGCAGGATCTCCCGCACAACTCCAAGGCGCTGATGGAGGCGGTGATCAACGACCCCGAAGCGCTCCAGGGCGCCCCGGAGCTGGCGATCGCCCACCGCATGAGCGTGGAGGAATACGAGCGGCTCACTCCCTATTCCGAGCGGCTCGAAGAAAACTGGGGCAAGCCCCCCGGCAACCTCAACAGCGATGGCACCAACCTGCTGATCTACGGCCGCCACTTCGGCAACGTGTTTGTCGGCGTACAGCCGACGTTTGGCTACGAGGGCGACCCGATGCGGCTGCTCTATTCGCGCAGCGCCAGCCCCCACCACGGCTTTGCCGCCTACTACACCTACCTGGAGAAGGTGTGGCAGGCCGATGCGGTGCTGCACTTCGGCACCCACGGCTCGCTGGAGTTCATGCCCGGCAAGCAGATGGGCATGAGCGAAACCTGCTACCCCGATTCGCTGATCGGCGCCCTGCCCAACCTCTATTACTACGCCGCCAACAACCCGAGCGAGGCCACGATCGCCAAACGGCGCGGCTACGCCTCCACGATCAGCTACCTCACGCCGCCAGCTGAAAACGCTGGCCTCTACAAGGGCCTCAAGGAGCTGGGTGAGCTGGTGGGTTCCTACCAGCAGCTGCGCGAAGGCTCTAGAGGCGTGCAGATCGTCAACGCGATCGTGGAAACGGCGCGCCAGTGCAACCTTGACAAAGACGTGGTGCTGCCCGACGTCGACGGCTCCGAGCTCGACCTCGACGGCCGCGACGGCGTGGTGGGGGCGGTGTACCGCCAACTGATGGAGATCGAGAGCCGGCTGCTGCCCTGCGGTCTGCACACGATCGGCAAGCCTCCCACCGCCGAAGAGGCAATCGCCACCCTGGTGAACATCGCTGCTCTCGAGCGCGAGGAAGACGGTCTGCGCTCCCTGCCAGGCCTGCTGGCCGAGAGCCGGGGCCGCACGATTGCCGACGTCTACAAGGGCAACGACGAGGGCGTGCTCGCCGATGTGGAGCTCAACTGCACCATCACCGAGGTGTGTCGCGCAGCGGTGGGCGCGATGGTGAAGGCCGTCACCGGCGCCGATGGCCGGGTGACCCTGCGCGAAAACTTCGGTTGGCTGTTCAAGCTGCTCGAGCAGTTTGGCTTCAAGCTGCCCAGCCCCTGGCTGAGCGCCTGCCGCAGCGCCGGCTTTGGCGAGGTGGATCAAGCCGAGCTCGACAAATTGTTTGGTTACTTGCGCTTCTGCCTCGAGCAGATCTGCGCCGACATGGAGATGGAGAGCCTGCTCAAGGCCCTCGATGGCGAATACGTGCTGCCCGGCCCGGGCGGCGATCCGATCCGCAACCCCGGCGTGCTGCCCAGCGGCAAGAACATCCACGCCCTTGATCCCCAGTCGATTCCCACCCGCGCCGCGATTGCAGCGGCCAAGGTGGTGGTGGACCGGCTGATCGAGCGCCAGAAGGCGGAGCAGGGCGCCTGGCCCGAAACCATCGCCTGCGTGCTCTGGGGCACCGACAACATCAAGACCTACGGCGAATCGCTGGCCCAGATCCTGTGGTTCATCGGCGTGCGGCCCATGCCCGATTCCCTCGGCCGGGTGAACAAGCTCGAACTGATTTCCCTTGAAGAACTGGGCCGCCCCCGCATCGACGTGGTGGTCAATTGCAGCGGCGTGTTCCGCGACCTGTTCATCAACCAGATGGGCCTGATCGACCAGGGCGTGAAGATGGCGGCCGAGGCCGATGAGCCCCTGGAGATGAACTTCGTGCGGCGTCACGCCCAGGAGCAGGCCGAAGCCCAGGGCGTCTCCCTGCGGGACGCGGCCACCCGGGTGTTCTCCAATGCCAGCGGCAGTTATTCCTCCAACGTCAACCTGGCGGTGGAGAACAGCACCTGGGAGGAGGAGAACGAGCTGCAGGAGATGTACCTCTCGCGCAAAACCTTTGCCTTCAACGCCGATAATCCCGGCGAGATGAACCAGAACCGCGACGTGTTCGAATCGGCGATGAAAACTGCCGATGTGACCTTCCAGAACCTGGATTCTGCCGAGATCTCACTCACCGATGTGAGCCACTACTTCGATTCCGATCCCACCAAGCTGATCCAGGGCCTGCGCGACGACGGCAAGGCACCATCGAGTTACATCGCCGACACCACCACCGCCAATGCCCAGGTGCGCTCACTTAGTGAAACAATTCGGCTCGATTCGCGCACCAAGCTGCTCAACCCCAAGTGGTATGAGGGCATGCTGAACAGCGGCTATGAGGGTGTGCGCGAAGTCGCCAAGCGGCTCAACTTCACCCTGGGTTGGAGTGCCACCAGCGGCGCGGTGGACAACTTCGTGTATGAGGAAGCCAACGACACCTTCATCAACGACCCGGAGATGCGCAAGCGGCTGATGGAGCTCAACCCCCACAGCTTCCGCCGCATCGTGGGCACCCTGCTGGAAGTGAACGGCCGCGGCTACTGGGAAACCAGCGACGAGAACATCGCCCAACTGCAGGAGATCTACCAGGAGATCGAAGACCGGATCGAAGGTGTCACGGAGCCCTGAAGGGCATCGGCCATGCGGGCGGTCTGCGCGATCGGCCCCACGTCATGCACCCGCAGGATCCGCGCCCCCTGGGCGATGGCAAAGCCGCACACCGCCGCCGTGCCCCAGAGCCGCGCCCGAGGCCGGGATTCGTTCAGCACGGCCCCGATGAAGCGCTTGCGTGAGGGGCCCACCAGCAGTGGAAAGCCCTCGCCCGCCAACAGCGCCAGGCCCCGCAGCAGCGCCAGGTTGTGGCCCGTGTCCTTGGCAAAGCCCAGACCCGGATCCCAGATCACCTGAGTGGGGCGCACGCCCGCCGCGATCGCGGTTTCGGTGGCCTCAAGCAGGCCAGCGCGCACCTCCCCCACCACATCGTCGTAGTGCGCCAGTTGATCCATGCTGCGGCTATCGCCGCGGCTGTGCATCAGCACCAGGGGGCACCCCGCCGACGCCGCCAGCCGCAGCAAGGCGGGATCGCGGCGGCCGCCGCTCACATCGTTGATCCAGTGGGCCCCAGCCGCCAGGGCGGCCTCGGCCACGGGGGCGTGAAAGGTGTCGATCGAGAGCAGGGCGTTGGGATGGGCAGCGCGAATCGCGGCCAGGGCCGGCAAAAGCCGCTCCAGCTCCCGCTGCGGCCCCACCTCCTCGGCACCGGGGCGGGTGCTCTGGGCACCCAGATCGAGCAGATCAGCCCCCTGGACCAGCATCAGGCCGGCCTGTCGCACTGCGGCCTCCACACTGGCCAACCTCCCGCCTTCACTGAAGGAGTCGGGGGTGAGGTTAAGCACCCCCATCACGGCAGTGCGCCCACCCCAGGGGAAGCGAGGCTCGCCCATCAGGCGACTCCCCTCAGCGGCCGTAGTTGGCGATGCGGGCGAAGCTCACCGCATCGAGGGAAGCACCACCCACCAGCACGCCGTCGATCTCGCTCTGGGCCATCAGGTCGTCGATGGTGGCCGGATTCACCGAACCGCCGTATTGCACCGTGACACTGGCATTGCCCACCCAGCCGCGGATCAGCCCGCAGATGCGGTTGGCCTCCTCGGCGGCACAGGTTTTGCCGGTACCGATCGCCCAGATAGGCTCATAGGCCACGATCAGCCGAGTGGGGTCCACATCCTCCAGCCCCTGCTCGATCTGGCGGTGAATCACCCGCTCGGTTTCGTTGGACTCGCGCTGGTCGAGGCTCTCGCCCACGCAGAGGATCGGGATCAGGCCATGGATCTGGGCGTTGCGGGCCCGCAGATTGATCTGCTCATCACTCTCGCTGTAGTACTTGCGCGGCTCGCTGTGGCCCACGATCGCGTGGCTGACGCCGTGCTCCACCAGCATCGGCGCCGAGATCATGCCGGTGTAGGCGCCCTGGTCCTCCCAGTGCACGTTCTGACCAGCAATCTGCACCCCGGCCCCCGCGAGGTGGCGGCAGAGGGTGGGAATCGAGGTGAAAGGCGGAGCGATCACAACCTCCCGGTCGTCGGTGAGATCGGCAATCAGCGGTCGGAACGTGGCCGCAAACACCCGCGTCTCAGCGCAGGTCATGTGCATCTTCCAGTTGCCCGCGATCACGGCCTTGCGCACCGGCCCACCCCAACGACGTCAGCAAAACCTAATGGGCCGCCGGTCACTCCCTGAACCCTGGATCAGGGCCGGGCTCTGGGCACCTCACGGGGCGGCGTGAACAACACCTCGCGGCCATCGAGGGCCACCGCATCCCCCAGGGCCAGCTGGCGACCCCGGCGGGTTTCGATGGCGCCATTGACGCGCACATCCCCCCGTTGAATGCGCAGCTTGGCTTCACCGCCGGTGCCCACCAGGCCCTGGTACTTGAGGAATTGATCGAGTTTCAAGGATGAGCCCGCAACGGTGGCGATACCGTGACTGCATGCTTGCACCGTCGCTGGCCGGCTTCCGTCACCTCTGGCCGCTGCTGAAGCCCTACGGCAGGCGCCTGCTGGCCGGGGGTCTGTGCATCCTCATCTACGTGAGCTGTTGGCCGCTGCTGGCCTGGCTGGCCGGTCAGCTCATCCCCGCCATCGGCGCCGGCAACTTCCCAGTGGTGCTGCGCACGATCGCGGCGGCCTTGGGCTTGTTTCTGGTGCAGAAGGCGGCCCAGTTTGGCCAGGACACCCTGCTGGCCGGCCCGGCCCTACGCGTGAGCCAGGAGCTGCGCCGTGGGCTGTTTGCCCGGCTGCAGCGCCTGGAGTTTGGCGCCCTGGAGAAGCTCTCGGCCGGCGACCTCACCTACCGCCTCACCGAAGACGCCGACCGCGTTGGCGAGGTGATCTACAAGATCATCCAAGACACCACCCCCAGCGCCCTGCAATTGGTGGTGGTGCTGGGCTACATGGTGTGGCTCGACTGGCCCCTGGCCCTCGCCACCCTGCTGCTGGCCCCCCTGGTGGTGCTGTTGGTGAGCAGCTTCGGCGCCCGGGTGATGGCGGCGGCCGAGCGCAGCCAGAAGCAGGTGAGCGAGCTGGCCGGCCTGCTGGGTGAGGCGATTGGCGGGCTGCCGCTGGTGCGCGCTTTTGCCGCGGAACCCTGGCTGCAGCAGCGCTTTGACGCCGAGATCGACCTGCACCGCCGAGCCCGCTACCGCACCCTGAAGCTGCTGGCCCTGCAGCATCCGGTGGTGGGCTTCCTGGAGGCCGCCGGCATTCTCACGGTGCTGCTGATCGGCGCCGCCCGCATCCAGGTGGGTGGCCTCAGCAGCCAGGGGTTCAGCAGCTATGTGGCGGCGCTGCTGATGCTGATCGATCCGATCTCCCACCTCACCACCAACTTCAACGAATTCCAGCAGGGCCAGGCCTCGCTGCGTCGGCTGCGGGCCATTGAGGCAGAACCGGTGGAAGCACCCGACAGCCCCACGGCCCAACCTCTCGGGCCCGTGCGTGGCGCGCTGGTGCTCGAGCAGGTGCGCTTCGGCTACAGCCCTGGCCAGCCTGTGCTGCACGACCTCAACCTGGCCGTTGAACCGGGGCAGGTGGTGGCCTTGGTCGGCCCCTCGGGGGCCGGCAAGAGCACCCTGTTTTCGCTGCTGCTGCGCTTCAACACCGCCCAGCAGGGCCGGGTGCTGCTTGATGGCCAAAACCTCGCCGACCTGCGGGCCCGGGACCTGCGCCGGGCGGTGGCCCTGGTGCCCCAGCAGAGCAGCGTGTTTTCGGGCACCGTGGCCGAGGCGATCGCCTTCGGGCGGCCCGCCAGCGAGGCGGCGATCCGGCAGGCCGCCGAGCTGGCCAACGCCGCTGGGTTCATTGAGGCCCTGCCCCAGGGCTACGCCAGCCGCATCGAAGAGCGGGGCAGCAACTTCTCCGGCGGTCAGCTGCAACGCCTGGCCATCGCCCGCGCCGTGCTGGGCAACCCCGCCGTGCTGTTGCTGGATGAAGCCACCAGCGCCCTGGATGCCGAGGCCGAAGAGGCGGTGCAGCGGGGGCTGGAGCAGGCGATGGCGGGACGCACCGTGCTGGTGATCGCCCACCGCCTCGCCACCGTTCAGGGAGCTAACCGGATCCTGGTGCTCGATGGCGGGCGGATCGTGGAGCAAGGCAGTCACAATGCGCTCATGGCGCAGGGAGGCCGCTACCGCGAGCTCTGCGAGCGCCAATTCATTCATCTGCAGACGTGATGACGTGGGAATACCGGGTGATCCACATCAACGTGGAAAGCGGCAATCCACCAGGGCCTCCCTCCCCCGAGGCCGATAGTGAGCGGCTGGGCGGCGCCCTCAGCCCGGAGTTTCTGAAGCAGGAATTCCCCCAGCAGTACGACGCTGCCGCCACCAAGCCACGCCACCCGGCGGAGCAGCTGCAATTTTTCCTCAATGCCCTCGGCAAGGAGAATTGGGAGATGGTGGAGGCAGCCCAGGTGGGGCCCCTGCTGATGTTTTTCTTCAAGCGACCGGCTGGAGTCCCCCCCGTATCCTGAGGAGTCCAGTCATCTGTTTTCCGTGGATAGCGCCAGCCAAGCCGCCAGCAACCAGCCGCCCGTGCTCACCTTCGAAGGCAAGCGCTACGACCTCAACAGCCTTCCCGATGAGATGAAGGAGCTGGTGCGGGGCATGCAGGTGGCCGATGCCCAGCTGCGCATGCACGAAGACACCTTGAAGGTGCTTGCCGTGGGCCGCCAAGCCATGGCCAGCCAGCTCAACGACAAGCTGCAAAACATCATCCCCCTTCCCTGAAAAGAGGGGTGATCTGATGGGGGTGGGCTCTAGCTCACCACCTTCTGGGCTTCCTTGATTAGCTCCTCAGGCAGGGTCACCCCAATCGCTGCGGCGGTGGCCTTGTTCACCATCAACTCAGTTTTGGTGAGGGGCTCGAAGGCCATTTTGGCCGGCGATTCTCCCTTCAATACCCGCACCGCCAGCTTGCCTGCTGCGTAGCCGTCATCGAAGTAGGCCCAGCCGATCGTGGCCAGGCAGCCGGGCAGCTTGATGTCGTCGGCATCCACCGAATACACGGGGATCTTCTTCTCGAGACCCACCTTGGCAATCGAGCCGAAGCCCTGAATCGTGGCGTAATCGCCGATCTTCACGAAGGCCTCGACCTTCTTGTCGGCCAGCACCTGGGCGGCTTGCAGCACTTCGCCGGAGTTGGCCACCGACTGCTCCACAACGGTGATGTTGCGTTTGGCCGCCTCCTCCTTGAGCACCTTGGCCTCGTATTCGGAGTTGGGCTCGCCGGGGTTGAAGATCAGACCCACGGTTTTGAGCTCAGGGTTGATTTGGCGAGCCAAATCGAGCTCCTTGCCCACCGGGTTGGTGCCGATCGTGCCGACCACATTTGGCTTGTGCTGCCCCACGCCACCCGGGGGCGTGCCGGCACCGGCACCCCAGGGATTGGAGCAGTAGCAGAACACCACCGGAGTGGTTTCTGGGGCCACCTTCATGGCGGCCTGCAGGGGCGGGGTGCCCACCGCCAGGATCATGTCCACCTGGTCGCCCACAAACTGCTTCATCACCAGGGTGGTGTTGGGCATTTCGCCGGCCGCATCCTTCTGGATGAAGTTGACCGTTTTGCCAGGTATGTAGCCCGCTTCTGCCAGGGCCGCTTCGAAGCCCTTGCGGGTGTTGGTCGGAGGCGGAGCTTCCACCATCTGCAGCATGCCGATGGTGGGGCCTTTCACCTTGGCGCCACCACCGAGCTTGCCGCAGGCGGAGAGCACCACCGTGCTCACAGCGCCAGCCCCAACCAGGCTCAGAAATTCACGACGCTGAAGACCCATCTGGGGCACTGGAAGACTGCGGCGCAACTATGGCGGCGCCATACATCGACCGCAATGCGGCCGGGTCGAGATGTTCACGCTCGGCAGCATTCCAATCGCCAATCAAGCCACCCTCATGGAGCATCACCAACCGGTCGCCGTGGCTCAGGGCCTGCTCGAGGCTGTGGGTCACCATCAAGGCGGTGGTGCCCAGCTGGCGCACCAACCTGTCGGTGAGCGCCATCACCGTTGCTTCGGCCCGGGGGTCAAGGGCAGCGGTGTGCTCATCGAGCAGCAGCAGATCCGGGGAACCCAGGGTTGCCATCACCAGGCTGAGGCTCTGGCGCTGTCCTCCGGAAAGTTGACCCACCGGTTCATCGAGCCGGTCGGCCAGGGGCAAGCCCAGCTCGCCCAGCAGCTCGCGGTAGCGCCTGCGGTCGCCGCCATTGGGATGAATGCCACCAAAGGCACTAATCAAAAAACCTGCTGCAAACCTGGCTGGCCTGTTGCGCCGCTCCGCCAGCCGCAGGTTTTCAGCCACGGTAAGCCCCGGACATGTGCCCTCCAGAGGGTTTTGCATCACCCGGCCAATCCAGCAGGCCCGCTGGTGATCTCGCAGGCGGTGCAGGGGGCGGCCGCCCAGGTGGATACGGCCGGCGCTGTGGCGCAGGGTGCCAGCCACCAGATTGAGCAGGGTGCTCTTGCCGGAGCCGTTGCTGCCAATCACCACCAGAAACTGACCCGGGGGGCAGCTCAGCGAGAAACCGCTGAATAATTGGCGCCAGCCCGATCCCGGCAGGGGATGGCCCCAGCTGAGCTCCTCAACGCTGAGGCCCGGGACGCTGAGAGCAGGGGCGCTGAGAGCAGGGGCAGAACTCATTGCTCCTGCCTCCCCTGGTCTGCCGAAAGCCCAGGTATGCGCAGCCGCCCGAAGGCCAGGGCGATCAGCAGCAGCAGGGCCGTTGCCAACTTGAGATCAACCGGTTCGAGGCCCAACTGCAGGGCGATGGCGATCATGGTGCGGAACAAAATCGCCCCCACCGACACCGCCAGCAGGGCCCAGGGCAGCGAGCGGGGCCGCAGCACCGATTCGCCAATGATCACCATGCCTAGTCCCAGGATCAGCGAGCCGATGCCCATGGTCACGTCGGCAAAGCCCTGATAGGTGGCAACCAGCGCCCCGGCCAGGGCCACCAGACCATTGGCAGCAGCGATTCCCACCGTGAGCCCGCGGCGCTGGTTGATGCCGTTGGCGCGGGCCATGGTGGGGTTGTTGCCCAGGGCGCGCAAAGACAGGCCGAAATCGGTGGCCAGCAGGAAGGAGATCAGCAGGATCATCCCAAGCGTCGCCAGGGTTAATCCCACGGCCCACTGACCATCTAGGCCCAGGCCCAGGTCGGGCAGGGCCAGAATTCCAGCTGGGGTTTCAGACAGGGGGATGTTGGAGCGCCCCATCAGTCGCAGGGTGATCGAATAAAGGCCGGTGGTGGTGAGGATGCCGGCAAATAGATCATTCACCCCCAGCCGGGTGTGAATCAGGCCAGTCACCGTGCCCGCCAGGCAGCCAAACAAGATCGCCAGCCCCAAGGCCACCGGCACCGGGGCGCCCTGACTGATCAACACGGCAGCGGTGCCACCACCCAGGGCAAAGGACCCGTCCACCGTGAGGTCTGGGAAGTTGAGGACGCGCAGGGTTAGGTAGGTGCCCAGGGCCAGACCGGCATAGGCCAAGCCCTGGTCGTAGGCACCAATCCAAAGGGAAAACATGGCTGCATTGTGCCTAGCAGCAGCCTCTTGGCTTAAGCCAAGGGGGCAAGATCCTCGAAACGAAACACCTGGCGGCCGGCCGGCGTGTCGCCATGGGCAGCGGTCTCAACCACCCGCTCGCTCAGCACCCAGGGGCCCACCCGAGCCAGGGGCACAAAGGTGTCGGTGAAACGGCTGATGCCCCCCTTGGCTGCGCCAGTTGCTGGATCGGCGTACTGGCTGGTGTAGCTGCGGCTCAGGTAGCCGCTGCCGGTGTCTGTTGTGCTCTCGGTGAAGATCGTCACCACGGTGCCATGAATGTGGCGATGCACCATCGTCACCACATTTGCCTTGATGCGATAGCGATCGCCTTCGTTTTTGCCGCCCACGATCACCTCAGTGCCCACCGCGTCGGTGTCGCCGGCGCTGAAGGTGTTGGCGCCGTGGGTTTGCTCAAAGCTGCGCCGCACCCGGTGGATCGCCACCTCCCACAGTTGGGAGGCCAGGGCCTTGTGAATCTCCTCATCGGCGACGCCAGTCACCGTGGCCTTGAGGTCGGCGCCCACCACGAAGCTGCCCTCGACCTTCTTTTCGTCTTGCTCCCAGATGCAGCGGCCCTGATAACCACCGAAATCCGGCTCCCAGGTGTAGCGATTTTCATAGGCGGCCCGGAAAGCCGCCGTGCAGTCGCTGCCTGAGGTGATCTGGTTGCTGACCTGGGTGCTGGCTGTCAAAGCGGGATCTATCGGGCCCCCAACCCTAACGAGTGAGTCCGGGGTGGATGTCCTGCAGGGCATTCACCTCAATGGTCTGCTGCTGCAACGCCGTGATCGCCTCGACAGCGGCCCTAGCCCCGGCCAGGGTTGTCACCGTCGGCACGGCGTAGTCGAGGGCGGCCCGACGCAGATATTTGTCGTCGTGGGCGGCCTGGCGGCCGATCGGGGTGTTGATGATCAGCTGAATGCGGGCCGAGCGGATCGCATCTTCAATGTTGGGCCGGCCCTCATGCACCTTGAGGATTGATTCCACCTGCAGGCCAGCAGCCCGAAGGGCCTCGGCGGTGCCACCGGTGGCGATCAGGGCAAAGCCCAACCCCACCAGCCGCTCAGCCACGGGCAGCAGGGCCGGCTTGTCGCGGTCGTGGGTGGAGAGAAACACCGTGCCACTGGTGGGCAGGGCCTCCCCTGCGGCTAACTCGGCCTTGGCATAGGCCATGCCGGCACTGCTGGCGATGCCCATCACCTCGCCAGTGCTGCGCATTTCAGGGCCCAGCAACGTGTCGGAACCCGGGAAGCGCTTGAACGGCAGCACCGCCTCCTTCACCGTTTGCAGAGGCGGGATGGGCTCGGCCGTGAGCCCCAGCTCCGCCAGGGTGCGGCCGGCCATCAGCTGGCTGGCCACCTTGGCCAGGGGCACGCCGGTGGCCTTGGCCACAAACGGCACCGTGCGGGAGGCGCGGGGGTTGGCCTCGATGATGAACACCCGCTCGCCCTGCTCCGGGTCGTTCTGCACCGCAAACTGCAGGTTGATCAAGCCGCGCACCCCGAGGGCCAGGGCCAGGGCACTGCTCCACTCGCGGATCGTGGCCAGGGCCGCCTGGCTGAGGCTCACCGACGGCAGCCAGCAGGCCGAGTCGCCCGAGTGGATACCCGCTGGCTCGATGTGCTCCATCACGCCGCCGATCACCACGACGCCGTCGCCGTCGCAGAGGGCATCCACGTCCACCTCAATGGCGTTATCGAGGTATTGGTCGATCAGCACCGGGTGGTCGGGCTCCACCTGCACCGCTTCCACCATGTAGCGGTTGAGCTCGGCTTCGTCGTAGACAACCTCCATGGCGCGCCCGCCCAGCACATAACTGGGGCGCACCACCACTGGATAGCCCACGCGCGCGGCGATGGCCCGGGCCTCGGCCTCACTGCGGGCCAGACCATTGCGGGGCTGGCGGATCTCCAGGCGGCGCAGGATCGCCTCAAACTGCTCCCGGTCTTCGGCGGCGTCGATCGATTCGGGGGAGGTGCCCCAGATGCGGGTGCCGGTGGCCAGCCCCTCGGGTGAGGCCAGCCAGCGCAGCAGCGGGATCGCCAGCTTCAGCGGTGTCTGGCCGCCGAACTGCACGATCACCCCCTCGGGATGCTCCACCTCAATCACGTTGAGCACGTCTTCGAGGGTGAGCGGTTCGAAATAGAGCCGGTCGCTGGTGTCGTAGTCGGTCGACACCGTTTCCGGGTTGCTGTTCACCATCACGGTGGCGAAGCCCTCGGCCTGCAGGGCGAAGGAAGCGTGGCAGCAGCAGTAGTCGAATTCGATGCCCTGGCCGATGCGGTTGGGACCGCCACCCAGGATCATCACCTTGCGGCGGCTTTCCGGCTGCACCTCGTTTTCAGGCGGCACGATCTCCAGCCCACCAGCCGCATTGAGCCGCTCCAGCGGCCGCTCGTAGGTGGAGTAGTGATACGGCGTGCTGGAGGCAAACTCCGCCGCACAGGTGTCGACAGTTTTGAACACGGCGTTGACCCCAAGAGCCTGGCGGTGGCGGCGCACCTCCAGCTCCTGGCTGCCAGTGGCCCAGGCGAGCTGACGATCCGAAAAGCCCAGCTGCTTGAGCTCGAGCAGGGCCGGAGCCTCGAGCTCCGCCAGCTGGCGGCCCGGCAGCAGCCGTTGCTCGGCCTCGAGGATGCGGCGCAGCTTGGCGAGAAACCAGGGATCGATGGCGCTGAGCTGATAGATCTCATCGTCGCTGCGGCCGGCGAGCATCGCCGCGCGCACGGCGAAGATCCGCTCGGGGGTGGCGGTGCGCAGGGCCCGCTCCAGCTCAGTGGGCTCCCAGCTGGCATCGGGCCGGTCGCAGCCCCAGCCGGCATGGCCTGTTTCCAGGGAGCGCAGCGCCTTCTGAAACGACTCCTCAAAGCAACGGCCGATCGCCATCGCCTCACCCACCGACTTCATCGAGGTGGTGAGCACCGCCGGGCTGCCGCGGAACTTCTCGAAGGCGAAGCGGGGAATCTTCGTGACCACGTAATCGATCGTGGGCTCGAAGCAGGCCGGCGTGGCACCGGTGATGTCGTTGACGATTTCGTCAAGCGTGTAGCCGACCGCCAGGCGGGCGGCGATCTTGGCAATCGGGAAGCCCGTGGCCTTGGAGGCGAGCGCCGAGGAGCGGCTCACCCGCGGATTCATCTCAATCACCACCACGTCGCCGTTGGCGGGGTTGATGGCGAACTGAATGTTGCTGCCGCCGGTGTCGACGCCGATCTCGCGGATGATCGCGATCGACTGGTCGCGCAGCCGCTGGTATTCGCGGTCGGTGAGGGTCTGGGCCGGAGCGACGGTGATCGAATCACCGGTGTGCACCCCCATTGGGTCGAGGTTTTCAATGCTGCACACGATCACCACGTTGTCGGCGGTGTCGCGCATCACCTCCAGCTCGAACTCCTTCCAGCCGAGCAGCGACTGCTCGATCAGGATCTGGGAAACGGGGCTGGCCTCCAGGCCGCTCTTGCAGAACGCCCGGAACTCCTCGGGGTTGTAAGCGATGCCGCCGCCGCTGCCGCCCAGGGTGAAGGCGGGGCGAATGATGCGCGGATAGCTGCCGATGGCCTCGCCCACCCGTTCGGCCTCCTCCAGCGTGTTGGCGATGCCCGAGGGGCACACCGCCACGCCGATGCGCTCCATCGCCTGCTTAAAGAGAAGCCGATCCTCCGCCTTCTGGATGGCCTCAAGGTTGGCGCCGATCAGCTCAACGCCGTGCTTAGCCAGGGTGCCGTTCTGGGCGAGGGCGACGGCCAGGTTGAGGGCGGTCTGACCGCCCATGGTGGGCAGCAGGGCATCGGGCTTCTCGATCTCGATCACCCGAGCCACCACCTCGGGGGTGAGCGGCTCGATGTAGGTGCGATCCGCCATGTCCGGATCGGTCATGATCGAGGCCGGGTTGGAATTCACCAACACCACCTCAAAGCCTTCGGCGCGCAGGGCTTTGCAGGCCTGGGTGCCGGAGTAATCAAATTCGCAGGCCTGGCCGATCACGATCGGACCCGAGCCCAGCAGCAGGATGCGCCTCAGGTCCGTGCGGCGGGGCATGGGTTATGCAAGCCAAACCCGCCCAGCCTCTCACGGGCCCCCCAGGCCCCACCCCGCCAGCCCAGTTCAGCAGACACCCCCAGCCGCTGGGGGGAGAATCGCTACCCTGGTCTTCAACGTGGTTACGCGCCCGATGAGCGAACTCCAGCGCCTGAAAGGGCTGCTGCCTCCCGAACTGCAGAGCTGGGTGTTTGTGGAAGCGGCCGCCTCGGTGGAGCCGCCCCTGATCACCATCGAGGAAATCGGTCGCGACGAGGTGGAGGTCCAGGTGGATCTGGAGAAGTGGGATGCCCTGGCGATCGACCACCGCAACCTGCTCTTCTGGCATGAGGTGGGCCGCATCCAGAACGACACCGTGCCCCGCGACGGTTGGGAGATGGCCGCCCTGGCCATCGGCCTGGGTGGGGCCATTGGCGAGCTGTGGGTGCAGGACGGTCTGTTGTTGGTGATGGCCCTGGGGCTCTCCGGCTTTGCCGGCTACCGCCTGTACCTCAAGAACAACTCCGAGAAGCGCCTGCAGGACGCCATCGCCGCCGATGAGCGGGCCATCGACCTGGCCACCCGCTTCGGTTACAGCCTGCCCAATGCCTACAAGAGCCTGGGGGGCGCCCTCAAGGAGCTGGTGGAGCAGACCCGCAAGAAGAAAAAGCGCACCTTCTACGAAGACCGGCTCGAGGCCCTGCGCAAGAGTGCAGGCAAAGCCCGCGCCGAAATGGCCCAGCAGCAGGGCTCCCGCCAATCGGTGACCAGCGAGAACGTCTATGGCTGAGCCCCAAGCAACCGACCTGGACAGCAAGCAGTTGGCCCAGCTGGCCGCTGAAGCCTGCGACGACCGCAAGGCCGTCGACATCCGCTTGATCCGGGTGGATGAGGTCAGCTCCCTGGCCGACTGGTTTGTGATCTGCAGCGGCCTCTCCGATGTGCAGGTGCGGGCCATCGCCCGCTCGGCGGAGGATCAGATCGAAGAGACCACAGGCCGGCTGCCCCTGCGCCGCGAAGGCCAGAAGGAGGGCCGCTGGATGCTGCTCGACTACGGCGAGGTGATCGTGCACGTGCTCACCCCCAGCGAACGCACCTATTACGACCTTGAATCCTTCTGGGGTCACGGTGAACAGGTGGGCTTCGTATCGTCAACGCAAGCCGTTTCGTCCTGAGCGCCATGCCTTGCCCGGTGCCGCCCGAGCAACGGCCCCTGCAGGAATACGAGCAGTTGCTGGCGTCCTGGTTTTTCGTGTGGCCCTCCCAGAGCCTGGCTGGGCTGCTGCGTCCTCTGGCCACCAGCTGGCTGCTGCTGCTTCCCGTCACGGTGCTGGTGGCCAGGGGCAGCTGGGTGCTGCGCCACCACCCGGCCCAGTTGGTGCTGGCGGGCATGGTGGCGGCCGTGGCCCTGCCGATCCTGCTGCTGGTGCGCCAGTGGCTGGGCTGGACCTACGTCCACCGGCGCCTGGTCTCCGAGCGGGTGGAGTACGAAGAATCCGGCTGGTACGACGGCCAGGTGTGGGAGAAACCCCTGGCCTGGCGCCAACAGGACCTGCTCGTCGCCCAGCACCAGGTGCAGCCCGTGCTGCGGCGGCTGCAGCAGGGTGCGGCGCTGGCGGTGATCCTGGCCTTGGCGGGGGCCAGCCTCTGTCAGGCTCTGTGAGATCGGTTCCCGGGCTTCTGTGACCCTGTCCTCCAGTTTTGGTGGCACTTCCCGCGGGGGCGTCCCTCCCCTGGAGGTGCGCCTGCTGCGCAACGGCATCGTCGAATCCCGCCACCGGGTTCATGCCGTGGTGTGCGACGGCCGGGGCCGGGTGTTGATGCGGGCCGGTGATCCCCAGCAGCTGAGCTTCGTGCGCTCCGCGCTCAAGCCCTTCCAGGCCACCGTGTTTGTGAGCAGCGGCGCGGCGGAGCAGTGCAACTGCGGTGAGCGGGGCCTGGCCATCGCCTGCGCCAGCCATGCCGGCACGGCCATGCACGCCCGCGAAGCCTTCAAGCTGCTCTGGGGTTCGGAGATCGAAGCCGAGCAACTGCAGTGCCCCGTGCCCGACTGCGGCAGCAGCCCCCTGGAGCACAACTGCTCCGGCAAGCACGCGGCCTTTCTGGCCACCTGCCGCCGCCTGGGCTGGAGCACCGAGAGCTACCTGCAGAAGGAGCACCCCCTGCAGCAGGAGGTGCTCAAGCGCGTGGGCGATCTGCTCGCCCAGCCCGCCGCCGAGCTGCTCACCGCCCGCGACGACTGCGGCGCCCCCACCCTGCAGCTGCAGCTGGCCCAGATGGCCCTGCTCTATGCCCACCTGGGTGCCGGCAGCCAGGCCGACCTGGAACGGCTCAGCCGGGCCATGCTGGCCCACCCGGAGCTGGTGGCGGGTGAGGGGCGCTTCGACACTGAATTGATGCGCCGCGGCCACGGCCAGGTGGTCAGCAAGGGCGGTGCCGAGGGCATCCAGTGCCTGAGCCGCGTCGGCGAGGGCATGGGGGTCGCGATCAAGGTGGAGGACGGCTCCGCCCGGGCCAAACATTCTGTGGCCCTCCACCTGTTGGAGCAACTCGACTGGCTGACGCCGATGACCCTGGAGGAGCTGCGCAGCCAGTTCTTGCAGCCGGCTCCCCATCTGCGCCTCGAGGTGCTCGGGGAGCTGCGCTTCGACTGACCCGCTTGACGGAACCAGCTGGACGGGCCACACCGACTGGTATGGTTGGGAAGTCGACGCGGGGTAGAGCAGTCTGGTAGCTCGTCGGGCTCATAACCCGAAGGTCGCGAGTTCAAATCTCGCCCCCGCCACCACATCCTCGAAACCCCGGCAGCCCCCTGTCGGGGTTTCGTTTTGGTTGGCCCGGGGATGGCCCACGCCCCGATCCACCCTCTGTGCCGCCCCGCCCGATGAAGGCCCCCACCCCAATGCGCCAACCGGACGCCATCGTTGTGGGCTCCGGTGCCACCGGCGGCGTGGCGGCGATGGTGCTGGCGGAAGCGGGGTTGCAGGTGCTGGTGCTTGAGGCGGGCCCCGACCTGTCCTCCCGCCAAGCCTTCGGCAGTGAACCGCTGAACACGGCCCGGCGCGTCGCCCACATCGCCAGCGGCAAGCAGCGCTTGCAGCGCCACCACCCGGGGTTCTGGAAACACAACCCCAACCTGTTCGTCGATGAGCAGCGCAACCCCTACTCCACTCCCAACGATGCACCGTTTCTGTGGAGTCGCGGGCGACAGGTGGGGGGCAAAAGCCTCACCTGGGGCGGCATCACCTTGCGCCTCTCCGACTACGAATTTCAGGCAGCAGAACGCGATGGCCAAGGGCCCGGCTGGCCCATCGGCAGTGCCGACCTCGCCCCCTACTACACCCGGCTCGAGCAACTGCTGGAGGTGCATGGTGCCTGCGACGGCCTGCCGCAGTTGCCCGATGGCCACTTTCTGCCGCCCCTGCCCTTCACCCCGGGAGAGCAGCATCTGCAGGAGTGCATCGGCCGCGATCTCGGTCTGCCCCTGATCGCCTCCCGGGGCTTCAACCTGCACCGGGGCCCGGGCTGGCCCCGCTCCTCCAGCCAGGGCCGCACCCTGGCCCGGGCCCTCGCCACCGGCCGCACCCAGGTGCGCAGCAACGCCGTGGTGAGCCATCTGCTGCTCGATGGCAACCAGGCCAGGGGTGTGGTGCTGGTGGATGGCCGCACCGGATCCCAGGAGCGGATCGACGCGCCACTGGTGGTGCTCTGCGCCTCGACGATCGAAACGCTGCGGATCCTGCTGCACTCCAGTGAGAGCCAGCAGCGCGGCGGCTTGATCGACCCCTCGGGCAGCCTCGGCCGCTACCTGATGGACCACATCTCCAGCAGCCGCTTCTTCTCGATCCCCGATGTGGCTGCCCCCGGCGGGGCGGTGGAGCTTTCAGGGGCGGGCAGCTGCTTCATTCCCAACACCGTCAACCTGGAGCCCGGCAGCGAGGTCGGGTTCCATGGCGGCTACGGCCTCTGGACGGCGCTGCAACGCTTTGATCCACCCGCCCTGCTGCAACGCCGCCGCGGCGAGGCGGTGGGCTTCCTAATCGGCCACGGCGACGTGCTGCCCAACGCCGACAACCGGGTCACCCTGAAAACCGAACAGCGCGATGCCTGGGGGCTACCGACCGCCCACATCGCCTGCCGCTGGGGTGAGAACGAGCGTCGCCTGGTGGCCCACATGCACCAGCGCATGGCGGCCGTGGTGGCCGCCGCTGGAGGGCAGATCCGGCCGATCGAAGACCTGTTCGTGCTGCCCCTGCTGGAGCCCTGGATCCGCAGCAGCCTGGCGGTCAGGCCCGAGGCACCACCCCCCGGCTACTACATCCACGAACTGGGCGGCGCTCGCATGGCCACCAGCGCCGAGGACGGCGTGGTGAACCCCCTCAACCAGTGCTGGGGGGCGGCCAACGTGCTGGTGGTGGATGGCGCCTGCTGGCCCCGTGCCGGCTGGCAGAGCCCCACCCTCACCGAGATGGCGATCACCTGGCGTGCCTGTGAAGCCGCCGCCAGCCGCCTGCGCCGGGGCGACTAGAGATCCGGGCCCCGTCGGCCAGAAAAGTTGTCGTCTCACGATCCGGTGTCGATCGCCACAAACGACGCTGGACATGCTGCGCACAATGACTATGCGACCTGTCACAGGGTCGGGCAAGGGAAACTCAGGCGGAGGTTGGCCCCTCCGCTTTTTTTTGCGCCAATTCCGCGCAAACCCTCAGCGGCGCAGGAACAGGCCGTTGAGGTAGTGCTGGGTGACCCCCTGGTCGCTGCAGCCGTTCTGGAACAGGAAGCTGGCCAGGGCGGAGGAAATCAGACGGTATTGGTCCCAGTTGGGATGGTCGTTGAGGAACTCCCGCATGCCCTCGAATAGCAACTCCGGCACCTCGGCTTCGAGGCTGATGCAACATGCCTCCGGCTCGATGCAGCATGCCTCCGGCTCGATGCAGCGTTCCAAGTGACTGCGCTCGGTGCTCATGGAGGACGACCAATGGCTGGGGAAGGCCCCCTAGTACGCCACACCAACGGCGGGTGCGTCAAAGCGCTGCAGCTGGCTCGCCCCCGCGCCAATCCAGCCTGAGATTGCCTGTGCTGACGGACACCTGGAGCACCCAACCAGCACCGCCTGGCGAAGTAGGCCACTTCGGGCTGGAACTGTCAAGGCGTGCTTGAACAAAAGCGGATATTCCCCAGAGCCACGGCCCCAACGGGCTCAACGAGCCCGTTTCTGGGGAAAAACCCCAGGAAAACGGGGGAAAACAGAGGCCAAATGGGGAAAGCGTCGACAGATCAGCAAGCCTGATGCACTCGAGTCTCGCAAGACGCTGACCGCGCCGAGACCAATGAGCTGCTCGAAACACCACGGAATTCTTCCGAATTGGCGCCCTTGATCACCAGTCCCTCACCCCTCAGGTGGCACCGCCTGGGCGGAGGGTGCGGGGGCCGAGGGGATGGTCGGCGTGGGGGTAGGGCGGATGGTGATGGCCGTGATCGTGGCTGTGCCCAGACCCGTGGTCGTGGTTGTGAGCATGGCCACCGAGGGGAATGGGCACCCCATCGGGCTGACAGGCGCCGGTGCATTCCCGCTCACAGAGATCACAGCCGTCGGTGAGCCCCTCCACGTGGTGGTGGTGGCTGTGCTGCGGCGCCCCCACTTCGGTTTCAAAGCCGAGCACCTGGGCGCGGTATTTGCACAGCGAACAGTTCATGTTGGAGTCCCCCCGCACCACCTCGGCCACCCGTTCCACAAAGGTGTCGAGCACCAAGGGGTGATCGGCCAAGTACGACGCCTTCACAAACTCCACGTCGGGATGGTCCTGGGCCACCCGATCGGTGTGCTGCTGAATCCGGCTCACCAATACCCCCGAAAAGAGGAAATAGGGGAACACGACAACCCGCCGGTAGCCCAGCCGCACCACATGGCGCAGCCCAGGCTCTACCAGCGGGAATGTGACGCCCGAATAGACCGTCTCGCCCCAACCGAAACCGAGGCCTTCCACCAGCATCCGCGTCACCTTGGCGACGTTGGAGTTGGCATCAGGATCGGACGAACCCCGTCCCACCACCACCAGCAGGGTGTCGTGCAGAGGCACAGCGTCGCCGGCCTGCTCGAGGGCTTCGCGGATCCGGGCTCCAGCCGCCTGAATCATCTTCAGATCGACCCCGAGCTCCCGGCCGTAGTCGATGCGCAGGCCCGTCTCGGCTGCGTAGGTGTTGAGCACCGACGGGATGTCGTTCTTGGCATGCCCAGCGGCGAACAGCATCGCCGGCACCGCCAGCACGTGGCTCACGCCTCTGGCCCGCAGCGCCTCCAGGCCATCGCGCAGGATCGGTCGGGCAAATTCCAGGTAGCCGTAGTCCACGGGGACCGCTGGCAGAAGCGCCTGTAGGCCCCGGGCCAACTGGGCGAATTCAGCCACCGCCAGCCGGTTGCGGCTGCCATGGCCGCACACCAACACCCCAATCGGTCCATGGGGACCATCCCTGAGGTCGGGGCTGGGAAGGGAAGCCATGGCCGTTCACACCTGTTGCGACCCTATTCCGGCAGCCCATCACGGGCGGCACCGGGCAGGATGGGGACATTCAGGCCGCCCACGCCGCCATGGCACTGCGCCTCCCCCCCTACAAGCCGTTGCCGGCTCCCAAGCCGGGATCGGCGCTGGTGGAGGTGCCGATCGCCCAGCTGCGGCCGACCCAGCTCTGCGTGGGACTGGCGGAAGTGCACAGCCGGCTGCGGGATTTCAGCGCTGAAAATGCCCGCGAACGGCGCTCCTATCTGGGCAGCAAGCCGGTGCCCCTGGTGCGGAACCGCCGCGGCGACGTTTGGATGGTCGACCGCCACCACCGCCTGCGGGCCCTGATCGAGATGGAGCCGGAGGCCACCGCCTTTGGCTATCTGGTGCTGGAGCTCGACACCGACGACCACCACGACGTGCTCGAGGCCCTGCACCGCCGCGGCTGGCTCTACCTCTATGACGGCCGCGGGCTTGGCCCCCTGGCCCCCTCAGCCCTACCCGAAATGCTCACCGGTCTGCAGGACGACCCCTACCGCAGCCTGGTGTGGAAGCTCAAGCAGGAAGGGGTGCTGGCACCCGCCCCGCTGATTCCCTTCCACGAATTCCGCTGGGGGGCCTGGTTGCGCAGCCGCCCCCTGCCGCCCTTCAGCTCCGAGCAGCTCGAGCCCGCCCTGCCCCGCGCCCGGGCCCTGGCCCGCTCCAGTGCCGCCTCCCACCTGGCGGGCTGGAAAGGCACGCCTTAATCCCCGCGCCGCGTGATCGCAAGCTGGCTCAGCGAGACCCCCCTGGCGGTGTTTGCCCTGCTGCTGGGGGTGAGCGTGTTGGTGCCACCGCTGGTGCGTCGGCTCCATCTGCCAGATCTGGTGGGTCTGCTGATGGCCGGAGTGCTCATTGGCCCCTTCGGCCTCGGCTGGCTGAACCAGGAGGAGCCCACGGTGAAGCTGCTCTCCGATGTGGGCGTGATCTACCTGCTGTTCATCGCTGGGCTGGAGATTGACCTGGCTGAATTCGCTCGCATCCGCCTGCGCTCCTTCCGCTTCGGTCTGCTCACCTTTGCTCTGCCGATGGCCGGCGGCTTGCTGCTGGGGCTGGGCTTTGGCTACTCCCTGCTGAGTGCCGTGCTGATCGGCTCGATCCTCTCCTCCCACACCCCCCTGGGCTACCCGATCGTGCGCAGCTACGGGGCCATGCGGGAGGAAGCGGTCACCGTCGCCATCGGCGGCACGATCCTGACCGACATCGCCGCCCTGGTGGTGCTGGCCCTGTGCATGGGCCTGGCCCGAGGAGATCTGACCGCATTTGCAGTGGTAGCCCTACTGCTGCGGGTGGTGGTGTACGCCGTCCTGGTGGTGCTGGTGATCACCCGCGTGGGCAAGGCCCTGGTGCAGCGCAACGTCAACAACGACAGCCCGTTGTTTGTGGCGGTGCTGCTGGCGGTGTTTCTGGCGGCCCTCGCCGCCGAACTGGCCGGCGTGGAAAAGATCGTGGGTGCCTTCCTGGCAGGCCTGGCTGTGAATGCGGTGTTGCCGGAAGGGCGGGTGAAGGAGCAGGTGATCGTGGTGGGAGCCACCCTGTTCATCCCGGTCTTCTTCATCGACCTGGGGCTGATGCTGAATCTGCCGGTGTTTGCCCGCACCATGGCGGGATCGCTGTTTGCCCTGCTGCTGATCGCCATCCTGATCGGCAGCAAGGGGCTCGCTGCCTGGTGGGCCGGACGCCTCTATCGCTACAACGGCATCCAGATGCTGACGCTGTGGTCGCTGTCGTTGCCCCAGGTGGCTGCCACCCTGGCCGCCACTTTCGTGGGGTTCCGCGGCGGGCTGCTGGATGAGCAGATGCTCAACAGCGTGCTGGCCCTGATGGTGGTGACGGCCAGCCTGGGACCCTGGCTCACCGCCCAGGCGATGCCCCGGTTGGGGGCAGCGGCAGCTGCCGCTTTAACGCCCGCCAACGACGGCCAGCTGGCCTTGCGGCGGAGGGGTTTGGCGGTGCTGGTGCCGATCGCCAACCCGGAGCAGGAGCGACGTTTGCTGGAGCTGGCCCGCCTGCTGGCTGGGATCGACACCGCACCTGCAGGCCGTGCACCCGCAGGCCGGTTGCTGCCGCTCAAGGTGGTTGCCCCTGAGCGGGCCGCAGCCGGCCGCGCCTGGCTGCAACAGGCCCAGGCACAACCAGTGGGCGAGCGTCTGCTGCGGGTAGACAGTGATGGAGCCCTGGGCATCGCCCGGGTGGCCCTCGAGCAGGACGCAGATCTGGTGGTGATGGGGCTGGCAGCACCCGACCACCTGGGCCGCCGGCTCTTGGCTGACTGGCTGTTTGGCGATCTGGTGGATGCCACCTGCCGCCTGGTCTCCTGCCCGGTGGTGGTGGCCCGTCTGCTGCAAGACCCCTGCGCCAGCCAACGCCTGCTCGTGCCCTTCAAGGACCTCGGCGCCGCTGCCCTGGAGCAGTTCCAGCTGGCCGAGCGCCTCGCCACCAGCAGAAGCCAAGCCGGAGCCAGCACGGCAGCCCAGGCTCGAGCGACGATCACCGTGCTGCACCTGCACGACCCCCACCTGCCGGCTGCCGAGCGCGATCAGCTCCACACCCGCCTGCAGCGCTGGGGCGAAGGGCCGGTGCCGGTGGAGGTCGTGCTGCAGCCGAGCCAGGCCATCGAGGCTGATCTGCTGGCAGCCAGCGCCAGCCACGACCTGGTGATCCTGCGCTCCCAGCGGCGGGTTGTGGCCGGCCTGCCGATTGCCGCGAGCGACCGGGTGGGTCGGTTGCTGCGCCGCCTGAACTGCTCCACGCTGGTGATCAGCGATCCCCTGCGCAGCTGATGCCCTACCGCCACCTGCTCGTGCCTACCGACGGCTCCGAACTCTCCGGCAAAGCCGTGCAGCAGGCCGTGGAGCTAAGCCAAAGCCTCGGGGCGCGACTCACCGTCTTTCACGTGCAGACCAACTTCCCGATCTCTCTGGTGGGCGTGGGCGAACTGGTGGATCCCCACACCGTGGATGCACTGGTGACAGCTGCTCGGGACAACGCCCAGCAGATCCTGGCGGAAGCCGCGGCCGTGGCCCAGGCCGCGGGGGTGCCCTGCGACCAGGACACCGTGGTGCACGCCCTGCCCAATGCGGCAATCGTGGAGGCCGCCGGCCGCCATGGCGCCGATCTGATCGTGATGGCCTCCCACGGCCGCCGCGGGCTGGAGGGGATGCTGCTGGGCAGCGAAACCCACCGGGTGCTCACCCACAGCGCTTGCCCGGTGCTGGTGGTGCGCTGAGACCTATACGCTGCCCCCCAGTGCAGTAGGCGAGCCGGTGGCCAAGGACGAAGCGAGCAGGGGCGAGGAATTGCTGGCCCTGGGCTGGACCGCCGAAGAGGTGCGCCAGTACGAAGAGCTCTGGGAGTACCGCCAGCGTTGGGGCGCCATCAACCTGGAGCCGGAAGATCGGGTGTTTCTGCGCCGGGCGGAGGCGGCCCTGCCCAAACGGGCAGCCAGCGGCAAGGGCTCACTGAAAAAGTCGCTGAAGGAGAAGTCGCACTACCGCTGGCTGCGCTTCTACTGCGACACCCTCCAGTCCGAGGCCGAGCGGCTGGGGCTGCAGCCCGGTGAGGAGGCGGCCTGGGTGATCCTGCTGGAGGAGGAGCTGCGCGCCCTCGACCATTACGAGCCCGTGCTGGGGCTGCCCGACACCCTCAAAGCGAAGGAACTGGCGCCGGCACGGGAGGCCTGGATCGAAGCCGTTGCTGCGCAGGGCCGGGAGCTGAGCGTCGATTTCGACGCGCCGCTGCAGGCGCTCAAGCAACAGGAGAGCACCAGCTGGAAGCCGCTGCGCAGCGAAGGAGCGCGCACCTATCCGGTGCTCGCTGCCGATGCCGCCGCCGCCTTCCGCACCACGGTGCGCCGCGAAGTGGCCCAGAAGATCCGGGCGACTTTCCCCTCGCTGCAGGACAGCGACAAGCCCGAACCCCCGAGCGACTAGGGCGCCGGGGCCCCGGCGCTGGCCTGCACCGGCACCCGGCCCACCTTCCAGATGCGCTCGGCGTAGTCAGCGATCGAGCGGTCGCTGCTGAAGAAGCCACAGCGCATCGTGTTGTGCAACGACATCCGCGCCCAGCGGCCCCGATCGAGCCAGGCTTCATCCACGGCGTTCTGGGCGCGGCGGTAGTCGGCCACATCCGCCATCACCCGGAAGGGATCGTGGCTGGTGAGGCTGGCCAGCAAGGGGTGGAAGAGCTCGCCATCCCCCTCGCTGAAGTAGCCCGAGCCGATCAACTCCAGGGCCTGGCGCACGGCCGGGTCCTGCTCGATCCAAGGCATCGGGTGATAACCGCTGTGGCCCAGCTGCTCGATCTGCTCTGCGGTGTGGCCAAACAGGAAGAAGTTCTCCGCCCCAACACAATCGTGGATTTCGATGTTGGCCCCATCGAGGGTGCCAATCGTGACCGCACCATTGAGAGCCATCTTCATGTTGCCGGTGCCGGAGGCCTCCTTACCAGCAGTGGAGATCTGCTCGGAGAGATCCACCGCCGGATACACCAGCTGGCCCAAGCTGACGCTGAAGTTGGGCAGAAACACCACCTTGAGGCGGCTATCCATGGCCGGATCCATGTTGACCACGTCGGCGATACCCACCAGCAGCCGGATGATCAACTTGGCCAGGGCATAGCCCGGAGCCGCCTTGCCTCCAAACACAAAGGTGCGCGGCGGCAGGTCTTCACCGGCGCGGATGCGCAGATAGCGCTCCACGATCTGCAGGGCAGCCAAGTGCTGGCGCTTGTATTCGTGGATGCGCTTGACCTGCACATCAAACAGAGAGGTGTGGTCCACCAGCACCCCCAGCTCGCGGCGCATGTACTGGGCGAGGCGCTGCTTGCCGAGATCCCGCACCGCCTGCCAGCGCTCCAGGAACGCAGGGTCGTCGGCAAAGGCGGCAAGCCCTTGCAGCTCCTCGAGGTGGGTGCGCCAGCGATCGCCGATCACCTCATCGAGCAGGGCCGCCAGGGGTGGGTTGGCCACCGCCAGCCAGCGCCGCGGTGTGACGCCGTTGGTGACATTGGTGAAGCGCTCCGGCCAGATCCGGGCCAGATCAGCAAATAGGTGCTGCTTAAGCAAGGTGCTGTGCAGCTCGGCCACGCCATTGACGTGGTGACTGCCCACCACCGCTAAGTGGGCCATGCGCACCCGGCGCTGCGGGCCCTCCTCAATTAGGGAAATGCGCTGCAGGATTTGAGAATCGCCGGGATAGCGAATCCGGGCCATGCGCAGGAAGCGGGTGTTGATCTCGTAGATGATCTCCAGCTGGCGGGGCAGCAACTGCTCAAACAGCTCCACACCCCAGGTTTCCAGGGCCTCAGGCAGCAGGGTGTGGTTGGTGTAGCTGATGCTGGCGGTGGTGATCGACCAAGCGGTATCCCAATCGATGCCGTACTCATCCATCAGCAACCGCATCAACTCAGCCACGGCGATGGCTGGATGGGTGTCGTTCAGCTGCAGCGCAAACTTGCGGTGGAAGTCGGTCACCTCCAGCCCCTGGCCCCGCAGGATGCGGAACATGTCCTGCAGGGAGCAGCTGACGAAAAAGATCTGCTGGGAGAGGCGCAGTCGCTTGCCCTGGTCCAGCTCGTCGTTGGGGTAGAGCACCTTTGAAAGGGTCTCCGCCTGCATCTTGCGCAGCACGGCCCTGGTGTAGTCGCCGGCGTTGAAGGAGGCGAAGTCGAAGGCCTCGGGAGCCACCGCCGACCAGAGCCGCAGGGTGTTCGCTGTGTTTACGCCGTAGCCCAAAATCGGGGTGTCGTAGGCGACGCCGATCACGGTGTGTTCACCGATCTGCACCGGATAGCTCCACTCCGGCCGGATCACCTCCCAGGGATTGCCATGGGACAGCCAGGGATCGGTGCTCTCCACCTGGCCGTGGGGGGTGATCTGCTGGCGGAAGATGCCGAATTCGTAGCGGATGCCGTAGCCGATCGCCGGCAGCTCCAGCGTGGCCATCGACTCCTGGAAGCAGGCTGCCAGCCGTCCCAGGCCGCCATTGCCCAGGCCGGGTTCGGGCTCTTCGGCGATCAGCTCCTCAAGGTCGAGCCCCAGGGTGCGGCACGCCTCCCGGGCCGCGTCCACCAGGCCCAGATTCACCAGGTTGTTCTCCAGATGGGGGCCGAGCAGGTATTCAGCCGAGAGATAGGTGGCCGTGCGCACGCCCTCACGGGTGTAGGTGTCGGCCGTGTCCACCCAGTTTTTGAGCAAGCGATCCCGCACCGCCAGCGCCAAGCAGCGGTAGTGGTCGTGGCGGGTGGCCAGGGAACTGGATTTGGCCTGGCTGAAGAAGAGATGCCGCTGGATCGCTTCCACCAGGGCCTGGCTGTCGGCTGAGGCCATACCAGGCTTCCTGCAAAGCGCAAGTCTGCAGGCCACGGCTGAATTGCGCAGGGGCGCGGTCACGGAGTCCGGACACGGGGCTGAGGCAGGCGAGCCCGACGAATTGCGCCAGCGGTATCAACCGCGGCAAAGCCCGGGGGGGGTAACGGCTTTGGGTGGGTTTATGTGATGTTCCATGGCGAACTTCCCCATGCCTTCCCAGCCCCGTCTGCAAGCCCTCGAAAAGATTCTCAGCCGCCCCATCGCCAGCACCACTCCAACCCAGTCGCTCGATGAGCTCTGGGCCAGCGACGTCTTCAGCCTCGACAAGATGAAGGCGGCGCTGCCGAAGGAGATCTTCAAGTCGGTGCAGCGCACCATCAACGAGGGCAGCAAGCTCGACGTGTCGGTAGCCAACGTGGTGGCTCAGGCGATGAAGGAGTGGGCCACGGCCCGCGGCGCCCTCTACTACTCGCACGTTTTTTATCCGCTCACCAACTCCACCGCCGAAAAGCACGACGGCTTCATTTCCCCCCAGGGCGACGGCACGATCATCACCGAGTTCACCGGCAAGGTGCTGGTGCAGGGTGAACCCGACGGCTCCTCGTTCCCTAACGGCGGCATCCGCTCCACCTTCGAGGCCCGCGGCTACACCGCCTGGGATATCACCAGCCCCGCCTGGCTGATGGAGACGCCCAATGGCGTCACCCTCTGCATCCCCACGGTCTTCGTGTCGTGGACCGGCGAGGCCCTCGACAAGAAAACCCCCCTGCTGCGCTCGATCGCCGCGGTCAACAAGCAGGCCCAAAGGCTGCTCAGCCTGCTGGGAGAAACCACCATCGCCCCGATCAACTCCAGCTGCGGCGCCGAGCAGGAATATTTCCTGATCGACAACGCCTACGTGCCCCTGCGCCCCGACCTGCTGCTGGCGGGCCGCACCCTGTTCGGGCGCCCCTCCGCCAAGGGCCAACAGTTTGACGACCACTACTTCGGCGCCATCCCGGAGCGGGTGCAGGTGTTCATGCAGGAGGTGGAGCGGCAGATGTACCGCCTGGGGATTCCGGCCAAAACCCGCCACAACGAGGTGGCTCCTTCCCAGTTTGAGATTGCGCCGTTCTTCGAGGCGGCCAACGTCGCCACCGACCACCAGCAGCTCACCATGACCATCCTTCGCAGCACGGCGAAGAAACATGGTCTGGCCTGCCTGCTGCACGAGAAGCCCTTCGCCGGCATCAACGGCTCCGGCAAGCACGTCAACTGGTCGATCGGCAACGCCACCCAGGGCAACCTGCTCGATCCGGGCAAGACGCCCCATGAAAACCTGCAGTTTCTGATGTTCTGCGGAGCGGTGATCCGGGGCGTGCACATGTATGGCCCCCTGCTGCGGGCCGTGATCGCCACCGCCAGCAACGACCACCGCCTCGGCGCCAACGAAGCGCCCCCAGCAATCATCTCGGTGTATCTGGGCAGCCAACTGGAGGATGTGTTCAACCAGATCCGCGAGGGTCGGCTCTCCGGCTCGGCCCTCGGCGGCGTGATGAACTTCGGCGTCGACACCCTGCCGGAATTCGACAAAGACGCCGGCGATCGCAACCGCACCTCGCCCTTCGCCTTCACCGGCAACCGCTTCGAGTTTCGCGCCGTCGGCTCCAACCAGTCGGTGGCTGGCCCGCTAGTGGCCCTCAACACCATCCTGGCCGATTCCCTCGCCTGGATCTCCAGCGAACTGGAGACCAAGCTGGGTAGTGGCTACGGCCTGGAGGAAGGGGCTCTGGCCGTGCTCAAGACCCTGATCGAACAGCACGGCGCCGTGGTGTTTGGCGGCAACGGCTATTCCGATGAATGGCACCGCATAGCCGTGGAGGAGCGGGGCCTCGAAAACCTGCGCACCACCGCCGATGCCCTGCCGGTGTTGGAGCGCCCGGCCATCCGCGAGTTGTTCGAGCGCACCGGCGTTCTCTCGGCCGTGGAGCTGCAGAGCCGCTTTGAGGTTTACGCCGAGCAATACATCCTGGCGATCGATGTGGAAGCCAAGCTGGCCGTCCAGATCGCCCGCACCCAGGTCTACCCGGCAGCGATCCGCTACCTCGGCGAACTCGCGGAATCTCTGCAACTGCAGAGTTCCCTGGGCATCCAGGTGTCCCCGGAAACCTCCAAGGAGGTGGCGGGACTGTGCCAGTCGTTGATGGACATCAGCGGCCAGCTGCAGAGCGCCATCGACCATCCCCCCCACGGCACCGAAGCCCATTTGCACTACAGCGCTGACACGCTGGTGCCCTTGATGGCGGAACTGCGTGCGGTGGTGGATGGTCTGGAGGCCCTGGTCGACGACAACCTCTGGCCCCTGCCCACCTACCAGGAGATGCTGTTCGTGCGCTGAATCACTTCAGCACCGTCACTGCGGGAACACGTCAATGCTGGCGCGTTCGCGGTAACTGGGGTCGGCCATGGTGTCGACCTCAAACCAGGTCCAGGTGGCACTGGGTTCGGGAGACCGGCTGAGCAGTGGCCACTCGATGCGTCGGCGCTGGTAGGTCAGCCCCACGCAGGTCAGGGCTTCGTCATCGGCCATCAGCGACCACAGCACATGCACCTCGCCGCGGTCGTAGGCGATCGGAGCCTCCTGAATGCCCTGCTCCGGCAGCCAACCCGGCGCCAGGGTCAGGGAGGTCTGGTTGTCCCAGCAGAGGTAGCTGCCGTTTTCGGTGGGATAAAACCAGCAGGTTTCGTTGGCTGCTTCAGCCAATGGGAAGCGATCGAGCAGCTGCACGGTCTGCACCTGAAGAGGTGGCTCCTGCCCCTGCCGCGGTGTCGTTCCAGCAGCCGGGCCGCTCAAGGCATAGACACCGATCCACAGGCTGGCCACATCCAGCTGGGTCACCACCGCGTCACAGATCAGGCCGCGACGGTCGCCCGCCCCCCCAATCGGATTCTCTCCCGCAATGGTGGCGGAACCACTGCTCACCAATTCATCAAGGCTGCTGTCCCATGGCTCGGGCAAGCGGACCAGCCGCAGCGCCCTGCCCCGATCGGGCCCCAGCTGCTGGGACGCCACCAGCGCCTGCCAGTCGACGCCATCGCCTGGAAGCTCCGGGCTCCGGGCGAGCACAAAGGCAAGGGAGTGGAGCATGGGAACGAACGGAACATCGGGCCGCCAGACCAGGACCCTAGAAGCCCTGCCCCAACACGGTGGTGTTGATCGCTGCAGCTCAGAGCGGTCGCAGGACCAGCTCGACGATCACAAAGCCCACCAGGGCCAATAGCGCCAACAGGGAGGGCAGCCGCACCAGCTCTCCACCCCCAAAGCCTCAAATCAACCCTAGGAGCCCTGAGCGCCCCCGTCTGAGGACCTGAGAGACAGGGCCTGAGAGACTGAACTCGTGCGCTCGTCCCAAGCCCGGCCCATGACCAGCCGTGACGGCGGCTACCGCACCGCCATGAGCCTGCTGGTCCTGATGGGGGTGGCGATTGGCTTGCACCTGTATGCCGTGCGGGTGAAGGACGTCAAACCCTCGCGAAGCCTGCCTGAAACCACCCTCAGCCGCACCGGCAAGACCACCATTCGCAGTTCCCAATCGAGACGCATCCAACAGCTGATCCGCCGCTGAACGTTCAACGCACAACGTTCAACGCTCAAAGGCCAACCCCACCAACGAACCGGCGTTGCCCTTGAGCTGCCAACAGCCCTTCACGTGCCGGTAGCCGCACCCACGGCCGTGGGCCTGGGTGATCAACACGCCATGGCCCCCTGGGGGCAGATCAAGCTGGGGCGCGACCCACACCGCCACCCCACCGGCACTGAAGTTGGCAATCTCCACAGGGATGGCGGGCAAGGCGCGACCGTCCCACTGCAACCACCCCTCCATGGGTTTCTCAACAGGCCAACGCTGCCCCTCGCGTTGGTTAAAAGGACCCAACCCAGCCGCCCGGCTCCGCCCTGCCCCGAAGGACGCCGGACTAAATCGACACCTGAACAGAGACCCCATACAACCTCCTGCGCAAGATAAACGGAGCGCACTGGACTGAGCGCACTGGGACGGGCGCACTAGGCGGAATTCACTTGGATGTGGGCCAAGCGCACAGAAGCCAGCCGTGGCGAGCTGTTCACTCCTTTTCTCAAGGATAGACCCATTTGCGTGCCCCCTGGGGGCTTTGCGAGAGTGGAAAGATTGCCGCAGAGCCAATGCCCCAGACCCTGCGACCCAATCCGATGGGGCTGGTGCCCACCACCCCTGCCGGGGGGCAGGACCCGCGAGATGGAGAGGGGTTCGGCAGCAGCAGCCGCAAAGGCTTTGGCGGATCGGGGCAGAGCCGCAGCAGCCGGCGCAAGGGCGTCCGTAAACGCAGCCCGGCCCTGAGCAAGGCCGACTGGGGGCCCCTCGGCAAGCATCCCGACCGTGAGGCGATCGTGGCCCGGCAGCGCTTGCATCTCCCCCTGGCCGGTCGCATCAGGCCCGACGACGTCAACCGGGCCTGGAAGAGTGCGGCCGCCGAACACCACCCCGATCGCGGCGGCAGCCACGACACGATGCAGCGGGTCAATGGCGCCCGAGATCTGCTGCTGGGCCGCAGCAGCGACTGAGCCAACAACACCCCGGCCAATGCCGCCAGAGTGAAGCTGAACTCCGGGGCGAGCCGCCATCGACAGCGCCGTACCCCTTGTGCTGGTGCATGGGTTGCTGGACAGCCCCCGGGTGTTTGACGGACTCAAGCGCGCCCTGGGCGAGGGGCGGCACCCGCTGCTGATTCCCGATCTGCCGCTGCGGCTGGGACTCACCCCGGTGCCGGAAGCTGCAGAACTGCTGGGGAGCCACATCGAAGTCGCCTTCGGGCTCGACCAACCCGTGGATGTGCTGGGCTTTTCAATCGGGGGCGTGATCGCCCGCACCTGGATTCAGCTGCTGGGAGGGCACCAGCGCACCCGGCGCTTCACCAGCGTGGGCAGCCCGCAGCAGGGCACCTTCACGGCCCAACCCTGGCCGGGGCGCCTGCTGGCGGGCATTGCCGATCTGAAGTGGGGCAGCCCTCTGTTGGCGCAGCTCAACGGCAACCTCGACAACCTGGCAGGGATCGACTGCTGCAGCTTTTATTCGGCCATCGATCTGGCCGTGCTGCCGGGCTGGCGGGCGGTGCTGCCGGTTGGGCGCATCCAGATGCTGCCGGTGTGGGCCCATCCCCAGTTGCTGCGCTCTCCCCAGGCGATCGCGCCGCTGGCGCAGGAACTGTTGCGGCCGTGATGGGTGAGCACACCACACTCCCCATGGCGGCCCTCACCAGCACCCTGGGCTGGCTGCTGTGGAGCGTGCTCGTGGGCGCCACCGCCAATCGGCTGCCCTCCGGATGGCTGGCGCGCGACCACTGGTTTTGGCGACGGCCCTGGCACGAACAAGCCCGCAGCTTCGAGGGCCGGCTGGCGATCCGCCGCTGGAAACCCTGGCTGCCGGATGCCGGCACAGCCCTGCCGAGCGGTGTCGCCAAAGCCAGCCTGGTGGGGCGCGATCAACGCAACCTAGAGCGGCGGCTGCTGGAAACCAAGCGGGCCGAGTGGGTGCACCTGGTGCTGTGGCTGTTCTGGCTGGTCACGCCCCTGTGGCTGCCGCCGGCGGGGGTGCTGATCAACCTGGCTTTCGCCACCCTGTTCAATCTGCCCTGCCTGTGGGTGCAGCGCTACAACCGCCTGCGGCTGCAGCAGCTGCTGACCCGCCCCTGATCTGGGCCCAGATCAGGGGCCCAGATCGGTAGCCGCGCAGATCACCTCCACCACCAGCCCCTCATCCTCGCTGTGCTGCGCAACGTGCAGCCGGTGGAGGCCCGCTTCGAGCCAGAAGTGGCTTGTGGCCTCATCGAAGTAGGCCAAACGCCGCAGCGGAATCAGGAGGCAGAGCCGCTGGGAGCCGCCGGGTTCGAGGGCCAACCGGCCAAAGCCCACCAGGGAGCGCCGGGGGCGCTCCAGCGCCAGGCCAGGCGGCTCGACATACACCTGCACCACCGCCTCGCTGGCCACGGCGCCGGTATTGGACACCACCACGGCCACCTGCAGCGGGCCCCCATCCGCCAGCTCGGCCACCGCATCGCTGAGCTGAAACGTGGTGTAGGAGAGGCCGAAGCCAAAGGGGAAGGCGGCGGGATGGCCGTCGCGTTGCAGGCGGCGGTAGCCATGCCAGAGGTCGTAGCGCACCTGCCGGGCACGGGGCTCAAAAGCGGGCCAGTGGTCGGCGCTGGTGGGGATGGCGAAGGGCAGACGGCCGGAGGGGGACACCCGGCCAAACACCACATCGGCCAGGGCCTGCCCGCCCCGCTCGCCCGGATACCAGAGCAGCAGGATCGCCGGCACCGCCTGGCGCCAGGCCTCCATCAGGATCGCGCCGCCGCCCATCAGCACCACCACCGTGCGGGGGTTCGCCGCCAGCACGGCCTGGATCAGGGCCACCTGCTCGGCGGGCAGGGCGAGCTCGGTGCGATCGCCGGCGGCGAAGTCGCCCCCCTGGCGGGCCGAGCCGTAGCTGGTAACAGCCGCAATCGCACGGGCCACCGGCGGCCACCAGCGCTGCAGCAACGGGTGGGGTGGGGGCGTCTGGCGCAAAATCGGCGCAATGTCGCCGGGGTGGATGTGCTCCCCCTCCAGGCGCCAGTCGAGGCCGAGCACCAGCAGCGCCGCGTCACAGTCGGCGGCCACGGCCACGGCCTCCTGGAGGCGCTCACCGCTGGCATGACGCACGGCGCCGGGTGCGGCGGCGGCCCGCAAGCCCTGCAGGGGCGTCACCACCACCCCCGGCTCAGGCCGGGTTCGGAGGAGCCGCGATCACCCAGGTTGGCCACGGCGGCCAACGGGCCGATCACCGCCAGCGACCGACCCGGATCCAGCGGGAGCAGGGCCGGGTCGTTTTTGAGCAGCACGATCGCCTTGGTGGCCGCCTCCCGCGCCAGGGCCCGGTGCTCCGCGCAGCCCCGCAGGCTGGCGGGGTAGTTGCCCTCCGGCACGGCCAGCTGCACCCGCAGCTGGCGCAGCACGGCGTCATCGAGCCGATCGAGCGGCAGCTGGCCATCGGCCAGGGCCGCCTCGAGGCATCCCGCAAAGATCATCCGGAAGGGCATCTCCAGGTCCTGGCCCGCCAGCACCGCCGCCAGCCCATCTCGCACCCCGAAGATGAAGTCGGTCACCACGAAACCGCGAAACCCCCAGCGGCGCTTGAGGATCGCCGTGAGCAGCTGCGGGTGCTGACCGCACCACATGCCGTTCACCTGGTTGTAGGCGCTCATCACCGAGCCCGCCCCGGCCTCGACGCAATCACGGAAATGGGGCAGGTCGAGCTCATGCAGCACCCGCTCACTCACCTGCACATCCACCAGGAAGCGGGAGCTGTCGATCGAGTTGAGGGCGAAATGCTTGACGCAGGCCACCGCATGGCGCTGGATGCCGCGGGTCATCGCCGCGCCAAGGGCGCCGAGCAGAACCGGGTCTTCGCCGTAGGTCTCCTGGGCCCGGCCCCAGCCGGGATGGCGCAGCAGGTTGACACACACGGCAGCTAGCCAGTTGGCGCCAAAAGCCCGGGCTTCCCGCGCCATAGCCGCGCCGATCCGCTCCTCGAGGTCGACGTCCCAGCAGGCGCCGCGGGCGATCGGAGGCGGGAAGGTGGTGGCTCCGCCCTTGAGCACCACCCCTCGGGGGGCATCAACAAACTGCAGCCCTGTCAGCCCCAGCCGGGGAACAGCGCCCGCCGGCCAAGGATGCACGTGGGAGGCATCGCGGCTGGCGATATCGGCCATGCCTGGCCAGAAGTCGGTGTCACCCTCCAGCAGAGCCAGCTTCTCAGCGCTGCTGAGCTGGGCCAACAGATCCCGGGCCCGGCGCTCGATCGCTTCAGCTCCCCCCTCTGGCGACGCCGGCACGGGATCCCTCCCTGGCTGCCCTGACGCTAGGAACGCTGGCCGGCCCCAGCTGACACAACACTCGCCAACACAAAAACCCCCAACGCAACAACGCCCGGAGCGTGGGCCCCGGGCGATTGTCTGCTCAGCCGTGGTGCCGACCCTCGGGGGTGCGGGCGCAGCTGCGCGAGGTTTTTGCTTGGAATTCAGATCAGGCGATCTGAGAATCTTCAGTTGTGGTCGGAGCTGCCGGCGCTGGCACCTGGGGCCAGGTGACAAGTGGGACGTCCCGTTTGCATCCGGGGCACCTGAAGCGGTGCAGTGGAGGCGTCAAGCCAAAGGACGTCAGAGATCCATCGAGAGTGTTGGAGCAGGGGCCGGATCGTCAGCGCGCTCCTGATGACTGCTCAGGGGGGGTGTCTTCCATCTGTGGAGCCTCCGAATCCCGATGCACACAACTTCGCGCCGTCAGCAGCCCCTGACAACCCCGGGAGGCGTGGCAGCAACGGCTCTTCACCAATGAAGATCCAACTTCATGAAGCGGCCCGCTCTGCTGCTGGGGGCATGCTTCACCGCCAGACCTGAAGCCATTCAGCCGCCGTGTGGGCGACCGTCAGACCGGCAAGAACCGCCCTGTTGAGATGGGTCGCCTGAGATTCGAACTCAGGACCAATCGGTTAAAAGCCGAGTGCTCTACCGCTGAGCTAGCGACCCGCGCCCGTTGGGCACCTATGGAACGTATCACCCAGCGGCAACCTCCTCCAAGGGGCAGGGATCAGCCGGGAGAATGCCCGAACGTGCTGGTACGACGGATGAGCAGCGATCCCTGGTGCACCAGTTGGCCCGAGCCCCGCATCGATCCCGGGGCCTGGGTGGCCGACTCCGCCGTGGTGATCGGCGATGTGCAGCTCGCGGCCGGCGCCAGCCTCTGGCCCACCGCCGTGGCCCGCGGTGATGTCTGCCCGATCGTGGTGGGCGAGGGCAGCAACGTGCAGGACGGCGCAGTGCTGCACGGCGATCCAGGCCAGCCGGTGACCATCGGCGCTGATGTCACCATTGGTCACAGGGCGGTGGTGCACGGCGCCACCCTCGAAGACGGCTGCCTGATCGGCATCGGCGCCATCGTGCTGAACGGGGTGACCGTGGGAGCAGGAGCCCTGGTGGCCGCGGGCTCAGTGGTGACCCGCGACGTGCCCCCAGGGGCCCTGGTAATGGGGGCGCCGGCCCAGCTGAAACGGGACCTCAGCCCCGAAGCCCAGGCGGAGCAACGCCAGCATGCCCGCCGCTACCGACAGCTGGCTGAAGCCCATGCCCGGACCGCACGGGGAAACGGATGACGACAAATCCAGGGCCTGGCGAACCGCAGACAGAGCGAACTCCTTAAGATCGCGTGATCTTGTTTCTCTGCCTTCCATGGACGCACGGCTGGTGCTGGTTGCCGCTCCCATCCTTCTGGCCGCTAGCTGGGCCGTGTTCCACATCGGCCGCGCCGCCGTGGGTCAACTGCAGCTGATGCTCAAGCGCGCCCGCGCCTGAACCTGTTCCCCCTGAGGCGATCTGCAAGCCCATGGTGTTAGTGGTCGGTGCCGGCCTCGCCGGCACTGAGGCGGCCTGGCAGATCGCCCAGGCCGGCATCGCGGTGCGGCTGGTGGAGATGCGGCCCGTGCGCCGCTCACCCGCCCACCACAGCGCTGAGTTCGCCGAGCTGGTGTGCAGCAACAGTTTTGGCTCCCTGAGCAGCGACCGCGCCGCAGGGCTTCTGCAGGAGGAGCTGCGGCGCCTCGGCTCCCTGGTGATCCACACGGCCGACGCCCATGCGGTGCCCGCCGGCGGTGCCCTGGCGGTAGACCGGGGCCGCTACAGCGCCGCCCTCACCGCCGCCCTGGAGCAGCACCCGCTGGTGACGGTGGAGCGAGGCGAGCACACCGAGCTACCGGGGCCCGGTGAGATCGCCGTGCTGGCCACCGGGCCGCTCACCAGTGAGCCCCTGGCCGAGCAGCTGCGGGCCTTCACGGGCCGGGGCGACTGCCATTTCTTCGATGCCGCCAGCCCGATCGTTGAAGGGGAGAGCATCGACCTCTCGGTGGCCTTTCGCGCCTCCCGCTACGACAAGGGCGACGCCGACTACATCAACTGCCCGATGGACCGGGATCAATTCCTGGCCTTTCGGCAGGAGCTCCTCAACGCCGAGCAGGCCGAACTCAAGGATTTCGAAAAGGAGAACGCCACCTTCTTCGAGGGCTGCCTACCGATCGAGGAACTTGCCCGCCGCGGCGAAGACACGATGCGCTACGGCCCGCTTAAGCCGATCGGCCTCTGGGATCCCCGCTGGGGCGACCTCAACGATCGAGAGGTGCGCCGCGCCAAGCGGGCCTACGCCGTGGTGCAACTGCGCCAGGAAGACAAGGACGGCCGCCTCTGGAACCTGGTGGGCTTCCAGACCAACCTCAAGTGGGGCGAGCAGAAACGGGTGCTGCGGCTGATCCCGGGGCTGGAGAACGCCGAGTTCGTGCGCTTCGGCGTGATGCACCGCAACACCTTCCTGGAATCGCCCCAGCTACTCGATGCCACCCTGCAGTTCCGCAGCCAGCCCTCGCTGCTGGCGGCGGGCCAGATCACCGGCACCGAGGGCTACGCGGCGGCGGTGGCTGGCGGCTGGCTGGCTGGCACCAATGCCGCCCGGCTGGCGAAGGGCCAAAAACCCATCAGCCTGCCGCCCTCCACGATGATCGGCGCCCTCACCCACTTCATCGCCGAGGCCCCCTGCGGCGGCAAAGGCAAACGGGGCGGCTTCCAGCCGATGCCGCCCACCTTTGGCCTGCTACCCGAGCTGGCCGAGCGCATCCAGGGCAAGCGAGAGCGCTACGGCGCCTACCGCGACCGGGCCCTGGCCGATCTGGAGCCCTTCACGCGCCGATCAGCCGTTGACGCCGCCACCGCCCCTGCCTAACCATAGGGGACTGGACAGGAACCACGGATGCCCCACCAACGCCTGCTTGCCACCACCACGGGGCTCTGTCGTCTAGGGCTGACGGGCCTTGTCGGGCTGAGCCTGGGCCTGCTGGCGGGACCACTGCCCACCAGCGCCTGCACCGGTGGAGCCCTCACCGCCAGCGACGGGGCCGTGGTGGTGGGGCGCACGCTGGAATTCGGCAAGCCCCTTGATTCCCAAGTGGCCATCTGGCCCGCCGGTAGCGCGTTCACCGGCAGCGCCGGCGAGGGGCCTGGGCTGCGCTACCGCTCCCGCTACGGCTTTGTGGGGGCCACCGTGGCCACAAGCGCCGACCTGATCCTCGATGGGCTCAATGTGAAAGGGCTCAACGCCGGGCTGTTCTATTTCCCGGGCTATGCCGAATACACCCCAGCCAACCGGGCCCGGCGCAACCGCACCCTGGCCCCAGCCCAGCTCGGCTCCTGGCTCTTGGCCAACTTCGCCACCGTTGAGGAGGTGCGGGCTGCGGTGAACGACGTGGATCTCACCGCCCAGGTGCCGTTGCTGGGGATCGTGCCCGACGTGCACTTCAAGGTGCAGGACGCCAGCGGCAAGAGCATCGTGATCGAACCACGCGGCGGCAAGCTCGTGGTGCATGACAACCCCACCCGGGTGCTCACCAACGCGCCCGACTTCAGCTGGCACAGCACCAACCTCAACAACTACGTTCCGCTCAGCAACGCCTACCCAACGGCCCGCACCCTGGGCCAGAGCGACAGCGGTCGGCTCACCCTCCAGCCCTTCGGCATGGGTGCTGGCGGGCTCGGCCTGCCGGGTGACTTCACGCCGCCCTCGCGCTTTGTGCGCATGGTGTATTTCACCCAGAACGCTGCGCCCACACCCAACGCCAAGGCGGCCGTCGCCAGCCTGTTCCACATCCTCAACAACTTCGACATCCCCTTTGGCGTGGCCAAGCCGCCGGCCGGCAGCGGGGAAGGACTGCCGGGCTTCACCACCTGGACCAGCGTGGCCGACCTGCGCAACCTGCAGTTCAACTGGAAAACCTATGGCGATCAACGCGTGAGAACCCTCGACCTGCGGGCGGCGCTCCAGGCGGCCGGCTCCCAGCTGCTGCTGATCCCCATGGGTCCGCAGGATCCGGCGTCGGTCTCCCCCACGATCCCGGTGGAGCTGCCCTGAAGCAGCACCAGCTGGGCAGCAGCCCTGGCTCCTAGGGTCGCCGCAGCCACACCAACCGCACCGGTGACCACCACCCCCACCCCCACCTGGGATGTGATCGTGATCGGCTCGGGCATCGGTGGCCTGGTCACCGCCTCCCAGCTCGCCGCCAAGGGGGCGAAGGTGCTGGTGCTGGAGCGCTACTTGATCCCCGGGGGATCGGGGGGAAGTTTCAAGCGCGAGGGCTACACCTTTGATGTGGGCGCCTCGATGATCTTTGGCTTCGGCGAGAAGGGTCACACCAACCTGCTCACCCGGGCGTTGGCCGATGTGGGCCAGCACTGCGACACGGCGCCCGATCCCGCCCAGCTCGAATACCACCTTCCCGGCGGACTCAATGTGGCCGTCGACCGCGATTACGAGTGCTTCATCGCCGATCTCACCGCCCTGTTTCCCCACGAGGCCTCGGGCATCCGCGCCTTCTACGACACCTGCTGGCAGGTGTTCAACTGCCTCGATGCGATGCCGCTGCTGTCGCTCGAGGATCCGGCCTACCTGACCAAGGTGTTCTTCCGGGCGCCGCTGGCCTGCCTGGGCCTGGCCCGCTGGCTGCCGGTAAATGTGGGCGATGTGGCCCGCTCCCACATCAAGGATCCGGCCCTGCTCAAGTTCATCGACATGGAGTGTTTCTGCTGGAGCGTGATGCCGGCGAATCTCACGCCGATGATCAACGCGGGGATGGTGTTCTCCGATCGCCATGCCGGCGGCATCAACTACCCCAAGGGCGGCGTTGGGGTGATCGCCGAGAAGCTGGTGGCGGGGCTGGAGAGCCACGGTGGCGCGATTCGCTACGGCGCGCGCGTCACCGAGGTGCTGATCGAGAACGGCGCGGCCGTGGGCGTGAAGCTGGCCAGCGGTGAGGCCTTGCGCGCCCAGCGGGTGGTGAGCAACGCCACCCGCTGGGACACCTTTGCAGGAGAGGGCGGCAGCGAGGGCTCCGTGGCGCGGCCGCTGGTGGATGAAGCCCACACCCCCAAGAGCGAAACCACCTGGCGGCGCCGCTACAAACCCTCACCCTCGTTTCTGTCGCTGCACCTGGGCATCGACGCGGCCGTTGTGCCCGAAGGGTTCCACTGTCACCACCTGCTGCTGGAAAACTGGGCCGAGATGGAGGCCGAGCAGGGGGTGGTGTTCGTGTCGATGCCCACCCTGCTCGATCCCTCCCTGGCCCCAGCAGGCCGCCACATCCTGCACAGCTTCACCCCCAGCTCCATGGAGCACTGGCAGGGGCTCTCCCCCTCTGCTTACCGCGCCAAGAAGGAGGCTGACGCGGCGCGGCTCATCACCCGCCTCGAGGCGATCCTGCCGGGCCTGAAGGGCGCCATCCGCCACCAGGAGGTGGGCACCCCCCGCTCCCACCGCCGCTTCCTCGGCCGTATGGGCGGCAGCTACGGCCCGATTCCGGCGCTGCGGCTGCCAGGCCTGCTGCCGATGCCCTTCAACCGCACCGGCCTTCAGCACCTGTATTGCGTGGGTGATTCCTGCTTCCCGGGTCAGGGGCTGAATGCGGTGGCCTTCAGCGGCTTCGCCTGCGCCCACCGCATCGGCGCCGATCTGGGCCTCAACCCCTGGGCATTGCCGGCCTGAGGTCAGGTGTCGCTACCGGCCTGAGCGATGACGGATCACCGCCCCACGCTCCCCCGAGTCGCTGCATAACCTTGTTGAGCGGTCGTTTCCCTGCTTGATGCCTAACTCCCCCACCCCCAGCTCGGCAGACCTTGCCCGCTACCTGGAGCAGCGGGGTGAGCTCGGCAAACCCTGGATGCTGCAGCTGCTGCGGCTCACCAAGCTGAAGGAGGCCAAAGACATGATGGATCCCGACGCCTACCTGGCCAGCCTGCAGGAAGCCCATGCCGACCTGATGCGCCTCGGCGAATTCTGGAAGGGCCGCGAGCAGGAGGTGTTCAGCGGTCGCTATCAGCCCTCGGCGTTGATCGAACCCCTGCCCGGCTCCCCCGAAGACCGATGAGCAGCGGCGGCGAACCCGGCGCCAGCGACCGCTACCCGATGGCGCCGCTGATCCGCTTCACGCTGATCGCGCTCTACTTCGCCCTGGTGGCGCCCCTCCCCTGGCTGGCACCACCAGAGCTGAAACTGGCCCTCTGGCTGGCCCTACCCCTCGGGCTCGCCCTCGTGCTGGCCGCCACCAGTGAAGCGGTGGAACTGAACGCCGAGGGAATTCGCGTTGGCCACCCCGACTGGTGCCGCTGGCTGCTGCGGCGCGGCTGGAGCCTGCCCTGGGGCTCGATCCGCGGACTCACACCCGTGGCCACCAGCCAAGGGGGCCGGGTGTTTTATGTGCGGAGCGAAAATGGATCGGCCTTCCTGCTGCCGCAGCGGGTTGCCGCCTTCGACGAGTTTCTGGGCCGCTTCAACCGGGAAACGGGCCTTGACACCAGCGCCATCGGCCGGATCAGCCCGCCCTGGACCTACCAGCTCCTGGCCGGGCTCAGCGGGGCCATGGTGCTGGGAGAGCTGGCCTGGGGCCTGGCGCAGCGCTGATCAGGGACGCTGAGCAGCTGAGACGTTGGGCGGCCGATCAGACCACGCTGTTGAGCGGCTGGCGGGCCGGCTCTTCTTCGGCAGCAGGCTCGGGCAGGGTTTCAAGACTGAAGCGATATCCCTGCTGGCGCATCGTTTCGATGCCGCCGCCCTCACCCAAGCCAGCCTGCTCAAGCTTGCGGCGCAGGGTCAGCACCTGGGTGTCGACCGAACGGGGCCCACCGCTGAACGGCGGCCACGCCATCCGCAACAGCTCCTGACGGCTGCGCACCACCCCTGGCGGCATCAACAGGGCGCAGAGCAGGGCAAATTCCCGAGGGCTCAGCTCCACTGGCTGGTCACGCAGGGTCACCTGGCGCAACAACACACGCACCTCCAGCGGCCCGACGCAGACCCGCTCCTGCAACCCCGTGCCGCTGCGGCGCAGCAGGGTGCGGCAGCGGGCCGCCAGCTCCTCGAGGCCAAAGGGCTTGCGCAGCACGTCGTCGGCGCCGGCATCGAGCAGGGTCACCACCGGCTCGGAGCCAGTGCGGGCGGTGAGCACCATCACCGGGCAGCGCAGCTGGGCCGCCAAGCGCAGGGCCGAGCTCTCATCCAACAGTTCGGCGCTGATCAGCAGATCGGGTGATTGGTCCTGGCAGACCTCCAGGGCTTCGCGGGCGGTGGCCACGGCCGCCGCCAGGAGGCCGTCCTGCCGCAAGCGTTGTGCCAGCACCGTGCGCAAAGTGGCGTGCGGATCAACCACCAGCACCCGATGGGGCTGCGTTCCAGACTGGGGCGCCTTGGGGCTGGCTGGCTGGCTCGTTGACAGGCTGGATGGCGGTGGCGAAGGGGTTGAGCTGATGGGGTGACAGTTGTTAATGGCCCTAAGGCTAACCGTGCCGGCCAAGAGAGCCACGTATCAGGCGATGCGGTTGTTCTTCCGATCACACCCCCTGGCCTCAAGGGCCAGAATGGTTAGAGGGTTGATGACCCCATGACCGCGCTCCAGCACCCCGAAGCCATCCGCCACTTCCAATCGCTGTGCGATGCCTGCCAGGAACTGGCCCATCGTTTCCACAGTCCAGCGGAACTGCGTCTCTACGCCGATGGCTATCTGCACGCCCTGCGGCGCACCGCCGTACTGGATTCCCTCACCCAGCGTCGGCTTGAGGAGCTGATCGACCGCTGGATCCAGGATCCCTCCAGCTTCGTTGGACCGGATGGCGATCCCCGCAGCCTCTACGAATCGGGCCGCTACTGATCAACAGCAGCGAGCTGAGCTCCGGCACTGCTCAACTGGCCAGGGCGATCTCGAGCTTTTCGCGCAACTCGCCCGAGTTGTACATCTCGATCAGGATGTCGGAGCCGCCGATGAATTCCCCTCTGACATACACCTGGGGAATCGTGGGCCACTCGGAAAACTCCTTGATGCCCTGACGGATGTCCCCGTCGGAGAGCACGTCGAAGGTTTCAAACGGCACACCCGCCGCGTGCAGGATCTGCACGACGTTGTTGGAGAAGCCGCACTGGGGCATCAGCTTGTTGCCCTTCATAAACACGAAAACAGGACTGCTGGCCAGCAGCTCCTCGATGCGTTGGCGGGTGGTGGCGTCCATGGACTCAGGCGGGAGTGGAGGTTTGCAGGGCCAGGGCGTGGATCGCTTCGCTGGCCAATTCCTGGCGCAGGGCGCCGTAGACGAGTTGGTGCTGCTTCACCCGGGTGAGGCCGTTGAACGCCGAGGACACAACCGTCACTTGGAGGTGATCACCACCACCGGTCAGGTCCTCCACGTCCACGCAGGCGTCGGGTAGGGCCTGGGAGATAGCAGCTTTCACCTGGTCGGGATGCACCATCGAGCCGGTGTTGCAGCGAATAACCGCGAATCTAAAGGCCTCAGTTGCCAGCTGTCGCCGCGGCCCCGGCGGTGTAAGGGGTGGTGGCAAAGCCGATTTCCACCAGGCTCTGGTAGGCCTTGCGGCCCTCCGGATTGGCCGGGGTCATCACCTTCACCACTTCCACCAGCAGCGGCACAGCCACTTCGGGCTGGTTCTGGCGACGGAACACAGCTGCCAGGCGCAGGTTGGCCTGGGCCATGGTTTCCAGAGCCTCGCGGCCCTTCTGATCCATCTCTCGGGGTATGCGCGCGTCCAGGCCCCGGAACGAGCCACTCAGGTCGCGGTAGAAACCCAGCAGACGGCGGCAGGCGTCGCGGGCCTGGTCGTAGAGCTTGCGGGCCTCGGCCAGGTTGCCGCTGGCGGCGGCGGCATCACCCCGGGCCAGCAGGGTGCGCACCGCATCCAGATTGAACGGACTGCCCGATGACTCCAGGGCCTTCTGGGGCTCCTGCTGGGCCTGCCCCCCCACCGGCGCCAGGGGGGCGGCCAGGGCCATCAAAGCCAGAACGGAACCGCAGATCAGGCGGGACGGCCTACGCACAACCAGTCAACACAGACCTAAAAACTCTACGGCGCGAGACCAACGCGACCCCGCGCCTGGGTTTCGGCCTGCTGCAGCGCAGCGGTGAGGTGATCGGTGAAGGCGATCGCCGCCTCCCGTCCCTGACCCTTCAAGGTGAGCGGTGGGCCGAAGCAGAGCACCGCCCGGTCGCGCCAACGGGGCAGGCTGTGGCTGTAGGCGATGCCCACAGGCACCACCGGCACCACCACCCCCTGCCCTGCCGCCAGTAGGGCCAGGCGGGCCAGGCCCTGGTGCAGGCGCAAGGGCGAGGATTCCCGTTGGATGCGTCCCTCGGGAAACACCACCAGCTGCTGCCCGCCGGCAAGCAGGTCGACGGCGTAGCGCAGGCTGGCCATGGAGGGGCGGGTCTGGTTCACCGGAAAGCAGCCCAGCCGATGCAGAAACCAGCCCTGCAGGCCGCGCATCTCATCCACGGTGACCATGAAGCGGCAATCCCGGCCGGTGACGCGGCGGCCGGCGGCATGGGGCAGCAAGAAGGCGTCCCAGCGGGCCCGATGGGTGGGAGCCAGCAGCACGGGCCCGGAGGTCGGCAGGTGCTCCCGGCCCAGCACCTGAATGCCGCGAAAAAACAGGCCCAGGGCGATGTCCTGGCTGACCACCATGGCCAGCGGCGACAGCCAGGGGCTGATGCCGTTGCAGAGCCCCCGTTCCCGCACCTGGTGGAGAGAAACCGAAGGGGCCGACTGCGCCGCCAACAACCGCGTTAAGGAGAGGAACTTTGACGCTAGGGGCAGCCGTTGCCACCCCGGCCTGGCTGCGGGCAGTTAGGCCGGCGTCCAGGAACCACCGGTCCAGGGCCCTCCATAGGATTTCGACGCAGTCTTCCCGCTTACCCGATCCCTCAGCTATGGCCAGCCTCGGCGTCAACATCGACCACATCGCCAATGTGCGCCAGGCCCGCCGCACGGTGGAGCCCGATCCGGTGAGCTTTGCCCTGCTGGCCGAGCTGGGCGGCGCCGATGGCATCACCGTGCACCTGCGCGAAGACCGCCGCCACATCCAGGACCGCGACGTGGAGCTGCTGCGGGCCACCGTGCGCAGCCGCCTCAACCTGGAGATGGCCGCCACACCGGAGATGGAGGCGATCGCCCTGCGGATCCAGCCCGACATGGTGACCCTGGTGCCGGAGAAGCGCCAGGAGGTGACCACGGAGGGCGGCCTGGATGTGGCCGGCCAGCAGGCCGCCCTCACCGACCTGGTGGGCCGGCTGCAGGGAGCCGGCATCGGCGTGAGCCTGTTTGTGGATGCCGACACCTCCCAGCTCGAAGCCTGCCGCGCCACCGGCGCCCGCTGGGTGGAACTGCACACCGGCGCCTACGCCGAAGCCGGTTGGGACTCCCAGCCGCGCGAGCTGGCCCGGCTGAGCGAGGGCAGCTTCATCGCCCGCAGCCTGGGTCTGCGCGTTAACGCCGGCCACGGCCTCACGTATCAGAACGTGGAGCCAGTGGCAGCGATCGAGGGGATGGAGGAGCTGAACATCGGCCACACGATCGTGGCCCGGGCCCTGGCGGTGGGATTGGAGGCGGCGGTGCGGCAGATGAAGGCGTTGATTCAGAATCCGCGCCGCGACCCCCTGTTCGGCAGCCGCCAGCCATGACCACCCACCACTTCATTGCCGCTAGCGAAGCGTTCCTCACCGTCGAGGAGCCGCTCGAGGAGGTGCTGCGGGAGCGGGTGCGCCATTACGGCGAGCAGGGCAAGGCCATTGATTTCTGGCTGGTGAAACGGCCGGCTTTCCTGGAGGCCCCCGAACTGGAACCGATCGCCAGCGCCATCCCACGGCCGGCAGCAGCGGTGGTGTCCACTGATGAGAAATTCATCACCTTCCTCAAGCTGCGGCTTGAATTTGTGGCCACCGGTCGCTTTGAAGCCCCTAGTGCCTCAATCCCCGACGCCCTGGCCGGCGCGGCCTAAAAGAGCCCCAGGAAGCGTTTACGCGGCGCGTCATCGGTGGCTCCTCGACCGCCGTCCTGCTGGTAGCGGGGTTTGTCGTCGCCAATGGTGAGCAGGGCTTCCTTGTTCTTCCACCACACCCAGTCGCGGATTGGTGGGGTGTTGGCCAGTTGCTGGCGGGTGAGTCCCAGGCCGAGCTTGGCGGAGGCATCAAGCAACACATCGAGCATCTCCTCGCCGTTGCCGCACCGCGCCAGGGCCTCATTGGTGCGCTTGGCCCCGTTGAGAGCCTTGACCAGGGCATTCACCCGCTGCCCCACCGATAAGGACGCTGGGTTCATCGGCTGGACACCTCGCTGGAGCGACCGTACCAGCGTTGATCGGTAGGTGGCCGGTGGGTGGCCGGTTCAGGGGGGCTGACAAGAAGCGGGTGGGGAGGCAAGACTGGGCATAACGCGATGGACTGATGACGTCCCCCTCACGGACCTGCCACCACTGGGTGATCGGGGACGTCCATGGCTGTGCTGACTCCCTGGAACGGTTGGTGGCCAAGCTGCCGGCCCGCGACCGGCTGGTGCTGTGCGGCGATGTGATCAACCGCGGCCCCCAGATCCGCAGCACCATGGAGCTGGCCTGGGGTCTGGTGGACTCCGGCCGGGCCGTGTGGCTCAAGGGCAACCATGAGGCCGATCTGGTGGAAGCCCTACGTCAGGGCAACTGGATGGCCCACCGGGCCCTGGCCGGCTGCGACACCTATCGCCAGCTCGGCGATCGCCACACCCGTCTCTGGCAGGAACGCCTGGAGCAGCTCCCCTGCAGCTACGGCGGCCCTGGCTGGGTGGCCACCCACGCCGGCTTCGATCCCGCCACCTGGGAGCCGGATCTAAGCATCCGCATGCCCTTCTGGCAGTCTTATGACGGCCGCTTCGGCGAGGTGGTGATCGGCCACACCCCCGGCCCCCAGGTGCGGCGCCTCGGGCAGATCGTGATGGTCGACACCGGCGCCTGCTACGGCGGCGAACTCTCCGCCTACTGCCCCGAAACCGGCGCCATCCATGCCGTGCCAGGCCTGCGCGACCGCAGGCTCACGCCCTTCAGCAAGCAGCTGGCGGGCTGTCTGCCCTGATGCCCCCCCGCTGAGCCCAATCCTTGCTCACCGTTTTCCGGGGCAACCGGGCTGAACACCTGGCCGAACTGCTGGCTGCCCAGCTGCGGCTGAACCCGCCAGACCCCTTCGCGTCGGTGCAGGTGGTGGTCAACACCTGGCCCACCAGCCGCTGGCTGGGCGAACAACTGGCCGTGCACCTGGGGGGGATCGCCGCCAACATCCGCTACCCGTTTCCGGGCAGCCAGCTGCGCCAGATCGTCAATGCCGTGCTGGGCGATGCCCCCGGCGACGAGGATCCCTGGCGCGCCAACCAACTGGTGTGGCCCGTGTTGGAGCTGCTGCCCGAGTTGCTCGAGCAGCCCGAGGCCGAGGCCCTGCGCCACTGGTGGAGCCGCCGCCAGGGCAGCAGCCAGCACCTGAACCTGGCCCAGTGGCAGCTGGGCCGCAGCATCGCCGATGCCCTCGACGACGCGGCCCTCTATCGGCCCGACCTGCTGGCGGCCTGGTGGCACGGGGAGGAGCGCCCTCCCCTGCCCCCCGAGCAGGCCTGGCAACGGCGACTGGTGACGTTGTTGCGCGAGCGACTGGAGGTGAAGCCCTTTGGCCTGCGGGTGCGCGACGCCATCACCCAACTGCAGCAGGGACCACCACCAGCGGGAAGCCTGCCCGACCCCTTGCGCCTGTTTGGGCTCAGCAGCCTGGCGCCGATCCAGGTGGAGCTGCTCCAGGCCCTGGGCCTGCACACCCAGGTGGACCTGTATCTGCTCACCCCGTGCCGCGATCTATGGCAGCGCTGCACCAGCCGCCGTCAGCTGCTCAGCGACGCCATCGCCCTGCGCCAGCCCCTCGATGGCGACTGGCTGCTGCAGGCCTCGGGACTGGAAGCCCGCTTTGGCCGACTGGGCGGCGAATTCCAGCAGTTGCTCGAGGGCAGCGGCGAGAGCCACCAGGGGCAGTGGGCGGAAAAGGACCTATTTTTCGCGCCCGCCGCGGCCCATGGCGGCCCGGAGCCGGCGCCCCTGCTGCATCAGCTGCAGCAACAATTGGCGGATCCGGCTGAACAACCCCGGCTGCAGCGGGCCACAGGAGATCGCTCCCTGGAGTTCCATCGCTGCCCCGGCCCCCTGCGCCAGGTGCAGATCGTGCGCGACCGGATCCTGCAGCTGATGGCGGCCGACGCCACGCTCCAACCCAGGGATGTGCTGGTGATGACCCCCCAGGTGGATGGCCTGGCGCCGCTGGTGGCGGCTGTATTTGGCGACAGCGAGGCCACCGGGGTGGAGCTGCCGTGGCGACTCACCGACCGCAGCCAGCAGAGCGAGGCGAGCCTCAGCCGCAGCCTGCTGGAGCTGCTGGCGCTGGCGGGGGAGCGGTTCACCGCCTCGGCGCTGGAAACCCTGCTGGAGAGTCCGGCGTTGCAGGAGCACTTCCAGCTCAGCGGCGCCGAGATGGCGGCCCTGCATCCGCTGCTGCAGCGCTGCGGCTTCCGCTGGGGCCTCGATGCCGAAGAGCGCGGCGGGCTGGCCAGCGGCAGCCTGGCCTGGGCCATCGACCGGTTGCTGCTGGGGCTGGTGCTGCCCGAGGAGTCCGGCCTGGCCCCAGCCGACACCGCCCCCCTGGCCTGCGGCGAAGGGCTGGAGCTGTTGGGCCGCTGGCTGCACCTGCTCACCCGGCTGCGCCACTGGCTCATGGAGCTGCGGCGGCCGCGGCGCTGCGAGGCCTGGGCCAGCTGCCTGCGGGCCCTGCTCACCGACCTGTTTGGTGAGGGCGGCGATCAGGCCTGGGAGCTGCCCCTGGTGCTGGCCGCCATCGACGCCTGGCAGCAGGCCGCCGCCGGCTGCGCGCTGGAGCTCGCCGCACCGGTGGTGGCGGCCGTGCTCGATGAACGGCTGGAGGCCGATTCGGGCCGCTTCGGTCACCGCAGCGGCGCCCTCACCATCAGCGCCCTGGAGCCGATGCGGGCCATTCCCCACCGGGTGGTGGTGTTGATGGGGCTGGATGCGGGCGCCTACCCGCGCCAACGCCAGCGGCCCGGCTTCCACCTGCTGGAGCAGCAGCGGCAGCTGGGCGACCCCAACCCGGCCGACCAGGACCGCTACGTGCTGCTGGAGGCCCTGCTCTCGGCCCGCGACCACCTGCTGGTGACCTGGAGCAGCCGCGACCCGCGCAAGGGGGAGGAGCTGCCGCCGGCCACACCGGTGCGTCAGTGGCTCGAATGGCTGCAGGGGCAACTGCCCTGCCAGGGCCAGGGGCTGGTGGTGGAGCACCCCGCCAACCCGCTCGACCGGGCCAATTTCCAGCCCATCGGCGAGCGGCCGCCCGGCAGCTGCGACCGGCGCCTGCTGGAGGCCCGGCAACTGCTCGATCAACAGCTCGATCAACCGGGGGGCGGCACGCTGCAGGCACCCTGCCCCCTCGCCGCGAGCGTTGCCCCTGGCGACACACCCGACGAGGAGGCTGACGCCTACAGCGACCTGCGCGACTGGCTGCAAGCCCCCCAGGCCAGCTGGCTGGCGAGCCTGGGGCTGCGGCCGCGGGAATGGGCCGACAGCCTCGACGATCTCGAGCCCCTCAGCCTCGACGAACGCCATCGGGCGGCGCTGCTGCGCCAGGCCCTCGACCAACCGGCAGGCGCACCCCTGGAGGAGCCGGGCAGCTGGTTGGAGCGCCACCGGGGTCAGGGCCTGCTGCCGCCCCTGGCGGCCGGGGAGCTGGAAGCCCGCGGCCTCAGCCAGCGCTGGCGCAGCCTGCAGGAGAGCCTCGCGACCCTGGGGCCTGAGCGCCGCCTGCTGGCCACCTGGCAGACCTGGCAGCAGGAGTTGCTGTGGCGGGGCTCCTCGCTGCTGCTGCTGCACACGGCCCGGGCCCGCTACCGCCAGCGGCTGGAGCTGTGGCTGGCCCTGCTGCTGGCCTCAGCCGCCGACCAGGCCCCGGCTGACGGGGTTCTGGTGGCCCGCAGTGACCAGGAGTTCAGCGTGGCCCTGCGCCTGAAGGCCCCGGATCGCGACACCGCCCGAGCGGAGCTGGAGCGCCTGGCGGACCTGCGCGAGCACTGGCGCCAGCGCTGCTGGCCGGTGCCCCCGGAAACGGGCTGGATGCTGCTGGAGAAGGGGGAAGGGCGGGCAATCGACACCTGGGAGGGCAATGCGCTGGTGCCCGGCGAACGCCAGGAGCCCGAGCAGACGCTCTGCTTCGGCGCCGACCTCAGCGGCAGCGCCCTACTGGCCAGCGGCCTGGTGGCCGAGCAGGCGGCGGTGTTGCTGGGCCCGCTGCGGGAGCGGCTGGCATGACGCACACCCCCAAGCGCGAGCAGCCTTTTGAGGCCAATGGCTTTCCCCTGGAGCCCGGCATCCGGCTGCTGGAAGCCAGCGCCGGCACCGGCAAAACCTTTGCCCTGGCCCAGCTGGTGCTGCGCTACGTGGGCGAGGCGGAGCTGGGCCTGCGCCAGCTCCTGGTGGTGACCTTCACCGAAGCCGCCGCCGCCGAGTTGCGCGATCGCATCGGCCAGCGGCTGCAGCTGGCCCTCTCTGGCCTGGAGGATCCGGCCTGGGAAGCACCCGATCCCACCCTGGCCACCTGGCTGGAGCGGCAGCGGCCCCGGGCCGACAGCCTGCGGGCCCGGCTGCTGCTGGCCCTCGAGGAGCTCGATGCCGCCGATATCACCACCATCCACGGCTTCTGCCGCCGCACCCTGCAGCGCCAGGCCCTGGAGGCCGGGCTTCCCCCCGAGCTGCAACTCGAAGACGACCAGAACACCCTGGTGCGGCAGGTGGCCCACGACTACTGGCAGCGGCAGGTGCTGCCCCTGGACAGCCACCTGCTGGCGGGGCTGCAGCAGCGGGTCCAGGGCCCCGAGCTGCTGGAGCAGCTGCTGCGCCAGCTCGATGGCGATCCGGCCCTGCAACTCGACCCCCTGCCGCCCCCGCTGCAGGCCGATGCCCCCCTGGCCCCCCAGCTCACGGCCCTCTGGGCGGAGGCCTGGGGTGGGTTTCAACAGCTCTGGTCCGAACGCGGTCGGACCCTGGAGGCGGCGTTCTGCGCGGCGGCCGCCCAGTGGCGCGGGCAGGGCGTCAAAACCACCACCCCCTACAGCCCCAAACCCACCAAGGACCGCTGCGCCCTGGTGGAGGCCTGGATTGCCGCCCAGCCCCCCAGCGGCGACTACGGCGCCACGGCGGGCCGCAGCGGCGGAGCCGGGGGGTTGCTGCGCGACTACTTCCATCCAGGCAGCTTCCTCAAGCTGGCCCGGGGCCTGGACAGCAGCAGCGAGGGCCCGGAGCCATCCCTGCCGGAGCGCCCCCTGCTGGAGGCGATCGCCCAGCTGCTGGATGGGCCGGCGGAGGCCCTGCTGCTGCACGCCTGCCACTGGGGCCGGGGCGAACTCAACCGTCGCCGCCGCCAGAGCGGACGCCTCGGCTTCGCCCAGCTGCTGGAGGGTCTCGACCCGGGGGACCTGGCCAGCACACCGCTGCTTCAGGCGGTGGGAGACCGCTATGCGGTGGCCCTGATCGATGAATTTCAGGACACCGACCCGATCCAGTGGCGGATCCTGTCGCGGGCGTTTCAGCCCGAACGGCACCGGCTGGTGATGGTGGGCGATCCCAAGCAGGCGATCTACCGCTTCCGAGGCGGCGAGCTGGCCACCTACCTGCGCGCCCGGGCCACGGCAAGCCAGGCCGGCGGAATCAGCAGCCTCACCGACAACTACCGCTCCAGCGAAGCCCTGATCAGCGGGCTGAATGCCCTGATGCACCCGGGCCTGCGCCGCAGCGGCCTGGCGGTGCCGCAGGTGCATCCCCGGATGGGGGACGCCGGCCTGGTGCTGCCCGCGAGCCAGCACCCCCTGCAGTTGCTCTGGCTGGGCGGGAAGCGTCAGGCCGGCCAGAAACCGCCGAGCCGCAGCGCCCTAGAGCGGCAACTCCCCGGCCAGATCGCCAGCTTCACAGCCGCGCTGCTCAACCGGGGGCTGGTCGAGCAGCGTCCCAACGGCAGCCGCCCCCTGAACCCGAACGACATCTGCCTGCTGGTCAGCACCCACCGCCAGGCCGAAACCCTGCGCGGCGAGCTGGAGGCCTGCGGCATCGCCAGCCGCCTGGTGAGCCAGGGGGATGTGCTGGACAGCGCCGGGGCCACGGCGCTGCAGCAGCTGCTGGATGCCCTGGCCGAGCCGGGCCGGGCCAACCGGCTACGGCTGCTGGCCGCCTCCCCCCTGCTGGGTTGGAGCGCCGCGCAGATCGCCGGCGCCAGCCCGGAGGACTGGAGCACCCTGGCGGCGCGCCTGGCCCAGCTGGCCCAGCAGCTGCCGCGCCGCGGACTGCTCGGGGTGCTGGCCAGCCTGCTGGAGCAGCGGGGCTTGGCCCGGCTCTCCCTGGGGGGGCGGTTGCTGGCCGATCTGCAGCAGTGCGCCGCGTTGGTGGCGGAGCGCCTCCACGCCGACAAGCTGGGGCCGGCGGCAGCGGCCGACTGGCTACGGCGCCGGCGGCTCGAGCCCGACCGGGACGTACCCGAAGCCCACCAGCCCCACAGCGACGTGGTCGATGCGGCGGTGTCGGTGGTGACGGTGCACCGCAGCAAGGGCCTGGAATACCCGGTGGTGATCTGCCCCTACCTCTGGCAAGCCCCGGGAGACGGCCGCGGGCCCCAGCGGATCGGCGTGCGCTGGCAGCCCGGCGGCAGCGATCCCGTGCTCGATCTGCATCTGAACGGCCACTGGCGGGCTGGGTTTGCCGCCCGGCAGCATCAGTTGCAGGCTGAGCTGCAGGAGCGGGAACGCCTCGCCTACGTGGCCGCCACCCGAGCGCGGCTGCTGCTGGTGCTGGCCTGGGGGCCGGCCCAAGGGCAGCAGGGCAACCCCCTCCACCCCTGGCTGTTTGACCAAGACGAGCCCCCCGCCGCCGATCACGACCCCTACGCAGGCCGCAGCGATGCCGACTGGCGCGAGCGGTTGCAGCAGGCTCTAGGCCGCCGACGCCTGCCCCTCACCCTGCTGGATCCCCCCACCCCCGGCGAACGCATCCGGCTGCTGGCCTGCCACGACAGCAGCAACGCGCCCTTGGCGCGGGGGCCCGTGCCCCGCGCCCCCTTCGACACCACCTGGGGCCGCAGCAGCTACACCAGCTGGACCCAGGGCAGCCACAGCGCTGCTCCCGCGGCGCTGGAGGAGGGCCGCGAAACCGATGCCCTGGTGGCCGAACTCGACGCCTCAGCCGAGCCCGGCGGCGAGGCGCCGCAGCCCTGGCCAGACGACGGGCCATTGGCGGCGTTTCCCCGGGGGGCCCAAGCGGGCGATTGCCTGCACCGCATCCTCGAGCAGCTCGACTACCGCCAACCCGTGGCGGCCCAGGCGGAGCTCTGTGCCCGGGAACTGCAGCGGGCCGGCATCGCCGAGCAGCACGGCGCGGCGGCGGTGCTGGGGTTGGAGCAACTGCGGCAGACCCCCCTGGGGGGCGCCCTGGGGAGCTTTCAGCTGGCCGAGCTGGAGCACGGCGATCGCCTCAACGAGATGAATTTCGATCTGCCGCTGAGCCTGGTGCGGGCCCGGGCCCTGGCGCGTCCATTTGCCGACCACCCCGAAGGTTGGTTTGGGACGGCCTACGCCGAGCAGCTGGCCCAGCTGGACGTGGCCAGCCAGGGCTTCCTCACCGGCTCGATCGACCTGGTGTTCCGCCACGGTGAGCGCTGGTGGGTGGCCGACTGGAAGAGCAACTGGCTGGGCGAGCGCGACGCCCAGGGCCAACCGCTGCACTGCGGTCCGCGGCACTACACCTCGCCAGCAATGGCCGCGCTGATGGCCGCCAACCACTACCCGCTGCAGGCCCACCTGTATCTGGTGGCCCTGCACCGCTACCTGCGCTGGCGCCTGCCCGGCTACCGCCCCGACCAGCACCTGGGCGGCTACGTCTATGTGTTCCTGCGGGGGGTGCCCGGCCCACGGCCGCCAACCGCAACGGGCGGCGACGTGCCCGGCATGTTTGTGGAGCAACCGCCGCTGGCGCGGTTGCTGCAGCTCGACCGGGCCCTCGGGGGCACGCCATGAGCACCAGCCCCGTTGCCGATCAACCCGCGTGGCTGCAGGCCCTGGCCGCAGCCCTGAGCGAAGCCTTGCCGCGGCTGCACGCCACCAGCCCCGATCCCCTCGTGGGCGAGCTGATCGAGGCCCTGGCTGCAGCCCTGGCGGAGGGCCAGCTGGAGATCGCCGTGCCCAGCCCGGAGCATCGCCAGGCCCTGGAGGCCTCACCGCTCAGCGCCGAGCCCAATGGCCCCCTGGCCCTGGAGGGCGATCGGCTGCTGTGGCGGCGCTGGCAGCGCCAGCGCGAGGGCGTGCTTCAGGCCCTGATCAACCGGGCCCAACAGCCGCTCGATTCAGCCACACCAGCGCCCGCCGTCGAGATTGAGGACAGCAGCGGGCTCGATGCCGACCAACAACGGGCCGTAGCGGCGGTGCTGCGGCATGGGCTGGTGCTGCTCGAGGGCGGCCCCGGCACCGGCAAAACCAGCACCGTGGCCCGCATGCTGGCGGCGGTGCAGGCCCAGCAACCCGGCAGCCGCATCCACCTGGCCGCTCCCACCGGCAAGGCCGCCGCCCGGCTGCGGGCCGCCCTGGCCAATGCCGAGCTGCAGCTGCCTTGCAGCACCCTGCACCGGCTGCTGGAGAGCCGCGGCGAGCGGTTTGGCCGCAATCGCCACCACCCCCTGGCCCTCGACCTGCTGGTGGTGGATGAGGTGTCGATGGTCGACCTGCCCTTGATGGAGGCCCTGCTCGACGCCCTGCCGGCCAGCTGCCGGCTGGTGCTGGTGGGCGACGCCGCCCAGCTGCCGCCGGTGGGCCCCGGCAGCGTGCTGCTCGACCTGCAGGCCCCCGAGCGCCGCCGGGCCCTGGGGCCTGCGGCCATCACCCTGCGCACCACCTACCGCAACAACGGCACCATCGCCGCCGTGGCCGCCGCCCTGCGCGACGGCGACCAGCCCCTCGAACCCCTGCTGACAGGCCTGCTCGAGCCCCTGGATCCAGACGCCAACCTGGCCTGGATCCAGGCGGGGCCGCGGATGCTGCCAGCCACGCTGCTGGAGCGGCTGCGGCGGCACCAGCAACAGCTCGAGCAGCTCTGTCGCCAGAACGACCCCAACGATCCCGCCACGGCGGCCAGCCTGTTGGCCGCCCTCGACGCCTGCCTGGTGCTCACCCCGCTGCGCCGCGGCCGCTGGGGGGTGGAGGCGATCCACCAGGCCCTGCTGGGGGAGGCCACCGGGCGCTTGCCCCAGCACTGGCCGCTGGGCACACCGGTGCTGTGTCGCCACAACCTGACGGAACTGGGCCTCGCCAACGGCGACGTGGGCCTGGTGGTGGAGGGCCCAGGGGTCACCCGTGGGGAGCGCCGGCTGCTGTTCAACACGCCCGGCAGCCCCCAGCCGCTCTGGATTCACCCCGCCCAGTTGCCCGATGCAGAACCGGCCCTGGCCCTCACCGTGCACAAAGCCCAGGGCAGCGAGGCCGATGAGGTGTGGGTGCTGATGCCCGACACCGGCCGTTCCCAACGGCGCCTGCTCTACACCGCCATCACCCGGGCCCGGCGGCAGGCCCAGCTGATCACCCCCTTGCGGGCCCCGTCCGACAGCGCCAGCCTGATGGCGTGATCCACCCCAACCCCCACAACCCGGAAGGCCGGGTGGAGCGCCCCTGGGGCTGGTTCGAAACCTTGGCCAGCGGTGAGCAGTATCGGGTGAAACGGCTGCTGATCCACAGCGGCCAGAGGCTGAGCCTGCAGCGCCACCAGCACCGTTGCGAGCACTGGGTGGTGGTGGCGGGCACGGGCGAGCTGCAGGTGGTCGACGCTGTGATCGCGGCGGTGCCAGGAATCAGCGTGTTCATCCCCCAGGGGGCGCTTCACCGGGCCCAGGGCGGCAGCGAAGATCTGGAGATCGTCGAGGTGCAACGCGGCGCCTGGCTTAGCGAAACCGACATCGAACGACTGGCCGACGATTTTGGGCGGCTGTGAATGGCGAGCCATTGCGAGTGATAAAGTTTTGGTTCAGCCTTTTTCAAGGGCAGGGCAGTTTTGTTAGGTGCGGGCCAGAGCAACTGATTACCGGGTTCGGCAGTGCAGCGTTTTGTTGCTCCGCCACTGCCCATCGTTTCAGTCTTTCTTGCCTCCATTGGGTTTCTGCCGGCCTGCGTTGAAGGACCTCACCAGCCAGGACTTCACCAAGTTCTGCTTCACCAGGCCGAATTGAATCCAGTGACCGAACTTTCCAACGGCGGCAGTTTCACCTGCTCCGTCGAAATCAATGCGTCTGTAGAGGCGTCGACGGAAGCGTCCGCGCAGACCTGCGTCGATCCATCCAACGACGTCTCCGACACCCCGATCGAGACGCCCACCGCTACTGCTTCGGCCCAAGAGGAGTCGAAGGCCAGCCAGGGCTTTGCCCGCTTTGGCTTCGGGCCCGAGCTGCTGAAGGCCCTTGAGGCCATCGGCTATCAGGAGCCCTCACCGATCCAGAAGGCCGCCATCCCCGAGCTGCTGCTCGGTCGCGACCTGGTGGGCCAAGCCCAAACGGGCACCGGCAAAACCGCAGCATTCGCCCTGCCGATGCTGGCCGCCCTCGATCCCGCCGAACGCAAGCCCCAAGTGCTGGTGCTCGCCCCCACCCGGGAGCTGGCCCTGCAGGTGGCCGACGCCTTCAACAGCTATGCCACCCACCTGAGCGGGGTGCGCACCCTGGCGATCTACGGCGGCGCCGACTTCCGCGAACAAATTCACCAGCTCAAGCGTGGCGTACAGATCGTGGTGGGCACCCCCGGTCGGGTGATGGACCACATGCGCCAGGGGACCCTCGACCTCTCCAATCTGCGAGCTCTGGTGCTCGACGAGGCCGATGAAATGCTGCGCATGGGCTTCATCGACGACGTCGAATGGGTGCTCGAGCAACTACCTGAAAAGCGTCAGGTGGTGCTGTTTTCCGCCACCATGCCGGCCGAAATCCGGCGGATCTCGCAGAAATATCTCAACGCGCCCGCCGAGATCACGATCAAACAGAAGGCCGCCGATGCCAGCCTCATCCGTCAGCGCTTCCTGATGGTGCATGCGCCCCACAAACTGGCTGCGCTGGAGCGGGTGCTCGAGGCCGAAACCAGCGAAGGGGTGATCATCTTTGCCCGCACCAAGGCGATCACGATCACCGTGGCCGAATCGCTGGAGCAACACGGCTACGACGTGGCGGTGCTCAACGGCGACGTGCCCCAGGCCCAGCGGGAGCGCACCATCGAACGCCTCAAGAGCGGCCAGGTGGATGTGTTGGTGGCCACCGACGTGGCCGCCCGCGGCCTCGATGTGGAGCGCATCGGCCTGGTGATCAACTACGACATTCCCTTCGACTCCGAGGCCTACGTGCACCGGATCGGGCGCACGGGGCGGGCGGGCCGCAGCGGCGACGCCATTCTGTTTCTCACCCCCCGCGAGCGGCGCTTCCTGGGCAGCCTCGAGCGGGCCGTGGGCAAACCGATCGAAGAGATGGAGGTGCCCAGCAACGCCACCATCAACCAGAACCGGCTGGACCGGATGCGCACCAAACTGACCTGCTGCCTGCAAACACCCTCCAGCAGCGATCAGGAACGGGCCCTGCTCAGCGAAATCCTGCAACGGGTGGCCCAGGAGCTGGGCTCGAGCCCCGAGCAGCTGGCACTGGCCGCTCTCGAGCTGAGCCTGGCGGGCAAACCGCTGCTGCTCCAGGGCGAAGAGAATTTCCACCAGGTGCGTCCGAGTGGTCCCGGTCGGGATGGCGGACGGGATGGAGGACGGGACTTCGGGCGCGATCGGGGTCGGGGGCGCGAGCTGGGACGCGATGGGGATCGGGGTCCCCGGGGTGAGCGGCCCATGGGACCGCCGGAAGATCACATGGAGCGCTTCCGCGTCGAAGTGGGCTGGCGCGACCGGATCAAGCCCGGCAACATCGTGGGTGCCATAGCCAATGAGGCGGGTCTGAACGGTCGCTCGATCGGCCGCATCCAGATCTTCGACACCCACAGCACCGTGGACCTGCCCAAGGGCATGCCCGATGAGGTCTTCCAGGGCCTGAGGCAGCTGCGGGTGATGAACAAACCACTCCAGCTCTCCCGGCTGCAGGGTTAACCGTCTCGGGCGCCAGACATGCCCACCGCCCGACCCTGCTCCATGTCGCCCAGTCCTGTGCGAATCGTCCCCATTGGCCTGCTGTGGCTGGGGCTGGCCGGGCTGGGTCCATCCAGCCGGGGCATCAGCGTCTCGGAGGTGGTGAAAGCCTTCTGCCTATCGGCCTATCAGGCTGATCTGCAAAAGCAGGGCAAAAGTGTCTCGCTGGCGCAGCTGGATCGCACCTGTGGTTGCGTTGGGGAGCGAGTCGCCCAAGGCAGCGACGTGGAGGATGCCCACGTGGTGTGTGGGCGCCCTCAGGCGCAGAGACTGGTCACGTCTCCCACACTCACACTGGTTAACCCAGGCACCGAGAGCCTTTCGACAGCGGCGATCAGCGAGACCTGAACGTCCAAGCTTTCGCTGGTCACCAGGGTCTGCAGCAGGTCGAAACGATCCTGGGGAGCCAGCTCTCCATCCTCGCGCCAGGCGAGGCTCCAAGGGACAGGGGCCGTCATCACGGGGTCGCAGTTGATCAGGATTTGCTGACAATGGAACGTTACTGGGGATCGCCCAGGGAACTCCAGAGTCTCTTCAGAAGGGCTTCACGGTTCTCCATGATTCCCGCTCTCACGCCTTGGTCAGGCCCAGCAAACCGGTAGGCTTGAGGGTGATTCCAAGGCGTTCAGGCTCCCATCGGCGCGCTCAGTTCCCACTGGCATTCCCGAGGAAGCGCAGCACCAACCGAATCAGTTCCAGGATTTGCTCCATTAATGACCATTTACGTTGGCAACCTCTCGTTCCAAGCTGAACGCGAGGACCTGCTTGATCTCTTCGGCCAATACGGAGAGGTGCGCCAGTGCAGCCTGCCCCTTGACCGGGAAACCGGTCGCAAGCGCGGCTTCGCCTTTGTCGAACTGGCTGACGATGCAGCTGAACAGAAAGCCATCGACGACCTCCAGGACGTCGAATGGATGGGCCGCATGATTCGCGTCAACAAAGCCACCCCCCGTGAAGGCGGCGGAGGTGGTGGTGGCGGCGGCCGCGGCGGCTACGGCGGCGGCGGCGGTGGTGGTGGAAACCGTGGCGGCGGCGGTGGCTATGGCGGGGGGGGTGGTGGCGGCGGCTACGGCGGCGGCGGCAACCGCTGGTAAGTCATCCGACCAGCCCTGACCCTGGACCCCTGGCCGTGGATCACCCCACGGCCAGGGGTTTTTTGCTGGGCCGAGATCGCACGGATCAGCATCGGGGGGCAACATCGTCACCAAGTTGTTCCCCAGCCGGCCATGTCGCCCCAGACCGCCACCAGCCCCACCACCCTGGAGCGGCTGTTGCGCACCCTCCGGCCGCACCGACGCCGGGTGTGGCTAGCCGCCAGCTGCTCGGTGCTCAACAAACTCTTCGACCTGGCCCCACCGGTGCTGATCGGCTTGGCGGTGGATGTGGTGGTGCAGCAGGACACCTCCTGGCTGGCGGCCCTGGGCGTCACCTCCGTGCCAGGCCAGCTGGGTGTGCTGGCGGGGCTTTCGTTTGTGATCTGGAGCGCCGAATCCCTGTTCGAATACCTCTACGCCCTGCTCTGGCGCAACCTGGCCCAAACGGTGCAGCACGAGCTGCGGCTTGAGGCCTACGCCCATCTGCAGCAGCTGGAGATGGGCTTCTTCGAAGCCAGCAGCAGCGGCAGGCTGCTCACGATCCTCAACGACGACATCAACCAGCTGGAGCGCTTTCTCGACCACGGCGCCAACGAGATCCTGCAGCTGATCACCACGGTGCTGGCGGTGGGCGCCGCGATGCTGTGGCTCTCGCCACTGGTGGCGGGGGTGTCGTTCCTGCCGATTCCCGTCATCCTCTGGGGGTCGCTGCGCTTCCAGAAGCGGCTGGCCCCCCGTTACGCCGAGGTGCGCGAGCGGGCGGGGGATCTGGCCAGTCGCCTGGCCAACAACCTCGGCGGCATGCTCACGATCAAGAGCTACACGGCGGAGACCTGGGAAACCGCACGGCTCAGCGAGCAGAGCCAGGCTTACCGCAGCAGCAATGCCCGGGCCATCCGGCTCTCGGCAGCCTTCATTCCCCTGATTCGCTTCGCGATCCTGTTCGCCTTCCTGGCGATCCTGGTGATCGGCGGCTTGCAGGCCTGGCGCGGTGCCATCGCGGTGGGCACCTACAGCTTCCTGGTGTTCATCACCCAGCGGCTGCTATGGCCCCTCACCACCCTGGGCCGCACCCTCGACGACTACCAGCGGGCCATGGCCTCCACCAACCGGGTGCTCAACCTGCTCGACACCCCGATCGCCATCGCCAGCGGCCAACAGAGACTGCCTTTGGGCCAGGTGAAGGGAGAGCTCCGCTTTGAGGGCGTCAGTTTTGGCTACGCCGGTCGCGAGCCTCTGCTGCGCCACTTCAACCTGACGATCCCCGCCGGCAGCACCCTCGGCATCGTGGGTGCCACGGGCTCAGGCAAGAGCACCCTGGTGAAACTGCTGCTGCGGCTCTACGCCATCCAGGAGGGCCGCATCCTGCTCGATGGCATTCCCCTCCACAGCCTGCAGCTCGACGACCTGCGCCGCGCCATCGGCCTGGTGAGCCAGGAGGTGTTTTTGTTTCACGGCACCGTGGCCGAAAACATCGGCTACGGCAGCTTCGAGGCACCCCGGGCCGCGATCGAACGGGCTGCCCAATTGGCAGAGGCGTCGAGTTTCATCGAGGCCCTACCCCAGGGTTACGACACGGTGGTGGGCGAGCGGGGCCAACGGCTCAGCGGCGGCCAGCGCCAGCGCATCGCCCTGGCCCGCGCCATCCTCAAAAACCCTCCGGTGCTGATCCTCGATGAAGCCACGGCGGCGGTCGACAACGACACCGAAGCCGCCATCCAGCGCTCCCTCGATCTGATCACCGCCGAGCGCACCACCCTGGTGATCGCCCACCGGCTCTCCACCGTGCGCCACGCCGATCGGATCGTGGTGCTGGAGCAGGGCCAGATCGTGGAAAGCGGCCGCCACGACCAGCTGATCGCTGCCGATGGGGCCTATGCCAACCTCTGGCGGGTGCAGGCCGGTCTGCGCAGCGGCGAACCCCTGCGACTCTGAGCCCTGATCGTGCAATAGGTTTTGGGGGATGAGAACCCCTCAGGCCAAAGGCCCCCGCAAGCGCAGCCGACGCGGCTCCGTGCTGGTGGCGATCGGCGTGGGCTTGGGCGGGGGACTGCTGCTGGCGGGGCCGCTCTGGGAGCTGCTCAGCGACAACGGCGCGGCCACCAACAACGCCATCACCAATCCCTTTGCCGCCTGGAGTGGCATCACCAACCAGGACATCCTGCTGCTCGGCACCGATGTGGGCGGTGGCAACACTGATGTGATCGCCAGCCTGCGGGTGGATGGCGGCATCACACGAATCACCCAGGTGCCCCGCGACACCTACATCGAAGCTGAGGGCTACGGCCCCCACAAAATCAATGCCCTCTACAGCCTGGGGGGCACCGACCTCGTGAAACGGGAACTGGCCCGCAAGCTGGGCCGGCCGATCACCCACCACGTGGTGGTGAACCTGGCGGCGATCCGGCGCATGGCCGATGCCCTGGGCGGCATCGAGGTGGATGTGCCCAAACGGATGGCCTACACCGACCACAGCCAGGGGCTCACCATCGATCTGCAACCGGGCCTGCAGACCCTCAAGGGCCGCGACCTGGAGGGATTCCTGCGCTTCCGCCACGATGCAATGGGCGACATCGGCCGCCTGGAGCGCCAGCAGCTGGCCCTGCAGGCCCTGTTCCGCAAGCTCACCCGGCCTGAGCATCTGGTGCGACTACCGGTGCTGCTGGCAGCAGCCGGCAAGGACCTCAAAACCGATCTCGGGCCCATGGAACTGGGTGGACTGATCACGGCCATGAGCACGACCCAACTGGAGACCAAGCGGCTGGGCGGTCGGCCCTTTTACCGCAACAACATCAGCTACTGGGAGGCCGACTGGCCCCAGCCTGTATTGGACAGCTCGGCCGGCTATGGCTCCGGGGACGACGGCCGCTTCCGCTTCCTCTTCTGATCCGCCGCAGGATCAACGGCGGGCGTTGGCCCGCCGTTGCTGCTCTGGGACAGGGTGATCAAGGCCAGCGCCAAAGCCACACCCGCCAGCAAGGGGGTGGAGGCGGCCACGGTCACCCCGAGGGCAGCCGTAAACCAGATCGAAGCGGCACTGGTGAGTCCGTGCACCTCGGGCCGGCCTTTCTTCAGGCCACCAGGAGGCACCAGGATCTCTCCGGCGCCGAGGAAGCCCACGCCCGTGGCCACCCCCTGAATCACCCGGCTGCGGGACTCGGGATCGGGACCGGCCGCCAGCACCATCAGACAAGCACTCAGCCCCACCAACACATGCACCCGCAGGCGGTTGGGGTGGGTGGTGGTGCCGTGGTGGGCGCGGTTGATGCCCACCGCCAAACCGCACAGCACCGCCAGACCCAGGCGCAGCAGGATCTGCAAGTCGGGGGTGAGCGCCGGCAGCCAGCTCATGGCCGCCCCCTCACAACAGCCAAGCGCAGCATGGCTGTTCCCCATAAGCTCCTGGCAACTGAGCGTTGCCGCGGCCCGTGCAGAACCTGCTGCTGCGCAACAGCCTCAAGTTGTTCGTGGCCGTGTTCATCACCGCGGCAATCGCTTCCTGGACCGAGCGCATCCAGTTTCTCTGGTATCCGCTGATGGCAGTGGTGATCGTTGTGGATGACAACGACGATCACACCGTTCAGGCTGCCACAAGCCGCATCCTTGGCACGGTGATCGGGGGCCTGATCACCTTCCTGGTGCACACGATGCTGAGCGGCTGGATCGGCGTGCTGGTGTCGTTGCTGGTGATGATCCCAGTGCTGCAACGGCTGGGCTGGCAAAGCGCCCTGGGCACCGCCGGGCTCACCGCCGTGATGTTTCTGATGATTCCCAGCCACGCCTCTCTCAATTGGGATTACGTGTTCAACCGCGGCCTCGACACCGTGGTGGGCTGCGTGGTGGCCATCGTGGTGGGGCTGCTGTTCTGGCCGCAGAACAGCAGCAGTGAACTCACAGCTGCCGATCGCCTCCTACGCCGGTTGCTGCAGGCCCAACTGCAGGCCTACAGCGACTGGCTGGGCCAGCGTCGCAGTCGCCCTGAGCCGCTCGATCCGGCACCGCTCACCAACGCCCTGCAGCGCATGGAGCAGCTGGTGGCCCAGGAGCGCAGCGGCCCCCGCCATCAGGCCCTCAAACGCAGCGGCTGGGAGCAACGGCTGCGGCTCTGGCAGCTGGCCCACTTTCACTGGATTGCCTGGGAGCGGCTGCTGGCCGGGCTGCCGGAGCAGCAGAGCCTGAAGGCCGATCCGCTGAGGCATGCCGTCGGGGACCTGCAGCGTCAGCTCAGCGAAGAGCCCACACCAACACCGCCGCGGCAACCCCAGCGCTGGCAGCAGCTGGCCCAGCAGCTTCAACTGCCGCTGCTGCCGCTGCTGGCCCTGGCGGAGGAAGGGCGTCCGCTGCATGCCTGCCTGGGCGGGCTGAACCGGATGGCCCCGCCGTGAGCAACCGCAACGCCCTGCGCACCGCCTTCACCGCCGGGCTCGGCAACGCCTTCGCCAGCCTGTCGGGGTTGGCCGACAGCCAGTACGTGGCCCTGTCGGTTGTGGCGGTATCCAGCGGCACCTACGGCGGCGCACTTTCCCTGGGGAGGCAGAGGCTGCTGGGCACCGTGCTCGGCTCGGTGCTGCTGCTGATCGGCTACGAGGGGTTGCGCCTCCTGCCGATGCCGTTGGGGATCGCCATCACCCTCGGCGCCCTGCGCCTGCTGGGCGGCCTGCTGAAACTGCAGGTGGGCTACAAGGTGGGCGGAATGATCATCGTGATGGGCTGGCTCGTGCACGAGGGCGGCCTGGCCAGCTGGATCCCGATCCGCTTCCTCTGGACCTGCTTCGGGGTGCTGATCACCCTGCTGGGCTTACGGCTGTTCTGGCCTGCCCGCGGACTCGACAGCAACCTGACCCAGGTCGCCGATCTGCTCGTCCAGCTGCAGAGCTGCTTCCGCGACCTGGCGGCGCGGGTTGATCCCGCCATGACGGGCCAGGTGGCCAATCCGGTGGGGATCGGCCGCTACCGGGCCCTGCGCAACCAGCTCGTTGCCATCCGGCGGCAACGGCCAGCACTGCTGCAGGAGCTGGGTTCGCTGCCGGAGCGCCATCCAGCCACACTGCTGATGGCCAACTTCGAGGCCACCAGCTCCCGCCTGATCACCCTGGTGGGGGGCCTGGTGCGCGAGCCCCCCACCCTCCAGGATCCCCAGCTGGTGGTGCAGCTGCATCGGGCCGAAGCGGAGTTGCTGCAAGCCATGGCTGGCCATCTGGGCCAGTGGGAACAGCAGATTCGTGGTCGCCGGGGGCTGCCCAAACCACCCGAAACCGAACTTCAGCTGCCGCGCAGCTGGCACGAGCTGGGCCAGGAGCTCAACAACCCCACCGCCAACTCAGCTTCCCTGGAGAGGCTGGAGCGGATCGCCAGCCGGCTGATGCTCTGCAGCCAGGCCGAGCAGGCCATCCGCTCGGCCGAAGCAAACTGGGTGGCAATTCTGGCCCGGGCCTGAATCACGCCAATCACCGCATCACGCAGATGACCGCATCACGCCAATGACGATGTCCATTGTGAGCAGCCTGCTGCAACAGCGGCATGCCCTCTACCGCGGCCTTCTGGCGGTGGAGGTGGTGGCCCTGGTGGGACTGCGCGGCCTCCAGCAGGCACCACGGCTGGTGAGCGTGATGTACCTGGTAATCTCCGCTGTGGCCGTGCTGATGGACTCTCCGCTGCTTCGCCAGAACCGCCTGGATCCCTCAGCCGTGCAGGCGATGCCCAGCGCCCTCGGACAGCGGGTGCAGCGGGTGCTGCTGGGCCGGCAGCACCAGATGATCTTCTGGATCGTGGCCCTGGCCGTGGAACTGCTCTGGCAGGCCGCCCTGATGCTCAACCCCAGCTTGGCCGTGCGCCTGAGCGTGCTCCATCTGGTGGTGTGGCTGGGGCTGATGCTGGTGCTGCTGTGGAGCCTGGTGAATGCCCTGGCCGAAGAACCGGTGTTCAACGGCGACCTGCTGATGGGGGCCGCAGCCGGGTATCTGCTGGTGGGCTTCACCGGCGGCATCGTGCTCAATTCGCTGCTGGTGCTCGACCCGGCGGCCTTCAACCTGCCGCCCCATGGCCACACCCTGCCCGATGGCATCGCCCATGCACCCACCATGCTGGGCGCCGCCTTCGCCAGTCTCACCACCGTCGGCAGCCCGGTGCTGAAAAGCGGCAGCCTCACCAGCCTCACCGCCAGCGTGGGGATCACGATCGTGGGCCAGCTCTATGTGGCCATCCTGATTGCCGGGGTGCTGGGAAAACCAAGGGTGCTGGGCAATCAGGAGGTGGTGGTCACGCCGAGTCAACCCGCTGCCGCCCCGGAAGCTGAACACCCCCGGGGCCAAAAGCTGCTGCGCGAATCAAACTGCGTCTACCCAGGCGCTGATCCGCATCACCGTGGCAATGCGCAACCGCGCCCTAGCCCTGTTGTGGCTGGGGCTGATCCCTGCCCAGCTGGCCCCGGCCGCGCTAGCCCAGAACACAGAGCTGCTGGAGCGCAGCTGGCAGCGGCTGGATGCGGAGCTGCGGGCGCTCGATCGGCTGCTCCCCAGCGAGCCCGAGCCTCCGGTGGGCGACGTGCTCAGCACACCGGAGCTGCCCGCCAATCTGATCCGGGCCAACCAACCCGCCAGCGGTCCGATCCAACCCGCCGACGCCGTGGCCGGTCCGCCCCTGGATCTGCCCACCCCCCAGCAGCTTCAGGCCGGCGGCGTCGCCAGCCTCAGCCTGGAGCAGGCCCTGGCCATCGCCTTTGCCAACAGCGCCACCCTGCAAGCCCAGCGCGAGCAGGTGGCCGCCGCCCTGGCCAGCCTCCAGGCCGCCATGGGCAGCTACTGGCCCACCATCAGCGCCTTTGCCAACGGCGGCTACGAGGGCAGCCGCAGCACCACCACTTCCAACAAGCCGAACGACAACCTGGGCTTTGGCCCGCTGTTTGACCCTGCGGGGCTACTCGACTCCGCCGGACAACCCACCGCCGGCCCCTTCTATGTGCCCAACGGCGGATCCGCGGCGGACACCTCCGGGGAATGGGGCGTTGAGGCGGGCCTGCAGCTCAACTACGCCCTGCTCGACTTCGCCCGCACGCCCACGGTGAAAGCGGCCCGCGCCAGCCTGGAGCAGCAGCGCAACACCTATGCCAACCAACTGCGCTCCCTGCAGCTGCAGGTGAGTGAGGCCTACTACCAGCTCCAGCAGGACGAGCAGCTGGTGCGCGTCTACGACGCCAACCTGCGCAACGACCTGGTGATCCTGCAGGACACACTCGACCTCAAGCAGGCTGGCCTGGTGCCCAGGCTCGATGTGCTGCGGCGCCGGGCCATTCAGGCAGCCGACGAAGAATCACTGATCCAGGCCCTAGCCGACCGGGCAGTGGCTCGCCGGCAGCTGGCGGTGCTGCTCAACCTGCCCGCCAGCGTGACCCCCAGCCCCAGCGACCCGATCGTGGTGCAGCCCCGCTGGCCCCTCGATCTGGATGCCAGCCTGCTGGCGGCCTACCGGGGCAATCCCGAACTGGAAGCAATCCTGGCCACCCGCACGGCCCTGGCCCAGCAGAGCCAGGCCACTGCGGCAGGTCTGCTGCCGAAACTCTCCCTGTTTGCCAGCGGCGGTGGCAGCAGCTCCCAAACCAGCCTGACCAACTTCGAGATTGGCGGAGGGGGCTGCTGCGGCGCCACCGACCTGCCCCTGAGCACCACCAACGGCTGGGACTGGTCTGCAGGACTCACCCTCACCTGGCTGCTGTTTGATGCCGGCACCACCGCAGGGCAGGCCCGGGCCCTGGCCAAGCGGGAGGCGGCCACGGCCCAGCAGTACGCCGCCACGCGCAACGACATCCGCCTGCGGATCGAGCAGGCCTTCTTCAACCACGAGGCCAGCCTCGCCAAGCTCAGCTCGGCCCGCCGCGGGGTGGCCGCAGCCCTGGAGGCCTTCCGTGATGTGCGGCTGCGCTATCTCACCGGCCTCGACAGCGAGCTCAATGTCTCCAACACCCAGGACCGTCTGATCAACTCCCTGGTGCAGCGGCTCAACGCCACGGTGGCCGTCAACATCACCTACGCCAAGTTGTTGAAGGAGCTGCTGCCGATGCCCCGGGATCCCAACGCGCCGATCCAGCCCCAATTGCAACTCACCCAGCTGCAGCTCAGCAGCGCCACGGGTCAACCCTGAGCCGGCACACCACCATGGCCTTCGCCCTGCCTGTGCTGAGCCCCCTTTGGCGCAACAGCCTGCGGATCTGGCTGGCCACCACCCTCTCGATCGGGATTCTGCTCTGGTCGGGGCGTGAACAGGCGCTGGGGGTGGCGCTGGTGATGGCGGTGCTATTCGTGAATAAAACGACTTCACCCCCGCCCGCAGCATCGGCCAGCTGCTGGCCGGGGCCCTGATCGGCATCCTCACCGCCACCGTGTTGCACGAGCTCTCCACCAACTGGGTGGTGCTCGGGATCGCCCTGCTACTCACCGGTGTGCTGATACGCATCCTCGGACTGCTCAAGGGCCTGGGCACGGGCTACCTGGGCTGTTGGGCCCTTGATCTGATGCACCGGGGCAACCAGGTGAACTGGGGGGTGATCTTCGATCTGGCCTTTGCGGCGGTGGTGGGGATCCTGATGGCCCAGATGGCCACCTGGGCCCTCTGGCCACGCCGGCCCCTGCAGCAACTGCCTGCCCTGGAAGCCCGGATCGCCAGCCAGCTTGAGACCCAGATCCGGGCCCTGCAGCAGTGGTTGGGCAGCGGCGGCACGCCGCCAGCGGTCCTGCGCTCGCAGGATCTGCTGCCGAGCATCCAGCAGCTGCAACAGCTGCGCGACCAAGATCAGGGCGTCGCCATGCCCGCCCACACCAAACGGCTGCTCTCCCGCTGGGCCCAGGCCGGCAGCCTCTGGCGGCAAGTGTTGCGCCAGTGGTTGCTGCTGGAGCCGCTGCTGCGCCAGCTGGCCACCCCCCTGCTAGACGACGCCCCCCAGCCCCTGCTCCACAGCACGCTCACCGATCTCGCCGAGCGTCTGCAGGTGCAGCCCAGCCTGGCTGCGGATCTGAGCAACGCGGAGCCCAACAACGTTGAGCCAAGCAACGCGGGCACAGCTCAGCTCTTGCTGGAGCAAGCCGGCAGCCTGGGCGCCCCCCAGCCCCTGCTGCTGGCCATCGGCCAGCAATGTCAGGAGCTGCACCAGCTTCTCCGCAGCCGGGCCCTACTCAACGCCGCACTGGCGCGGCTCACGGCGTTGCAGCGATGAACAGCGCTGCCCTGCGGGACACCCTGCGCCTCGCCGCCACCGTGACCGTGGTGAATGGCTTCACCAGCCTCACGGGCCTTCCCTTCGGGTTTTATGCCTCCCTGGCGGTGGTAAGCGTGACCGTGGGTACCTACGGCAACACCCTTGAACTGGGCCGGCAACGGCTGATCGGTACCGCCGTTGGCGCCATTGTGGCGTTCTTCGGCTACCGGGCCTGGGGCCACCTGCCGCTGATGGTGGCCCTGCCACTTGCCGTGCTGCTGGCCCGGCTGCTCGCCGGCTCCTTGCGGCTCACCGTGGGCTACGGGGTGTGTTGCTTCGTGGTGGTGATGGGCTGGCTCACCCATGAGCAGCAGCTCGACAGCTGGATTCCCATGCGCTTGGCCTGGACCGCCTTCGGCATCCTGATGGCCCTGCTCAGCCTGCGGCTGTTCTGGCCGTCCCAGGCCCGGCTCCAGCAGAACGAGGGCCTGCTGCAGCTGCTGGTGGATCTGGGGCACACCCTGCTCCAGGTGGTGCAGCACGCGCCTGAAGACCTCCAGCCCCAGACGCAACGCCGCCGGGATCTGGGGCAACAGATCCGCAGCCTGCGCAGCACCCTGCAGGGCCTGCGCGACCAACGCCAGGGCGCCCTGCTGGAACTGGGCAGCCTGGCGAGCAAGCATCCGCTGGCACAGCTGTGGGTGCTGTTCGACCAGGCCTGTGAAGCCCTGATTCTCGATCTCGATGAGCTGCGGCGCCTGCCCCATCCCGAGTGGCAGAGTTGGGGGCTTCAGGCCGACTACGACGCCGGCGAGGCCTTTGTTCAGGCGGTGAGCCAGCGGCTGCTCGGCTGGCAACAGCAGCTGGGCAGTTCCTCCCGGCTGCAGCCACCGCCGAGCCAACCCCAGCCGACGCTGCCCCTAGAGGCCCTGCAGTCGCCCGAATCTCGAGCCGCCTACCAGCAGCTCAGCCCCAAGCAACTCCAATGGGTGGCCGCGCAATGGATGGTGCTCAACCGCATGGACCACACCATCGCGAGCACCGAGCGCCAATGGCGCGCCGTCTTGAGTTCAACAGCCCTGTGAGCTGAGGGATCAGGCGTTGGGGCGCGACGACCACCAGCGCTCGACGCGATAGAGCAGCACCACCACCAGCACCACCAGCCAGAACCACAGCTCCGGCGGGTTGGCGTTGAACAGGATCAGCAGCAACACCACCTCGCTGACCAGCCAGGGGAACTCTTGGCGCAGCAGGGGGTTGCGGATCTGGAAACGGGGCTTGGCGTCCACGGGGCGGGTCACGACACAGTGTTGGGCTGGCGCAGGAAGGGCAGGTTCCAGCGCAGATCGATCCAAGGGGTGCGGAAGCCGCCGGTGAGGGAGCGCAGGCCCGGAATCACATAACTGATCGGCGAGCGCCACTCCACGTAGGCATGGGTCGACACCGTGAGGCCATCGCGGATCGGGAACACGCCGCTGCCCCCCGAGAGGGTCCAGCGGTAGCCATCCACGCTGGAGGGATCCCGCTCCAGCTCGATTTCACTGCGCATCACCGGACCGTTCTTGGTCAGCGCCTGGGCCAGCTGCGCGTTGCCGGTGGTGGTGGAGATGTCGGCTTCGGTGGCGGGCAGCGTGAGCACCTGCGTCACCTTGCCGACGATGCCGCCGAAACGGCCGCGCTGGTTCCACTGCGGCACCACCTCCACGGGCAGCCCAAGGGGCAGGCGGCGGGCATCAGCGGGTGCGAAGTAGGACACCACCCGCAGCGGGCGGTCTTTAGCGCTGGGTTGCTCAGGCCGGCCGATCGTGCCCAGCCGCTGGCCGGTGCCCACGGTCTGGCCAGCGATCACCTGCAGATCCAACACCGTGCCGTCCCGATCGGCATGCACCTTGCCGTCGTAGCCGATCTTGGCTTCGGTCACCTGGATCTGACGCTTGAGATCGTCGATCTGGTAGCGGCGTTGCAGGGCCTGGGTTTCGATGGTGAGCTTCACCTGCTGGTAGTTGGTCACCACGTTCTTCTCGTTGATCTTCACGTCATCGAGATTCACGCTGGTGCTGGTGAGCCCCTGCTCCGCCGACACCACCTCAGAAGACAGCGGCGCCACCACCTCGCGCTGGGCCAGGAAGTCGAGATTGCGCAGTTTGCTGGCGTACGTGGACTGCAGTTCGCCGTAGCGACGGCGATCGTCGGAATACTTGGCCAGGGACGTGTCCAGGGCCCGCTTCTCGGTCAGCAGCCGCAGGGCATCCCGCTCATCGAGCATGGCGTTGTGCCGCTGCAGTTGGCGCAGGTTGCCGCGCTGCTGGTCGAGCTGGCGCTCCAGCACGGGCAGATAGAGCTGCATCAGCACCTGGCCGCGCGCCACCGACTCACCCTCCTTGACGAACACCTCCCTCACCTGGCCGCCAGCACGGGCGTTGAGGATGCCGGCGTTGTTGGGGTAAATCATCACGCCCATGCCTTCCACCTCTGTGGGCACGGGCCAGACCAGGGCCCACAGCACCAGCACACCGCCCACCCCCGCCAGGCTCACGCCCACCTGGTTGTGATCGCTCAGCCCCTGCCAGCGCGTCTGCATCTGCTGCCATTGCCGGCGTGGCCACGGCTGGGCAGGGGCGGGGGTGGCCTGGGTCATGGAGCCCAGCTTGCAGGATTCAGCGACACCTGTCAGCCCCCACATGATCGGGCCGCCCCAGGCCCAGTTGGAGCAGGCGCCGCGTCGCCGCTTCCGCCTGTGCTCCGCCCGACACCAGGGCCTGGGCCAGCAGTGGCGCCAACACCGGCACCTGGCTGAACCCCGCACTGAAGCCAGTGAACATCCACAAGCCAGGCGCCTCCGCCAGCGGACCCACCAGGGGCACCCCCTCGCTGCAGAAGGCCACGGCCGCCTGGTGCAGCTGGCCCGGCAGCACCGCGAGGGGCGCCCCCCAGGACTGGCCCGCCAGCCCTTGGCGCAATTGCTGCTCCACCTCCGCAGACGGCGGCGGTACTCCCAATTCCAGGCCCGGCCGCACCAGGGTGTGCTGGCCCACCAGGGCCCCTGCACCCCAGGGCATCAGGCCGCCATCCACCAGCCACTCCGGCTCGCTCAGGCTGGCGGCGCGGCGCTCGAGGGCGGCCCGCCCAAAGCTCACCGGCAGCCAGGCGGCGGCTTGGCCCAGGAGCGCCGGGTAGGACGGCAGCTCCAGCACCCCGGCCCAGCTGCTGCGCAGCCGCGAAGGCAGGCCCGGCCAGAGCTGGCGGCAGTGGGCACCAGCCGCCAACACCAGCTTCGGGGTCTGCAGGCTGGTGCCATCGCTGAGGTGCAGCGCCCAGCCAGCGGTTGGTTGGGGATCCAGGCGCTCCACACGGGCCGCTTGGCACGTCACACCCGCCGCGGCCAGCACCAGCGGCAGGCGCGCGACCAACACCGCGGAATCCACCTGGGCAAACGGCAGCGGCCACCAGGCACTCAGCGCTCCCAACCCGGCGACCCCGCCGTGCAGCCGCAAGCGGCAGGGCCGCCAGCCCAACGCACCATGGCGCCGCTGCAGCCGGCGCCAGCGCCGGGATGCTCCCGCCGCCAAGCGCGCCAGGGGTGTGGGGGCCAGGGGCCAGCCGGGCAGGGCGCCATAGCTGATCGCCGACGCTGAGCGCAGGCCAGCTTGAGCTGAGGTTGGAGAGGTGGCATCGACCACGGTCACCGATGCCCCGAGCTCCCGCAAGTCCAGGGCCAGCAGGCCACCAGCCACCCCACCGCCAACGATCACCACATCGGCGGCGAGGGGAGCGGCCGTCACACCAACAGAGTGAACGAGGTGACCACCTGGTGGAACATGTCCTTCACCTTGGCCCAGCGGATCTCATTGGTGCTGGCAGCGAAGGTGTAGAGGCGGCCGCGGTCGAGCACCACGGTGGCCAGCTCGTGGCGGTCGCGGTCGTCGAGGTGCACCGCGTATTCCAGGTCGTAGAAGGTGCGAGGTCCCTCCTGACGCTCCGACGCTTCCACCAGCTCAGCGGCCCGGCCGCTGCCCTCGGGAGCAATCACCGTGCGGCGCAACTGCTCGCCCACAGCCACGGCGCTGCCCAGCTTCTCCAGATCATTGGTGGGATTGACCTCTGAGATGACCAGGCTGAGGGTTTCATCGCTGTTGATCAGGTCGTGAAACACAACCTGGGGGCCGCCACTCACCTGCACCCGGGTCCAGCCGGTGGGATAGAGAAAGGCGTAGCGGCCATCGGGGCTCTGGAAGCTGTTGAGCCCAGCTGCAGCGGCGCTGCAGGACACCAGCACCCCCGCCAACAGCACAGCAATGAAGCGCGGCAAAAGGTTGCGGAGAACGGCCAGATTGCGGGAAACAGCCATGGCTCAGGGCACGATGCGTGGCGCCATTCTGCTGGGCCATCAGCATGGGCCCGATCCACCCATCGCAGTGATGCCCCGCCAGCAACGTTCGGCCCGTCGGCCACAGCCCGATGGCCCACGGCCACAAAACTGGGCCCAACGGCAGCAACGGCGTCACGACTCGCGTTTGTTCCGGCTGCTCGACGGCTCCTTTGCCTTTCGCCTCGCGCTGTCGGCCGGCAGTGCCCTGGCCCTGCTGCTGGTGGTGAACAGCTACGCCACCTGCCGCAACCAAAACTGGAGCCAGGGCTGCCTGTTTCGAGATGCCGAGGCCCTGATCAGCGTCGGCAATGTGGAGTCGCTCAGCATCGTGACCGCAGCCTTCCTCTATCTGCTGGAAGGCCACAAGCGACGCCAGCGCGAAAACATGGAGGCCTATGACCTGTTGCAAACCTGCAACGCCTTCGGGGCACGCTGGTTGATGGGTCGCATCCACGCCCTCGAGAGCCTCAACAGTGCAGGCCTCTCACTCGCCGGCCAGCAGCTCGCCGGCTTCGATCTGCACAACCTGCAGGCCCCCCACGGCGACTGGCAGGAGGTGAATCTGGAAAACAGCGTGCTGCGCCAGGCCAACCTGGCCGGCAGCGATCTGCGCGGTGCCAACCTGCGCGGCTGCGATCTGCAGGACGCCAATCTGCGTGGGGCGAATCTGCGCGACGCCAACTTGGACGGGGCGGACCTGACAGGAGCCCAACTGGAGGGTGCTGAACTCAGCGGCACCCACCTGGAGGCCGCCAGCACCCATCCCGCCTGACGGGCAGGCCTGCCACAATTCAAACCACTTGGAGCGGAACGCTGAGCGGCTTCACGCGCCCGTTGGCCCGGCTGATCGACCAATTCGAGCGGCTGCCCGGCATCGGTCCCCGCACAGCCCAGCGACTGGCCCTGCACCTGCTGCGCCAGCCCGAAGAACAGATCCGCAGCTTCGCCGACGCCCTGCTGGACGCCCGCAGCCAGGTGGGCCAGTGTCTGCGCTGCTTCCATCTATCAGCGGAGCCCGTCTGCGAGATCTGCCGCAACAGCGAGCGCGGCAACGGCCAGCTGTGCGTGGTGGCCGATTCCCGCGACCTGCTCGCCATGGAGCGCACCCGGGAGTTCAAAGGGCACTACCACGTGCTTGGCGGCCTGATCTCGCCGATGGATGGCATCGGGCCGGAGCTGCTCCAGATCCAACCGCTGGTGCACCGCGTGGATGCGGAGGGCATCAGCGAAGTGATCCTTGCCCTCACCCCGAGCGTCGAGGGCGACACCACCAGCCTCTACCTGGCCCGCCTGCTCAAGCCCTTCACTGCAGTGAGCCGGATCGCCTACGGCCTGCCCGTGGGCAGCGAGCTCGAATACGCCGACGAAGTCACCCTGGCCCGGGCCTTCGAGGGACGGCGCCGGGTCGAGTAGCTCCCATGTCGCGCTACAGCGCCATCCCCCCTGCTGAACGGCTACCTGAGTGGCTGCAGCGTCCCGTTGGCAACGCCTCCGCGTTGGAGACGGTGCAGGGGTTGGTGAAGCAGCAGCGGCTGCACACCATCTGCGAGGAGGGCCGCTGCCCCAACCGGGCCGAGTGCTACGCCGCCGGCACCGCCACCTTCCTGCTGGGCGGCCCGATCTGCACCCGCAGCTGTGCCTTCTGCCAGGTGGAGAAGGGTCAGGCTCCCCACCCCGTGGACGCCGGTGAAGCGGAACGGGTGGCCGAAGCGGTGGCCACCCTGGGGCTCTCCTATGTGGTGCTGACGGCCGTCGCCCGCGATGACCGGGCCGACCACGGCACCAGCCTGTTCACCACCACCATGGCCGCCATCCGGCGCCGCACGCCCGGAATTGGCATCGAAGTGCTCACCCCCGACTTCTGGGGCGGCCATCGCAACGAACAGGAGGGGTTGGCCGCCCAACGCCAACGGCTCGCCGCGGTGCTCGCCGCCGAACCGGCCTGCTTCAACCACAACCTGGAAACCGTGGAGCGCCTCCAGGGCGAGGTGCGCCGTGGCGCCACCTACACGCGCTCCCTGGGGCTACTGGCGGCCGCCCGCGAGCTGGCCCCCCAGACCCCCACCAAGAGCGGCCTGATGCTGGGGCTGGGTGAAACCCACGCGGAGGTGGTGCAAACGCTGCGCGACCTCCGCAGCGTTGATTGCCAGCGGCTCACCCTGGGGCAATACTTGCGCCCATCGCTCGCGCACATCCCGGTTGCCCGCTACTGGAGTCCGGCGGAATTCGAGCAGCTGGGGGCTATCGCTCGTGAACTGGGATTCAGCCGGGTGCGCAGCGGGCCGCTGGTGCGCAGCAGCTATCACGCCGCCTCTTAGATCTTTCAGCCCCACTGCATGCGCCGTGATCAGTTCCAAACCTTGGCCGTGATGACGAACCAAGGGTTTCGCTTGGTTCGTCACATTGTTATTGCAATGCAATAAAAGAGCGCTCAGCACAATGTAAGAACTGCAAGGTATGAAGACCCGAGGGGAATCCATTACCACAAGGAAACAGGGCTCACCGAATCGCTGGCGCAAGTTGGGTGATGAAGATCTGGCTCACGCCGGTGACCATGAACTGAACTCCCATCGCGGCCACCATCAAACCCATCACCCGCATCAAGATGATGAGCCCGATCGGACCCACAACGGCCTTCAGCCAACGGCCAGCAAGAAAAATTGCCAACACAACAACAGAGAGCAGGAACGTACCCAGCACCAGCGCAGCACCATCTTGATCAGCACGATCTTTAGCGGCATACAAGATCACGTTGGCGATCACACCAGGGCCCACCAGCAAGGGCATCGCCAAGGGAATCACAATCTTCTGAAACACCGTTTCCGCCTCTTTCAGCTCGCCCACTTCAGCGCCAGCCCCTGACGCCTGAATATCCGAATCGCCTCCATCCCCGGACACAATTTTCAATCCCATCAGCAACAGGAGAATTCCCCCAGCGATGCGAAAGGCATCCATCGAGACGCCGAGGAACTGGAGGATGCTCTCGCCAACAAACAGAAAGACCAGCAGCAGGGCCAGCACCGTGAGAGAGACAAACAGAGCCACGAGGCGCTGAACCCCCCGGTTCTCCCGTGCTGTGAGGCCAATGAAAATCGGCAGCACACCGAGCGGGTTAAGCAACGCAAAGGTGGTGACCATGAAATTGATCAATTCTGATCCGTTCATTGAGGCTCAGGCAATTGGCGCAAATTAAGACAACCCTGCGTCAACCGCAAGGCCTAGCAAGATTAAGTGATAAAATGAGCACCAACACGCGCAACCATATGCTTATCGCGTGTCTCGACACCAAGCGATTTCTATCTCGCCATGGCGTACGGGTGATCTTCAATTAACATGGTGCACGCGAAGCGTTGGCCTGCCTTGATGGCCTGCCTTCCGATAGCGGAATCAGCGAAACCGCCAAAGCGCTAGAGACACAAAATACTATCAACTGATTGATTGTTTTTAATCACAAACAATTCAACTGGACTGAAGGCAACCGATCATGCCAAACCCTGATTGCCAAAACCACAATATTCAGCAATAATCGGGACCTCTGGTCGTCCTATGCCAGCTGGTCAATGGCACACGGCAAGAATGTCCAATGGCCTCATTGGAATCTGAGGAAGCAGTTCGCTGTTTGTTTTTTCGTTTTATGCCAACTGCCAGGGTTTTGTCAGTCCAGTGATGAGACCACGGCGCCCAAGCCTCAGCCAGAGGAGCCAGCACAACGCATTCAAACCAATGGTTCTTCCCTAAACGGATGGATCAAGCCACCTGAATGGCTTGATCTGCAACTGCAACTGCAAGCCCAGCCCCTGGGCAACCCCAGCGGCGGCACCCAGCAGAGCGCCAGCTGGATGCAGCAGTTGACTCTGGATGTCGTGGTGGGCTCAGGCCACACCAAACCAGTGAAGCTGCGGCAAGAAGCGGATCACTGGCGTGGCCACGTGCAGCTGATGCTGTTCAGCGGCGATCCCAACTACAGCCAGAGCATCGGCGCCGCCTTCCCTCTCCAGAACAGCAGCGACCCCACAGGGCTGTGGCTCACGGAAGCAAGTGTGGAGCGGCAGATGGGTAGCGGCCCTCTGGCCTTCAAGGCCGGAGTGTTGTCGATCGATCCGGGGTTTGTGAGTGCACCGGTGCTGGATGCCTATGTGCACTCCGCACTCAACAACACCCTCAACCTGTATGTGAGCGGTCTGCCGATCAACCCCTACATCGCACCGGGATTGAAGCTGCGTTGGCGACCAGAGTCCTCGGGCCGCTGGGGGGAATGGCACTACGGCGCCTTCTGGCTGGATCCGGAATTCAATTTGGCGAGTCTGTTTGGTGTGAAGCCCAACCAGCCAGCGCTGAACGGCCATAGCCAGTTGCTGCAGTGGAGCTACGACGCGCTGCCAGGCGCCCAAGCCTTGCGGCGGCCGATTGCCCATGGTCAGGAGCTGATCCAGCGGCAGCTGCCGCCGCCCCTGCTCCAAATCGGAGGGGGCTATGTGGACAACCGCAGCAACGACACGCTCAACAGCTTCATCACCGCCACCCTCACCCTGGTATCTCCTCTGTCAGTTGGTCTCGACACCCGCCTCTGGCTCGGGGCGAATGCCGGCTTTGAGTGGGACACCAATCCCGTACCCCTGTTTCTGAGTGGCGGCTGGCTGACGCAGGGGGTGGTACCAGGCCGCCCACTGGATGTGCTGGCCCTCGGCGTTGGCAGCAGCCGCTTCAGCCCCACCCTCTCGCCCGGCCAGGGCAGCGAAACCGTGCTGGAGCTCAACTACAGCTGGCTGGTGAACAGCAACCTCAGCCTCCAGCCGGTGCTGCAGCTGATCCTCAATCCCAGCGGCAGCAACGCCGAGCCGATCCTGGCCGCCGGCCTGCAACTGCAGCTGCAGTTCTGACTCAGCCCATCAGCAGCCGGTAGGCCGCCTCCAGCTGGTGAAACGCCTTGGCGTCACCGCCCAGATCGGGGTGGTGGGCCTTGGCCAGGCGGCGATAGGCGCGCTTGATCATCAGCTGACTGGCACCGGGGTCCAATCCCAGCAGCCGCAGGGAGTCAGCGCGGGGATCCGCAGACGCCGCCTCGCGTTTGGCGTGGGATTGATGGTTGGTGTGGGAGTGGTTCTCGGTGCGGGTGCCACGGCTGCGCTGGCCGAGGCGCTCCTCGCGGCGCAGGAGCTCCTCCACCACCTGCAAGGGCGCCTCGCTCAACCACTCCGGCGCCCGTTGGCCATAGAGGGCAAAGGCCGCCCGCACAGCCCAACGGGCCCGACTGTGGGGCCCCCGAAGCGCCTCAGCCAGCTCAGTGCCCAGGCCGGGGGAGCGGCGATCGAGCTCCTGCTCCAGGCTGAGCTCCGGATTCCACCAGCGACAGCGCAGCTCCTCGATCACGCCGCGCAAGCCGGCCGGTGGTCCGATCCGCAGAGCCTGCCAGCGGGGATGGCGGGCCATGGCCTGGCTCCAGCGCTCCACCAGATCGGGACTCAGGCCGAAGGCAACCCGCGTGTCCTCCTCCTTGGGGTGTTGCCGTTGCTCCAGCTGCAGTTGCTCCAGTCGGCGCCTCAGCGCCCGTACCTCCCGACGCAGGGCATCGTTCTCAGCCAGGAGGGCGTCCACGTTGCTGGTGACGGCAGGGCTGCCGGGAGCTGGACGCCAGCGACGGGGATCAAAGCCCATCCAGCCCCCCGAGGCCCAACCGCCGCGCACTGCGCCTCAGAACTTCGCTGGCATCGGCCCGCATCAGCAGGCCGGCGCCGCCCCAGAGCAGCCGCGGGGCCAGATCGGCCGGGCCGGCACCGAGCTCGCGCAGGGGCGTGAAGCCCAGCTGGCGGAAGTAGCGCACCAAGCGGCGATGTTGCTTCTCACTGTCTCGGATCGCCAGGATCGTGGCGCGGCGGCAGGGGGTGGCCTCCAAGGCCCAGGCGAAGGTGGCAGCGCAGATCAACGGAGCCACCGCAGCGGTCTGCTCACCCTGCACCCGCATGGTGTCGAGCCGCAGGCCATCGGCCGTGGCCAAGGCCCAGCCCTTGAGCTCGCCGAGCAACAGCAGCCCGCCGCAAACCTCCTCCGGCTGCGGGCGTCGCGCCACCCCCACCCGCAGGGTCCAGGCCACCCCAGCCGGCCGGCGCACCTGCAGGCGCAGCAGCAGGCCCTGACGGCTGGCCTCGGCCTCCAGATCGGCGAGGGTCGGCACTGGCGCTGCGTTGGTCATGGCCGCCAAGGCTCCGCCAGGCGCACCGCCTCCAGGGGCAGGGGGCCATACAGGTGCGGGAACAACTCCGCGCCAGGGGTGCCGCCAGGGGAACCATCAGGAGGCGCCGCCGGTTCGTGGCGCACGGCCAGGCCTGCGGACGCCAGGTGCTGGGGATCGATGCTGAGCAGCAGCACCTCACCGGCAGGCAAATCGCCATAGAAATGGGCGGCGGTGGCTGGCACCTGATCGGCAGCGCTGAGGTGGATGAAACCCACCTCCTCGAGCGCCAGGCCGCGGCTGGAACGGCGGTAGATCCCCTCGGCCCGAGCCGCCTGCCACTCCTGCCGCAAGGCCAGGTGATACAGCCAGTGCGGAGACCGCCACGGCATCCGCGCCGCCCAGGGGGGTGCGAGCGCTGCCGCCAGCTCCGGGCCGCCGAGACATCGGCCCAGCCAGGTCTGGAGGGCCACCAGCTGCGGCGCCGCATCGAAGCCCGCCGGATCAGCCAGGCGGAACTGGCGCACGAAGGGCAGTAGAGCCCAGTCGGCCAGGGATGGCCGCTCGCCCAGCAGCCAGCCCCCCGCCTCCAGGCGGTCGTTCCAGCGGCGCAGAATCGCGAGCCCGGCGAGACGATGCACCTCCCACGGCTCGCTCAGATAGCGATCGGGATATTTGAAGCGGTCGAGGTGGTGCTTGAAGGGGCCGTCATTTTCGGTGATCAGACCCTCCATCTCCGCCACCTGCGCCCCACTCCAACCCGCCAGCCAGCCGTGGGGATCGCAGCGCGCCAGGGCCCAGCCCATGATCGCCAGGCTTTCCTCCAGCACCGGCTCCTCCTCGGGCCCAGCAGCCGCCCCCACCAGCACCGGCACCGTGCCCTTGGCCGAGGCCGCCAACAGCTCAGGCGGCTTGGCCTTGAGGCTCACCTCCCGCAGCTCCAACGTCTCCCCCGGCCGAAACCCCGCCGCCGCCAGGGCAAGCCGCGCCCGGATGGCATAGGGGCAGCGGCGGAAGCTGTAGAGAACCGGCCGCGCGTCAGCCACCGCTGCGCTCACCGAGTTGGCCTTCACGGAGTTGGCGTTCACCGAGATGGCGCTCACCCCGCCCTCGGGCCCGCTCCATCTGGCGTTGGCGCTCCGCGAAGCGCGCCCGATCGGCATCGCTGAAGCGATCGCGGCAGTGGCGACAGCTCACGCCTGCCACGTAGCTGGGGAGCTGGCGGTCGGCCGGTGAAAGCGGCAGACCGCAGGCGTGGCAGAGGCTGTGCTCGCCGGGCTCGAGCTGGTGGTTCACCGCCACCCGCTGGTCAAACACGAAACACTCACCGCGCCAGCTGCTGCCCTGCTCGGGGATCTCCTCGAGGTAGCGCAGGATGCCGCCCTGCAGATGATGCACCCCGGCAAAACCCTGCTGCTGCAGGTAGGCCGTGGCCTTCTCGCAGCGGATGCCGCCGGTGCAGAACATCGCGATCGCCTTGGGCTGGCGCTCCGCCACCAGCGGCCTGAGCTCGCGCTCCACCCACTGGGGAAACTCGCGAAAGCTCTCGGTGCCCGGATCGATCGCCCCAGCAAAGGTGCCGATCGCCACCTCGTAGGCGTTGCGGGTGTCGATCACCAGGGTGTCGGGGTCGGCGATCAGGCCATCCCACTGCTCGGGCGGCACGTGGGTGCCCACCGCCGAGGCCAGATAGGGCTGCACCTCGGGCTGGCCAAGGGAAACGATCTCGCGTTTGAGCCGCACCTTGAGGCGGTGAAACGCCTGCTCCCCGGCCCGGCTGAACTTGGCCTGCAGCTGCTCCAGCCCCGCCACCTGCTGCAGCCGCTGCAGCACCGCCTGCACGCCGGCATCGGGGCCCGAGATGGTGCCGTTCACCCCCTCGCCAGCCAGCAGGATCGTGCCGCGCACGCCAGCGGCGTCGCCCAGCTGCAGCAGCTCGCGGCGCAGGGCCGGCAACGCCTCCAGGGCAGCAAAGCGGTAAAACGCCGCCACCAGCACGCTCATCTCATCTGCACACCCGCAGCTGCCAGCAGCTCCCGGTCGGCCTCGACCGCCGGATTGCCCGTGGTGAGCAAGGTGTCGCCATAAAAGATCGAATCGGCCCCGGCCAGCAGGCACAGGATCTGGGCCTCCCGGTTGAGCTGCTCGCGGCCAGCGCTGAGCCGCACCCGCGCGATGGGCATCAGGATGCGGGCGACAGCCACCATCCGCACCAGCTCCAGCGGGTCCACCGGCGGCAGCGCTTCCAAGGGCGTGCCCTCCACCGCCACCAGGGCATTGATCGGGACGCTTTCAGGATGGGGATCGAGGTTGGCCAGCACCTCCAGCAGCCCGGCGCGATCGCTGGGGCTTTCGCCCATGCCGATGATGCCGCCGCAGCACATCGAAATCCCGGCGCTGCGCACCCGCTGCAGGGTTTCGAGCCGCTCCTGGTAGGTGCGGGTGGTGATGATCCGGTCGTAGTGCTCGGGGCTGGTGTCGAGGTTGTGGTTGTAGGCGGTGAGCCCCGCCTCGGCCAGGCGCTCGGCCTGGGCATCGCTGAGCATCCCCGCGGTCACGCAGGCCTCCAGCCCCAGCTCCCGCACACCCCGCACCATCACCAGCATCGCCTCAAACGGCGCCCCGTCGCGGATCTCGCGCCAGGCCCAGCCCATGCAGAAGCGATGGGCCCCGGCCTGCTTGGCCGCCCGCGCCCGCGCCAGCACAGGTTCCACCTCGAGCTCCGGCCGGCCCGTCACGTCGCTGCTGTTGTGCAGCGACTGGGGGCAGTAGGCGCAGTCTTCTTCGCAGCCGCCGGTCTTGACGCTGAGCAGGGAGGCCAGTTGCACGTGGTAGCCGGGGTTGGCGGCACGGTGCACCTGCTGGGCCTGCCAGAGCAACTCCATCAGGGGCAGCTCCAGCAGCGCCTGGATTTCAGAACGGGACCAATCGTGACGCGTGATCACAGGCAGCAACGGAGACAGGGTGGCAGGGAAGCGTGGAGACAGACGTGGAGCCAGAACCGGTCAGGCCAGGGGCTCGACCCCGCCGAAACGGCGCTGGCGGCCCTGGTAGTCGAGCAGGGCACCCCTCAGGGCCGCCTCATCGAAATCGGGCCAGAGCACATCGGTGATGTGGATTTCGGCGTAGGCCAGCTGCCAGAGCAGGAAGTTGCTGATGCGGTGCTCACCGCTGGTGCGGATCAGCAGGTCGGGATCGGGCTCGCCGGCGGTGTGGAGCTCACTGGCAAAGCTTTGCTCATCAATGGCGCGGGGATCGAGCGCACCGGCCGCGCAGCGCTCGGCCAGCCGCTGGGCGGCCCGCACCAACTCGGCCCGGCCGCCGTAGTTGGTGCACACGTTGAAGTGGATGCCGGTGTTGGCCGCGGTGCGTTCGGTGGCATCGGCAATCAGCCGTTTCAGGCCCTCGGGCAGCGGCTCGAGATCCCCCAGAAAGCGGATCCGCACCTGCTCCTGCTCCAGGGCGTGCAGCTCGCGGGCCAGCACCCGCTCAAACAGGGTCATCAAGAAGCTGACCTCCTCGCCAGGACGGCTCCAGTTTTCAGTGGAGAAGGCGTAGGCGGTGAGGGCCCCGATGCCCCAGTCGCTGCATAGCCGCAGGGTGCGCTTGAGCGCCTCGACCCCCTCGCGATGGCCCATCACCCGCGGCAGGTTGCGCTGCTTGGCCCAGCGGCCATTGCCGTCCATGATCACGGCCACATGGCCGGGCAGCCGCGCCGGATCGAGGCCGGGCGGCATGGCCTGGGGGGCAGTCGCAGTGGTGGTCGCCAGGGCGCGACTCATCCGCGTGAATCCGGCGTGTCCTTTGCCACGCTACGCCCTGTGGGCAAGGCCAGGGCCTGGCTGAGCAGATCGTGCAAACGGCTGCTGGTGATCGGGCGCTCCAGCCGCCCCTGACTCGCCAGCGACAGGGTGCCGGTTTCCTCCGACACCACGATCGCCAGGCACTGGTCGAAGCGTTCGGTGAGGCCCAGGGCCGCCAGATGTCTGGTGCCGTAGCGGTTGATGCCCTGGCGCGAGAGGGGCAGGATCACACCGGCGGCGACAATCCGGTTGGCCTTCACCAGCACAGCCCCGTCGTGCAGGGGGGTGTCGGCCGCAAACAGGTTGAGCAGCAGGTCCACCGTGAGCTTGGCGTCGAGGCCGATGCCGGGATTGAGGAAGTCCTCGGGCCGCAGGTCGCTGCCCAGATCCACCACGATCAGCGCCCCGCGACGGGACTGGGAGAGGCGCCCGGCAGCCTCACTGAGCACGGCCACCGAGCCGGATCCCAGCTGGTCGCGGGTCCGGCTGCCGAACAACACGCCGAGGCGGCCGGTGCCGAGCAGCTCCATCAGCCGGCGCAGCTCCCCCTGCCACAGGATCGCCAGGGCCAGGCTGCAGGCCAGCACCAAGGCGTCCACCAGCTTGCTGGTGAGCGGCAGGTTGGCGTAGCGCTGCACCACCCAGGCCAGAGCCACCAGCAGCAGGTAGCCGCGCAGCAACCACAGGGTGCGCGCTTCGGTCACCCGGCCGAGCACCAACACGCCCAAGCCGGTGGCAAACAGCAAATCCAAGACCAGGCGCGGATCGATCAGCCGAAGCAACTCACCCAGTTGCGGCCCGGTCACAACCCACCCAATCGATCAACTCAGCCTACCGAGCGCAGGCGAGCCGGCAGCACGTCGTAGCGCAGTAAGTCCTCCGGCTGCTCCCGGCGCTGCACCAGGTCGGCCAACCCGTCGTGCACCAGCACCGCGGCGGGCCGTGGGATGCGGTTGTAGTTGGAGCTCATCGAGGCGTTGTAAGCACCGGTGGCAAACACCGCCAGCACGTCGCCGCTGGTGGCCGGCGGCAGAGCGACGTCCTTGAGCAGCACATCGCCGGATTCGCAGTGCTTGCCCGCCACGGTGACGGTTTCGCTGGCCTCGGCGGTGGGGCGATCGGCCAGCACCGCCGTGTACTGCGATTGATAGGTGATCGGCCGGGGGTTATCGCTCATGCCGCCGTCCACCGACAGGTAGGTGCGCAGGCCGGGGATGTCCTTGCGACTGCCGATCGCGTAGACGGTGACGCCGGCGGTGGCCACCAGGGAGCGGCCGGGCTCACACAGCAGCCGGGGCAACGCCAGCCCCCGCTCCTGGCAAGCCGCCACCACCGCACCGGCCACGGTGCTCACCCAACCATCAATGCTCGGCGGATCGTCGCTGGCGACATAGCGGATGCCCAGTCCGCCGCCCACATTGAGATCCACCACCGGGTGGCCCATCGAACGGGCCAGGGCCAGGGCATCAGCCATCACACCGGCCAGGTCGCGGTGGGGCTGCAGCTCGAAGATCTGGGAGCCAATGTGGGCATGCAGGCCCGTGAGGCGGGCCCAAGGGCAGCCCGTCAGGTGCTGCAACACCCCCTCCAGTTGGTCGGGATCGAAGCCAAACTTGCTGTCGAGGTGGCCGGTGCGGATGTACTCATGGGTGTGGCACTCGATGCCCGGCGTGAAGCGCAGCATCAGCCGCACGGGCTCCGCCAATCCAGGCGCCAGCTCCGCCAGCAACTCCAGATCGCGCCAGTTGTCGGCCACCACGGTGACGCCCCGCTCGGCCGCCAGGGCCAGCTCTTCGCGGCTTTTGTTGTTGCCGTGCAACACGATTCGCTGCGCGGGCATGCCGCCCTGGAGAGCCGTGAGCAGTTCACCGGCCGACACCGCATCCAGCCCCAGGCCCTCGGCAGCCACCAAGGCGGTTATCGCCAGGGAGCTGTTGGCCTTCGATGCATAGAGGGCCAGGGCTTCGCCGGGGTAGTGCTTGGCCAGGGCCTCGCGGTAGGCGCTGCAGGTGCCCCGCAGGGTGGCCTCATCCAGCACATAAAGCGGTGTGCCGTAGGTGCGGGCCAGATCGCTCAGGGCACACCCAGCCACCGTCAGCCGACCTTCGCTGTCGAGGGCTGTGGTGAGCGGCGTGAGGTTGCGGTTGGGACTCAGCGCATCCCGATCCGCTTCAAAGGGTTGGGCCAACGCGACGGGCTCACGGGAGATCACCATGGCTGGAGCCGCGTTGGGGGAGAACAGAACATGAATGTACGGAACGCCCCCATGCCGCTGCGCCGCGGCACTCTCACGCCCTCACACCTGGAGCACTGCCTCGCCCTCGACCAGGCCAGCCTGCAGGGCCTCTGGAGCCGCAGCCAATGGCAGAGCGAGCTGGCCGAGCCCAGGCGCCCCGGGGTGGGGCTGTGGCACGGGAACACCCTGGTGGCCATGGCCAGTGGCTGGCTGGTGGTGGATGAGCTGCACATCACCCTTGTGGCGGTGGCCCCCCAGCGGCGGCGCCAGGGGCTGGGCCGCCAGGTGCTGCAGGCCCTGCTGGACCATGCTCAGCAGCAGGGGGCCGCGCACGCCACATTGGAAGTAGCACCCGGCAACGCCGCCGCCGTCGCCCTCTACCGCGGCCTGGGCTTCCAGGATGCGGGCCTGCGTCGCGGTTACTACCGCAACGGAGACGACGCTCTGATCCAATGGCTGCGCTTAGTCCCGATCAATGATGCGCAGCCTGGGTGTGGATAACCGGCTTTTCTTATTGCTGAAAACCAGCAATTGCTTGGATTGAGATGTTGCCGAAAACTGGCCGAGCCCCTGCTGCTGCAGTGGATCTGCCTTTGATAGGGCGTAAACCACACCTCACCCTTCAACCCTGGTAGCTTGGTTTCACTTGCACAAGGCACAGCCCCATGTTCGAGCGGTTTACCGAGAAGGCCATCAAGGTGATCATGCTGGCCCAGGAAGAGGCTCGTCGCCTGGGGCACAACTTTGTGGGCACCGAACAGATCTTGCTGGGCTTGATCGGCGAGGGCACGGGCGTGGCCGCCAAGGTGCTCAAGTCGATGGGCGTCAACCTCAAGGATGCCCGCGTTGAGGTGGAGAAGATCATCGGCCGGGGCTCCGGTTTCGTGGCGGTGGAGATCCCCTTCACGCCCCGGGCCAAGCGCGTTTTGGAGCTGTCCCTGGAGGAAGCCCGCCAGCTTGGGCACAACTACATCGGCACGGAGCATCTGCTGCTCGGCTTGATCCGTGAAGGCGAGGGCGTGGCGGCCCGGGTGCTGGAAAACCTCGGCGTCGACCTGGCCAAGGTGCGCACCCAGGTGATTCGCATGCTGGGCGAGACCGCTGAGGTAGCCGCTGGCGGTGGCAGCGGTAAGGGTTCAACCAAAACCCCCACCCTGGATGAATTCGGCAGCAACCTCACCCAGCAAGCCGCCGACGGCAAGCTCGATCCGGTGGTCGGCCGACAAAACGAGATCGAGCGAGTGATTCAGATCCTGGGTCGCCGCACCAAAAACAACCCCGTACTGATCGGCGAACCTGGCGTCGGCAAGACGGCCATCGCCGAGGGCCTGGCCCAACGGATCAACTCCGGCGACATTCCGGATATCCTCGAGGAAAAGCGCGTTCTCACCCTCGACATCGGCTTGCTGGTGGCCGGTACGAAGTATCGGGGTGAATTTGAGGAGCGCCTCAAGAAAATCATGGAGGAGATCCGCAGCGCCGGAAACGTGATCCTCGTGATCGACGAGGTGCACACCTTGATTGGCGCCGGTGCCGCCGAAGGCGCCATTGACGCTGCCAACATCCTCAAACCGGCCCTGGCCCGCGGTGAGCTCCAGTGCATCGGCGCCACCACGCTGGACGAATACCGCAAGCACATTGAGCGGGATGCTGCCCTGGAGCGCCGTTTCCAACCGGTGATGGTGGGTGAACCCTCTGTCATCGACACAATCGAGATCCTGCGCGGCCTCAAGGAGCGCTATGAATCCCACCACCGCCTCAAGATTGCCGACGAGGCCCTGATCGCCGCCGCCACCCTGGGCGACCGCTACATCTCCGACCGCTTTTTGCCCGACAAGGCGATTGACCTGGTCGACGAAGCCGGCAGCCGGGTGAGGCTGATGAACTCCAAGCTGCCGCCGGCGGCCAAGGAAGTCGACAAGCAGCTGCGGGCCGTGCAAAAGGACAAGGAGGTGGCCGTGCGCGAGCAGGACTTCACCAAGGCCGGCGAACTGCGCGACAAGGAAGTGGAACTGCGCGAGCAGATCCGCTCGATCCTGCAATTCCGCAAGGACGAGGAGCCCGCGGCCGAAGCCAAGGCTGGCGACACCGAAGCCGGCGGGGCGGTCAGCGTTGCCATCGCCGATGCGCCTGCCGACGCCGAACGCACGCCGATGGTGACCGAAGAGGACATCGCCCACATCGTGGCCTCCTGGACCGGCGTGCCGGTTCAGAAGCTCACCGAAAGCGAGTCGGCCAAGCTGCTCAACATGGAGGAAACCCTCCACCAGCGCCTGATCGGTCAGGACGAAGCGGTGAAGGCCGTGTCCCGCGCCATCCGTCGCGCCCGCGTGGGCCTCAAGAACCCCAACCGGCCGATCGCCAGCTTCATCTTCTCCGGCCCCACCGGCGTGGGCAAAACCGAGCTCACCAAGTCGCTGGCGGCCTACTTCTTCGGCAGCGAAGAGGCCATGATCCGCCTCGACATGTCGGAGTTCATGGAGCGCCACACGGTCAGCAAGCTGATCGGTTCGCCTCCGGGCTACGTGGGCTTCAACGAGGGAGGCCAGCTCACCGAAGCGGTGCGGCGCCGTCCCTACACCGTGGTGCTGTTCGACGAAATCGAAAAAGCCCATCCCGACGTGTTCAACCTGCTGCTACAGCTGCTCGAAGACGGTCGCCTGACCGACTCCAAGGGCCGTACGGTCGACTTCAAGAACACCTTGATCATCATGACCTCGAACATCGGTTCGAAGGTGATCGAGAAAGGCGGCGGCGGCCTCGGCTTCGAGTTCGGCGGCGGCGATGCGGATGAAACCAATTACAACCGCATCCGCTCGTTGGTGAATGAGGAGTTGAAGCAGTACTTCCGCCCAGAATTCCTCAACCGTCTTGACGAAATCATTGTTTTCCGTCAGCTCACCCGCGACGAGGTCAAGGAGATCGCGGAGATCATGCTCAAGGAGGTGTTTGGCCGCATGCTCGACAAGGGCATTGCCCTGTCGGTCACCGAGGCCTTCAAGGAGCGACTGGTGGAAGAGGGCTACAACCCCTCCTACGGCGCTCGTCCACTGCGCCGTGCCGTGATGCGCCTGCTGGAAGACTCCCTAGCCGAGGAGTTCCTCAGCGGCCGGATCAGCGACGGAGATGCCGCGTTGGTTGATGTCAACGACGACAAACAGGTGGTAATCCGCAAGCAGGCCGCCCTGCCTGCTGAACCTGAGCTGGCCGCTGCCGGCGTCTGAAGCAAGGATCAGGGGCCGGACACCGGCCCCTACCATCGATTGGGGATGACAGCCACACCGGGATGAGTACCCCCCTGAGTCAACACGCGATCGCCCCAGCCGAGGTACTGCGGGGCCCGGGGGCCTGGGCCGAGGGGCTCGTGCGCATCCAAGGCCTCTGCCGCCGGCCCCTGGTGCTGGGTCGCAGTGCTGCCACCGCCACTTTGCGGCAGCAGCTCCTCACAGAGCTGTTGGAAACAGGGCTGGAACCCCAAAGCGCCGAGCTTCAGCACGACTGCTGCGAGGAGGACCTCAGCCGGATCGGCGCCGTTTGCCACGAACAGGGTTGTGATGCCGTGATCGCCATCGGCGGCGGCAAGGTGCTCGATGCCGGCAAGCTGTTGGCCCACCGGCACGCTCTGCCCTGCTGCGCGGTGCCCACCAGTGCTGCCACCTGCGCCGGCTGGACGGCCCTGGCCAACGTGTACACACCCCGAGGGGCCTTCCAGGGGGATGTGGCGCTTGCCCGTTGCCCCGACCTGCTGATCTTTGACCACACCCTGGTGCGCCAGGCCCCGGCCCGCACCCTGGCCAGCGGCATCGCCGACGCCATGGCCAAGTGGTACGAGGCCTCCGTGAGCAGTGGCGCCAGCGGCGATGGCCTGGTGCAGCAGGCCGTGCAGATGGCCCGGGTGCTGCGCGATCAGCTGCTGCTCGAAGCGGAGGAAGCCCTGCGGGATCCCCACAGTGCCGCCTGGGAACGGGTGGTGGAGGCCTGCGGCCTCAGCGCCGGGCTGATCGGCGGCATCGGCGGAGCCCGCTGCCGCACGGTGGCGGCCCATGCCGTGCACAACGGCCTCACCCAGCTGGAGGCCAGCCACGGCCACCTGCATGGCGAGAAGGTGGGCTTTGGCGTCCTGGTGCAGCTACGGCTCGAAGAGGTGCTCGGCGGCAGCCAGCTCGCCGGCCAGGCGCGCCGCCAGCTGTTGCCGCTGTTTCGCCAACTAGGTTTGCCGGTGACCCTCGAAGACCTGGGCCTGGGGCAGGCCGGCCTGCATGAGCTGCAGCACGCCTGTGCCTTCGCCTGCCGCGACGGCTCCGACCTGCACCACCTGCCCTTCGCCGTGGGCCCCAACGATCTGCTGGCCGCCCTGGTGAGCACCTGCAGCAGCGAGCGCCAGCCCGCGTGAATCCCGTCCGTGAGTCTGGCCAAGACCTGGTGAGCGAGGCCGCCCGCAGCCTGCTGGATCCCCAGGGCCGGGAGTTGGCGGCCCAGGTTCAGTGGTGGCAGCTGCCCGATCTCGATGCCGGGGACGGCACAGAGCCCTGGCCCGTGGCGGTGCTGGGAGAAGGCCCACCGGTGCTGCTGCTGCACGGCTTCGACAGCTCCTTTCTCGAATTCCGGCGGCTCGCCCCGCTGCTGGCTGGCGGCGCCCAGCTGTTCATCCCGGACCTGTTCGGCTTCGGCTTCAGCCCCCGGCCCGCCGGCGGCGACTACAGCCCCAAAGGCGTGCTGCGCCACCTGGAGGCCCTGGTGCAGGCCATTGGCCAACGCAACCCGGCCCCCCTCGGATTGATCGGCGCCTCGATGGGGGGCTCGGTGGCGGTGGAGCTGGCCCGGCGCCTACCGGATCAGGTGGAGCGCCTGCTGCTGCTGGCGCCCGCCGGCCTCACCGGCCGACCGATGCCCCTGCCACCCCTGCTCGATGGGCTGGGGGTGCGATTCCTAGCCCTACCAGGCGTGCGCCGGGGCCTGTGTCGCACCGCCTTCGCCGATCCGGAAGCCTCCGTGGGCGCAGCAGAGCTGGAGATCGCCTCCCTGCATCTTCAAAGCCCCGGCTGGGCACCGGCCCTGCAGCGCTTTGCCCGCTCCGGTGGCTTTGCCGGCAGCGGCGCCCCGCTGCCCCACCAGCCCATCGCGGTGCTGTGGGGCGCCAACGACCGCATCCTGCGGGCGCCCCAGAAACGCGCCGCCCTGGCTCTGCTCGGGGAGCGGGTGCGCGAACTGGATGCCTGCGGCCACTTGCCGCACCTCGACCAACCCGCCACCGTGGCCGCCACCTGGCTGGCCAGCCCCCGCCACCCATGAGCAGCCCCGACGCCCGCGGCAACGGACCGGTGATGCAGCTGTTGGCCAGCGGCCTGCAGCTCTGGATCCGTCAGCAGTGCCAAGCGATTGGCAGCCTCGACATCCAGCTGCAGGGATCGGCCCTGCAGCTGCTGCGGGGCCGGCTGACGGGGGTGCAACTGCTGGCGCGCCGAGTCGTGTATCGCGACCTGCACCTGGAGCTGGTGGAGCTGCGCAGTGGTCCGATCCAGGTGCACATCGGCAACCTGCTCAAGGGCCAACCCCTGCAGCTGGAGCACGCCTTCCAGATCCAGGGGCAGGTGAGCTTCACCCCCGACGGCCTGACCCGCTCCCTCAGCGCTCCGATCTGGCGGAGCCTGGGGGACAACCTCAGCGAAGAGCTGCTCGGCATCGCGCCACTCGTGGAGCTGCGCATGCACCGCGACAGCCTGGTGTTCGCCGCCCGAGGCCTGGGAGCCCGCGACCTGGTTGAGCTGGAAACCAGCGTGGCTGCGGTGGAGGGCAGCGTGGAGATCCGCTCCCGGGCGGGCAACATCAGCAGCCGGCTACCCATGGATCCCGGCATCACCATCGAGGATGCCCGCCTGGAAGGGGGCATGCTGCAGCTGCTGGGCATCGCCCGGGTGAGCGTGTGAGCGCAGCTTGCTGAAGGGGCTCTTCAGCGCTGCAACAGCGGCAACACCAGGGTGACCAGCGAGTACACCACAGCCGGCACGAACAGGTAGCTGTCGATCCGATCGAGGATGCCGCCGTGGCCGGGGATCGCATCACCGGAATCCTTCACACCGGCATCGCGCTTCATCATCGACTCGGTGAGGTCACCCACCAAGGCGAACAGCGCCACCACCGCCCCCAGCACCGCACCAATTAACCAGCCCCAGCTCCAGCCGATCAAGGTGCCACCGAAAGCACCCACCGCCATCGCACAGGCCACCCCGCCCAGGGCCCCCTCCACCGTCTTGCCGGGGGAGATCGGCGACAACGGGTGGCGCCCGAGGCGGCGGCCGATCACATAGGAGCCGATGTCGGTGGCGACGATCAGGAAGCAGGCCAGCAGGGTGAGGGCGAGGCCAGGCCCCTCGAGCTCGCGCAGACGAATCCAGTAGCTGGGCAGAAAGCCGAGATAGAAGAGCCCAAAGATCGAGGCGGCAATGTCGGCGATCGTGCCGGTCACCGGCTGCAGCAGCAGCCAGCCGCAGATCACCGCCCCGGAGGCGGGCAGCACTGCAGCCGCCACGTCGCCGGCAAACCAGCCACCACCCATCCAGCCACTGCCACTGGCCAGTTGGGTGCTGACCAGCAGCAACTGCACCGCCACCAGGGTGGTTTTGGTGGCGGGCCGGATCCCTTTGAACTGGGCCATCCGGAAAAACTCCAGCAGGCCCAGGTGCACGATCACCCCCACGGCCGCCGTAAACCACCAGCCGCCCAGCATCACCACCACGAAGCCAAAGGCACCCGCCGCCCAGCCGCTGAGCAGCCGGGGCAGGGAGGTGGCGGTGCGGGTGCGGAAGCGAGGGATCAAGACGCGGTGCTCAGGACGGCTCGACGTGGGCAGAGCGCTCGGCGGCAATCAGAAACAGGGGCTCCGCCGCCGCCAGCTTGGCCTGGCTGCCGCGCCGCTGCATCCGGTGCACGGTGGCCTGCACCACCTGCACATCCCGGGCCGCCAACTGGCCCAGGGTGTCGGTGGCATCCACCAGACCCTCCAGGCTGGCGGTGCTGATCACCAGTCGCCCCTGGGGCACCAAGGCCTCCCACACCGCCAGCAGCACATCCCCCAGGGGGCGCCCCACCTCCAGCAACACCCGGTCGGGGTGGGCAGGGAGTTGGGCCAGATCGGCCGGGGCGGCGCCGGCATGAATGTGCAGGTTGGTGATGCCGAACCGTCGGCGGTTCTGCTCCAGCAGCTCGATGGCGTCCGGATCCCGTTCGAGGGTGTGCACGGCGCCCTTGGGCATCAAGCGGGCGATTTCCAGGGCCAGGGCCCCGGTGCCTCCACCCACGTCCCACACCAGGGAATCGGGCCGGGGACGTAGATGGGCCAGCAGCATCACCCGCAGCTCCATCGGCGTTGGGCTGAAGCCCGGAGCCTCCTCAAAGGCGCTGTCCGGCAGCCCCGGGGTAACGAAATCCCACTGGTAGGGAGCCTGGTGGGATGAAGCCTGGTGGGAAGGCTGATCAGGAGCCACCGATGCGTGCGAATCCATCGGCCTCCGATCCGGCCACAACCCTCACGGTATCAGCGATCTGGCCGGGCCAAAGTCGGGCCTGCTGCTGCAGCCAGGCCGTCCGGGCCAGATCGATCCGCTCGCCCGGCACCAGCAGGGGAATGCCGGGGGGGTAGGGGCAGAGCGGTTCGGCGGCGATCCGCCCGGCGGCGGCCACCAGGGGCACAGCCTCGGCGGCAGAACGCCAGGCTGCTCCGATCGGGAGCTCCGGCTCCGCCACCAGGGGCAGCGGTGGCGGACTGAACGGCGGCAGGGGATCGCCCCCCAGGGCCCGCCGCAGCCGCTGCAGCTGACTGGGCAGCCGCCACACCACCCCCGCCGGCGGCCCCAGCCCCAGGCAGAAGGTGAGCGCCCCCGGCTCGGGCAACTCGGCGATCACCCCCCGCTCCAGCAACCAGGCATCGGCCTCGAGGCCGTTGATGCCCAGGGCGGCGGTGTGGAGCACCAGCCGCAGGGGGTCGTCGCTGGCGATCAGGGGCAGCCCCAGCGCCTGGCAACGGCGCTGCAGCCGCTTACCAACCCGCCTCGCCCACTGCCAGCGGCGCAGCCCGTCCGGGCTGGTGAGCTCGTTGAGGGCGGCTTCCGCGGAGGCCAGCAGCAGGGCGCTGGGGCTGGAGGTCTGCAGCCACAACAGGGCCCGGGCCACAGCACCCTGCCCAACCCGCTGGCCCTGGAGCAGCAGGGCCGCGCTCTGGGCCAGGCCGCCGCCAGCCTTTTGGGCGGAGAGCACCACCAGATCAGACCCAGCAGCCAACGCCTCGCCGCGGCCATGGGCCTGATCCACCAGCACCGGCAGGCCGCGCCGATGGGCAAGGGCCACCAGGGCCGGCAGATCAGCCCGCTGGCCCTGGTAGCTCGGCGACACCAACACCAGCGCGGCCACTGGATCTGCCGGCGCCGGCAGCCCCGCCCCGACCGCATCCAGCACCGCGTCCAGGTGGGCCGGGCTGGGGGGCAGCCACAGGCCCGTGGCCGGATCAAAGGGCAGGTCGTAGAGCAGGGGGCGCAGCTGGCCCAGCACGCAGCCGTGCAGCAGCGAGCGGTGCAGGTTGCGGGGCAGCAGCACCCGGCTGCCGGGCGGAGCCAGGGCCAGCAGGGCTGCCTGCAGCAGGCCGCTGGCGCCATTGACGCCAAACCACACCGCCTCGGCCCCCAGCTGGCGGGCGCAACGCCGCTGGGCCTCCGCCACAGCGCCGCTCTCGATCAGAGGGCCGCCAAGCTCCGGCAGTTCCGGCAGATCCCAGCTGCCAGGGCGCTGGCGCAGCAACCGTTGCAGGGCCGGCGACAACCCCCTCCCGCGGCCATGGGCCGGCAGATGCAGCGGCAGGCCCATGGGGGAGCGGATCGCGTTTCTAGAGTCTGGCAATCAACTGGCTGCCCTGCCCGTGACCATCGCCGAAGCCGCCAGCGGGCCGCGCTACGAGCCGGGCCGGGATCTGCGCTGGCTGCTGCTGCGCCCCTGGGTGTTGGTGAGCCGGCTGACGGTGGTGCTCTGGCAACTGGGCAGCCTGGCTCTGGTGCTGGTGGTGCAGGGCAGCAGCAGCAACGCACGGGTGCAGGAGCAGCTGGGCCGGCGCATCCTCACCACCCTCACCGAGCTCGGCCCCTGCTTCATCAAGGTGGGCCAGGCCCTCTCCACCCGCCCCGACCTGGTGCGGCGCGACTGGCTCGAGCAGCTCACCCAGCTGCAGGACAACCTGCCCGCCTTCCCCCACGCCACCGCCCTTGCAACAATCGAGCGGGAGCTGGGGGCACCGGCCGACGAACTGTTTGAGCAGTTCCCCGACTACCCGGTGGCCGCCGCCAGCCTTGGGCAGGTGTACAAGGCCCAGCTGGTCGATGGACACTGGGTGGCCGTCAAGGTGCAGCGCCCGAATCTGCCCACGATTCTGCGGCGCGATCTGGTGATCATCCGCTTGCTGGGGGTGCTGACAGCTCCCTTCCTGCCCCTCAACCTGGGCTTCGGACTGGGCGACATCATCGATGAATTCGGCGCCACCCTGTTTGAAGAGATCGATTACCGGCTCGAGGCCAACAACGCCGAGCGGTTTGCCGACCTGTTTGCCCGCCAACCTGAGGTGATGGTGCCGCGCGTGGAGCGGCTGCTCTCCAGCGAGCACGTGCTCACCACCCAGTGGATCAACGGCACCAAGCTGCAGGAGCGCCAGGCCCTTGAGGCCCGCAACCTCGATCCAGCCGCGCTGATTCGCACCGGCGTGATCGCAGGACTGCAACAACTTCTGGAGTTTGGCTATTTCCATGCCGATCCCCACCCCGGCAACCTGTTTGCCCTCTCCGGCAAAACCGGTGCCCTGGGCCATGTCGCCTACGTGGATTTCGGCATGATGGATTCGATCAGCGATAGCGATCGCCTCACCCTCACCGGCGCGGTGGTGCACCTGATCAACCGCGATTTCAGGGCCCTGGCCCAGGACTTCGTCACCCTCGGCTTCCTCAACCCCAAAGCCGACCTGGAGCCGATCATCCCGGCCTTGGAGGAAGTGCTGGGTGGCGCCCTGGGCGACAACGTCGGCTCCTTCAACTTCAAGGCGATCACCGACCGCTTCTCGGAGTTGATGTATGCCTATCCCTTCCGGGTGCCAGCCCGCTTTGCCCTGATCATCCGGGCCGTGGTCAGCCAGGAAGGCCTGGCCCTGCGCCTGGATCCAGGCTTCAAAATCATCAATGTGGCCTACCCCTACGTGGCCCGGCGCCTGCTGGCCGGCGATACCAGCGACATGCGCGAGAAGCTGCTGGAGGTGCTGTTCGACCGTGACGGCCGGCTCCGCCTCGAACGGCTCGAGAACCTGCTGGCGGTGGTGGAAAACGACACCAGCAACCCCAACCTGTTGCCGGTGGCCGGCGCCGGCATGAAGCTGCTGCTCGGCCCAGAAGGCGCCAGCCTGCGGCAACGCCTGCTGCTCACCCTGGTGCGCAACGACCGACTGCACACCGACGACCTACGCGCCCTGTTCAGCCTGATGCAGCGCACCTTCTCGCCCCAAAAACTGATGGGCGGCATGCTGGCCCGTCTAGCCCCCCAGGCGGCCTAAGGCTTACACCACCGAAGGAATGGTGATCCAGCAGATGGTGATTGCCGCACCCCCGACCAGCACCACAAGCAAGGGCCAGACATCATCCAAGCGGTGCAGATGACGCAGCAGGGATGCTTTGTCGGCAGAATCCTCCATCGCTTCCATGGCGGCGTAACGACGCCCGATCCAAAGCACCAACACAAAGGCGGCCAGGGTCACCCCATAGGCCACCACATACACCTGGTCTAGAAAGGTGAGGAAGGGCAGCTCTGGCAATTCGGCGCGGTAGGTCTGCTGCAGGAACACCAGCGTCAACAACACCGTGACAGGAATGCTGGCCCGAGCATCCTGCTCATCGGGGCGCACCTTGAACACCAGCAACACCATCGCCATCAGCACAGCCAGAGGCAGCAGCAGGCGCCAGAACGATGCCCAGGAGGAGGTGCCGTAGGAGATCTCGAAGAGAATCTGACTGTAGTCATTCTCATCGCCGCCCAAGCCGAAATTCGTGGCGTAGTGGTGCCGGTACTCAGCAATCGACCAACCTACGTTTAACCAGCCAGTAATCCTGGAATAGAGCCCCATACCGCTATTTTGGATTTCCGGAATCAGCCGTAAATCGCCATAACCCAATTCGCCGTCCACATCGTTGGCCTCAATTGCCAACGGCAGGCTGATTGTCATAAAAGGATAGCGCCGAAAATTCGCGTGATCGACATAGTAGCGGCCCACGTAATTAAACAGCTGATAATAACTGCCATCAGCCAGCCTTATGGGCACTTCGCCCACGGAATCAAGAGCTGAGTCCTTATCCGAAAGCAAGGTGTTTAACAGGATAAATAAGCGGGAGATATTGCCACCGTGGCTTTCCACATAGCGCTGCATGGGCTCCTCCCAGCGCAGCCACACGTAACCATTGCCGGAATAGCTCGGTACCCTCAGATCCAGCTCATAATTGCTGGTGGAGTACACCCCAACCTCCACCTTGAAGCGGGCCTGTTCCAGCTCGGAGCGATCCACCCGCGCCTCCCCATCGCTCAGCTGATCGCCCCGCAAGGAGCTCCAAAGCCCGAGCGTTTGTTTCTCACCCAGGGGCAGGGTGGTGAGGGCACGGGACGAGGACGACAGGCGCAGGGAGTCGCGGTTCTGAACCGGGCTGACATCGATCCGCCCAATCCCGAGAATGGCGAGGATGGCCGCTAGAACAATGGCAACGATCGCCAGAAGATTCCACCCGCGTTGCTTGCGCAGCACCATGCCCCTCAGCCGCTGTCTGCCGAAGCTAGGTCTGCTGGGGAGGATCGGTCTGAGCATCGTTCTGACCGCAGGCTTGCCAGTGCTGGCCACAGCGGGGATGCCGGCCCGGGCGGCCGTGGAGTTGCTGCTGGGCCAGTCGGCCGCCCTCAGCGGCCCTTCCGCCATGCTCGGGCGCGAATACCGCGATGGGGCCCTCGCTTACTTCACCGAAGTGAACCGACGGGGAGGCGTGCATGGCCGTCGCCTGCGGCTCATCAGCCTCGACGACCGCTACGAGCCTTCCCTCACCCTGGGCAACACCCGGCAGCTGATCGAGCGCGACAGGGTGTTTGCTCTGTTCGGCTACGTGGGGACCCCGACCGTCAAGGAGGTGCTACCCCTGGTGGAGAGCAACAAAATCCCGCTGATCGCCCCGCTCACCGGCGCCCAGCTGTTGCGCCAGCCCCACCGGCCGCTGGTGTTCAACCTGCGCACCAGCTACCAGGTGGAGATCGATCGCATGGTCAACTATCTGGTGCGCAGCGGCCGGCATCGGATCGCTGTGGTGGCCCAGAACGATGCCTTCGGCCAGGACGGCCAACGCGCCGCCCACCAGGCTCTCAAGCGCCATGGCCTCAAACCGGTGGCCACCGCCAGCGTGGAGCGCAACTCCAGCCAGGCCGTCGAAGCGGCCCGCGCCGTGCAGGCTGCTAATGCCAATGGGGTGCTGATCGTGGCCGCCTATCCCAGCTCGGCCGCCTTCACCCGCGAGCTGCGCCAGCACGGCAGCACGGCCCAGCTGATGAACGTGTCGTTTGTGGGCACCAGCGCCCTACAGGCCGCCCTGCCCAGCAACCAGGCCAGCGGCATCGGCATTGCCCAGGTGGTGCCCTTCCCCTGGAACGAGCGGGTGCCGGTGGTGAAGGAGTATCAGCAACTGATGCGCCGCCGGCAGGGCAGGGCGCAGTTCGGCTTCACCAGCCTGGAGGGTTTTCTGGCCGCCAAGATGACGGTGGAGGGCCTGCGCCGGGCCGGAGCGAACCCCACCCGCCAGCGCTTCGTGACGGCCCTGGAGTCGATGCGGGACGTCGATCTCGGCGGCTACCGGGTGCAACTCGGACCCCAGGACCACAACGGCAGCACCTTTGTGGAGCTCACCTTCCTGGGCTCCCAGCGCTGGGAGCCCTGAGGGCCTAGGGTCTCGGCCATCTTGCCCAGCTCCTGCCGATGGCCAGCCTGCCCGATCTGTCCCTGGCCATGGATGCCGCGGAGGCCGGGGATGCGGCGGAGGCCGGCGCACTGGCAGGGAGCTGGATGTTCGGTGACCTCGACGGCATCGACATCCTGCTGGAGTACGCGCCGATCCTGCAGCCTCCCTACGTGGTGGCGGGGATCGGCCTGGCGATGGGTGTGCTCTGCGGGCTCACCTTCGCCAAGCTGGTGCAGAACCGGCTCGAGGGTTGGAAACAGGATCGGCTGGCCCTGCTTCCCCTCGGCAACATCGCCATCACCCTGCCCTACATCGGCGTGGTCATCGGCGTCACCCTGTTCATTGGCGGCAGCCTGCAGGTGTTCGGCTTCTCCTCAGGGGTAGCTCTGCTGGTGTCCTTCGTGCTGTCGGTCGGCACCGCCGGAGCCCTGTGGGTGCAGCTGGAGCGGCTGATGGGCCAGGTGCAGGACGGCACCTTCAGCGCCGTCGACTTCGACAATTTCGACCAGTTTTTCTAGGGCGCTGGCCCTTTAAGCAACCAGATAGCCCTCCAGCATCCGCGACTGGGCACGCACGCCTTCGAGGGCCTTGCGCTCCAGATTGCGGGTTTTGTCCCGGCTCATGCCCAGGTGCTTGGCGATGGCACTGAGGCTCATCGGCTCGGATCGGCCCGGCACCTGATCGCAAGGGATGCCGTAGCGCATCTTCAGCACCCGCCCCTGCAGCTCCGGCAGCTGCTCCAGCAGTGCCCGCAGGTCGCCCTTCAGGCACTCCCCATCCACCCGGTCCTCCGGCAGTTCCGCGTCACCCGCCAATAAATCCAGCAGCTCGGTGTCATCGCCGTCACCCACCTTCGTCTCCAGGCTCACCGGCTGGCGTGCACGGCACAGCAGGTCCTTCACCTCCTCTTCGGGGAGCTCCACCGCTTCCGCCAGTTCCGTCACCGTGGGGGTGCGGCCCAGCAGCTGGCTCAGTTCACGCTGACCTTTTTTGAGCTTGTTGAGGGTTTCGGTGATGTGGATCGGCAGCCGGATCGTGCGGCTCTTTTCCGCAATCGCCCGCGTGATCCCCTGGCGGATCCACCAATACGCATAGGTCGAAAACTTGTAGCCCCGCGTTGGGTCGAACTTCTCCACGCCCCGCACCAGCCCGATCGTGCCCTCCTGGATCAGGTCCAGCAGCTCCATGTTCCGCCGCGTGTACTTCTTGGCCACGCTCACCACCAGCCGCAGGTTGGCCGCCACCATCCGCTCCTTGGCCCGGCGACCCGCCTGCAACCGCTTTTTCAGCAGCGGTGCACTGAGGCCCGCCGCCTGGGCCAGTTCCGCCTGGCTCGGCTTGTTGCCCAACCGGCTCTCCAACTCCAACTCCAGCTCCTCCAGCGCCACCAGCTCCTGCACCTGGCGCCCCAGCGTGATCTCCTGCTCGTGACTCAGCAGCGGCACCCGGCCGATGTCCCGCAGGTAGCTGCGCACCAGATCGCCCCCGCCCTGGGCAGAGGAGCTTTCCGACCCTGAACTGGAGCCAAGAACGGGCAGAGCGGGCATGGGAAGCCGGGTTTACGAAACTCTTTTGTTTCGTAAACCTACCATCCTTTGCCGGGCGGCAGCATGGGAGCCATGGCCCACGAACGCCTGCAAAAACTGATGGCCGCCGCTGGCCTCTGCTCACGCCGGCAGGCCGAATCCCTGCTGCGTCAGGGGCTGGTGCAGGTGAACGGCGCCGTGGCCCAGCTGGGGGACCGGGCCGACCCACAGCGGGACCGGATCACGTTGCGGGGCGAGCCCCTGGCGGCCCGGCCGGAGCCGCTGCTGCTGCTGCTCAACAAGCCGGCGGGGGTGGTTTGCAGCTGCCACGACCCCGAAGGTCGCCCCACGGTGCTCGACCTGCTGCCGGCCGACCTGCGCGAGGGCTGCGGGCTGCACCCGGTGGGGCGTCTCGACGCCGAAAGCCACGGCGCCCTGCTGCTCAGCAACCAGGGCGACCTCACCCTGCGCCTCACCCACCCCCGCTACGGCCACCGCAAGACCTACCGGGTGTGGGTGCAGGGCCGGCCCGACGCCCCAACGCTGCAGCGCTGGGCCGCCGGCGTGCCCCTCGACGGCCAGGCCAGCCAACCGGTTGGGCTGCAGGTGCTCAGGCGCACACCCCAAACCACCGAACTGGAGCTGCACATGGGGGAGGGGCGCAACCGCCAGATCCGGCGCACCGCCGCGCTGCTCGGCCATCCGGTGCGGGATCTGCAACGGCGATCGATCGGACCGCTTCAGCTCGGCGACCTGCCCGAGGGTCGCTGGCGGCGCCTCGATCGCCAAGAATGGGCAGCACTGACAACCCAGCCCTGACCCCCACCCCCCCGCTGCCACCCAAGCGCCCGCGGGGCCGCCTCGGCCGCTGGTGGCAGCGGGGTCCCCTGCCGGCCAGCAACGCTGCGGCGGAGCCGCCAGCCGATCCTCTGCTGGCAATTGGGCAGACGCTGCGGCAGCGGCGCGAAGAGCGCGGCCTGACCCTGCGGCAATTGGCCCTGGACACCCGCATCAGCACGGCGGTGCTGGAAGCCCTCGAGCGGGGCTGGCGCGACCGGCTGCCGGAGACCACCTACCTGCGCACCATGGTGCCGCTGATCGAGCGGCACCTCGACCTGCCCGCCGGCAGCCTGGAGACGGTGCTGCCCGACAGCGAACGGCTGCCCCAGGACCAGCGACGGCAACCGCTGCTGCGGCGCTTCACGCCGGGCAACATCGACGTGTTCACCACCTGGCAGGGCACGCTCCTCTACGGCGTGCTCACCCTGGGGCTGGTGTATGCGCTGAACCTGCAGCAACAGCAGCTGGCTCTGCGGGGCCTGCTGGCGGTGCGGCCGATTCCACCCCTACCGGCGCAGGAGCAGGCCAAGCCGCCGCGGCCCGAGCAGGCCCTGCTGACGCTTTATCCCGAGCTGCGGCCGCTGGAGCTGGCCGCCCGAGGGCAGGGGGTCGCCCAGCTGCGGCGCACCAAACCCGCAGCCTCGCTGCGCTCAGGGCTGCTGGAGCTGGAGCTAAGCCAGCCCAGCCAGCTCAATCTGGAGAGCGCCAGCGGGGTGCGCACCAGCCTGCGCAACGCCAGCGGAAGCCTCAGCCTGCCCCTCAGCGGCGGTTTCCGTTTGGAGGTGCAGCCGGCCCCCGGCCCCGGCGACCGACTGAGCTGGAACGGGGCAGCACTCCAGCCCGTGAAGGGGCAGCCCGGCAGCTTTGCCGAGCCTTAAGCCCAGGCCCTAAGAGGTTGCTCGGCCGTAGCGGGCAGCCATGGCGCCATAGCCCTGAAGGGCCCCATCCAGGCTGGTGATGGGCTGCTCGAGGCGCCAGGTCCAGTTGCCGGAACTGGTGCCAGGGGTGTTGAAGCGGGCCCGGTCGTCGAGCTCGAGCAGATCCTGGAGGGGCGCCACGGCCAGATCGGCGGAGCTGGCCAGAGCCAGCTCGAGCAGCTGCCAGGCCGGAGCCGTGATCGGCACCCCCACCGCCTCGGCCACGCGCCGACGGCCGCCCTCGTCGAGGCTCTGCCACCACCCCACGCTGGTGGCGTTGTCGTGGGTGCCGGTGTACACCACCCAGCGGCGGCCGCGGATGTTGGCAGGCAGGTAGGGGTTGGCAGGGTCACCATCGAAGGCGAACTGCAGGATCTTCATGCCCGGCAGCCCGAAACCATCGCGCAGAGCTTCCACCGCCGGGGTGATCACGCCCAGGTCTTCGGCGATCAGGGGTAGGTGAAGGCCGCGCCGTAGCCACAGCAGCGCCAACAACGGCCAGCCCGGAAACCAGCGCCAGCGGCCATGTTCAGCAGTCGCGGCATCCCCCGGCACGCTCCAGAAGGCCTGCAGGGCGCGGAAGTGGTCGAGCCGCAGCCGATCAAACAGCTCAAATTGACGCTGCAGGCGAGCCAGCCACCAGCGAAAGCCGCTGAGCAGATGCATGGGCCAGCGGTACACCGGCGTGCCCCAGAGCTGACCGGTGGCGGAGAAATAGTCGGGCGGCACACCGCTCTGGGCGGTGAGGCTGCCATCGGCACGCAGGGAAAACAGGGCGCGGTGGGCCCACACGTCGGCGCTGTCGTGGGCCACGTAGAAGGGCAGATCACCGAGCAGTTGCACACCGGCACGCTCGGCCTGCTGGCGCAGCTGCTGCCACTGGCGCTGCAACTGCCACTGCAGCAGCTCCTCCTCCAGCAGCCAGCCGACTTGCTCCCGGGCGATGCGGCGCAGGGCGGAGCGGCGGTGGCGGGCCAGGGGAGCCGGCCACTGCCACCAGGGCTGACCGCCCTGGAGCCGGCGGATCACCATGAACAGCGCATGGTCGGGCAGCCAGCCGCGCTCGCGGCGGCGCCAGCGGCGAAAGGCGCGCTGCTGCTGCACCGGCTGACCCGGCCAGCGGCGGGCCAAGGCCTCACCAAGCGCCCGGCTGCGGGCCGGCATCATCGCCAGATCCATCGGGCCGGGGCGGGCGGCGGCGCCGGGGAGGGCCTCGAGATCCGAGCGCTGCAAAAAGCCAGCCTGCACCAGGGCTTCGGCGTCGAGCAGCCAGGGATTGAGGGCCGAACCGCTGGGGGAGCTGTAGGGCGAGCCCGTGCTGTCGGTGGGGGCCAGGGGCAGCAGCTGCCAAACACCTATGCCATGGCGGCCAAGCAGCGCCAACCAGTCGTGGGCCGGCTGGCCAAAGCCGCCGCAGCCCCCAGGCCCCGGCAGGGACGTGGGATGGAGCAAAACGCCGGCGAGCCTCACGCTTCAGGCAGCCGGTAGCGGCTGATGATTGTCTGGGCGAAGGCCGGGATGTGGGCCGCCACCTTCTCGGGGTGATTGCGGCGCAGCCACAAGGCGTTGCGGGTGAAGTGGGAGTCGATCGAGAAGCGGCCGTATTCCAGGCCCTTCGGCCCCAGGCGCCCCACCACACAGCCGATCAGGTTGGCCAGCCAGAGGGGCAGCTTCACGGCCTTGTCGTAGGCCTCGATGCCCTGCTGCACCGCCGCCTGGCGGCTGCCGCTGCTGGTCACCGGCGCCACATCGAGCTCGCTCTCCACCAGATCCAGCAGCACCTGGCCTTTCGGGTTGCGCACTGTGAGCCATTGGCGCCCAAACGTCGCCCCCATGTAGCCCACCACCAGATCGGCTCCGGCGTTGGTGTAGTCGAAGCAGCTCAGACAGCTCGGCGCGAAGACGTCCTTGAGCTTGGGCGTGTCGAGCCCGAAGAAGGGCACCGTTTCCTCGCGGCCGTCGCTGTGGCGGAAGTGGATGCGGAAGTCCTGCATGAACTCGTAGTGCACCACCGTGTCGGGCGAGCTCACTGTGCTCTCCAGGAAGGTCTGCAACCCGGCGCGAGAGACGTTGTCAACGCAGGGCAACCCCAGCACATAGAGCTCATCGAGGGGCAGGGTGGACTGCACGGCTCGCAGGGCCTGGATCTGACAGCCCACGCCGATCGCCAACAGCCGGCGGATGCCGCTGCCCGGCAGCTGCTCAAGCACCTCCAGATTGGACGAGAGGGTGGGCTTGTTCACCCGGGCGCTGAGCACCTCCTCCGGCGTGCGGGCCAGCCGCGGCACAGGCGTGAAGCGATCCTCGTCGCTCTGGCCCACGCACAGCACCGCATCCACCAGGCCCGTTTCCAGGGCGCGCACGCCGATGCGGCTGACAATCCCGGTCCACTGGGCGCCGTCGATCGGCGGGGCCAAGCGGGCGGTGAGCATGCGCTGCTGCACGCCGAAATAGAGCTCGTCGTCGTTGTCCAGGTCGCGGCTGCGGCCATGGGCCTGCTCCTCCATCGCCTCAAAGCGCTGCTCGAGGAAGGCGCAGCTGTCCTTCACATAGGCCACCCAGCGGCTGTCGCAGAGGCCGCACTGGCTGCAGAGATCCTTGGCGGGGTAAACGCTGCCCTTGGCCAGGGGGCGGGCCCGCTCGTGGGGGGCCGGCGCGGTGAACGAGCCGCTTTGCGAAGAGCCGCTTACCGAAAACAGTGCTGCCATCAGCGGGTTCCCTCGCCCCATCAGCCAGGGCACAACCTATCGGGTTAGGCCAAAGTGAGTTGCCGCCGAGCCCCGATGCCCCGTCGTCCCGCCCAGCCCAAGCCCCGCCTGGGGCCCACCCTGCTGCGGCTGGGGGCGGCTGCCGCCGGAATCACCGCGGGCTTGGGGCTGCTCGGCCTGATCTGGCCCGAGCCCGATCGCGCCACCGAACCGGTGCGGCAGCTCAGCCCGGCCGACCTGGGCAAGGCGCCGAGCCGCAGCATCACTCTGCTGGTGATCGGCCTCGACAGCGAGCAGCCAGGCGATCCGATCAACCAAGCCGCCCCCCGCGGACCGGCCAATGCCGATGCCCTGCTGCTGGTGCGGGTGAACCCCCAGGGGCCGCTCCAGGTGCTCACCCTGCCGGCCAACCTGGCGGTGCAGCTCCCCGGCCAGACACGGCCCCAGAGCCTGGGCAGCCTCTACCGCCTTGGCGGCGCCGCCCTCACTGCCGATGCCGTGCGCAACCTGGTGGGGCTCGACTCCGGCGAACCGGATCGCTATCTGGTGCTCGGCCGAACGAGCCTGCGCAGCCTGGTGGATGGTCTCGGCAGCATCGCCGCCAACCCCACCCGGGCCCTGCGATACAACGACAAAAGCCAACGCTTCACCGTTGATCTGCAGGGTGGGCTGCAGCGGCTGAAGGGCAACGAGGTGGAACAACTGGTGCGCTACCGCGATCCCGCCCGTCCGGAGGACAGCCGCCAGGACAACCACCAGCTGGTGGTGCGCAGCCTGCTGCGAGAAATGGCACTGCCGGAGCAACTGGGCCGGCTCTCCTCACTGCTCCAATCTCTCCAGAACAAGGGCGTCGTCACCAACCTCAGCCAACCGGAAACCCTGAGCCTGCTGGCCTCCGGCCTGAGCCACGGCGAAACGGTGCAGTTCACCAGCGTGCCGCTGACTCCCAGCAAAGCTGGCCAGCCCCTGCGCCAGATCGCCAGCAGCGCACCGAGTCCCCTCTGGCAGGCCCCGGGTGTTTCAGCAGCAGACCAGTAACGCAGGCAGACGCAAGGGGACTTAGTCGGGACTCGGTCCGGACTCAGTCGGGACTCAATTAGAGGCGATCTGACGCCAGCGCAGCGCCAGGGCGGCCGCCAGGGTTCCGGCCTCACCAGTTGCCGGATCGAGCCCACCCAGCCAGGGCAGACCATCGCCGCGGCGGGCCTCCGGGTCCCAGGCCCCATCGCATTGCACCAGTCCCACCAGCGGCACCTGCCACTGGTGCAACAGGGCCACCATCGCCGCCGGCAGGCCACTCTCCAGTTGCTCGCCCGCCAGCAGCAGCAGCACCGGCTGGCGCCAGGCCCCTAAAGCCTCAGCCCAGTGGCCGGCGCCGTTGAGGGGCAAGCCGGGATCGACCGGCAGGGGCACCAGGCACGGCCCCTGCGCGGCCAGGCCAGCCAGGGCGCGCTGGGGCTCCAGAGGATCCAAAGGGGCGCTCAAGGGCATGCCAAGGGCCCTGGCCAGCTGGGGCCCCAGTGGGTGCTGCAGCGCGACGACGGCTGCCGCGGGCCCAGCGGCCACCAGCACCAGCGACCGCGGCAAACCAGGCTTGGAAAGCGTCATGGATGTTTGCACTGGGGAGGGGGCCACGCTTCTACGATCGGGTTTCAGCCGACGCATCCGCGCCCGCCGTGACCAGTTTCTTGACCGCTGATCGCGTGGCGCCCCAAGGCAGCGCGACCCAGTCGACTCACGACACCCGCCGGCTGCGCCTGTTCAGCGGCACCGCCAACCAGGCCCTCGCCCGCGAAATCGGCGCCTACCTGGGCGTTCCCGACGGCCCGCGGGTGATCAAGCGCTTCGCCGATGGCGAGCTCTACATCCAGATCCAGGAATCGATTCGCGGCTGCGACGTGTTCCTGATCCAGCCCACCTGCGCTCCGGTGAACGATCACCTGATGGAGCTGCTGATCATGGTGGATGCCTGCAAACGGGCCTCCGCCCGTCAGATCACCGCCGTCATCCCCTACTACGGCTACGCCCGCGCCGACCGCAAGACGGCGGGCAGGGAGTCGATCACCGCCAAGCTGGTGGCCAACCTGTTGGCCAAGAGCGGCGTGGATCGTGTGCTGGCCATGGACCTGCACTCGGCCCAGATCCAGGGTTACTTCGACATCCCCTGCGACCACATCTACGGCTCGCCGGTGCTGGTGGATTATCTGCGCGCCCGCGACCTCGGCGAGGTGGTGGTGGTGTCTCCCGATGTGGGCGGTGTGGCCCGGGCCCGGGCCTTCGCCAAGCAGATGAACGATGCCCCCCTAGCGATCATCGACAAGCGCCGTTCGGGCCACAACGTGGCCGAAAGCCTCACGGTGATCGGCGATGTGGCCGGCAAGACGGCGATCCTGATCGACGACATGATCGATACCGGCGGCACCATCTGCGCCGGCGCCAAGCTGCTGCGCGATCGGGGCGCCATCCGGGTGCTGGCTGGCGCCACCCATGCCGTGTTTTCACCACCGGCGATCGAGCGGATGTCGGAGCCGGGCCTGTTTGAAGAGGTGCTCGTCACCAACAGCATCCCCCAGAACCACGATGGCCGCTTCCCCCAGCTGCAGGTGCTGTCGGTGGCCAACATGCTGGGCGAAGCCATCTGGCGCATCCACGATGAGAGCTCGGTGAGCTCGATGTTCCGCTGAAACCCGTTCCGCTGATATCCATTTCCCAGCTACGACCAGCCTGGTTGTGCCGCTTCGCCCGGTTCAAGGCCCTGCTGCCTGCGGCGGTGAGCGTGCTGCTCACCGTGCCCTGGGCTGCAGCCCAGCCGCTGCAGGCCCAACCCCTGCAGATCCCTCAGCGCCGGATCGGCGTGTGGCTCACCAACAGCCCCAGCCCCCTCTACTACGACCCCAGCCGCATCGACCGGGCGGTGAGCGAGCTGGCCAACGCCGGCTTCAACACCCTCTATCCCAACGTGTGGAGCCGGGGCACCACCTTCCACCGGTCCCGCCATGCGCCGCTGGAGCCGGCGCTGGAGAAGGCCAGCCCCAACCTCGATCCGATCTGCCGCTTCACCCGCGCCGCCCATCGGCGCGGGCTGCAGGTGATCCCCTGGTTTGAGTACGGCCTGATGGAGCCGGCCGATGCCGCAGTGGTGCGCCAGCACCCGGAGTGGGTGCTGCAACGCCGCGATGGCAGCAGCGAAATGGCCATGCACGGCAAGCCGATGGTGTGGCTCAACCCCGCCCACCCCGGCGTGCGCGAGCGCTTCATCGGCCTGATCACCGAGATCGTGCAGCGCTGCAGCGTCGACGGCATCCAACTCGACGACCACTTTGCCTGGCCGGTGGAGCTTGGCTACGACCCCTTCAGCCGCGCCCTCTTCCTCAAGGACACCGGCCGCGAGCCCCCCGACAACCACACCGATCGGGCCTGGATGCGCTGGCGGCGCCAGCAGCTCACCGGGCTGCTGCGGGAGCTGCGGGGGCGACTGAAAACCCTGGAGGCCCCGGCGGGCTCCGTGCCCAAGCGCACGATCATCAGCCTGTCGCCCGGCCCCTTCCGCTTCGCCTACAACCACTGGCTCCAGGACTGGGAACTCTGGGCCCTCGGCGAGCTGATCGACGACCTAGTGGTGCAGAACTACGCCTACTCGGTGAAAGGCTTCGAGAAGGACCTCAACCAGCCCGCCCTGGTGAAGGCACGCAGCTGGGGCATGCCCGTGGAGATCGGAATCCTGGCCGGCTTCGGCGGTCGCACCCCCGACATGGCCACCCTGGCCCAGAAGACCCAACTGGCCACCAGCCGCGGCCACGGCGTGATCTATTTCTATTGGGAAGGCCTGTGGGGGCTGCACGCCGGAGCGGAAGGGGCGACCTACCGCCAAGCCGCCTTCCGCCAGCTGCACCAGAGCCTCAACGGCCCACTTCGCCCCCCACCGCCCCTCCCCCTGCCGGGCCAGCGCCGCTGAAGGGATTCAACAGGCGAACCCCACAACCCGCGAAGTCATGGGAGTTGCGGGTCACCACCGTGAGGCCATGCAAGAGGGCGATGGCGGCGATCTGCTTATCGATGGCGTGGTGGGGATCAGGCACCCGCAGACGCCCCCAGAGCTGAGCCGCATCTCCATCGAGCACCAACACCCGCTCGCCGTAGTGCTGGAGCACCTGCCCAAGCCAGTCTTCGAGCAGATCAGCCTGTTTGAGGTCGCCTCGATGGCGGATGAGATCCACGCCGCGGCGCAGTTCACCGATGGTGATGGCCGCCAGAAACAAGGGCGTGTTGTTGGCTGTCACCTCGGCCCAGAAGGCCATCACGCCTGGATCAGCACGACGCCCCTTGCGGGCTTCGCTGATCACATTGGTATTAACCAAAAACATCGGCGTCGCTACTGCTGTCGATCGGCCGCTGGAAATCGGCATCGCAGCCCACATCTGGCATGGCCGCCAACAGTTCAGCCAGGTCGCGCCTCGGAGGGCTCAGCAGTGCGTCGACCAGAAGTGCTCGATGTTCGGCCTCGGCACTGCGTCCATGGTCTCCCGCCCGCCGCTTGAGGGCCTGCACAATCGCCTCGTCCACCCCACGCACCAGCAGATCCGCCATCAGCCAAGCTCGCCTGATATCAATGCTATCGCCTCTGCCCAGCCGCGGCTTGCCGGCTCAGCTCCCCAGGCACTGCTGCACCACCTCGCCGGTATTGGGCGAAAGGGGAGCGGCGGCCAGCTGCTCGAGGGCGGCATGCATGGCGGCCGCGCGAGCCGGGCCGTAACTCTGCCAGCGGCTGAACACCTTGGCCAGGCGCGAAGCCGTGATCGGGTTGCGCTGGTCGAGCTCGGCGATCCGCGCCGCCATGAAGCGGTAGCCGGCGCCATCGGCGGCATGGAACACCGGCGCGTTGCCGGCCAGGCCGCCCAGCACGGCCCGCACCGAATTGGGCGCGGCCGGATCGAAGCGCGGGTGCTCCAGCAACCGCGCCACCCGCTCCAGGCCATCGGCAAAGGGGGCCGAAGCCTCCAGGGCAAACCAGGCATCGAGGATGACGGGCTTGTCCTGCCAGCGCTGGTAGAACGCCTCCACCGCCTGCTGGCGCTCCGGGATGGGATGGCACTGCAAGGCCCGCAGACCGGCGCGGGCCAGGGTCATCGAGGGGCCCCGCACCGCCGCCGCCGCTGCCGCGCAGACGGCCGAGTCGCCAGCCGCCACCCGCCAGCTCCACACCGTGCCGGTGAGCAGCCGGTCGCCGTTGCCCTCGGGCCAGGCCAGGCCCCATTGGGGGGTGCAGCGCTGCAGGGCCATCGCCAAGGGCTCAGCCAGGGCGGCACCAAAGCGCTGCTGCAGGGCCATCAGGGCCGCAAACAGGGCCGGCGGATCGGGCTCGCCACCTGCTGCAGCAGCGGCATCCTCGAGCTCGGGCAGACCTGGCAGCGCCATCAGCACGCTGCGGCTGGCCTCCGACAACGACGGGTCGGCCAGGATCCGGCCGAAGGCATCGATCAGTTCCTCCTCCAGCAGGGCGTCGGCCGCGCCGGCGGCGCGGGCCAGCACCGCCTGACGCAGCAGCACCTGGCCCGCATCCCAGCGGGCGAAGGGGTCGGCATCGGCGGCGAGCAGATGCACCAGCTCGGCGGTGGGGCGCCCCATCTCCAGGATCACCGGCGCCGAAAACCGGCGCAGCAGCGACAGGGCCGGCGGATGGTGCTGCCGCGGCAACCCCACCAACCGCAGGGTCTGCTGGGGCCGATCGATCACCACCAGGCGGGTGCCATCGCCGGCGTGCACGGCGGGCTTCGCCTCCCCCTCCAGTTGCACAGGCAGGGGCTCCCCGGCCTGGTCGAGCAGGCCCAGGGCCAGGGGAATCACCAAGGGCTGCTTATCGCTTTGGCCGGGGGTGGGCGGGGTGTGCTGCTCCACCTGCAGCTCCAACGCGCCGGCCTCCCCATCCCAGTGGCGCTGGATGTGCACGCGGGGGGTGCCGGCCTGGTGATACCAGCGGCGGAACTGGGCAAAATCAAAGGCAGGGATCGGGGCTCCCGATGCCCTGGCCTGCTCTCCGGCGTCCTGCATCGCCTGCACAAAGTCTTCGCAGGTGGCGGCGGTGCCGTCGTGACGGCTCACATACAGCGCCATCCCCCGCATGAACGTCTCCTCCCCAAGCAGGATGTGCAACATACGAATGAGTTCCGATCCCTTTTCGTAGATCGTGGTGGTGTAAAAGTTGTCGATCGCCTGGTAGGCATCGGGCTGCACGGGGTGGGCCGTGGGACCCGCATCTTCGCGGAACTGGGTGTTGCGCAGCATCGCCACGTTCTCGATGCGATTGAGGGCCGCGCCGTGCAGATCCTCCGTGAAACTCTGATCGCGGAACACCGTTAACCCTTCCTTGAGCGACAGCTGGAACCAGTCACGGCAGGTGATGCGGTTGCCGGTCCAGTTGTGGAAATACTCGTGGGCAATCACGCTCTCGATGCGCTCGAGCTCGCCGTCGGTGGCGGTTTCGGCATCGGCCAGCACGAGCTTGGAGTTGAAGATGTTGAGGCTTTTGTTCTCCATCGCGCCCATGTTGAAATGGCGCACCGCCACGATGTTGAACTCATCGAGGTCGTATTCGAGGCCGTAGCGCTGCTCATCCCAGGCCATCGAGCGCTGCAGCGAGGCCATGGCGTGGGCGGTGTAGGGCGCATCGCCGGGCTCCACATGGATGCGCAGGGCCACCGGCCGGCCACTGGCGGTGGTGAAGCTGCCGCGCACCTCCTCCAGCTGGCCTGCAACCAGGGCAAACAGATAGGAGGGCTTGGGGAAGGGATCGTCCCAGATCGCATAGTGGCGCGCTGCCCCCGTGGCCGGATCGGGGAGCAGCACTCCGGTGTCGATGCAATTGCCGTTGGAGAGCAGCACCGGGCAGCTAGCGCGATCCGCCTCGATCCGCACCCGGAAGCGGCTGAGCAGATCGGGGCGGTCGGGATGGAAAGTGATGCGGCGGAAGCCCTCGGCCTCGCACTGGGTGGTGAACAGGCCGCCGCTCACGTAGAGGCCTTCGAGGGTGCTGTTGGTTTCAGGATGGATGCGCACCCGGCTCTCCAGCACAAACGGGCCCTGGTGCGGATGAACGATCCGCAACTGCTCTGGCGTGAGCTCGTAAGCCTCCGCGGCCAGGGGCACGCCATCGAGGCGCAACTCCAGCAACTCCAGATCCACACCCTGCAGCACCAGGGGCTCGGGCGACGGGGCCTCTGGGGAGGGGGCCTCTGGGTTGGGCACAAAGGCCAGCCGGGCCGCCACCTCGGTGTGGTCAGCCTGCAGCTGCACCGTCAGGTCGGTGCGCTCCAGCAGGAATGGCGCCGGGCGGTAATCGGCGAGGCGCACCAGGGCCATGGGGAATTACTTGCTGGGGGAGGGCTTGCTAGTGGAAGGTTTCGAAGGGGAGGGCTTGGCAGCGGGGGCAGGCTTAAGGGCCTCCTGCACCTTCGCCATCACATCGGCCGGCACCTCCTTGGGGCAGATCTCAGCAGCCCCGAGCACGGCGGAATTGATCGAGCCCTTGCGCAGGTCGTCGAGGCTGAGCGGCTTGGCTCCCACCTGGGTGATCACGCCGTCGTGCTGACCCTGAATCACCTGGGCGATGGTTTCGCCGGCGATGCCCACCGCCTTGTCAAAGGGCACGCCGGCCCCACGGGCAATGCAGACATTCACCGCCGCAATGCGGGTGTAGAGGTTCATGTCCGCCTCCGTGGCAGGGGCCGCCTGGGCCGCCGCCGGCGCCAGCAGCAGGGGCAGCACTAACAGCGGAGCCACCAGCCAGGAGGCAGCCAAGGGAGCGGAACGGCGGGAGGTCACAGCAGGAAACGGGTGTCTTGAGATGCAGCCATGCTGCTGCATCAGGCCAGGGCGTCGTGCGGGAGCGCAGCCCCGGCCTCCTCCACCCGGATTTCGTGGTGGGTTTCGGCCAGCTCCAGCGCGCCGTTCTTCCAGGAGTAGATCGAGCGGGCGCGGTAGCGGTCCTGGTCGACCAGGCGAACGTGTTCAAGGATGTCCCACTCCTGGTAGTGCGACTCAAAAATCAGCTCGTGCTCGTCCACCTGACGGATCTGGGTTTTGGTGGGCGTGCCACAGATGTAACCGCGGCTGCGCCACAGCTGATGCCCGCACAGGTAGGCCTCCATCGTTCCCGTCGGCACGAAACGGGGTTTCTTGTCGAAAAACTCGAACTCCTGCTCCGGCCACCAGGTGAAGCGATAAGCCGCATCGCCCTCCACCGGCTCGCTGAAGGTTTCCACTCGCAGCATCATGTCGACGCGCAGCGACTCGCCGTCGTCAAAGAAATACAACCGTCGCGAGCGCCACAAGCCAAGGTTGCGGGCAAACCAACGACGCAGGTTGCTGTCGAGCTGAATCCGCGGCCGCGCTGGGGTGGGGAGATCCGAAAGCATGCTCATGACATCCCGGCCCTTGGGCGCACGGCACTGGTTACCTCTGTCATAGCGAGGTTGGGCGGGTCTGGCCAAATCCCCATAGGGTGAACTGCGTGAAGGCCGAGCAACCCACCACCGAAGCCGTGGCTAACGCTGTCGTCGCAGAGAGCGTCGTCGCAAACAGCGCCGCAGCAGGCAGCGCCGCAGCAGGCAGTGCCGCAGCTGCTCGTGCGACGGAGCGTCAGGCCTTGAAGCTGCTGCTGGTGGCCGCCCAGCACCACCTGGCCAGCCCGGATCTGCGCAACCTGATTCAGTTCCTCAAAAGCGAGGAGTGCCGCTTCACGGTGAGCTTGGAGCTGGCCGACCCAGCCCGCCAACCGGAACTGCTGGAGCTGCATCGGCTGGTGGCCACACCGGCCCTGGTGAAGCTCGGCCCTCTGCCGAAGCAGGTGATCGCCGGCAATGCGATCACCCAGAAGCTGCGCAGCTGGCTGCCGCGCTGGCAGCAGATGGAGGTGGTGACCAGCCTGGGCATGAGCCTGCGGCCCGCCGAGATCGATGGCAGCCGTACCCGGCGGGAGCTGCAGCTGGAAGACCAGCTCCTGGTGCTGCGCCAGGAGAACGAAACCCTGATCGAGCGGCTGGGGGTGCAGGAACGGCTGCTGCGGATGGTGGCCCACGAACTGCGGACGCCCCTGACCGCGGCCAAACTCGCCCTGCAAAGCCACACCCTTGGCCAGATCGATGAGCCCCGCTTCCGCGACGTGCTCACCCGCCGCCTCGACGACATCCAGGAACTTTCCAAGGATCTGCTGGAGGTGGGCACGACCCGCTGGGAGGCCCTGTTCAACCCCCAGCGTCTGTCGCTCGGCAAGGTGGCCGCCGAGGCGATCCTCGAGCTTGAAAAGCTGTGGGTGGGTCGCGACCTGGAGCTGATCTCCGATATCCCCGCCGACCTGCCCGATGTGTTCGCCGATCAGCGGCGCATGCGCCAGGTGCTGCTCAACCTGCTGGAAAACGCCCTGAAATTCACCCCCAATCGGGGCCGGGTGCACCTGACCCTGCTGCACCGCACCGATCAATGGGTGCAGGTGAGCGTCTGCGACAGCGGACCGGGGATCCCCAAAGCCGAGCAGCAGCGAATCTTCCTGGATCGGGTGCGTCTGCCGCAAACCTCCGGCACCACCTCGGGCTACGGCGTGGGGCTGTCGGTGTGCCGACGCATCGCCGAGGTGCATGGCGGCCGCATCTGGGTGGTGTCCGAACCCGGTGAGGGGGCCTGTTTCCACGTCAGCGTTCCGGTCTGGAGCGGTCAGGCCCAACCCGCCTTGACGAAGGGTCCCCCTGACCCGTAGCTTCCAACACAGCAACGCCGAACAGCGTTGTGGCCTCGCCCCCATCGTCTAGAGGCCTAGGACACCTCCCTTTCACGGAGGCGACAGGGGTTCGAATCCCCTTGGGGGTATCACCAACCAAACAACGGCCCAAAGAGTTGCTTTTCGCAACGCTGAAGCCGGATCTCTTGACGAGCGATCGTGCTTCTCAAAGAGACATTTTTTTGCCGGTGTCGCGCTTGCCGACATCCACCCCAATCAAGCTGTTGAACAAGTTGTTCAACAAACAGAAATCCGCACAACCAACAGCACCTCCTGCCCAGCAGGGATGGTTCAGGACAAGGCGGCGCGGCGCTCGGCTTCGCGCTGCACCCCGCGCAGGTTGTTGGCCAGGTCTTCGCGCAGGCGCTGCTCGATCAGCCCGATCGGCATGCCCGGGCGACCCTGCACGGTGAGCTCATAGAAGAGATGGGTCACCCCGCCGGAGCGGCCGATCTGCCAAATGCCCTCGAACCGACGGAAGTCGCCGCGGCACATGCAGAACCGCAACTCGCCGGCGTCCCGATCTTCGACCAGCTCCAGTTCCACCTTGGCACTGAAGCTCAGACCACAAAATTGCTGGGTGCCCACCTGCTCAAGACCCACCCGGTTGCCCCGACGCCAGAGCTCGCGGGAGGAGGCCAGGTTGGGGATGTAGAGGTTGAGATTGGCGTAGTCGGTGAGCACGGCCCAAAGCCACTCTGGGTCGAGGGGCAGCCGCAGCTGCACCGCCAACCGCCGGGCTCCCTGGGGCAGCCGCTCCATCACCTGCTGGATGGTGTCGAGGCTGCAGGCGTCACTCACGACGGCCGAAGACGGGTCGCTGGGGGGCGGGTCGGAAGGGCGGGCCTGGGCGAGGAGCTGGGCCAAAGGAGCACTGTCGAAGTGTGCTGGCGCACAAACCTAGCGGCGTCTCCTGGAAAACCGCAGCGGAAAGGTTCCGTATGATCAACGCGCTTTTGAGGGGGCTGAGTCTGCATGCGTGTTTCCACCGGTCGCGCCATCCAGTCGGACAGCCGCATGTTCACCGTCGTGGTGGAGGGCTTCGGCATCGGTCGCCAGCGCCAGGCTGAACGTCGCTTCACCGTGCCGTACAACCAGCTCCAGGGCTTGATGCAGTCCATCGCCCAGCAGGGCGGTCGGATCCGTGCCGTGCTGGGTGTCGACGGCGCCGGTGGCGACACGCCTGCCGCTGCACCAGCCCCGGCCGCACCCGCCCCCAAAGCCAAAGCCAAAGCCGCTCCTACGAAACCCGCTGCCGTGTCCCACGCCGACGTCCCCGTCAACCTCTACAAGCCGAAGGACCCGTTCATCGGCACCGTCACTGAGAACTACAGCCTGCTGGCGGATGGGGCGATTGGTCGGGTCAACCACATCACCTTCGATCTCAAGGGCGGCGATCCCCAGCTGCACTACGTCGAGGGCCAGAGCATCGGCATCATTCCCGACGGCACCGATGCCAACGGCAAGCCCAACAAACTGCGCCTCTACTCGATCGCCAGCACCCGCCACGGCGACAACTTGGCCGGTGACACCGTCTCCCTGTGCGTGCGCCAGCTCCAGTACAAGAAGGACGGCGAAACGATCAACGGCGTCTGCTCGACCTTCCTCTGCGACATCGAGCCCGGCGCCAAGGTGAAGATCACCGGTCCGGTGGGCAAAGAGATGCTCCTGCCTGCCGACGAAGACGCCAACGTGATCATGCTGGCCACGGGCACCGGCATCGCCCCGATGCGCACTTACCTGCGGCGCATGTTCGAGCCGTCCGAACGCGAAAAGAACGGCTGGACCTTCAAGGGCAAGGCCTGGCTGTTCATGGGCTCACCCACCACGGCCAACCTGCTCTACGACGACGACTTCAACCGCTATCAGACGGAGTTCCCCGACAACTTCCGCTACACCAAGGCCATCAGCCGCGAGCAGCAGAACGCCAGCGGCGGCCGGATGTACATCCAGGACCGCGTCAGCGAGAACGCCGAGGAGATCTTCTCCTGGATCGAAAACCCCAAGACCCACGTCTACATGTGCGGTCTGCGGGGCATGGAGCCTGGCATCGACGAAGCGATGGCCACCGCCGCCGCCGCCAAGGGACTGAACTGGGCCGAGCTGCGTCCCCAGCTCAAGAAAGCCGAGCGCTGGCACGTCGAGACCTATTGATATCGGGATGGACCCCCGGCAACGGTCGTCACCACCTCCCCTCAGCCCGCCTCCCCGGCGGGCTTTTTTTTGGCCAATCCCATACAGAAACCATCACAAAGTGGGCCAGCCGGTGGGCAGCGCCGCCTGGCCGGTTAAACCATGGGCACCGCGAAGGCATCCATGGGCAGCGTGCTCACCAATCCACTGCGGGTCGGCCTCCGCCAGGAGCGGGTGATTCCGCCCCAATGCCTGGTGATCTTCGGAGCCAGTGGCGACCTCACCCACCGCAAGCTGATCCCGGCACTCTTCGAGTTGTTCCGGCAGCGGCGCCTGCCCAGTGAATTCGCGGTGTTGGGCTGCGCCCGCCGCCCCTGGAGCGACGCAGAATTCCGCCAGCGCATGGCCGACGCGATGGCCAGCGAGGTGGCCGAGCACCGCATGGCCTGGGAGCAGTTTGCGGCGGGCCTCTTCTACGAGTCGGTGGATCTCCAGGATCCGCCCACGATGGTGCGGCTCGGCCAGCGGCTCGAAGGCATCGACCGGCAGCGGGCCACCCGCGGCAACCGCACCTTCTACCTGTCGGTGTCGCCGAATTTCTACGGCAGTGGCTGCCGGGCCCTGGCCGCCGCTGGGCTGCTCAGCGATCCCGCCCGCAGCCGGGTGGTGATCGAGAAGCCCTTCGGTCGCGACTACGGCAGCGCCCAGGAGCTCAACCGGGTGGTGCGGGCCAGCGCCCAGGAAAACCAGATCTTCCGGATCGACCACTACCTCGGCAAGGAGACGGTCCAGAACATCCTGGTGCTGCGCTTCGCCAACACGATCTTCGAGCCGATCTGGAACCGCAACTACATCGCCAGCGTGCAGATCACCGCTGCCGAAACGGTGGGGGTGGAGGAGCGGGCCGGCTACTACGAGAGCTCCGGCGCCCTGCGCGACATGGTGCAGAACCACCTCACCCAGATGCTGGCCCTCACCACGATGGAGGCGCCGGGCCGCTTCGATCCTGAGTCGATGCGCAACGAGAAGGCCAAGGTGATCCAGGCCGCGCGCCTGGCCAACGAGGACAAACCCTGGAAGTGTTGCGTGCGGGGCCAGTACGGACCCGGCGGCTCCAGCACCCGGCCGATCGCCGGCTACCGCCAGGAGCCGGGGGTGAATCCCGAGAGCACCACGGAGACCTACGTGGCGATGAAGCTGTTCATCAACAACTGGCGCTGGCAGGGTGTGCCCTTCTACCTGCGCACCGGCAAGCGGCTGCCCAAGCGGCTCTCCGAGGTGGTGCTCACCTTCCGGGAAGCACCGGTACACCTGTTTGATGCCGCCGGCGGTGCCCCCACCCCCAACCAGCTGATCCTGCGGATCCAGCCCGATGAAGGGGCCGAATTCAAGTTTGAGGTAAAGGCCCCTGGCTCCGGCATGCGCAGCCGGCCGGTGGATATGGCCTTCTCCTACGACGACAGCTTCGGCGAGCCCAGCGATGAGGGCTATGTGCGTCTGCTGGCGGACGCCATGCTGGGGGATCCCACCCTGTACACCCGCAGCGACGAAGTGGAAGCCGCCTGGCGGCTGTACACCCCGTTGCTGGAGCTGATCGAAGACGCCCCGAACCAGCTGCCGGTGTACCCCTACGAGGCCCGCACCTGGGGCCCCGGCGCCGCCGACAGTCTGGTGGCCGAGGACGGCCTGGCCTGGCGTCGCCCCTAAGTTTTTTTTCACCCCCTGCCCCCATGTCGACCCAGCTCACCCTCCAGGCCCCACTCGCCCTGCCGCCTGACGAGGTACCCAGCTACCTGGAGCGCCTCTGGAGCCAGGAACTGGGCAGTTCCCACGGAGCCACCACCTTCACCCTGGTGGTGTGGGAGGGCTCCTGGCTGGAGCAGCAGCTGGTGCGCTGCGGCCGTCTCGACGGCCCGATCACCGGCCTGCTCAACGAGACCGTGCTGGAGGCGGCCCGGGCCGCCGCGATCAGCTGCGGGCTGCCGCTGAGCACCGCGCCGATGGATCCCCAGCTGGCCTGGGCGATTGGCAAGCTGGGCGGCGACCACCACGCCGAAGACCTGCGCGGGCAATTTGTGGAGGGGGCGATCAGCGCCCACATGCCGCGGCGGCTGATCACCCTGGCCCCCACCCTCGATGGCGGCCATCCCCTTGAAACCCTGGTGGCCGCCTACTGCCCCCTGCCGGAGGAAGGCAGCGGCGGCGACGCCTGCGGCGATGTGGTGGTGCTGCGCGGCGGCACCGGCGCCCTGAGCCAGAGCCTGGAGTTGGTGCAGCCGCTGATCAGCCCCGACCTGCCCTGCTGGGTGTGGTGGAACAGCAGCCTCGATGAGGCCCCGGAGGTGATGGCAACCCTGGCCAGCGGCCATCGGCGCCTGGTGGTGGATTCGTCGCTGGGCGATCCACGCCGCTGCCTCGACCTGCTGGTGGATCGCATCGATGCCGGCCAGCCCATCAACGACCTCAACTGGCTGCGGCTGCGCAGCTGGCGGGAGTCGCTGGCGATGGTGTTTGACCCGCCGTCGCGGCGGGATGCCCTTAACCACGTGGTGCAGCTCGACCTCGACGTGGAGGGCAGCAACCCGGTGAAGGGGCTGCTGCTGGCAGCCTGGCTGGCCGACCGGCTGGGGTGGCACCTGATCTCCACCTACCCAGTAGACGGCGATGGCGCGGGCCAGGGCATCGGCGCTGAATTCGAGCGCACCGATGGCGAAACCGTGCGCTTCCGGCAGATGCCAGTGCCGGTGGGCGTGCCCAAAACCCATCCGGGGGCGATGGTGGGCCTGCGGCTGATCTGCCAGAGCAGCCAGGGCTCCCCCCTGTGCGTGATTCTCTGCTCCGAGTCGGGCGGCTGCATGCGGCTCGAATCCGGCGGCATGGCGAGCATGGAACTGGCCGAGGAGGTGGTGCCGCTGCCGATGGAAAGTGAGGAGATGGAGATGGCGCGGCTGCTGTCGGGCGGCCACGACTCCACCAACCCCCTGCTGGCCGCCGCCGCGCCGATCGCCGCCAAACTGCTGCCCTGAGCCTGCTGCCCTGAGCACCCCTGAATGGCCTGTCTGATCGCCGCGCCCAGCAGTGGCAGCGGCAAGACCCTGCTGTCGCTGTGCCTGGCCGCCTGGGCCCGGCGATCGGGCCGGCAGCTGCAGCCCTTCAAGGTGGGGCCCGACTACCTCGACCCCCAGTTGCTCAGCCGGGTGAGCGGCCACACCTGCCGCAACCTCGATCCGCTGCTGTGTGGCCCGGAGTGGGTGGAGCGCTGCTTTCACTGGCACGGCAGCCGGGCCGACCTGGCCCTGGTGGAGGGGGTGATGGGCCTGTTCGATGGCCGCGGACCCAGCAGTGAGGGCAGTTCGGCGGCGGTGGCGGCCCAGCTGGCGCTGCCGGTGGTGCTGGTGGTGGAAGCCTCTCGGCAGGCGGGCTCCCTGGCGGCCCTGGTGCGGGGCTTCCGCGACCATGGCCCGCCGCCGGTGACCCTGGCCGGCGTGGTGCTCAACCGGGTGGGCAGCGAACGCCACCACGCCCTGCTGAGCGAAGCGCTGGAGAGCATCGCCGTGCCGCTGCTGGGGGTGCTGCCCCACCACCCGAGCCTGGAGCTGCCGTCGCGCCACCTGGGGCTGCTGCCGCCTGGGGAGCTTCACGATCTGGAGCAGCGCCAGGAGCAATGGGCGGAGCTGGCCGCCCGCCACCTCGATCTTGCGCGCCTGGAGCCGCTGCTGGCGCCCCCCGCCCCCCAGGCCGGCGCCGAGGATCCGATCCACTGGTGCCTGAGCCAGCACCGCCCCAGCCCACCCGAGCAGGCACCGGAGCAGGGGCCAGAGCAGGCGCCGCTGCCGGTGGCGATCGCCAGCGACGCGGCCTTCCACTTCCGCTATCCCGAAGCCGGCGAGCTGCTAGCGGCGGTGGGGCTGGAGCCGGTGGCCTGGAGCCCCCTGGCCGATGAAGCCCTGCCGGTGGGCTGCCGGGCGGTGCTGCTGCCCGGGGGCTATCCCGAGCTCCATGCCGCCCAGCTGGCGGCCAGCCGCCGCAGCCTGGGCGAGCTGGCCCGGGCGGCGGCGGCTGGATTGCCGCTGGTGGCCGAATGCGGCGGCCTGCTGCTGCTGGGCGAGCAGCTGGCCGATGGCGACGGGATGCTGCAGCCGATGGCGGGGGTGCTGCCCTTCCGGGCCCGCAAAGGGGCGCTGAGCCTCGGCTACCGCGAGGCCAAGGCCACGACCAGCGGGCTGCTGGTGCGGCCCGGAGAGCACTTCTGCGGCCATGAATTCCACCGCTGGCAGCTCGAATCTGTGGCCAGCACCGGCGGGCTGTGGCAGCTTGAAGGTTGGGGGACGCCAACCCGGAGCGAAGGATGGACAGCGCCGAACGTGCACGCCAGCTGGCTGCATCTCCACTGGGCTGGATGCCCGGTGATTCCCTCTCGCCTGGCCGCCGCAGCCGGGCGCGCCGCGCCGCTGCCGACGAGCGCCGCTTCATCCAACCCCACGAGCCCAAGCCCCAGATTCAGCAGGAACGCTGGCAGCTGATCGTGCGCGGCCAGGTGCAGGGAGTGGGCTACCGCGCCGCCTGCTGCACCCGGGCCAGGGATCTTGGCCTGAGCGGCTGGGTGCGCAACCGCCCCGATGGCTCGGTGGAGATTGAAGCGGAGGGTTCGCCCCAGGAGCTCACCGAACTGCGCATCTGGTGCGAGAAGGGTCCGGTGCTAGCGATGGTCAACAGCGTCGCCTCCAACCAGGTGCCGGCCACCGGCGCCGACTGGTTTGAGGTGCAGCGCTGATGCGTGGTGGCGAGGGGTGCCAAACGCGTGAATGACTGTGTTGAACAACCTGTTGCACAACCTGAGATCACCGGTGTGAACACTCCTCCCCAGCTCGAGCTGTGGCTGCTGCGCCACGGCGCCACCGAATGGGCCCTCAGTGGGCGCCACACGGGACAGACCGACCTGCCCCTGCTGCCGGAAGGGGAGGCGGAGGCCCGGGCCCTGGCACCGATGCTGGCCCGGCAGCGCTTTGCTGCCGTGCTGGTGAGCCCGCTGCAGCGGGCGCGGCGCACCGCCGAGCTGGCCGGCCTGGGGGCGCAGGCCCGCATCTGCCCCGACCTGCAGGAATGGGACTACGGCCGCTACGAGGGCATCACCACCGCCACGATCCGCGAGCAGGTGCCCGGCTGGACCGTGTGGAGCCACGGCTGCCCCGACGGCGAAAGCTGCCCCCAGGTGGAGGAGCGCTGCCAACGGGTGATCGCCTTAGCTGAATCACTGGCCGCCCCCCAGGCCCCGGCGGTGGCCCTGGTGGCCCACGGCCATATCCTGCGCAGCCTCGCGGGCACCTGGCTGGGGCTCGGAGCGGCCAGCGGGGCGCTGCTGAATCTGAACACCGCCACCGTCTCAGTGCTCGGCCATGAACGGGAGCGGCGCACGGTGGTGCGCTGGAATGCCCCGGTCGTGCCCGCCACGTCATGACTGATCGAAATGACTGATCCACATGGCTGATCCACAGACCGCTGCCAATGGCCTGAGCGCCCTGCTGGGGGAGCTGGCGGCCTTCGGGCTGGCGATCGGCTTCTCGCCGCTGCACATCGGCCTGCTGCTGCTGCTGCTGCTCGGCCCCAAACCCCTGCAGCGCGGCGGCTGGTTTGTGGCGGGCTGGCTGGCCACGGCGGCCCTGGCGGTAACGCTGCTGCTCACCGTGGGCCACGGTCTGCTGCTGACGATGGACAAAGGCACCAGCCACCGCACTGGCCTCGACCTGCTGGCGGCCGGCGCCCTGCTGGGGCTCGGCCTCAAGGAGCTGCTGACCAAGGAGGAGGAGGGGGCTGCTCCACCGGGCTGGACACGCAAGTTGGATCAGTTCTGCGCCATGCCCCTGCCGCTGCTGCTGGCAATCAGCGCGGCCCTTGAGGTGGCCAGCCCCGACGATCTGATTCTGTTTGCCAAAACTGCCGGCAGCCTGCTGGCGGCAAACCTGGGCCGGGGCACGGAGGTGCTGGCCACCGGCGTGTTCAGCCTGGTGAGCGCCAGCCTCCTGCTAGTGCCGCTGCTGGCCCTGCTACTGGCCGGCCCGGAGCGGATCCTGCCGCTGCTGGAGCGGGGCAAGCAGTGGTTGTTTGCCAAGGGCGACCTGCTGGTGGGCCTGGTGAGCGTGGCCCTCGCCGTCTACCTGGGCTGGCAGGGCATCGAGGGCCTCATGCTGGCCTAGCCCGAAGCTGGCCTGATCAGAGATCGGCCTGGAGCCACTGGCTCCAGAGCTGCTGCTCGGCAAGGGCGCCGGGGCCGGCGGCCGGCGGCCCGGCCTGGAGCGTCACCGCCTGGCTGGCGCGGCTCACCGCCACGTACACCAGCTGGCGGCGCAGCACCGGGTCGCTGGGCCAGAACACATCGGCATCGACGAACACCTCAGCAAAGGTGCTGCCCTGGCTGCGGTGCACGGTGAGAACGGCGGCCGGACCGAGGGAGGCAAAGGCGTCCCGCACCAGGAAAAAGCGGCGCCACAGGCCCTTGCCCTCCTGCTTGCCGGCATCCCTGGCCCGTTGACGCAGGCGGGCCAACACCGCCTCGAGGGCGCTCCGGGCCGCCGAGCCCAGGGGCGGCAGCAGCCTCAGGCTCAGCTGGCTGTCGCCGGCCTCCACCCGGGCCGTGAGGGTGTCGATCACCGCCGCATCAGCCACGCCGAAATCGGCCAGGTCGCAGCGCTCGGGGATGACATCGCGCACCACCAGCTCCCGGTTGGAGCCCAGCAGCATGTCGGGCTCCTCGGCGGCGTCCTCACCCTCGCGGCAGGCGGGGGCCATCACGGCAGCGCGGGTGATCAGCACCTCGCCGGGCAGCACCGGCAGCTGGTCGGCCATCTCGCCGTGCAGGGCGCGGCGGGCGATCGGCACCAGCTGCTCGAGGGAGCGGTTTGTGTAGCAGAGGATGCGGGCCAGGTCTGGGTTGTCGGTTTCGGCGCTGCGGCGCAGGGCGGTCTGGGCGGCCTCGAGCCACTCACGCCGCTCCAGCAGGGCCACCTGACCGCTGGCGGTGCGGATCGGCGGCAGCGGCGGCGGCTTGCGGCAGGGCAGATCGCCCTGGCGCAACCCCGAGGCCAGGCGCAGCACCGGCCCATGGTGGCGCACCACCTGGCGCAGCTCGGCCCGGCTGGCCCGGCCCAGGCTGAACACCGGGCTCACGGGTTCACCAACCGGCGGCAACTGGGCCGGATCGCCCACAAACACCAGCCGGGTGCGAAAAGGGTGGGCGCAGCGCAAGCTGATCTCCAGCAGGGTTGAGTCCACCATCGAGGCCTCATCGATCAGCACCAGGCCCAGGTGCTCGAGGGCGACGGCGGTTTGCTCGGTTTCCTCACAGCGCTCGATATCGCGCTGGCGCTTGAGCTTGAGGCGCAGCAGCCGGTGGATGGTGGAGGGAAACCAGGTGGGCGCCAGGCCCGCCAGGGCCAGGTGGGAGCGCAGCACGCCCACGGCCTTGTGGGTGGGGGCGACGACGGTCCAGCAGAGGCCGGTGGCCTCCACCTGGGCCAGAAAGCGCATCGACAAAAAGGTTTTGCCGGTGCCGGCGTAGCCGCTCAACACAAACGGCGTGCCGTCAACCGGGGCGGCCAGCCAGTCGGCAAAGGCAGCGGCCGCGGCCTGCTGATCGGCGGTGAGGGCCGCGGAGGGGCCCGATGCTGCGGCGTCAGCCAACCGCGTCAACCAACCGCGGTGAACCAGCCCAGCCCCTGGGCCAGATGCAGCGGAGAACCCAGCAGCACCAGCCCGGGCAGTGCCACCAGCGGCCCCATCAGTGCACCGATGAGCACCTCCAACCGGGTGTGGCCGAGGTTTTCCTTGAGGGGCTTGGGGGTGTCACCCATCGCATTCACCCGGGCAGCCGTGAGGCCGGCGGCGCGGCGCACGCCGGAGGCGTCGTAGAGCACCACGAAACAGAGCACGGCCGCCAGGGCAAACAGGGGTCCGTCAAACCCCTGCACCCAGCCGAGGGCGGCGGTGGTGCCGGTGAGCAGGGCCGAGTGGCTCGATGGCATGCCGCCGGTTTCCAACAGCACCCGCGGATTCCAACGGCGGTGCACCACCAGCTCAATCACCAGCTTGGAGAGCTGGGCCACGCCGCAGGCCGCCAGCCCCCACCACATCACGCCGTTGTCGAAGATCCCAGCAAGGGGGGCGCTCATCGGTCGCGGCTCGTGATGTAGTCGGCCAGGGCCAACAGGGGCGCGGCACTGGCGTGCCAGGGGGCCAGGGCCGCCTTGGCCTCGGCCACCAGGGCATCGGCCCGCTGGCGCGATTCCTCCAGGCCGAGGAGCTTGGGGTAGGTGGTCTTGTCGGCGGCGAGATCCTTGCCGGCGGTCTTGCCCAACACCTCGCTGCTGGCGGTGACATCGAGGATGTCGTCGATGATCTGGAAGGCCAGTCCGATGCCGCGGGCGTAGGTGCGCAGGGCCGCCAGCAGGTCGTCGGAAGCGCCGGCGATCAGGGCACCGGTGAGCACGCAGGCACTCAACAGCGCACCGGTTTTGTGCAGGTGGATGTATTCGAGGGTGTCGAGATCGACGCTCTTGCCCTCGCACTCCAGATCCACCACCTGGCCGCCCACCAGACCGGGGGCACCAGAGGCCAGGCTCAGCTCACCCACCACCGCCAGCAGCCGCTCAGCCGGCACGCCGGGGCTACGCAACGCCACCATCTCGAAGGCGCGGGTAAGCAGGGCGTCGCCAGCCAAGATCGCGTTGGCCTCGCCGTACACCTTGTGGTTAGTGGGGCTGCCGCGGCGCAGATCGTCGTTGTCCATGGCGGGCAGGTCGTCGTGGATCAACGACATGGTGTGCACCATCTCCAGCGCCACCGCCGTGGGCATCGCCAGATCGCTCTCGCCGCCCGCCAGCTCACAGGCCGCCAGGCAGAGGATCGGCCGCAGCCGCTTGCCGCCGGCCAGTAGCGAGTAGCGCATCGCCTCCCGCAGCGATTCGGGGCGCTCCGGCCCGAGGGAGCCGTCCAGGGCCGCCTCAACCCGTAGGCGGCTCGCCTCCAGATAGGCGGCGAAATCAAAGGAGGTGGATACCGCCGCGGTCATGGGGGCTGGGCCTCTGGCCATTCCTGGCGGGATTCTCTCAGGCGAACCGCCGGCCCAGCGCTGGCGGGTGTTTGTTGCAGAGCGATTTGGATGTGTGAAACAGAACGTTCAACAACGCGCGAGGCCCCAACGCGCAACGACCCGGCGGCCCGTCAGGACATCAGCTCAGGGCACCAGATCAGGGCACCAGATCGCCGAGGCCGTGGTCGACGCCGGCGCGGCGGCACCAGGCCACCACGGTGTTGACCAGCAGCATGGTGACGGTCATGGGGCCAACGCCACCGGGCACCGGGCTGATGGCGCTGGCGATCGGCTCCACCTCCTCGAAGCGCACGTCGCCGCAGAGGCCGCTCTCGGTGCGGTGAATGCCCACATCCACCACCACGGCACCAGATTTCACGTGCTCAGCGCCGATCATGCGCGGCCGGCCGGCGGCCACCACCAGCACATCGGCCTGGCGGGTGAGGGCAGCCAGATCGGTGGTGCGCGAATGGGCCACCGAAACGGTGGCATCGGCGGCCTGGAGCATCAGCGCCATCGGCTGGCCCACCAGGATGCTGCGGCCCACCACCACCGCGCGCTGGCCGGAGAGCGTCACCCCCTGGCGGGCCAACAGCGCCATCACGCCGGCGGGGGTGCAGCTGCGCGGGCCGGGTTCGCCCTTGAGCAAGCGGCCCAGGTTGAGGGTGTGCAGCCCATCGGCATCCTTCTCCGGATCGATCGCCAGCAGCAGCGGCGCCTCATCGAGGCCGTCCGGCAAGGGCAGCTGCAGCAGGATGCCGTCGCAGGCGGGGTCGGCGTTGAGCCGCTGCACGGCCGCCAACACCTCTGCTGCCGGAGTGCCGGCCGGCAGATGGGCGCCCAGGCTGGTGATGCCCACCCGGGCGCAGGCCTTCTCTTTGTTGGCCACGTACACGCCGCTGGCGGGGTCGTCGCCCACCCGCAGCACCGCCAGGCCGGGCGGGCGCCCCACCACGGGGAGATGCTCGGCGATCACCGCCTGGAGCCGGGCTTCTATCTCGCCGGCCAGCTGGCGGCCGTCCAGACGGAGGGCCATGGAGCAAATCAAGGCTGCGCATCACCAGCTTGCAATCCCGCCCGCAGGCAGGCCCGCTAGCGTTTTGGAATGGTGTTAAGGCAGCTGCGATCCCTGTGGCGGAAGCTGCTGCGGCTGGAACGCCCGCGGCAGCCTCCCGGCATCTGGCGCAGCCGCGACACGGCCTCGGTGCTGCTGGTGTGCGCCCTGGTGGCGCTGGTGGCCAGCTGGCCCTGGCTGGTGGAGCCCAACCTGCGCCCCGGCATGAGCGCTCCCTTCACGGCTCGAGCACCGAAGGCAGCCCGGGTGGTGGACAGCACGGCCCTGGAGGAGCGGCGTCAGGAGATGGTGCCGCGCACCACCGTGCAGGTGGTGGACCAGCAGACCAACCAGCTGCTCCAGCAACAACTGGAGAAGGGCCTGCAGGCGGTGGAACAGCAGGCCAACGCGGAGCAGCCGCGGGTGGAGCCGGTGGCGATCACCGCCGAGGAGCGGGCCTGGCTGAAAACCGTCGGACCGGCTGAGCTCACCGCCTGGGGGCGGGAGGTGCGTCAGGCCCAGCTACGCATGCTCAGCCAGGGGGTGGCCCCCGGCGTAGCCGAAGGGCAACTGCTGCAAGCCGCCACCCTGCAGCTGGAGCCGCTGGCGTCGGTGCCGCGGGGCCTGGGGGCCCGGTTGCTGACCAATGCGCTGCAGGGGCACTCCAACCTGCGCAGTGATCCGGGGCTGAGCCAACGGCGCATTGAGGCGCTGATCACCCAGCAGGGCATCCCCACGATCGTGGTGGAGCAGGGCGATCTGATCACCCGCCAAGGGGAGACGATCAGCCCCCAGGCCTTAGACGTGCTCGATTACTTCGGTTTGGTGAACCGCAGGCCCAGGCCGCTCACCTGGCTGGGCCATTTCCTCGAGGCTCTGGCGGTGGCTGGGGTGCTGGTGCTGGTGCTGCGGCGCTGGCGGGCCTGCCTGGAGCCGCGGCAGGCGCTGCTGGCCCTCGGTGCACTGCTGGTGATGCAGGGCTTCACCTTGTGGCTGGGGCCGCTGGCCAGCCCCCTGGTGCTGCTGGTGCCGCCGGCCCTGCTGCTGGCCCAGGGTCTGGGCACCCCCTGCGGCCTGGCCTGGCTGGCGGCGGGCACCTTGCTGTGGCCCCTACCGGTGACGGCCCTGACGGCCGTGCGGCTGCTGGTGGCAGCGGCGGTGGGCAGCGTGGCGGCGGTGGCGGCCGGACGGCAGCGCAGCCGGGCCGAACTGCTGCAGCTGGCGGTGCTGCTGCCGGGAGCGGGCCTGGCCGTGCAGTGGCTGCTGCTGCAATCCGTCCTGCGACCCAGTCAGGTGGATCTGCTCAGCGAAGCGCTGCTTCTGGGCGGGCTGCTGATGGCCGGGCTGCTGCTGGCGCCGCTGGTGGAAACCTTCTTCGGGCTGGTAACCCGGGCGCGGCTGATGGAACTGGCCGATCTGCAGCGGCCGCTGCTGCGGCGGCTGTCGGTGGAGGCGCCGGGCACCTTCGAGCACACCCTGATGATCGCCGGCCTGGCCGAGGAGGGCGCCCGGGCGATCCAGGCCGACATCGACCTGGTGCGCACCGGGGCGCTGTATCACGACGTGGGCAAGCTTCACGGCCCCCAGTGGTTCATCGAGAACCAGGGCGAGGGCAGCAACCCCCACGACGCCCTCAACGACCCCTTCGCCAGTGCCGCGATCCTGCAGGCCCATGTGGACGAGGGGCTGAAACTGGCCCGCCGCTATCGGCTGCCGCGTCCCCTGGCCGACTTCATCCCCGAGCACCAGGGCACCTTGAAGATGGGCTACTTCCTGCACCAGGCGCGGGAGCGGGATCCGGCCATCGCCGAGGAGCAGTTTCGCTACCGGGGGCCGACGCCCCGCAGCCGCGAGACGGCGATCCTGATGCTGGCCGACGGCTGTGAGGCGGCCCTGCGCTCCCTGCCGCCGGGCACCAGCGAAACGGAGGCCCAGCAGATGGTGCGCCGCATCGTGGAGGCCCGCCAGAACGACGGGCAATTGGCCGAAAGCGGCATCGGCCGGGCCGAGCTGGAGTTGCTGATCCGGGCCTTTGTGCGGGTGTGGAAGCGGATGCGTCACCGCCGCATCCCCTACCCGATCCCGGCACGCAAGGCTTTTAGCGCCTAGCGCGCAGCTTGCGCTCCAGCACGATGCCGGCGGGCACCAGGGTGATCAGGTTGGCGGCGATCAGGGGGCCATCGCTGGTGCAGACGCCATAGAGGGCCCACAGGGCGATGCCGGCAGTAAACAGGCCATACATGCGCAGGGAGATGCCGCTGGTGTCGCCGCTGCGCAGGGTTTTGAGGGCCTGGGGGAAGAAGCTCACGGTGGTGAGCAGGGCCGCGACGTAGCCCAGGGCACGCACGGCAGGAGGCACCAAGGGGGCGGCCATGGGCTGCAGCGCAGAGTGTGGCCAGCATGGTGGACAGGCCCCGATCCTGCACCTGCCGCCATGACGCCGCTCAGCTTCCGCGAGCTCCAGGCCCAGCTGCAGCCGGAGTGGAGCCGGGTCAACCAGGCCCAGGGGCCCGATATGGACGTGCTGATGGTGCCGTCGCTGTCGATGGACCAGAGCCAGATCGACCTGGTGACGGGCGCCCACCACTACGAGGAGCGGCAGCTGTTTTCGCTGATCCGGCTGCGGGATCCGGGGGTGCGCATGGTGTATGCCACCAGCAAACCGCTGGGGGAGCTGGTGGTGGATGCGGTGCTGGAGCTGCTGCCGGGGGTGCCCACCTCCCACGCCCGGCGGCGGCTGCACCTGGTCGACACCGACGACGCCTCCAACCGGCCCCTTACCGCCAAGCTGCTGGAGCGGCCGGCGCTGCTGGCGCGGATCGCCGAGCTGCTGCGGCCGGGGCGCAGCTTCATCAATTGCTTCGTGGTGAGCAACCTGGAAAAGCAGCTCTCCGAGCGGCTGCAGGTGCCGCTGCTGGGCACCGATCCGGCCCTGGGCTACTGGGGCAGCAAGGCCGGCAGCCGCGAGCTGTTTGCCCGCTGCGGCGTGCCCCACCCGCCCGGCTCGCCCCTCACCCACAGCCTCGACGACCTCACCGAAGCCACCGCCGAACTCTGGGAAGCCCATCCCGAGCTGCGCCAATGCGTGGTGAAGCTCAATGAGGGTTTCAGCGGCGAGGGCAATGCCCCCCTGCCTTTGGCACCCCTGCAGCTGGCCGAACTCAGCGGCAGCGAACGCCGCCGGCGGTTGCGCCAGGCCCTGGAGGCGCTGCCGATGCCATCACCCGGCTGGAAGGAGCAGCTGGGACCCCAGGGAGCGCTGGTGGAAGCCTGGCTGGAGGGGGGAGAGGCCCTGCGCTCGCCGAGCGTGCAGGGCACGATTCACCCGGGCTCGGCAGGCAAACCAGGCCTGGTGGAGGTGCTCTCCAGCCATGAGCAGGTGCTGGGCGGCGCCAGCGGCCAGACCTACCTGGGCTGCAGCTTCCCGGCAGCAGAGCCCTACCGGCTGGCGCTGATGCACCACGGCCAGGCGGTGGGGGAGGCCCTGGCGAAGGAGGGGGCACTGGAGCGCTACGCGGTGGATTTCATCGCTCGGCGCTTCAACGACCGCTGGGACCTGCAGGCGATCGAGGTGAACCTGCGCCAGGGGGGCACAACCCACCCCTACATGGCCCTCAGCGCCATCACGAGCGGCACCCTGGATCCGGCCAGCGGGCTCTACCGCGCCCCCAGCGGCCAAGCACTGCACTACAAGGCCACCGACAACCTCACCGCCCCCCACCTGCGCGGGCTGCTGCCGGTGGACCTGATTGACATCGTGGCCGAGGCGGGGCTGCACTTCGACCCGGCCCAGCTGCGCGGCAGCGTGTTTCACCTGCTGGGCTGCCTGTCGGAATACGGCAAGCTCGGCATGACCTGCATCGGCCGCAGCGCCGAGGAAGCCGAAGAGGTGTATGCCGCCACCGAAGCCGAACTGCTGCAAGCGGCCCGGCGGCTCGGCCACTGATCCGGCTCGGCCACTCATTGCGGCTTGACAGGCGTCGCGCCATCCAGTTGGTTGGAAGCGGTTGTCGATCCCCCAATGCAGCGGACGGAGGCCTGCTCCATCCTTCGCCAGAGCACCCAGGCCAGCACCTTGGTGGTGGTCGCTGCGGCGACCCTGCTACTGCTGGGCTGCAACGGGTTCGGGTGGGGTGAGGCTGAGCGCCAGCGGGCGGCGGCGGCGGCACGGCAACAGCAGCTGGATGGCCTGGTGAGCCGGTGCCGCCAGCAACAACCGGCGGTGCAGAAGCTCGTGCTGGAGCACGATCGCAGCGTCGCCGCGCTCAGCCAGCTGAACCAGCAGCGCTTTGTGCCCTTGGCGCGGCCGGCGGCGCCCGATCCGGCGGTGATGGACCGCTTCACCCGCGAGGACCAGGAGCTGGAGCAGGAGCGTTATGCCCAGGCCCTGGCCCGCTGGCGGGAGGCCGATGGGGCAGAAAGGCGCCGCTGGGAAGCCGGGCAGGAGGCGCGGCGCCGGGAGCTGACGGCCCGCCAGAGCGAGGCACGCGAGGCGCTCGCCAAACTCGATGTGGCGGCCACGGAGGCTGCTCGCGCCGCCTGGAGCGGTTGCGATCGGTCCCAGCTCTCAGCCTTCAGTTGAGCCAAAGGAGGTCGGACTGGAGCTCTTGGGCCATGCGGCTCGAACCGCTAAACAGCTGCTCAAGTTCGGCGGGGGTGAGCACCAAGGCATCACAGCTGAGCGGCAGACGCTCAAGCGGCCAGTCGCAGAGGCGCCGGTGCTGGGGACCATCGACGGCTTCATCGATCAGCAGCAGATCCAGATCACTGCCCACCGAAGCGGCGCCCCGGCCATAGCTGCCGAACACACCAATCCGCCGCAGGCTCGGCCGCAGACGGCGCTGCTCATCTGCCCAGGCGCGCGCCTCATGCAACACCTGCTCAGGCTGGGGCCAACGCAGCACAGATTGCGTCAACGAGCGCACGGGCATGGCTGAGGGCGTCTTGGCTTTGCAGCCGGCCGAGCGGTTCATCGGGTGCTGTTCAACGCTTCATTTTGAGCCAACAAGCTCGCGGCCGCACGCGCCGAATGGCGCTACTTTCAATTCAGCTAATGCTGTCCCTTGAGCGACACACCCCGACGCTCCCGCCGGCCCCAACGCCGCCAGCTGTGCTGCCCGGCCCATCCGGAGCAACTGATTGAGGGCAACGGCAAGAAGTATTTCCTGCACCTGCTCACGATCGAGCAGCTGAAGGCCAGGGGCATGGCCGACAAGAGGGCCAAGCTGGTGATCCAGGCTTACCCGGTGCTGGTGCTGAGCAACGAGTGGCTGGAAGAGCTGTTTTGCCCGGCCTGCGGCAGCAGCCGCTGGTGCCATGTGATCAAGCACGACCGGGTGGAGCACACGGTGCGCTGGGCGCCGCGGGATCTGTGGGAGCAGGTGGCCCATGTGGATCCGGTGGTGGGCAACCCCACGGTGAGTGAATTCACGCGCAGGGAAGCGAGGCGCCACAACCAGAAACGAGCCGACGGCAAGCGGGTGTTTGACGCCGGCTGAGGCAACGCAGGGCTGCCCAGGCCAGTTTCTCGATCAGCTCAAGGCCGCTCTCGGCGCAGGGGTGGGGATTCTGCAATCAGAAATACTGGCTGAAGTCGAGCATGCCCTGAGCAGCTGGCTGGAGCTGCCCTGACCGCAGAAGAGCACTTCACCAACCGACAAACACAGGCGGGGCGGGATCCGCCAGCGAAGCCTATTCCCGATCGGGACAATCAGGCGCCAACTCGCCCTAGGATCCCGCAATGATCCCGAACGGTAATTTCCAAAGAACCATGGCGTCTTTGCGTCTTTTTATTCCAGTACGGGACCAAGAGGGGCACCGGTTATGACGGCAATCCATGCCGTGCATGATCTGGGGGCCGCCTTGCGGGTGGCGCGCAAAACACTGCGGCTCACCCAGGCGGATCTTGCCCTGGCGGCTGGGGTGGGGTTGCGCTTTTTGGTGGAGCTGGAGGCTGGCAAACCAACAGTGCAGCTGGAGCGGGTATTGCGGGTGATCGACGCCCTGGGTGGAACCCTGCATCTGGACACGGAAAGCAGTGGCCAGTGAAATCACCACCAGCCTGGAGGTGTGGCTGCTCAACCAGCGGGCAGGCACGCTCTGGCTGAATGCCGGGGAGCTGCAATTTCAGTACTGCGCACTCTGGCTGGAGCAACCGCAGGCGATCGCGCTGTCGCAAAGCTTGCCGCTAAATGCAGAGCCGTTTGGCGATCAGGCCTGCAGGCCATTTTTTGCTGGATTGCTGCCAGAGGGGCAACTCAGGCAGCGGATTGCCCAGCAGTGCCAGATCTCAAGGTCCAATGACTTCGGCCTGCTGGCCGCGATCGGTGGTGATTGCGCTGGTGCAGTGTGCCTGATGTCGGGCGATCAAGTCACTGAGACAGAAGCTGTGGAGTGGCTGGAGCAGGATCAGCTGATCGCCCTGCTCAATGACTTGCCCCAGCGGCCAATGCTGGCGCAGCGCGATGGTCTGCGGCTGTCGCTGGCTGGCGCCCAAGACAAGTTGCCGGTGGTGTTTAACGGGGCCCGCATCGGCTTACCCCTTGGCAGCACGCCCAGCACGCACATCCTCAAACCGGCCATTGCGGCAGTAGAAGGCAGCGTGCTCAACGAGGCGTTCTGCATGGCCTTGGGGCAAGCCATGGGGCTCCGGGTGGCTGACGCCGAGATCCTGACGGCCGGAGAGCGGCAGGTGTTGGTGGTGCATCGCTACGACCGAAGCCGCAGAGACGATGAGAGGTGGTTACGGCTGCATCAGGAAGACTTCTGCCAGGCGCTAGGCATTCCGCCCGAGCTGAAGTATCAGAATGAAGGGGGCCCTGATCTGAACGCCTGCTTTGGACTTTTGCGTAGAGCCACTAGACCCAGCGCTCCGCAAGTGATCCGTTTGCTGGATGCAGTGGTGTTCAACGCCCTAATCGGCAACAACGACGCCCACGCAAAGAACTTCTCATTGCTCTACACCGAAAGAACGCCAACGCTCGCGCCGCTCTACGACCTGCTGTGCACAGCGGTGTATCCCACGCTCACTGCAAAGATGGCGATGAAGCTGGGCAGCAAATATCTATTTGGTGAGGTGCAAGAACGCCATTGGGAACAATTTGCCAAGGCAACAGGTTTGTCGTGGGCGCAGACCAGAAAACGGGTGCTACGGATGGCTGCGCAACTTCCTTTGGTCGCCTTCCGCCTGCAAGCCGACGAGGCTTATCGAGATGAGGCACTGATCGGGGACATCGCCAACCTGATCGAGCAGCGCTGCGATCTGACCTTACGCCGATTCAACGCCTGAACTGTCCAGACCTCCGCTGAGCGAGCTGAGAAAGCAGGCGTAGCAGAGCCGATGTTCAGTGGCCAGACGCCTCAACAATCCATTCCAGCCGCTGGGATGGACCGAGGGAGAAGCGCGCCCGAATCGGAGCAGAGATCGCGGTTTGCCCCCGGGCATGGGCGTGGGGATACACGCAGAAGGCACTAGGCTGTTTAACAAATCGTTTAACAAAATCCAGGATGGCGATCGGCGTGCGGGTAGAGCCCGAGCTTGAGCACCAGTTGGATCAGCTTGCGCTCAGCATGGGAAAGAGCCGTAGCGCTTGTGTGCGTGAGGCGATCGCGCATTATGTACAGCGCTTTAGTAACAACGATGAAGCTCAACGTCAGTCGGCCTTGATTGCTGAACATAGCGGCACACCCAATTGGAGTGAGCAACTTCCGGACTGGCCTGATTGGACCGTATGACAGTGGCTCTACAACGGGGTCTGATCGTGACGATTACCATCTCTGGGGTGTACTCAGGCAAGCCAAGACCAGCCGTGGTGGGGATTCTGGAATCAGGAATACTGGCTGAAGTCGAGCATGCCCTGAGCAGCTGGCTGGAGCTGCCCTGACTAGTTAAGGGTGAGCATGCCGTTAGCCATCACCAGGCCATTCGGAAAGGTAGAGCCGGTGCCTGTGCTGGACAAGATTGCACTGAGCTTGCTGTTCTATAGCGGCCGTCGCCACGGCGGCAGCGATGCATGGAAATCCTGCTTGCTGTGGTAGATCGACGGAAGCGGCTCCCAGGAGGTCGACATGGGCGTCATTGGCAAAAGAAGCTCTGAGACAACAGCCGTGAAGCGATGATCACCAGCTAATCGCTTCACCAGGCAAAGCGATTAGAGTGCGACGATGGCTTCATCCTGGATCTGGCAGCAGGCGGACTGGCCCCAGTTCCACTGGGAGGGCTCCGCTCTGGAGGCGCTGCTGGAGCAAGCCCGCGCTGCACGCCAGGAGCTGCTGAGCCGGCTGAAGACGCTGGAGCCCCCGCTCGATCGCGAAGCGATCTCCGCCTTGCTGGGCCGCGAGAGCCTGGGCACGACCGCCATCGAAGGCGAGCTGCTCGATCCCGGCCAGGTGCGCTCCTCGATCGCGCGCCGGCTGCGCCTTCCCTTGGCCGAGGGGCAGCCGGCCGCCAGCGCCCAGGTGGAGGGCCTGCTGGATGTGTTGCTGGAGGCCACCAGCAGCTTGGATGAGCCCCTCACCCTGGCCACGCTGAACCACTGGCACCAGCGCCTGTTTGCCGCTGGCCCGGATGGCCTGCGCGCCATTCGGATCCGTGAGCTGCGCGATGAGGCGCCGATGCAGGTGCTCTCCGGCGCCATCGGCCGTGAGCGCCTCCACTTTGAAGCCCCGCCCAGAGGCCAGCTCGATGGGCAGCTGGAAGTGTTTCTGGCTTGGGTCGCCTCACCTCCAGCGCAGCTGGACGGGCTGTTGCGCGCGGGCCTGGCCCACCTCTGGTTCCTCACCCTCCACCCCTATGAAGACGGCAATGGCCGCTTAGCCCGTGCCATCACCGATCGGCTGCTCGCCCAGGACTGCAAGGCTCAGGCCCAACAGGCGCTATCAGGCCGCGCCTTGGCCCTCTCCGCCCAGATCCTGAGGGAGCGGCAGGGCTACTACATGGCACTGGAGCGCTGCCAACGGGGAGAGCTGGATGTCACGGATTGGCTGCGCTGGTTCCTGGAGCAGCTCACCGCAGCGGCGGCCACCAATGGCGCCGTGATCGATGCGGTGCGGCGCAAGGCCGCCTTCTGGTGGTGCCACCGCCACAGCGGCCTCAACAGCCGCCAGCAGAAACTGCTCAACCGGTTGCTGGATGCCGAACCGGAAGGGTTCACGGGCGGCATGACCCTGCGCAAGGCCATCGGCCTCACCAAGGTGAGCCGCGCCACAGCCTGGCGCGATCTGGCCGAGCTGGTGGAGCTGCGTGCGATCGAGCCGATCGGCGAGGGCCGCAGCCGCGCCTATCACCTCCGTTGGCCAGGTCTGTGACCGGTGGGAGCGATGTTGCAATGCACTTTCCAGACAACGTCTGTCGGGGCGCTTGATCGCTTGCTCGATCGCGTAGCGCTCCACGTCGACGTCGATCGTTGGATGCCAAACGGGCAAGCCCATCTGACGATCAACCGAGCCATTCCTGCGGAAGGTTGGCGATGGCACGAAACTCAGGATCCTTGTGCAGCAGGGTGGCGCCCACCTGCTGCGCGGCCGCCGCGCTCGTCTTCGTCTTTCCAGACGCGGTGGAGAACCTCCATCCGGCTGAGAAAGCAGGCGTAGCAGCGCCCTGGCTGCTCAAGCGCCTCTTCAACCCGTCCGGCACCGGCTTCGTCGTCGCGCAGGGTGAGTAGCGCCGATGTGTCGAGCAGGAGTAGCGATCCCATCTGGGAATCAATCCGTTTTGCAGGAAATCAGTGGCCAGACGCCCGCTCGGCCTGCCGCTCGGCTTCGCGATCAGCAAGCAAGCGCTGGCTGGAGCCACCACGGCGGCCCATGCCGCGAAAGGCTTTGACCGGCGATAGATCCACCGGCACCACCCGGATGGAGCCATCAGCCTCCACGGTCCATTCCAATCGCTTGGAGGGGCCCAGCGAAAGCCATCCCGGATGGGGGCAGGGATCACGGTCTGCCCGCGGCTGGTAATGGTGCTGCGCATAGAGGGCACCCCGGCGGGTAAATTACCAAATCTCATCCATGATCATTCACGCTGCCGCCTGCCCGTTGATGAACGTCGGCGACCTGGGCCCGCAGCCGGCCACAGCTATCGAACGCTTTGGCGAAAGAAATCCCGGCTTTAACGAAGCATGGCCCATGGGAAGCGATTGTGGACACCATCACGACCCAGGCGTGCATGCCCTCGCAGCTGCAAGCGCCAATCACCCGTCTATGCGCAAAAAGGCATTCTTGAAGCAACAAAAAGCTGATGCCCGAGCCGATCCGTAGCTGCGTGTAGCCAACGCTGTCCTCCTTTTGACGTGTGTTAAGGGGTGTCAGCGGCGCAGCATGAACCAGGAGGTCCGATCGCAGCCATGGCAGTGATGTGCGGTGGGTGAGGCGTTCAGCCCGCCCAGATCTCGGCCAGCTGCAACTGCAGGCCGGGGAACTCGGGGCCCGCTTGAAGCAACGCGATCTGCTCCAGGCGCTGCGATTCACCGCTGGCGGGCCACACCTCCACAGCCCGCTCATGGGGAATGAGCAACCAACCCAGACGGGCACCATTGCTTTGGTACGCATCCATCTTGCGGCGCAGAGCGGTGAGGCCACGCGGACCTTCGTCGGTAGGGCTGGCGAGCTCAACCACTAGCTCGGGGCAGAGGGGAGCAAAGCATCGCTGCTGATCGGGCGTGAGGGCCTGCCAGCGCTCGAGGCGCACCAGCGAGGCATCCGGGCTCAGCACAGATCCATCGGGCAGGCGAAATCCCCCCGAACTTTCGAAGACCTTCCAGCCGCCTTATTGATCCGCCCACAGCAACAGCCGCATCACCAACCGGCTGTTGCGGCCACTGGTTTCGCTGCCTGTTGGCGTCATCGCGATCACGGTTCCATTAGCAGCCAGCTCGAGCACCGCTTCGCGGTTCTCGGCACACACCAGCTCGAACTGCTCGGGCGTCAGCCGCAATGCTGCCGGTAGGCGCAGCGGCGCCAAGGCATCGAATGACGCACCAGATGCTGGAGAAACGGTGGTGAGCGTCATTGCCGCAGTTCGGCGGGCCTTTTCATGCTGTGGCGCCAGGCCTAAATCCATCAAGAAGGCCGCTTCAAGGCAAAACCGACGGCTCCTCCAAGAACCAACTGGAGAACCCGGCAATGGCACCGATCAACCAAACCGCATTTTTTTCAAGGCGGTGCCGTTGCCGGCGGTCGTCTGGATGTTCAGCGCTTCTCACCTGAACACAACCTGTGAGCTCAAGAAGCGTCTTGAAATCAGCGTTGGGGTCGCTCATTCAGATGCTGACCAGTGTTTCTCGCTGGTCGTTCTTTACGAACTGGAGGGTGGCACCAGCCTCTTCTCGCTCCTTCACCAACAAATACAACGCGAGAGCCCTGCGGAAAACATCAGTTTTTGTGAGTCCCTCGGAGGAGGCCAGCGACTCAAGGCGCTCGCTCAGGCGATCAGGCAGGCGCACTTCCAATCGAGAGGCACTCATGGGCGGCACGGGAGGCATTACAGTTGATTGTACGAGAAAAACCAGGGTTTTTTCGGCAAAAG
>NZ_NQKZ01000025.1 GCF_002252665.1 Synechococcus sp. 8F6
TAAGCCAACAGAGGAGCCAAACCCGACCCTGGCGCTACCCTTAATCCAGGCCGCCTGAATAGCAGCCCAGGAGTGACAACTTTCCTGAAAGTCACCGTAATAGAGAATAAAGCCTGATCACTGGCATATTGTGAAATAAGGATTTATCGCTGGGCTTTGGGAAAAGCTAAAGCTTGAAAGCGCTAGATCTTAAGCCAGGAGTATTCGACGGTTTGCTTAAGGTCTAGAGTCACAATATTGATGCAACCATTTCTTGTGGCTGCATCTCGCAACTCTTTCCATTCCGCAAGGCGTTTAGAATAAGTCTCGTCGCTTACGAATTGGCACGAATCTTTTTCTTGCAGTTCGTACTCTTCAATGAGAGGAATCGAGACCCTTATTTGATTAAGTCTTATGGTCCTGGCTCCATTCTGTTCGCCACCGGTAATCGACAAATCAACCATGCACTCAGTGCAGTGATAACTTAATGTATAGCCTAGTAGATTTCCGTCAGCATTTCTATAGTCGATCCTTATTTTGCTGATAAATATAGAATCAAGAAGCTGCTGGCTGCTCAAGGACTTGGGGGTCGCACCCTCATCGGTGGGCTCGAAAATCTGAATTTCGTACTTACATCCATCAGGAAGATTAATTATAATTGGATCGTAGCCAAGTTGATAAGCTACGCAAGCAGTAATTGTAGCATCATCTGATGACTGGTTTTTGATCTCGCGAACCTCTTCGACTGTGAGAGCAAAATTTTTAATAGCGTCTTGGACAAATGGAACAAGTCCAAAGCCGTAGCCGCCAGCGCCCATTGCAGAACGAAAATTATTGATGTTGTGATAAGATGCTTGCTCTGACCAATCACTGATTGAAATCCCTGCAGTTTCTAGAATTGGGAGGATCTCAACTTCCGGCAACAGATTCCATTGGCCTGATGCCATAGAATAAATAGCAGCTTCCTCGGAATTGACATCCATGGAGTAGCTGCCATCACCCCAATGATCTCTGAAGTCAGGATCACTGTCTTCGGATGTTGTGATTCCTACGAACATAGTCAGTTCGTCCCATGGGGTGCGCCATGTTTTTGTAAGCAAAACAAGACCGTTGGCTAGAGATTTTTTCTCATTGCCTAGATCTAATGCTTGGCTAGTTGTGTGAATGATTTCCTGCACGGTATCACTGCACTCCAAGAAGTCAATTTCTCCTGATCCTTGTTGGTCAGTGCAACAGTATAGATTATCAGCCGAGATGGTTGCATCTACATTGCCAAGCGATTTTATTGTTGCCCCATTATGAAGGAGCGTGCGAAGACTGATAACGGATCCATCGTCTAATTCCAGGTCGATATCTCCATCGTTAAATTCCGGTCCATCAAAATAAAGCTCATTGTCAACGTCTTCGAATAATCGATAGAGGCTGTATTCGTCATATTCGTCAATTCCAGCATTGTCATTATTGATTTCTGTAATAGCCGCTACCAGCGCCTCTCGTTCTTTGGGCAAGCTGCCAACCGTGTACCGGCGAATACAGCAAGAGCTGATTTGCATTTTTTGAAAAAAACAGACTTGTTTCAATCTTTGCGCTGATTGAAGCTCTTGTCAAGCAATCGCTTAGATTCTAGGCAAGTTCTTCTATGCTTATGGGCCAGGCTCATCCTCAAGTCAGCTTGGCATCGTGCTGACCTGCTAGCCACGCAATCATCTCATCCCCCCTCTGCCAGGAAAGATGACGCCTCTCCATTTCGATCACCAAGGGGGCTTGATGGAGCGAGTCGATGCGTCGTTACAGCGAGGCCGTCAAAGCTGATGTGAGAAGGCGGATGAGTCCGCCGCACCGCCAGAGCGTGGCCCAGATCTCAGCCGAGCTGGGCATTCACGTGGTCACCCTCTACAACTGGAGGAAGACCTGGCGGTTGCAGGGAGAGGTGGTGCCGGCATCCGAGAAGGAACCTGAGGGCTGGGGTGCCACCGACAAGTTCACGGTGGTGTTGGAAACCGCTGGGCTGAACGCCACCGAGCTCAGTGCCTACTGCCGCGAGCGGGGTCTGTACCCGGAACAAGTGGAACGCTGGCGGCAGGCATCCCAGGATGCCAATGAAAAGCCAGTGCTCACCTTGAAAGAGCAGAAGGAGCTGGAGAAGCTCCGTGCCCAGGACCAGCGGGAAATCAAGCGGCTCAAGCAGGAGCTCAGGCGGAAGGAGAAGGCTCTGGCGGAGGCGGCAGCACTGCTGATCGCCTCAAAAAAGATTCAGGCCTTCTGGGGAGAGGACGGGGACGACTGACCTCGCCCGACGACCGCCAGAAGGCTCTGCAGATTTTGGATGAGGGCATTGCTGACGGTGCCCGAGCCCATGAGCTGGCGCTGCTGCTGGGGGTGGGGCTCACCACGCTGCAGCGCTGGCGCCGCCAGTTCGCTGGTCACGGTGATGGCATCGATCGCCGCAAAGGCAGCCACCGGCACGTCGTCCATCGCCTCAGCGAGGAAGAACGCCAGCGGATCCTGCTGACCTGTAACGAGCCCGAATTTGCGGCGCTGCCACCGGGACAGATCGTGCCGGTGTTGGCGGATCGCGGGCTCTACATCGGTTCGGAGCGCAGCTTTTATCGGGTTCTGCATGCCCATGGCCAGGCCCACCGGCGCGGTCGGGCACGGCCACCACAGGAGCCAAGGCCGGTACCACGTCTGCGGGCTGCCAGGCCGAACCAGGTATGGAGCTGGGATATCACCTATCTCCCCACCACCGTTCGCGGGATCTGGCTGTACCTCTATCTGGTGATCGACGTGTGGAGCCGCAAGGTGGTGGCCTGGGATGTCGCGGAGCGTGAGGATCCAGCCATCGCAGCGGATCTGGTGAGCAGGGCTTGCCTACGCGAACGGATCAGTAGAGGTCGCAGCCAGCCGCTGATCCTCCATGCTGATAACGGCAACGCCATGCGGGCCGCCACGCTGGAGAGCCGGCTGGAAGAGCTGGGTGTACTCAGGTCCTTCTCCAGGCCAAGAGTCTCAAACGACAACCCCTACTCGGAATCACTGTTCCGTACAGCGAAGTACCGGCCTGACTACCCCAGCCGGCCATTCACCAGCAAGGAAGCTGCCTGCCAATGGATGGCGGCGTTTGTTGACTGGTACAACCACCGGCATCGCCACAGCGGGATCAAGTTCGTGACGCCCCATCAGCGTCACAACGGTGATGCCGTGGAGATCTGCCGTCACCGGGCTGTCGTCTACGAACAGGCACGTCAGCGCAATCCAAGGCGGTGGTCACGATCCACACGCTGCTGGCGTCAACCAGAAGTGGTCTGGATCAATCCGCCAACACCGGAAATCCAACACCAACCCGCTACGTTTGTCGTGGCTGCCTGATCAGCAGCAGGGGCGTCATCTTTCCTGGCAGTCACCGCCCGCGCCACCAAAGATATGCACCCATTAAATTGACTTGGCTGTAGCCCTCTCGGGCAGGTGATCGCTGGCGTTAGACATTTTATTCTGTCCCTTGGCGTCATGGCGCATTAGTCTCGCCCACGGTAAACTTGAAAATACTGGCATCAACGTGTCTCTTCGACTATGGATCTATCTTTAGGCGTCCTTTCGACACTGTTGCGGCCGCTTTTGTCAGTAGCCACGGATGACTGGTCAAAAAGGTCGGAGTTTAAAACACTCCGCCACTTGGCTTATGAGCGCCTAAGTCGCGAGCTCCATTGGAATGCCGAGTGCCTTTGGAAGGTAACCGACAATGGGTCCAATGGTTATATTGAGTTGCTCCGTACGGAAGCGTTCGATTCACTGGTTGCAGCCAGTGTGCCTATTGATCACATACTTGGCGATCCAGTAAGAGCTGATTGGCTAGAGAACGAGCCGTATTCTCGGCCTCAGTTCAAGCATCGAATTGAGAGCTGTGAAAGCATTTCTCATCTTGTGGACCGAGTCTACAACCGCCTGTGGATGCTTAAGCACAGGCATCAGAGTGAGCTGGGCAATAGTGATGTTTCCTACTTGATCAACCTGTTACTATTCACTCTTGCCCACATTAACATGGGCAGGCGTAACATGCAGGCTAGCCGTTCCTACTTTCGCAAGCAGATTGCACTGCTTGCTCCTGGGATACACATATAAATGTGGGATGGTGTCTTGTGAGCTGGCTCGGCCGAGAGAATGTCTAACACTAAGATTCAGAAGACGGATGCGAAGAGCCGCTATTGCTGTGGTCACTGCCCGCTTCTGATCTTGGCGTTAGGAGGCCACCAAATGATCTAGCGCGATAGACTCTAGGCTTCCAGCAAATCCTGTTAGGACCATTTTGGCCCTCAGAAATCGCTCTTCTACCTGACTATCTGGCCAGTCATGACTATTTCAAGAGCTGGCGGCTCTATGCAGATCCCACTGACTAGGTATCGCGCAAATGGCTTGCCTGAGAAAAACTTCCACCCATCAGGCATCTTGTTCGCAAGCTTGAATTGACTAAATTTGCCATTCTCTGCTGAGGTAAGGATTGTCACCCTGTCTGACCACTCAAGTATATTAGAAATTTCCTGTTTATTATGCCTATTCTCGACAATCTCTCTTCCGATAACATTGGAAGGGATGGGGTGCTCATAAGTAAACTTATTCTTTTTTGATTTCAGGCCGCGGCGAAGCTTGCCATCCTTGAGGAAACCGCTTCTGTCGAGATAGTCAAGTGAAGCCTCTGTAGCCAAATAGGTGCCGCGAGCGAGGCTGTACTTAGCGATGTAGTTTAAGAGGCCATATCTAATGGTATGGTCTTGGTACATTCTCTCAAAGCCATCTAGTGCGACCATTGAGGTGATCACGTTAAATATGTCTTCTTGCAGCTGATTCATTGGTGCCGAGAAGTGTTAACAGTGGAGCCCAGGGCAGAAGGGCTTAGCTCATCAGGCCTGGCAGAATCTTTCACCATCTCATCGCTCTTGCACAATGTGGTTAGCGACCCAGATTGCCCATGACTGGGTTCAGCAGCTTTGGGAATATATTGATGGCCTCAATCTTGTGTCAAGGCTGTTCAGTCTTGATAGATGGTCACAAAGAGATCCTCGGGATTATCCGAGTCAAAATCAGACCACTCGGTCGACAATGTCTACTTCAGACCATTCGTCATCCTCTTCGCTTTCGCATTCTCCCCAGCACCGGTTGGCAACTTGATGGCAGAGACTTGTTGCCGCGTCCACTAAACTCTGATCATCTTCTGAGGCATCGCCGTCTTCATAGTGGGAGAGAGCCTCAGCCAATTGCGCAGCAGAAACCTCTTTCTCAAGCTCTTCCGCTGAATAGGCGACTAGGGGACTGGCATTAATAATGATTTTGTTGCGTGGCTCTTTTTTGACGGAATTCACTAGCTGCTGAATGATCAGATCTTGACTCATGCTCTACACAGGAATGCCATAGTAATTTAACTCTAGGCATCCTTCTCTATCTTGTCAAGCTACTGATCTCAGCGTGTCTATTCGGTGCGTGCATAGATCAAGCACTCGTAGCGTTGCTGTGTGTGCACCGCCAAAGGAGGCAGGCCATTCCCATGCATGAGACCAGGAGTGCTCCGCAGCTGATTGAGCTTTAACCAGCACTGGCGAGGTTGGCAGCTGATGCCCCGTTCTTGATTCCGGCTCCCTACTCGCGTTGTCTTGCGTTTGCCACCCTTGCCTTGGGGCATGGGTTCTTCGCACGAGCTTTGGGGCCACAGGCCGGATCCCTGAATAGGTTCTGGAGATCTGCTGCACAAGCCTTGAACCCGATTGACCCTCGCCAGAATGGCCCCATTCGGATGTTCCCTAACCGCCAGCAGCTTCGGGTTTGGGGTTCAGCCAGCTGGGCTTTCCTCAACCGCACACCACCCCTGGTCTTCGCGATGGCCGTGCTCGGCCTTGGCCTCACAACAGCCAGTGGCGTGCTGGTGAAGGGCATCCGCAACGCCAATGACACGATCACCGTGACCGGCGCCAGCACCGAGCGGATCACCTCCGACTACGTCGACTGGTCCGTGGAGGTGAGCCAGAGCGGCCCCAGCCAGCAAGTCTCCTATCAGGGTCTCCAGCCAGCGGTGCAGAAGACGGTGGCGTTCCTGACAGCTCAGGGCACCGAACCCGATGAGATGGAGCTCGATTCGGTGAAATCCGAAAAGGAGGAGGTGCGCGACCCCCGCACCGGTGAGTTGCGCTCCACCACCTGGACCACCAAGCAGGCGATCCTGATCGGCAGCTGGAATGTGGACAAGATCTACAAGATCTCGGGGCAGATCGGCCAACTGATCGGCCAGGGCGTGCCGCTCACCATCAATGAGCCCGCCTACACCTTCACCAAACTCGGAGAGAAACGGGTCGACATGCTCGCCAAGGCGACCAAGGACGCCAAAGCGCGCGCCCGCGCCATCGCCTGGGAGGCCGGTACCGGCATCGGCGCCATCACCAACGCGGATACCGGCACCTTCCAGATCACCGCTCCCAACTCCACCGAGGCCAGCGACACCGGCTCCTATGACACCCGCACCATCGACAAGGACATCACGGCGGTGATGGCCGTGACCTTCCGCGTGGACTGAACCATGCCCAGAACAGCACTCATGCCGTCACTCCTGGCGCTCGCCCCCATGGCAGCCCTGGCCCAGCAGCCGATTCAACCCATCCCGAAAGTGGGCGGGTGTCCGCTCGGCTACTACGCCTCCGGCAGCTACTGCGTTCCCAGCAAGAGCAGCAACACTCGGGGCGCCATCGAGAAGAGCGGCAACAGCTGTCCGCTGGGGTTTTATAGCTCGGGCAACTACTGCCTCAGCAGCCCCAGCAACAACCGGGAAGCGATCCAGAAGACCGGCAACTCCTGCCCGTTGGGTTGGTTCAGCTCGGGCAGCTACTGCGTCAAGAGTCGCTGAGCCATGGGCTTCCGTTTCCGCCGCTCCGCTCGCCTGGGGCCCTTGCGCTTCAACTTTGCCAAGGGTGGGCTCAGCTCCATCTCGGTGGGCGGCCGGGGCGCCTCGTTCAACATCCCCGTCGCGCGAAGTGGGGATGCGCGCACCACGGTGGGTGTGCCGGGAACTGGCCTGAGCTGGAGCGTGGAGAACACGCCGGAACGGGCAGCCGTGATCCCTGCAGGGAGCGCGGAAGGGCTGCCCAACAGCCGCCGCCTGCGGCCGGGCCAGTTGGATGCTCTCAAACAGGAGCTGCTAGCGCTGCTGCGGCAGGGACTGTTTGCACCGGGATCATCCGGCGCCCTGCTGTGGGAGCACGGCAGCGTGTGCCGGCTGCTGGCCGATGACTCCCTGGGGCCCCGAACCGCGGGTCTGCTGGCCTTGATCGAAACCCCGGAGGCGATGGAGGGGTACCTGCTGCGGGCCCAGAGCCAGGATGATGCCAAACGCCGCGCCCAGCGCTGCATCCAGGCGGTGCAGGAGGCGGCGCGCCTGGTGGCTGAGAAGCGATTGTTGGGCTGACAAAACAAAACCCCCGAGGTGGGCCCCGGGGGTCGTCGTGTCATCACACGCTGGAGCGTGGCATGGGCTGGCGAAGCTGCTGGCGTTGGCACCTGGGGCCGAACATTCCAGGTGTGGGGCTATTGGTTCTCCGGAGGGCACCTAAAGCGGTGCAGTTGGAGTGTCGATCAGTCAGGCGCACAAGGTGAGAATCAGCGGCGAAGGCTGCTCTCTTGCCCGGCTGAACGACCCGCCCACGATTGGGTGAAGACTGTTGGAGCAGGGGCCTGCAGTCAGCGTGCTTCTGGTAACTGGCGGGGTGGCGTGTCGTCCATTTTGGGCGCCTCCTTGATTTCTGAACTCAGATTGGCGCCGCCTGCCTCCCCGCACAATCGGCCATTACACGCATTGCCTCCGGCTCCAGACGGGAGCAGGGTGGAGGTTTGGCGTGCTGAATCGGGTCAGCCGCCCTGACGCACCTTTTTCACAGCGAGGCCGGCCTCAGTGGCGCTGACGCCGGCCAAGGCCAGCAGGCCGATCAGCCCCAGCAGTTGGTTCTTGGTCTCTGCTGCGGCATCAGCGTTCTGGCCCAGCACGGCACCAGCGACAAACCATGCGGTGGCGAGGGCCGAGGTGATCCTCCAGTACGCCTTCCAGCGGCGCTGATAGAGGTAGCCGGCTCCCAGGCCCGGCAGCACGTTCAGCACGACCGCCACCCAACCGGCGGAAGCGGCAAGGATCTGCTCACGGGTGGGGGGGCATGGCGACACAGACGAGGGGCGGCACTTTGGCGAGCGGGGCTCGGCACCTGCGGCTGAGCGATGCAGCGATGCCGATGTAGCTCAGGCCCGCAGCGGCCTCGGCGGAATCCATTGCGGCGAACAGGCCCGCCAACCCTGCTGCCGCTTCTGAACCCAGAGCCTGATCGCCTGCTCCCGCGTCAGCTCCCTGCGCCGCTTCAGCAGCGGCGCAGGCTCTCCGGGGATCAGCTCCCCGAGGGTCACCTCCAACGCCTGACTCCAGCGGTCGTAGCGCAGCGGTTGGAAGTGCAGCACTTGGCGGCCGTCGCTGATCCACCCGTCCTGCGGGGAGAGTGGCGGGCGCTTCTTGTCACCGACGTGCATGAGGAGCTGCTCAGGCCACCTCCGGCGCCCAACCCTGCTGACGCACCATGTCGTCGGCCCAGCCCTGGCAGCGGCTGGTGAGGTGCTCGCCGTGGGCGATCAGGCCCTGGTGCAACTGGCAGGTGAGCACCGGGATGCAGTTCACCCCGGCGTGATGGCGAAACCAATGGCAGGTCATGCAGACCTTGCGGCTGCGGGTCTTGAGCAGCACGTCTTCATCGAGATACGGCCACTCCTCGACTGGGGTTTCGAGCCGGGCGGCCAGAGCCGCTGGCCGCGGGAGGGGGATGCCCATGAACCAACTCGCATGCGTACATCTGTACTAGCACGGTTGCGGTTGGTGGCGGTTCAGCCCCGCCTGGTCAGCGGCAGGATTCGCGCCCGTGCGCGGCATTCATCGACCACCACCAGCGCTCCTTGCTCCATTTCGGTTGCATACGACCGAAGGACCGACAGAACCAGGGTGCCGATTGCCTCAGGGAGCACGTTGATGCAGCGCACCTGGAGCACGCTGGGACCATTAACTCCGCTGAGGGCGAGCATCGTCCCGAAGTCCAGGTCGTGCGTGAAAACGGCGTAGTCGTTGGCGACTGCCCACTGCATCAGGGCCGTATCAGGAGCCCTCGGGTCGCCCACCTCAGACCAACGCACAGCTTCATGGCCGGCGGCCTGCAAGAGCGAGATCCATTCGGTCGACAGGCTGTTGCGTTGAAACAGCCATGTCGACCAGGAGTCTGGCCATCAGCTCAGGACCAGAGCCTCTTCCCGCTCTTCCATGCGCCAGGCGGCGTAGGCGAGAGCCGCATCGATGTCTGCCGGTTCAAGCAGGGGGTAGGCCTGCAAGATGCGCTCCCGACTGTTTCCACTGGCGACCAAGCCCACGATGGTGCCCACCGTGATCCGTAGCCCGCGGATGCAGGGCTTGCCGCTCATCACGGCGGGGTCGTGGCTGATGAGTGGGAACGCCATGGGCCAATCGTAGAAAGAAGCACTCTGTTTGCCTTGGTCTGAATACGGTTCAGGCAGAGGAGAGCTGCCGATGCTCCGCGAACTCGTGCTGGCGATTGGCATCCCCCTGCTGGTGCTGCTGCTGGCGGAACTCGCGCTGGAGCAGTGGCGCTATCAGCTGCCGGCTTGGTTGGAGCGGTTGGCGGCGCGTCCGTCCTGGCTCTGGAACACCGGCATCGGGCTGATCATCGGCCTGTCATTGCTGCGCTGGCTGCTGCAGCGCTGAGGCTGGATCTGGCTAGGTTCAAGTCAGCATGAGGACCGGGCGGTGTCGTACAGGATCCGTTTGCTGGAGACAGAGGAGGGCTGGTCGGTGAGTTGCCTGGATCTGCCCGGGTGCCATTCGCAGGGCGACAACCGGGAAGAAGCCCTGGCCAACATCCGCGAGGCCATCGGTCTTTGGCTTGAGGTGGAGGCAGCAGAAGCCGGCATCAAGCAAGTGGAGACACTGGAGCTGGCGATCTGAATGCCCCGCCTGCCCGGGATCAGCCAGAAAGACGCTGTTCGCGCATTCCAGAAGCTGGGTTACCGCATCGTGCGGGAGTCAGGCCACCTGATCTTGAGCAATGGCGAAAGGAGGCTGGTCATCCCTCGGCATGACCCCATCAACGCCATCACCAAGGGGCTCCATCGCCCGTGATGCAGGCCTGACTCCTCAGCAATTCCGAGACCTGCTCTAAGTGGAGGATGCCTCGGTCACCAGCAAGGCCTGCTCCAGGCTCACCCCGGGGAAGATCTCCACAAACTCAGCGAGGGAGACTTCGTCTTCCAGGTTCTCGAAGAGAGCGGCCACCGGGATCCGAGTTCCGCGGAACACCCAGGCACCACTGACGCGCTGCGGATCCTGCTCCACCGCGGTGCAGCCAGCCCAGCCGAGTCCGGTTTGCGTGCGCATGGCCCCATCGTGGCCGATCTCTATCAGGGTAAGCAGCTCGATGCCATTGAGCTGCTTCCTCCTCAGCGTTTAAGCCGCAGCCTGGTGCTGATCTGTCAGGCGCACCTCCCGGTGCGACACCAGAAACGTCTCAATCCAGTCGTGGTGCCTGCGCTGGCAGATCCGATCGGCGATTGAGGGAACCTCGGCCGGCACCTGGAAGCGTTTGCGGAATGCCTTGGTGAACCCTTCCAGAGCGGGGCGGGGCAAACACCGCACTGTGGCCAGAAGCTTTTGAACGGTGGCGGGATCAAGGGGCTCAAGCCCTGCCTCAGCCAGGTCGGTGCTCTGCACCGGTTGCGATGGTGCCGATGACGGCACAGGGCTTCTGGGTGGAGGGGCAACGGTATTCGTGACCTCCCGCTGCTGTTTGTCGTAGAGCGCCAGGCCAAACGGATTACCAAAGGTCATCAGGGCCCGCTTCATGGCGTCGGTTTCGGCCTCCTTGAGGGCGGACTAGTGGGCCTGGCCCAGGTCGGCGTCGATGCCGTGGCCGGCACCGCTGCCTTCTCGGATGACATCCCCGACACGGATACGAACGCGAGCGGTGTAAGTGACGCCCCAGCCGGCGCGGTTGCTGCTGCCGAGGGTGCGCTCGCGCTCGGCGACGCACTGCACGGCGATGGTTTCGCGTTGCCAGCCGTCAAAGCCAAAGATGCGGTTGGCCTCGGCAATGGCCTGCCAACCCTCCAGATAAGCCAGGGACCGCCCGGCCTGGCTGCGGGTCTGAACCTTGGCACGATCGAGAGGTGCCGATAGAGCGGCGATCTGTTCAGGGGAGAAGGCGGTGGTGCGCATGGAGGTGCTCCGGGTGAGGTGGGACGCGGAAGGAAGGAATGCGGTCCCGGTCCTGCTGCGGGCCCATCGGGACGGCCTGTGGCCATCAGGTGATGCGCCAGGAGCGGCGGGAGAGGAGCTGGGCGCCGGAGATCTGGCGTCCGGCTTTGAGGGCTTCCTTGATGGCGGCCTTGTCCGGCTTGCTGGTGGTGGTGACGGCGAGCCACTCCGAATCGAGGGCCTGCTCGTCGTCGATCACCACTGCCTGGGATTTGCGGCTGCTGAGCTCGTGATTGGGGAATGAGAAGCGGGTGGCCGCCGGCTGCAGCTGGGTGAGAACAAACACCAGCGACTCCTCCAGCGCATCAGCCCGGCCGGCATCACTACGGGCTAGTTCGCTGAGGCGCTTGGCCTGCTGCTGGCGATAGGCGGCCTGACCGCGGAGGTGCTCGATCACCCAGCAGGTGGCATCGGCCTTGGCAGCCAGCGCTGCCCCCGGTTTCAGGAAAGATGTCACCCCTCTGATCAGTACACCTGGGGGCTTGAGGACATGACCAATGCGTCGTTACAGCGAGGCCGTCAAGGCTGACGTGAGAAGGCGGATGAGCCCGCCGCACCGCCAGAGCGTGGCTCGGATTTCAGAAGAGCTGGGCATTCACGTGGTGACCCTCTACAACTGGAGAAAGATTTGGCGGTTACAGGGAGAGGTGGTGCCGGCTTCCGAGAAGGAACCAGAGGGCTGGAGTGCTGCCGACAAATTCACGGTGGTGCTGGAGAGCGCTGGCCTGAATGCCACCGAACTCAGTGGCTACTGCCGGGAGCGGGGGCTGTTTCCTGAGCAGGTGGAGCGTTGGCGGCAGGCTGCCCAGGATGCCAACGCAAAGCCAGTGCTCACCTTGAAAGAGCAGAAGGAGCTCGAGAAGCTCCGCGCCCAGGACCAGCGGGAGATCAAGGCTCTCAAGAAAGAGCTACAGCGCAAGGAGAAGGCCATGGCGGAGATGGCGGCCTTGCTGGTGCTGCGAAAAAAGTGGGAAGCCTTCTGTTCGGAGGACGCGGAAGGCTGACCAGTGCCGCGCACCGGCAGAAGGCGATCGAGCTGATCAGCGAGGCCAATGCCGCTGGCGCGGCTCTGGTGCCTGCCTGCTGCGAGATCGGGATCTCTCTGCGCACCCTCAAACGCTGGCGCAAGGCCTTTGGTGGTGATGGGGACGGCGTGGATCGCCGTAAAGGCAGTGACCGCCTGGTGGGTCACCGCCTGAGCGAGGAGGAACGACAGCGGATCCTGCTGACGTGTAATCAGCCGGAGTACGCCTCGCTGCCGCCGGGACAGATCGTGCCGGCGCTGGCCGATCAGGGCCTCTTTATCGGCTCTGAATCAAGCTTTTATAGGGTGCTGCACCAGGCAGGGCAGTGCCACCGCCGCGGGCGTGCACGGCTGCCGCAGGAACCGCGCTCGGTGCCGCGTCTCAGGGCGGATCGCCCCAACCAGG
>NZ_NQKZ01000026.1 GCF_002252665.1 Synechococcus sp. 8F6
CGAGGCCCTGGCAGATGCGGCTTACCTCCGATTTGGAGACGCCGCTGGCGCCGCCCAGCGCCTCCACCAGGGCATCAACCTTGCGGGTGGAGATACCGCCGGTGTAGGCCTCCATCACCACGGCGTAGAGGGCCTTGTCGACCCGGCGGCGGGGTTCGAGCCAGTCGGGAAAGAAGCTGCCCTGCCTCAGCTTTGGGATGGCCAGGCTGATGTCGCCGACCTGGGTGGTGAGCAGCCGCTGGCGGTAGCCGTTGCGGTGGGTGGAGCACTGATCCGGGCAGCGCTCATGGAGCTGGGCGCCAGTGAGGGCAGAAACCTCTGCTTCCAGCAGGTCCTGAAAGCCGCGGCGCACGATCTCAGGGATGAGGGCGCCAGCGGTGGTGCCCTCCATGAGCTGAGCCAGCTCGGAGGCGCCACTATGGATATGGGTCATGGTCTGTGTTCGGTTTGGTGGTAGTGCTCCGAACAGGGTCACAGACCGGCCCACCCATTGCCACAGCTAAAGACTGAGGGAGTTGAGCCGTCAGCCCCGGCTACGCCGGGGCTGATCCCCCCGAGTTACACCACTCCATGGGACGCCGCTATCCATCGGCAGCAATCCCCCCGGATGGGGACTGGCGCAGATCAATCCCTGCGACCCAGGATCGAACCGCGACGATGAGGGACGAGCTTCGCTGTCGCCATCCAAGAGGGTCCACCTTCAGCCGAAATCTGGGGGTTGGATCTCTTTTTCCTGTCGAGCCCTACACCAACCATTGCTATGGCGATCTACAAGGTCAGGCTGGTCAACGCCAACGAAGGACTGAATCGGACAATCGAGTGCGCCGACGACCAATCGATCTTCGATGCGGCTGCGGATCAGGACATCGACCTGCCGATCTCCTGTCGCGCCGGCTCCTGTTCCTCCTGCGCTGGCAAATTGGTCAGTGGCACGGTGAACCAGGAAGACCAGGCCTTCCTCGATGAGGACCAGATTGCCGCCGGTTTTGTACTGACCTGCGTGGCGATCCCCACCTCGGACTGCACGGTCGCAACCCATGCCGAAGAGGCGCTGTATTGAATCTCAAGCCGGTGAAGGCTCAAGCAGGCTGGCTGTTTTTGGAAAGGGCTGCCACATCTCGATCCACCTGAGCCAGGCGCTCCATCACCAGATGGAGGTCGAGCGCCGTGAGCTCGCCATCGGCACTCCATTTCATGCAGGTGCGCCCGAGGCAGGTGCTGGAGTGGACCCTTGTGTTGGAGTCCGCCATGGCGAACCTCCGTGCTTTAGATGGGTCCACTCTCAGTGATGGTGCGCCGACAAGGATGCCCCCATAGGGGGGTAATTCCTGGCCTGATCCCCGTCATGTCCAGGCTGTGACCTTCCTATCTGGGCCTGCTGTCTGCTGCGGCGATCACGCTGCGATACCGGGGCAACCTTGCGGCAGCAGAGCTAGGCGACACACGGCTAAACCAGGCTATTCAGGAGTTCGCATCGACAGGTCGTCAACATGAGCCCGGAGCAGCAACCATCAGAGATCGACAGCACCCAGGCATCACCTCAGGATGAGGATTTTCAGGCTCACCCTGAGCATGCTGCGGCTGTGAATGCAGCGCTCGATGCCATCCAACACCTGATTGACGAACAACCAGAGTTTGCTGATTTCCTGAGGTTGACAACCAGTACGGAAGACGTGCGTCAAGCTCTACACAATCACGGGATTGAGATCACCAATGAAGCCCTATGGCGGCATCGGGGCTCCCTGCTCAAGGATGGTCAACCGACCTGGCGCGGGTAACCCCTCAACCCTTCAACCCCTCGGCCTCTGGCGGCCAACAGACCCAGGCTTGAAGCGATCACCGCCAGAGCCGCCAATGCTGATCGCATAGTCCATCCATTGACGAGAGCCCATCCACCATGCAGCCCCAAATAGCTGGAGAGTCAAATGGTTGCGGGGTCGCGACGCCACGCCGCTCCTAAACCTGGCCAGCATGAGGAGTAGCGATATGGCAGCGAGCGGATGTCCCAGGCCAACCAGGCAGAGCTCAGCGAACTGAATCCAGCACAGCAACGGCAGATGTTGCTCACGCTTCTGCAACAGGAGCCTCGCGGTGGCCCCCACCTACAGGAGAACCATCTGCACGCCTTGATTGGCGCACTGGAGCGGTCGACGCCCGCTGATCTGGGAGCACCTGGAGCCTTGGAGCTCCTGGAGGGTGTGTGGGAGTTGCGCTGGAGCAGCAGCCGCCAGCCCTATCTAGCTGTAGGACCCTGGCTGGAAAACCTGCAGCTGTTGGCGCCATCCCAGGGTCGGGGCATGAACCTGCTACGGCTACCAGGTCCGCTGGCGCCCCTGGCCGCCATTGCCGTGGAAGCCACCATCAGGGTCGAGGCCGAACCCGGCGGAGATCCCAAGGGAATGGATTCCGGGGTTGGGTTGAACCCGCGCCAGCGCGTTCAGGTGCGTTTTCAGCGGGGTGGCTGGCTGGGCCCGGCCGTGGGCCTGGGGCGGCTGCAGCTGCTTCGGCGCGTGAGCCAACCCGTTCCGGCCTGGCTGGACATCACCGTGCTCGACGACGCGCTGAGGATCTGCCGCGGCAATGCGGGCACGGTGTTTGCCTTGTTGCGCCGCCCCGACCTCAATCTTCAGGAGCTGCTCCTGGCTCCAGATCAGCGATCAGACGCCACGACGACGCAGGTGGCTCAAGGTTGAGTCAAGTGAATCAGGGCTGCTAACGAACAGGGTTCTGCTCGAGCTGGCTCTGGCATGCCAGCGGAGATTTCGCCATGAATGCCGAATGCTGCTTCTGGGTTCTCCACGGGCAGATACGGGGGAAGCACCAACTCTCGCTTGAGAGGGTATTGCTGCAGCAAGATCTTGCGATAACGCCCGTAGACCTCAGGCTATTTCATATCCACATCCACCAAGGCAGTGCCCCACCCCGGGCCGCGATGGAGCCATCCGGACGCAACAGCCTCCATCCATCCCAGTAATCCGAGCTTGCGATCCATCTCACTGGTGCGCAATGTCACCCCCATGGCCTTGAAATGGCAGGAGATGCCGGGCTATCAGAACGGTCACGTGCTCTGGCTCAGCTCCAGCCTGAATCAGCAAAACACCAACGCGAAGGGCCTTTCCATGAGCATTACCAGGAGCATCCCCAGGAGCGGACTGGGCCAGCAGGGCCTCCAGGCTCTGGGCAGCGGCGGAGCCTGCCATCTCCAGCGGCAGGGGTAGGCCGTAGAAGCGTTGCAGCTGCGCCAGGGTGGTGGCTGGATTGAAGCTGAGCGGCAGATCGGATGGCAGCGCGGAGGGCTCCGGGTCGGGATCGAACAGCCGATTGATCAACGGCTCCAGACTGATGCGCAGGGCAACGAACACGTGGTCGCCAGGCATGAGAGTTGTCGTGCCGCGCGGCATCAGCACCTCCCGGCCGCGCAGGATCAAGGTGACGAGCACCCCATCGGGCAGGGCCAGATCGCGCAGCTGCTGACCAGCCACCGGAGCCCTGGCGTTGACGGTGTAATCGAGAATCTCGCCATCGACGTGGCGCAGGGCGTTGATCTCTACCGAAAGCGCCGGGATGGGATCGGCGGGTCGGCCGATCTGCAGCGCACGCGCTACAAGCGGCAGCGACCAGCCCTGGGTGATGGCCGAGATCAACACGACGAAGAACGCCGCGTTAAAAATCAGCTGGCTCTGGGGCACTCCCGCCATCAGCGGGAAGGTAGCCAGGGTGATCGGCACGGCCCCCTTCAAGCCCACCCAGGACAGGAAGGCGAGCTCTCTGCTGCGGAAGCGGAAAGGCCACGCTGAGGCCCAAACCGCGATGGGTCTGGCCACCAGGATCAGCACCAGGGCAATCAGCAGTCCCTCCCAGGCCACCGCCAGCAGGCGGCTGGGGAAGCTGAGCAGCCCCAGCATCACGAACAGCACGATCTGCCCCAACCAGGCGGTGGCGTCGTGGAAGGACAAGATGCCCCGCCGAAACACGATCGAGCTGCTACCGAGCACGATGCCAGCGACGTACACCGCCAGGAAACCGCTCCCGCCGAGCACCGCAGCTAGCCCGAAGGCCACCAGGCCAAAGGCGAGGGCCAGCAGTGGATAGAGGCCCGGGTAATCGAGATTGATCCGGTTGATGGCCCAGGTGGCCAGCCTGCCCACGAGAAGGCCGGCGAGGCTACCCACGCCAAACTGCGCCACAAACAGCAGCGCCAAGGCCTGCGCGGAATCGGCGCGTCCGGTGATCATGCCCATCAACCCGAGGGTCAGGAAGATCGCCATCGGATCGTTGGAGCCGCTCTCCACTTCCAGGGTGGAGGTGAGCCGCTCCGGCAGCTTGAGGCCGCTGGAGCGCAGCACGGCAAACACCGCTGCCGCATCGGTGGAGCCGACGATGCTGCCGAGCAGCAGTCCCGGCAACATCGGCAGCTTCAGCACCCAGGAGGCAGCCAGGCCCGTAATCAGCGCGGTGAGCAGCACCCCAACCGTGGATAACGCCAGCGCGGGCTTCCACACCTGTTGCACCGAGGCCAGGGAGGTTCGCAGGCCACCGTCAAACAGGATCAGAGCCAAGGCAACGCTGCCAACGCTGTTGGCAAGGCCGTAGTTCTCAAAGGGGATGCGGCCGAGCCCCTCCGATCCGGCCAGCATCCCCACCGTGAGAAACAACACCAGCACCGGCACCCCAAGCCGGGCCGAGAATTTGCTGGAGGTGATGCCGAGAAGCAGCAGCACGCCGGCCAGTAGCACGGCAACGTTGATCCACACCCTGCCGCCTCCCGCCCAATCCGATGGCTGACTCCGCCTGAGGATGGCTCAGACCCTCGCGAAACGCTGCTCGCCTGACACATCACTTCCTTGCGGAAGGCCCCATTTAGGGGCGAGCACTGCTCACGATGGCCGCAGTTGCCAACTCCGATGACCTTCAGCACCGCGTTCCACGAGCTCGCCGCCATCCTGGGGATCGCCGGCGTGATCGGGGTGCTCGCCCTGAAGCTGCGCCAGCCGCTGATCATCAGCTACATCCTCACCGGCATCGTGGTGGGCCCAGCGGTGCTCGGCTGGGCTTCAGGAGGAAGCGAGATCAAGCTGCTCTCCAACATCGGGATCTCCGTACTGTTGTTTGTGGTGGGCCTCAAGCTTGATGTGGGGTTGATCCGCTCGGTGGGCCCGGTGGCTCTGGCCACGGGCCTTGGGCAGATTGTGTTCACAGCTCTGTTTGGCTTTCTGTTGTGCCTGGGGTTGGGTTTTGCTCCGGTGAAGGCGATCTACATCGCCGTCTGCCTCACCTTCTCCAGCACGATCATCATCGTCAAGTTGCTCTCGGATAAACGGGAGATCGATTCACTTCACGGGCGCATTGCCGTGGGATTTCTGGTGGTGCAGGACATCGCCGTGATCCTGGCGATGATCCTGCTCACCTCCTTCGCCAACGCAGGCGGTGGCGGCTTCGTGAGCCAGGCGCTGCGGCTGCTGCTGGTGGGTACGGCGTTTGTGCTGGGGACGGCTGCCACCATGCGTTGGGTGATGCCCCCGCTGCTCGGGCGGCTGGCCCAGAACCAGGAGCTGCTGGTGTTGTTTGCCGTGGTCTGGGCCGTGGGTCTGGCGGCTCTGGCCGATAGCGTGAATTTCAGCAAGGAGGTGGGTGCGTTCCTCGGTGGGGTGTCGATTGCCTCCACCCCCTACCGGGAAGCCATCGCCTCGCGGCTCACCGGCCTGCGCGACTTCCTGCTGCTGTTCTTCTTCATTGATCTGGGCTCCGGCCTCAGCTTGTCAGCGGCGGGTCTGCAGCTGGGGCCAGCCCTGGTGCTGTCGGTCTTTGTGCTGGTGGGCAACCCGCTGATCGTGGTGGCGATCATGGGGGCGATGGGCTACCGGCGACGCACCGGATTTCTGGCAGGGCTCACCGTGGCCCAGATCTCAGAGTTTTCACTGATCCTGGCGGCACTGGGGCTCCAGCTAGGCCAACTCAGGGAAGGCGAGGTGAGCCTGATCACCCTGGTGGGCGTCATTACCATCGGCCTCTCCACATACATGATCCTGGGCTCCGATCGTCTCTACGGGTGGCTGCAGGCACCTCTGCGGATGTTCGAACGCAGCACGCCATTCAGCGAGATCAGTGGCAGCGCTAGCGGTCCGGTGCGGGCGGATGTGGTGCTGCTGGGGCTGGGGCGGTTTGGCAGCGCGATCTACCGCCAGCTACAAACCCACCGCCTCTCGATCCTGGGCATCGACTTCGATCCTCAGGCGCTGCGACTGGCAGCGGCTCACGGGCTGCCTGTGCAATACGGCGATTCGGAGGATCCAGAGTTCACCGCCACCCTGCCGCTGTCGTCGGCCACGGTGGTGGTGAGCACCTTGCCGTCGCTGAAAAGCAACGCCGCCATCCGTCATGGGCTGGAAACGGCAGGCTTTCAGGGGCGTTTCATTGCCACCGCCCACGATGAAGCTGAGGTGGTGAAGCTGGAAGCCATCGGCGCCCAGCGCACCCTGCTGCCCTTTCTGGATGCTGCTGAGCGCGCAGCAGAACTGATCGTGAACGACCTCTCCAAACTGCACAGCGAAGCTGAACGACAGGGGTTAGGATCTCGAAGTCATGTGATAGAATAGCCAAAATTTGAGATTGAAATGTTCATAAGTCTATTCGGCTTTCTTTTTGCAGCGCTGTCATTCGTTCAAGTCCCCCAATGGGATGTGGATTGGTCGAAATGCTCTGTATCCGTACCCGATACGGCCTGTCATTGGTACATCGTTAATCCAGACAACACCTTTGGCAAAGGCTTCAGCTGGATCACGGCTCCAACATTTGACTTCGACGCCCTCAGAGACATTGGCAAGCAGCACGAAGTTACGGTTGCCCAGGGATATGAAACCACCGTTGAACTCATGAACGCCTCGTCACCCGTCAAATACGGCGATAACTATTAAATCTGTTTCCTGATCCTTCGGCCTGTCACTGAGGCCATCCACGATTGCATCGTGAAATCCCTAGTGTCATCGAGGCCTATCCCGGTCTTGTTGATTTCCCTGCGCCTACGGCTGCCTCATTGATTTCTTCTGTCTCCCTCCGGCCCCTTGCACCGGAGTCAGTTTCGCCTGAATCACCCGCCTATCCCAGCAAAGCTGAACTGCTGGCCTGCCTTCCCACCGAGCTCCTAAGGATCCATCCAGGCAAAGCCTGGGGGAGCCTGGCGATGTCCCTCAGCCTCACACTGCTGACCTACGGACTGGGCACCCAGATTCCCCTCACCGCGATGGCGGCTCCGCTTTGGCTTCTTTACGCGGTGGTGGCGGGCACCGTGGCTGGCGGTTGCTGGGTGATTGCCCATGAGTGCGGGCACCGCGCCTTCCATCCGAACCCTCGCGTGGAAGCCACCGTGGGATTCGTGCTGCACAGCCTGCTGCTGGTGCCCTACTTCAGCTGGCAGCACAGCCATGCGGTGCATCACGCCAATTGCAATCACATGGAAGGGGGTGAAACCCATGTGCCCCCCCGTGCAGAGTCGCGTACGGGCCAGATTGTGGCGGGGATGAGCAGGCGTCTCGGGCCCCAGCTGTTTGGTATCACCTCGTTAATCAGCCATCTGCTGCTGGGCTGGCCGCTCTATCTGCTGTTCGGCGTGGCCGGCGGCAAAAACTACGGTGCTCCCACCTCCCACTTCACCACGGCTGCGCCGTTTCGAAACGGCAAGCGAGCCCTATTTCCGAATGCCTGCCTCCCCTTGATGCAGCTCTCGAATCTTGGGTTGCTGGCGATGATAGGGATCCTGATCATGGCCGCGATTCAGTTCTCGCCGGCACGGATGTTGTGCGTCTACGGACTTCCCTACTTGGTGATCAATGCCTGGCTGGTGGGCTACACCTGGCTACAACATACCGATACGGATATTCCCCACTTTTCCACCGCTGACTGGACCTGGGCCAAGGGAGCCCTGCAGACGGTGGATCGCCCCTACGGCCCCGTTCTGAACCTGCTCCACCACGGCATCGGATCCACCCACGTATGTCATCACATCAATCCCCGAATCCCTCACTACAACGCCTGGAAGGCCACCACCCTGCTGAGACTGCGCTTCCCCCATCTCGTGCGACACGACCCCACCCCGATTCACCGGGCGCTGTGGCGGGTGGCGACCCGCTGCGCCGTCGTTCAGCAGGCGAGTGCGGGCGGCGGCTTTTTCTACCAACCGCAGTTGGGGCAGGAGATCTGATCAGGCGTCAGCGCCCACGCCGAAAATCCCAGGGCCGGGTGATGCCGCCCGGCACCTGCCACACCCCAAAACGGCGGCGGCTGGCCCTGTGCTCCGCCTCTAGGTAAATCTGTTCGTTGCAGCTGCTCAGGTATCGGCGATAGGCAAAGGCCTCACCGTCCTCCACCATCGCCAGGTTGATGTTCACCTGCCTGAAAAGGTTGGCCACCGTGAACACCTCAGCAACCGTGCGGCCATAGCGATCGACGGTTTTCACGTCGAGCGAAATCGCGCGGTTGAGGGGTAGTAGCTGCTGCAGGGAGCGACGCGCCTGGGCACCGTAGGAGCCTTGGGCCGCCTCAGGGGCATCGATGCAGGCTAGCCGCACCGTCAACACCCGTCCCGCCTGGCGCACGCGGATGGTGTCGCCGTCGCCGATTGAGACCACCACGGCCGTGATGCGCCGCCCGGCCACACCAGTCGGCCATACCAAGGCCGCAACGAGCCCCACTGCCACGCAGCCCGCAAGACCCCGAACAAAGCCCCTGATCATGGCTGAATTTTGCCTGGGCAAGGGATGGACCTGGCAGGGGCGGATGAAGCCGACAGATCAGAACTTCTTCACGATGATGGTGCTCCACCATGAAGACGCGATTGCGATGGCTGATCTCGCCCTAGTCAGAGCACGGCGCGACGAAATCAAGAACCTGGCTCGCACCATCAAGGTGAATCAGGGGCGCGAAAACGACCAGATGCGCCGCTGGTATCGACAGTGGTATGGCAGTGATCTCCAGCGATGGGCTCCAGATCGCCGCTTGGGGATGGACTGGCAACACAGCCGCATGATCGGCGTCAACATGCAGGCCCTGCGTCAATCCATCGATTTCGACCGAGGCCTTTATCGAGCAGATGATTCCTCACCATCAAATGGGCGTGATGATGTCAACAATGACAGCGGCGAACATCCGTCGACACATGATTCGCAAGCTGGCCGAGGAGATATCCAACGAGCAAAGCAAAGAAATCAAGATCATGGACGGGTGTTGTATCGCGAGTGGTACCCCTAGGGAGTCACGGGGTTTGCTGATACAACTGCTCCAGCCGCTCCCGGCTGAAGTCGGCATACAGCACCTCTTCTCCAGGCTGGGGGGCCTCTGGGTGCACCCTGCCGCGCATGCGAGGAGAGGGAGAAGAAACCCGCCCTGTGGAGCTGCGCAGGTTCTGGGTCATCAGAGCAAAGGCACCACCAGCGATGGCCGCAAAGCAGATCAGATACACACCAGCCAGAAGGTCATTCATTAGCAGCTCCGCTTTTGCCAACTCTAATGTGAAGAAATATGAAACGTGGGCTTTGCTTCTGCGCTCGGCCTAGCGCGGTCAACCGATTCCGATCTGAGCGCTGAGATCCCAGAGCTGCAGGGCCAGGGTGTCTGAGCAGGCTTCCCCGCTGGGCTGACTGGCCTCAAAACGCAGCCGGCCTGGGCCCAGCACCCGGTTGCTCCAGTACTGGAATCCGCTGGGTTGCGGCGTTGCCGTACTGGCCAGGCCTGCCAGCAGGGTGCCAGCCCTCTGCGGCGTTTCGGTGAGCCGCAGCAGGTCGCGGGCCACCAGGGCGAACAGTGCCTGGGCCACGGGGTTGTGGCTGCGGCTGTAGCGGAAGAAGCCACCCTTGCTGCGCGGGATCACCAACCCCGGGCTCCAGGCGAGCACCGGCAGGGGCGCGCCCTGCTCCCTCAGCCGGCGCTCCGCCTCCCTGGCCATCAGCAGGTTGCAGAGTTTGCTGTCTTTGTAAGCCTTCTCGGCATTGAAGCTGCCGCTGCCATCCAGCAGCAGAGCCCCAGGGCCTTGTCGCAGACCAGCAAGGTCACCCAAGCCGGCCGGAAGGCCCACCTTGCCTCCGGCGGTGGTGGGGTCATGCACTTCAGAGGCCGTGACCACCAGCCGCGGAGCAGTGCCCCGCATCAGCAGGGGCAACAGCTGCTGCAGCAGAGCCTGGTGGCCCAAGTGGTTCACCGCAATGGTGAGTTCAAAACCCTGGGCTGACCAGCGGGGCTCGCCCCCACCGCTGTACTGCAGGCCGGCGTTGAGCACCAAGGTGTCGATCGGCTCGCCCTCTGCCAGCAGGGATTCAGCGCAGCGCTTGATGCTGCTCAGATCGGCCAGATCGCAGATGGGGGTTTCGATCCGCCCGCTTAGGCGCTGGCGCAAGGCCGCAGCAGTGTTGGCATCCCGGCAGGGCAGGGTGAGACGGTGACCGGCCTGGAGCAGCAGGATCGCCGCCTGAAAACCGATCCCGGAGCTGCCACCCGTAAGCAGGATGTGCCGGGTCGCTCCGGCACTGCACTCCTCAACCCCCATGGCTCCTGATTCCGGGATCAAGCCATTCTGTTGAACCTGCTGTTCGCTCGGGATAGGCGTGGGCCCTCAGCTTCTCCAAGGATGCCTTGCGATCCTGCAAATGAAGCAAAGGAATCCCCTCGCTGCCGATCAGGCCGCCGCCGACCGCCGCTGCTGGGTGGCGTAAAACGCTGCTCCACCAGCCGTGAGCAGCAGCCCACCGCTGACAGCCAGGAACACCAGCACCTGCAGCAGCAAGAGGAAGATCCCCAAGGCCGAACCGGCCACAATCTGCACTCTGGCCTTGATCAGCAGGGTGAGCAGCAGCAGCACGGTGGCCTTAAGGCCCAGCACCTTGGCAGTGCTGAACGGCAAGAAGGGATTCAAAAGCACGTCGAGGTTGCGAGTAACTCCATGCTGGCGGGCCGCCTAACCAGCTGCCGCGTCTGCGCCCAGAGCTTGAACCGCTCCCCGTGGATCAACTTCTCGAAACAGCATTACACGCTTTCGCGCATCATCAACGAATTCGACCGCCCGAGACGAAGGCTAGGGCCTTCAGAGAAATGATCGATAGATAAGAATTGATGAAGCAGAACTAGATCTTGCTTTTGTCAGCGAACGGACTTTAACAATGGATTCTGGACTCTTAATCGAGAACATCTTCTTGCTCCTGACCACCCTGGATTGCACCGTAGACGCGACCCCAAATAGCTCCCTTCACATCGCCCCAAATACTTCCTTCCACATTGCCATTAATATTCCCCAAGACATGGCGGCCGACATTTGCACCAACATCACGGCCAACATATCCCTCAACACTGCCTGCAACGTCTCCATAAATATCGCCTTGGACGCTGCCTTGAATATCTCCCTTTACGTCACCCCACACGTTGGCGTTAACTTGCAGGATCCGCAGCTTTCCATCGACAAGTCCAAACGTGACAAGCTTATTAATTTCTTCGATTTCAGACATTATTTTCAATGGAATCAAATTCCAGTCTAACCCTTGGCGGGCAAGAGCTTGAAATGATGCTTTGACACAACCGACGCCACGTCCTACGTTTGATCATGCTGTTGCACAGCCTGTAAAACAGCCTGTGCAACAACGCCACAACCATTTCCAAGGCCATCTCCCATGAAAAAGCCCCCTCCGAGGAGGGGGCTTGAGGGATTCCGTTTGAGCGT
>NZ_NQKZ01000027.1 GCF_002252665.1 Synechococcus sp. 8F6
ACCAGGAGAGCACCTGATCTTTCTGGATGACCAGGCCCGGCATGCCGATCTGGCCATTGGCCAGGGTGACGGTGCATTCTGAACCGCCTGAGCAGAGGGCTTGATAGACAGCTGCCATGCCTGGAGTGCAGGTGAGACCGATGGAGGCTGCAGCACCTAATGCCGCAAGACGCTGGGTAGAGAGGTGCATGTGCAGCGATGAGATGCACTTTATTTAGGCCTTCAATGCCCACAAAGCTCCTCATTTGCCTTATCCAATGCCAAGGCCGCATGCTTTCAACAATTTATGAACGCATCGCTGCTCCATGTTGCGTTGATCAACAACACCGATCAACGGAGCGACTCGCAGGCCTCTCCATCACCATTGCTGTCTAGATAGGTGTGCCCCTGACGCAGCAGCTCCTGTGCTCTGGCATAGGAGCCGATCTCCTTGCAGCGGTAGCGGCGCCCGCCCGGGGTGGTGCCATCGGGGATGGCCGCTGAACGGCGGCCGCGGCGGAAGTCCCAGGGGCGAGTGATGCCATCGGGCACCTGCCAGATACCCAGACCGGCACGGTTGGCGCGCTCTTCTGCCTCCAGGTATTCGCGGGCAGCGCAGCCCCCCAGATACTGGCGGTAGGCAAAGGCCTGCCCGTCTTCCAACATGGCCAGGTTGATGTTCACGCCGCTGAACACCTCCGCCACCGTGCGCCCGTAGCGATCGGTGGTCTTGACGGCAAGGACAACTTCGCGGCCGATCGGCAGGCGCTGCTGCAGGTAGCGACGGGCTTCCTGTCCGTAGGGGCTCTGGGCGGTTTCGGGGGCATCGATGCAGGCCAGCCGTACGGTCATCGCCCGGCCAGACTGGCGTACGCGGATGGTGTCGCCATCACCAATGGAGAGCACCGTGGCCGTAACACCTTGCGGCTGAGCCAGGCTTGCTTGCACGCCCAGCCAACCCAAGCCCAACACCGCAACAGCAGAGCAGAGCCGGAATGCTGAATGGCTCAACGCATGACGGAACCTGGGGCTGTGCGCTCGAGCAGCAGCTCCAACTTGCGGTCCTGACGCTCTAACGCGGTGAGGAAGCCTGCAATGGTCATACCAAGGGCAGTCAGCCAGGCCAGTGATGTCCAAGCGATGATCCGCCACGCCCCCTTGTGCTGATCTTTGGCAGGTTTTGCAGCAGGGCTACGAATAGGGCTGGACTGATCAGCGCCAAGATCTAGAACCAGTCGCAACAGGGCTTCTGGGGTGGCCGCAACCAGTGCGCTGGAAATGTCCGATGGAGGGACCTTCTGGGATAGCAACTCACGGCAGCGCTGGAGCCCACCACCAGCCCAGAACAGCCCCCAGGCCTGCTTGTTGAGCTGCAGAGCTACCCAGCGGTGGGGCCTGGCGTCATTACGCATCAACTGAGCTGCCTTGGCCAGACTCCAGTTGCGGCCAGCAGCCACGGATGGCTGGGACTCCAGCAACAACCGACCTTGGGGGTCACGGGTGTAGCCGGTGACGACCTGCAGGGAGAAAACATCAATGATCTGAACTTTGCTGCCCGGCTTGCGCTGCTGCACGTCCGGTGACCAGAAGACCATTGCCCCGCGCTCCTCAGCCAGGCAGCTCTCCATCCGGGTGTTGATGGGCATCGCCTGGTGGCCCCTCGGCTGTTGGTTGCTCAAGTCTGCCCCCATTGCTCTTGCACAAGAGCAGCATCAGACCGATCGTTGGAACTCCCAGCCACCGGCAAATGTCCCCCGACGAATCCAGCGATGATCCCTATGTGCGGGTGACCCTTGAGCTGCGCCAATCCACCCTGGTTTGGCTGGATGAGTTGCGCAAGGAGTGGGGGCTGCGCAGCCGTCGTGACCTGGTGAGCCGCCTGCTCGATGAATTGGCAATGCCCACCAGCGATGCGTAAGACCCTGTTGATCGCCGCCGGGGTGCTGGTGAGTGCCGGCGCAGTGCTGGCCCAGCAGCCGGTGCAGCCCCTCCCGAAAGTGGGAGGTTGTCCCCTCGGCTACTACAGCTCCGGCAGCTACTGCGTGCCCAGCAAGAGCAGCAACACCCGCGGTGCCATCGAGAAGACCGGCAGCTCCTGCCCCCTGGGCTTCTATGCCTCGGGCAACTACTGCCTCAGCAGCCCCAGCAACGACCGCGAAGCGATCCAGAAGACCGGCAAGTCCTGCCCGTTGGGCTGGTATTCATCAGGCAACTACTGCGTCAAGAGCCGCTGATCCCCATGCTGCTGGCCAATTGCATCGGGAGTCCCTTTAGAAATAACACTCGCTTAGGCTCGAAACTCTTTTAGCGGGACTAGGACTCGACCTCGAGCTCCAGCTGTTGACCGGGCCGTCTAGTCACCGTGATCTGCTCCACCCGCACCAGCCTGGGCTGTTCATCAGCCGCTGCTTCGTAGCTGCCCTTCACACGTACGGCGGCATTGAGCAGGCCGATGATGTCGCCGTCGTAGAGGGGCTCATAAATGCAGCGCATGCCGCTGCTGGCACCTCGCCCCCGGATCTCAAAGCGCCGAGCATCCAGGTCCACCTCCCGCACCACACCCTCGAACTCACCATTGCTCTTGAGGCGCCGGCTGCTGGGGGTGTTGAGGCTGCGGCCAAGGATCTGGCGGCTCTGCTTGGTGAGGGCCTGAGCCGGCCTCTGATTTGTATCGGGCTGTGGCCCGCTGAGGAACAGTTCGCTGATCGCTTTGTTCTGGGCGGAGGGTGCCAGGCGCCTGGCCGCCACCATCACCGTGTCGCGCACGGCGGGATCGGGGAACTGCTCGTAGATCTCATCGCTGATCTGGCCGTCCTGAATCAGGCGTGGAATCGCCGGCAGGCTCTGCACCGCCGTCTGCACCGCCCGGTAGAGGTCATCGCTCACCCCGGGCAGCACCGCCTGGCCGTCGGCACCCACATCTCCAGGCCGTGGCACCCGCATGCCCACCACCAGGCTGCCGTAGGTCACCCCAGCCAGCTGGGGGTCCAGATCGGCGGGCCAGCGCACCTTCTTCTCCTCCATCCCGGCGATCGCCTTGGCGACCAGCTGGATCTCTTTGCGCAGATTGCCAAACAGCGTCGTCACCAGCGACACAGGTGGTTCACGGTTGGCGACCCCCGGGCCGCGGTAACGGGCGATCAGGTCGGCATGGTCGGCCAGCAGGGCATAGGAAAAGTTGTTGCGGTAGTAGCGGGCCAGCTCTTGATAAAGGGGTTCGGTGAACGCCTGTGGATCGGCTCCTGCCCGACGGGCGAGCGCCTGGGCCCCCAGGATCTCCTGATGGATCAGGCGCGCCCTGGCTTCCATCGCGTCGAGCCAGGTGCCCATCAGTTCAACCTCACAACGCCTTTTGAGTGTTTGTGGTGGAGGCCTTTCTCCAGTAACTCCACAGTGTCGATCCCCTGGATCCTGCTCAATGCATCCATGCCGTAGGTCGCGGAATGGACATACAGCCGGATCTGATACCGAGAGCGCACTGTCTGATGAGAGGAATAGAGGTCAGCGCCATTCCAAAAGTGCTCTTCTGCGATCTCATCGAGAAGCAATACGACTACGATCTCAACCGGACTTTCATGTCGTGTCACGAAGGTGCCATCGAGCACCAGCGGTGCCTGCTGACCGGCGGCTTGCATCAGTTCAGTTTCCACAAACTCCCTGAGCTGAGCCAGTAGCCTTCTGCGGCAGTTGTTCCAACCGAACAACTCCTCCAGCTCTTCCATTGTGCAGAGATGGATGCCGGCCTCCAAATAGCCATGGGGATCAAAGCGTGGGGGCGCCATTCGTCAGGTGTCCTCAGTATTCCCATGGCTGACAGACCTGACGGGTTGTCTGGGCATGGCGCCGCGATGCTGGCCGCTTTATACCCAGACCACCAGCCTTTGGGTACCGGCTGATGTGCCTTTGCAGGTGCCCCCGGCCTGCAGCACGGCTGGACCTTGGCTTCCCCTACGGCGATCCTGGGCAGAGTCTGCGCAGCAGGCCCTGCCATCCCAGAGGCACACCCCGATGCCACGCTCCTCTGCCCTTGATGCCAAAGCCCTGCTGGCCCTTGGGCCGGAGCGCCTTACCGAGCTGCTGCTGGAGCTGGCCGCCAGCGACCCGGCGATCAAGCGCCAACTCAAGCTGGCCGTGGCCTCATCTTCCAGCCCCCAGGATGCCGCCGCCCAGGTGCGGCAGCGGCTGGTCACGATCGCCCGCTCTAGACGTTTCTACGAGCGCGACCAGCGCCAGCCGATTCGCAAAGACCTCACGGCCCAGCTCGACGCCATCACCGGTCCGATCGCCCAGGGCGATCCCGCTGCCGCCCTGGAGTTGCTCTGGCAGTTCCTGGAGCTGGGGGACAACGTGCTCGGCCGCTGCCATGACAGCAGCGGCCTGATCGGCGACATCTTCCGCGAGGCCATCCGCCAGCTGGGCCCGATCGCCGCGGCCGCCAAACCTGAGCCCTTGGCCCTGGCGGAGCAGGTGTTCGAAGCCTTCTGCCACAACGGCTATGGGGTGTTCGACGACGTGATCCAGCAGCTGGCCGAGCCCCTGGGCCCGGCGGGACTGGCGGCGCTCAAGCAACACTTCCAGCAGCTGGGCGAGCAGCCGGTGCCGGTGCCCCCCAGAGAGGAGTGGGAGCAGGTGGGCTACGGGTCCGGCGGCCCCACCTATGCCCATGTGCGGGCCGAGAGCTCACGCCAATGGACCGTGAAGCTGGGCCTGCAGGCCGTGGCGGAAGCCAGCGGCGATGTGGATGGCTTCATTGCCCAGTACACCGCTGAGCAGCAGCGCTTCCCCCGCATCGCCGCCGAGATTGCAGGGCGCCTGCTGGCTGCCGGCCGCGCCGAGGACGCCCTGGGCTTCCTCACCAGGGCCACCCCCGATCGCTCTCGCTGGCCGGAGATGGAGTGGGAGCACGCCCACATCGCCGCACTGCAGGCGCTGGGGCGCAGCGAGGAGGCCCAGACAGCCCGCTGGAACTGCTTTGCGCGCTGCCTTGACGGCAGCCTGCTGCGCGCCTACCTCGAGCAGCTGCCGGCTTTTGAGGACGTGGAAGCGGAGCAGCGGGCCATTGCGATTGCCCTGGCGTATCCGAGCCTGACCCAGAGCCTCTGTTTCCTGCTCAGCTGGCCCTCGGCCTTGGCGCAGACGGCCGAGCTGGTGCTGAACCGGCGCAGCGAACTGGAAGGCGCCCAGTACGAGGTGCTGGGTGCCGCTGCCGAAAAGCTGAGTAAAGACCACCCCCTGGCGGCCACGTTGGCCCTGCGCTCGATAGTCGATTTCAGCCTCGCCGAGGCCCGCAGCAGCCGCTACGGCCATGCGGCCCGCCACCTGCAGAGCTGTGGGCTGCTCAGCAAGCGCATCGAGGCCTGGGGCGATATCCCCAGCCACCAGGCCTATATGGCCGCCATCCGCACGGGGCATGGCCGTAAGAGTGCCTTCTGGCAGCGGATGCAGGAGCTGGGCCTGAGCTGATTCAGCTCTTCTCCTGTGGCGCCGGAAGGCCGCTTCCGAAGGGATCGGATCGCCTCCACCAGGGCCTTGCCGGACAGCAAGAGCAGGTCGAACTCAAACTCCAGGACGTGCAGGTTGCATGCCTTTCCGCTTCCTTGTAGTGCTTGTGGTCATGCCGCCACCTGCTGGTGCTGCACCAGGTAGGTCTCGATCCAGTCGTGATGACGCTTCTGCAGGATCCGATCGGCAATGGAAGTGGCCTCCTCCGGCACCTGGAAGCGCTTGCGGAAGGCCTTGCCGAACCCCTCCAGCACCGGGGCGGGCAGGGCGCGGATGGTCGCGTGCAGCTGGCGGATCGTGGCCGGATCGAGTGGTTCCAGACCAGGATCGTTGCTGGCGCTTGGGGCAGCAGGCGTGGGGCGGCGATGGATCGATCGCGTGCCGTTGCTGGCGCTGGCAGGCGGAGGAGCGCTGCTCTGCCCTGCTGAGCTGGTCACCTCCCGCTGCTGCTTGTCATACAAGGCGAGCCCGAAGGGGTTCCCAAAGGTCATCAAGGCCCGCTTCATGGCGTCGGTTTCGGCCTCTTTGAGGGCGGATTCATGGGCCTGGCCCAGGTCGGTGTCGATGCCGTGGCCGGCGCCGCAGCCTTCTCGGATCAACTGGGCAGCTGAGCCCTCGCCGACGGTGATGCGTACGCGGGCGGTGTAGGTGACACCCCAGCCGGGTTTCTGGTCGCGGCCGATGGTGCGTTCGCTCTGGTTGACGCAGCGCAGGGCGACGGTTTGCCGCTGCCAGCCGTCAAAGCCAAAGATGCGGTTGGCTTCTGCGATCACCTGCCACCCCTCCAGGTAGCTCACCTGGCTGCGGCCCTGCTCCCGCTGGCGCACCTTGGCGCGATCCAGCGGGGCGGAGAGGGCAGTGATCTGCTCAGTGGAAAAGGTGCAGGTCATGGCGATGAGGGGTGAGGTGTGCGGTCAGAACGGGAATGGATGGACAGCAGGCGATCAACTGGCGGTGCTGGCTGGATCGAAGGGCTCGATCAGCAACCAGCAGGGCGGTTCGCTGCAATAGATGTGATCTGGTGAGGGCCGGCGGCTGCCCTTGCGGGTGATCGGCACCACCCAGCTGCACAGCCGGGTTGACCAGATGTGCCCCCTGGGCCGGGTGTTGGTGGGGCTGTTGGTGGCGGTGGCGCTGGCGTAGCTGGAGAGATCCATGGCTCTGGTGATGGGGTGATCGGTGGCTGTATGGGCTCTGGGGGGAGTGACGTGGGCCCGCTCCCGCAAAAGGCCCGTGTGCAAGGGGGCTCTGCCCCCCTGCCCCCCGTCAGTGGATGCGCCAGCTGCGGCGGGAGAGAAGCTGGGCGCCGGTGATCTGGCGGCCGGCCTTGAGGGCCTCTTTGATGGCGGCCTTGTCTGGCTTGGTGGTGGTGGTGACGGCGAGCCACTCGGAATCGAGGGCCTCCTCGTCGTCGATCACGACGGCGGAGGACTTGCGGCTGCTGAGCTCGTGATTGGGGAACGAGAAGCGGGTGGCGCTGGGCTGCAGCTGGGTGAGGACGAACACAAGCGACTCCTCCAGGGCATCGGCCCGGCCGGCATCGGAGCGGGCCAGATCGCTGAGGCGCTTGGCCTGCTGCTGGCGGTAGGCGGCCTGGCCTCGCAGGTGCTCGATCACCCAGCAGGTGGCATCGGCTTTGGCTGAGAGGGCTTGCTTGTTGCCTTCTTCTGCGAGCAAGGCGGCCTCCAGCTCAGCGAGAGCTAGAGCGCGCTGCTCGGGATCATCAGTTTCCAGCTGCTCGGCCAGCTGGCCGATGGCGGAGGTGAGCTCCTGGGCCTCGATGCCCAGCTGCCAGAGCGAACCGGATCTACCAGGCGCACCTTCCGGTGCGACTCGCTGGATAGGGCAGGCAGGGCCTGATGCCGATGGTGCTGCCGCTTGGGCAGGGGCAGCAACTGGAGCAGGGATGGGGGTTAGAACAGCCATGACGGCGAGAGGAGTAAAGGACGTGAGAAAAAATGCGGCGCCAACAGGCGCGGAAGGCTTCTGCTGAGGGATCAGCAGCGGAGGGCGGTGGGAACGGCCAAGAGCCCGGCCGATGGACTGACTTCCACCACCGAGATCGGCACCGGAGAACTGGCAGCCATGCGGCGGGCTTGCTGCACCAGCGAGGCGGTGCCGGCACCACCGGGGAAGGCCAGCACCAGCACCGAGACCTGACAGCCAGGGGAGCTGTGGGCCACGGCCCGGGCAAGGGCTTGCTCCAGCAACTCCCGGTTGCGGATCGGCCCGGCGGCCCGGCCATGGCGGCGCCACTCGGCCGGCAGGGCAAGAGCTGACCAGCCCAGCTGCTGGGCAGCGCGACCAATGGCGCGATCCGCGCCGCGGGCACCGCCGTGGAGCAGCAAATGCACCAGCCGGCCACTGCTGAAGCCCAGCAGCTCAGCGGCAACCCGCTGATGGGGCCAGACCAGATCACGGCCGCCGCCGGCAACGATCACCAGCGATCGAGATGGTGCACTTGCTGGGCTAGATGAGAAACAAAGATCCATGAATCAGCTGCCAGAGGTGACAACTGATCGGGGCATCACACCGCAAGGAGAAGAGCGAAAGTGACGGCGAGATCAGGGGATTGGATTACCGCAGGCGATGGGCTTGGGGCCTTTGGCGCAGCCCTTATTCTAGCAGTATAAGTGCACTACAGAGCAGGCAAAGCGGCTGTGCTGCAATGGATCTAGGCAGGCGTGAGCGATCCGGCTTCACGGCAGATGAGCAAGAGAAAGGGCAACAAATCGAGCCCCAAACAACGATCGGCCGCGCAGCCGCGCGAGCAAGCCTGGCCGTGCACTCTGGCCACGCAACGGACCTGAGCGCCCAGCCACCGCAGCCGCGGGAGAGTGGCCTTGCCTGCCACCCTTCACAGGCCCCGGAGCGGTGGGCGGCGGCGGCTGGCCGATGCACGCCATGGCGCAGCCGTGGCACGCTGAAGGACGGCCGTTGCCGACCAAAGCCCTGCGGTGCCGTGTTTCACTCCCAGCGGACATTCCAGAACTTCACCAGCGGAATGCTTCGGTTGTGGATGAAATGCCCAGAAAACAAGTCCGATCCGTCGTTACTGCCGCACTGCGCTGTGTTGAACACCTACCGGGCTAACCGTGCCGCTGCTCGCTCGAAGGCGTCATCCACCACGTCATCGCCGCACCACTTGCTGTAAGCCGCCAGGTGTGTCTCGACACTGTGACCCATGGCAGCGGCGGCCACCTTCGGCGGCAGTTCGCAGATCAGGTGCGCACGGTGCGCATAGCCATGGCGGGCGGAATACAGGACCAACTTCTCTCCTGCCGCCTCGTACTCACGACGCAGATCTTGCCAGCGCCTGCGCCTGCGCATGTGCAGTCCCAGATCCTCAGCGCCATACCCGGGGCGCATCGGCGGTAGCAGCTGGGTCTTGAACCTCTCCACAAGCTTCCAGTCCTCAGCCCAGTCGTCGCATGGCAGCAAGCGCAGCGGCCTGGGCTTTGTCTGACCCCTGCTCGTGTTCTTGCAGTAGTTGCACCACAGGCGGCTGTCGCGCACCTCCAGGTGCTGGAGTTCCTCTGGCCTCAATCCATAGGCCGCCAGCAACTGAAAAGCGAATCTCCATCGGGGGTCGGTAATGGCCTCTACCAGCTCCAGGATGTGCATCACCTCCAGCGGGGTGGTGATCGCCTTAGCTTCCCTCTTGCGACCCACAAACGGATCGAGGTCGAGGGGGGGTGCCCACTCCGGCGCGAGCACCTCGTGATCAACTCCCCAGCGCAGCAGCGCTGCGGTCTGCTGAACCTGCATCTGGCGGCCACGGGAGCCGGGCTGATCGGCCCATCGGGCCGTGACGGCCTCAAGCAGTTCGCGGGGATTGGTTGGTGGTGTCTTCCCGGCAAGGACGGCCAGCAGCTCTGACATACGGCGCTTGTACGCGTTGTCCCAGGTCTGCGGCTTGATGGCACCGCTGCTTAACTTGCGGGCCTTGAACCGCTCCACCAGGGCAGGCCAATCAATCGGGCCGGCGGCCTCTGGGCTTGCTTGCTCCTCCGACGCCAGCGCGGCGGAGATAGCCCGGTCGAGGGGCTTGCCATCGAGGTGGGCGGAGTGAATCGCCAACACGGTCTCTCGGATCACATCGGCTTGGTCCTGTGTCCATTCGAAGGGCAGCAGAACTTGATGGCGGCTGCCGGCGACATCGACCGTTAAGCGCGTGCGTCCACGCAGATCGGACACACGCCAGCCGCTGCTCGTGCCCCGCTGGGCGAGGGAGAGACGCAAGCCAGAACGCAGCACGCTGGCCCAGGTGCTCGAGGCCCTAGAACTGCCCATGTGAGCAAACAGGTGAGCAAATCGCCCCCTGAGATTGGCATAGGTTGTCGCCAGCTGTCAGCCGTTGGCAAGGTGAGTATCAGTGATACCAGTGCTTTTTGTCCTAAAGTTCAGTCGCTAACGGCGACTTGGCAAACTCCAAAAAGAGAGCTTTGGGAGCACTAGGTCGCAGGTTCGAATCCTGTCGCCCCGATTGACTTCTCAGGGATTAGCCGCTGATTCTGCGGTCAAAACGCGGTCAAAACCCCACTCCCCCCTGAGCTTCGCCCGCAGCAGCTCGTGGCGGTCCTAGCTGTCGAGCAGCCGGAGCTGGTGAGGATGCGTAGCGTTGGCTCATGAAGCAGCTGCCCGGTAAAGCAAGGCCGAAATGGCTAGTGGCGGTTGCTCAGGGCATCGCGGCTGTCGTGTTTGTAGCCATGACCGCCAGCATCCTTCCGGTGCTGCTGATCGCGAGCCTTCTGGCAGCTCTGTTGCTGATTCCTGTGATGCGCCAGCTCCGCAAAGAGGTGGAGCGGACTGCGGTGACCCTCAACACGCCCTCGAGGGAGGAAATGGTTGACATCACGCCGCTCCACCAAAGATTGCGGCAGGAGTTCTTGCTGTTCATGCGCCGCCGCCGATAGGCGCACGATCATGCTCATTCCCAGTCTCCGTGCTCCTCCCGGAGCCATGCCCGCAGCTGCGCGATGGGATTCCCTCGATCGTCGCTCCCGGCTGCTGGGGTTTCTTTGGCGGTCACCTGGATCCGGGCGAGACGCCGGAGCAGCCCCAGGCGACTGAGCTGGTGATGGTGCACCACATCCACCGGCGCACGGCCCACGTGTTTCGGGCCGAGCTGTCGGTGCCGCTGGAGCGACTGACGCTGCTGGAGGGTCAGGACATGGGAGGAAATGGTTGGGAATCGACGCAGAGTGCACCTCTTGAGGAGCGCATCAACCCACCATCACGGGGTGATAAGCGAGGCCTATGGCTGCGATCAGGTCTGCTGCTGATCCACAGCAGGTCCTCGGCGGCTAAGGACTGTGAACTGGTGTTAAGCTGAAATGAGCGAGCGGATTTCCGCACCGCACCTATCTAACGCTCTTCTGCCAACGCCTCCGGGCAGAGGCCAACCGAGCACTCTCCCAACCGTTCTCATGACAACCACAATTCAGCAGCGCCAAGGCGCTTCTGCGTGGAACCAGTTCTGCGAGTGGGTCACCTCCACCAATAACCGCCTCTATGTGGGCTGGTTCGGTGTGCTGATGATTCCCTGCCTGCTGGCTGCCACCATCTGCTTCATCGTGGCGTTCATCGCCGCTCCCCCTGTCGACATCGACGGCATCCGTGAGCCCGTCGCCGGCTCCCTGATGTACG
>NZ_NQKZ01000028.1:0-8944 GCF_002252665.1 Synechococcus sp. 8F6
TCGCCATCTCAGCTGTCACCTCCACCTTCGGGTAGAGGTGGCCAATGCGCTTTTCGGCTTCATCGCGCATCCACTTGCCGTAGTAGAGCACGTCTTCTGCCAAGCCCTGGGCACCCTTCCACTGGCGCACATCCAGATCGTGCCGACTGTCCGGATTCACCGGCGGCATGCCCGCAAACCTCGGCGGGATTTCGATCATCGCCTTGTTGATCAACACCGCCACTGGATTCAGATCACTGGCGTAGGCCTCCAATCCCAGGCGTTGAGCTTCCAGGGGTAGTGCCCCACCACCGGCAAAGGGATCGTGGAAGCCAGGCAGCTTGTCTGGATTGAAGAGCTCTGCTGCCTGTGGGTGATCGGCGTTATCAGCGCAGGCCCTCCGCCAGCTCCGTTTGATTTCCTCCCGCGCCCGGTTCAATACCAGTTCATTGGTGGTGTTCTCCCAGGTGACCAGTTCACTGACAAGGGCAAACAGCCGCAGCCGTTCTTTCTCCTGATCTTCCTCAGTAGGGAACTCCTCTGGTACTGCTGAGGGGTCATCCACCATTTGGCAGAAGATCACCGACCTTGCTGCTGCCAACGGCCGCCTTGCCCACCACAGATGCAAGGTGCTCGGATGCCCATGGCGGATGCTCTTCTCCCGCGCTGATGCCGCATTGATCGCCTCCAAAGGGATGGCAACCTCGATCATTTTCTTGCGGCGTTTGACGGGGTGCTCGCTCATCATTCGAACTCCGTTTCGCTGTCTTCGAGAATCACATCAAATACACCTATATCACCTTGTGAGTGGGGGCCAAACCTCTCTCGCGTATCACTATCGTCGGGTGAATCTTGTCGCTTTTCTCGAAAACGGATGGCATTTTGGTTGATATCGTCCCACAGCTTTAACCTAATTGAAGATTGTCTCCGCTCTTGATCAGTCTTTAGAGGTTTCAATTCAAGATGCGACGTGATTTCCTGAAGAACCTTCGAATAGACGGATTGCTGGGTCTCGGACGAAAGGAGACGAGACCACGACCTTGCACATGCATTCCCAACCTGATAGAGATGCATATATGACAAGAGATTTTCCAGGTAATAACTTCCTGACTGACTAGGAAGGGCCGACAGCTCTCCTTTGAATATAGCCCGGCATTCGGCTACATATCTTTCGACAATCTTGTAGTCCGCTTCTGTCAAATAAGGCGACGGCTCATTCGATGTATAGAAAATATGTAGATCATGTATGGCCCGCGTCATGGCCACATAAAATATACGCCTTTCTTCCTCCTCGGCAGAACGTTTCTCCCGAGCACTGGTAACTTCGCCAGTCGCCGAGGGGAAATCAGTTTGAGAACTATTCATATTGGGGATAACCACAACAGGAAACTCAAGCCCTTTCGCCTTGAATACTGTAAGTATTTTTAACTTAGACTCATTCCTGCCGCAAATTTCCGTTGCATTAAATGCTTTAACTCTATCGATTTGGGCCAGGAATGCGGCAAGCGTATCGTCTTCAGCGTAATCGACAAGGGCATCAAATATCTGTGCTTTAACTCGGCCAATGCGGGGATGAACAGAGGAATCGATAATCCACTGTCGAAGCTCGGTTTTCGCGTCTAAATCAGAGATGGCTTTCGCTGCAGTATATTCACTGGGGCTTTTGTCTGAGTATGCGGAGAAGAATGCGATTAGATTATCCACTCCTTCGCTCCGCTTGCCAGAGTCATTTTGCCTCGTCTCATTGTATTCATCCAGTAACTGGCCTAAGGGCTTGGCATTTTCCGAGACAAGAGCCTTGTTAATGACGACCTCAAGTGCCGTGCGCTTCATGTATGTCTTTGGTCGTGTATAAATCTTTCGCAATGCTTTTTCGTAGATTTCTTGATCGCTTGCATCAAGTCTGCTGCAGTGTATTCGCTTGTGCTCGAGAATTAAAAGCGTTAGGTAGTCAAGAATGTAACCCGTCTCTCTTCTGAAATAGAACGGCTTGCTATCAGGAATCTCGTACGGTATCTGTTTGGCAATCAGAACCTGTTCTATGCATGGGGTCTCAGCGTACTGCCTAATTAATACCACGATGTTGTCATAGCTTCCGGTCTCTGCGTGGACTGATTCTGCGATCTGTGCTATTTCGTTAGCCTGGTCGCGGATTGTATGAAAACGTCGAATGTCCAACTTGCCAGTAAATGGCATCATCGGCATCATTTTCTTTTTGGCTCTGTTCTGATTCTTCTCGATGACTTGAGCCGCTAGTATCACCGGTCCAGGCGACGATCTAAAATTCCTGCTTAGGCGATAATCTGTCCAGCTATTGTCGCTCAGCTTTGATCGAATAAAGTCTGGCCTTGCCCCTCTCCATTCGTAGATTGTCTGGTCATCATCTCCGATTACCATCATATTTTGTGACCTTTCGTCCAAGAATTGCAGCATCATGTCCTGTGCTTTGTTGACATCTTGATACTCATCCACAACGACAAACTCATAGCGAGAAGCAAACTGTTCTCGCAATTCGACGTTTGAGCCTACTCCGACAGTCGCATTAACCATGATGTCATCAAAGCCAAGCGCCTTGGAGTTTCTTCTCTCGTGCTCGTAGGTATCAATTAATACTTCTAGCCATTGATTTCGTTGAAAGGGCTCAATGTCAAAATATGGGCGGGCCCGCTCGGGGAGTGATTCGTACATCCAATCCGTGCACAACATATCGCCCTTGAGCTGCATGAGATAGTTCGAAAAATCGCTGTACCCGAGGTCCTCTATTAGTTGCATGTTGATTTCATGGTCTTTCGGGTTGATGCCGTTGCCATCACGTATCCTGTCTTTCGCCTTGAAAAAGCATCCCGATAGTTCATTGTCGTCAACATTGAAACGTCTTGGGGCCCCAAGCTGATCTGTCTTGAAATTGACAATGCGCAGGGCGACGGCATGGAGTGTGGCCACTTCAACCCCTTCGCAGAATTCTTCATCGGCAAGCTTGTGTTCAAGCTGATTGCGAGCAAATCGACTAAATGTTGTTGCAAGTATCCGTTTGGGATTGTGGCCGCATTCACCAATGAGGCGATTAATCCTTTTGACAACAGTTGTCGTCTTTCCTGAACCTGCCACTGCAAATACTACCGCTCGACCCTGTTCGTGCTTAATCACCGCTTTCTGTTCTTCTGTCGGTTTCATCAGTGGGCATCCCTCCCTGCTGCCAGCAGTTGTTGAAGGTTCTTGGTGATCTGGGTGTCGCCAAAGCCAGGCAGGCCCCAGTCGACTCCGCTCACATACACCGGCTTTGCGGCCCTATCACCTTCAACAGTCACAAGGGCTAGGCGGAAGCGATGGGGTGAATTGCGGCCGGTGTTTACCTCGTTGATTGTGAGCGTCACCGAGTCGGCCCCATCCACCCGGCCCTTCACCTCGATGAAGAACAGATCACCCTTGTCGTCGATCGATTCGATGTCGTAGCCCCGTCCGCGCTCGGCGCTCACATCTTTGGGCATGCGACCCAGGGCTTTCTCGGCTTCAAAAACGGCGTTCATCGCCAGCAGTTCCACTCGTTTGCGGGCGGCTGCGTCCACGCCCTCCGGTTCGCTTTGGCCCTGCAGCGCTAGCAGCAGCCCCACAGGAAGAACCAGGGCACCACCTTTGAGTGTGGGCACCTTGGCGGTGATCTGGGCCTCGGCCTCCAGCTGCACCATTCGCTTCTCCAGCCGGCTCAGCAGCACCTCGGCGCGATCCTTGGCCACCTTGGCTGGTAGCCGCACCTGCTTGCCGGCCTGCTCCTGGAGTTGCAGCTCGGCATAACGGCGGCTCCAGTGGTTGATCTCCCGCTGCATGCGCGCCTGAATTTCACGTCTGGCTTTAGCGATCCGCTCCAGCCGCTCACCCTTCACCTCTTCGAGGTGCTGGGGCACCAGGGTGGTCATGGCGTGCTTGAGCACCACCGCATCCCAATCCTGCGCCAGCCAGCTCTCAGCCAGCAGGGGCTCTATCAAGGCCTGCTCGCCCTCCTTGAGTGGGCGGTAGTCGAGGTAAGGGGCAGAGCCGGCCGCATTCACCTCTCCCGTGCGGCTGATCTCCAGAAACTGCAGCCTGTTGGACACTAATTGCTGCTTACCAGAGCGGGTCTTGCGTCCGTCCTGCAGACCATGCTCCAAGGCGAACAGCAGGCGGGGCTCGCTGTCTAGGTCACGTTCATCCACCAGCACCGTTCCCTGGCCAAGAACCGCACCATCGCGCTCCAGCACCAGCGACAGGCAGGCCTCCAGCAGGGGATGGCCGGGGCTAACCAGTTCGGCTCTGGGGCTTTCGGCCACATGTTCCTTTTCAAAGCAGATGCGCTCATATCTGGTTTGCACCGGTACGCCGATGCCGATCTGCTGGTTGCGATCCAGCAGCAGCGGCGGCACGTAGCTGATCTCGTAGCGACCCTTCTCGCGTGGATTCACCTTGCCGCCCAGCCGCCGGAAGGCCTCGATGAAGAAGTCGTGCACATAGTGGGGATGAATGCGGCGCGCCATCGCCCGCTCCATCTGCTGGCGCAGCTGCTCCACCGTGGCGGTATCTAGGCCCTGATGCACCAGGGCCCGCTCGGCCAGCAATGCCTCCAGGTGGCCCTGATCCACTGCCCCCTCAATTTCCAGCTCCAGCTGTGCTTTGACATCAGGGTTCTCGTTGTAGAGAACAGCATCCATCAGCAGCTCCCGCAGCGAACGGCCTGAGAACAACTGACCCAGCACGTCAAAGACCTTGTCGCCTAATGCTTTTCGTGCCGCTTCCAGCTTTTCCAGCAGCTGGATGTAGACATCGCCTTCTCGGGTGTCCTTGGCCAGCAGGTTCCAGAGGTGACACACCTCCTTCTGGCCGATCCGGTGGATCCGACCGAAGCGCTGCTCTAGTCGGTTGGGGTTCCAGGGCAGGTCGTAGTTCACCATCAGGTGCGCTCGCTGCAGGTTCACGCCCTCCCCGGCAGCGTCATTGGCCAGCAGCACCACCACCTCCGGGTCGTTCATGAAGGCATGCACGATCTGGCGGCGCTTGTCGCGCGCCACTCCGCCGTGGATTTCCACTACCGCTTCCGGTTTACCCAGCCGGTCGCGGATCTTGATCGCCAGGTCGGTGAGAGTGTCCTTGAACTCGGTGAACAGCACCAACTTGCGCCTGGCGCCATTGGCCTGCTTCATCAGCGGGTCATCGAGGATCCGGTCCAGCTCCTGCCACTTGGCATCGGTGCGCTGGTCCACCACCTTCTGGCTGAGTTTTTCGAGATCCTTGAGGGTGTCGATCTCAAACTCCAGTTCCGCCAGGGTCTGGGCTGAGGTGGCGTTGTCGGTGAAGGCTTCTTCTGTGCCCTCGATTTCGACGGCAGTGTCTTCTTCGTAGAGCTCCTCGATCTCGTCGTTGCTTAGCCCTTTGGGCTCGTAGCTCGCATCGAGCTGCAGCCGTGCTCCGGCACCGCGCCCCTCCAGCAACAGCCGTTCCTCCTTCAGCCTGCTTTCCAGTCGCCCCCGCCTGCGCTCCAGGGAGCGGTGAATCGCAAACGGGCTGCTGGCCAGGCGCCGCTGCAGGGTCATCAAGGCAAAGCCCACGTTGACGCGCTTCTTGGCACCGCCCTGCTGGTTGGCGTTGCGATCGGCGCGGTTCATCTCCTCGCGCACGTACTCGGTGACCCGCTCGTAGAGAACCTTCTCGGCATCCGAAAGCTCGTATTCGGCGGTATAGCTCTTGCGTTCGGGGAACAGCTTGGTACCGCTGAAGGTGTAGAGGTCTTCCTTCACCAGCCGCCGCATCAGATCGGTGGGATCGCTGCGGTGCACGGCATCACGCTGGTGGCCGGCAAAGCGGTCTTCATCCAGTAGGGCCATGAACAGCTGGAAGTCCTCCTCCTTGCCGTTGTGCGGCGTGGCCGTCATCAGCAGCAGGTTGCGGGCGTGGTTGCCCACCCGTTTGCCCATCTCGTAGCGCTTGGTGCGCTTCACCTCGCTGCCGAAGTAGTGGGCGCTCATCCGGTGGGATTCGTCGCACACCACCAGGTCCCACTCCTGGGCCTCCTCCAGTCGGTTCTGCAGCTCCTCGTCCCGCGACAGCATGTCCATCCGGGCAATCAATAGCGGCCGCTGCTCAAACGGGTTGCCCAGGCCCGTGGCGTTGATCATTTCGCGGGTGAGCAGCTCAAACTGCAGCTCGAACTTCTCCTTGAGCTCGTCCTGCCACTGCTCGGTGAGCGAACCCGGCGCAACGATCAGGCAGCGCTCCAGCTCGCCACGGATCAACAGTTCCTTGATCAGCAGCCCGGCCATGATCGTTTTGCCGGCGCCTGGATCATCCGCCAGCAGGAAGCGCATCGGCTGCCTGGGCAGCATGTGCTCATAGACCGCACTGATCTGGTGGGGCAGCGGGTCAATCGCGCTGCTGCTGACCGCCACGTAGGGGTCGAACAGGTGGGCCAGCTGGATCCGCTCGGCCTCGCTCACCAGGCGGAAGCGATCGCCATCTCCGGCAAAGCTCCACTTGCGGCCGCCGCTCACCAGCTCCAGGTTGGCCTCGCTGCTACGGAACAGCAGCTGCTCACCCAGAGCACCGCCCTGGGCGCGATACACCACCTTGCAGGCAGCATCGCCCAGCATCTCGGCGGACACGATCCGCACCACTTCGCCGGCCAGCAGGCCTTTGACGAGGGCGTCGGGCTTGAGGGATTCAAGGTGGGCGGTCATCGGCCCTGCCTCTGAATAGCTGCCCGCCTGTCTGGCGGAATTGATGGGCTTTCTTCTGCTGTGGATGGCAAGCCGAGCATCAACAAGAGCAGATCTGTCCAAGTCTGCGTCGTCTTGCTGCGAAGCGCAGCGCTATTGGCTGCTTTGAGACACCAATCCTCAGCGCACTTCATGCCGATCCTGCATAGTTTTTGCCTTGCTGATCTGAACCCGCAGCAGCCGCAGGCATTGCCGGGCCGCCCTTGTGTTCACCGCCCCCTGCGGGAGCAGTAGCCACAGCTGCTCGATCAACGGCGGCTGCTCAGGCAGCGGAACGAGTGCGTTCGCCACCAGCCATCCATGCCCCAGCAGATCGACACACACCGGCATCGCCAGCTTCCGGTCTCGTGCCCGCTTGATCCAGGCCGCTGGTTCCTGGCAGGCCATCGGTTGCTTCTCCACCGCAAAGCCGTGCCGCTCCAACGCCTGGTGCAGCAGTGGTGTGGATCCTTTGCCCGGCAGCAACACCCGCCGTGTTGATGGTGTGGTGGCCACCAGCTGCAAGGCCAGCTGACCCAAGGGCAGTGCTGCGAGGCCATCCCATTGCGGGGATTGGCCCGAGAGCAGCAGCTTCTCCAGGCAGAAGGAGCTCACGATGGCTCCATCGAGCAGGCCATGCCGCACCAGCTCCGCCCAGTGCTCGCCGCAACGAAACCGGGGCGGCACCAGCTGCACTCCCGCCAGGGTGCTTAGCAGGTTTTGGTGGAGCACATCGGTGCCGATGCGCAGCAGCCCCTCCATGAGGCGATGCTCCCGGTAAGCGAGCCGCAGGTAGTGCAAGCAGGTGTTGTAGCCGTGCCGGCACACCGTTGAACCGTGACTGGGGTCCAGCTTGAACTGGTGCTGCATCAACTGCAGACTGCGGCAGACGGTGGTCTGGTGCATGGCTAGGGCGCTGCCCGCCTTGGACTGGGAACCGGCGAGCTCGAGGAAGTCGAGGATGTGCAGGTCTTCCAGGGGCGTAGGCGGGGCATAGGTATTGGCCGCTCTTCTTGGCGAGGAGCGGGCTTGACTGCTGCATGAGTGGGCCACGGGCTGCATGGATGTTGCTGAATGCAGCGTCAGCGCACAGGACCCTGGCAAGAGTATTTTTCGTGCGAAAGAGTGGAGGGTTCCCCTTGTTGCCGCGATGGCCCCGCTGCGCTGCCACCTGCTGATTGGTCAGCCCGCGAGCGGCAAAACCACCCTCGCCAAGGTCCTGGCGCCCTTGCTCACCGGCCCGGGCGATCCACCCGCTCAGGTGCTCTCCACCGATGTGATCCGCGCCGAGGTGTTTGGCGATGCGGCGGTGCAGGGGCCGTGGGTGGACATCCAGCAGCGCTTGCACCAGCGCATCCAAGAAGCCGTAGCCGCCGAAATTCCGGTGATCGTGGATGCCACTCACGCCCGCCGCCCCTGGCGGCTGGCACTCACCCAGGCGCTGCCGCTACCCGCGCCGGTGGAGTGGATCGGCTGGTGGCTCTACACCCCCCTGCCCACCTCGCTGGAGTGGAACGGCCGCCGCGAGCGCGCCGTGCCGGTGCCGGTGATTCAGGAGATGGCGGCGGCCCTGGCAGATCCCCACTTCGGGCCAGTGCGGGCGGAGGGCTTTGCGGCGATCTGCGCCGTGGTTCCCACCCATTACGACGAGCTAACTCCGGTGCTGCAGGCGGAGCTGGCCGGGCTGGACCGGCGCATCCGCTCCGCCACCAACCGTGAACGCAAGCTGCAGCGCCATGGCTATTCGCGCCTGCTGGACCTGGAGCGCCTGCTCTACCTGATCAAGCTGCTGAGCAGCTGGCCCGATCTGGCCGCAAGCGATCCCGCCAGCGCTGAGGAGCTGGAGGCGATCCTCTCGCCCCTGCCAGAAGGAGACCTGGCGGACCGGGCCGCTGCCTTTCTGGCCCGGCTGCACGGGGAGTGTTTTGCTGATGCCGATGCCATCCGGGGCGATCTGGCCTGGCTGGAGGCCAATGGCTTTTGCAGTGCTGTGCCCAGTGCGGCGCCGATCCAGCTGGCGCCGAGCCCTGCCGCTCAGAACGCGGGGGGCGCCATTCATGGCGGCCTGCCGCCAATGGGTGATGGGCCGGTGTTCCTGCGGGTGATGACCCTGCTGCGCCACCTGCTGCAGCTGCCGTTTGATCGGCCAGCCGAGCGCGGCGGCAACCTGCACCAGCACCTGATCGCTGCCACCGAATCCATCCCTGGCGCTTACCTGCCGGGTGAAACGGCAACGCTGCGCAAAG
>NZ_NQKZ01000028.1:9572-10793 GCF_002252665.1 Synechococcus sp. 8F6
ATGGCGACCTGCGCCGTAGCAGCGACGAACACGCTGCCGCGGTGAACAGGCTGGAGCGCTTGCTGCACCACAGCGGCGGCATCTACTTCGGGGCCGATTTGGACCAGCAGCTGGCCATCTCCAGCCCGTCTGCCGCACGCCGCAGCCAGGCGCTGATCACCCTGCGCTTCTCCTGCGCCCCCTGGGCCTTTGCCTTCATCCGTGAGGGCCTGCAGCGCTACCCGATCGAGCAAACCCGCTTCTCTGAGCCGCTCCCCGGCGACAGCTGGTGGCACCACCCCAAGGCGCCCCATGTGCTGGAGCCTGGCTCTTCCGACTCCAGTCATCCCTATCCAGTGGAGCTGGATCTGCCGCCCTGGACCGTGGCGGCTGATGTCGACCTGCGCAGCTGGCTGTTTGCCTTTGGCGGCGGCATCCGCATCGAAAGCCCTGAAGCGCTCAGACAGGAGCTGGTGCAGCGCAGCCGGGAGGCGATGGAGGCGAATGGGGTGCTTCATGCAGGCCAATCCTCAGAACCAGAGCAGCTCAGCGGCAACCCACGCTTCTTTTCGAGTCGCCTAAGCCGCGACTGAACAGCATCTGTAACGACACATCAAAACGTTCTGCTCGATACAGCCAGGTCACCCTGCTGCTGGCCATGGTGATGCTTCAAGAAGAACAGATATGCAGGTAACTGGATCCACAGCTCGACATCGCAAGGCCTACCAGCCCATCGAGCGCAGCTACCGCCTCATCGACGGCAGCTGCCAGCCCCACTGTCAGCTCGACGGTCAGTACAGCTCCCTTGATGACGCCATCGCTGATGCCATCGCCTGGATCGGCGATCTCAGCGAGCCCGACCATCCCGCCAGCTTGATCGGGGTGGAGGTCAGCAGCAGCAATGGCGACTGGCGCACCTGCCGCATTCCGGGGCCGTTGCTCTGTCCGCTGCCGCGCTGAGAAACAAGCCTCCAGGAGCACTCCCCTGCTGGGTGACAACAGAAAACCCCCGGGGTGAGCGGGGGATTCTCTGGAGCGGCCGGGCAAGGGACTGCTGGCGCTGATGCCGGCACCTGCATTGCCGGAGCCTGGGTCTCACTCAGAAAGCAACTCAGAAGCAAGGCAGTCGTGCGCAACAAGCGCGCACAGCCTGCTGCTTCTGTCCTCAGTTCACTCCTCTTCGTCGCTACCGCCCACCGGCACCAATCGGATCTGCTTCTTGCCAAGCTTGATCTCGAACTC
>NZ_NQKZ01000029.1 GCF_002252665.1 Synechococcus sp. 8F6
GGCCATCCAATTCACGTCAGGATCACCGCCGTAAGTGGCTTCAGCTCAGAAGCGATCTCTGACTGGGCCAAACACCATCTGGCACCAGGCAGCCAGGGGATATGGGTCATGGTCTGTGTTCGGTTTGGTGGTAGTGCTCCGAACAGGGTCACAGACCGGCCCACCCATTGCCACAGCTAAAGACTGAGGGAGTTGAGCCGTCAGCCCCGGCTACGCCGGGGCTGATCCCCCCGAGTTACACCACTCCATGGGACGCCGCTGGATCCCGGCCAGGGCCGGGCCTTTCTCGAGCAGCACTTCTCCCTCACCAGCCGCCAGCAGCTCAGCGACGCCCAGTTGCTGCAGTTCAACATGCTGCTGGAGAGTGAATGGCTGGCGAGGGCTGAAAATGCCAATCCAACTCGAGATACCAGCACCCGAACTGCAGCCAGCGACTAAACAAGAGAAACAACCTGAGAGCGCATATTAAATCGGCAGGACAGGGGATCAGGCACATGCGCGACCACCGAAAATTAGTTACCGAAACCCGCTTTCAACGCAGAAAGTCACATCACCCTTGATGCATTCAGCTGCAATTCTCAAGCACTTCCTGTCTTTGGCAAAAAATACAATTAGGTTTTGCGCATTAGCCAGCATACAGTTGAAATGCTCAGCTTTTTGACTGTCATTTCCATGGGCTGCCGCCTAGACGTGATTAACAGTATTCAGCCCAATGTAATTGTTGTACTAACCAGGCCTCATGCATCACGCACTACAGGAAATATTTTAGCGAGCTGCGTGGTCTCAGGCCTGAAAGACAATAACCTAGAAATAACATGCACCGACTGAACCACCACTTTCATTACGCAACCCAGGGAAGACTCTTCATTGCCCACTCTTCCGCCCATACATCAGAAACCACCTTCAAAGATGTTGTTCCAAGCTGGGTTCCAGTCAAATCCTGAATCGGGAATGCTTTGTGGAGATGGACTTAGGACATCAAGCATGGAGTCACTCAACACACCTTCATACAGTGCGGCCTCGCCGTCTGGATCGCACCAAAACTGAGCCTGATTGGCCGTAATGCTGCTAATCCATATGCATTCTACAGACTTTGAATGTGCTGGGCATGAAATGATTTGCCCTGGCACAATCAAGCATTGGATTTTTCGGCCATCTTCTTGATTAACACATTCACCGGTGCTGTCATGGTTAGAAGTACAAAAAGCAATGAAGCCATCCATGCTCTTGGCCAGAAGCGGCAGCTGCGCAAAAATGAGACCCGCAGCCGCAAGCCCCAAAAATGATTTCGCAAGAAGGGAGTATTCGGGCTTTTCTTGCGTGCAATGGCTTTGCAAGGAGAATGAATTCTCATAATGGCAAGAGGCGATCGGTGGCAGCTGATCATTCATGAAGGAGACCATGGCGAGCCTTTCATCAGATGGAAATACTGGTCTTGATACATCGAAGGCTGCACGTATACCAGCAAAGCCATTGGCATCGACAAGCCATCTAAAACATATCCTAGATACACAGGGCACGGGTTGCAAACATGAGGATGACTAAATCACAAAAGAGTATTAGAAGCTATCGAATCGGGCAAGGAAACAGCACACAAGCTTAATTTAAGAAATAAGGCGCGAGCTTGCTCACAAGTCCAACAGGCTGAAAGCAGCGCTTGCTGGTTTTAGACCTGGGTTGGCGTGTGTAAAGGCACAACTGTTTATCCTCGTAGTGGAAAGTGCTCCAGATTCGCTTGCCAAGATAATCAATTTCGTAATCAGGCCTGTTGAGACGATACTGCGTTTGCAAACTGCATCCTCTTCCAGCCTGACGCATCATAGTCCATACACGCCCAATAATGTCAACACCATACATTTTGCTGCTGTTTGCGGAACGATAAAGGTCATATTGATTGAACTCTCTCTCCAGCCTCGAGCATTCTGCGGACCGTTCCATGAGCTGCTTGCTCGTTTCTTGGTGGTCGCGCTTCAAGTCCACCTCCTGCGGCAAGGCCTTGCCAAGGGCGGGCCAGACAATGAGGATTACGGCTGCGGTCAGCAATATGCCGCTCCATCGACCTGTGAACAACGCGTGAGCGGCGGGTTGCGGCGACGGTTGATTGCTGCTCATGGTTGCTTCAACGAGCGTTACTGATGCCACTGTGGCGTCTTTTGCTTGGGTGGGAAGCGGCGGGTGCGACGACACACTCAGTTGCAGCGGCTGCGTCAGACGCCACGGCGTGGCAGGCGGTGAGCTGAGATCTGCTGACAGACCTGCTCGATCAACTCTGACCAACCCTTGCCTGGCTGCTTGCGAAGCAGCCGGCTATTCGGATACCAGGGAGAATGCTCGCAAGTGGATGCCCAGCGCCAGTTGGGCCGCTCTGGCAGCAGCACTAGGCTAGGAATACCGAGGTTACCGGCTAGATGAGAGGGTCCACTGTCGTCGCTGACTACCCAATCACATAGCTGCATCACTGCCGCCATGTGCGCCAGTCGCAGCTCTTGGCTCACCATCGGCTGACTGTTGATGAAGCGCTCATGGAAGGAGCAGTCATGGAGCTGCTCCGAACCAATGCCTTTCTGGAAAGCAACCAGCCGCACGCCAGGCAAATCGGCAATGGGCTTAAACAGGTGCAGCGGAATATCCGAGCGATGCCCCTCTGAAAGGGCATGCAGCGCTGAACCATGCCAGTTGATGCCGATCAGAAGCTCGTCTTCATGGCAATCCAACTGCTGCTTCCAAGACACCACAAGCTCTGGATCAGCGCGCAGATGGGGCTTGGTGAGCTCACCATGCTCCTGACAGGTCCCAAACTGCGCAGGGGCCGACAGCAGCGGTAGCAAGCAACCTTGCCGCTGAGCAGCCAACTGCCCGTGCGGCAACACCGAAACCAGTGGCTGGAGGCTGCAGCGGAGGAGGTCCAACAATGGCGGCTGCACGTAAAGCAGAACCTTCCGCTGTGTCTGTGTCTGGATCCAGCTGGCGTAGCGGCTGAAGAGCAGAGTGTCACCCAGACTGGATTCAGCAAGCAGGGCGATGGGGCCCTCAGACTGGTGATCTTGCCACTGGGGAAGGGTGTGTTGGTGGCCGTGGATGGCCTTGGTACAACGCCATTGCAGCTCCTGAAATCCGCGCTGCAAGTCCCCGCTCAGCAGACATAGATCTGCCTTCAAGATGTGCAGCTTGGCTGATTCTGGCTGGAGCTGCAATGCCTCCTCGATGAGGTCAGAGGCCTTGGGCAGGAGATGTTGATTGAGATAAAGAGGGGCCAAGATGCAACTAATCGGCCATGCCCCGCTCGCTTCCTCACGAGCTCGCTCGCCGAGCTGAAGAGCCGCGATCTCATCACCGTCATGTTGGATGAGACGTGCCTGGACGGCCCGGCAGACGGCCTGAGCCTGGCGCAGATCTGAGCTCGTGAATGAGCTGCTTTGACTGGCGTCCAGGCAGCGGCGGGCATAGGCCTCGGCTTGAGTTGATTTGCTGAGCATGAGCGCACAGAAGGCAGAATCTGCCAAGTGCGAAGGATGATCTGGCTGCTGTTCGAGCAATTTTTCAAGCAGGGGGAGGGCCATGGTCCAATGGCCTGATCGGAGCTGCAAGGCCACGGCCCGTTCGAGGGCGCCCAAATGGTGGGGATCAAGCTGAAGGAGTTGTAAATAACGCTCCACGGCTAAGTCAGCGCTTCCCTGCTGCTCAGCGGCGCAGGCCTGGTGCCAGAGCTGCTTGACGTCTTCGGCTGGCAGGCTTAGCCACCTGGACTGCCATCGGTGGGCATCATCAAGACAGCCGCGCCTCCGTGCCAGCTCAGCCAGATCGCGATAGACGTCGGGCAACTGGCTGCGGGCCTGCACCAGCAGAAGCAAAATAGGCTCTGCTTCATCCAGCCGATACTGGGCTGCAAGCGGCGCAACTTGGGTGGAGTAGAAGTGGCGATGATTGCGTTGACGAGCCTCTCTGTGGGAAGAAGCCCCAAGGGGCTGGCCGGATCTCAAGCCAAACCCCCGATGCTGCCCACCCATCAGCCCTAGCGTAAAATAATATCATATACCAATAAACAAACTGGTCGGGCTCAAGCAGGAGCGAGAAAGCAATCATCAATAAGATTTGCAACAATCCTCGCAGCTGCCCAAGCAACCCTGAATATTGACCCCAGGAGGTGCTATGTTCAATGGGCACATGCTCCTGTCTGGTGTGAAAAAAATTATATGATTCCCCATTGTGACTCTCATTAGAGCAGCGCCTTCTATGTACTGGGCTAGCGAACAGCCAAACTTTCAAAGTTTCGTTCTCCATCAATCAAATCTGCCTTCACAAGATAACTAATACCTGCCGAGCCAAACATTCCCTTTTCTACCTTTAACACCTCTTTCCCCCCTACCTACCAATAAGAAAAACCAACAAATTTGGAGTTCACTAGAGGGGCCATGGAAGACAGAACAAGACCTTCCCTGTATGATGAATACTAATTCGAACGATTTGGGAGTTTCATTATGTTCAGGAATTAGTCATTAAATTCAAGCATTAAATTCCCCCCCCCCATCCGTCTTTTAACATGAAGCTAATTACCTCATCCTTGGCAGCCCTGATTGCCATGAATTTCTTTCAGCAAGTGCAGGGTCAGCAATTGCCAAATGCCCCAGCTAAAGGTGAAACTCAAAACACCTCTATCACAAACGGCAGTCGCACATCATTAAGTGTAGGTAATTCCACAGCTTTTGGCGCAAGCACTAACCTAACCGCTTCCGTAGGCTTAGTTGCGGTATCACGCTCTGTATTAATTCCAACTGAAGTTTCAGTTAAGACTGCAATTGGAGGCACTTCTGGCAGCACAATAATTAATATCAGCAACTTAACAGCCAAGGGTGACGGCAACATTAATCCAGAAAGCAATGGCATTGGAGCAGGTTCGACTATTCAAGCGGAAGAAACTCAGTTTGCTTCTGGAATTGCAAACATCCAAGGAATGACAGCCTCAGCCGATATGTTTATTCAGGATACTGGTGAGGCGAGTTTTTATAGCACTGTTCATCCTCACATTGAAGATACAGCATGTTCTCCAACCAACGCAATACCCTGCTTATATAAAGCCAATGATGGCTTGGTCAGCGGTAATGCAGCCGCCTCAGCAAACCTAAGCACGCAAACAAACATTGATATTCAAGCTAACTCCTTCACTCAGTCATTCGCTCAGAGCTTCTGAAGCGATACATGAAGATGATTGATTTACGCAGTTCTTCTATTTTAAAATTGTTGACACTTCTCTCGCTTCAATTAAGCAGTGCAAACGCTCAAGTATTAGAGCGTAATAATACAAATTTCGGGAATAACCGTGTATTTTCGTACACCGTTCAGTCATCATATGGAGTCAATACATCCGCCAATGCTTCTCCTAATTTAAGAGTAGAGACAGAGGCTGTATTAAATCTCAAGGAGGATTCACAGCTCACCAACAAAGCTGGAACTGTTGCTGGAGGCACTGGTGCAACCTTTCAAAATACGCCTAATGGCAGCAATGTTACATTAACTGGCATCACCGCAGATAATATATTCTTGATCGATAAGGGTACAACGTTTCGGGCTTCTCTTACTACCACTGAATCAGATGGACAAGTCAGTGTTGGCAATGCCTCTGCCACAGCAAGCCACTCGCTAACGGTATCCGTAAGCAACGGGGAGACTTCATTTTTCAATACTTTACGTGCAAACTTTGAAGGTGCTGAGTAATTTATGACGCCACCAATTACTCAAAAACGGCTCATCAATATAGTTTTTAAATATGCATCTCATGCAGCATTGCAATTTTCATTTTTCACAACTTTTCAGTATTCATATGCTCAACAAACTAATAATAGCTCTTCGCTAACCAACTCCGCTGCCCCCTCGGCGTCATCTGTTACAACTGGTGGCACCAACATAAATTATCAAACGAACAATGCCTATCAGAATGAAACTGGATTCGGACCTGGAGTTTACTGCAGAACGCCCACGTTATTCATAGGAGGAAATTATGGTGAAAATCAATTAAACGCCTTCGATGCTGTTACAAATAGTGGCAATGATGCAAACAATTTTTCTATAAATGCTGGCCTAGTTGTTCCATTTGGATCATCTGTTCTTGAGTCGTGTAAGCGTATTGCTGCAATTACAGTAGAGGATAGAGAAATATCGACTCAGTTGTCTATGATACGTGCGTGTGCTCAGCTCCAGCGTGATGGTATACGCGTTGATCCAGAGCAGTATCCTCTACTTGAAAAATGTTCAGTCAGCGTTATTGGACCTGCAAGATCTTCGCAAGGTCAGCGCTCACTGCAGTCTCCCAAATCAAATCAGTCTACTCCTCAAGTGCCTATAAAAGTACCGCAAACTACACGTAGCTAAATATCAGTTAATGCGAATCTCACTCCAGTTTATGGTTCTCACATCTAGCCTGCTCTTGGTTTCCACTGCTCCTGTCGTGATTGATAGTAACGCATCTGCTCAACCTTGTTATCCCTCGGATCCAACAGGAAACAATCCGCAGAACCCATGCCTGGTGTACCCACCTCCCGGTGTAAATCCCAATACTTTCATCGAAGGCACTGGTAGACCTGTACGTGAATTACCAACAGTGCAACATCCAGGCGGTAAAGCGATCCTCAATCCTTCAGGCTTCTGGACTAGAAGCAATACAAGCGGTCAAACTAGGGTGATCAAAGATAGCGATGGCAACATATTCACCCTGCCTAAGTAGAGATGCAAACACTCTCTAAACACTAATTCGTCATAATTGGCCAAATTATTTCTTACTCATATAAAACATACGGAGAAGACGTACCACACACGTTCTTATTAACTATAAACATTTAATGTCGCAATTATGCTAGAATTACTATAATTAGCAGCTTGAAATTTAGAATTTATAAGTGCTTTTTGGCGACAAGTTGGACCCTGGCAACCGTTGGGGGGGCTTTCGTCCCTGATTCCCCTGGAAGAGCTGGACGAAACATCTACCCGTCCTTCTACCCCACTACTGGCGCCCATGCTAAGAGTCTAAAAAAAGCCCCCTGATTGATCGCCTTTCTCTGCTGCCTCTGAAGGAAGCTGATCAAATTCATTGCAGCAAATAAGTTCTAAATCTCCGAATCAAAGAGATCTAGGCTCCATATGCATCAAAAAGGGTGTTGACTGGTGATTGTTATGCCCTCGGCTATTGAGACACACTTATGATAGGTCAGGTGTTACGGTGGTATCAATCTCATCGTGGCCGATAGCAGGTGCGTATGGCTTAAATCTACCTCAGCTAATCGATTTTGCACTTCTAGTAAGACACATATAAACGTGGCTACCCGATTAGAGCATCGAGCTGATTGACCAATTATACGCGTTCTATTATTGCAATATGGCAAAATAATTGCGGGAACGCCAAATAACTGATCTTCTACGATTTATCAATGAGCACGCCGCGGGGGCGAGCGCAAAGGAACTTCAATCACACATTGTCCAGATAGGCAGCCAGGTTTACCTTGAAACAGTTTATCTATAGCAACAAAGGAAGCTTTTAAAGGTCATCGTGGTTAGCAAAAAGGGCGATAGGAGAATTCATTAGTTACCACCACACACCCGTTCCCTCAAGCATAATCACTCTTGTCAGCCTGCAGGCCATTTACATGGGCCTGCGTAAGCAAAAACATGCTCAAGGCATGCTCTAGTTGCTAGATTGATACAAGTAGTTCGTCTGCTGCATCACTTATACGATGATCACGTGTCCTCATTTCACAGATAAGGCATTCGAAACCACAAAAAATTAATAGCTGCCCCGAACATTCGTCGTAATATAAAGAATCTGCCAAGGTATAGTTATGTAGAATTTTCAGATCAAGTAAGCACGGAAGCCTATGGCTGTTGTGAACATTGGCGGGGCATACGGCATGATAGCGGATAATACCATGCTCAACATCGATGCAGATGCCATTCCTATAGCCGTTGTAGTGGATACTATTTTTTGACCCAGAGTGCATCACTGTTGGTCTGTTGAAATCAATATGGTGTGTCATCCTACCCCTGGGCTACCTGACTAGCTTTATTTTTGTTGTCGCCTTCGCGGGGTATGCGCTGTCTGGGAACTGAGACAAGTGTGGCAATAATTATCTGGCCATCAAGAGCTTAGGGACCCTGAAAGCGGAGATATCCCTCAAACACCTCAAACAACTCCTAGAATATACCTGTTTTACGGAGTAGCTCCATGACAAAGATCTCTATAGTAGCGGACGAACTATTGAGAAACACACCATAGCTGACAAACTCCTCAAAGGGGCCGCCTCAAATCACTCAGATATCAAAATTTTATCACTATGGGTAAAAAGCTAGCGAAACACAAGTTACTCGAACAGGAACAATGGATCTATCCGATTACGCCCTGCATTGATACTACTTTCTTGCAAATACTCCTTGTCAAGTAGTGGGCGGAATGACAAACGTAGGAACAATTAAGGAAGTCACTGAAAAACCGGCTTATTCTCCTTCAGTATCTCTTCTTTTTGCTGTAAGTCCCAGAGAACTTGCCGCCCCACGACTGACAGGTAGACTCGATAAGTATTATAATCAAATATGCAGTACAGTCAAGCAACTTAACGAGTCCTTGCGGTGGCTAATAAATAAAAAAGCGAGGGCAAAACCCTCGCTTTATATCATACTAAGTAGAAATTAGGACGTCAACTATGCTATCAATTAGATCCAAAGGCCTGCATAAAGGCGTTAGCCGATGTGCTGTTGGCCTGCGTAGCGAAAGATGCGGTAGACATCTGTACTCCGGAACTTGCGTTCGCATTACCATTTCCCTCTTCGTGAGCTGTATTCTTGGTGGCCTCGGCCGTGAAGGAACTGGTGGCAGCAGCTACGACGTCAGAGATGACACCAATACCTGTTACCTTAACATCGCTCTCGCTTATGCGACTGGTAGCTGCTGATGCATTGACAGCTGATGCAGCATAGCCTTGATTATATGCTACATCATAGGCAGCCTGCCATTCGGATTGATTTGCATATTCTTCACCATCATACTTTGTGCCTGCCACCCACTCTGTGCCATATTCTGCTGAAGCAAGCTGATGAGCCATAGCGCTCTGAATAGCCTGCGTACCGCCACCAATCTCAGTTGTCATGAAGTTCGCAGAAATAACGCCGGACTGCTCCGCACCGCTTTCGGCTGTCTGAGAGGTTACGGACGAATTACTAACTACGTTAGAATAGGCATTCGTATATGCTTGCTTAAACTCAGCTTCCCAACCAGCACTCCACTGGGCTTCGTAATCAGCTTTTACAGCCGCGTCCCCGTTTGTGTACTCCGCACCATACTTTGCTTCTGCGGAAATGCCCCATGTACTGGTATTGGCTGATTCAGTAGCAATGGAATGGGCAGCAGTGGCGGCTGCTTCGGTTACAACGCTGGTGTTGAATGCTTCTGATGCGGTACCAATGGTTTGCTGGAGACGGCTAGAACCGGACAGATCTAAGTTACCCGAGCCGCTCGCAACGTAGTCTTGTGTTGAGGAGGCGCTGGCGTTCACACCAATATTGGTGGATGAGCCAACGTTGAAGTTGTTGTTGGTGCCAAGGCTTTGGTTAAATGTTGCAGTTCCTTGTCCGCTGAACTGAACATTACCTGCAGCCGGCGTTAAAATGTTAAATAGTTGGTTGGGCACATCAGCCGAAGCAGATTGACCGAATGCAAATGGCGCAACTCCCAGAGCTGCGGCCAAGAAAATAGCTCTTTTCATGGTTTTGATTTCGTGAGAAGCCTGCCTTAATCCGGCAGGCTCGTTAATTATAGCACCCCTTGGCTGGTGCAGGGCGAAAATGACTAGAAGATATCCCCAATCAATAAGTATTGCTGAACGGAAGGCCGCCCAACATATCAATTCCAAATGCCTATCAACGCATAAGGCCTCATCCGAGCGGCCAGAACTGGTGATGGTTCACTTTAGAAATAGAGTTTAACACTTTGTAGCAATGGTCTCCCTTTGCCCTCGGCGGTATTGGTATGTACCGAGGGGGGGGGGCTGGGTCCAACCGTATCAAGAGGCTGCTGAAAAACCAGTCGCCTAGCGGAAAATGGGCTAGGAGAACTGAGTTGATGCGGGTTGAGCAGTAACGCACAGGCCCCCTGTTTTCGTACATCTCAACAGAAGACCGGATCCCTGGATCCCACCCTTTGCGCCAGGTGCGGCAATTGGCCGATCAGGCCCTTTGCGCCAATTGCCCCACCTTTTACCGGTTATGTCCCGAGGACGGACGCCCCTCGATTCAGCCAGAACAATTGCTACTGACCCTGTTGCTGCAAGCGATCTAGCATTCGCTTCGAGCGGATGCTGATTGAGCAGCTCGGCTACAACCTGCTGTTCAGCTGGTTGGTCACCCTTCTGTTTTTGTCTTGAGCGCTGAACAGCGATGAACTGGACGTTGCGGTGACGGTCATATTTGAGGTCATCGACCCTTAGCTCTTAAGAGTTCG
>NZ_NQKZ01000030.1 GCF_002252665.1 Synechococcus sp. 8F6
TCAGGCAGGCGCACTTCCAATCGAGAGGCACTCATGGGCGGCACGGGAGGCATTACAGTTGATTGTACGAGAAAAACCAGGGTTTTTTCGGCAAAAGTGCCCATACAAAGGCTTCGCCGCAGCCTGCACTGAGACAGCGGGCAAGACTCACCTCCCGGAATGGAACGTGGGTTGAGCCTGATCGTCAGGCCTTTCGCTGCTTCTCGATCAATTCCACGTCGTCGCCGAGGCCGCGGAAGTCGGCATCCATCGTGTGAAGCCGGGCCTGATGGGATCGGGCCGTGGCCAAGATGATGCTGTCGGCCATCGGCAGGCGATGGGCGTGGCTGAGCTGGGCCGCTGCGATCGCGAGCGTGCTGTCAAGATCCACCACAAGCCCTCTCTGCATGGCGGCGACCGCCTGGATGGCCTGGGCCTCGCTGTGCTCACGCAGCACCCACTTGAACACCTCAAGAATGCTGATCACCGGCACCACCAGGGTTGCCGCAGAGTCGAGCACGGCCACAAAGCGGCTGGCTTGGGGGCCATCGGTGAACACCTCAATCCACCCAGAGGAGTCAACCACCGCTGGCTGGACACTCACAGCCGGTCAGCCTCTCGCGCAAAGGTGTTTTCCCCATGCAGAAAACCTCGAAGGGCGACAGGGGGCTGGCTCGGCACCAACTCAATCCGCCCCGGCAGGGCGATCACCTGCAGCTGCTGACCGGGGCTCAAGCCAAATTGCTCGCGCACCCGCTTCGGGATGACGACCTGGTACTTGGGGGATACGGTTGCGAGATCCATAAATTTATCGTAGCCCAGATCGACGATCGATCAGAAGAACGACCCCTCCACAGGTCGGTCGCTTCGACGCCAATCTGCACGACGCTGCGCTCTGGGGACCAGGCTGGCGACAACATGATTGCCATTTTATGGTCATAAACGCATAATTTACCCACAACAAAAAGCAGCGAGCTGCAGCCTTGCGTTATTCACGCTCCGCTGCGCTGCCACTCGGGCACGAGCTGGGCCAGCAGCTCCAGGGCTGCGTTTGCATTTTGGCTGGCGATGGCCGCGTCGAGGGCATCGAGCTGGGGCCAGAGCTGCTCGGGGGGGAGGGCGGCTTCGCGGGCGCGATAGATGAGTGGATGGGCTGTGGATTCAGAACTGGCCTCGATCAGCAGTTCCTCGTAGAGCTTCTCGCCGGGGCGCAGGCCAGTGCAGCGAATCTCGATGTCGCCATCGGGGTGGTGGGAATCGCGCACGCGCAGGCCACTGAGGCGCACCATCTGGCGGGCGAGATCAAGGATCCGCACCGGCTCGCCCATGTCGAGCAGAAAGAGATCACCACCTTCCGCGAGGGCAGCAGCCTGGAGCACCAGCTGGGCGGCCTCGGGAATGGTCATGAAATAGCGAATGATCTCCGGGTGGGTGAGGGTGATGGGTCCACCGGCGGCGATCTGCTGACGAAACAGGGGCACCACCGAACCGGAAGAGCCGAGCACGTTGCCGAAGCGCACCATCGCGAAGCGGCTGGAGGCAGCCTGGCGGCTGGCCTGCTTGGCAAAGCCCTGCACCACCAGCTCGGCCACCCGCTTGCTGGCGCCCATCACGTTGGTGGGGCGCACGGCTTTGTCGGTGGAAATCAGCACCACCTGGCTCACCCCGCAGCGCTCGGCCGCCTGACACACCACGCGGGTGCTCTGCACGTTGTTGGCCAAGCCCGCCAGGGGATTGGCCTCCACCAGGGGCACGTGCTTGTAGGCGGCGGCGTGGAACACCACGTTCACGCCCTGCTCAGAGAAACAGCGCTGCACCAGGGCGGCATCGGCGGCATTGCCAAGCACGGGCACCAGGCGGAGCTCAGCGGGCAGGCGCTGCTGCAGCTCCTGGTGGATGGCGTAGAGAGCCGGCTCGCTGCGCTCGAGGAGCACCAGGGCCTTGGGGGAAAGCCGCAGGATCTGGCGGCAGAGCTCGGAGCCGATTGAGCCGCCGGCACCGGTGACGCACACCACAGCAGCGCGCACACCGGGACCGAGCAGCTGGGGATCGGGCGGCACGGCATCGCGACCCAGCAGTTCTTCGATCGCCACCGGGCGCAGGGTGTTGATACGGGCCCGGCCACTGGTGATCTCCTCCACCGAGGGCACCTGAAGAAGCGACGCACCGAGCTGCTGAATGTCTTGAACAATTTGACGGCGCTTGCTGCGGCTGAGGGAGGGGATGGCCAGCAGCACCTGGCTCACCTGGTGGCGGCTGATCAGCTCGGCAAGCAGCTGGGGAGGGTGGATCGTCACGCCATCGAGTTCGCGGCGCCAGAGCTCAGGGGCATCGTCGATGAAGGCCACCACCGTGTGGCTGCGGCCCAGGCGCAGGGCGGCGGCCAGCTGAGCCGCAGCTGCTCCGGCGCCGTAAATCACCACCGGCGACCGGTTGGCGCTGGGCGGCTGGCTGGCCTGCAGCAGCAGGTCGCGCAGCACAAGGCGCACACCCCCGGTGAGGGCGGTGAGCAGCAGCCACAGCAGGGGCCAGCTGCTGCGGGGCGGCATCTGCACCGGCAGCAGGGTGCCGAGCAGATACACCAGCAGCACCAGGGCTGCATTGCGGGCTGCCACCGCATAGAAGGCGGTGCTGCTCACGTAGCGGGTGAGGCCGCGGTATTGGCCGCTGAGGGCGTAGACGCTGAGGCCCACAGCCCAGGTGGCCGGCAACAGCCAGAGGGTGCTCGATAAGGCCTCGCTGAAGGGATGGGCGGTGCGCAGCCAGAAGCTCAGCCAGATCGCCAGGGGGATCAGCAGCACATCGATGGTGCCGAGCAGCAGGCGGCGGCCCAGGGGGGGCAACTGCATCAGGGCGCGACGCAGAGCCGCGGGGCTTTGCATGGTGCCGGCATTGCGGGGCTTGGCAGTGCTAGTCAACGGATTAATTAGCCGCACAGACTTGAAGCGCTGCACAACACCGTATCGCTGAACTTTGACAGCATAAATTAAAAACAATAAGAGAATTGATGGGCACACCTCAGCCACACCGGCAAGTGCAGCAGCTTGGGAGGAAACGAACGGAAAGCCATAAAAAAAGCCCCCGCCGCAATCGCGACAGGGGCTGAGAGGGTGGGTGATGGAAGGGCTACAACAGCCCACAGGCTGCGCGTTTGCGGGCAACAACCTGGGGAGCCAGCCAAGCGCCGGTGCCCTAGTCGCCCGCTAGAGGCTGAGGTGCCTGCTCTGGCATCCATGCTTCCTTCGCCGGCGGGGATATTAGGAGTCGAAAGGGGTGGCATTTGCTGCAGCTTGAAACTTATGAATCATTTCCTCCCGTAGGTCGTGTCGTGATCCGGAGCAATAGTGAGTAGCCGCATGTACTCACCCTCACGATGCGCTGTTGCCCTGGGTGAACGGCTAATCCGCAGAGAGTAGACGGCATCGATTCCAGCCGGTGGCTTGATGCTTGTGATCTTCTCCCACTTGATCCCTGGGTCGCGATAGAGCTGGTTCCAGGTGAGCTGGCGGATCTTGTTGAGGGTGTCGAGTGCCGCATGGCGCTCAGCCTTCTGCAGCGTGAGCAACTGCTCCTGAAACACCGGGTTGTTCAGATCCAGCCTGATGCAGCCTTCATGCTTCATCACAGCCAAGGCGCGTCAGGGTTTCAACCAGATCGGCATCCGCTGGTGGGTGACTGGCGGACCAGACCATCGCAGCCTGCAGGGCTGCTGCGGCAGCGGGTTCGTGTAACCAGCGCTCATTGTCTGGAATCACTGTGGCGGTGCGAACGATCCAGACACCCGGCTCAGGCTCTTCCACAAGAACATGGCGGCCGGCGTACTGCTTGCCCAGCGAGATCTGGCCATTGCTGCCGACGAGCTTGATGGCGGGCGGATGGAGCGCGGAAGCCATGGCGAGCGAGGGCGACAGCATTCAGTCTATCGCGACTTTCGTGCGGCACCAATGGGGGGCCTGAGCGCCGCGGCAGGTCTAGGGGCCTCAAGCCATTCCCCCGTACTACTTGAGCAGTGAAATCACGGAGAGGCCCAGCCAGGTGCTGCACCAACTACACCCCACAATTCGCGCGTTTGCGGGCAACAACCTGGGGAGCCAGCCAAGCGCCGGTGCTGCCAGTGGCGCGCCAAAGGGTGAGGCGCAGGGTATCCCGAAGCAGCTTGCGGTGCTCGCTGGGGCTGGAGGTAGGCCAATCGGCCGGGCCAACGCGAATGCCCTGGCTGCCGATGGCAATGCGGGCAAGCACTACGGCGCGGGCGGTGTGATCGGGACCGGTGGCAATCCACACCCGGGCACTGCGGGGGGAGGGCTGGTGGCGCAACCAGTGGGCGAGGGCGGTGATCTGGGTGGCGGTGTCGTAGCCCTGCAGCAGCTCGGGCAGGGGCTGGAGCCGCATCAGGCCGGGTACTGCCAGCGGCATGGATCGCAGATCAAGTGCCGAAGGCCTTCAGGGTGCAGCGGATGTCCTTGAGCAACAGCACCAGATGGAGGGGATCCGTGGGTGAGCGCTGGAACTCTGGAATCAGATGCTCGTAGAACCCCCGGGCTTGCTCTGATTCGGCATGCACCAGCAACGCGCGACAGCCAATGGCATCGCTGATGCTGGCCACGCGTGTGATCACATCAGCCAGCAGGGCGGCTCCAAGACCTTGACCTTCATGGCGTTGATCCACCCCCAGGCGCGCCAGCAAGGCCACGGGCTGGGGATAGCGGCCGGCACCGCGGCGCAGCCGCTCAGGCAGATCGGCGATGGCCACGCTCGCCATGCACCAGGCGTAATAGGCCACCACGGCCGGCTGATCGACGGGAGACACAACGAACACCCTGGTGGTGCCGGTTCCATGGGCCTGCCGGGCCATCTCCACCAGCCAGGCTGTTTGCGCCTGGGAGCGACATTGGAATCCGCCGAGCTGATGGCTGGCCGCCAGCAGCACCGGCGGCCGGTATCCACTCATGCCTGCGGCACAAAGGGTGAAGGCCGCTCCAACAAACGCTTCAGACCAGGCAGGACGCGGGCGGGGCAACTGTTGATCCGCTCCCATTCCTGTTGGGCAGCGGCATCGAGAACAAAGTGCTCACGATCAGCCAGCACTTGATGGGCTGCCAGGCGGCCTTGGCTGAGCAAAAAGGAACTGCGATCGGTGCTGAGAGCAGCAGCGGCCCGATCCAGCAGATCTCGATCGGCCTGACTGGCCCTCAACTCAATGCGGCTCGCCTTGAGCGGCCGGGAGGACGGAGGCGGGACTCGAACCATGGAACGCAGCGAGCAAGAAAACGTACGGACATTGTACGGCATCTGAAGCGCGGTGCTTGCCATCACGCTGCAAACCCACCGTATCCATCTAGCAGGGAAATCACATCTCGGACACGTTGGGTGTTGGGTCGCTGGGCTCGAGTTGGTGGCGGAGCTGGACGAGATTGCACTGAGCTTGGCGTTGAGCTCGGCGAGCCGTTCGTTCTCGCTCTCGATCAACGTTCAAGCGGCTTTCACGAGGCTGCAGGCCTACACCCCCTACACCCCACAATCCGCCCGCTTACGGGCAACGATCTCGGGAGCCAGCCAAGCGCCGGTGCTGCCAGTGGCGCGCCAGAGGGTGAGGCGCAGGACATTCCGAAAAAGCTTGCGGCGTTCAGCGGGGCTGGAGGTAGGCAAATCGGCCGGGCCAACGCGGATGCCCTGGCTGCCGATGGCAATGCGGGCGAGGACTACGGCGCAGGCGGTGTGATCGGGATCGGTAGCAATCCACACCCGAGCACTGCGGGGCAAGGGCTGGTGGCGCAACCAGTGGACGAGCGCGGTGATCTGGGTGGCGGTGTCGTAGCGCGGCGGCAGCGGATCAGCAGGCGCTCCCCGGATCCTGCAGCAGTTGCCGCCGGTAACACTCGGCCTGGTTTAGCGGGTGGGCGTGCCATCGAGCACCACGATCAGTTCCCGCGGGCAGGTCCTGATCGGCCAGCCAGCGAGCTGGGGCTGGGGCTCAACACGATGGCGCGAGAGGGCTGGATCACGAGGGCGAACCGCCAGCGAGATCAGCGAGCTCGGTAGCAATCAGCTGCAGGAATCTCCTGTGGAGGGGGGTGGGATCGAGCCAGACAAGTGCTCCCGCTCGAAGCGCTCGAGCCTGGAGTTGATCTGCGCGAGCCGCGCGTTCTCGCTCTTGAGCCGTTGCAGCCTCTGCTCGATCGCGTAGCGCTCCACGTCGACGTCGATCGTTGGATGCCAATTGAGCTTCTGCAACAGCCGTCGCCACGGCGGCAGCGATGCAAGGAATTCCTGCTTGCTGCGGTAGATCGAAGGAAGCGGCTCCAAGGATATCGACATGGTCGTAACTCGTGAGCAGGGTGATCAGGGCAAGGAGCAGGCCGGCAAACACCGTGATCCAGCCTTGACGGTCAAATCCCAAAACCACCGTAGTCAGCCCAAACCCTGCAAGCAAAATAGTACAGGCAAACTAGCGGAGCATCCGTGGAATCACGGGTTGTCCGCCGCCGGCCTACACCTCCTAAACCCCACAATCCGCCCGCTTGCAGGCAACAACATGGGGAGCCAGCCAAGCGCCGGTGCTGCCGGTGGCGCGCCAGAGGGTGAGGCGCAGGACATCCCGAAGCAGCTTGCGGTGCTCGCTAGGAGCGTGTCGCACATAGATCAGGGCGCGGCCTCTCCACAGACGCCCTGAAATCTGCCCAGATCCAAGTGGCAGCAATGGATCTGGGCGAGAGAATGGGGCATGGTCAAGCCCAAGTCCTTCCGCCCCTGGAACCCCGAGCAGACGCTGCTCTTTCCGCCGTCACCAGTGGAGTGGCTGCCAGAGAACCACCTGGTGTTCTTCCTGCTGGATCTGGCCTCTGAGCTGGATCTTGAGGCGATCTACGCCGTTTACCGGCAGAAGGATCCCCGCGGAGAGAAGGCCTACGACCCGCGGATGATGGTGGTGTTGCTGCTGTACGCCTACTGCGTCGGGCTGCCCAGCTCCAGAAAGATCGAGAATGCCTGCTGGGAGGACGTCGCCTTCCGGGTGCTCACCGGCAACCAAAAGCCTGACCACAGCCGAATCAGTGACTTCCGCCGACGGCACCTGGATGCCCTGGCTGGCCTGTTTGTTCAGGTGCTGCGGCTCTGCCAGAAGGCGGGTCTGGTGAGCCTTGGCCAGGTGGCTCTGGATGGCACCAAGATCCGCGCCAATGCCAGCAAGCACAAGGCCATGAGCCACGAGCGGATGCTGAAGTCCGAGCGGCAGCTGGAGGCTGAAATGCGGGCGCTGCTGCGCAAGGCCGAGATCATCGACGCCCAGGAGGACGGGCAGGTCGGCAAGGGCAAGCGGGGCAACGAACTCCCCGAGGAACTGCAGCGACGCTCCAGCCGGCTGGAGTGGATCCGCAAGGCCAAGGCGGAGCTGGAGGCCGAGGCTGCTGCTGCCAATACGCGTCAAAGGCAAGCTGAGGCAGAAGCGGCTGAGCAGGAGGCGGAAGCAGCCGAGGCCAGTGGCGACGAACAGCACAGCAAGCGGGCGGCACGCCGCAGCCGTGGTGCGCGCAAGCGTGCAGATGATGCTCAGAAGTTGGCATTCGAGAAGGCCGAGGCCGCGGGCCCGGAGCTGAGCAGCGTTGCCGCTGCCGAGACCGATCCATTGGCGATGCCGCAGCGCACGCTCCCCACCGATGCAGCCGGCAACCCCAAACCGACCGCGCAGCGGAATCACCGCTGCGCGGAAGGCTTCGCCTACACCGACCCCGACAGCCACATCCTCAAAGGCGCTGACGGCTGGATCCAGGGCTACAACGCCCAAGCCGCCGTCGATGGCGACCACCAAGTGATCGTGGCCATCGGCGTCAGCAACCAGCCCAGCTATGCGGTGCACCTGCTGCCCATGCTGGAGCTCATCGAGGCCAACACCGGGCAGTTGCCAGATGCCTTGATCGCCGATGCCGGCTACTGCAGCACCGCCAACCTGGAAGCCTGTGAGGAGAAAGGGCTGCAGGCATACATCTCCACCAGCCGGCAGCAGCACGGCCAGAGGCCCAGGCCCTCACGGGGCCGAGCACCCAGAGATCTTGATGCCCGCGGACGGATGGAGCGGAAGCTCAGATCCAAAGCCGGCCAAGCGATCTATGCCCTGCGCAAGACGGTGGTTGAACCAGTATTTGGCCAGATCAAAGGGGCCAGAGGTCTGTATCGCTTCCGATTGAGGGGGCTGGAGAAGGTGAATGGGGAATGGGCGCTGATGGCCACCACCCACGACATCCTCAAGCTGTTCAGGGCAAGCGCGGCAGCGGCCTGAGGGCCTGATTCGCCAAAGCTGTGATCGGGTGTCCCTGAATCACAGAGGCTGATTCACCACTTCCTGGCCTCGGCCCAACGTGCGACACACTCCTAGGGCTGGGGGTAGGCAAATCGGCCGGGCCAACGCGAATGCCCTGACTGCCAAGGGCAATGCGGGCGAGGATCACGATGCGGGCCGTGTGATCGGGATCGGTGGCAATCCACACCCGGGCACTACGGGGCAAGGGCTGGTGGCGCAACCAGTGGACGAGCGCGGTGATCTGGTTGGCGGTGTCGTAGCGCGGCGGCAGCGGATCAGCAGGCGCTCCCCGGATCCTGCAGCAGTTGCTGCCGGTAACACTCGGCCTGGTTTAGCGGGTGGGCGTGCCATCAAGCACCACGATCAGTTCCAGCGGGCAGGCCCTGATCGGCCAGCCAGCGAGCTGGGGCTGGGGCTGGGGCTCAACACGATGGCGCGAGAGGGCTGGATCCCCCTCTGCCAGGAAAGATGACGCCTCTCCATTCCGACTACCAGGGGGCTTGATGGAGCAGAGCAATGCGTCGCTACAGCGAGGCCGTCAAAGCTGATGTGAGAAGGCGGATGAGTCCGCCGCACCGCCAGAGCGTGGCCCAGATCTCAGTCGAGCTGGGCATTCACGTGGTCACCCTCTACAACTGGAGGAAGACCTGGCGGTTGCAGGGAGAGGTGGTGCCGGCATCCGAAAAGGATCCTGAGGGCTGGGGTGCCACCGACAAGTTCACGGTGGTGTTGGAAACCGCTGGGCTGAACGCCACCGAGCTAAGCGCCTACTGCCGCGAGCGGGGTCTGTACCCGGAACAAGTGGAACGCTGGCGGCAGGCATCCCAGGATGCCAATGAAAAGCCAGTGCTCACCTTGAAAGAGCAGAAGGAGCTTGAACGGCTCCGTGCCCAGGATCAGCGGGAAATCAAGCGGCTCAAGCAGGAGCTCAGGCGGAAGGAGAAGGCGCTGGCGGAAGCGGCAGCGCTGCTGATCGCCTCAAAAAAGATTCAGGCCTTCTGGGGAGAGGACGGGGACGACTGACCTCGCCCGACGACCGCCAGAAGGCTTTGCAGATCCTTGATGAGGGCATTAAAGGTGGTGCCCGTGCCAGCGAGCTGGCACGGCTACTGGGCGTGGGGCTCACCACGCTGCAGCGCTGGCGCAGGCAGTTTGCGGGTGATGGGGGCGGTGTGGACCGTTGCAAGGGCAGCTTCCGCCACGTTGCCCATCGCCTCAGCGAGGAGGAGCGTCAGCGCATCCTGCTGACCTGCAACGAGCCGGAATTCGCCGCGCTGCCACCTGGGCAGATCGTGCCTGTGATGGCAGATCGTGGCCTATACATCGGCTCAGAGCGCAGCTTCTACCGGGTGTTGCACGCCCATGGGCAGGCTCACCGGCGAGGTCGGGCCCGGCCACCACAGGAGCCCAGACCAGTTCCACGCCTGCGAGCCGCTGGGCCGAATGAGGTGTGGAGCTGGGACATCACCTATCTCCCGACCACCGTCCGCGGGATCTGGCTGTACCTCTATCTGGTGATCGACGTGTGGAGCCGCAAGGTGGTGGCCTGGGATGTCGCCGAGCGCGAGGATCCAGCCATAGCAGCGGATCTGGTGAGCAGGGCCTGCCTACGCGAACGGATCAGTAGAGGTCGACGCCAGCCGCTGATCCTCCATGCCGACAACGGCAACGCCATGAGAGCGGCCACGTTGGAGAGCCGGCTTGAGGAACTGGGCGTGCTCAGGTCGTTCTCGCGGCCGCGCGTCAGCAACGACAATCCGTATTCCGAATCGCTGTTCCGAACAGCGAAATACCGGCCTGACTACCCCAGCCGGCCATTCACCAGCGTGGAGACTGCCTGCCAATGGGTGGCAGCGTTTGTGGACTGGTACAACCACCGGCACCGCCACAGCGGGATCAAGTTCGTGACACCCCACCAGCGTCACAACGGTGATGCCGTGGAAATCTGCCGTCACCGGGCTGTCGTCTACGAACAGGCACGTCAGCGCAATCCAAGGCGGTGGTCACGATCCACACGCTGCTGGCGTCAACCAGAAGTGG
>NZ_NQKZ01000031.1 GCF_002252665.1 Synechococcus sp. 8F6
CAGAAGTGGTCTGGATCAATCCGCCAACACCGGAAATCCAACACCAACCCGCTACGTTTGTCGTGGCTGCCTGATCAGCAGCAAGGGCGTCATCTTTTCTGGCAGTTACCGGGGATGCGCTCTCCTACCTGCCAGACGACATCCTCGTGAAGGTGGATCGCGCTGCCATGGCCGTGGGTCTGGAAACCCGTTCTCCCTTCCTCGATCACCGGGTGGCGGCTGTGGCCTGGCGCCTGCCGATGGCCATGAAGATCCGAGCCGGCACCAGCAAGTGGGCCCTGCGCCAGCTGCTTTATCAGCATGTGCCCCGTGAGCTGATCGAGCGTCCCAAAGCCGGTTTTGCCATCCCGATCGGCCAGTGGCTGCGCGGCCCCCTGCGCCCCTGGGCCGCTGAGCTGCTCCACCCCGACCGCCTCCAGCGCGAGGGCTACCTGCGCCCAGAACCCATCAGCCAGCTCTGGCAGCAGCACCTCTCCGGTCGCTACGACCACACCACCAAACTCTGGACCGTGCTGATGTGGCAGGCCTGGCTGGAGCAATGGGGGTGATGGTTGGCAGGGCTGGCTCAGATGATCTTGATCCGTTGCACAAGCTGAGCGAAGTAATCCTGAGACCAAATCGCAAGCGGTTCTGGATCAGCGATAAACCGCTCAATGTCAATCCGAGCATTGCTCACATCCAGGTGGTGGATGCGTTCAGCCAATGATGCCTGCAATGCTTTGACTGTGAATGGTTGATCTGCTGGCCAATGGCCGCTCTGGCGTGCCCGTGCGGCAAGATGGTCCAGATGCAGAGGAATCCCTTGGCGCACATACCACTCTAGATCGAACCAGTCTCGCCCCTTCACCCGTTGCTGCCACTGCCGAAACAGCACGGCATGCAGCTTGCCGGCGAACAGATCGGGCAGGCAGAAACACTTCACATAAAAAGAATAGGGCTGCAATAAGAGCTGTTCCTCTGTGTTGAAACCCAGCGGTGGATCAGTATCCACTTCCAGTTTAATCTTGAGCATCTTTTTCCCGTCGATGGCAAGCTGTACGACGGTGGTGGTTGTTTTCAGAAAGGCTGAGACGATAGCGCTCTGAGTTGTTTTGGTCTTCACATTCACCTGCACGCTGAGACCCAGGGCGGCAAACTCCTGTTCAAGCCCTCGCAGGTAGGGAGCCAAAGAAAAGCTGGGATCGCTCTGCAGCAGTGAGAAATCCAGATCTTCAGAAAAACGCGGCAACTGGTGAAAGATCCGCAGGCATGTGCCTCCGTAAAAGGCAGCCTTGCCAAAAAAGCCCCGCCGATAAAGCCCCGCCAGCGCGATCTCCTGCATTACCTCCCGCAGCGCCTGGCTCCTCTCGGCCGTGCTGTCAATCCCCGTGCTGACTTGTAAAGAGCGCTGCAGCATCTGTTCCACAACCCTGTTCACGGTTTGATCTCATTCACGCTGTGACCTCCCGCTGCAACGCTTCAAGCACCTTCAGTAATTTGCCCAGTTGCCTGCGCCTGAAGCCGGTAGTCAGGCAGGCGCGGATATCGGTGAGGTTCAGCGCCGCGAGCTCGTCAGGATCCAGTCGCAGATCCTCCAACAGCCACTGCCGCATGGCCCCACTCGACAGGGGCGGCAGTCCACGGCTCAACACCAGCCGATCACACAGCGCCTTGGTCGGGCTGGCTATGAGGAAGCTGAGACCATCTCCCCCCTGGCCCAGCTCCAGCCCCACCGCGTAGTAGCGCTGGGGCAAGTGGTGATAGCTGAATCGCCCCAGCGCATTGCTGAACCTGCGGCTTGGTCTCGGGGTCACCGAGGTCACCTCGGCCACCCCCTCGGGAATCAGCCCATGCCAGGCCAGGGCGAAATCCAGCGACACGCAGGAGGGGCCATAGAGATGGTTGGCCAGCAGCGGCAGGCAAACCGGATTGGATTGCAGTGGCGAACCAGCGATGTAGAGGCCGCGCCGCAGTGGTTGCAGGGCCCCTTCCCGCAACCATTCACTCACTTTGTCGTTGGGGCGTCGGTAGCCGCTCAGCGCCTCATCCAGCGTCTCCCGCGCCAGAGGCACCCCGCCAAAGCCCCGCAGCGGATGGATCAGGCTGCCTGTTTCAAGGTTCATCATCGGATTATACCCGATTTTCCTGCTGTTTTTGCGCAAGCTATGGCTATGCTTTGTAGGCTTCATGGCATTTTTTGACTCTCGCAATTTCGGCTAAGGGGCAACTGTGATGGACTTCGGTTGTGCTGGGTTGTGGTCATGATTCCCTACTGGCTGCTGTTGCTGTTGCCCCTCTGGGCTTGCGTTCAAGGTCCGCGCCGCCCCTGGCCCACCTGGCAGGCCTGGCTGATCGGCATCGCCCTCACCCTGTTCATCGGCCTGCGCCATGAGGTGGGTGGCGATTGGGGCAACTACATCCCCTATCTCACCCGGGCCGAGGGCCTCAGCCTGGCGGAGGCGGTGGCAGCGGGCGACCCGGCTACAACGCCCTCAACTGGCTGTTTGCCTCCCACCCCTGGGGCATCTACGGTGTCAACCTGGTGAGTGGCGCCCTCTTCTCGGCCGGACTGGTGTTGTTTTGCCGCGCCCAGCCCCGGCCTTGGCTGGCCCTCTGCCTGGCCATTCCCTATCTGGTGATCGTGGTGGCCATGGGCTACAGCCGCCAGGGCGTGGCCCTTGGCCTGATCATGCCGGGGCTGCTGGCGCTCGAGCGGGGCCGGCTGCGACCCTTTTTGCTTTCGATGGGGGCGGCAGCCACTTTTCACTCCACGGCTCTGGTGATGCTCGCCTTTGTGGTGCCCGCCGTGCCGGGCCGCTCGCTGACCATGCGGGCCCTGCGTCTGCTGCTGCTGCTGATCGTGGGCGGGGCCCTGGTGCAAACCTTTCTGGTCGCCCGGGTGGAGGGCCTGGTGGGCGGCTACATCGAAGCCGAATACCAATCGGAAGGTGCCGCCATCCGCGTGGCCATGAACCTGCTGCCGGGCCTCATGCTGCTGCTCTGGCCCAAGCGTTTTGACTTCACACCCCAGCAGCTGCGCCTCTGGCGCGCCATGGCCTTCACCGCCCTGGGCTGCGCCGTGGCCCTGGTGCTGCTGCCCGCCAACAGCGCCGCTGTGGATCGGATCGCCCTCTACGTGATCCCCCTGCAGCTGGCGGTGGGCTCCCGCCTGCCCGGCACCCAGATCTTGGGCCTTAAGCCCGCCCAGTTGCTGCTAGCCGTGCTGGGGTTTTGCGTGGCCGTGGAGTTTGTGTGGATCAACTTCGCCACCCACGCCCAGTACTGGTTGCCCTACGCCAGCGTGCTGGGGCCCCCGGGGTTGTAGCGGCGAAGATTGAATGATCCTTGGTAAAATTGGTAATTCACAGTGGTTTGCTTCGGCCATGCGCAGCACCATCACCTCTTGCAGACAGCTGAAAGCCCCCCGAATGCTGAGGCCCCCGGGAGCAGCGCTTCAGCCGTACCCAGATTCGTGCCATGTGCAGCGATGCTGGATCTGCGGTTATCGCCGCGGGCTCCCTTTTGTGCGTGGCGGGGGTTAGGAAGATCATGAGTCCACCCAAATCTTCTTTAGCCCGTAACCACTTCCTGGATGCCCTGCGAGGCATCGCTGCGCTGCTGGTGCTCGCCACCCATTTGCAGTCGTCGATCACTGGCTTTTACCCCGGTGGTTGGCTGGCATCCCACCCAGTCGTAGTTGCCACGCTTCAGCATGGTGCCATCGGCGTGGATGTGTTCTTTCTGATATCCGGATTCATCGTGTACCTCGCAGCCAGGCGAGTGATCCATGCCGGCAAAGGTGTCCGCTTGTTTCTGCTCAAGCGTTTCCTGCGCATCTTCCTGCCCTACTGGCCAATTGCCCTTGCCTTGGCCGCCGCATACGCCCTGCTCCCTGGCCTCTCCGCTGCCGCAGATCCAATTCAGGTCAATTGGCTCAAGAGTCTCACTTTGATACCTGGGGGGGCAATTACTCCCTGTCTGTGGCCTGGACTCTCAGTTTCGAACTGTTTTTCTACGTTCTTTTAGGGGTTTCTCTAGCCTTCCGCCGGACTGCTTGGCGCTGGAGTTTGATCTTGATTCCTTCCGTACTGGCGCTAATACGGGTTTCAGCTATGCGTAGCGTTGAGTTTGGCCAGGCCACCACTCCGCTCACCCTGCTTGCCAATCCTTATCAATGGGAGTTCTTGCTGGGCTGCGGTGTGGCAGTTCTGGCTGGTTCGCATCTGCCCTGGCCGGCTTCTCCTAGGCGGCGTGGGTTCTTTTTGGTCAGCTTGTTGTTGCTGGCGGGTCTACTGCTGTTCTGGCCCTTTGCAGTCACGTTCACTTATCGCCTCGCGCTGCTGCTGGTGCTCTCAGTTCTTATCCTGCTCAGTAGCGTGATCGATGTTCAGTTCCCTGGGTTGCGCGCACTCGCCTGGGTGGGTGGCATCTCCTACAGCCTATACTTAATCCACAACCCTTTGCAGTCACTGGTTATAAGACTTTCTCTGTGCCTGGGCCAGAAGGAAGCCGTAGCCGCACTCTTGCTCGTGCTGGTGCCGCTGCTGGCGGCGGTTTTCTATTTCCGCACCTTTGAAACCTGGTCGTTGCAGCTGATTCAACGAGCATCGGCTCACCTCCAAAGTGCTTAGAAACCCAGCATGCTTCCGTACCTGCCTCACTAAGGCGTCTTCGCCTCCGCCGGCCTAGGCGCCTGTTGGAATACTTTCAACTCAAAGATCAGCAGCAAATATCTGATGTGTGGCATCGCCGGCATAGTTCAATCCCATCCGAGAAGCCCTGATCAGCTGCAATCCATCGCAGCAAGCATGGGTGCGGCGATCGCCTATCGCGGTCCTGAAGCGGCGTCCCATGGAGTGGTGTAACTCGGGGGGATCAGCCCCGGCGTAGCCGGGGCTGACGGCTCAACTCCCTCAGTCTTTAGCTGTGGCAATGGGTGGGCCGGTCTGTGACCCTGTTCGGAGCACTACCACCAAACCGAACACAGACCATGACCCATATCCATAGTGGCGCCTCCGAGCTGGCTCAGCTCATGGAGGGCACCACCGCTGGCGCCCTCATCCCTGAGATCGTGCGCCGCGGCTTTCAGGACCTGCTGGAAGCAGAGGTTTCTGCCCTCACTGGCGCCCAGCTCCATGAGCGCTGCCCGGATCAGCGCTCCACCCACCGCAACGGCTACCGCCAGCGGCTGCTCACCACCCAGGTGGGTGACATCAGCCTGGCCATCCCAAAGCTGAGGCAGGGCAGCTTCTTTCCCGACTGGCTCGAACCCCGCCGCCGGGTCGACAAGGCCCTCTACGCCGTGGTGATGGAGGCCTACACCGGCGGTATCTCCACCCGCAAGGTTGACGCGCTGGTGGAGGCCCTGGGCGGGGCCAGCGGCATCTCCAAATCAGAGGTGAGCCGCATCTGCCAGGGGCTCGACGAGCAGGTGAAAGCCTTTCTGTGCCGGCCGTTGGACCATGCCCGCTACCCGTACGTCTACCTCGATGCGACGTACCTCCACGGCCGTCTGGGGCAGAACATGCAGGTGGTTTCGCGGGCCGTGGTGGTAGCGATCGGCATCAATGCCCTCGGCTACCGCGAGGTGCTCGGCATCGCCGTGGGCGACAGCGAGGCCGAGGGCTTCTGGCGCCAGTTCCTCGGCTCCCTCAAGGAGCGTGGCCTGACTGGAACCAGGCTGGTGATATCAGACGCCCACCTGGGGCTGACGGCAGCGATCAGGCGGATGTTCCAGGGCAGTAGCTGGCAACGCTGCCGGGTGCACTTCCTACGCAACCTGCTGTCTCACGTGCCCAAAGCGGGCCAGGACATGGTGGCCGCCGCCATGAAGGCCGTGTTCGTCATCCAGGCCCCTGAGCAAGTGCGCTCCCACTGGCAGCGGGTCACCGAGATGCTGCGCAAGCAGTTCCCAGCAGCCGTGCCCGTGATGGACGCCGCCCGCGACGACGTACTGGCATTCCTGCATTTCCCGCAGGAGCACTGGCGCAAGATCTGGAGCACCAACCCGCTTGAGCGGCTGAACAAGGAGATCAAACGCCGCACCAATGTGGTCGGCATCTTCCCCAATGACGCTGCGATCGTGCGGTTGGTGGGCAGCCAGCTGCTGGAGCAGCAGGAGGAATGGCAGCTGGAGCGCCGCCGTTTCTTCTCCGAGGCGACGATGGCCAAGATCCCGGAGCCAGAAGAGCCGCTGGAGCTCACCGATGGAGATCTGTCTGCCCAGCCGGCAGCAAACATCAGCTAAAGCGCACCAGCTCCTCCCTCGATCTACACAGAAAACATCGATCGCTGAGTTGCCAATTCAGCGATCAGGGTTCATAGTGGATGAACGGAGCTGCGCAATCAGCTTCCAAGCAGTCATCCTCTGACTGCTCCTGTTCACCCTCCAGAAAGGGTCACAGGACCTCCTGAGTTACACCACTCGGAGGGGCGCTACCTTAGTTCAAAACCAAAGAGACAAGGTGGCTCTGAACTTTATTGATAGTAATCAAAGGTTGCAAGCATTCTTTTAGGCAATTTGCTACAGAGTCTTAGGTTGTTCCGCCAAAGTATGATAAATCTTCGAATGAGCCTGCAAGGGCGTATGTGCAGAGATTGTCGGCAGAATGGATTATAAGAACTTTATATAGCCAGATGCCTAAGGAAGTTTGATCAAAAGTCTCCGGAATACCTATTGAAGAATTCGAATTGTCCACTAAGTGTAATCGTTGCAGTTGGCTGGTGAAAACGGTACGTGGATGCTAGTTCCTACCATGGGGACATATCTCCATACTTCGTCATGTCGGTGTTCAAGTGCTCCAGGTAGTATTTCCCCTTTAGCTCCCAGTCGTTCCCACTCTTGGCGAGCAAAATCGAGAAGAGATTGCGGCCGTCCTGTCCCGAGGTTTACAAGCACTGGTTTCCCTGGCTTTAATTGAGAATTCTGCAACCAAGAAAGCAATTGTTGGACCACATCTGTTACTGGCTGAAAATCACGAACCTGTGATCCACTTGTCATGCGTAGGTCATTACCACTCATGGCGGCGCTAACTAGCGTCGGCCAAAAGCGCTGGGATGCCTCGCCGTCGCCATAAACATGAAATGGGCGAACGACAACCATATTGAGCTGATACTCTGAAGCCAATGCAAGAGCAGCCATTGTCGCTGCGGCCTTCGAAGCCCCATAAGCAGTAGTGGGCTCGAGCGGCGCTGATACTGGTATAGCTGCGTATCTCTCTCCGCTATGGCCATACTCAAAACAAGAGCCAACGATTACAAAACGCTTCAAGCCTGCACTTATAGATTGTTGCAAGAGCTGGAGCGAATCCATCACGTTAATCTGAAAACACTCGATCCAATTGTTTGAATTTAACACAACACCAGATGACGCTAAATGAAGAAAAGAATCACAATCTGAAAGAATGTCTCCCCAGTCATCAGTTAGTGCTCCATCAAGCCAGTGTGGTTGCCTGAGGAGAGGAATTCTTGTTGCGGAACCAGGCCGACGAAGAGCAAACACATCATGACCATTAGCCAAAGCATGTTGCAGAAAATGACTTCCGATAAAGCCAGTCCCTCCAGTCAGAAAGATCCTCATAAAGAGATATGTTATTTCTTTAAGCAGAAGACCGTGATCACATCTATTACTGCTTTGAGCATAAACTCTGACAGACCCGGGTAGGTGCCTAAGAACAAGGTGTCATTCATGATTCGATCTGAATCAGATAAATCACCTATCTGCCGCATAGCCTCAGGCCGATCATGGCGCAGCTGAACAAATGCTGGCTGACGTACTAGGTTTCCACCAAATAACATTCGATTGCCAATTCGATTGGCATCAAGTTCCCTCGCTAAGTCTGTGCGAGTAAATGGTGCTCCTGGTTTAACAGCAATCTTAAATCCAAACCATGAGCAGTCGCTGAGGCAACCTGTTTCATCCCAACAAAAGCCGTTCTTGGTATCCCATTCAGTTGCGTGGGTTGGAAGTGCAAACTCAAGTAGATGCTCTAGGGGTGCCAAGCCGCGACGCAATATTTCCCAGTTTCGCTTGCGTGCTTTGATGTAATCCGGCAAGCGTCGGATTTGAACACGGCCAATTGCTGCTTGGGGGTCTAGAGGTTTGAGATTGAATCCTAGATGGCTGTAGGTGTATTTATGATCGTAGCCCTCAGGGAGCTCACCCAACTGCCACTCGAAACGCTTGTTGCAGGTATTGTCAATCCCTGATGGGCACCAGCAATCGCGCCCCCAATCGCGAAAGCTTTCGGCAACCACTTTGAGCTTCTGATCGCTAACAATGTTTACTGCTCCACCTTCACCCATGGTGAGGTGATGGGGTGGATAGAAGCTTTGTGTGCTTATGTCACCCCCGGGTGCCAGTCCAACGAACCACACGATCAGGCCCTTCAAGTAGGCCAGGACTGTTTTCTGTAAAGCCCATGCTTTCAGCAAGTTCTCTCGGCATGGAGTAGCTACAGCCCAAAGCATCACAGTTATCCTCCACCAACCAAAGGTTATATTTGCGGCAAAAAGCAAGCGTAGTGGCCAGGTCGAAGGGATTGCCCAGAGAGTGGGCCATCATCACGGCCTTTGTTTTCCCAGGGCTGTAGGCCTGCTCCAACTGCTCACAGCGGGCATTGCCTGTGATTGGATCGGCATCGATGAACACTGGAACAGCCCCCACCTGCACGATTGGAGCCACTGTGGTGGGGAAACCAGCCGCTACGGTGATTACCTCATCGCCGGGCTTGATCCTTCTGGCTTCTGGCAATTTGTGGGATGTAAGCGCCGAAATGGCCACAAGATTGGCGCTTGAACCTGAATTCACCAGAAGGCTGTGGCGTACTCCCAGAAAAGACGCAAGCTCTTTCTCCATCGCGGCGCCCTCGGAACCCAGAGTCAGCCAAAAATCAAGCGTGCTGCTAACAGCCGCTTCCACCTCGTCTTCTGTGAACACTCTGGCGGCATAAGGAATTGGCTGACCTTGTTCGTAGGGGGTACGAAGAGGATCATCGCCAGGCCTGAAGGCTCGGTGAGCTTCCTGGGCGTAAGCACGGGTCAGCTTCAGGATTTCTTGTTTGAGCGAGGGGAGGTCAGGCAGGCGCACTTCCAATCGAGAGGCACTCATGGGCGGCACGGGAGGCATTACAGTTGATTGTACGAGAAAAACCAGGGTTTTTTCGGCAAAAG
>NZ_NQKZ01000032.1 GCF_002252665.1 Synechococcus sp. 8F6
GTATTGCTTGAGCACTTATGATCTGCTGCGACGATGCCGAAAGGCATTTTTTTATGGTGATCAGAGGCTGGCTAATCTTGTAAATTTCGAGGTACCCATATGTGATTTCACGGAATAATGGTCAAGTCACAACTGCCCAGACTCACATCAGGAGAAGAAGTTGCAGGTTGCGTCTTCCTGGAAGAGATCAAGGGCGATGCCAATGGAGTAGGTGGCACGACATTCTGGAGACTACGCTGTATTTGCGGGTACGAGTTCACGAGGAGAGCATCCGAGCATTGGTATTATGCAAAGCAAGGCAAAAGAAAGTTATGCAAGAACAAACATTTACATACTGATGTTGCCGTAGGTTCTCGCTTTGGGAGATTAAAGGTTGTCTCGTTTACAAAGATAGAGATAACAACCTCCAAAGGGGGCGAAAACAGAGGGTACACTATATGCGACTGTGCGTGTGGGAACTCGGACATCAAAGTTCTGCCAGAGCAACTCAGGTCTGGCGAGGTTCAATCGTGCGGATGCTACCTTAAAGAAAGCACTGGAGATAGATTTAGAACTCACGGTAAAACTGACACTAGAGAGTTTGATTTGTGGGCAGCAGCAAAAGAAAGAGCAACTAAATGCGGCATTTCGTTTGATATTGAACTATCAGACATACTAATACCAGATATATGCCCTGTCCTTGGCATCCCAATCAATAAGGATTTGGGGCGAGGCAGAAGGCAACCCGACAGTCCAAGTCTTGATAAGTTCGTACCTGAAAAAGGGTATGTAAAAGGAAATATTCAAGTCATCAGTTGGCGGGCAAACTGGTTAAAAAACAATGGGACAGTTGAAGAATGGATTAAAATCGCCAAATGGTGCCAACAAGAAGAGGTCAAGAGACTTCTTGCAAACAATCAACAATGATAAATGCCACAGGTAAAAATTTACAATTAGCACAAGTGAATGTTAGCGCCGCATCCTAGGATCACCGCAAAATCTAAAACATAGATCTGGAACCTCAAATGACATATCGGCAGGCAACCTTTAATGGTAAACCAACCTATGAATTCCAAGATCAAGCAAAATCGGATCTTGATATTTGTCTTTCCTGCTGCGAAGCAGAACTTGAATGTTTTTATGACAATAAAAATGCATTAGCGCCTGCACCTTACTTTTTTGAGAAGGCAGCGGCAATGCTTGCCAAGAAAAGGGATTGGCGAGGGGTCATAGACATTGCAGAGAGGTACATTAATGCCATTGAAAAATATAGGGCGACTGCGACACCAGCAAGTGCAAAGGTTTGGTTGAGTCCGAAAGTTGAAAAAATAAAAGCGAGACTTGCAAAGGCACTTTTAGCGGTTCAATAGTTTCTCATCAACCACCTCCAACAGATCCTCAATCCCACAATCCAGCACCGTCACGATCTTCCCCGCCAGGTCCAGCGACAGCGCTGATGCCGCCTTGTCATCAGTCCTCGCCAATCTTGTAATGGTGGTTGCTGCCACGCCCGACTGAACCGCCAACGAGTTCATGGTGATCGCCTTCTGCCCCGCTTCAGCACGACGCAGATTTGCCTTGGCAAGTGCCTTGGCGAGTGTCAGACGAACTTGCTCTGCCATAAGGGGCACGATACCTCAAGCACTCTGAAGAGGCAAAGCAGTTTTGAATGCCTATGCCTCAATGCCTAGCACAGATAGCAGAGTGTCAGACACCAAACCAGAGCACTACCTGAACCACGGCAAATCCCACCAGGGCAACGAAGGCAATGAACAAGATCCCGTCAAGCATCCCAGAATTGCGAGCAAAACATATCTAACGATAGCCTCAGGCAGCTAGAGATGCTAAGGTGCTGAAATAATGTGACGATCATGGCTGAGGCTTCCAAGGACAGTTCAGTAGTAGAACTCTCTCCGCTCACGCTTGTCAAATGGATTGATACCTCGCCAGACCTCCGCTACATAAGAGAAGCTGCAGACAAAATAAAAGCAAGGTATGATAGCGACTCTCAAGAGATTGCGTTTCAAACACCAAACAGAAGAACTGTTAGCGCACGGGATGAAGGAATTGGTAGTCGCCTGAGAGAATTCTTTTGGCCAAGTGGGACAAGCCTCAGGGGCAAAACATGTGCATCCCAGGAATTCGATCAAAGCTGTCGAAATACGTCAAGCCTAATGGCAGGCTCAACACTGTGGGATGCTGTCAGCACTTATCCAATTATCCAATACGGAATTAGCTCTTATTTGGGAATATTGTCGATCCCATCGGCAGTTTCTTTGTCTCTGTTGCTGATGTTTTTTAGCAACAAAGCTGGGCAAGAATCATGCAACAGAACAAAAGGCAAAAAGAACTCTGCAAGCAACGCTTTAATAGTGTTTTTCGTTATATCCGCTGTCAAAACCGCTCTGGCAGGCGTAGGAATGGATATCTTAGTCAATGGATCTGGAATTTCCAAGGAATATGCCCTACAATTAGCAAACGAGCAGGTAGATAAATCGCAAAAACAGCTGAATGAATTGCGAAAGCTCAAAAACCCCAAGTATCTTGAGTATAAAAGTTCATGCGAATCGCTTAAGCAACAGATGGAGGGCTTAAAAAGAGAAGATCCGCTATTTACTACCTTGTATGTGCGAGCATATGGAGAATACAAGCAGCAGCTTGGCAATCAAAATCTATCAATACAACAGATTCTGCAAAAACATGGTGGAAGCGTCAGCAACGTTCCTGGTGATTGCATAAAACAGAGGATACAAGCAGAAATAGATGGGAGTGCGGCCGACAAGCTAAGTCTCCAGATTGATAAATGGAGATCGGAAAAGGAGACATTGCCAAGCCTCCAATTCTTGCAAAAACATTTCCCCACAATTTATAGTGACAAATTCAAGAATCAAGGCAACGATATTGTAATTAGAGATGGCGGCGAAATGGTTAGGGCAGCAAACACACAGTTCTTCAGCAAACTTGGGGATGGCTCTAAAATCTGGGGGCTAGGATTTTCTTTATTCTGGATGTTTATTTCGATAATATTAAGCGTCGGTGCAGTATTTCTATTGTGGGGGAAGTCAAGAAGCGAAGACATGAAAATGTCTTACAGTAATGAGCTTCTCCTTGAACGTGAAAAGTTTTTAGAGGGATACTCTACAACGCTTGAGGAGTTCCAGTCTATGAGGAGAAAGCGTTTGACCCAACAAACATCGAACAACCAAAGCAAGGAAGTCTAATTATGGCCGATCAACAACCATGGACTGACCTTAAGGACCGAACGGAAGAAATCCAAGAGCTTGTCATGCAGGTTTGTGAGCTGTCCTCTCAGTCAAACAAGTCTCCTGAATTGCTTTATAGGGAGTATAATTGGGGATTAACAGGGAATCCAGTTTTATGCTCCGCACTGCTAAAAATGAGAAGCTCAGGCGAATTGTATAATCATCAACAGATTCTTTCGGAAAGAGGCTCTTACTCTGCTGATACAAGCGGTGACAATGGTGTGCAGGAAGAAATTGATGATAATATCAGCTATCGAAGAAAGCCCGAAAGCATCACTACAAAGGATATTACTTGGTTCATTCAGAACGGAGAAACCGAGGATATTAAATTAAAAGCTAAAGAATATAGAGAAAAAGCACTCTTAGATTTGTTCATGGAGCATATTAAACAGACAGGCGAAACGTATTTCCCTCAGCTGCAACAACTTCTGGAAGCTGAGTGGAAATTCAGAATTCATGCAAACGATGAAGACTAGCAGCGAGGAATAGATGTCGCCTTCTCAGAACGAGTAAAACGTACTTCAATACGCCTTTTGACTTGTTGATCGTCTCTGTTTACGTTGCTAGAGCTAACATAGTTCTCGGGACTTACGAAACTTGAAGCAGAATAACTACGGAAATCTAGGTTTTGAAATTTTTTATTGAGACTATTTCTTAAAAGATTTTCAACGGATATAGCACGTAATAATCCCAAATCAGCATTTGATCCACTACTAACATTTGCTGACACGATTTTATTCTTGTCTTGTGAGAAGGAATCAAGATTACTGCCACCAGGGTTTGGTCGAGAGTCGGTATGACCAATTACCTCAATAGTATCTATTCCATAGCATCGAATTACTTTTTCTATTTCAGGCAATTGCTTACTAGCAAGCTGCTTTCTAAATTGAGGACTTATCAAGTAGCTGCCTGTAGAAAACCGATAGTCAGCAGCGTCGCTCAATCGGATAATTGGTGGCTTTTGATTGACTAGTTTAGCCAGGGCACTAGCAACAATAGCCACTGTAAGGATCATCAATGTACTACTGAGAAGATCTGTATATGCAAGCCATGGAGCGGCTAGAGAAGAGCGATGTTTTCGGGTTGCCATTAGTTTTCTGGCCTTAAGAATTAAGAAGAGAATCCAGCAGCAAATTCAGCTTCGATCTTTCAGTGCTATTAAGACCTTCCACTCGGAGATTAGCCTCAATGAGGCTATTAAGTTTTGAGTCAATAGTTGTTCGGTTCTGAAGTTGGGATGACAAGTTTTGCATGAGTCTCAAAATTTCATCTTTTGCACTTTGTGAGTTGTTTAGCTCAAGCAAGAGCGCCCGTGTTAATTCGTCAGATTGATTGTTCTCTTTTCCGATAGCCAGTCTTACTGCTCTTAATTGCTTAGAAGCGTCATCTAATTCCGCAAGAGCGTCTATCATTGCTTTTGTATACTGTTCGGTTGACGTCAGTAGGCTATTTGCCATGCTACTACAATCTTTAATTGTAGATGTAGTTTCTCCCCATCCTTTCTCTATTAAATCTGATCTCTCTGAAAGAGAACCTATCTTAGTCGAGAGCTCACGGGCATTTTCGCTAAGCTGATCCGATACATTAACCAGGCTAGAAACGGAGTCTCCAAAATCGGTTGCAAAAGACGACTTGGAAAATATGTTTGCAGCTTTATAGAAAGCAGTGCCACTTATGTGAAGCTCTTGGGCTCCTTTGTCAAACGCCTTAGCATAACTTTCTAGTGCCTCAGAACCTCTTTTGATGGCCTCAAATACTTCATCAACTTTCCGAGTGATTGCTTGATCAATTGCATTTCCGACTCGCTCACTAAATTTTGCCATAAATTCTGAGAGGCAAAGCTCCATTCGCTCCACCGATGCCCTCATAAGGGAGAAGCGATTACAGTCGGCTTGGACTACTTGCTCTAAGTATGCCGTAAGCAATGTTTCAGTCTCTTCCAAGATTCGGCCCGCTCCACTAATTAGCCCGAGTATCCAAAATATTAAACTAAAGAAGACACCGCCAAGGCTAGAAATAAAAGCTGTACTCATAGGGGCTAAGACACCACCAAGTCTCTCGACCAAATCACCTGGAGAAACAGACGAGCTTGAATCACCTGAATCAAGAATGGTACTCAACTGGCCTAAATTTAATGCGAGACCAATGAATGTTCCGAGCAGTCCAATAGTTACAAAGACACCTGGGGCGCTAGTGACCAGTTCATTCAGAGTGCCAATATTGATACGCCACTTCCATATCCTTATAACCTCAAAGCTGCTAAGTTCACCAGATGCAATAGCTTGAGCATCTACTTCCTCGATTCTCTCGGCAGCTCTTCGATATCTCGTCCGAGCTGAAGTAACAAAACCTCTGTCGTCTCCAAATAAGTCCTCGGACAGTCTTAGGCACTTGGATAGCAACGCCAACGGCTGGCCGAGCCGTTGCTTTGCTGAAAATATTGAATAGACAAGAAATATAAAAAACAACAGTTCTATTGCCAAAAAGATCGAAGCTCCCGTACTTAGACCTGCCATTTTAACGGTATTGAGTGCATGGCACCTACTCTAGTTGACCATTTAGCTTTCGGGTGCTAATCAAATGCCAATTCCTTCAAGCCATTACCTAGCGCCACGGGCTTCCTCATTACCCCTTGAGTGATCCATGACTGGGCGCTGCGGGCAGGACGGGTTAGCCCCACATCATGATACGGCCTTGAGGAGCCATAACAGTGTGAATTTCTGATCCTGCCGTCTTGGTTAGTCCTCCATAACCTCCAACAGATCCTCTATGCCGCAGTCCAAAACTGTCACGATCTTGGATGCCAGATCCAGAGACAGTGCTGATGCTGCCTTGTCGTCGTGTCGTGCCAGTCGGGTGATGGTGGTCGCTGCCACTCCCGCCTGAACCGCCAAGGAGTTCATCGTGATGGGTTTCTCCCCTGTCTCTGAGCGTCGCAGGTTTGCCTTGGCGATTGCCTTGGCGAGGGTCAGACGGGCTTGCTTTGCCATAAGGCGCACGATACCTCAAGCACTCTGAAGAGGCAAAGCAGTTTTTAATACCTATGCCTCAGTGCCTAGCACAGATAGCAGAGTGTCAGACACCAAACCAGAGCACTACCTGAACCACGGCAAATCCCACCAGGGCAACGAAGGCAAGAAGGGACGGGAAACCAGTTGCGACCATACCGACTCCGCTTACGACCCCATTTATAAAGAGAATCAGCAGTTGATGCCGTAGCGATCCATACGTCGTCGCCAAGCAGAACATTTCTCAATGCTTTAGCGCTTTACGCGCTCACACCTCAGTTCCGTGTGCTATGATTACTGCGTTGAGGGCAAGAGGTTCATTAGAAACCCGCCCTCTCAACCACTCACCCGAATCCCACAGAGGATCAGACCAATGCCGACCGACCTTTCCACCATTGACCTTGCGACCATCAACGCTGCCCAGAGCGTGATCGTTGCCGCCATCCGCAACCAGTGCTGCCAGTGGGAGCAGGAATCCAGCGATGCCATTGCCGATGGTCACCTCAGCAACGCCGTGATGGTTCAGCACTGGGCATTCGCCGCTGACATCCTTGCCAGCAAAGTGAGCAGCGAGTTCAGCACCCTGTTCATCAGGTCACTGGATGCCCGCCTTGGTAATCTGACCCCCACCACTCACCGCTCAGTTGCCGATCAGGTGCTGGATGCGGTTGCTCTGGAGGTGGCGGCATCGCAGGAGGTGCCCGAACTGGTTGCGGTTTGACGTTTTTCAAGCACTAAGCACTGCGCCTTGCTGATTCGGTGCTATGATTTCAGTGTTGAGGGGTAAGAAATCCAAAGAGATTCGCCCCTCCAACCCTTTTCCCTGAAACCCACAGAGGTTCAATCCAATGCGCTTCCTTGTTCCTGCTGGTGCTGGTGCTGGTGCTGGTGGTCTTCCCCGCCAGAATCAAAAAACTCATCCCAGCAGAAATGGCATACGACCATCCCGACGCTCCTAAGCAGTTCGGCATCCGCCTCAGTGAAGAGACGATGGAACTGGTATCCGCCATTCAGGAGTTTCGCCAACGCACCAATCAACCCATCACCCTTGCTTCCATCGTGGAAGACGCCATCCAGTGTCACTACAACCGCTTGGTCAAAGAGGGTGCCATCTATGGAGAGAAGTGACACCACCACTACCGCCAGGTGCTCTGAAGCACCTACTGAGGACCCTCCCTCCTGAACGCCCAGACCCGTTCCCGCATCTGGCAGATCTCAGCGCCGATCAGTTGCTAGAGCAGCGGGTTGAGATCGCTGGGCAACTCAAGACCCTGGAGCAGGAGCGTCAGGCGATTGATGCCACCCTGCTGGAGACCCTCACGGATGCCGAACAGCGCCTTGGTGTCCGTGCCCCTGGTGGATGGGTGCTGCGGTCACGGTCACGCACCAGTTGGGTCTATGACCCTGAAACCCGTGTCGCCATCAAGGGTCTTCAGCAGCAGGCACAGAGGGATGGACGGGCACAACCTTTGGTGAGCACCTATCTGGTGGCAGTTCAGGAGGAAACCTGAGAGGGACCGATCGCAGCAAACTCTGGTAGAATATTACTACTTGTAAAGGCGACAATGTTCACAAGTCTCTTTGGAATCCTATTTGCGGTCCTGTCCTTCGTTCAAGTGCCGCAGTGGGACAACGACTGGAAGAAATGTTCCGTTGCCGTCCCCGACACCGCTTGCCACTGGTATGTGGTGAACCCTGACAACACCTTTGGAAAGGGTTTCAGTTGGATCACTGCTCCTGAGTTTGATGTCGCCACCCTGCGGGACATCGGCATTCAGCACGAGGTCACCGTGGCGCAAGGTTACCAGACCACCGTTGAGTTGATGAATGCCACCTCAACGGTCAAATACGGCGACGACTACTGATAGGTCAAATTAGTTTCCTAGCATTAGACGCTAAAGACCTGCTGTAGATGGGCGATGGGATTGATACCCACCTCGCCACCAACAACCCAAAACTCAGTGCTGCCACTCCTCAGTAGGGCACGGAAGTCATCAGCGTCAATCAAAATCCCGCAGTGCTCCGCTAAGGCGACCATCTCCTCTGGGGTTCTGGCGGCATAGAACTCACGCCCCAATTCTGGTTCCTCATCCATCCGATAGAGGAAGTGATCCAGGGCATCCAGTAGCGGTGAGGCGGGGCAATCCACCCAGGGCGCTCAAGAGGTGGAACCATTGTGGGCGAAGGCAGGTTTTCAGAGTACAGAACTTCACGGCAGCAGCATTTGACGCTATAATTGCGGCATTGAACTCCACAGAGAGTCGCTCCAATGCTCAAGACCTCAACCAACGGAACTCGGGCAACCACTGCCATCAAGTTCTCCCTGCGCCCTACTGCCGAAACCCTGGCGGATCTGTCACGACCTATTGACCCAAGGCACCTAAGAGTTTGCGGAAAAACCGTCAGAAACGCCGCGTTCCTCCCTCTCGCGATCTGATTACTTGCTGTTCGGGCTGGATTTCGCTGATTCAGCGGTT
>NZ_NQKZ01000033.1 GCF_002252665.1 Synechococcus sp. 8F6
CGGCCTGCAGGCGGTGATGCACGACATCAAGGCGCTGCTGGCAATGGTGCGGCGGCAACCCCAGCCCGAAGCTTGCTGAGACTTTGAATCAGCCCTGGCCTCAATGGCATTGCGGGCACGCAGAGTCCATCTCACATAGCGACCATGGCTGGCATCGAAATCGCAGATCACAACAGGGAAGTGCCGATTTCCGCGGATCTGTGACACGATCTGCTGATGCAGACGACGCTGGTTCTTTTTGACCGTCAGGAGCAAGTCGGCGCCCTGCTCGGTGGCGAGCTGAAAAACGCTGGTGAGGTGTGCAGCGCATCCGCCTGGATCAACACGCCGTCGAACTCCAGCGTTCTCAGGAGCGCTTTCAGTGCCGCCTGCTGATGAGAGTCACCGGTGTCAAACGACGTCTGCGCGATGGCCACGACAAGCTCCCGTGCGTAGAGCGTGACCTGGGCGACAAAGCGCGTGGCTCCATCGGCCCCATCGGGCTGAGACGCTGAGCCCCTGAGGGTTTTGCCGTCACAGATCAATTGGTCGAAATCCTTGTCCTGATCAGCGATCTGGGCCAGCATCTACTTCCTCAGCAACCCAACAAGCTGCTCGAGCTCCACCCGCTCAAACAGGTAGAGAAAGGTGGAAATGCAGGGCGCCTTCGGCAGCTCCAGATCCAGTGCTGCGCCGAAGGCCTGGTGATGGCATTTAGAAAAACGCTCCAGATCCCTGGCGCTGCGGCATCCGCTGAGGATGTCCAGGATTGCTATCAACAGCAACAACCACTGGGGATAGCGCACCCCTCGACGCTGACGTCCTTCTGGCAGAGCCTGCAGAAAGGTGATTAGATCAGGACTCGATGAAAGCGGAGGCATGGGACCAGAGCAGACCCCATCCAACCGGCTCCAGCATGGCTGCACCATGCTCCTTGTGTTTGATTTTCAGTCGGCCCTGGCGGAGGGGATGACCGGCCGGGATGAGGACTTCTTTGGAGATTTACGAGAACAGGGGCCCGGTCCCTTCCTGCAGGCCGCGCATCATCTCATAACCGTTACGCAATTCTCCCGCAGCTGGCTGGCTTTTTCAGCAACCTCTTAGTCATGCTGGGTCCAATAAACACTCAATCAATTTCGCCAATGAATCTTCGTGTGCTTCATTTGACTGTAGCCAGAGAACTTAATTCTGGCCAAATCAAGCAACTTCATTACGAATATGAATCAGCCAAGGCATTGCAAGGCTGCGCATGGTCAACGATAGCCTATCAAGACGAAAAAACACTGCAACCATTTGCCCATACTATTCCTCTAATCTTTAGAGGTCAGTTTAGGCGTAAGCTTTTTTCATGGCTTGTTGCACTTCGCCTTAGCAAAAATTATGACTATATACTTATGCGGCACATAACATTTGATCCTTTCTCTATCATATTCTCGCCTCTAGTTGCTAACAGATGCAGTGTGCATCATGCCAAAGAAGTCGAAGAACTTCGTTTGGTTAAAAATGACTTTCGAGGGATTTTAGCATCTTGGACTGAGGCGATATTCGCTAGATTCTCAGCCTCTTTTGCAAAAGCTATATTTGGGGTTACTTTGGAAATAGCCGAATATCAACGCTTTAAGTATTCACCACAAAAGCCAATCTGCAGGTATTCAAATGGTATATTGTCTAGCAAGATTCCTGTCTTGGAAGATAGAAGAAGCTTGGATTCTATTAATATTGCATTCATCTGTAGTTTCTACAGCGCATGGCACGGGCTTGATAGAATCCTGGAAGCCTGTCTCGTAGCTGCTGATTCTTCGGAAATTCTTACTATCAACTTGATAGGGAGCCTTTCGGTAGAGTTGGCTAGCTTTATTTCTGCAAATAATTTTCCAAATGCCGAATTTATAATTCATGGTCATATGAATCAAATTAAGTATACGTCAATCCTTGAGACGTGTGATTATGGTATTGCATCATTTGCTTTGCATAGACAAAACCTAACAGAAGGCTCAACATTAAAGGTCAGAGAAATGCTTGCCTTTGGCCTTCCAGTTTACTCTGGCCATGAGGATATTGCTTTGCCCGTGAATAGCAATCATGTACTGATAAGTCAAAAACCTTCTATAAATGAAATGATAGAATTTGGCTGGCACTGCAAAACAATTGATCGCCAAGAGGTACGAAGCCGATCAATTCCTTTAATTGATAAACTTGCATCGATTAATGAAGTGGTTTCCTTTCTTATGAAAACTAATACTCCCTCCTTGTGATTCTACAGGATTATTTAAGAGATTCCTGCACACGAAAATCGTATCGTTCTGATATTTCGAAAGGCTTCTTGTCCCAAAGGCGATCTGCTGCACTTCTGATTGCTTAATAGCTATTGTTTCATGGATTTTTTTGCCTCGCCTTGGGATGCAGTTTCTCCTGTTCTTGTTTGGATACTTGGACTTAAGGTCTCTGATCTGTTTGGAAGAAAATTTAACCAAACTCAAAAACGCTCACGAATCTTATACTCCTGGCATACAGTCTGGTGTATTGCATATCTCGTTTTCTCTCTAACTTCAGGCGCTGATTCTTTAGATTACTACAATGGATCTTATTTAAATTCTTCGAGTTTCTCTCTTTTAGGCACATCATTTATTTTTCAGCTGACGGCTCTCCTTTCTGGTGCCCTTGGCCTTTCTTATCTATCCTGCTTTCTTGTTTACAATATTATTGGTACCTGTGGTTATCTCGCGTTTGATTCAACTATTCGAAGTTTAACCGCAGACAAGACTCAGCTAATTAAGAAACTGGCCACATTAGTGGTCTTTCTTCCTTCCCTTAGCTTTTGGTCCTCAGCAATTGGCAAAGATCCTTTTGCTTTTACAGCTTCGTGCCTCGCACTATGGTCTGCACTTGATATTAGTAGGCGTAAGACGATAGCTTTATCCTCTATTGCTTTGATGCTTCTAGTCCGTCCTCATATTGCCGGGATAATGATTCTTTCCTTTGCAGTTAGTCTACTCTTTTCTCGGCAGCTGCCCTTTTTATCACGACTATCTTTTCTAGTTGTTTTCATGGTCTGTCTGTCTCTCGTAGCACCCTTGATCGCTGATTATGTTGGCATATCTCAAAATGCAACTTCTGATGACCTGAATGCCTTTATTGAGAGCAGGCAAGGGTCTAACCTAGAAGGAGGTAGTTCAATAACCATTGAAGGAATCCCATTGCCTTTTCAAATGATTTCATATCTCCTGCGCCCATCAATCCTTGAGATTAACTCTTTTTTCTCACTTATAAGTGCAATTGAAAATCTGCTCCTCCTTGTAGTCTTCCTGCTGGGAATTAACGGCTACTTGAGAAGTTTTCGCCTGCATTCAAAGGCGCTATTTGTGTTTTTAATTCCATGTTCATTTTTTACTTGGGCTATTCTTGCGGCAACAACTGCTAATTTGGGAATTGCTGCTCGGCAGAAGTGGATGTTATTGCCCATGCTAGTCTACCTGTCTTTATCCGCTGTGCGTCCTGCTCGTCTGTGCAGCTCTGATATTAGTTCTTCAATCCCTCCTCTTGCATCAAAAGCAATTCACTAGCTTTTAGTATACCATATTTCTTGTCCCTTCCAAGTATTATCTATTATGAGATCACGATCTACCCTGATATTGCTTACAGGTGGTTCTGGTTTTATAGGTTCTGCTTTTTTGAAAAGTGCGCTTGCCAGTGGTTTGTGTGTTCGTGTGTTGACACGCAAGCCCTATGACCGGCCTCCACAAGCAGGTCTTGAAGTGGTTGAGGGCGATTTAACAAGTACGTTGGACTGGACGCGAGCTTTGCGCGGTGTTCATGTTGTGGTACATACAGCTGCTGAACTTAAAGATGCTGAACTAATGCCAGTAGTGAATGTTCAAGGCCCAACTCATTTGCTACACGCCGCTGTCAATGCCGGTGTCAAACGATGGGTGCAATTGTCCAGTGTTGGAGCTTTTGGCCCTGACTGTAGCGGTGTTGTGACTGAAGAATGGCCTGATAATCCGTCTGGCTCCTATGAAATATCAAAAACTCAGTTTGACGATTTACTTCGGAAGTTAGCACAAGATAACACCATTGAAGTATGCATAGTCAGGCCAAGCAATGTGTATGGGCCTGGGATGCATAATGAATCTATTCGGGCGATGCTACGCTCCATGCAGAAGGGTCTATTTGCATTTATAGGCCCGCCTGGCGCTTCGGCAAATTATGTACATGTGGATGATGTGGTACAGGCGTTGAGACTGTGTGTGCAGAAGCCCCAAGCGGCCAATAGGACTTACATAGTCTCTGCATGGGCAACTATGGAAGATATGGTACAAGGTCTTGCTAGTGGAGCAGGTCTCATGAATCCCCTTGTCAGAATCGATGTGCGTCTGGCTAAGGTTCTAGCTTACACATTTAAGTGGTTGCCAGGTTGGCCGCTTACTGTAAGTAGGGTAAAAGCTATGAGCTTGCGTAGTTATTATAGTACCCAAAGAATTGAGTCTGAATTGGGCTGGAAACTCACAGTGCCAGTACATGAGGGTATGCACCAACTTGCCGGAGACTTTGCAAAATGAATCCCAGCATTATTTTTGTCAGTAGTCACGCCATGAGCGTCGTGAGTTTTATTCTTCCTCATATTCGAGCTTTAAAAGCAGTGGCGCCGGTACAAGTGCTAGCGAACACAAGTGATAGCACCTTGTTGAAACGGCTAGGGGTTGACTCGGTAATTCAGTCCATACCTGTGGTGCGGCCGATAGCACCTTGGATGGACTTGAAAGCTTTGTGTATTCTGTATTTTTGTTTTACGCGTGGTAGGCCACTTGCTGTACACACTATTACTCCAAAAGCCGGTTTTCTGGGTATGGCTGCGGCTTGGATGGCAAGAGTACCCGTGCGGGTGCATAGTTTTACAGGCCAGGTCTGGGTTACTCGCCATGGCCTTGTGCGTTGGTTGCTAAAGTCGGTCGATAAACTTACAGCAGCTATGGCAACTGATGTGTTGGTAGATAGCCCATCACAGTTAGCCTTCTTAGTCGGGCAAGGAGTCGTAAGTGCTAGTCGTGGCACAGTGCTTGGAGCGGGGTCAATCTGTGGGGTGAATACTCAGCGCTTTCGTCCCGATAAGATTGCTAGGCAGGCAGTGCGCAAAAAGCTGGGAACACCTACAGGAGCCTTTGTGTGTTTGTACTTGGGCCGGCTCAACTACGATAAGGGCGTCTTGGATTTGGCCAGAGCTTTTGCAAAAGTCGCCAGTTCGAATGCCAACGCTGAATTGTGGGTCGTGGGGCCAGATGAGGCCAATTTGTTTGGCAAGATGCAAGTGCTCTTGCAAAATGTAAAAAGTCAGGTTAAAAGGGTGGATTTTACGCCTGAGCCCGAGCGATTTATGCAAGCGGCTGACCTGTTTTGTATGCCTAGCTACCGGGAAGGATTTGGTTCTTCTGTGATTGAGGCAGCCGCCTGTGGGGTTCCGGCGTTGGTTTCGGATATTTATGGATTGACAGATGCGGTTGTAGATGGGAAGACGGGCTGGATGCATGAGGCGGGTAATGTTCAGGAGCTCGCTCGGAGGATGGAGGACATATTGGCAAATCCTTCCGGCTTGGAGTCGAAAGGCCAAGCTGCACAATCTTATGCTGCAAAATTCTTTGCAGAAGAATTGATCACTAATCTTATGGTAGAATTCTACAATCGATTATTGAATGAAAAGACTGCTTGATTCTGCTCTAGCCGTTGTCGCTCTTTTGCTGCTTTCGCCTCTGTTGCTTGTGTTAGCCCTGCTTGTCCGGGCTCGGCTAGGTACTCCGGTGCTGTTCCGTCAGCAGCGTCCCGGCCTTCATGGTCGGCCCTTCTGGCTGTTCAAGTACCGGTCAATGACAGACCTCCGCGACAGCCACGGCAACTTGCGGCCCGATGCTGAGCGGTTGACCCCGTTCGGCCGCTGGCTGCGCAGTACCTCACTCGATGAACTGCCGGAGCTTTGGAATATTCTGCGTGGCGAGATGAGCTTCGTAGGGCCACGTCCGTTGCTGATGCAGTATCTTCCCCTCTACAGCCCCGAGCAGGCCCGCCGCAACCAGGTCCGCCCCGGTATTACCGGCTGGGCCCAGGTGAATGGCCGCAATGCAATTTCCTGGGATGAAAAGCTTCGTCTCGACGTCTGGTATGTCGATCACCAGAGCTTTTGGCTGGATCTGCGCATCTTGGTCCTCACAGTGATTAAGGTGGTGCGAAGCGAAGGCATCAACGCCGCCGGGGAAGTAACTGTGGCGCCCTTCACTGGCAGTGCTGCGAGCCGATGAGCGATCTGCTCATTCTCGGTGCAGGCGGCCACGCCAAGGTTGTGGCGGAAACGGCTCTCACCAGTGGTGCTGCCTCCCGGGTCGCCTTTCTCGACGACAATTGGACCGGTTCTGATGCATGCCCTCCTGTGCTGGGCTGGCCCGTGATTGGCCCGCTCGCTTGGTCTCTTCAGCCAGAGAGCCCTGTGCAGTTTGCGGCTGCCCTAGTGGCCATCGGCCATGCAACTACCCGCTTGCATTGGATCCAGAAGCTCCAAGCCGCCGGCTATTCCCTGCCGGTGCTTATTCACCCAATGGCCTGGATTTCTCCTTCTTCTCAAATTGGCCCCGCATCTGTGGTGTTCGCCCAGGCGGTAGTTCAGGCTCAGGCCACTATCGGCATCGGCACCATCCTTAATACTGGCTGTAGTGTTGACCATGCCTCCCGGCTCGCCGATGGTGTGCACATATGCCCCGGCGCCCGTCTGGCCGGTGAGGTTCAGGTGGGCCTCCGCAGCTGGATCGGCATCGGTGCCTCCGTGATCCAGCAAGTGCGCATCGGCTCCGATGTCACCGTCGGCGCAGGCGCCGCTGTTGCTCGGGATCTACCCGATGGCGTCACTGCTGTCGGCGTGCCGGCGCGCATCTTGTCTTTCTCCTGATTCACTTTCTGAGTTCGTGACCCTCGCCCCCTGGCCCACCTTCGATGCCGAGCAGATCGATGCTGCCAGAAGTGTGCTCGCCTCCGGCCAGGTGAACACTTGGACGGGCGGGGTAACCAAGGCTTTCGAACGGGAGTTCGCTCAGTGGTGTGGCAGCAGCCATGCCATCGCGATGGCCAATGGCTCGCTGGCCCTCTCTGCTGCCTATCTGGCTATCGGCCTCGGCTCGGGCGATGAGCTCATCACCACGCCGCGCACGTTCATTGCCACTGCCTCCAGCGCAGTGCTTCTTGGTGCGAGGCCGCTGTTTGCTGATGTGGATCCCGAGTCCGGCGCCATTTCAGCCGCCACCATTGCTCCGCTGATCACCTCCCGCACCAAGGCCATCGCTGTGGTGCACCTGGGGGGCTGGCCCGCCGACATGCCAGCCATCTGTGATCTCGCCCGCGCCCACGGCATCGCCGTCATCGAAGACTGCGCCCAGGCCCATGGCGCCCGCATCAATGGCCAATCGATGGGCAGCTTCGGCGATGTGGCGGCCTGGAGCTTCTGTCAGGACAAGATCCTCACCACCGCAGGCGAGGGCGGCATGGTGAGCACCTCCCAATCAGAACTTTGGGATGCCATGTGGGCCTTCAAGGATCACGGCAAAACCCATGAGGCGGTCTTCGGGCGCGAGCTCTCACCTGGCTTTTGCTGGCTGCACGAACGCTTCGGCTCCAATTTTCGCCTCACCGAACTGCAGAGCGCCATAGGCCGCATCCAGCTCCAGCGCCTGCCCGAGTGGACCGCCGCTCGCACCCGCAACGCCCTGCTGCTCGCAGAAGCCCTGGCCGATTGCCCTGCGGTGCGCGTGCCCCTGCCTCCCGAGGACATCACCCATGCCTGGTACAAGTTCTATGCCTTCGTGAAACCGGATGCCCTCGCTGACGGCTGGAGCCGTGATCGCATCCTCTCGGAAATCACAGCCCTTGGTTATCCAGCCCTCTCCGGCAGCTGCAGCGAGATCTATCTTGAAAAGTGTTTCCAGGATGTAGGCCTCGCCCCCGCCGAGCGGCTGCCTGTTGCCCGTGAACTCGGCGACACCAGCCTGATGTTCCTCGTTCACCCCACCATCAGCCCTGAACAGATGGCCGGCTATGCCGACGCTGTGCGGACGGTTGTGACGCGTGCGTGCCGGTAGCGCTGTTTGGCTCGAAGCGTCGCCACGTGTTGCTTGCCCTGTTGTTTGGAACTTCGGCTTCCGGGCTGTGGCTGGCCTGGCCCTGGATTGTTCCGCTTGTTTCTCCGGTTCCCATTTCCACTGCCGGTAGCGATCTGGTGGTGGTGCTGGATGGTGGCTCAGGTCGCTTCGCCGCCTGCTGATCCGCTGCCCCGGTAGCTGCCAGAAAAGATGACGCCTCTGCTGCCATTCAGGCACCCAACATCAACGTAGCTGGATCTGGCTCGATTTCTGGTGGCGGTGGGTTGATCCAGACCTCTTCCGGCTGACGCCAGCAACGCGTCGATCGTGACCACCGGCGGGGATGCCGTTGGCGTGCTTGTTCGTAGACGACAGCACGGTGGCGGCAGATCTCCACAGCCTCACCGTTGTGGCGCTGATGGGGC
>NZ_NQKZ01000034.1 GCF_002252665.1 Synechococcus sp. 8F6
TCCCCTGGTCCCTGCGCATCGGCACCAGGCTCTCCAGCACTCACCCCACCGGCCAACGAGCTTGTCGCCGACCGGCCAACTTCATTGTCGGCAGACAGAGCAAGGCCCGATGTCCGGGCTGTTCAGCGCAGAGCTGGAATCCCCGAGCGGGAGTAAGCGGGTGGAAGCGCCGAGCTATCAAACATTCGAATTTCAGTTGTTTGAGTCGGCTTGCTTCCCTGATCACCCAAGCTCAGATCTTTCTCAGCCGCTTCTTGCTGAGGTGATGCACGGCATGCACCGCTACCCCAAAGAGACCTGAGCGATCAAAGCTGTCCAGATCCAGCGGAATCGCCGCCTCGCCTGGTCGCAGCGGCTCCAGCCACCACTGCTCGCCCTGACGCCGCAGGGGCCGCAACAGGAAGCAGCCCTGGTGGGCCACGACGACGACATGGCCGGATCTTGGCTCGACACTGCGGTCGATCACCAGCAGGTCGCCGTCCTGAATCCCGTGCTCGCGCAGGCCATTGCCGCTGACCCGCATGTAGAAGGTGCAGACCGGGTTGGGCACCAGGACGGCGTGGAGATCAAGGTCCTCCTCCAGTGAGCCCTGTCGGCACGGCACAGGCTCGCCAATGGGCAGGTCGGCCAACATCAAGCCATCAGTAGCAGTACAGCCGTTCTACTCCTGGTGACGCGGCCCGGCTCAGCTGGTGGCATCCGGCCAGGGGACCAGCCGCATGTCGCCGACCTTGTTCCAGGTTTTGCATCTCGGGTCGGCCAGCCGGTAGAGGGCTCCTCCACCATCGGGCCCGGTCCTGGTGACGACCAGCACGGGAGGGCCAGACCAGCCGATCCGCCACAGCTGCTCACCCTCCGCCAACACGATCAGATCGCCGGTGGCGGGATGCTTGAGGTCTGGGGCCATTGCCGCACCGTAGAAACCCTGGCCAAGCGTTGATGGGGCCGCAGCGCAATCCCGTGCGGGAGCGAGTGGATGGAGCCAGGCCCGGATCAACCGGGCCTGCAGCAGGGCGCCTGGCGCCGGCCGCTAGGCCGCCAGCTGCTGGCGCAGTGCAGCAAGGGCCTTTCGCTGAGCCCGCTGCACCGACATGGCGCTGATCTCGAGCCGCTCGGCTGCAGCGCGGAGCGAGAGGCCCTCGAGGATCGTGAGCCGCAGCGCTGTGGCCTGGGCGGCCGGCAGCTGATCGACCAGCTGCTCCAGCGCCAGGCCATGGATGGCCTCGCTGATGGACGGCTCGGGCTCAGGAGCGGCCAGCTGATCGAGCAGGCAGGGCTCGCCATCAACGCTGGCATCGAGGCTGAGGTGCCGCAACGGGCATTGACCTTGCTCATGCAGCCGGCGTGGCACTCGCACCAGCCGCACCCGATCGCGCAGGTAGTGCTGCAGCGCCCCGCTGATGCAACGGCGCAGATAGGGAGCTGCAGGCTCTCCAGATCTGCAGCTGGGAGCAGAGCGAATCAGGGCTTCCCGGGCCACCTGGATCAGATCCTCCCGATCAACGAGCGGGAAGAAGCGCCAGGCCACCTTGGCGGCAATGGAATCAGCCAGGGGCAGATGCTCCAGTACCAGGGCATTGCGGGCTTTGAGGGCAGTGCGGCTGAGGGCTGCTGCTGGCTGCCGGCGGCGGGAGGGGGAAAGCGGGGAAGCCATCTGGGGGACGGCGGAGAACCCCACCCCCAACGGCCGGCCGCAGCGCCGTGGCAAGGACGCCCCGCAGGGGCGCATGGCCCGATCCTTGACGCGGCGAGAGGACTGGCCGACGGGATCCGGTGGGTGTGCGCCGGGCCGTGGCAACACGACCCCTAACCCCCACGACGACTGAGATGTACCGGCCCTCTGGCCCTGGCTCTTGAGCAACGGATGGACCTCGTATAAAGCTTTTGGGACTCGATCGCCGCTGAACAGGTGGGCCCTGAGCTCACCGACGCCGACCGCCAGCTGATCGATCAGCGGCTGGACAGGTTTATGGCCGCCGACAACCCCGGGCTGTATGCCGATGCGGTCGTCGATCCACTGCTGCAAAGTGGGGCAACCACACAGGCGGCTGGGCAGGTCGGAAGCCACTGATGAGGACAGGCCATTCCCTGACACCCGGCTTCTACGACCAGCTCCTCACCGAGGCCCTCGGCCAGGACCTGGCGGCGCTCCAGCCTGAGCTGCAAGCGCTCGATCCCCTCGACCCCGAAGAAGCACCCCAGCGGCTCTCGCGTCACCTCGCCGCGCTATTGCGCAGCGCCCTGGCCAGCCTTCCCGGTGGGCATCCCACTACTTCCCAGTTGGAGCTGGTGAATCAGCTGGTGGCCTTGCTGATCGCCGAGGTGCCAAGGGCGGTCGGCCCCGGTGATGCTGTCCACACCAGCGGTCAGAGCCTCAGCCGTATTCGGGCAGCGCCGTTACTTCCTGGCCAGGCCGAGGCGCTGCGGCCGCTGATCCCCCTGGCCGACAGCACCCTGCTGGTGAACGCCGGCGGCGAACCGTCGGTGGGACAGGCGCTGATCCATGAAATCCCCTCCGCCCAGCAGGTGGATCTGCTCTGCGCCTTCATCAAGTGGAGCGGCCTACGTCTGTTGCAGGAGCCCTTGGCCGAACTGCTGCGCTCCGGCCGGTCGTTACGCGTGCTGACCACCGTTTACATGGGCGCCACCGACCGCCGCGCCCTCGATTGGCTTGTGGCCCACGGCGCCGAGGTGCGCGTCAGCTACGACACCCGCCGCACCCGCCTGCATGCCAAAGCCTGGTTGTTCCATCGCGCCTCTGGCTCTTCCACCGCCTACATCGGCTCTTCCAACCTCTCCACCGCCGCCTTGCACGACGGCCTGGAGTGGAACGTGCGCCTCTCCGCCCAAGACAACGAGGGCATCCTGTCCAAGTTCCAGGCCACCTTTGAGAACTACTGGGAGGAGGGCGAATTTGAGCCCTACCGGGCCAGCGAGATCGAGCAGCGCCGCTTTGATCGGGCCTCGGCGAACGAAACCAGCAGCGACGCCACGCCGCTCAGCTTCTTCAACATCCGCCCCTACGCCTACCAGCAGGAAATCCTTGAAAAGCTGGCCGCTGAACGCAGCCTCCACAACCGCTGGCGCAACCTGGTGGTGGCCGCCACCGGCACCGGTAAAACCGTGATCGCTGCCCTCGATTACGCCCGCCTGGCATCTGATTTCGGCAGCCAGTGCACCGCCCTGGCTGGCCCCGGCCCACCGAGCCTGCTGTTCGTGGCCCACCGGCGCGAGATCCTCCAGCAGACCCTCGCCACCTTCCGCCAGGTGGTGCGCGATGGCTCCTTCGGCGAGCTGCTGGTGGATGGCCAGCGCCCCGACCAATGGCGCCATGTGTTCGCCTCGGTGCAGTCTCTTGCGGGGCTGGATCCGGCCGACCTGGCGCCAGGCACGTTCGACGTGGTGATCGTCGATGAGTTCCACCACGCCGCCGCCCCCAGCTACGAGCGCTGGCTGGCCCACCTGGCGCCGTCCCTGTTGCTCGGCCTCACCGCCACCCCCGAACGCCCAGACGGGCTCGACATCCTCCATTGGTTCGGCGGCCATACCGCCGCCGAACTGAGGCTCTGGAGTGCCCTCGAGCAAGGCCTACTGGCGCCCTTCCACTACTTCGGCCTACACGACGGCACCGACCTCTCGCGTATCGAATGGCGCCGCAATGGCTACGACAGCGTCGCCCTGTCCAACCTCTACACCGCCGACGACGCACGCCTGCGCCTGATCCTGCGAGAACTCACCGCCAAGATCACCCACCTGGAGTCGATGCGGGCCCTGGGTTTCTGCGTGAGTGTGGAGCACGCCGGCTGGATGGCCCGCAAGTTCCTCGAGGCCGGCCTGCGCGCCGCCTCCCTGGATGCCGCCAGCTCCGGCGACGAGCGCGCCGAGCAGATCCGCCGCCTGCGCGCCGGCGAGCTGCAGATCCTCTTTGTGGTGGATCTGTTCAACGAAGGGCTCGATATCCCCGAGATCGACACGGTGCTGTTCCTACGGCCCACCGAGAGCTCGATCGTGTTCCTGCAGCAGCTCGGCCGCGGGTTGCGCCTCTGCCAGGGCAAGAGCTGCCTCACAGTGCTCGATTTCATCGGTCAGGCCCACCGCAACTTCCGCCACGACCTCCGCTACCGCGCCCTGCTCGGCGGCACGCGCGACCAACTGCGCCACCAGATCGAAAGCGGCTTCCCTTTCCTACCCGCCGGCTGCAGCCTCCAGCTCGATCGCGTCTCTACCGAGCGGGTGCTTTCAAATTTGCGCGAGTCGCTGCCGAGCCGCCGGCCCCAGCTGCTGGCCGAATGCCGCCGCCTCGGTGCCTGTTCGCTGGCTGCGCTGCTCGACGGGCTAGGCATGGAGCTGGGGGAGTTTTACAAGGTGGCGGGCTCGTGGGCGTTGCTGCAGCGGGAGCTGGGATGGGGGGCGACGGCGGCCTCCGGGAAGCCCACGGCCGATGAGGAGCGCATGGGACGTGGCATCGCCGGCGCCCTGCTGCACCTCGACGACCCCGAGCGATTGGGCTGGCTGGTAGTTCAGCTGCAGCGGCCTCTGGCGCCCGATCCAGCAGCTTTGGATCCCGTGGCTGAGCGCCAGTGGCGCATGCTGCTGGCCCAGCTCTGGGGCAGTGGCCGCCAGCACCTGCCGCTGGCCGAGGCGTTGGTACGGCTCTGGGCCGCCCCCGCCATCCGCGCCGAGCTGGTCGAGCTGTTCGCGCTGTTGCTGGAGCGCACAACCCACCTGGTGGCGCCGCTCGCCTGGCCGTGTCTAGCCGGGGGCGAACCAACCCCGCCGGTACCCCTGAAGCTCCACAGCCGATACTCCCGTGCCGAGGTATTCGCGGCGCTTGGCTTGTTGAACGACGCCCGCCCATTCCCCGGCCGAGAAGGGGTGTTTTTCGATGAAGCCAGCCAGTGCGACGTGTTCTTCATCACCCTCAAGAAGTCCGAGCGCCTCTTCTCCCCCACCACCCGCTACAACGACTACGCCATCTCCCCGCTGGAGTTTCACTGGGAGAGCCAGAGCCTCACCCGCGAAACCTCTGCCACCGGGCAGCGCTACATCCACCACCGCGCGCGCGGCAGCCGGGTACTGCTGTTTGTGCGGGAGGAGAACAAGCGTGGCGGGGTGACGCTGCCGTTTCTGTGCCTGGGCTTCGCTAACTACGTGAGCCACGAGGGTGAGCGGCCGATGGCAATCCGCTGGCAGCTGCAGCGGCCGATTCCCGGTGCCTTTTATCCGGAGCTGGCGGTGGCGGTTTGAGGGGGGCTGGGGGGCTTCGTCACAGAGGCCAGCCCCATGCCTTGCCTGAACGCAGGACAGAGAGTCAGGCCGGCATGAGCTACCGCATCCGCCTGCTTGCAACCGAGGAAGGCTGGGCCGTGAGCCGTCTCGACCTGACTGGCTGTAACTCCCAAGGCAACACCCTGGAAGAAGCTCTCCTATACACCCGAGAAGCCATCAGCCTCTAGCTTGAAGTGGAAGCTGAAGAGGGTGGCGTTTGCAGCGTGAAGACTCTGGAACTTGCATTTTAAATGCAGTTTCTACCGAGTATCAGTCAGAAGGAAGCCTTGAGGGTTTTTCTCAAGCTGGCACTCTGAACATGCGAATTTAGGTGTTGAAACGCCTGCTTGAGGCCCTTCAGTCCATCGAGGCGATTGAGCGCTTCATTGAGAACTACACCCTTGATCACTACCTTGACGATGAATTAATGCAATCAGAAGTCGAACGTAAGTTCGAAATCATCGAAGAGGCCCTCAATCGGGCCCTGGATGCCGATCCCAGCGTTCTTGAGCTGCCTGGATGTTGCTGAATGCGGCGCCAGCCCCGGCGTGGAGCAGTTAGAGGGACTGGCATCCAAGCAGCGCGATGGTGAAACGGCGATTAACGTTGGGGCCTCAGCCCTTGCGGTTGGCGAGAGCCGCTGCCGTCATGACCCCAGCCGATCAAGCCACTCAAGAGCCTGGGACTCCCTTCTCCATTCGCCGCCGGCAGCGCGGTGGCAGACGGGTCATGGCTGTGAGCAGCTCGGTGAGCGCCATGGATGCCCTGCGGGCCCGCATCCGGGCCCAGAGCAAAACGGTGGCCGAGCACATTGCCGCTGACCCTGAAGCCAAAGCCTTCATTGACGACTGGGCCACTCCTGAGCCCATCTCCCGCTGAAGACCAGCGTGGAACTCAAGGCCGGGCAGATCGTTACCGTTGACTGGCGCAAGGATCCAGACGATCCAGCCCAGGATCCCCAGCCCCCTGAGCCGAACAAGCTCCGCCCGGCAGTAGTCGTGCAAGACACCGAGCTGTTTGACCCCGCCTACCCCACGGTGCTGGTGGTGCCGATGACAGGCGACCCTGCCCTGGCGATCCCCGATCTGACGGTGGTGCTGCAGCCCAGTCCCAGCAACGGCTGCAAGAAGGTGAGTTACCTGCTCCCGCAGAACCTGACCTGCGTGGCGAAGACGCGCATCACCGCAGCCACCAAGTCAACAATCACACCAGCCGAACTGCAGCTGCTGCGCCAGTTGGTGGTTCTGACCATCGGCGGCCTGAGTTAAAGCCCATCGAGGCCAGCAGGTGAATGCCAGTGGCTGGGCCTTTGCTACCAGCCTCAACAGAGGCAAGCCGCAGCCGATTCCGGTGCCTCCGGGCAGATGAGATCAGCAGCCCGGCGGGCATCGCCGAGCACCTGCAGCAGCACCCGCGGCGATTCCTTGAGCAGCTCCACCCAGTGGCCTAGATAAGCAGCGTGATTGGCCATGGCGCTGCCGATCTCGAGGCGATCGCCCAGCAGCACCGCCCCCAGCTCGGCCACCAGCTCTTCGCGGGCATAGGCCCGGCCGCCATCGCCACCCTCCCCCATGCCGCCGGAGAGATCACGGGCCAGCCGGGAGCTAT
>NZ_NQKZ01000035.1 GCF_002252665.1 Synechococcus sp. 8F6
CCTGGTTGGGGCGATCCGCCCTGAGACGCGGCACCGAGCGCGGTTCCTGCGGCAGCCGTGCACGCCCGCGGCGGTGGCACTGCCCTGCCTGGTGCAGGACCCGATAGAAGCTTGATTCAGAGCCGATAAAGAGGCCCTGATCGGCCAGCGCCGGCACGATCTGTCCCGGCGGCAGCGAGGCGTACTCCGGCTGATTACACGTCAGCAGGATCCGCTGTCGTTCCTCCTCGCTCAGGCGGTGACCCACCCGGCGGTTACTGCCTTTACGGCGATCCACGCCGTCCCCATCACCACCAAAGGCCTTGCGCCAGCGTTTGAGGGTGCGCAGAGAGATTCCGATCTCGCAGCAGGCAGGCACCAGAGCCGCGCCAGCGGCATTGGCCTCGCTGATCAGCTCGATCGCCTTCTGCCGGTGCGCGGCACTGGTCAGCCTTCCGCGTCCTCCGAACAGAAGGCTTCCCACTTTTTTCGCAGCACCAGCAAGGCCGCCATCTCCGCCATGGCCTTCTCCTTGCGCTGTAGCTCTTTCTTGAGAGCCTTGATCTCCCGCTGGTCCTGGGCGCGGAGCTTCTCGAGCTCCTTCTGCTCGGCCATGGTCAGCACCGGCTTGGCGTTGGCATCCTGGGCGGCCTGCCGCCAACGCTCCACCTGCTCAGGAAACAGCCCCCGCTCCCGGCAGTAGCCGCTGAGTTCGGTGGCATTCAGGCCAGCGCTCTCCAGCACCACCGTGAATTTGTCGGTAGCGCTCCAGCCCTCTGGTTCCTTCTCGGATGCCGGCACCACCTCTCCCTGTAACCGCCAGGTCTTTCTCCAGTTGTAGAGGGTGACGACGTGGATGCCCAGCTCCTCTGAAATCCTGGCGACGGACTGCCGCATTGGCGGACTCATCCGTCTCCTCACGTCAGCTTTAACGGCTTCGCTGTAGCGACGCATCGGTCATGTCCTCAAGCCCCCGGGTGTACTGATCAGAGGGGTGACATCTTTCCTGAAACCGGGGGGTCGAGCACCCAGAGGGCGAGGCCGCCACCCCGGCCCCGGGCCAGTAACCAGCCCGAATCGGCGTTGCCCGTTCGGGCGATCAGGGCGAAGAAGGGGCGCCGGCGCGGCTCCGGTTGGTGTGTGATGGCTTGCCGCCACAGGGTCTGGCGGCCGAGCTTCAGCGCCAGCTCTGTGAACCAGAATTCCAGCAACGGCCGTGCACCGCGCAGTCGACCGTGGCCGCTGAAGCACAGCTGCAGGGCGCCGAGCTGCACGCTGTTGCGCACCGTGAGCGCGTCGTCAGCCGTGGCGCCTGCATCGATGCTGAGGCTGGCTTTCAGACTTCGCAGCAGGGCGGCCGTCGTGGGGTTGGGCTGGGTCTGGGCTTTGCTCCAGAGCTGGTGGAGTCGCCAGCGGCCCACCAGGTTGGTCGTGGTGAGTTGGGAGCCTTGCCGGCGGCTGAGCCGTTCGCGCTCCAGCACCTCCGTGCCTGTGGGGATTGGGATGTCCATGGAGCGCCCTACGCCAGACCCAGCATCCATGGTCACAGTGCAGACAGAGATGTTGTGACCATGTCCGGCCCCCAGCCACCTGCCATGGCCCCGTCCAGCCCGATGGCCAAGGATCCGATCTGCGGGATGGTGGTGCCTACGGCCACAGCCCTCTCGGCCCAGCGCGCCAGCCGCACCTATTACTCTGCATCCAGGGCTGCCGGCAAACGTTTCTGGCACCCGAGCAGGAGCTGCGTCGGATGCGTCGGCGCGTCGGCATTGCCCTCAGCGGCGTGCTGGCCCTGGCAATCGTTCGAGCCGGGGCCTTCCTGGCTTTGGCGGCTGGCGTGAGCCTGCTGAACATGGCGCCGGTGGCCCAGTTGCCCTGGCTCACCTGGGGTGTGTGGTTGTTCCTGCTGGCGACACCGGTGCAGGTGTTCGGCGGCTGGAGCTTCTATGTGGGGGCCTGGGCCGCCCTGCAGCGGCGCGCCCTGAACATGGACATGCTGATCGCGCTGGGCACCTCCGTGGCCTACCTCTACAGCGTGGTCGTCGTGTTTGCGCCCCAGCTCCTGCCGGTCGACATCGACGAGCGCGGTGTCTACTTCGAGGTGTCGGCCGTGGTGATCGCCTTCGTGTTGCTGGGCAAATACATGGAGGAGATCATCAAGCAGCGCTCCTCGGCGGCCGTGCGGCGGCTGCTGGATCTGCAGCCCGCCAGCGCCACCGTGATCCGCGAGGGCCAGGAGATGACCGTGCCCGCCGAGGCCGTGCTGCAGGGCGATCTGGTGCTGGTGCGTCCCGGCGAGAAGGTGCCTGCCGATGGGGTTGTTGTGGAGGGGCAATCGTCGCTGGACGAGGCGCTGATCACCGGCGAATCGCTACCGGTGAGCAAGCAGCCGGGAGCGGAGCTGATCGGCGGCACGATCAATGGGCGCGGGCTGCTGCGCTTTACGGCCACGCGGGTGGGGGCCGAGACGGCCCTGGCCCAGATCATCCGCATCGTCGAGGAGGCCCAGGCCAGCTCAGCGCCGGTGCAGCGGCTGGCGGATCGGGTGACGGCCTGGTTTGTGCCGGCGGTGGTGGCCGTGGCGTTTGCGGCCTTTGCCCTCTGGACCCTGGCCGGCAGCTTCAGCAGTGGCCTGCTGGCCTTCATCGCCGTGCTGGTGATCTCCTGCCCCTGCGCCCTGGGCATCGCCACGCCGGCGGCGCTGATGGTGGGGGTGGGCAAGGGCGCCGAGCTGGGCATCCTGATCCGCAGCGGTGAGGTGCTGGAGCGGGTGGAGCGGCTCACCACCGTGGTGTTCGACAAAACCGGCACCCTCACCCAGGGCAAGCCCGCGCTCACCCAGGTGGTGCCGATGGCTGGGCAGTCGCGCGAGCAGGTGCTGCAGCTGGCGGCCTCGCTGGAACACTGCTCCGAGCACCCCCTGGCGGCGGCCCTGCTGGAGGCCGCCAGCGCTGAGGGGCTGGCGCTGCTGCCTGCCCGGGATTTCCAGGCCCAGGTGGGGGAAGGTGTGCAGGCAGTGGTGCAGGCAGTCGTGCAGGCAGTGGTGGGCGACCAGGCCCTGTGGCTGGGCAACCGGGCCCTGGCGCGGCGCGTTGTGCCCCAGCTTCCTGGGACTGTGCAACACGCTGTGCAACAACTGGAAACCGCCGGCAACACCGTGATGCTGCTGGGCCAGGGCGAGGCCGTGCTGGGCCTGCTGGCGGTGGCCGATACCGTGCGGCCGGAGGCGAGGCAGGCGGTGGAGCTGCTGCAGCGGCGGCGGATCCAGGTGGTGATGCTCAGCCCAAGGAGGCGGGCGATCTGCTGCTGCTCGGCAACGACCTGCGCGATGTGGTGACGGCCATTGGTCTGTCGCGGGCCACGATGAACAAGATCCGCCAGAACCTGTTCTGGGCTTTCATCTACAACTCCCTGGGCGTGCCGATTGCGGCCCTGGGCTGGCTCAACCCGATGATTGCTGGTGCGGCGATGGCCCTGAGTTCGCTGTCGGTGATCGTGAACTGCTCGCTGCTGCGCCGCTACCGCCGCGCGGCTCAGGCCTGAACCAGCAGCAGCAGGCGGTTGCCCTCCGGATCCTGCAACCAGGCTTCCACCCCAAAGGGTTCGTGCCGCGCCGGTTCCAGTAACGATCCCCCCTCCGTGGTGGCCTGCTGGATCCAGGCCTGGAGCAGGGCGGCGGGGTCTCCAGCATCCACGGTCCGTTGCAGGCAAAGCGCCATCCGCCCTGGCTGCCTGGGTTGGGGCCGGCTGCGGGAGGGTGCGTAGAGCTCGAGGAAGCCACCGGCCGGCCAGGGCACGCGCCAGTGGGTCGCGCCCCACCCTTGTTGGGGGGGCGCGTTCAGCAGGGCGCCATAAAAGCGAGCCAGGTTGGCCGGATCATCGGCGGCCAGCACGATCGAGCCTCTCATCGTCAGCCTGCCCCGCAACGCCTGATGCAGTGTTCCAGAGCTGGAGGCGGTTGGGCATGCTGCTGGGGCTGTGCACTGCCTGATCCAACAGGCCCGCCAGGCGCTTTGTGATTCGAAGACACAACCGGCTGAGGGGCTGAGGTCAGAGCTCAGCCGCCGTGATCAGGACACACTGGTTGTATCGGCAACGACCAGGCCCCACTCCAGCAGTAAGGCGGTCACCATCGCAATGGCACCAACGGTCCAGGCCGAGCGCATCAAGCGGCTGAGCATCAGAAAACGAACAGGAATCATCTGACCATCCAACTCTGAGTCGGCAGGTTCACCGGCCTCAGTGCCTGATCCCTGACGGCAGCGCTGCAGCACTGCGGCGAGCGCTGGGCTGCAACCGCACCCGGTAGCTGACATGGGCTGGGCCGAGCGCGTGGATCAGGGCATCCCGGGCCTCTTCCTGCAGGCTTTCGCGCTCCATGGCGCAGACGGCCAATCCAAGGGCGGCGTTCTCGCCGATCAAGGTGCCATCGGGCCGTTGGCTGACGGTGAACAGGGCTTCTCGCATGTGTGAACCATCCGGGCTCTGCTCGCCAGAGCCATCGCTTCTTGCATCCTCACGGCAACAGCGCGGTTGGCGGTGTGATCAGCCCTACCTGTTGAGGTGATGATTGCCGACCTTTTTCTGCTGCTTGCTGACGTCAGCTCTGTTCAGGCTGCCTGGGCATGGCGGTGGCGCAGGAGCTGGGGCGAAAGACGGCAGCCCAACTGAATCCCGCCTTGATCCAGAAGTCGACCCAGCCTTTGCACGGCTGCCTGTTCTGGCCTGGAGAAGCGGCTCTGCTCGGAGAGAACCCAGTCAATCTCCGGCTGGGTGATGACTCCAGAACTCAGGGCCTCAAGGAACAGCTCGCCCAACACCATGACTTTTGTAACAGAGTTGTTACATCTTGCACCGCTGCCGCGGTGAGCGCGAGCGAGGTGCTCCAGGAAGGCGCTTGAAAGCGACTGGAACAACTGGGCAGGGCGACCACCTTTGCTTGCTTCACGTTTCTTCACTAAGCCTGCCAAGATTTCATAAACGCCCTCTGACCATGTCCACGTCTCTTCTTCTGGAGCTTTTTGGTGGCTTCGCGGGGGCCTGCTTCACGCTCTGGCTGGCAACCCAAAGCATGTCTTCACCCCGCGGCTCTGTGCTGGCTGGCCTGGCGCCGCTGAAGCCAGCCGTGCTGACCTATCTGCAGAGGCCAGGACTGCTGGCATCCGTCGGCCTGCTGCTGCTGCGCCTGAGCATCGGCGTGATGATGATTCATCACGGCCAGGAGAAGCTCGCCGACCCTCAGCAGTTCGCCAACACCTATGTGGCGTCGCTGCACCTGCCCTTCCCCCTCTTCTTTGCCTACGTGGCGGGATTCTCTGAGCTGATCGGCAGCTGGCTGGTGATCCTGGGCCTGCTTACCCCTCTGGGCGCCCTGGCCCTCACCGGCACGATGGCGACCGCCGCTTACCAGCACATCCTGACGGCCGGCCTGAACATTTACGTGCTGGAGCTGGTGGTGCTCTACCTGGGAGGCAGCCTGGCGCTGCTGCTGATCGGGCCGGGGCGTTTTTCCTTTGATGCCGGCATGGCTCCAGAGCTGATCGCTGGCATGGAAACCTCCAGCTCAAGCTTCGAATCGGAGTGGGCTGAGCGCTCCGGCTCCCTGACTCCGCTGGCCATCCCTGTAAAGGCCTTCGATCGGGCTGACTGATCCGAACGAGGTCGCAGTCAGCACATCCCCCGCGCCCCCGCCTGCAGCCGTCACATTGTGTTACAGTTTACTAAACAAATCGAAGCAGTCATGGCTGGATCCACCCCCCGCTTCGGTTTTGTCGCCTTCGCCGAGACCTGGAATGGCCGTTTGGCCATGCTCGGCTTCGTGATCGGCCTGGGCACCGAGCTGCTCACCGGCCAGAGCATCCTCGGCCAGCTCGGTCTGGGCTGAGCCCATGACCACTGACGTGCTCAGTCGCCCCACCGACCTAACCCCGAGGACTCGATGATCGCCACCCTCTGCGTTGTCCTTTTTGGTGCCTGGGTTTTGGGTGCCTTGCTCCAGCCCGATCTCGCGGACTGATGCTTCAGCTTCTGATTCATTCTTGAAAATCCCATGACCAACACCCCCGCTAACGACCAATGGCTCGAGCACCGCGCCGAGCAACTGATCCTTCTGGAGCAGCTCAAGCGAGCTGAGCTTTTCAATGGCCGCGCCGCCATGCTCGGCATCGTGCTCGGCATCGTCACTGAGGCCATCACTGGTTCTGGCATCGCGCATCAGATCGGCCTCGGTGCGTTGGTGGACGGCTACGCCGCCTGCCGCACCCAGTTCCTGCCCTTCTGCTTCTGAGATTTACGGCCTTTGGGCCTGCCATCAGCCCCCGGCCCTGCCGGGGGTTTTGTTGTGGCTGCAGCTCGTCTCTCCACGGCTAAACGACCAGCGCCTCCACGCGCCAGGCATCAAGAACAAGATGTAGCAAAAAAGACCTTAAATAGTAACAATTTTGACACTTCGCTTGTAGGGCACCTTGAAAAATCGCAAGACCGCTTGATAGCGACCGAATTTGAATTATACTAAGGCTCCAAGATTACATGCTTTCCATGGGCCAGCGAGGTT
>NZ_NQKZ01000003.1 GCF_002252665.1 Synechococcus sp. 8F6
CCCCGGTTGTCGCCAGCGACAACCGGGGGGCGATCAGTTCCCCTAACCGGCCAACTTGATTGACGCCAATCGGCCAAGGGGCTTGACGCGGGACAGCCCCGTCTGCACCATCACGTCGATCGGCTGCTGGGTGTTGCCGAACATGGCGATACTGGCGTCGCCGGCAAAGCTCTCAGCACCACGCTGGAATTGCCCCGACTCGCAGTAGGTCTTCATGGTGGTGATGACCTCCTTGGGCATCTTCTGGAGGTCGGCCACTTCGTCGAAGCCGACCACGTCCCAGATCGAGACCATCCCTTTGACCTTGCCGTTCATGTGGCCAAACAGTTTGGCCACCGTGGCGGGCCCAGTGAGCAGGGCCGCGTAGGGGGAGAGCTCCTGCACCGCAAAGCTCTTGCCGGTGCCGCGAGGACCGAGCTCCACCAGGTTGTAATTGCGCTCGCAGAGCGGGATCAGGCGCAGCAGGAAGAGGTATTTGAGCCGCTGGCTGAACTGAGACGGCTCGTAGCCCATCGAGCGGATCAGCAGATCAATCCACTCCTCGGTGCTGAATTGGGTGCGCAGCTTGCGGTATTCATCGAGGTTGAAGCTGGCCAGCTGAATCGGTGTGAGCTGGCTGATTGAGAAGGGTGCTCGGCTATCACTTTCATCCCACTCCACCTCCACCTGGGCCCACACCCCGCCGGTGAGCAGCCGCTCAAAGGCATGCACATCGTCATCGGAGATGCGCAGGCTGTTGCTGCCGAAGTTGACGCACTCGGCCACATAGGTATTGCCGATTGCCCCGCAGAAGCCAGCAGCGCGCAAGGGTCGCGCAGCGACTTGCGTTAGCCCTTGCGCGCTGCTGCTGCCGGGGCAGACCAAGGGGAGTGCTCGCCAGCCCCATGACCCACCACCTCTTTCAACTGCGCCAGCCGCGCTACTTGCCAGCAGCGAGCCCCTTGTAACGTCTCACCAAAGTGTTCCTGGCGATACAGATGGCGGCACCCTGCGCTGGCCATGGTGATTAGCCAAGCAGGAGAGATATGCAGGCATCTGGATCCACTGCTCGGCGCAGCACAGCAAGTCAGTCGCTTGAGCGCAGCTACCGCCTAATCGACGGCAGCTGCGAGCCGCACCTACAGCTCGACGGTCAGTACAGCTCCCTTGATGACGCCATCGCTGATGCCATCGAATGGATTGGTCTCTTTAGTGAGCCCGACCATCCCAGCAGCTGGATTGGGGTGGAGGTAAGCAGCACCAATGGCGACTGGCGCACCTGCCGCCTGCCGGGACCCTTGCTTTGTCCGCTGTGAGGTGATCGCCAGCAACAGGTCAGCTACCGAACTAGCTGGCTTCCTCCACCGCTGGAGCAGCACGAGCACTGGCAGCTGGAGGGCCGCCGCATGTTCTCCGCCGAGAGCATGGCGACCATCCCGGAGCTCGGCGACATCCCCATCCTGCAGACCCTCAGCGCCTGAAAGAAGCAGGACGCAGGCCCCAGGGGATCGAGGCTGCAGCGCCCCACAGGACGCAGCGGCCTTGATCGCCGCCCGGGGGCCGGGGCAACAACTTGTGGCTGGTGCCAGCTACTCCAGATTACAACACATCCGCGATCGGGCGAAAGACTTGACAAGTCAATCGCCCTGATTCAACGTGGAAGAGCGAGGTGCATCTGCGCCTCCGGAATGACAGCTCGTCATTCCACCCTGTTCACCCTCTGATCAGGGTATTCGGGCCTCGGGTTTTACACCACGCAAAAGGACGCGGCCTGAGTTCGATACGTGGATCACCCATCCAATGCGCCACATTGCTGCGTGACCCTGTCTGGAAGTTATCAACTCAGATCACGTTGTTATCCGGATCTGCCATTAACCGATCGATTAGGTGAGAGCCGATAAATCCGGCTCCACCAGTCACGAGGTGACGCATTGATTCAGTTTTGTGGTGCTCGGCAACCCTATGAAATTTCCCCGATATCTCTTCGTTTTCAACACGAATGCTGGATTATCGCTCCCACTTGCATCAACTCGCTCCGGTGTGCTGCAAGCCTATGTTTGAGGATGCCGATCTTTTTTGTGCTGGTGGCGTGCAATGCCCATGAGAGCCTCAGGCCAGCACCGGCAGTTTTGCTGGTTCGGTTTGATGGAAGCGCAGCTTGTGGGCTTCCCCCTCGCCCGTGGGCTGTAGCTCCACATCCACCGCGATCGTGTGGCCTGCGGTGAACTGGCCTCCCAGGATCCCCTTGGCGATCGGGGTTTCCAGCTCGCGCTGGATGGCGCGCTTGAGCGGCCGGGCGCCATACACCGGGTCGTAACCCACGCCGGCGAGCCAGTCGAGGGCATCGGCGTTGAGCTGGAGCGCCAGTTTTTTGTCCTCCAGGCGCTGGGCTAGGCGCCGCACCTGCAGCTCCACGATCTCGCGTAGCTCCTCCTGTTTGAGGCTGTGGAAGATGATCGTTTCATCCAGCCGGTTCAGGAACTCAGGCCGGAAGTGGCCGCGTAGGGCCTCGTTGACCCGCGCTTCCATCTCACTGTGGCGTGCCGGATCACCGGCCAGATCAAGGATTGACGCGCTGCCGATGTTGCTGGTGAGGATCAGCACGGTATTGGTGAAGTCCACCGTGCGGCCCTGCCCATCGGTGACGCGTCCGTCATCGAGGATCTGCAGCATCACGTTGAACACATCGGGGTGGGCTTTCTCCACCTCGTCGAACAGGATCACCGCATAGGGCCGGCGCCGCACCGCTTCAGTGAGCTGGCCCCCCTCCTCGTAGCCCACGTAGCCCGGAGGCGCTCCGATCAGCCGGCTTACGGCGTGCTTCTCCATGTATTCGCTCATGTCGATGCGCACCATCGATTCCTCGGAATCGAACAGCTGCGCCGCCAGGGCTTTCGAGAGCTCGGTTTTGCCCACGCCGGTGGGGCCAAGGAAGAGGAAGCTGGCGATGGGCCGGTTCGGATCGCTGAGCCCGGCGCGGGAGCGCTGGATGGCATCGGCCACGGCCGTCACCGCCTGGGCCTGACCGATCACACGCGTGTGCAGCTCATCTTCAAGGTGGAGCAGTTTGTCCATCTCGCTCTGCACCAGCTTGGCCACCGGGATTCCGGTCCATTTGGCGATCACCTCGGCGATGTCGTCTTCGGTGACCTCCTCGCGCAAGAGGGTCTTGTCGCTGCCACTGGCGTTGAGCTCCTCTTCTTTGGCGGCGAGCTTCTTGTGCAACTCCGCCAGGGTGCCGTATTCCAGTTCGGCAGCCTTGTTGAGATCGTAGTTGCGCTTGGCCTGCTCCACCTGCAACTGCACCTGCTCGATCTCCTCCTTGATCGCGCCGAGTTCATCGATCGAGCCCTTCTCCTGCTGCCACTGGGCATTGAGGGCGCTCTGCTGTTCGCTCAGATCGGCCAGCTCCTTCTCGAGCCGCTCAAGCCGATCCTTGCTGGCCGCATCGGATTCACGCCCCAGCGACAGTTTTTCCATCTCCAGCTGCAGGATGCGGCGATCGAGCTCATCGATCTGCTCCGGCTTCGAGGTGATCCCCATCTTCAGCCGGGCTGCCGATTCATCCACCAGATCGATGGCCTTGTCGGGCAGAAAGCGATCGGCGATGTAGCGGCTGCTGAGCACCGCTGCCGCCACCAGGGCGTTGTCGGCGATGCGCACGCCGTGATGCACCTCGTAGCGCTCCTTTAAACCACGCAGGATCGAGATGGTGTCTTCCACTGTGGGCTGGTCCACGAACACCTGCTGGAATCGGCGCTCCAGGGCAGGATCCTTTTCGATGTGCTGGCGGTGCTCATCGAGGGTGGTGGCGCCGATGCAGCGCAGTTCTCCGCGGGCCAGCATCGGCTTGAGCAGGTTGCTGGCATCCATCGCCCCGCCGGTGGCGCCGGCCCCCACCACGGTGTGGATCTCGTCGATAAACAGCACAATCTGGCCTTCGGAGGCGGTCACCTCCTTGAGCACGGCCTTGAGCCGCTCCTCGAATTCACCGCGGTACTTGGCACCGGCGATCAGGGCACCCATGTCGAGCGACACGAGCTGTCGGTTCTGCAATGCCTGGGGCACATCGCCATTGACGATCCGCTGGGCCAGGCCCTCCACGATCGCCGTTTTGCCCACGCCGGGCTCGCCAATCAGCACCGGGTTGTTTTTGGTGCGGCGGCTGAGGATCTGGATCGTGCGGCGGATCTCCTCATCGCGGCCGATTACCGGATCGAGCTTGCCCTCGCGGGCGGCCTTGGTGAGGTCGCGGCCGTACTTCTCCAGGGATTCGTAGGTGCCTTCGGGGTTCTGATCGGTCACGCTTTGGGATCCGCGGATGGACTGCACCGCCTCTTTGAGTTTGTCGGCGCTCGTGCCGGCCTGCGACAGCAGTTGCTTGCCGCAACGGTTGTCGATCGCCAGGGCCAGCAGCAGGTGCTCAATGGCGATGTAGCTGTCGCCGTAGGTCTCCTTGAGGCTGCCTGCCTGATCGAGCACGGTGTTGAGACCCTTGCCCAGGTAGACGTTGTCGGGGGGGGCGCTCAGGCTGGGTTGACCGGCGATCCAGGCGTCCACCTTCTGGCTGAGGCTGCCCACATCCACGCCGGCCTTCTCCAGGATGCGGCCGGCCAGGCCTTGCTGGGCCAGCAGTGCCGCCAGCAGATGTTCGCTTTCCATCTGTTGCTGGCGCTTTTGTTGGGCCAGCTGTTGGGCAGCCACCACGGAGGCCCAGGCTTTTTCGGTGAAGAGTTCGGCGGTGGGATGCATTTGGAACCTCAGTGATGGAGCCGTTGAATCAACGCTATGAGCAGCTTCCGCAGCTGGCATCCCAGGAGGCCGAAGCAGCCTGTGGTGAGAACCGGCCATGGCCGTGCAGCCACTTCTATGGGGCCATCCGAACCCCCACTCTGTGACGGAATTTTGTGCTTAGGGTTTGCTGTGCAGCACGTTTGCTACCAGTAAGGGGCCTTCAAAGGGGACATTGAGTTGATTGCCACCTGCCCAGCTCTTGACCCCTTGTTTGTATTGCCAAGACTGTTCAACGCACTGTGACCGCGGCCCTCAGTGCCGCCATCCTGCTCAGCTCTGCCGTGAGTCCGATTGCTGCTGAGGCCCGCGGTGGCGGGGGTGGTTTTCGTGGCAGTGGCGGGTTTGGCGACGGCGGCTATCACTGGTCGGGTGGCGGTGATCGCAACGTCAACGTCGACCGGAACGTCGATCGCAATGTGTCCGGTGGCGGCGACTGGCGCTCTGGCTACCAGGGCTACCACCCGATGTATGGGGCCGGAAGCCGTACCTCGATCGGCAACAACGACTTCAACCGGAATCTCACCGTCAACAACAATTTCTACAACCGCGATTACAACGGTTGGAATGACGGGTGGCGCAATGGTGGCTACTGGGGCAGTCGCCCCTGGAACACCGGCTGGTATGGCGGCTGGGGAGGCTGGGGTTGGTGGGGCGCCAATGCTGCTGCCTGGGGCGTGGCAAGCCTGGCAACAGGCGCGGTGATTGGTGGGCTTGTTAATGCGGCTTCGGCGCAGCAGTCACCGGTGTTTCTGGTGCCCAACACCAGCTACCAGCTCAACTACGGCTCGGTGGAAGCCGTGGGTAGCTCCGGAGTGAGTTTCTTTTACGGGGTTAACGGCACCCAATTGCTAGGAGCCGCCAATTGTCAGCAGGGTCTGCTGAACGGCCAGATTCCAGCTGACGCCGACCAGGCCCAGCTGCTCAATGCCGTGTGCCAGGTGGCTTACGGCTCCGGCAGCTGAATCACGCCGGCATCGGGGCCGCACAGCCGGAGCGGACAGCCGTCCGCTCCGTACACCGCATCCGCGGGCGAGAGGCAGCCCATCGCGTTCTTGGCCTTCACCTGATCGGGCTGGATGCGCCGGGGCTGAAGCAACGTCTGGCTTGCCTGCACCACCAGTGGACAGGAGGGCTTTGGCAAGGCCTGGGCTTGCGCCGAGCCCTGGGAGGCCCCCAGCAGCCCAGTTCCGGCGAGGGCGACAACGAGCAGCAGGACGGGATCCAACCCAAGCATTAGCTGGGTTGTGGGCGAGGGGCGACGGGCAGCCATGCCGATCCACTGGTTCAGACTGAGCCCACTCTGGACTCCCAATGGGGGCTCCCACGCTGCCGTTGTCTGCCGTCATGGATGAGCCCGGATCCGATCCTGTGTTGAACGAGCCGTTGAACAGCCCTTCGCACGACGCGTTCAACGACGCATTGATTGCGCGCCTTGCTGCTCAATCGCGGGAGTTTGATGCCACGGGCCGGGATCCGGAGCGCAACTGCTGGCTGGCGGTGCATCGGCACGTGCACGGCGTGCTCCCTAGTGAGTACGACATCCGCGAGGTGCCCGAGGAGCTCTACCTGGCCGTGCTGGCTGCCCGTCGAGAGCAGGGCTGATGAGGCCCAACAAAAAACCCCGGCCGAAGCCGGGGTTTGCTGAAACGGTTTGACCTGGGCATCCAAGCGTGAGCTCAGCTGTGATCAGGCCCAGCCTTTGGAGGACATGTCCTCGACGTAGGCGGCGACATCAGCGATGTCGCCGTCGCTCAGCTTGCCGCCGAAGGCGGGCATGGCGTTTTTGCCGTTGGTCACCTGGTAGGCGATGGCAGCTTCATGGCCGCTGCTGTAGTTGGCCAGATAGGCCTCAAGGGCATCCTGCTTGAGGGTGCGCTCGGCATTCACCACGTTGCCGCCACCCATGTGGCAGGCCGCGCAGTTGGCGGAGAAGATTTGACCACCGTGGGCCACATCGGCGGCGAAGCTCGGAGCAGCGCCCAGCACGAGCGCCAGGCAGAGAGCGATCAGGGAGAAGAGACGGCGCATGGAAGGCGCTTTGAAAGCACGGGCTACCCGCCAAAATTAAACTGGGAGCGGCGCTGCTGTGACCCTTGCCAGCCAGGTTCGCAACATTTGCCACACACTCTCGGGGTCATTCGGTTGCGTTTTCAGCGGCCACCACGTTGATTTCGCCGGTCATGCCCGCAGCCCGGTGCGGCTCGCACCAGATGGCGTAGCGGCCCGGGGTGTCGAATTGCTGGTCCCAGCTCTCGCCAACAACAAAGCTCAGCGGCTCATGGCTCCATTCGGGGTGGCTGTCCACAATCAGGTTGTGGGGGCCAAGCCCGCCAACTTCAAACCGCACCCGCTCACCCGCTGCAATCGTCAGGCGCTCGGGTTGGAACACCAGAAATCCCTCCTCGCTGCCCAGCCGCATCACGGCCGTGGCTGCCTGGTCTATGGTCGCTTGATCTGTGGTCGCCTGAGCCTGCTGGCCTGACCACAGCAGCACGAGCCCCAACACCACGAGCCCAAGCAGCAGGGCGGCGAGCAGCCGGCGCAGGCCGGACGGGTTCATGGCTTGGGCAGGCCGCGGTGGGGCAGGCCCGATACGTCGAAGACGGCCTGCAGGGTGGGGGCATGGCTCACTAGGCCAAACCGCTCCGGCGGGCTCACCGGTTCGTGCACGAAGTGACGCTGGCGGATCGAAAAGCGATCCCAGGCGTTCACCTCGATGCGCAGCAGCTTGATCAGGGCCTCGATCAGCCAGCCCTGCAGGTCGAGGCCCAGCGGTGGCCGCCAGCTGCGGCGCCAGCGGCACAGCTGGGCCACGGTGTCGTTGACCGTGATCGCGGCCTGCCCCAGCACCAAGCGGCGCACGGCCCCCTGGCCCGGCTCCGGGTTGCTCTGGTGAGGCTGGGTGGCCAGGTGGACGCACACCTGGGCGATGTCAGCGGCGTGGATGAAGTGGAAGCTGGCATCGGCCCGCAGCCACTTCGCCAGCCAAAGCCAGCGGCAGGCTTCGCTGAGCCCGGCCGTGAGGTAGCTGGTGGGGAAGGGGCCCTGCCCATCCACACGGCCGCCGAACACCAGGGTGGGGAAGACGGCCACCACCTTGGCGGCCAGCGGGTGGACCTCCAATTGCTGGAGGCAAAGGGCTTTGGTCTGGATGTATTCGGTGCCGTAGGCCTCGGCCTCGGGCAGCAGTTGCAGCTGGCGATCGAGGATCGAGGCCGTGGAGAAATAGATCACCTGCTCCAGCCATTCGGGGCTGGTGAAGGACAGCAGTTGCTTGACCGCCTCCACGTTGACCTGCTGGGCCCGCACGGGATCGCCCCAGGCGGTCGCGGTGTGAATCACCCGGGTGGCCGTCGCAATGGCGCCGGCATGGGGGGTGAGCTCCCGCAGGTCGCCCACCAGCAGGGTGATGCGGGGATCGTGCGCCGGCACCGCCGTGAGCTTGGCGGGATCTCGAAGCAGCAGCAGCAGGTCGGCGTCGCTCTCGCGGTAAAGCTGGGCTGCGATGTGCTGACCCACGCAGCCCGAGGCACCGGTGATCAGGATCCGCTGGGGCCTGCGACAGGGTTGGGAGGTCGCCGCCGACGGGTCGCTCAAGTCAGCGCTCCCCGCTGCTCGCCGAGGCGATCCATCACGCTCTTGCCGGCCTCAAAGAAGAACTGGCCGTTCTCCTCCGGGGTGCCGGGCAGGATCCCGTGTCCCAGGTTGAGGATGTGCTTGCGGCCGCGGGCCTTGCGCACGGTGTCGTCGATGCGGGCCTGGATGGCCTCGGGGGTGCCGAACAGCAGGCCGGGGTCCACGTTGCCTTGCACGCCCACGTGCTCAGGCAGGCGGGCTAGGCCCTCGGCCATGTCCACGGTCCAGTCGAGAGACACGATGTCCACACCCGTGCGGGCCATCCGCTCAATCACGCCGGCACTGCCGGAGATGTAGAGGATGAAGGGGGTGTCGGGGTGGGTCTGCTTGACCAGATCCACCACCTTCTTCTGGTAGGGCGCGGCGAAGGTGTCGTAGTCCATGGGGCTGAGCTGGCCGGCCCAGGAATCGAACATCTGCACCACCTGGGCGCCGGAGTCGATCTGGTAGCGCAGATAGGCCGCAATCGATTCAGCGAAGTGGTTGAGCAGCTTGTGCAGCAGGGCCGGCTCCTGGAAGGCCATGGCCTTGATCACCGCGTAGTTCTTGGAGCTCTTGCCCTCCACCACGTAGGCGGCCAGGGTCCAGGGAGCACCAACAAACCCGAGCACGGCGGCCTCATTTCCCACCGACTGGCGCAGGCGGGTGAGCACCTCGCCCACAAATGGCATGCTCTCGCCCGGCTGCAGGGGGCGAAGCGCTTCGACCTGGGCCATGGTGCGGATCGGGTCCTGAATCAGGGGACCTTTGCTCTCCACGATGTCGAAGTCGATCCCCATGCCCGGCAGGGGCGTGAGGATGTCAGAGAACAGAATCACCCCATCGGGCTTGAACGCCTCGAAGGGCTGCATCGAGATCTCGTAGGAGAGATCGGGGTTCTCCGAGCGCTCCCGGAAGCCGGGATGGCGGTCGCGCAGGTCGCGGTACACCTTCATGTAGCGGCCTGCCTGGCGCATCATCCACACCGGCGGCCGCTCCACCTGCTCACCTCGGGCGGCGCGCAGCAGCAGGGGAGCGGTTTCGGTCATGGGTGCAAGCTAGGCGAAGCGAGAACCTACCCGAGCGGGGCCCCGGTTTCGGCGGCTTCGTCACAGGTGTCCTCAACCCGTTCCTGGCTGCGCTTTTCGTCACGGCGGAGCACCAGCACCGACAGGGGCGGCAGGCAGAGATCGAGCGATTGCTCGTAGCCGTGGATGCCCCACTCGTCGGTGAACTTGCCGCCCAGATTGCCCAGGTTGCTGCCGCCATAACGCTCGGCATCGGTGTTGAACGCCTCCTCGTAGAAGCCCTCCAGCGGCACCCCCACCCGGTAATGGGAATGGCTCTGGGGGGTGAAGTTGGCCACCACCACGACCCAGCGGCCGGTGGCGCTTTCGCGGCGCATAAAACTGATGATCGAGTGCCGGTTGTCGTTGCAATCGATCCACTGGAATCCAAACTCGCTGAAGTCATCGCCCCAGAGTGCACGTTCTGATTTGTAGAAAACGTTGAGGTCGTCGACGAGGCGCTGCAGGCCCTGGTGGGCATCGTGTTGCAGCAGGTCCCACTGCAGATCACCCCACACGTTCCATTCGGCCCGTTGGCCGAACTCCATCCCCATGAAGATCGTCTTCTTGCCGGGGTGAGTCCACATGTAAGCCAGCAGGGCACGCACGTTGGCGAACTTCTGCCAGTCATCACCAGGCATTTTGTGCAGCAGGTTGCTCTTGCCATGCACCACCTCATCGTGGCTGAGGGCGAGCATGAAGTTCTCGGTGAAGGCGTACCAGATCGAGAACGTCACATTGTTCTGGTGGTACTGGCGGAACCAGGGATCCAGCTCGAAGTAATCGAGCATGTCGTGCATCCAGCCCATGTTCCACTTGAGGTTGAACCCGAGGCCGCCGATGTTGGTGGGCTGGGTGACCATCGGCCAGGTGGTGGATTCCTCGGCGATCGAGAGGGCTCCTGGGAAGTGCTCGAACAGCACGTGGTTGGCCTGCTGCAGAAACTGCACCGCCTCGGTGTTCTCGCGGCCGCCGTGTTCGTTGGGCAGCCATTCGCCGTCGGGACGGAGGTAGTCGCGGTAGAGCATCGAGGCCACCGCATCAACGCGGATGCCATCGATGTGGAATTCCTCAAACCAGTAAACAAGGTTCGCCACCAGGAAGTTGCGAACTTCGTTGCGGCTGTAGTTGAAGATCAGCGTGCCCCATTCCTTGTGCTCGCCGATGCGGGGATCGGCGTGCTCATAGAGGTGGGCGCCATCGAAGAAGGCCAGGCCGTGGGCATCTTTCGGGAAGTGGCCCGGCACCCAGTCGAGGATCACGCCGAGGCCCTCGGCATGGCAGCGGTCCACGAAGGTGCGGAACTCATCCGGGGTGCCGAAACGGCTGGTGGGGGCGTACCAGCCCGTCACCTGGTAGCCCCAGGAGCCATCGAAGGGATGCTCCGAAATGGGCATCAGTTCGATGTGGGTGAAGCCGCGGGCCTTCACATAGGGGATCACCCGATCGGCTAGCTCCGGGTAAGTGAGCAGGCGAGCGCCGGGCTTGAGGTCCGCGGCGGGCACGGGTGCGCGCGGAGTGCCGTCGGCTTCGATGTAGGGCGCATCAGCGGCGGCATGCATCCAGCTGCCGAGGTGCATCTCGTACACCGACACCGGTTGATCCAGGGGGTTGCGGCTGTCCCGCTCCGCCATCCAGGCGCTGTCGCTCCACTGGTGACCTGAGGGGGCTTCGATGATCGAGCCGTTGTTGGGCCGCACTTCGTGGCGGAAGCCGTAGGGATCGGCCTTCTGGTAGCAATGGCCGTTCTGGGCCCGCACTTCGTATTTGTAGATCTCGCCGGGATGGAGCCCTGGGATGAACAACTCCCAGGAGCCCCCAACCCGCGCCTGCATCGGGTGATGGCGGCCATCCCAGCTGTTGAAATTCCCCAGTACCGCAACGCTGCGGGCATTGGGTGCCCACAGGCAGAACTGCACGCCGCTGACGCCGTTGTGCTCGGTGAGATGGGCGCCCATCCGGCGCCAGATGTGGTGGTGGTTGCCCTCGGCAAACAGCAGCCGATCGAGCTCGCCCATCCATTCATGGCGGAACGACCAGGGGTCGTGCTGCACGTGCTCGATGCCACCGCGCAACACCCGCAGCTGATAGCCCGTGCCGGGATCGCGTTCGAGTTGGGCCTCGAAGATCCAGGGATGGTTGGGGCTGGCCATCGCCAGGGTCTGGCCGTCGAGCAGCAGCTCAACGCGCTCAGCTTCCGGCATCCAGATGCGTACCACCCAGGCGCCGCTGTCGAGCGGCTGGGGGCCCAGCACGGCGAAGGGATGGTCGTGGCGGCATTCGGCCAGCCGTTCGGCGTCCTGCAACATCCAGTCAAGGCTGAGCAAGGACATGTACCAACGACGTTCTGGCCGCGAGCTTAGGCGGCTTTTTCTTTAGCGAACCGGCTTTGGGGCGATTGGGTCGTTGGGGAAATCGACGTTGATGATCTCGTTGTTGCTGTTGAGGATCACAAACAGGGAATCGCTCAGCCGGTTGAATTTGGTGTGGACCAACACCAACCGTTGGTCGCTGCTGCTGTCGGCTTCCACGGCCTTGAGGATGCGCACGAAGGACCCGGTCTGCCGCTCCAGTTCCTGCCAGCGCAGCTGCAGCCGCTCAGCTGGGATTTCCGCCTGCATCGGCAGGCTCAGGAAGCTGCGGGCGGTGATGAAGTGCCCCTGGCTGAGGGCGGTAACGAAGTCTCGCGCCACGAGGCTGGCGGCCTCGTCGGTGAGGTCGATGTGATAGCCGGTGAGCTGGCCCGCATCGTTGAGCACCATGAAGAGATCCTGTTGGCCCTTGCTGGTGATCAGGCTGGCCTCCACCGTGGTGCTGCGCAGGCCGCTGCGCACGCTGAGCAGCGTCCAGCGCCGCAATTTGGGTTGGGTGCGCATGGTGGCGGCCACCATCGACGGGCTGCTCACCGCCTTGAGCTCGTCGGAGAACTGGCTGTAGCGCAGGTTGGCGTCGCCGCTCCTCACCGCTTCAAGGATGCGGTTGGCGGCAGCTCGGGCCTGCTCGACGCTGAGGGCTGGCAGGGTTGCGCTGCTGCTCTGGGGTTGAGCCTGCGCCTGAGCCCGCGCTGCTGATCCCGGGGTTCCGGGCATCGCGGACAAGCCGATGCTGAGGCCGGTGGCGAGGGCCAGCAGCCCTAGGGCAACGGGTTGGGGGGCGGAGCGCAGGCGGCGCATCAGCATTGGAGCGGCTAGAGGGTTGGCTCAGTTTGCCCCAACTTCTGCGTCCAGTAGAGGCAGCAGCCGCAATTGGGCTCCTGCCAGATCCAGCCCCAGGCTGATCACCCGATGCCGGGGGCCACTTGGCCCTTGCGGCAGGCTGCTATCGCCCGGATTCACGGCGATCTGGGGCCAGGCTGAGCCCGCCAGCGACAGTCGTAACCGATGCCCCTTCTCGAGGTGGGCAACGAGCGGCTGCAGCTCCAGTTGAAGCGCGGCGCTGCTGCCCTGTTGCTGTTGAAACCGGCCCACACCGGTGCAGAGCTGGTGCACGCCGCTGCCGTCGCGGTCCAGCACCGACAGGGCGGCGCAGAGATCAAAGCTGGGTTGGTCGGCTTCCACGCGGAGCCGCAGCTGGGGCCGTCCTTCCAGGTTGAGCGGCTCGGCTAGCGGGGCGCTGGTGAAGCAGACCACATCGCCGCGGCGGTCAAGGTCGCTGCGCTCACAGGGCCCGGCGTCGAGCCCAAGGTGGCCGCCGCGACCGGGAACGGGCCGCCAGGGGTCGTGCACCACGGTGACACTGCCGCTGCCGGATTGCCCCAGCATCAGCTCGCCCTCTGTGGCATCAATGGCGGCCAACCCGCCGCTGCGCAGGCCCCAGCTGGGCTGCTCCGCTAGGGCGGCGGGCGCCTGCCACTGGCGGCTGCGGATGTCCTGCAGCAGCACCGGCGCCCCGAGCTCCGCTGCGGCGTTCTGATGTTGCAGGTGGTGCTGAAAAAACGCCAGCTGCAGCCGGTCCATCCCTCCATCCCAATCCAGGTGGGTCCAGGCGCCAATCCGCAGCCAGGGCGTGGCCCCGGCTGCCTTGCAGCGGCGCCAGAGCTCCAGAATTCCGCGCAGGTGGGGGTCATGCCAGCCGCCGATCAGCAGCATGGGGCGGGCGAGCAGGGCGTCGGGCGGTTGATGCAGCACGGCTTGGCCTTCGGGGGCGGCGGGCTGTTGCAGCCAGCGGTAGGCCATTCCCTCGGGATCGTGGCGGGCGAGCAGCTCCAGCCCGTCGTGCAGAAAGGACCCGCTGGTGAGGCTGGCGCGGATGGCCTGCCATCCGGCCCCATCGCCCTGCCTCTGGCAGCGCTGTGCCGCCAGTTGCAAGCCCCAGCCCAGCCCGAGGGCCCACCAGTGGGCGCCCCCTTCGCTGGCCCAGTCGCGCTGCTCATCCAGGCCGGCCATGGCCGGAGCCAGGCAGTCGGGGATGGCCGTGGGATCGTCGCTGAGCAGCTGGGTCAGCCCCTGATAGGAGAAGCCGTAACAGCCCAGCCGACCGTTGCTGCCCTCGAGTTGGCGGGCCCAGCGGACGGTGTCGGTGCCATCGGCGGCCTCCTGCGCAAAACCCAGGAACTCCCCTTCGGATGCGCCCCGGCCCCGCACGTCCTGCACCACCACCAGGAAGCCGTGGGCGGCGTACCAGCTGGGATGGGCGTAGGTGACGGTGGAGGCGATCGCCCGGCCGTAGGGCTGGCGCATCAACAGCACCGGCCAGGGGCCGTCTGCTTCCGGATACCAGAGGCGGCTGACGAGCCGGATGCCGTCCCGGCAGGCCATGTCCGCGTCCCGCCAGCGCACTCAGTGCACGTCTGGGCAGTAGAGCCCGATCACGTAGGTGGTGAGCACCTCGGCATCCATGGGGCTGAGATTTTCCTGGCGGGCGATCTGGGCAACCGCGGCGGGCGAGGTGGCGGCCAGACCCTGGGCATTGAAGCTGCGCAGTTGGCCGCACAGCGCCTTGGCACGGGCAGGATTTTGCTTGACCGATTCCAGCAGGGCCGATTGGGCTTGCACGGCGCTTGGCACCGCAACGAGACCCGAAAGCAGGCCCAGCAGCACAGACGCCAGGCTCGGTGAAAGCCTTTGGCGGAGCCTGAACAGAAGGAAATCGCGGGTGGTCACCATGGCAGAGACCCCTAGTACATCTATTTCAGCGACTTGGCGCACCGGGTGGCGGGCCGCCTGGATCAGTTTGTTGGGCGGCGTCGGGCCCGCTGGATCCAGCTCTGCAGGGTGACCAGATCGACCATTGGGGCTGCCATGCCGGTCAAGCTGCGTTGCAGCCGCCCCATCTGCACCAGCAGCCTGTGTGGATCTGCCTCCGCCAGCCCGGCCCGGTTGGCGATGCCGGCGTAAAGCAGCAAGGCGGCCTCGGGCGGCTCCACCCCCACCTCCACCACCAGCCGGGCCTGGCCCCGCAGCTTGGTCAGGCGAGCTTCACTGGCTCCGCCGCTACGGCCCAGGCGGCGCAGGTCGGCATCCAGCAGGCCCGCCAGCTGCTCCCAGCTCACGATCCCAGCGGCCTCCAGCTGGCGCTGCTCCCTCTGGAAATGGGCTGGAAGTTGCCACATCGTCAGGGGAGCAGCTCAACCGTGCCGTCAGTCAAGTTGCGGGTGGCTTCGGCCAGCACCGCCGGTTTGCTGAGTCCTGGCGCAACCGTCTCAATCCGCCGCAGGCGCACGTGCACGAGCCCATCGGCGCTGCTGCGGCCACTGCCGCGCAGGTTCTGAGCCACTTGTTGCACGGTGGGCGCTTCCGCTTCCGAGGGAAGGTCGGCCGGGGCCGCTGCAATCACCAGATCGCTGCCGTTGTCAAACACCACCGGCACGCTCACCGCTCCCTCCAGCTGCACCCGCGGCGTGTAGCTGATCGCGAAGGCCAGGCAGGACACCGCCAGCAGGGCTGTGAAGCTGGTGACTCCCACCAGGCGGAAGCGAATCCCCCAACGGCTCAGGTAGCCCACCACCGTGGCCAGAGCCAGCACGCCGCTGGCGGCCCCCAGCCATTGGCCCGCTGTGAACAGGATCGGATCCGCGGCCATGGGGCTGGAAGGTTGGTTCTGGGCCTTTATATTGCGCCCGACGCTGGCAGTGGCAGCCCACGGGGATGGCGGTGTTGCCAGAGCAGGAGCCCGGTCCGAGCACTCCACCTCCAATCCGGTCGCCCCGCTCTGATCGGGCCCGGGTGTGGGTGGCTCTGGCGGTGCTGGGTGGAGGTTGCGGGTTGGTGGTGTGGGGCGGCGACCTCGCTCTGCGACGCCTTTACGGGCACTGGAAGCCCCGGCTGGAGCGGCCGTTGACCGAGCTTCTGGGCCATCCGGTCGCCCTCGGGCCCTATCAGGGCCTGGGCTGGGGTGGCCTGCGCTTGGGTCCCAGCCGGGTCGGGCCAGGGCCGAGCGACGCCTCCAGCCTTGCCGTTGGCTCGATGGCGGTCAGCGTGGATCCGCTCGCCAGCCTGCGCCAGCGCCTGCCTGTGCTGCAGGTGACGTTGGCTGGGGTGCGGGCAGATTTGCGCCGCAACGCCAAAGGGCAGTTCTGGGTGCCGGGCCGCCTCGCTGCTGGAGCCCAGCCGCCCCGGTTGGACCTGCGGCTGCGGCTGTCTGATCCGGCCCTGGTCAGCTTGACCCCTCCGGGCCAGACCTTCCTCCTGTCCGGGCGCCTCGCGCTGCTCACCCACCGCCACCAGCTCCATGTCAACGCTCGGCTCCGGCCTGGGCAGGGGGCCGGCCTGGTGACCTTGGACGGGCAGGGCGATTGGAAGGCGGGTCAATGGCAGGGGCAGCTGCGCAGCGAGGCCTTTCCGCTGCATCCGCTGCAGTCGCTTTTACCCCTGCCAGGCCAGCTCGCTGGACAGCTCGATGGCACGGTTGCGTTGGCTTGGGATGGGCGCCTGCCGGCCTGCCGCGGTGGGCTGACGCTGGGTCAGGTGCAGTGGCGCCCCGCCCAGGGGGGTGGCCGCCTGGAGTTGCCCTCCTTGCCGCTGCGCTGCCGGGGCCAGGTGCTGGAGCTGGCCAGCTCACGCTGGCGCTGGGCCCAACCGGGCACCCGTGGACTGGACGGCACGGTGCAATGGGCGGCCCTGTGGGATGGCGCCCAGCTGCAGCTGCGCCAACTGGAGCTGCGCCGTGGTGGGTCCTGGCTGCGGGCCCGTGGCCGCCTGGGCCAGCGCCTCGATCTGACCGGGCAATGGCGTTTGCGTCCACGGGACCTCCCCGTGCAACCCGGCAGCCCCCCCTGGCTGCTCGACCAAGTGGTGAGCGGCACCCTCACGGCCCGGGGGCCTTGGCGATTGCCCCAGCTCCAAGCGGTGCTGGGCCAGGCCAGCAACCCCCTGTTGGGGCGTTGGGAGGCCGCCCTCGATTGGCGCGACCAGCGGCTGGTGCTGCAACGTTTCACCAGCCCCCAACTCACGGCCCGCGGCGCCCTGCCCCTGGCGCTGCGGGCCGGCCAGGGCCTCGTGCCAGGGCTGCTGGACCTCAGCCTGGAGTTGCAGCGCTACCCCTTGTCGCGTCTCAATCTGTTGGTGGGCACCCAGCTGCAGGGGGTGCTGCAGGCCTCCGGCCGAGTGCGGGGTCCGCTGTCGGCCCTTACCCCCGATCTCGACCTCCGCATCGACCAACCCGGGGCCGGGCCGATCAGTTTGCGGGAAAGCTGGCAGGGCCAGTGGTTTGGTGATTCCGCAGGTGGTGGGCGCCTGCGGATGGAGGCCCTGGCACCGGCTCCGGTGGGGCTGTTGGAGGCCCGCTTCGATCCCAGCTGGGTGCCTGATCAAGTGCGCCTAGAGCGCGACTCCGGAGCTCTGGCCTTGACCGGTCGGCCCCGGGGCTATCGCTGGCAGGCGACCCGGCTCCCCCTTGATGGCTTGCAATTGGCCCTTGGCCCGCAGGCGCGCCGCCAACCGCTGCAGGGTCGACTCAGTGGCCAGGGGCTGCTCGAGCTCCAACCGTTGGCCTTCAGCGGCACGGCCGAGTTGGATCGTCCGGTGTTCCTCGGCATCTGGGGCCAGTCGGCCCAGGCCGATTTTCGCTATGCCGATCGCCGCTACCAGGCCAAGGGCAGCCTGTCCCCCTTGGGGGGCGGTGCCCTGGCAGTCGATTGGAGTGGTGTGTGGAACGGGGCTTTCCGCTCGCGCCTTGAGGCCCGTCAGCTGCCGGTGCGGTTTCTGCAGCAACTGATGGGTGCCTGGCCCCAGTGGCGCGGCGCGGCAGAACCGATCGTGGGGCGGGCCAGCGACATCGGTACGTTGCTGATCGACACCTTTGGCGGCAGTGTTCAGGACCAGCTGATCGCCCTGGACGCGGCCCGGGCCCGGTTGCTGGCAGACCGGACTGAGCAGACCAGCCGCCTATCGCTGCGCGAGCGCCTGGCGCAGCTCGGTGGCAGCGTTAATGCCGACCTTCGCCTGGCGGGCCCCACCCTGCTTCAGGCCAATGCCGACCTGGAGGCCCGGGCCCAGCTCTGGTTGCCGGAGCAGGATCAGGACAGGGCCCTCACCCAGGTGCCGGTGCTGGTGCGCTTCCAGGGGCCCCTGCGCAACGGCTCTGGCGACTTCAACCTGGCCGACCTGCCCCTGGAGCTACTGGCGCTGTTGACCCCCGTGCCAGCTGGACTGCGGGGCACGTTGTCGGCGCGTGGGCGCTACCGCCTCGGGGCTGGCGAGCCGGAACTCACCCTCAACCTCGCCTTGAATGAAGCCAAGTTGCAGCAGACCTCCCTGGCCCTCGAGCGGGGACTGATCCAGTTACAGGGCGGAAATCTCCTGCTCGACCTCTCCCTGCGGGCCGACGGTGTTTCCAGCAGTGTCGATCTGGCGGGGGTCGTGCCGCTGGACTCCCAGCAGGAGGGGCTGGAGCTGCGCCTGGCCAGCCGGGACGATGGTCTGCGCTTCCTTAGCAACCTGGCCCAACCAGCCCTGGAGTGGAACAAGGGCAGCGGCGACCTGCAGCTCCTGGTGCGCGGCAGCATCGCCAATCCGATCGCCAACGGCTTTTTGCGTTTCCGTGGTGGCGAGCTGGAGTTCATTGGCCAGCGGGTGCGCGATGTCGAAGCGACCGTGCTGTTCGACTTTGAACAGCTGTTGCTCCAGGAGTTCAACGCCAAGGTGGGCGAGAAGGGATCTGTTACGGGGAAGGGATCTCTCGGCCTGCTGCAGCCCGCCCGCAGCGCCGATGGCCAGGTCGCCCAACTGGCGGTGGAGATCAAGGCGGTGCCCTTTGCCTTGCCCCGAATCAAGGCCGTCGCCGATGGTCAGCTGCTCATCGGGGGCAGTATTCCCGCCCTCAATATCGGCGGTGCCTTGGCCATAGCCAGGGGCACGGTGAATGTCCAACCGGGTCGCTTGGCCAGCGAGGAAGGGCCGGTGGTGACCGCGGCCACACCGTCGGAAATGCTGGATGCTCGCTGGGATTATCAGCAACCCCTCGTGTTGCTCGGTCCGGAAGTGGAGAGCAACGCCAGTGAGGCGCTGCGGGCCGCCGTGCCCAATATCCGGGCCGTTGGCTTCGACGATCTGCGTCTCAGCCTGGGCCCCGATCTCAACGTGGGGGTCCCCAACCTCGCCAGCTTCGGCACCAGTGGCCTGTTGAGGCTCAACGGACGCCTCGATCCGAGCCTGCAGCTCCAGGGGGTGGTGCGGCTCTTGCGGGGTCGCCTCAACCTATTCACAACCACCTTCAGCCTCGATTCCGATTCCCCCAACGTGGCGGTGTTCACGCCGTCGATGGGCCTCATCCCATACCTCGACATCTCCCTGCGCACGCGGGTGTCCGACAGCCTGCCGATCACCAGCGGGCTGGGCCCGGCTGGCAGCCAGTCGCTCCAGGATCTTCAGGCTTCCGGTGCCACCAATTCCCTCGACCAGCTCAACCTGGTGCGGGTCTTCCTCAGTGTGAGCGGTCCGGCGGATCGCCTCGCCGATGATCTGGTGCTGCGCAGTTCGCCGCCCCTTTCTCAAGACCGGTTGCTGGCCCTGATCGGTGGCAACACCTTGGCCGGACTGGCTGGTGCTGGCGGTGCCAGCGTTTTGGCTACGGCCCTGGGCCAGACCCTGCTCTCGCCCCTGCTCGGCACCCTCAGTGATGCCTTTGGTCAAAGGCTCAGTTTTGCCCTCTATCCCACCTATGTGAATCAGGTGGTGAACAGCTCCACCGAGCTCCGCTCAGGCCGGGTTCCCCCCCAGCTGGTGCTTGGGGCTGAGATCGGCCTCGACATCTCGGAACGCTTCAATGCTTCTGTGCTGGCCGCCCCCAACCGCTCCGATGTGCCCCCCCAGCTGAACCTCAATCTCAAGGCCTCCGAGTTGCTCAACCTGCAGGGTTCGATTGACGCCCAGGGTGCCTGGCAGACCCAGTTGCAGGTGTTCTTCCGCTTCTGATGAACCAGCTGATCGGCGTGGATCTCGGCGGCAGCGCCATTAAGCTCGGCCGCTTCAGCGAAGCCGGGGCGTTGCTGGCCGAGCTGCAGGTGCCGACCCCCCAGCCGGCCATGCCCGGGGCCGTGACCACGGCGATTGTGGAAGCGGTGCAGCAGCTGGACCCCGAGCGTCTGGCCGACCGGGTGGGCGTGGGCCATCCCGGACCTAGTGATGCGGACGGCCGGGTGGCGCGCATCGCCATCAACCTGCCGGGCTGGCGGGATGTGCCCTTGGCCGATTGGCTCGAACCCCTGCTCGAGCGCCGCGTCACCCTGGCCAACGACGCCAACTGTGCCCTGATCGGTGAACACTGGCTGGGGGCGGCTCGCGAGGCGCGCGATGTGCTGTTGCTCACCTTGGGCACCGGGGTTGGCGGCGCGGTGCTGCTGGATGGCCAACTGTTCACCGGCCATCGGGGAGCGGCGGCGGAGCCCGGTCTGATCGGCATCGATCCCGACGGCCCCGCCTGCAACAGCGGCAACCGCGGCTCCCTGGAAGCCTTCTGCAGCCGTCGTGGCTTCGATCGACTCTCCAGCGTGGATCCAGCCGAGCTCTGTCGCCGGGCCGATGCCGGCGATGCCGATGCGCTTGCTGTGTGGCAGTCCTATGGCCGCCTGTTGGGCATCGGCGTGAGCTCTCTGCTGTATGTGTTCACGCCGGAGCTGGTGCTGATTGGTGGCGGCCTGAGTGGCGCCAGTGCCCACGTTTTGCCTGCGGTGTGGAGCGAGGTGGAGCAGCGGGTCCAGGCGGTGAGCCGGGAGGGGCTGACGATTCGGCGTTGCAGCCTGGGCAATGGCGCTGGCCGGCTCGGTGCCGCACGGCTGGCCCTCGAGCGCTTGGGGCCTGGCTTGGGATGATGGCGCGATGATCCCTGACCCCTCCCCAGACCTGCTCGCCCGGGCGTCCCAGGTGCGCCGCTGCGCCATGGCCCTGGGCCAGCTCAGCGACGACCAGCGGCGGCAAGCCGTGCTGGTGATGGCCGCTGCCCTTGAACGCAACCGCGACGCCATCCTGGCTGCTAACCAGGCCGATCTCAGCGCCGCTGCTGCTGAGGATCTGGCCCCGGCCCTGGTGGCCCGGCTCAAGCTCGATGGCGCCAAGCTGGATGGGGCCATCACCGGTGTGCGCCAGGTGGCCGAGCTGGCCGATCCGCTCGGGCAGCGCCAGCTGCACACCGAGCTGGATGAAGGTCTGGTGCTGGAGCGGGTAACGGTGCCCCTGGGGGTGCTGGGGGTGATCTTTGAAGCCCGGCCCGATGCGGTGATGCAGATCGCCTCCCTGGCGATCCGCTCTGGCAATGGGGCTCTGCTCAAGGGGGGGCGGGAAGCCAGCCACAGCTGCGCGGCCATCCTCACGGCGCTGCGCCAGGGTTTGGCCGAGAGCCAGGTGGCCCCCGATGCCCTGGAGCTGCTCACCAGCCGGGAGGAGAGCCTGGGTCTGCTGAAGCTCGATGGACTGGTTGACCTGATCATTCCGCGGGGGTCCAACGCCCTGGTGCGCTTCATTCAGGACAACACCCGCATTCCGGTGCTCGGCCATGCCGACGGCATCTGCCACCTGTTTGTGGATCGGGCCGCCGACCCGGATCTGGCCCTGAAGGTGGCGCTGGATTCCAAAACCCAATACCCCGCCGCCTGTAACGCGATCGAAACCCTGCTGGTGGATGCGGCGATCGCCCCGGCGTTTCTGCCCCGGGCAGTGGCGGCCTTTGCCGCCGCCGGCGTGGACTTGCGCGGCGATGCCGCCGCCATGGCACTGGGGGTGAGCCATGCCGCCAGCGACGACGACTGGAGCACGGAGTATTCCGATCTGATCCTGAGCGTGAAGGTGGTGTCCGATCTGGATGCTGCCCTGGATCACATCGCCCGGCACGGCTCGCGCCACACCGATGCCATCTGCACCCGGGATGCCGCCACGGCCGATCGCTTCCTGGCCGCGGTCAACAGCGCCGGGGTGTACCTCAATTGCTCCACTCGCTTTGCCGATGGTTTCCGCTACGGCTTCGGCGCCGAGGTGGGCATCTCCACCCAGACCCTGCCGCCCCGGGGGCCGGTGGGTCTGGAGGGTCTGGTCACCTACCGCTACCGCCTGCGCGGCGAGGGCCACATCGCCGCCGACTACGCCAGTGGCGCGCGCCAGTTCAGCCATCGCAGCCTGCCGTTGTGAACGACGCGGTGGGCGGCGATCGCATCTGGGTGCGCGGCTTGCGCCTCTGGGCCCACGTGGGGGTGCTGGATGTGGAGCGCGCCGAGGGCCAGTGGTTCGAGCTGGATCTCGAGCTGGCGGTCGATCTGGCCAGGGCCGGCGGCAGCGATGCCCTCGGCGACACCCTCGACTACAGCCAGCTGATCACGGCCCTGCAGTGCCAGGCCCGAGCGATCTGCTGCCAAACCCTCGAGAATTACAGCGAGCGGATTCTGGATCTGGCTGAGGAGCTCTATGGGCCGGTGCCAATCCGCCTGGAGCTGCGCAAATGCCACGCTCCGGTGCCGGGCTTTGGCGGCGTTGTGGCGGTGGAGCGTCGCCGACGCTGGCTCATGGCACCTGAATTGTGAATCCACCGCGATGGTGGAAATCGGCCTCGGCGGCTGGATGGTGCAGGGCCCAGTAGCTCAGGGTTCCATCGCTGCCTTGGATGACGGCCGTGATGCCAACCTCCAGCCCTGGGCGTTCAACTGAGGTGGCCCCAGTTGCACCAGCTGTTTCAAAAGCTGATTCACCAGTTGTTTCACAACCTGTTTCACAAGCTCTTTCAACGCCTTGTCTTTGCACATCGGGGGGCAGTGGGCAGCGCAGCGTCAAGGTCAGCTGCTGCGTCGTGAAGCCTGCCCCATGCTGTTCCACCTGGAAGAGCAGTTGCTGATAGGCCGGTTCGGGCGTCAATCCCTGCCGGTAGCCCTCCAGGCGGTAGACGTTCCAGTGGCCGGCCGGGGACAGGTTGAATTCCCAGTAGCCGTTGGCTCCCTGGCGGGCCAGGAACAGCTCCAGGCAGGTGGTCTGCCAGAGCAGATCGCGCCGCTCCGGCTGGCTGGCGGGAGCGGGGAGGCTCAGCCGGGCCAGATCGCCCTGGAGTTGGTAGGCAATCTCGAGGGTGTCGGCCTCGAGGGTGCCTGCGGTGAAGCTGAGGTGGCCGCTGATCGTGAAGCTCTCAGGAAGGCTGGAGCCACCAGGCTCCTTGTCTGGACTGCCGCCGCTAAAGGGGATCAGCCGGAAGGGAGTGCTGGTCATCACAGCGCGTCGACGATGGCGCGGATCTCAGCTTCCTGGGCTTCGATGCTTTCGGTGAGCCGAAACTGCACCCGGGCGCGATCGAGGTTGTGGCCGGGCCTGCTGGTGCGGAAGTATGCATCGCCCGCCAGGTGGTCGCTGAAGAAACGCAGGCCGAGCTCGAAGCTGATCAGGCGGGCTGCATCGAAAATGTGGTCGAGGTCGGCAGCGCTGAGGCAGGCGCGGGCCGCCCCCAGGTAGCCCTGAAGCACGGCCCGGCAGAGCTCCAGGTCGAAGCACACCCCCTCGCCATCGCCGGCTTCCTCTCCGAGACGATTGCAGGCGGAGCGCAGGCAGTCACCGATGTCGTAGTGCACGAGCCCGGGCTTCACCGTGTCGAGATCCACCAGGCTCACAGCGATCCCCGTGTTGGCGCAGAGCATCACGTTGTTCACCTTGGGATCGCCATGAATGGGCCGTAGCTGCAGCCGCCCGGCCGTTGCTGCGTCCTCCAGCAGCGGGGCAAGCTTGCGGCGCTGCTCCACAAAGGTGCAACACCACTGGCTCCGATCGCAGAGCTGGTGCAACGTGGACTGCAGGGTGGTGTCGTAGGCGGCTAGATAGCCGGGTGTGATGTGGAACCCGGGCAGGGTGTCGGCCAGCTGCTCGGCGGGCAGATCGCTGATCAGGCTGTGGAACAACCCCAGACCCCGCCCAACCTGCCGAGCCTGCTCCGCGGTGGTGATGGCATCCACTGTCACCGCGTCGTTGACGAAGGTGAGCAGCCGCCAGAACTGGTCCCCCCTCTCCATCCAGGGCTCTCCCGTGTGGCGGTTGGGGATCACCTGGGGCACCTCCCAGCGTTGGCCCGCCATCGGCCGCTGTTGGACGTGGTTGCTGAGCACCTGGAGGTTGCCCATCACCAGCTGGGGCTGGGGAAACACGGCCCTGTTGATCCGCTGCAGCACAAAGCGATCGCCTCCGGCGGTGTCCACCCGGTAGGTGTCGTTGACGTTGCCGTTGCCCAGGGGCGCAATCGCGGTGACGGGCCCGGGCAGGGCAAAGGCCTCGGCGATGGCCACCAGCTCCGGGGCGGCAGCAGCCATCAGGCGGCCACCAGCCCGGAGTGGCGGATCAGGGCCTCACTGCTGGGTTGGCGGCCGCGGAAAGCCTCGAACACCTCCGCTGGAGGGAGGCTGCCGCCCAGGCTGAGCACGGTGTCGCGGAAGCGGCGGCCGGTGGCCACGATCTCTTCTTCCTGCTCGAGCCCCACCTCTTCAAAGGCGCTGAAGGCGTCGGCGCTGAGCACCTCGGCCCACTTGTAGGAGTAGTAGCCGGCCGAATAGCCGCCAGCAAAGATGTGGCTGAAGGCGCAGAGAAAGGCGTCTTCGGGGATGGGTTCGAGCACTGTGGTGGTGCGGGCGAGGTCGCGGCGCAGCTGCTCCGGGCTCTGGCCGCAAGCCGGCGTCCACTGGCTATGCAGGCGCAGGTCGGTGAGGGCGAAGTGCACCTGCCGCAGGGTGGCGCTGCCACCCATGAAGGTGCGCGCCGCCAGCAGCTTCTGATAGTCCGATTCCGGCAGGGGTTCACCGGTTTGCCAATGGCGGGCCATGCCCATCAGGGTGGCTCGGTCGTAGCACCAGTTCTCCATGAACTGGCTCGGCAGCTCCACCGCATCCCATTCCACGTTGTTGATTCCGGCGGCCTGCGGGCGCTCCACGGTGGTGAGCATGTGCTGGAGCCCATGGCCAAACTCGTGGAAGAGGGTTTCCACCTCGTCGAAGGTCATCAGGCTGGGGGTGTCGCCCACCGGCGGGCTCTGGTTGCAGATCAGGTAGGCCACGGGCAGCACCGCTTCGCCGGCATGGGTGCGGGAGCGACCGAGGCACTCATCCATCCAGGCACCACCGCGCTTGCTGCCGGGGCGGCTGTAGGGATCGAGGTAAAAGCCTGCCAGGGCTTGGCCGCTGGCCCCATCGAGCACGCGGAAATAGCGCACATCGCTGTGCCAGATGGGCGCCTCGCCATCGGCGGCAACGATGCGGATGTCGAACAGGCGCTGGCAGAGGCCGAACAGCCCCTGCAGCACCTGCTCCAGGGAGAACCAGGGCCGCAGGGCTTCGCTATCGAGGTCGAAGCTCTCTTGCCGCAACACTTCAGCCCAGTAGCTCACATCCCAGGGTTTGAGTGCCGCGGCCTCGTCGGCGCCATGGCGGGCGGCGCAGGCGGCAAGGGCCTCCAGCTCCTGCTGGGCGGCGGGATAGGCGGCGGCTCGCAGGTCGTCGAGCAACGCTTCCACCTCCGCCACTGAGCCGGCCATCTTCGAGGCGAGGCTCACCTCGGCCCAGTTGGCATAGCCCAGGCGCTGGGCCTGCTCCAGCTTCAGCTGCAGGATCTGCTCGATCAGGGGATGGTTGTCGAGCTCGCCCGTGGAGGCCCGGCTCACCTGGGCGCGGTACACCTGCTCGCGCAGGTCGCGGCGCTGGCTGTATTTGAGGAACGGCACCACCCGGGGCATGTCGAGTCCAAGCCGCCAGCCGCTCTCGCCAGCATCCCGGGCGGCCTGGGCCAGCAGCTCCCGCAAACTCGCCGGCAAGCCGGCCAGGTCGGTCTCACTGGTGAGGGTGAGACTCCAGCCATTGGTGGCATCGAGCACGTGGTTGCTGAAGGTGGTGGCCAGCTCGGCCTGCCGGGCGCTGGCGGCATTGAAGGCCTCCTGCTCCGCTCCCTCCAGCCCGACCCCGCGCAGGCGCATGTCGCGCAGCTCGGCCTCCAGGATGCGGCGCTGGGTGCCATCGAGGTTGGCGGCGTTTTGCTGCAGGGCTTCGAGGGCGCGGTAGATCGGCCGCGACTGGCCGGCGCGGTTGCCGAATTGCACCACGGCGCCCTGCTGCTGCTGGTGGGCCGTCCGCAATTCGGGGGTGTTGCAGACGCCATTGAGATGGCTCACCACCCCCCAGCTCCAGCGCAGGCGCTCGCCGAGATGGTGCAGGGGATCCATCAGCTCGTCCCAGGCGAGCGGAGTGGCCTCGGCCAGCCTCTGCTCCAGCTTGGTTTCCAGGGCCGTGAGTTCACTGTTGAGGGCATCAAGCAGGGCGGGGATGCCCTGCTGCACCTGCTCCGGTGTGATCGCCTCAAACTGGGGCAGACCCTGGCCAGCCAGCAGTGGCAGCGAAGCGCTCACGGTCATGGGTGCGATCGGAAGTGCCTCCATTTCACCCGATTGGAGCGGGGTGGCGTGGTTCAGCCCAGGGCGGTCAACCGGCCCACGGCGAGCAGGGCGGTGGAGCTGAGCTGCTCGGCCAGGGCATTGGTGGACGCCTCATAGACATCGATCGCCAGCCGGGGCCAGAAGCCAATGGCCAGGGTCGGCACCAGCAAGGTCAGACCGATCAGCAGTTCGCGCGGGCGCATGTCGCCCACCATGGCCAGTGCCGGAATCCTGGGGCCAAAAAACACGCGGCGGCAGAGGCTGAGCAGGTAGATGGGCGTCAGCACAAGGCCGATGGCCGCCAGCACGATCGTGATCACGCGGAAGCCGATGGTGAAACCGTCGTTCGCCGTCACGCCGAGAAACACCGTGATCTCACTGACAAAGCCGCTCATGCCAGGCAGGGCCAGTGAGGCGAGGGAGCTGGCCAGGAAGAAGGCGAAGGTGATCGGTAGAGCTTTGGCCAGGCCCCCCATGTTGGGGATCGACAGGGTTTCGGTGCGCTCGTAGAACACACCGGTGACAAAGAACATGGCGGCGGCGATCAGGCCATGGCTGATCATCTGCAGCATGGCGCCACTGAGGCCGAGGGCATCGATCGCGCCGATTCCCACCAGCACGAAGCCCATGTGGCTCACCGAGCTGCAGGCGATACGGCGCTTGACGTTGTCTTGAGCGAAGGCGTTCAGCGCCCCGTAAATGATGTTGACGATGCCCAGCACGATCAGGGCTGGCGCTAGCTGCAGGTGGATCTCCGGCAGCATCTGCACGTTGAAGCGCAGCAGGGCATAACCGCCCATCTTGAGCAGCACCCCCGCCAGCAGCATCGACACCGGCGCGTTGGCTTCGCCGTGGGCATCGGGCAGCCAGGTGTGCAGCGGGAACACCGGCAATTTCACGCCGAAGCCCACCAGGAAGCCCAGATAGCAGAGCAGGCCGAAGGTGCCTCCAGGGGACCGGGTGGAGAGCTCCGAGAGGTTGAAGGTGAAGGTGTCGCCAGAGAGGGCGAGGGCCAGGCCGCTGAGCAAGATCAGCAGGGAAGCTGTGGCGGTGTAGAGGATGAACTTGGTGGCCGCGTATTGGCGTTGCTTGCCGCCCCAGATGGCGATCAGCAGGTAAACGGGTACCAGCTCCAGTTCCCAGGCGAGGAAGAAGAGCAGGAAGTCTTGGGAGAGAAACACCAGGCCCTGGGCCGAGGCCTGCACCAGCATCAAACCGAAGTAGAGCCGGGTTTTGCGCTGGATGTTCCAGCTGGCCGCAACCGAGAGCAGCGTGACCACGCCAGAGAGGAGCACCAGAGGAGCGGAGAGGCCATCGGCTGCCAGGGACCACTCCAAGCCAAGGGCTGGCACCCAGCTGACCCGCTCCACCAGTTGCAGGCCACTGTCGGAGCCGTCGTAATGCTGGCTGAAGCAAATCAGCATAAGAGCCAAGTCGACCCCCAGGGCCCCCAGGGCCAGGGTGCGCGGCCATTTCGGATCGCTGCCATCTCCTGGCAGCAGGGGCATCAACAGGGCGACCGCCGCCGGGAGCAGCACGATCAGGCTTAACCAAGGAAACGCGCTGTCCTCGGTGGGCAGGGCAAGGCTGGACGCGGCGAGCAGGGGCAGGTTGGCGTCCATCACGGCCCGGTTGCAGATCTGGTAATTCCCAGGGCAGGACCGAGATCGGACCCTGTTGGAATCGGCGATGAATCTATCAGTCGCCCCAGGGGAGTTGAGTAAAAATACTTAGATCGCTGGATTCAGCTGGGGGCTCCGGCCGGTTGATCGGGCAGCGCTTCCCAGCGGCTCCCCTCCTGCTGGAGTGGCAACACCTCGGAGCGCGATTCCACGCCGGCCTGGTGCCAGGCCCGCACCATTGCCGTGCTCACCGCTTCGGCCACGGGCTTGGGGCAGAGGGCCAGCAGGCTGGGGCCGGCGCCGCTGATCACGCAGCCCCAGGCGCCAGCGGCCAGAGCCGCTTCTCGCACGGCCTTGCCGCCATGGATCAGACCCCAGCGGTAAGGCTCATGCAAGCGGTCGTGCATGCCATCGGTGATCAGGTCGCCGTTGCCGGTGCGCAGCCCCTGCAGCAGCAGCGTCAGCGATCCCAGGTTGATCACCGCATCACCCACCGGAATCGACTTGGGCATGGCACGGCGGGCTTCGCTGGTGGTGAGCCGGATGGCGGGGATCGCCACCACGGCCTGCACCTCCGGCGACCACTCGCAACGCACCACCCGCCAACGGTGGGAAGCGGCTTTGGCGGTCATGCACAGCCCGCCCACCAGGGAGGGCACCACGTTGTCGGGATGGCCTTCGATGTCGATGGCCAGTTCCAGCAGCTTCTCGCGGCTGAGGGGCTCGCCCACCAGGGCGTTGGCGCCGATCAGGCCAGCCACAATCGCCGTGGCGCTGCTGCCCAGGCCACGGGCCGGTGGCACGGCCAAGCGCACCCGGGCCTCGAGGGCTACCGGCTCCTCACCGGCTTCCTTCCACACCCGTTGGGCGGAGCGATACACCAGGTTGTCGGGGCCCCCGCGCAGGTGGGCGCCCTCGCTGCCTTCGATGATCAGATCGAAGCGCTCACTGCCACCCTCGATGCAGCGCATCTGGAAAACGTTGTCGAGATCAAGAGCCGCTCCGAGGCAGTCAAAGCCAGGGCCCACATTGGCTGTGGTGGCGGGAACGTGAACCACAACCCCTTGGCCGACCCGGGGGCGCACCATGCAACAACGTCTGCTCGACCCAGTGTCTCAGGCCGCCCAATCTCAGGCCACCAGCATGCGCGCTCGGCAGGCGGCGCTGAACTGGCCGATCGCGGCATCGAGTACGGCGGTGATCGGCATGTCGGCCAGCACGGCAGCGAGGCGTCCCTTGCGCAGAAAGGCCTCCGTGAAACCGGGCGACTGGAGGGCCGCCAGCAGTTTTGCGGCGGTACCGCCGGCCAGCCACACCCCGCCGCGGCTGAGGCCGGCCAGGGCGAGATCGCCGCAGACACTGCCGTAACAGCTGATCCAAAGTGCCAGGGCTTCGCCCGCCAGGGCATCGCCCCGGGCGGCGGCTGCGGCCACTGCCGCTGGTAAGGCGTCTCCATCCACCAAGGCGCTGAGGGGATGGCCGGCGTCCGGGTGGCGACTGGCCAGCAACCAGCGCGCCACCTCGCCGAGCCCCGTGCCACTCACCACCCGCTCAATCGACACCCGCTCCAGACCGCGTGCAGCGGCCAGCCATTGCTTGAGCTCCCACTCCGCCTGGCTGCGGGGGGCAAATTCGCCATGGGCGGCTTCGCTGGCCATCGCTACCAGGCCTGTGGGCGTCGGCACCCCGTAGGCCACCCCCAGGCCCGTTCCCGCCCCCAACACCAGCAGTGGCGCTTCGGGCCGAGGTCGCCCCGGACGGATCGGGGCCTGCTGGTGCTCGGCGAGGTGGGGCAGCCCGTAAATCAGAACAGCGAAATCATTGACCAACGCGACCTGGCCGATCCCGGTTGCGCTCGCCAGCAGTGCCTCGTCCAGCTGCCAGCTGAGGTTGGTGAGCTGGGCTTGCCCCCCCTCCACCGGCCCGGCCACCGCCAGGCAGGCCGCTGCCGGGGGCTGGTGGGATCCGGCAGCCAGGAAGGCACGCACCATGGGCGCTAGATCGTCCCAGTCGGCCGATGAATAGCGCTCGCTGCCCAGCAGGCTCAGGTTGCCTTGCTCCCCTAGCGCGTAGAGCGCCAAGAGGGTTTTGGTGCCACCGATGTCGCCGGCCAGCAGGGTGGTCATGGCTGTGCGCTGAGCCCCAGCCCTGCGGCGCGGTGGGCATTGGCACCCGTCGCGGCCGCGAGCAGATCGGCCACGGACGCGCTGCCCAGATCCCCATCGCGGCGGCTGCGCAGGCTCACCTGGCCGCTTTCGGCCTCTTTGGCGCCGATCACAGCCAGCACAGGGATCTTCATCTGCTCGCCGTTGCGGATCAGCTTGCCGAGGCGATCGCCGGAGTGGTCGATCCTGGCGCGTACGCCCGCGGCGTTGAGCTGGCCGAGGAGCTCCTCGGCGTAGGGCATCACCTCATCGGTGACCGGCAGCAGCCTGATCTGCTCGGGGGCCAGCCAGAAAGGGAAATCGCCGGCATAGTTCTCGGTCATGATCCCGAAGAACCGCTCCAGCGAGCCGAAGATGGCGCGGTGGATCATGATCGGGCGCTGGCGCGTGCCATCGGCGGCCACGTACTCCAATGCGAAGCGCTCCGGCAGGTTGAAGTCGAGCTGGATCGTGGAGCACTGCCACATCCGGCCGATGGCGTCTTCGATTTTGAGGTCGATCTTGGGGCCGTAGAAGGCGCCGCCGCCCTCGTCGATCTTGTAGGCCCAGCCCTTGCGGTTCAGCGCTTCGATCAGGCCCTGGGTGGCCAGTTCCCACACGGCGTCCTCGCCGATCGATTTCTCCGGCCGGGTGGAGAGGTTGATCTCGTAATTGCGGAAATCGAAGGTGCTGAGGATCTGCTCGGTGAGATCGAGGATGCGCAGGATCTCATCGCTGATCTGCTCCGGAAAGCAGAACACGTGGGCGTCGTCCTGGGTGAAGCCGCGCACCCGCATCAGCCCGTGCATCACGCCGGGGCGTTCGTAGCGATACACGGTGCCCAGCTCGGCCCAGCGGATCGGCAGCTCCCGGTAGCTGCGCAGGGTGCTGGCGTAGGTGAGCACGTGGAACGGGCAGTTCATCGGCTTGAGCTGGTATTGGCGCTCATCCACCTGCATCGGGCCAAACATGCTCTCGGCGTAGAAGTCGAGGTGGCCGGAGGTCTTCCAGAGGCTGATGTCGGCCACGTGGGGCGTGTACAGAAGCTCGTAGCCCGCTTTGAAGTGCAGATCCCGCCAGAGGTCTTCGATCAGCAGGCGCATGCGGGCACCGCGCGGATGCCAGAACACCAGGCCAGCGCCGGCCTCATCCTCGATCGAAAACAGGTCCAGATCGGTGCCCAGGCGCCGATGGTCGCGGCGTAGGGCTTCCTCCTTGCGGCGCTTGTGTTCGGCCAACTGCTCAGGGGTTTCCCAGGCGGTGCCGTAGATGCGTTGCAGCTGGGCCTTGGTTTCATCGCCGCGCCAGTAGGCGCCCGCCACACTTTCGAGCTCAAACGCCTTGGCGTTGAGCTCGCTGGTGTTGGCCACGTGGGGGCCGGCGCAGAGGTCCCACCACTCCTCGCCGAGGGTGTAGAGGCTGATGGGCTCCTGGATGCCCGCGAGGATTTCGAGTTTGTAGGGCTCGTTCTGGGCCTGGATCCGGCTCTCGGCCTCGGCCCGACTCACATCGATCCGCTCGAGCGGCAGCTTCTTGTTGATGATCCGGATCATCTCCTTCTTGATCGCCTTGAGGTCGGCCTCGGTGAAGGGATCAGGGCTGTCGAAGTCGTAGTAGAAGCCGCTCTCGGTCCAGGGGCCGATGGTCACCTGGGCCTTCGGGAAGAGCTTCTGCACCGCCATGGCCATCACGTGGCTCATCGAGTGGCGGATGCGAAGCAACCGCTCGCTCTCGCTGGTTTTGGGCAGGGCGATCGGTGCGGGCTCGGCGCTGCTGGTGGTCACGGGCACGGGCACAGATCGCGCGTCGATCAAGGGCGAGGGACGATCCTACGCAGCGCTCCTAGGCTGAATCGATGGGTTCCTCCTCTCCCCCTCCAGCCCCGGAATCATCTGGGGCACTGCTTGATCAGCTGCTGGGTTCCCTGCTGGGCGACTTCAGCACCTGGTTTGAGCGCGGGCTGGTGCTGCTCGACCACTGCCCCGAAACGGTGATGCCTGAGGAGCAGCAACATGAGCTGCGGGCCCGGCTGGAGCTGGCCCGTAAAGAGCTCTCAGCTGCCAGCAGCCTGCGCCAGGCTGCCCCGATCCCGATGGCCCTGGAGATGGAGACCCTGGCGCCTTGGCACAAGCTGGTGCTCACGGTGTGGAACCTGTCGGCCAGTCTGCGGATGCAGGGCGTGCCCCTGCCGGAGATGGAGTGGCCCGCCGGATTGCCCCTGCCAGGGGCGCCTGGATCCAGATTCTCTGAGGAGCCGTCGCAGTAGAGATGCGGAGCTCGCGACGGCTGCTCAGCGCGGAGCAACGCAACCTGGCCCTGGCCTATGGCCTCTGGGCCCTCGGTTGCCTGGGTGTGTGCGGCGTGCACCGCTTTTACAACCGCAAGCCCCTCAGCGGTGTCCTCTGGCTGCTCACCTTCGGCTTCTGCTTTGTGGGTCAGCTGGTGGATCTCTGGCTGATGCCGGAGTTGGTGCAGCAGGCCAATGCGTCCCTGCTGCTGCGGGGCGGTCCGCCATCGGTGGAGCGCCAGCTGGTGCAACTGGCCCGCCGCAGCGGTGAAGCCGGTTTCACCCTCAACGACGCCCTCCTGGAGATGGACCTGCCTCTGGGCGTGGAGAGTCGCGAGGTGCGTGAGGAAATTGAACGCTTGCTGCACGCCCAGCTGCTCGATGTCGCCAACGACCCGCGGGGGCGGGTGATTTACCGGGAGCCGTGAGCATGCGCCGCCCCACGCTGGTGCGCGCCGCCGGGATCGCGGCTGCCACCACGGTGCTCGCACTGGCGACCAGGGCCGGCGACGGCCGCGCCCTGCCTCTGGGGCTGTGGCGTTGTCCGGTGCGTCAGCTCACTGGAATTCCCTGCCCCACCTGCTATCTGACGCGGTCGGTGCTCGCCACCCTGCAGGGCGACCTGGCTCAGGCGCTGCATTGGCATGCCTTCGGGCCGCTGCTTGTGGCGCTGACGGTGGGTCTGGGCGTCTGGGTGGCTTTCGGCGGCCGTTTGTCTCGGCGCCCACTGCTCCAGGGAGCCGTCGTGTTGGCGGCGCTGGCGGTTGGCTACTGGTTGCTGCGGCTCTGGGGCTGGAGCCATGGCCAGCCTTTGCCGCCTTGACATGGCTGTCGGTTTTCGGCTCAAACCAGCAGCGAGGGGTAGATAAGTGGGACGCAGCGTGCGACGAGCGCTTGCGTCACACTGAGTCTCAGTTGAATGAATGGGGGAGGGGATGCCAGCAAGCCATGGTTCAGGTGCAGCTCAGCTGCGCGGCAGGAAACCCAGGGCCTGGCGGACCCGCTCCAGGGTTTCGTTGGCCACCGCAGCTGCCTTGGCCTCCCCCTCCCGCAACACGGCTGCCACGGCACCGCTGTCCTGGCGCCACTGCGTGTAGCGCTCCTGCAACGGGCGCAGCGCTTCAACGGTGGCTTCCGCCAGCAGCGGCTTGAAGCTGCCCCAGCCCATGGCGGCGCACTCCTGGGTGGCCTGATCGCGGGTCTTGCCAGCCATCAGGGCGTAGAGGCCCAGCAGGTTGTCCGCTTCTGGTCGCTCGGGATTGCCAAACTCCAAACCCATGGTGGGGTCGGTTTTGGCCCGTTTGATCTTCTTGGTGATCAGCTCGGGAGGATCGAGCAGGCTGATCCGTGATCCCTCGTTGGGATCGCTCTTGCTCATCTTGGCGCTGCCATCGGTGAGGCTCATCACCCTGGCCCCCTCGCGCAGGATCAGGGGTTCGGGCACTTTGAGCACCGGGATCGGCTCGCCACTGGGGTCCCGCGGAGCAAAACGGGCGTTGATGCGCTGTTGGGCGATGTCGCGGGCCAGCTCCAGGTGCTGCTTCTGGTCTTCGCCCACCGGCACCAGATCGGCGTCGTACAGCAGGATGTCGGCGGCCATGAGCACCGGGTAATCCAGCAGCCCCACCGACACCTGATCGCCCTGTTTGATTGCCTTCTCCTTGAACTGGATCATCCGCTCCAGCCAGTTGAGCGGGGTGACGCAGTTCAGCAGCCAGGCCAGCTCGCAATGGGCGGCGACGTGGCTCTGCACGAACACCGTGGCGCGCTGGGGGTCAATGCCACAGGCCAAATACAGGGCTGCGGTCGTGAGGGTGTCCTCCGCCAGCCGTGCCGGGTCGTGGGGCACCGTGATCGCGTGCAGGTCGACCACGCAGAAGTAGGTGTCGTGGCTGTCCTGCAGGTCCACCCAGTTGCGGATGGCCCCCAGCCAGTTGCCGAGGTGCAAGGCCCCGGTGGGCTGGACCCCGGACAGAACCCTCGGCCGTGGCATGGGTCTCAGCTCTCGGTGCTGGTGTCGCCAGATGCGCTGACGGGTGCGTCCTCGGCAGCTTCGACGGCCGCATCAACCACGGCTTCGGCGTCGGTTTCGGCGACAGCTTCAACCACCTCGGGCGCCGGGGCCGGCGGCTTGCTGGGCCGGGCAAAGGGATCGATCCGGGGGGCGCGATCCTGACGGTCGCCACGCACTTCACCCGATCCGGGTCGGCGGTCGCCGCGGGGACGATCACCACGGGCGCCTTCGCCACGAGGCCCATCGCCACGGTTGCCTGCCTGGGCCCGTTGTTGGGCCACGAGCTCATCGAGTTGGCCGTCTTCAAGCAGTTGGGCCACGGTGCGGATCGCCAGGCCAAGGGCCGCCACCGTGGAGCGCAGGCCAAAGCTGTCTTGGATCGCCCTGGCAGCGCGCATTTCGTTGTCGCTCAGCCGGATGCGGAATCCGCCGGGTTCCCGGTTTCCGGGCGGGCGGCCCCCACTGGGACGTCCCCCCCGGTCGTCGCGGGGTTGGGAAGAGGTGGTGTCGTCGGCCATGGCCGCAGCCTTTGCAGTCAGGCGCAAGTGTGCCGCATCGGCTGGCCCAGGGGGGCTAGCCAGTGCAAGCTGTGGGCCTCCCGTTGACCGCCGCGGGCGAGCACGATCAACGGCAGGGCCCGCGTCACACCGGGCTCGCACTGACGCCGGTAGGTCTCCAGGAATTGCAGATAGCTCTGCAGAGTCCAACCGTGGTTGCCCCGGTCCTGGTGGTTCCAAAAGCGGCGCAGGGCGTCCTGGCAGGCCGGCTGGCCGAATTCCTGCCAGCAGCGCACCTGGGCAGACCAGGCCGGTTGGCCGGCGGCGATCCAGGCGCGGTAGCGCACCAGCTCGGGGGCTTCGCCGCTGGCATCCGGTGGCAGCACCGTGGCCAGCTGTTCCACAGGCACCCGTTGCAGCCGCAGCCAGCAGCGCTCGAGCAGGGCAACCGGCAAGGATCCGCACCAGCCCTGGGCAGCCTGGAGCTCAGCGCTCCAGGTTTCCACCAGCACCCGCTGCCGCAAGGTCAGCGCCTCGAGCAGCTCAGCCATGGGTCCCCTTGAAGGTGATCGCCGCACTGGCGTATTCACGCGGTTCAAGGTGAATGGTGCAGCGCACCCTGCCGAACTGGTCCTGCAGGTGCTCCTCCACCAGCTCTGTGATCCGGTGGGCCGTGGCCAGGTCCGTCGCATCCACCACCATGTGCATGTCGATGAACACCTGCTGGCCCAAGACACCCCGGCTGGCGATGTCATGGCAGTTGAGCACCCCGGGCACGTTCATGGCCACCTGGTGGATGGCTTCAGGGGCGATGGCGATCTGGTCCACCAACTGGGGCAGGTTGGCGCGCAGCACCCTCCAGCACACCCGCACCAGCAGCAGGCAGAGGGGGATGGCCAGGGCGACATCCAGCCAGTTGAGCTTCAGCCAGACCGCCCCACTCAGACCCACCAGCACCACAACAGTGGTCCAGATGTCACTGCTGGTGTGGGTCGCATCGGCTGTCAGCAGGGCGCTGCCAAGCCGCCGGCCTTCCTCGCGCTCATAGCTGGCCAACAGGATGTTGAAACCCAGCACCAGCAGCAGCACCACCAGCTCCTGGCCCTCCAGCCGCAGGGGCTGAAGACCACCCCGCAGGCGCTCGACGGCGGTTTGGAGAATTTCAAAAGCGGTGAACAGGATGAAGGCCGCAATCGCCAGCGCTCCGATGGCCTCGTACTTGTGGTGGCCGTAAGGATGGTCGCGGTCGGGTTCGGGATCCGACAGGCTGTTGGTCAGCAGACCAAGCAGGCTGGAGAAACCGTCGGTGGCGCTGTGCATCGCATCAGCAAGGATCGCCAGCGATCCTGTGAACAGGCCGAGCACAACTTTCAACAGCGTCATGCTGACGTTGACCACCAAGGCCACCAGCAGCACGCGTTGTACCTGCTGGCGGTGGTCCTGCTGGGCCGCCGGCTGCCGTTGCATCCTGTCGCGGTTGTCGCTCAACCCTGGAGCCGCCAAGACACTCACTCAACTTAGTGACTTTTGGCGGAGGCGCCGCGTTCCAAGCTGAGCTAGAGATGCACCAATTCCAATTCGTCCAGCGCCGTTGCCCCCGCCGGTGATCCTCCCCGAGCTTGCTGGCCTGACTGCGGCCCGCCAGGCCGTTCCCGCTCCCTTGAGGCCCTGGCTCCCGGCGATTGGCCTGGGGCTGGGTGGCTGGGTGGCTACCGATGTCCTGCTGCGGCTCAGCCATCTGCCCCTTTCGCCTGGATTCACCCTGGCGGGGCTGGCTCTGGGGGCTTGGTGGCTGCGACGCCCCCGCCCGATTGGACCCCCTGCCACCGATGTTCCAGGCTGGCTGGAACGGCTGGAGCAGCTGCAGCTTCAGTTTGCCCAGCTGGAGGAAGAGGGGGCTGAGGCGCACCAGCTGCGGGCAACCCAGCTGGCCGCGTTGCGGGAAGAGTTGGCACGGCCGGGCCTGATGTTGGCCCTGGTGGGCACCCAGCCCCCGGGGGCGGAGCTTCAGCCTGCGCTGGTGGAGGCCCTGCGCGGGCCCGAAACCTTGCTGCTGCATTGGGCCCATCCGCTGCCCGCCTGGAGTGCGGCCTGGTCGTGGCCGCCGCTGTTTGAGGCCTGTGATGGCTTGATCCATCACCTGCGCACGCCCCTCTCCGCCGCCGATCTGCGCTGGCTGGAAGCCCTGCCTAGCGGCCAGCCGGCCTGGTTGTTGGTGGATCGCAGCAACCAGACCCAGGAGCCGCTGGCCGCCGAGCTGGAATCTCAGCTGGGGCCTGAATTGGCCCAGCGCCTGTTGTTCTGGGATGGACAACCCCAGAGCCTGGCGGCGAGCCTCGCTCCCTTGGCGCGGCAGCTGGCCAGCACCGCCCCGGCCCTGCGTCGGGACCGCCAGCTGCGCAGGTTGCAGCAGCTCCATGGCCGCTGGCAGAGCGATCTGGAGCGGCTGCGCCGCCAGCATTTTCTGCCGCTGCAGCGCCGCACCCAGTGGCTGGTGGCTGCCGGTGTGGTGGCGGCCCCCCTGCCGAGCCTCGATCTGTTGGTGCTGGCGGTGGCCAACGGGTTGATGCTGCGGGACATGGCCCGCATCTGGAACTGCCCCTGGACCCTGGAGCAGTTGCAGGCGGCTGCCACCGAACTGGCCAAGGCCTCTCTTGCCCTCGGGGTGGTCGAGTGGAGCAGCCAGGCCCTGGCCGGGGTGGTCAAGTGGCACGGCGCCACCTGGTTGGTGGGTGGGGCGATGCAGGCCCTCAGTGCCGCCTACCTCACCCGGGTGGTGGCCCGTGCCATGGCCGACATGCTCGCCCTTTCCGTTGGCGTGCCGGAACCGGATCTGGCCGCCATCCAACGCCAGGCGCCCCTGCTGGTGTCCCGAGCTGCGGAGGCGGAAAAGCTCGATTGGGCAGCGTTCCTTGAGCAAGCACGCCAGTGGTTGCGCAGCCAGTCGGCCGCGGGTCTGCCCGCCCCTGGGGTATGACGCCCTTGCTCGAGATGGATCAGCGGGTGGTGTTTGCCTTCTCGCTCACCCTGGCGGCAGGATTGTGCACGGGGCTCGGCAGCCTGCTGGGGCTGGTGTCGCGGCGGTTCAGCCCCCGGGTGCTCACCCTGTCGCTGAGCTTCTCTGCCGGTGTTATGATCTACGTCTCCTTCGTGGAGATCTTTCCCAAGGCCCGGGAGTCGTTGGCGCTGGGACTGGGGCCGGCCGCGGGTTACGCCGCCACCGTGCTGGCTTTTTTCGCCGGCATGTTGCTGATTGCCCTGATCGACAACGCTCTGCCCTCCCACAATCTGGCTCTCACGGATGGGGATCAGTCCGGCGTGAAGTCGCAAACCCTTTTGCGCACGGGTTTGTTTTCGGCGCTGGCGATTGCCATTCACAACTTTCCAGAGGGTCTGGCCACCTTTGTGGGGGCCCTCTCCAGCCCACGCCTGGGGATTGGCATCGCCATTGCCATCGCCATCCACAACATTCCGGAGGGGCTGGCGATCTCCGCGCCCGTGTATTTCGCCACCGGCAGCCGTCGCAAGGCCTTCTGGGTGTCGTTTGCGTCGGGCCTGGCGGAGCCGATTGGCGCTGTGGTGGGGTACCTGTTTTTGCGCCCCTACCTCGGCAACACCGTGATGGGTCTGGTGTTCGCCAGTGTGGCCGGGCTGATGGTCTACATCTGCCTCGATGAGCTGCTGCCGGCCGCCCAGCGCACGGGTGCCCACCATCACCTGATGATTGCGGGAGTGACGGCGGGGATGGTGGTGATGAGCATCTCTCTGGTGTTGCTGGCCTGAGGTGAACGCCCTTCCTGCCGATCGCACCGCCCAGCAGCGCTGGCCCTGGTGGCCCCTGCTGCCGCTCTACCCCTACGGCCTCCGCCGCACCGTGGTGCGTGAGCTGATTCCCGAACAGGTCTGGAGTCTGGAGCAGCTGCAGGGGGTGTTGTACGTGGCGGTGCCGATCCGCATGACGGTGGTGCGGTTGCGCGCTGGGCTGATGCTCTACGCCCCGCTGCCGCCCACCGGTGAGGTGCGCGGGGCCCTGGCCGAGCTGGAAGCTCGCTATGGGCCGGTGCTCACGATCGTGCTGCCCACCAGCTCGGGCCTGGAGCACAAGTTGCCCCTGCCAGCCCTGGCGCGGGCCTTCCCGGCGGCGCAGGTGTGGGTGACCCCGCGGCAATGGAGCTTTCCCGTGCAGCTGCCCCTGAGCTGGCTGGGCTTTCCAGCCCAGCGCACTCGGGTGCTGTTTGAGCAGGGGCTGCCCCACACCGATGAACTGCGCTGGATCCCCCTGGGTCCGCTGGATCTGGGCCTGGGCACCTTCATGGAAGCGGCTTGCCTGCATTGCGCCAGCGGCAGCCTGCTGGTTACCGATGCCCTGGTGGCGATCAGCGCCGAGCCGCCCGAGCTGTTTGCCGCCGATCCCAGCCCCCTGCTCTTCCACGCCCGGGAGCGGGGTGACGACCCCCTGCTCGATACCCCTGAGCAACGCCGTCGCGGTTGGCAGCGCCTGGTGCTGTTTGCCTCCTACCTGCGCCCAGAGCCGTTGCAGGTGCCCGGCTGGCGGGAGCTGCTCTCCGGGCTGCTGGCCCCGGGCGTGCGGGAGAGCCGCGCCTATTTCGGGCTTTACCCCTTCCGCTGGCAGCAACACTGGCAGCAGGAATTCCGGCGGTTGGTGCCGGGCGAGGGCTCGGCCCTTCTGGTGGCGCCGGTGCTGGAGCGGTTGGTGTTCCCGCGCTGCCAGGCGGCTCTACTGGGCTGGATCCGGGCGTTGGCGGCTCATCCGGAGCTGCGCTGGCTGGTGCCGGCTCACTACGACGCGCCTGTCCCCTGCAGTCCTGAACGGCTCATGGCCCTGGCCGATGCGCTCGAGGGGCGTCCCTGGGCCCCGGACAACGGCAGCTGGGCCTATCTCGCTGGTATCGATCGCGCGTTGTTGCAGCTTGGGCTGGTGCCCAACCAACCGCTGCAATCCGAAGTGATGGAGCCAAGCCCGACGGAGTCGGATCGTTCGGAATCAGATCGTTCGCAATCAGACGAGGAGCGGCTCAGAGCCTGAGTTCACCAGGATCGGCGTCCAGCTCCGAATCCAGATCGCCACAGCCCAGCAAGCTGGTGTCAAGCTCCATGCGCTGCTCCATCTGGCGCAGGAAGTAACCGGTCATCATGGCGGAGGCCAGCAGGCCAGCCAGGTTGTCGCGGTTGGTTTGGATCTTCACTTCAAACTGCTCGCCGGGAAGCATGCCCAGCAGGCCTTGCACGTTGTGGCGAATGATGTCCTGAATGTCGCCGCTGGCCGAGCGCGCCACCCGTTGCAGCACATCCGGAGATTGCTCCTGGAGGTACTGGATCAGCGAGTTGCCGCTGATCGCTTCGTTGTCGGTGGTCAGGAACTCCGGGTTGAACATCGCCGGTGTGCGCTGCGTCCGGATTGCACCCTACCCCAGCTCTCCCGCTGCACCAGGGGGGTGGCCCAGGAGGGAGAACCGTAACCAGCCGAATCGGTTGAGCGGCCAGTAGCGCAGCACCGCCGTGCCGATCACCGCCGCTCGGGGCAGGGGGCCCCACAGGTGGGAATCCAGGCTGGCGTTGCGGTTGTCGCCCAGCACCAGCAGGTGATCCGGCGGCACCGTCAAGGGCTCCAGGTGGTAGTTCATCGGTTCGGCCGACCAATCCATCGGGGCTGGAGCACCGTTGCGCCAGAGCACCCCCTCGCGCACCTCCACCCGGTCGCCGGCTTCGGCCACCACCCGCTTGATCAGGGCGGCGTTGGGGTCGTAGCCCGCCTCGAGCAGGGCCGGCGGCGGGTGGAAGACCACCACGGAACCAATGGGCACGGGGCGATGCAGGCGGGCCCGCAGCTTCTCCACCAACACCCGGTCCTGCAGTTGCAGCGTCGGCAGCATCGAGCCGGAGGGGATCCAGCGGGGTTCCAGCACCGCCCAGCGCAGCACCAGAGCCAGCACCACCCAGGCCAGCACAGGCAAAACCTGACGGCGCAGGGCCTGCAACAGGCCGTTGGTGCTGCTGGAATTGCTGGGGGGCGTTGGGGCCAAGGGCGCAAGGGAGGATGGTTGCCCCATCCTGTATGGCCCCGGCTTGGAGTTGGCCCGTCGCAATCTGGAGGTGGCGCTACTGCTGCTCAGGACCCTGATGGCGCGGGGGCTCAGCCATGCCGTGCTTTGCCCCGGCAGCCGCTCCGGCGCCCTGGCCATGGCGGCAGGGGTGCTGGAGGGCCGCGGGCTGATCCTCCACACCGCTGTGGATGAGCGCTCCGCAGCCTTTTTTGCTCTGGGCCTTGGCCGGGCCTCGGGCCGGGCGGCTGCGGTGATCACCACCTCGGGCACGGCCGTCGCCAACCTGCTGCCGGCGGCGGTGGAAGCCGACTACGGCACCATTCCGCTGCTGCTGATCACGGCGGATCGGCCCGATCGCCTCAAGGGCTGCGGCGCTAACCAGACCGTCAATCAGGAGTGCTTCCTGGCGGCGAGTGTGCGCTGGCTAGGGCAGGGGGATGGCTCTGGCCTTGCCGCCATGGCCGATGGCGCGATCATCCAGTTGGCGGAAGCTGCCCTGCTGGCGACGGCGGCGACGGGCCAGCCGCCTGGGCCCGTGCACCTCAATCTTCCCTTCGAGGAGCCCCTCCACGCCGATGGACTCGCCCTGCTGGAGGCGGCTGATGGCTTGGAATGGCCCGAGTGCATTGGGCCTGAGTCGCGAGCGCCGGCGCCAGCTCCCCCACGCCCAGCTGGGGGGATGCCGCCCCCCGATCCGGATCGTCCCGGTGTGGTGGTGGCTGGGCCCTGGCGCGGCCTGCCCCAGCATTGGGATGCCCATGTGGAGGCGCTGCGCCGCTGGCAACGGCGCACGGGTTGGCCGGTGCTGGCCGATGGTCTGAGCGGTCTGCGCGGCCTGGCGGAGCTCGATCTGGTGGCCGGTTACGACCTGCTGCTGGATGGCTCGGATGTCAGCCTCCAGGCTCCTCAGGTGTTGCGCCTGGGGCCTCTGCCAGCGAGCCGCCGCTTGCAGCGCTGGCTCGCCGGCCTGGACGCGCAGCACTGGCTGGTGAGTGAGAGCGATCCGCGCGGACTCGATCCCCTGGGCACCGCCTGCCACCAGAGCGCAGCGGGCTTAGCGGCCTGGGTCGCCGGCTGGCCCCACGCCACCTGGCGGGGGCAGCCCAGCTCCGTGGCCCTGCAGCTGGCGGCGGCCTGGCGGCAGCGGGAGGACGCCTTGCAGGTGATGTTGAGCACGGTCCTGCCCCCCGGCAGCCCGGGGGAGCCGGCGCTGGCGCGTGCACTGGGGACTCTGCTGCCGGCGGGTCTGCCGCTCGTGATCGCCAACAGCAGTCCGGTGCGCGACTGGGAAAGTTTTGGCGACCCGGCGGCCCCAGCCAGGCCGGTTTACGGCTTCCGGGGCGCCTCTGGCATCGACGGCACCTTGTCGATCGCCTGCGGGGTGGCGGAAGCCTTGGGCCAGGCGGTGCTGCTCACTGGGGATCTGGCCCTGCTGCACGACAGCCATGGCTGGCTGTGGCGCCAGCAGCTTCACGGCCGCCTCACCGTGATCCTGATCAACAACGATGGCGGCGGCATCTTCGAGCAGCTGCCGATCCGCACCACGCCAGCCCAGGCCCTCGATTTTGAGCGGCTGTTCGCCATGCCCCAGCCGTTGGATCCCTTGGAGTTGGCGGCGGTCCATGGGGTGCCGGGGCGCAGGGTCCAGGCCGCTTCTGACTGGGAGCTCCAGCTGGCCTGGGCCCTGCAGCAGCCGTTGGCGCTGTTGGAGTGGGTTAGTGATCGGCGCGTCGATGCGGGCCGGCGGCAGGCGCTGCGCAGAATGGCCGCCGTTCCCGAGCTGCAGCCGTGACGGCCTCCTCCATCCCCTCGGCACCGGTGGCCTGGCAACCCGCAGGCTCCTACGAGGACATCCTGTTTGACCTCTGTGAGGAGGGCATCGCCCGCATCACGATCAACCGGCCCCACAAGCGCAACGCCTTCCGGCCGCGCACCGTGCAGGAGCTATGCGATGCCTTTTCGCGGGTTCGCGACAATCCCCGCGTCGGTGTGGTGCTGTTCACCGGGGCTGGCCCCGCCCCCGACGGCGGTTGGGCGTTCTGTGCCGGCGGCGACCAGAGCGTGCGCGGCGAGGGGGGTTACGTCGATGAGTCGGGTCTGCCCCGGCTCAACGTGCTCGATCTGCAGCGGCTGATCCGCAGCCTACCCAAGGTGGTGATCGCCCTGGTGGCTGGTTACGCCATCGGCGGCGGGCAGGTGCTGCATCTGCTCTGCGACCTGAGCCTGGCTGCCGAGAACGCCGTGTTTGGCCAGACCGGGCCCCGCGTGGGCAGCTTCGACGGGGGCTTTGGCGCGGGGTATCTGGCCCGGGTGGTGGGCCAGCGCAAGGCCCGTGAGATCTGGTTCCTCTGCCGCCAGTACGGCGCCCAGCAGGCCCTGGAGATGGGCCTGGTGAATGCGGTGGTGCCCCTGGCGGAGCTGGAGGCGGAGGGGGTGCGCTGGGCGTTGGAAGTGCTCCAGCACAGCCCCACGGCGATTCGCTGTCTCAAGGCCGCCTTCAATGCCGAAACCGATGGCTTGGCCGGTATTCAGGAGCTGGCCGGCCAGGCCACCCACCTCTTCTACCGAACGGCAGAGGGCCAGGAGGGCCGCAATGCCTTCCTGGAGAAGCGCTCTCCCGATTTTTCTGACGCTCCCTGGTTACCTTGAGGACCAGGGGCTCGTCAGGGCGAGGGATAGACGTTGGCGATGGAGTGGCGGCGATGGGGTGGTGGCGATGGGGTGGTGGCGATGCGGTTGCTAGGCAAGGCCCTTGGGTTTGGGCTCCTGATGGTGACGGCTGGCATGCCTGGCCGGGCTGCCCCCAACCTTCCGGCTGCCGTGATCAGCTCCCCGCCTGCCGCTGCTGATCGCTATTTCGTGCTGGATCGACGTCAGCGCCGCTTGACGGTTTTTGAGGGGGGGCAGGAACGGCGCCGCTTTCCGGTGGGGGTTGGCCGCCCCGGCTGGGAGACTCCCGTTGGCCAGTTTTCGGTGATTGAACTGGCGGTGGATCCCACCTGGGAGCACCCCGCCACCGGTCGCCGCATCCCGCCGGGCCCTGCCAATCCTTTGGGCAGCCGCTGGATCGGCTTCCATCGCGATTGCAACGGCCGCGTTGGTTTCAACGGCACGGAGCACCTGGTGGTGAAGGGCTGCGTCAGTGCAGGCTTCCATGGCACCCCCCAGCGCGACAGCGTCGGCCGGGCCGTGTCCCACGGCTGCGTGCGCCTGCTGGATGAACATGTGCGCGAGTTGTTCGAGCTGGTGCAACTCGGCACCCCCGTGACGGTGCTGCCTTAGCGGCGCCCGTAGAGTTGCGCCCACCTCGGTGCACCAGGTATGCGGATCTTGTTTGCGGCGGCCGAATGCGCGCCGATGATCAAGGTTGGCGGCATGGGAGACGTCGTTGGATCGTTGCCGCCGGCCCTTGCTGCCCTGGGCCACGACGTGCGCATCATCCTGCCGGGATACGGAAAGCTGTGGTCGAAGCTGCAGGTGTCGCCCGAGCCGATCTGGCGCGGCCACACGATGGGCAACGACTTCGCTGTTTTTGAGGCGCGCCACCCCACCAATGGCCTCACCCTGTATCTGGTGGGCCATCCGGTGTTTGATCCGGAGCGCATCTACGGCGGAGAAGACGAGGACTGGCGCTTCACATTCTTTGCCAGTGCTACTGCCGAATTCTGCTGGCATCACTGGAAGCCCCAGGTGCTGCATTGCCATGACTGGCACACCGGCATGTTGCCGGTCTGGATGCATCAGGATCCGGAGATCAGCACCGTGTTCACCATCCACAACCTGAAATACCAGGGGCCGTGGCGCTGGAAACTCGATCGCATCACCTGGTGTCCCTGGTACATGCAGGGGGACCACACGATGGCGGCGGCGCTGCTCTACGCCGATCGCGTCAATGCGGTGTCGCCCACCTATGCCATGGAGATTCGAACGCCCCAGTACGGCGAGCATCTCGATGGTCTGCTGAATTTCATCAGCGGCAAGCTGCGCGGCATCGTCAACGGCATCGACACTGAAGACTGGAATCCGGCCGTTGATGCCACCCTGCCGGCTCGGTTCTCGGCCACCGATCTGGCCCCCCGGCCTGTCAACAAACAGGCCCTGCAGGAGCGTTTCGGGCTGGCGGTGAATCCCCGTTCCTACCTGCTGGGGATGGTGAGCCGACTGGTGGATCAGAAGGGCGTTGATTTGCTGCTGCAGGTGGCCGATCGGGTGCTGGCCTACACCGACAGCCAGATCGTGGTGCTGGGCACGGGCGATCGCACCTATGAAAGTGGGCTGTGGCAGATGGCGTCGCGCCATCCCGGTCGCTTCGCCGTGTTCCTTACCTACGACGATGCCCTCTCCCGGCTGATTTACGCCGGCAGCGACGCCTTCCTGATGCCGAGCCGCTTTGAGCCCTGCGGCATCAGCCAGATGTTGGCCATGCGTTATGGCTCGATCCCGGTGGTGCGCATGGTGGGCGGTCTGGTCGACACCGTGCCCCCCAACGATCCGCTGGCTGGTAGCGGCACCGGCTACGGCTTCGACCGTTACGAGCCGATCGATTTCTACACCGCGATCGTGCGCTCCTGGGAGGCCTACCGCAACCAGGCCAGCTGGCAGGACCTGCAGCGCAGGGCCATGGCCGTGGATTTCAGTTGGGCCCGCTCGGCCCTGGCCTATGACGCCATGTACCGCGATGTCTCTGGGGTCAAGGAACCAACGCCCGAGGCGTCCGATGTGGAGCGCTTCTCCCAGGGTCAGGATGCCGACCCCAGCCGCCGCGGCCTGGCGTCGCTGCTGAAGCGCCGTTGAATCCTCTCCGGTGACGCCCCCCCGTGACGCCCCCCGTGACGCGCCCCTAGACGCCGCAAGCCCTGCGACGGACTCTGCGCCCTATCCAGCTCCTTACGAGGAGCCATGGGGGCGCCTGGCGGGCGATCTGGGTGCCGTGGTGGCTAGTTCGGGCTTGAAGCTGCGCGAGCTCTGGCGTCGCAATCGGGAGGGGGATCTCTCGGTGCCGGGGTTCTGGCCCGTCTCCTTGGCCCCCCTGTTCTGGCCGCTGCTAGTGGCCCTGGGCCTGGCCCTTGTGTTGGCGCTGATCCTGCGTTTTGCGCCCGGTCAGCACCACGCTGCGTCAGGCGTTCAACAACCTGTTCAACAACCTGTTCAAGAACAAGGTCAACAACAGGTCCCATCAGCCCTGTCACAACCTGTTTCCAAGTCTGTTTCACAAGCTGTTCAACAGCCTGGCCAGCAGCGTGCGGCGAATGTGCTCCAGCCCCCATCGCAGTCCCCATCCCCGCCCCAGTCGCCGCCCGAACCGCTGCTGGAGCTCGATCCCCTGTTGGCCCTGCTCGCCGAAGACGACCCGCAGGCCTGCATCGCCTCGGCCCGTCCGCACCCGCAGGCGAGCCGCCTCGATCTGGAGATGGCCGCCGCCTATCAGGCTCTGCTTCCGGAGCGCCGTCAACAGCTGGCCGACCACTGGCTGCAGCGCAGCCGGGAGCTGGGCTATGAACGGTTGCGGTTGCTGGATGGCAGCGGCACGGTGCTGGGCCAGGCGGCCCGGGTGGGTAGCGGCATGGTGCTGCTGGAGCTGTCCCCAGAGCCTCAGGCATGATCCTGGGCGTCGTCTCGCCCCGCACCGATGACCTTGCGCCTGGCCCAGCTGCAGGAGCTCTGGGGGATCCCCACGACTGGCTCCTTATCGGCCGCGCAAGCCGCAATCACCCTGGCTCCCCAGGCGATCTGCACCGACAGCCGTCACCTCGCCCCCGGCCAACTGTTTGTGCCACTGGCGGGCGAGCGCTTTGACGGCCACACGTTTCTTCCCGCTGCCCAGGAGCTGGGTGCCGCTGCTCTGCTGGCCCAGAACGGCCATCTCGATCTCGCTAGCCAGGAGGCGCTGATTGGGGAGGCCACCAAGGCGGGCGTTCCCCTCTGGCTGGTGCCAGACACCCTGCTGGCCTACCAGCAGCTCGCGGGCCTGTGGCGCCAGCAGCTGCAGGCGCCGGTGGTGGCGGTAACCGGTTCGGCCGGCAAAACCACCACGCGGGAGTTGATCCGGGCCGCCCTGGCTCCCCTGGGGGCGGTGAGCGCCTCTAGGGGCAACAACAACAACGACATCGGTGTCCCCCTGACGCTGCTCCAGGCCAGCTCCAACGACGCGGCTGTGGTGGTGGAGATGGGCATGCGGGGTCTGGGCGAGATCGAGCGCCTCAGCTGCAGTGCGCGCCCCGACGTGGCGGTGATCACCAACATCGGCACGGCCCACATCGGCCGGCTCGGCAGCCGCGAGGCGATCGCTACCGCCAAGTGTGAGATCACCGCCGGGCTGCGGCCCGATGGAGTGGTGGTGATCCCGGCAGGGGATCCCCTGCTGGATGCGGCCCTGGCGCGGGTGTGGCAGGGCCGGGTGGTGCGGATCGCCCTTAAGGGCGAAGGCCATGAGGCCCAGGCCGATTGGCTGGGCCGTCTGGATGCCAGTGGGGAGACGCTCGTGGTGGCAGGGGTTGTGGTGGAGGTGCCTCTGGAGGGGATCCACCACGCCCGAAACCTCATGTTGGCTCTCGCGGTGGCGCGGGAGCTGGGGCTCGAACCCGACCGCTGGCAGCCCTTGCAGGTGGATCTGCCCGGAGGTCGCAGCCGGCGTCTGGAGCTGGGTGGGGTGCTGGTGCTCGATGAGACCTACAACGCCTCACCGGAGGCGGTGCTGGCCTCGTTGGATCTTCTGGCCCGGCAACCCGGTCGCCGTTTTGCGGTGCTCGGCACGATGCTCGAGCTGGGCGAGCAGAGCCTGCACCTACACCGGCAGGTGGCCGAACGGGCCCGCCAGCTGGGCCTGGATGGCCTGGTGATCGTGGATGGGGGTGAGGAAGGGGCTGTGATGCTGGAAGCTGCAAGTGGTCTGACCCGGCTGGAGCGGGTCGCCACGCCAGAAGCTGCGGCGGCTCAGCTCAAGGGCTGGCTGGCTCCTGGAGACGTGCTGCTGCTCAAGGCGAGTCGCGGCGTGGCACTGGAGCGGTTGATTCCCCTGCTCCAGCAGCAGCGCCAGCACCTGGCTGATCCGTCATGATGGCTGTGGAGCAGCATTTCACGATGTTGTGCCTTCGGGCAGAGGCCCTGGGTGGTGGTTCACTCGGGGCCTTTCCTTTGTTGAGCGATCGGACCTGGCTCAGCTGAGATACCAGCGCAGCAGCGCCGTCAGCTGGCCCACCATGCCCTTGCCCGTGAGCAGTTCGCCGGCGATGGCGGCGGCAAAGCCCAGCATCGCCACGCGTCCGTTGAGCAGCTCCACTCCGGCCAGAGCCCTGGTGTTCCAAGGTTTGGGGCTGGTCATGCTGGCGCCAAAGCGCTCCACCGGCTCGTACAGAAACTTTGATTGGTCGGAGTTTTCCGGTAGGTCGGAGTTCTCCGGGCGATCTGCGTTGTTCAGGCTCATGGGCGGGGACCTGTCCAGTTTTCCTTGACCAGCTGGCGGGCCCGGCCCAGGGCCAGCGCCCCATCGGGGACATCCTTGGTGATGGTGGATCCGGCCCCCACCGTCACGTTGCTGCCTAGCCGCAGGGGCGCCACCAGCACCGAGTTGGCACCGGTCTTGCTGCCGGCCCCCACCACCGTGCGGTGCTTGCGCATTCCGTCGTAGTTGGCCGTAATCGTGCCGGCTCCCACGTTCACCCCCGCGCCCAGGTCGGCGTCGCCGATGTAGCTGAGGTGGTTCACTTTCACGCCGCTGGCCAGGCTGCTGTTTTTCACCTCCACGAAGTTGCCGATGTGGCACTGCTGGCCGAGTTGGGTGCCCGGGCGGAGTTGGGCAAAGGGCCCGATGGCGCAGCCATCGGCTACCTCGGCCTGCCGCAGGACGGAGTGGAGCACGGAGACGTTGGCGCCCAGTTGGCTGTCTTCAATCAGGCAACCGGGGCCGATGCGGCAGCCATCGCCGATCGAGCTGGTGCCGCGGAAATGGCACTGGGGTTCGACCACCACATCTCGGCCGAACCGGGTGCCCTCACTGAGGGTGCAGCTGGCGGGGTCGACGAAGGTCACACCTTCAGCCATCCAGTGGCGCCGCAGGCGATCCTGCAGCAGGGCCTCACACTGGCTGAGCTGGAGCCGGTCGTTGATGCCGGTGATCTCATCGGCGTCGTCCACCTCCCGGTGCATGGCCGGGTTGAGCATGGCCACTGTGTCGGTGAGATAGAGCTCGCCCTGGTCGTTGTCGGTGGTGAGCTGCGGCAGCACCGCCGACAGCTGCTGCCAGTTGAAGCAGTAGATGCCCGCATTGGTGAGGGCGTTGCGGCGTTGCTCGTCGTTGCAGTCGCGGTGCTCCACGATGGCGCTCACCTGTCCATCGGGGCTGGCAAACACTCGGCCATAGCCGCTGGGATCGGCCAGCCGGGCGGTGAGCAGGGTGACGGCGGCGCCGCTGCTGCGGTGTTGCTCCAGTAAGGCGGCGAGAGTTTCAGAGCGCAGCAGGGGCACGTCGCCATTGAGCACCAGCAGATCGCCGCGGAAATCCCGCAATGGCTCCAGCAGCTGCTGCACGGCGTCGCCCGTGCCGTTCTGGGGCTGTTGCAGCACAAATTCCAGGCCGCTGTGCCCCTCCAGTTCCTGTTCCACCCGTTCAGCCTGGTGGCCCACGATCAGCAGGCGGCGGTCGGGCTGGAGGTGCTCACAGCTGGCCAGCACCCGCTCCACCAAGGTGGCGCCGGCCAGGGGCTGCAGCACCTTGGGCAGGGCGCTCTTCATGCGCGTGCCCTTCCCGGCAGCCAACACGGCAACGGCAAGCATGGACAGGTGCAAACGGCTGGGCCGGAATCTACGCGGGCTGCTTCAGGGGGCAGGCTGGCGCAGGCGGGCCAGATCGTCCCAGAAGCCTGGGTAGGACACGGCCGCCGCCTCAGGGCGGTGCAGCTGGCTAGCGCCGGCGGCAATGCCCGCGGCCACCGCCAGGCTCATCGCCACCCGGTGGTCGGTTTCGCTGTCGACCGTGGCGCCGCGGAGCTCGGTGATGCCCGTGATCGTCATACCGTCTTCGAATTCCTCAATCCGGGCCCCCATCGCCCCCAGTTGGCGGGCCATCACCGCCAGCCGGTCGGTTTCCTTCACCCGCAGTTCCTCGGCATCGCGGATGCGGCTGGTGCCTTCAGCGCAGCAGGCCGCCACGGCCAGCACGGGGATTTCATCCACCAATCGCGGAATCAGGTCGCCGCCGATCTCAAAGGCCCGCAGGGGGCCATGGCTCACCTGCAGATCCCCCACCGGCTCGCCGGCCACATCGCGGGCATTGATCACCGTGATGTTGGCGCCCATCTGCTCAAGCACCTCGAGGATGCCGGTACGGCTGGGATTGAGGCCCACGTTCTCCACCGTGAGCGCGGCGCCGGGGGTAATCGCACTGGCTACCAGCCAGAAGGCGGCGGAGCTGATGTCACCGGGCACCACCACGCTCTGGCCGCGCAGGGTCTGGCCTGGCGTCAGGGTCACCACGGTGTTCCCCGCTCCACCCACCGTCAGGTCGGCCCCGAAGGCCCGCAGCATCCGCTCGCTGTGGTCGCGGCTCTGGGCCGGCTCAATCACGGTGGTGGGCCCCTCTGCGGTGAGGGCGGCCAGCAGGATGGCGCTCTTCACCTGGGCCGAGGCCACCGGCGTCTCGATCGTGGTGCCCTGCAGCGGCTGGCCCAGCACCGCCAGCGGGGCGAAGTTGCCGTCCTTGCGGCCGTGAATCACGGCGCCCATCGCGGCCAGGGGCGCCCCCACCCGCCGCATCGGCCGGCCCCGTAGGGATCCGTCGCCGGTGAGCACGAAGTGGCGCCCCGCCCGGCCCGCCAGCAGGCCGAGCATCAGCCGCATCGTGGTGCCGGAGTTGCCGCAGTCGAGCACGTTCGCGGGTTCCTGGAGCCCATCGAGGCCTACGCCTTGCACAGTCACCGGCTCGCCGGCACGGATCTCCGACACCGTTACCCCCATGGCCCGCAGGCAGGCGGCAGTGCTGAGTGGGTCTTCGGCGGGCAGTAAGCCCTCGATGCGGGTTGTGCCCTCGGCGATGGCGCCGAAGAGGAGCGCCCGATGGGAGATGGATTTATCGCCCGGCACCTGCACCGAGCCGCGCAGGCTGCCGCCGCCGCGGAGCTGCAGGGGGCTGGAGGCGGTAGTGGTCTCAGCCACGGGCAAGCAGGGCGCTGGTGCGGCGATCCTATGGAGTGTGCTTTCCCCCGCCGATGGCCTGGCTCCTGTCTCTGCTGCTCACCCTGTTGCTGGCTGTGCCCGCCTGGGCCGCGGCTCCTGACTCCCAGCAGCAGCCTCTGCAGCGCGATGCCTACCTCTGTGAGGGGGATCCGCTGCAGGCAGAGGTGTTTGCGGGGGCCGTGGATGCGCCTGGGATCGCCAACATCAGCGTGGGCACGCCACCGGGTGCCTTTGTCGTGCTCCGCTGGCGCGGTGTGAGCCTGCAGCTGCCGCGCACCAACAATGCCGGCGCGCCCAGTTACACCGATGGCCGCTGGTGGTGGAGCGCGGTGGACCCGGAGCACCCCGAGTTCAGGCAGCGCCGGGGCGGGGTTGAGCGTTACGGGTGCGAGCGGGGGGAGGCAGGGCCCTGGTCTGACTAGCGTCGATGAGCTGCTCCGTTGTGTTGATCTTGGCGCCGCTGGCCCTGGTGGCCTGCCTGCTCCTACTGGTGCTGTGGCCCTCCTGGCTGATCCGCCTGGTGCTGCAGCCGCTGCTGCCCCAGGTGCTGTTCTGCGCCGGCGGTCGGCGCCGGCAGCTGGCGATCACCATCGACGACGGCCCGAGCTGGGCGGAGCAGCCGGGCGATCCCACCAGCCTGCAGCTGCTGGACCTGCTCAGGCGCCTGCAGGTGCAGGCCACCTTCTTTGTGATCGGCGAGCACCTGGAGCGGGGGGCGCCGCAGTTTGTGGCGCGGGCCCTGGCGGAGGGCCACAGCATCGGCAACCACCTGCAGCGCGATCGGATCTCCGCCTGCCTGGACGGGCCAGCGTTCATCGAAGAGCTGCTCAGCACGGAGCAATCCCTGCAGCGGGCCGCTACGCCCCAGCCGTTGCCGCTGCACTGGCTTCGCCCTGGTGGCGGCTGGGTGCATCCTCCGATGCTGCGCCGGGTGGAGGCCTATGGCTATCGCACCGTGCTCGGGTCGGTGTTCCCCTGGGACACGTTCCATCCGCCGCTGGCCTTTCAGCGTTGGTTTGTAGGCCGCAATGCCCATCCCGGCGCCGTTCTGGTGTTGCACGACCGGCCTGACACCATCGCTGCCACCCTCGGCACGCTGGCGGCTGTGGTGCCGGAGCTGCAGCGCCGGGGCTACAAGTTTGTGGGCCTGGATCAGTTGGTGGCGGATGACTGCGTTGAGGACGCTTAAGGGGGGTCTTCGCGTTCGTTGCTGCAGTCGTTGCCCATGGGTCCACTGGGGAACGTCCTTCAGCCGTTCAGCGTTCGGGCTCGATGGTCTACCCCAGCAGTAGCCCCGCCTCACTGTTGGCGCTGGCTTCGGCGCTGCGCAGATCGAAGAGCAGGTCTTCGAGGCTCAGGTCTTCCAGCGCCTTGAGCCGGGCCCGCTCCAGTCGCCGCTGCAGGGCCTCGGTGACCTGATCGGCTGGCGAGACCTCCTGGCCAACAGTCGGGCTCATGCCGATGTCGCCCCATTGCAGCGCAGCCCCTTCTCCCAGCCCGGCCAGCACCGCAGCCAGGCTGATCTCCCGCGCTGGCCGTGCCAGTTGGTAGCCACCCTGACGGCCCCGGCGCGCCACAAGGAGTCCGTGGCGCCGCAAGCGCAGCAGCAGTTGCTCCAGCATCGGCTCCGGCAGCTGCTGGGTCTGGGCCAAGGCGTGGGTCGACTGCCACTGCGAGGGGTGGGCTGCCAGCTCCAGCAGGGCCTTGAGGGCATGGCTGGCCTGGCGCGACAGCATCAGGACCGAGCCGCGAGCCGCTCCAGCACGTGCTCCAGGGTGTAGCCAAACAGCGCCGGATCGGGCTCCGTGGTGCCCACATCCGCCAAGCCCAGCTCGGCCCAGCGGGCATCGATGCGCGCCTCCAGCTCGGCTGGTCGGCCCAGCGGCTCGCCCCAGGGGTGGCGCTTCTCCGGGCCGATCTTGGTGGTGGCATCGATCGCCAGCCGGCCGCCCAGGCCCAGGCGTTCGCTGGCGAAGTCGAGCGTGTCGAAGGGGGTGTCCTCGAGCACGAACAGATCCCGCTGGGGATCCACCTGGGCGCTGATCGCCCAGATCACTTGGCGTGGGTCGCGGATGTTGATGCTCTTGTCGACCACCACCACAAATTTGGTGTAGGTGAACTGGGGCAGGGCGCTCCAGAAGGCCATCGCCGCTCGCTTGGCCTGGCCGGGGTAGGCCTTGTCGATGGCGATCACGGCCAGCTTGTAGCTCAGGCCCTCCATCGGCAGGAAGAAATCGACGATCTCCGGGATCTGCTGGCGCAGGATCGGCGTGTAGATGCGATTCAGCGCAATGGCGAGCATCGCGTCTTCCTTGGGGGGCCGGCCGCTGAAGGTGGTGAAGTAAATCGGGTCGCGCCGTTGGGTGACGCACTGGATGCGCACCAGGGGTGAATCCTCAACGCCGCCGTAGAAGCCCATGTGGTCGCCAAAGGGCCCATCGGCCAGCTCCTCGCCCGGCGTGATCGTGCCTTCGAGCACCACCTCGCTGTGGCTGGGCACCTCCAGGTTGACCGTTTTGCACTTGGCCAGCCGCACGCCTTCACCCGCGTAGAGGCCGGCAAACAGCCACTCGCTCAGCTGCACCGGAATCGGCGTAGCCGCCGCCATCACCAGCAGCGGGTGCACGCCAATGGCGATGGCGATCTCCAGCTTCTTGCCCATGGCCGCCGCCTTGCGCAGGTGGCGGGCGCCGCCGCGCACGCTCAGCCAGTGCACTGTGAGTGAGTTGATGCTCTGCTGCTGCTGCCGGTACACGCCCACGTTGGGCGTGCCGGTTTCGGGGTCCTTGGTGATCACCAGCCCCAGGGTGATGATCCGGCCGCCATCGCCCGGCCAGGGGCGCAGCAGCGGCAGGGCATCGAGGTTCACCGCTTCCCCCTTGAACACCTGCTGGCGGCAGGGGGGGGTGAGATCGAGATCGGGCCGGGCCTTGAGCACATCCAGCAGCACCGAGCCAAACCGCACCGCCTCGCGGGCGCCCTTGGGAGGGCGAGGCTGTTGCAGCAGGGCCAGGCGCTCGCCCAGGGCCTCGAGCTCCTCGGGTCGCTCCATGCCCAGGCTCCACAGCACCCGTTCCTGGGTGCCGAGCAGGTTCACTGCCACCGGCATCGACGAGCCGATGACGTTTTCAAATAGCAATCCCGGCCCGCCGGCCGCCAGTACCCGATCGGCGATCGCCGCCAATTCCAGGTCGGGATCCACCGGGGCAGTAATGCGGCGCAGGGCGCCACGGCTCTCCAGCAGCTCCAAGAAACCGCGCAGGTCCCGGCGGCTGCGCTGGCTGAACACGGGCGCGGCCATGGGGGCAGACATCAGGTCATTCCAGTCAAACCACTGTGACGGATGCCCCTGATTACTGTGGCGCTCCTGAGCTGTCGCAGCGCCCGTGCTGGTTTCCTACTTCCACACCTCCGAGTGCGTTCCGGCCCTGAATGTTGCGGCTGCAGGCGGGCCCGATGCAGCCGGTTTGCCTGATGCAGCCGTGGTGATCGATGTGCTGCGGGCCACCACCACCATCGCCTGGTCGCTGCAGAATGGCGCCGAGGCGGTTGAGGCCTTTGCCAGCCTGGATGAGCTGGAGGCGGCCGCTGCTGCCTGGCCGGCCGAAAAGCGGCTGCGGGCCGGCGAGCGGGGCGGCCAACGGGTGCAGGGCTACGACCTGGGTAACTCGCCCCTGGCGGTCACTCCCGAGCTGGTGGGGGGCAAGCGGATCTTCATGAGCACCACCAACGGCACTCGCTCCCTGGCGGTGGTCAAGCCGGTGCCGCTGCTGTTGACGGCCTGCCTGCCGAACCGCACGGCGGTTGCCCGGCGTCTGCTCGAGCACGACTGCAAACGGGTGTGGATCGTCGGCAGTGGCTGGGAGGGTGATTACTCCCTGGAAGACAGCCTGGCGGCTGGTGCCGTGGCTTCGGCAGCCATGGAGATGGCCGTGGCTCCCCACATCGGCGTGAGCTGCGGTAACGATGAAATGTTGGCGGCCCTGGCCCTGTGGCAGCAGTGGCGCCACGATCCAGAAACCGCTCTGCGCTCCGCCAGCCACGGCCAACGCCTGATCGGCCTGGGCAACCATGACGCCGATTTCGCCTGCTGCGCCGCCATTGACACCCTGAAGATGGTGCCCTTCCAGGCGGAGCACGGGGTGCTCAAGGCCAGCTGAGGGTCCCTGACGCACCTTGGCAGTTCCCTTACAGTTCGCCCGTGCGTTTTGGGCAGTCGGTGAGCAGTTTTCTGGCGGCAGCTGTGCAGCTCACCAGCACCCCGGATCCGGATGCGAATTTCGCCGCTGCCGAAGAGCAGATCGAATTGGCGGCCCGCCGCGGTGCCGAACTGGTGGGTCTGCCGGAGAATTTCGCCTTCATGGGGGATGACGAGCGTCGCCTCGAGCTGGCGACTTCCCTGGCCGAACGCTGCAGTCGCTTTCTGGTCACCATGGCGCGCCGCTATCAGGTGACCTTGCTCGGGGGCGGCTTTCCGGTGCCGGCTGGTCCCGGCCAAACCTTCAATCGGGCTGAGCTCGTCAGCACCGAAGGCCAGCTGCTGGCCCAATACGACAAGATCCACCTGTTCGACGTCGACCTGCCGGACGGCAACACCTACCGAGAATCGGCCACCGTGCAGCCCGGCAACCAACTTCCGCCGGTGGTGGATGTGCCAGGGCTGGGGCGGGTTGGCCTCTCGATCTGTTACGACGTGCGCTTTCCGGAGCTCTACCGCCATCTCGCCGCAGCGGGAGTGGATGTGTTGATGGTGCCGGCGGCCTTCACCGCCTTCACTGGCAAAGACCACTGGCAGGTGCTGCTGCAGGCTCGCGCCATCGAGAACACGGCCTATGTGCTGGCACCCGCCCAGACCGGCCTGCACTACGGCCGGCGCCAGAGCCACGGTCATGCGCTGATGATTGACCCCTGGGGCACAGTGCTCGCCGATGCCGGTGTCGGTGTCGGTTCGGCGGTGGCCCCGATCGACCCGGGTCATGCCAAGCGGGTGCGGGCCCAGATGCCCAGCCTGGAGCATCGCCGGCCGGCCCTGTTCTGACGGTCCTGATGCGTTGGCCTGTCAGCGTCAAGTGGACATCAGCCCTGGCGGCCCTGGCCTTGGTGTTGGCGGATCTGCCGGCCTGGGCGTCGTCGCTGGCGGCCTGGCGCATCACCCGCGCCGGCCAGCTGGAGCTGCGCACCAGCCTTGATGTGCGTCCCCAGGCGTTCTTTGAAGCGGGATCAGCGTTGCGGGGGCCGCGGGTTTGGGTGGATCTGCCTGGCGCCCCGTCCCGCACCCGCACCGTTCGGGGGGGTGGCGCTGTGCGGGAGGTGCGCATCGGCCGGCCCGATGGCTTCACCACCCGCCTGGTGGTGGAGTTTGCCCCCGGCACCCAACTGGATCCTGGTGGGCTGAGGCTGGTGGGCACCGCCCGGGACCGCTGGCGGATGGAGTTGCCGGGGCTGGCCAATCAAACGGGCCTTGGTCTGGGAGAGGGCGATCTCGACGCCGTCAGCCGTGCTGGGTGGGACCGGGAGAGCACCTTCCCCACCTCCAGCACACCCCTATCGGCCGATGGCCTGCCGGTGGTGCCCCGGGGGCGCTTCAAGGTGGTGATCGATCCCGGCCACGGCGGACCCGATCCTGGGGCCGTGGGCATCGGCGGCCTGCGGGAAACCGATGTGGTGCTTGATGTCTGTCTGCAGATGGCCCGGTTGCTGCAGGCTCGCGGCGTTCAGGTGCTGATGACCCGCACCTCTGAGGTGGACGTCGATCTCCCCCCTCGGGTTGCCTTGGCCAACAGCAGTGGCGCCGATCTGTTTGTGAGCGTGCACGCCAATGCCTTGAGCATGGCGCGCCCCGATGTGAACGGCATCGAGACCTTCTACTTCGAGGGGGCGGGGGCCGCCTCGCGCCGTCTGGCGGGGGCACTGCAGCAGCAGATGCTCGCCATTTCACCTGGCACACCGGATCGGGGCGTGCGCACGGGCCGCTTCTTCGTGATTCGCCGCACGGTGATGCCTTCGGCCCTGGTGGAGATGGGTTTTCTCACCGGCGAGCTCGATTCCCGCCGCCTCGCCGATCCCGATTACCGCCGGCGCATGGCGCTCGCCCTCTCGGCTGGGATTCTCAATGCCCTGCAGGACCGGCCATGAGTGCATTGGTAGGACTCTTCGACAGCGGCCTCGGCGGGCTCACGGTGCTGCGCCGTCTGCAGGAGCGCTATCCCCACTCCTCCTGCTTGTACCTCGGCGACACGGCCCGGGTTCCCTATGGCCAGCGCAGCGTGGCCGACATCCGCGCCATCGCAGCCGAGGTGGTGATGTGGTTGCGGCACCAGCAGGTGGGCGTGCTGGTGATGGCCTGCAATACCTCCAATGCCCTGGCTCTGGATGTGGCTGTGGCCGAGGCCGGCGTGCCGGTGGTGGGGTTGATCGACAGCGTGGCGGCCGATCTGGATAGTGAGCGCGTGGGTGTGCTCGCCACCCCCGCCACCGCCAGCAGCGGCGCCTACCGCCGGGCGATCCATGCCTGCCATCCCCACGCTGAGGTGCTGGAGGTGGGCTGCCCGGCCTTTGTGCCCCTGATTGAGGCGGGGGATTTGCAGGCTCCGGCCGTGGAGGCCGAGGCGCTGGCCTACCTGGCTCCCCTGCTGGCGGCCGGCGTCGACACGGTCGTGCTGGGCTGCACCCACTACCCGATGTTGCGCCCGCTGCTCACGGCCCTGCTGCCTCCCCACGTGCGGCTCGTCGACCCAGCGGCTTCCGCCGTGCGGCGGCTGGGCCCCTTGCTCGCCAGCATGGGAGGGATGCCCGAAGGAGAGTTGTCAGGTGTGGATGTGGTCCCACCAGCCCAGCGCACCCGGGTCTGCGTGAGCGGTTGCGCGGAAGCCTTCGCTGATGGGGCCAGCCGCTGGCTGGGCTATCGACCGTCGGTGGAGCGGGTCGACCTGCGGTCGGTCGGCTGAGCCTTCTAGGATCGCGCCACGGCGGAGGTGTTGTGGCAACGGTTGCAGAGCTGCTCCAGCCCGTTGAGGCTGATCTGGATGCCCTGCTGGCCGATCTGCGCAGCCTGATCGGAGCCGGTCACCCCATTCTTCAGGCCGCTGCAGAGCATCTGTTTGCCGCTGGGGGCAAACGTTTGCGTCCCGGCATCGTGCTGCTGCTGTCTCGGGCGGTGGCTGCCGATGGCGAACTGGGCCCGCGGCATCGGCGTTTGGCCGAGATCACCGAGATGATCCACACGGCCTCCCTGGTGCACGACGATGTCGTCGACGAGGCCGCCACCCGCCGCGGTGTTGACACCGTGCACAGTCGCTTCAACCACCGCGTCGCTGTGCTGGCTGGTGATTTTTTGTTTGCCCAGGCCAGTTGGCACCTCGCCAACCTCGACGATCTCGAGGTGGTCAAGCTACTCAGTCGGGTGATCATGGATCTGGCCGACGGTGAGGTGAAGCAGGGCCTGTTCCGCTACGACACCGGCCAGAGCTTCGAGACCTACCTCGAGAAGAGCTACTGCAAAACGGCTTCCCTGATTGCCAACAGCGCCCGGGCGGCCGGCGTGCTCACGGGCCTGCCTGCGCCCCAGCTCGATGATCTGTATCGCTTTGGGCGCCAGCTGGGTCTGGCCTTCCAGGTGGTCGACGACATCCTCGATTTCACCGGCAGCGACCAGCAACTGGGCAAGCCGGCCGCTAGCGATCTGGCCTCGGGGTACCTCACTGCACCGGCCCTCTATGCCCTTCAGGAGCGACCGGCCCTGGCCTGCCTGATCGAGCGGGAATTCAGCGAGGAGGGCGACCTCGAGCAGGCCCTCGAGCTGGTTCGCGGCTGCGAGGCGATTCCCCGCTCGCGGGCACTGGCCGAGGGCTTTGCCCAGGAGGCTTCTCAAGCCCTGGACTGGTTGGCACCCTCCGAGCCCCGCAGCGCCCTGCGTGCCCTGCCGGATTTCGTGCTCAGCCGGCTGTATTGATCATTCGCCTCCCACTGCCAGCAGGGGCGTCTGCTGGAGGCTGCTGAGAAACCGCTCGATGCCCGGGTAAACCCGCTGCCGCTCGTGTTTGCTGATCTGGGCGGGCGGCACCACAAACACCTGGCAGCCAGCGGCGCGGGCCGCCTGGGCCCCGGCCGGGGAATCTTCAAACGCCCAGGTCTGCTCGGGCGCAACCCCCAGACGCTCGGCGGCCAGCAGGAACACATCCGGTGCCGGCTTGCCAGCCGCCAGCGCTGGATCGTCGCCATGGACCCGGGTGGTGATTGCCTCCAGCCATGGATGGGGTGCCGTTTTGAGCGCCACGGCTGCGCGCGAGCTGCTGGTGGCGAGCGCCATCGGGATGGCTAGCGCAACGCAGCACTGCACCAGCTCCACCGCCCCCGCGGTGGGCTGGGCGTGGATCAGCAGGGCTTCAGCGATGGGCTGGCGCACGTCCAACAGGGCTTCAGGGCTGGGGGCGGAGCCTTGGGCCGCTTCGATCCAGTCGACCACCTGGTCTGCGCAATCCAGGCGGCGGCGGCCCCGCAGGCCCAGCAGCTGGGCGTCTGTCAGCAGGCAGCCGAAATGCTCGGCGGCTTGACGCCAGGCCTGGGCGTGCAAGGGCTCGGTATCGAGCAGCAGGCCATCGAGATCAAACAGGCAGGCAGCAGGCTTCCCCATCCGACCATTCTCGGCGACGGCAGTGGCGTCATCGGCTGGCCGAGCCCCGGGGCTGCCCGCTTGAATGGCTTCAGGTTTCTTTGTTGTCGGCATCGCCATGGGTCAGGCCCCCACGATCGAGTCGGTGCTGCAGGAAGCGCGCCTGTTTGCGCCACCGGCTGAGCTAGCCGCGGGGGCCCGCATCGGTTCGATGGAGGCCTATCGCGCCCTCTGTGCCAAAGCCGAGGCCGATCCCGATGGTTTCTGGGGCGACCTGGCCCGCGAGCAGCTGCACTGGTTTGAGCCATTTCACACGGTGCTCGATTGGAGCAACCCTCCCTTCGCCAAGTGGTTTGAAGGCGGCACCACCAACCTGTCCTTCAACTGCCTCGATCGCCATCTCGAGGGCCCCCGCGCCGACAAGACAGCCCTGATCTGGGAAGGGGAGCCTGGCGATAGCCGCAGCTTCAGCTACCGCCAGCTGCACGCCGAAGTGTGCAAAGCCGCCAATGCGCTCAAGGCCCTGGGGATCGGCAAGGGGGATCTGGTGGCCCTCTACATGCCCATGGTGCCGGAAGCGGCCATCGCCATGCTCGCCTGCGCCCGCATCGGTGCGCCCCACTCGGTGGTGTTCGGCGGCTTCTCGGCCGATGCCCTGCGCGACCGGCTGATCGATGGCCAGGTCAAGGCGGTGATCACCGCTGATGGCGGCTTCCGCAAGGACAAGCCCGTGCCCCTGAAACCGGCTGTGGATGAGGCTCTTGCCGGCAACGGTGGCGCCCCCAGCGTCGAGCACGTGCTCGTGGTGCAGAGACTGGCCGGTGCCGGTGGTGACTGCGCCATGCAGGAGGGCCGCGACCATTGGTGGCACGCGCTGGTCGACGCCCAGAGCGCCGAGTGCCCGGCCGAGCCGATGGCCAGCGAAGACCGGCTGTTTGTGCTCTACACCTCCGGCTCCACCGGCAAGCCCAAGGGGGTGGTGCACACCACCGCCGGCTACAACCTCTGGGCCCACCTCACATTCCAGTGGATCTTTGACATCCGCGTGGATGACATCCACTGGTGCACCGCCGATGTGGGCTGGATCACCGGCCACAGCTACATCGTGTATGGCCCGCTCTCCAACGGTGCCACCACGGTGATGTACGAGGGCGCGCCCCGCCCCAGCAAGCCAGGCGCCTTCTGGGAGGTGATCCAGAAGCACCGCTGCACGATTTTCTACACCGCCCCCACGGCGATCCGCGCCTTCATGAAGAGCGGCCGCGAGGTGCCCGACCAGTACGACATGAGCAGCCTGCGCATCCTCGGCACCGTGGGCGAGCCCATCAATCCAGAAGCCTGGATGTGGTATCGGGATGTGATCGGCGGTGATCGCTGCCCGGTGGTGGACACCTGGTGGCAGACCGAGACCGGCGGCGTGATGATCAGCCCCCTGCCCGGGGCCACCTCCACCAAGCCCGGTTCCTGCACCCTGCCCTTGCCTGGCATCGCTGCCGACATCGTCAATCACGAGGGGGCATCCCAGGGGGTCGACCAGGGTGGCTATCTGGCGGTGCGTCGCCCCTGGCCCGGAATGATGCGCACGGTGCACGGCGATCCGGAGCGCTTCCGCAAGAGCTACTGGGAGGAGATCCGCCCGGCCGATGGCTCCTGGCTCTATTTCGCTGGGGATGGCGCCCGCCGCGATGCCGACGGTTACTTCTGGGTGATGGGCCGCGTCGATGACGTGATCAACGTGAGCGGCCACCGCCTCGGCACCATGGAGATCGAGAGCGCCTTGGTGAGCCACCCGGCCGTGGCCGAGGCCGCCGTGGTGGGCCGGCCAGACGATCTCAAGGGCGAGGGCATCGTCGCCTTCGTGACCTTGGAGACCGGCCGCACCGGTGACGACGCCCTGATGGCGGAGCTACGCAGCCATGTGGGCAAGGAGATCGGTCCGATCGCCAGGCCGGATCTGATCAAGTTCACCGATGCTCTACCGAAAACCCGCAGCGGCAAGATCATGCGCCGGATCCTGCGGGCCCTTGCTGATGGTCAGGAGGTGAGCGGCGATACCAGCACCCTGGAGGACCGTTCGGTGCTCGATGCCCTACGGGTCTAGATCGGCTGGGAGGGCTGGTCCCCCCAGGCATCGATGCTGGTGGCGATGCGGTCGAGGGCCCGCTGCCGGGCTGGATCATCGGCCCAGCTGCCCAGCAGGTTTTGGCGCAGTCCCGCACTGGCAGGCGCCAGGTGATCCCCAGGCAGCTCGAGGAGCTCGGTGGCGTCCTCAGCCCGGCTCTGCAGCACGCCCAGCAACCGGCCGCTCTGGTCGATGCCATCGCGCTTGAAGCGCACCAGCAGGTTGCGCGGTTGGCGGTAGCTGCGGGCCACCTGGTGCAGGGTTTCCTCCGGCGATGGACTGAACTCACTACGGAAGTTGAATTGCTGGCCCAGTTCCGCCAGCAGCGGCACCGAGCGCTCGGCCGAGAAGTTGTTGAAGCTCAGGGCCACCAGGCCGCTGGCGCTGCGACCGCCATCGGGAGCCAACAGATGCAATTTGCAGCCCAGGCTGTGGCCAAGCCGCAGCAGGGGGGCCGTGCTGTCATCGCCTTCGCGCAGTTGGCGAAAACGGCGCCAAGCCGTGTTGGCCTGGTCTTGATGGTCAAATCCCGGCACGTAACTCCAGGCCCGCACCAGCCAGCCCTTGGATGTCAGAGCCTCCAGCAGCCGCCGATAGCTGAGCTGGGGGGTGGCGGCCAGGTAGCTGCCGCCGATGAATTCGATGCAGCCGCGTGCCCCTCCCGCTGGCTCCAGCTGCCAGATGTCACCTCGCTGGCGCCAGCGCGTCATGGTCAGAGGGCCAGGCGCTGCAGGGCGGCCCGGGCTTCATTGCGGTGGGCGGCCCCGTCCAGCAGGTTGTTGAACACATGCCGGATCACCCCTTCGCCGTCGATCACGTAAGTTACCCGGCCCGGCAACAACCCGAGCACATTGGGTACACCGAACGCTTGGCGAAGCCGATTGCCCTGGTCTACCAGCAGCGGGTAAGGGATGTTGTGGCGGCTGGCAAAGCGCTGGTGGCTGGCCAGGTCGTCGCCGCTGACGCCCCACACCTCCGCGCCCAGGGCCTGGAGGTCGGCGTAGCTGTCGCGGAAGGCACAGGCCTCGGCCGTGCAGCCAGGGGTGTCGTCCTTGGGATAGAAAAACAGCACCAGGGCTTTGCCGGCGAGCTGATCGCTGCGGCGCTCGCTGCCGTGTTGATCAAGGAGCGCCACCAAGGGGGCTCGGTCTCCGGCGGCAAGGCCCATGCCTGGATCGGGAATCTGTTGCTTCACCCTAGGCAGCGACCTCTGGTCGCCGGAGGTTCGGGCTGGGACGATGGGGCAGCAGTGCCCTGGACACCGTGAGCGGCCCGATCGAGGAACAGCCCAGCCTTTGGCAGCAGAGCGATCTGCTCAGCCTGGCGCCCCAGGCCCCCGAGCCAGGTCCAGCCCCCAAGCGCGATCGCCAGCCCCAGCTGCCGCCCCTCACGGGCCGCTCGGATGCGGCCCGGGTCGCTCCAACCACCCTGTTGATCCTTGACACCGAAACCACCGGCCTGGAGCCCAGCTCTGCCGAATGCATTGAGGTGGGAGCCGTGTTGTTTCACGTGCCCCAGCGCGCTGTGCTCAGCCAGGTGTCCTTCCTGTTGCCGGCCCAGGTCAATCCAGCCGAGGCCGTCAACGGCATTGCGGCGGCGGTGACGCAGCTTCCCCAGCCCTGGCAGGCCGGCCTGCAGCACTTTGAGGCCATGCTGGGGGCGGCCGATGCGGTGCTGGCCCACAACGCGGCCTTCGATGCCCAGTGGTTTGGTCGGGGGCCCTTGCCACCGATCAACAAGGCCTGGATCTGCTCGATGGACGACATCCGCTGGCCCGCGGAGCGACATCTTCGGCCTGCGCCGTCGGTGCGCGATCTGGCCCTGGCCTACGGCGTGCCGGTGTGGGCCGCCCACCGGGCTCTCACCGACTGCATCTACCTGGTGCAGGTGTTCGAGCGCTGCACCAACCTCGAAGAGTTGCTGGTGGCGGCGCTGGAGCCCAAGCTGCTGTTCCGCGCCAACCTCACCTACGCCGAGCGCCACCGGGCCAAGGAGGCCGGGTTCCGCTGGAACGATCCGGTGCGGGGTGCCTGGACCCGTCGCCTCAGCGAGCGGGAGGCCCAGGCCTTGCCCTTTCCGGTGCAACCGGTGGATGCCGACCCCGTGGCGGCCTAGCGGCACGGCTCTGTACCGATTGTCTTCCAATCTCTGAAGCAGAGCGGGGTGTTCGCGCCATTGTTGTTCTGCAGGCGCAGGGTGGTGGTGCGGTCGCCATGGAGACCATGGCCAGTCGGGTGCGGTTTCGGGTTCTGCAGGTGGACGGTGGTCCCCAGCAGCGCGTGCTCCGTTGGCAGGCTGCGAGGTCTTGGGCACGGCTGATCCGCGAGGCTGAGGCGCTGTGGCGGGTGGATGTGCGCGGTCTGCGTCGTCTGGCTGCCCATGAGCTGGGCCAGTTGCTGCAGGAGGTGCCGCCGCGTTTGCGACATCGCGTCAACCGCTGGCTGGAGCGGCTCCAGGTGGCGACCCGGCTGCGGTGATCTGGGAGTGAGTCGGCTAGTTCAGTCAGCCGCTGGCTACAAAAAAACCGGCTGGGGAAGCCGGTGGAAGCTGCACTAGTGCTGAAAGCGGTACTAGTGCTGGAAGCAGTACTAGTGCTGGAAGCAGTACTAGTGCTGGAAGCAGTACAGATGCTGACCGCTGGACGCGGTGCCGGCTAAAAATCGGAGCGACAGGATTTGAACCTGCGACCCCCACTACCCCAAAGTGGTGCGCTACCAAGCTGCGCTACGCCCCGGCAGAAGGAAGCTACCACAACGCTTTGCGCGGTTTCAGCCGCTGGATCAGGCGCCGGCTGAGTCTCTCCCGGCTGAGACCCGCGTAGCCCGCAATCCGCTGCTGATGGGCCAGTTGGCGCAACTCCGCCAGCCCCATGCTCGCCAGCCGCAGCTCGGGCAGTTTCTGCCAAGCAGCGGCGGCGGCCGGCAGATTCGACCCCCGACGGGAGCCGCCGAAGCTCAGCAGGGCTCCCCCTGCTATCCATTCCGGCACCAGCACAAACAACACCGCGAGCAGTCCATAGAGCTCAACCAGCCCCTTGGGCAGGGGGTGCAGTTGGCGATGCTGCGATTGGCGGTGGCGCGACGGTGGCTTGGTCACAGCAGCTGGAGGCTGGGTTGGGGGCGCCGGTCCAGGGCCTGGGGCGCGGTGTTCTCGCGCCACTGGAGCGGTGGCTCTGGACGCGGATTCAACCGCACGCTCCAGAACACAAGCGCAAAGCACAGGCCCAGGGTGATCAGGAGTCCCAGAATCACCACCCGATCCGGCAACGGGTTCATGGCTCCAGCCCTCTCACACCTGCTCCGTACGCAGGCATTCCAACCGCCGTGACTGCTGCTCCATGGTGAGCACGTCCCCCTTGAGTACCAGGGTCATCTGGTCGTTGCGGTAGCGGATGCCGGGCAGGTCGGAGGCCTCGCGGAACAGGGTTGAACGGAAACGGCCGGCGATCAGGGAGGCCTGGGCGTCGTTGCGCTCCAAGGTGACCCGACGGGCATTGGGGCAGAGGAACTGCTCGGTGATGCCGTAGTCCTCCCACCACGGGGAGCCCATGGAGATCAGGCTGAGTGCCAGCAGCGACAGGGGCAACGACACAGGCAGCACCGACCCCTCCTAGGCCAAGTGAATGGGGGAATTGTCCCCCCGCAGCACGCAATGGGCCACCGACCAGTCGTAGGCATCCCACACTCGGGAATCGAGTTTGTAGGCGGCGCCGGGGAACTCGCCCAGCCGTTGGCCGCTGGGCTGGGCGGAGCAATAGGGCCGGCTTCCCGGTTTCGCTAAATACTGCTGGTGATACGGCTCTGCAAACCAGAAGGTCTGTTGGCTGCGCAGCTCGGTGGTGATCGGCCCAAAGCCAGCGCCGCTCAACAGGGCTTGGTAAGCGTCGCGGCTGGCTTCGGCCTGGGCCAATAAGCCCGGATCGTTGACGTAAATCACGGAGCGGTACTGGCTACCGCGGTCGTTGCCCTGGCGATCTCCCTGGGTGGGGTCGTGGCATTCCCAGAAGAGTTTCAGCAGGTCGCTGAAATCAATCTGAGCGCTATCCCAAACCACCCGCACCACCTCGCTGTGGCCGGTGCGTCCAGAGCACACCTGGTCGTAGCTGGGTTGCTGGATCGTGCCGCCCGCGTAGCCCACCGCTGTGGTCACCACCCCGGGCAGGCGCCAGAACCCTTTTTCTGCGCCCCAGAAACAACCGCAGCCGAACACCGCTTCGTGCTGCCCCTGCTGGGGGGCCGCCTCGATCGGAGTGCCCAGCACCACATGCGGAGACTGGGTCTGGGGAGCGGTCTGAAACAGCCCGAACACACTCGATCGTGCAATGAAAGACGAGCCTAGGCAGCCCCTTTCGTGCCTGCGTCAGCCTCCAGCGCGATGTGGTTGAGCAGGGTGGTGGTAAAGGCGAACAGCAGGAAGGGCAACGAGAGCACCAGGATCAATCCCACCCCCACCAGGGCGAAGATCGGCTTGCTGGCTCCCATCAGCGCCAGGCCCGCAGCCAGGCTGGCAAAGATCACCAGCATCCAGATCAGGATCTGGCCGTAGATGTCGCCGAAGGTGAGGGTGCAGCGCAGCCGATACGACAAGCCGGTCAGTCGGGTGGCGGGCGACGGTGCGGGCTCCATGACTCCGGACGCGATTGGCGATCTCTTCTAGGTAAGCCGCGGCGGGCCGGGTTGTCTGGAGAGGGCAACAAGTATTGAGATCAGCCCGCAGCCCTGAGCTGCTCGGTGGCCTGTTCCCGATCCCACAGCCGCCGGTAGGTGCCGCCCTGGGCGAGCAGCTCGCTGTGGTGGCCCTGCTGCACCAGCCGCCCCTCCTCCATCACCAGCACCCGATCACAGGCGGCGGCGGCAGAGAGTTGGTGGCTGATCATCAAGATTGTGCGGGTCTGCCGTTGACGCGACTGTTCCTCGCGGACGCTGCCCAGGATCTCGGCGGCCGTCGTGTTGTCGACACTGGCGAGGGCATCGTCCAGCACCAGCAGGGGCGTCTGCACCAACAGGGCTCGTCCCAGGGCCGTGCGCTGGCGCTGGCCTCCGCTGAGGGTGATGCCCCGTTCACCCACCAGGGTGTTGTAGCCATCGGGGAAGCCCTTGATATCGCCCTCCAGCCGGGCCTGGCTGGCTGCCGCCTGAACGCGCTCCAGGGGCGCCTCGGGCTCGCCATAGCGCAGGTTGTCGGCAAGGGTGGCGGTGAACAGGTAGCCCTCCTGGGGGACTAGGCCGACTTGGGCGCGCAGGGCCTCGAGATCGAGGGCGGTGATGTCGACCCCATCGAGCCAGAGTTGGCCGGGCTCCACCTCCACCATGCGTCCAAGCGCTCGGGCCAGGGTGGTTTTGCCGCAGCCCACGGGCCCCACCACCGCCACCAGTTCGCCGGGATGGAGCACAAAGCTGACGTCCACCAGTGCCGGTCGCGGAGCACCGGGGTACTGCACGGTGAGACCGCGGGCTTCGATTGCGCCCCGGCTTGGTTGGCTTGGCGGTTGGGGTGACGAAGGCGACACGATCAGGGGGCGCCGGCGCAGCAGGTCTTCCACCCGCTCCAGGCTCACCTGGCCCGTCTGGAAGGTGTTAAGGGTGAAGCCCAGCAGCGCCGTGGGAAACACCAGTCGCTCCACAAACAGGATCAGGGCGACGAGGTCGCCGATCGTCAGGCGGCCACTTTCGAGTTGGCCGCTGCCCAGGGCCAGCAGCAGCAGCAGGCTGATCGAGGAGATGCCCTCCAACAGCGGAAATAGCGTGCTGCGGGTGCGGGCTAGTCCCAGGGCCGCATCCCTGTACATCCGGTTGCGTCCGGCGAAGGCGGCCTGCTCGGTGCTCTCCTGGCCGTAAATCTTGATCGCGCTGATCCCGGAGAGGTCCTCCTGGATCAGGTCGCTCAGGGAGGCGAGGGCCTCCTGTTGGCGCCGCTGCTGGCGCATCATTCGCCCTCCGAACAGGCGAACCACCATCAGCATGAGGGGATAGAGCCCCACCGCCGCCAGGCTCAGCCACGGGTCGATGGCCAGCATCGCCGGCAAGGTGAGCGCATAGGCCAACACCGTGTTGGTGAGGCTGAGCACGGCGAAGCCCAGCAGCCGCCGCACATTTTCCACATCGCTGGTGGCTCGGCTGATCACCTCGCCGCTGCCGGTGGTTTGCACCCAACCGGGCTCTTGCCGCAGCAGGTGATCAAAAATCTGCTGTTTGAGATCGGCTTCTACCTGCCGCCCCACGCCAAACACCAGCATGCGCGAGTAGAGCCGCACCGCTCCCATCACTGTTGCCAGGGCGACGATCAGGGCTGCCTGCGCCAGCACGTCCTGGAGATCAAAGCCGTCCTGCAGGTCGTCGATCACCCGCCGTACCAACAGCGGAATCGAGACGCTCAGCAGGTTCACTACCACCAGGGCGGCCATGCCCTGGAACACCACTTTGCGGTGGGGCCGCAGGTAGCGGCCAATCAGATCCAGCCGGATGGCTCCCATCGGGGCCGGGTGCACAGGTGGCCCCAACCTAGGGACGCGCTTTTCCGGCAGGCTGGACACCTGAATGGGGCAGCGCCATGGCTTCCGGTAACTCGGCCTCCGGCAACTCGGCTTCCGGCAACAAGGCTTCCGGCAACAACGACCAGAGCCATCCCCTTTATGCCACCGACCGCGACGCAGTGGACCGTTTGCTGGCTGCGGAGGTGCCGGCCGACGATCACCTCGTGGATGCGGCGCGTCTGCTCATGCGCTACGAGGGTTTTCCTGGCGCCCATGACCTCAGCGCCGACCTGGCCAAGACGCTGCGACTCTGGGGCCTGAGCCGGGAGGAGCTGCATCGCCGCACCCGCGCCATCTGGGCAGCGGGCTTTCGCCCGGCGCCGGCGGCCAGTGAGGCGGTTGGATCCAGTTTTGATACCGCCGATCAGGAGCAGGGCTGAACAACGTTGCTCAGGGGCATCGCCAATTTCCCCCTCTTCGGGTGATAGTGGAGGAGTCCCCATCACCCGGCCCGGCGTGCTTTGCACCCGGGCTTTTTTCTGGCTCCAGCTCTGGCTTCAAGTCCGGCTCCAACGGATCCTTCCCTCCCCGACCCCATGGCCCAAGCCCATCCCTGGCCCGCTCTCCTGGAGCAACTGCTGCAGGGAGATCCGCTCTCGACAGAGCAGGCCACAGCGCTCATGCATGGCTGGCTGGCTCAGCAAATTGACCCCGTTCTTACCGGTGGCTTGCTCGTGGCTCTGCGGGCCAAGGGGGTGACGGGTGGCGAGCTGGCGGCGATGGCTGCGGTGCTGCGGCAGGCCTGTCCGATGCCAGCTGCCCGCCCGTCCTTCGCCCTGGTGGACACCTGCGGCACCGGCGGCGACGGCGCCGACAGCTTCAACATTTCCACCGCCGTGGCCTTTGTGGCGGCTGCCTGCGGTGCGCCTGTGGCCAAGCACGGCAACCGCAGCGCCAGCGGCCGGGTGGGCTCGGCCGATGTTCTGGAAGCCCTGGGCCTCCATCTGCAGGCGCCAGCGGAGCAGGTGATCGGCGCCCTGGCCGATGCAGGGCTCACGTTCCTGTTCGCACCGGGCTGGCATCCGGCTCTCGTCGGCCTGGCCCCCCTGCGGCGCACCCTTGGGGTGCGCACCGTGTTCAACCTGCTCGGGCCGCTGGTCAATCCCCTGCGGCCCGAGGCCCAGGTGTTGGGGGTGGCCCGGCCGGAGTTGCTCGATCCCATGGCCGAGGCTCTGGCTCAGCTGGGCCTGCGGCGCGCGGTTGTGGTGCACGGCCACGGTGGCTTGGATGAGGCGTCCCTCGCTGGCGTCAATGCCCTACGGCTGGTCGAGAACGGAGCGGTGCAGGCCGATCAACTCGACCCCGAGCAGTTGGGCCTGGCTCGAGCGCCACTGGCGGCTTTGGCTGGCGGCGACCTCGCCACCAATCGCACCATCCTTGAAGCGGTGCTCCAGGGCCGGGGCACCCAGCCCCAACAGGATGTGGTGGCGTTGAACACGGCCTTGGTGCTGTGGGCCGCTGGCCGGGCCGACAGCGTGGCGGATGGACTCCAGCAGGCCCAGCAGGCCCTGGCGGCTGGCGGCGGCTGGCAGGCCCTGGAGCGGCTGCGCGCCGCCCTCCCCGCCCCCGCTGCGGGATGATCCAACCAACTGCGTTGAACCCGTGAGCGAGCCTGCTGCCACTGCCCTGCTGGTGCTGGCCGATGGCACGGTCCTGCGGGGCGAGGCCTTTGGTGCCCGCGGCACGGCCATCGGTGAAGTGGTGTTCAACACCGGCATGACCGGGTATCAGGAAGTGATGACCGACCCGAGTTACTCCGGGCAGCTGGTCACCTTCACGTATCCCGAGCTTGGCAACACCGGCGTCAACGCCGACGACCAGGAGGCGAATCGGCCCCATGTGCGTGGCGTCATTGCCCGCCAGCTGGCACCACGCGCCAGCAATTGGCGCTCCGAAGGAGATCTGGAAGCATGGCTGAGCCTGCACGGTGTGGTCGGCATCCGTGCCGTCGATACCCGCGCCTTGGTGCGCCATTTGCGAGAAGGGGGCGCCATCAACGGGGCCATCAGCACCGATGGCACCGCCCCTGGGGCCTTGCTGGAGCAGGTGCGCTCAGCCCCCTCCATGCAGGGGCTCAACCTGGCGGCCCAGGTGTCGACCCCAGAGCCTTATCAGTGGGATCGCTCCTGTGGCGCGGCCTTTGACGCCCGGCTGCAGCAGCGCCCCGATCGCCCCTACCGCGTGGTGGCGATCGATTTCGGCATCAAGCGGGCCATCCTCGAGCGCTTGGTGGCCCATGGCTGTGGGATCACCGTGTTACCCGCTGACGCCACCCTTGAGCAGGTGCTCAGTCACCAGCCGGAGGGGGTGTTTCTCTCCAATGGACCTGGCGATCCCGCCGCCGTCGCCACTGGCATTGAGCTGGCCAAGGGGTTGATTGCGCAGCCCAACCTGCCCCTGTTTGGGATCTGTCTGGGTCACCAGATCCTGGGGCTGGCCCTGGGGGGCCGCACCTTCAAGTTGGGCTATGGCCACCGCGGCCTCAACCATCCCTGCGGCAGCATCGGCCAAGTGGAGATCACCAGCCAAAACCATGGCTTCGCTCTGGATTCGGATTCCCTTCCCGCCGAGCGGGTGCGCGTGACCCATCACAACCTCAACGACCAGACGGTGGCGGCCTTGGAGATGTGCTCTCAGCCTGTGTTCGGTGTCCAATACCACCCCGAAGCGAGTCCCGGTCCCCATGACGCGGACCACCATTTCGCCCGTTTTGCCACCCTGATGGCCGAGCGCCGCTGAAGCCTGTCGCAGTTTTGTTGCGACTGCAGCAGCGACAAATTTGCTCTCTACACTTCGCCCCAGAACGGATTGGGGGCTGGAGCCATCAACGACCTGCAGCGATTGACGGTGTCCCTTCGAGGCGGCTTCGAGCAGCAGGCCCACTGCCAGCTGTTCCGCTTCACGGGACAGCTTGACGCCTATTCCGACAAGCAGTTCGGCGAGTTTGTGGCCTCCCATCGAGGCACCGGCCAGTCCTTGGTGATCGACCTGAGCCACATCGACTTCATCGACTCCTCCGGACTGGGGGCGCTCGTGCAACTTGCCAAGCAGTGCAACGCTGACCAGCAACAGTTTTTGGTGGTGGGTAACGCCCGGGTGGTGCAGACCGTGAAGCTGGTGCGCCTGGAAGAGTTTTTGCATCTCCAGCCCGATCTCGACACCGCCCTTGGCAACCTCGCGGCCTGAGCAGGGCAGCCCCGACCCATTGGACAGCACGGGTTGGTTGGCAGGGCTGACGCCCCAGCCCCCCGGTGCCGAGCTCGGCCCCCTGCAGCTGGCCTGGCTGGGGGATGCGGTGTGGGAGTTGCACCATCGCCTGCAGCGCTGTCGTCGCCCTGCCCGCTCCCAGACCCTGCATCAGCAGGTGGTGCAGGTGGTGCGCGCCGATGCCCAGGCCCAGGCACTGGAGTGTCTTGATTCCTTGCTCAGTGAGGCCGAGCGCGATCTGGTGCGGCGCGGCCGCAATCGGGCCGGTCGTGGGCCGCGCCGGGGGGATGCGGCGGCCTACGGACAGGCCACGGGTTTTGAGACGCTGCTGGGCTGGCTGTTTCTTCACAACCCTCCCCGGTTGGTCGAGCTGCTAGATCACTTGAAGGAGAACGATCCATAACCTGCGGAAGACGTCATGAGCCCACGATTTGATCGCCGCCCCGAGAAGCGGACGGGGGGCGGGGCCCGCGGGGCTGGTCGCCCGCCCCGTTTCAGCGGTCCAAAGCCGGAGTGGCGCCGCGATGGAGCCGGCGAGGACCGGGAGGGAAGCCGCGATGCCCGGCGGGACCCAGGCGGGCCTGCGCCTCGCGGCGCTTCGCGCTATCAACCCCGCCGCGACGGTGGCGCCGATCGCCCCAGCAGCCGAGGTGAACGCCGCCCCTTTGAGCGCCGCAATGACAGCGACCGCCCCGCCTATGGGGAGCGCAGGCCGGATCGTTTCTCAGGGGATCGCGGTGCCGCCGATAGCAAGCCCTACGACCGCCGGCCTGGTGGCCGTTTTGAAGGTCGTCCCCAGGGTCGGCGCCCCGATGCAGCAGGAAGCCCCGATGGTCGCCGTTTTGCAGGGCGCCGTCCCGATGGCCCGCGCTTCGAAGGACGCCGTGCTGACGGGGGCAGAATTGCCAGCGGCAGATTTGAAGCTGGCAGATTCGAAGGTGGGCGCCCGTCGCCAGGACGCTTCTCGCCCAAGCCCCTGATTGTCGATGCCGACAGCCTCCCCCCCAGTGGCGATGCGGAGCGCCACAGCGTTGACCCCAGCACCGACCTGATTTGGGGACGCCATCCAGCCCAGGCGGCCCTTGAAAGTGGTCGTCCCATCCACCGCGTCTGGTGCACGCCGGAGATGCGGTTCAGCCCGAAATTTCTCCAGTTGCTGCGCGAGGCCAAAGCCTCCGGGGTGCTGGTGGAGGAGGTCACCTGGGCGCGCCTGGGGCAGATCACTGGTGGGGCCGTGCACCAGGGCATTGCCCTGCAGACCGCCGCTGCGGAAACCCTGGACCTGCCGACCCTGCTTGAGGGTTGCGCCGGCATCGGTGAACCGCCGCTGCTGATGGCGGTGGATGGCCTCACCGATCCCCAGAACCTGGGGGCGATCGTCCGCAGCGCCGAGGCCCTCGGGGCCCATGGCCTGGTCTTGCCCCAGCGCCGCAGCGCCGGCCTCACCGGTTCGGTGGCCAAGGTGGCAGCCGGGGCACTGGAGCACCTGCCCGTGGCCCGGGTCGTCAATCTCAACCGCGCCCTCGACACCCTCAAACAGGAGGGTTATCGGGTGGTGGGCCTGGCCGCTGAGGGCACCGTCAGCTTGGAGGAGGCCGATCTGGAGGGCCCCCTTGTCATCGTCACCGGATCGGAGGGCGATGGCCTCTCCATGCTCACCCGCCGCAATTGCGATCAGCTGGTGCGCATCCCCCTGCGCGGTGCCACCCCCAGCCTCAATGCCTCCGTGGCCACCGCCCTGCTGCTTTATGAAGTGGCCCGTCGCGGCTGGATGAAGGGGTTGCGTGGCTCCCAGCCCGCACCGCGCCTGGTTCGCCCCCAGCTCCCCGCTCCAGCGGCGGAGACCGCTGAGATGGCCACTGAGATGGCCGCTGAGCTGGTCACTGAGCTTGTCGCTGAGCCTGAGGTCTCTCCCCTGGCACTGGAGGAGGCTCCCCCCATCGCTGAGCTAGCTGCTGAAGAGCTGCCTGTTGCGGCTTGGATGCCTCCTGAGGATGAGGCTCCCGTGGCGGATCCCGGCGTCAATGAGACCACCCTGGACCTCGGTCTCACCCCGGCAGGGCCCGCGGGTTTCAACGGGGATATTCAGCTGTGATGCGCCCAATCCCTTCCGGTCCCAATGGCGGGCAGAATGGACGCAGTCCTGCCCCTGCTCCATGAATCCCCTGCTGTGGCCCGTGCGCAGCTGCGCCAATGGTCTGGGCCTAGCTTGGTGGGCGCGGGTGGAAACCCGTTCACCGGACGCGGTCTACTGGTTTGGGCCGTTTGTGCGTCGTGGCACCCTAGAGGCCCACTTGCCAGCCTTCCTCGCCGATCTGCAGGCTGAATCGCCCGGATCCCTGGAGCATCAGCTGCTGCGCACCCGCCGGGGTGAGCCCCTCACCGAAGTGGGTTGATCGGGGTCAGCTGATAGCGTCCAGACCAGCTTGCAAGTAGGTGAATGGGGATCGCCGCATGGCGTGAGCAACTGCGCAAGGGCGATATCTCGGCCCGGGAGCTCACCGATCACCATCTGGCTCGGATCGCGGCGGTCGATTCCACCGTGCACGCCTATTTGGACGTCACTGCGGAGCGGGCCCGGGCCGATGCCGATCGCATCGATGCCCTCCGGGCCGCCGGTGAAGAGCTGCCTCCGCTGGCGGGGATTCCGTTGGCGATCAAGGACAACCTCTGCACCAAAGGGGTCGCCACCACCTGCTCCAGCCGCATGCTGGAGCACTTTGTGCCCCCCTATGAGAGCACCGTCACCGAGCGCCTCTGGCAGGCCGGTGGCGTGCTGCTGGGCAAAACCAACCTCGACGAGTTCGCCATGGGCAGCTCGACGGAGACCTCAGCCTTTGGCCCCAGCCGCAACCCCTGGAATCCGGAGAAGGTGCCCGGCGGCAGCTCCGGCGGCAGTGCGGCGGCGGTGGCCGCCGGTGAGTGCATGGCCTCCCTCGGCTCTGACACCGGCGGTTCGATACGCCAGCCGGCTGCCTTCTGCGGGGTGGTCGGGCTCAAGCCCACCTATGGCCGCGTCAGCCGCTACGGCCTGGTGGCCTTCGCCAGCTCCCTCGACCAGATCGGCCCCTTCACCACCTCGGTGGCTGATGCTGCCGAGCTGCTGCAGGTGATCGCCGGTGCCGACCCCCGCGATTCCACCTGCCTCAACGCCCCCGTGCCCGATTACGTCGAGGCCCTGCAGCAGCCGGTGGCCGGGCTGAGGGTGGGCCTGGTGCGCGAGTGCTTTGAAGCGGAGGGTCTCGATCCCCAGGTGAAGGCGTCTGTGCTCGCCGCTGCCGCCCAGCTGGAGGCCCTGGGCTGTGAGTTGGTCGACGTGAGCTGCCCCCGCTTCAACGACGGCATCGCCACGTACTACGTGATTGCGCCGTCGGAGGCTTCGGCCAACCTGGCTCGCTACGACGGCGTGAAATACGGCTACCGCGCAGCCGATGCGGCAAGCCTGGCGGAGATGACGGCGCGCAGCCGGGCCGAGGGCTTCGGCGATGAGGTGCAGCGGCGCATCCTGATCGGCACCTACACCCTATCGGCGGGCTACGTGGATGCCTACTACAAAAAGGCCCAGCAGGTGCGCACCTTGATCCGTCGCGACTTTGACCGGGCCTTCGAGTCGGTGGATGTGTTGCTCACTCCCACCTCCCCCACCACGGCCTTCGGCTTTGGCGCCCACAGGGACGACCCCCTGGCCATGTACCTGGCCGACCTGCTCACGATCCCCGCCAACATGGCTGGCCTGCCGGCGATCAATGTCCCCTGCGGTTTCGATCTCCAGGGCTTGCCGATCGGCTTGCAACTGATCACCGGTGTGCTCGAAGAGCCGCGGCTGTTGCAGGTGGCTCACCACTACGAGCAAGCCGCACGGGTAATGCAGAGCCGTCCGGTGGCTGATCTGGTGCCCTAGCGGCACTCCAGATCTGGTGCCGGTAGCCGCGGGTGCTCCAAGCACCACGCTGGATCTTGCGTAGTCGCCTAACTTGGGCCTGCACTAGGTGCCCGCCGGCCGCTTTTGCCCTTGGCTTTCGTTCCGCTCCACAACCACAGCGACTACAGCCTCCTGGACGGGGCGAGTCAGTTGCCGGCGATGGTGGAGCGGGCGGTTGAGCTCGGCATGCCCGCCCTGGCCCTCACCGACCACGGCGTCATGTATGGCGCCATCGAGCTGCTGAAGCTCTGCACCAAGGCGGGGATCAAGCCGATCATCGGCAACGAGATGTATGTCATCAATGGCTCCATTGATGACCCCCAGCAGAAAAAGGAGAAGCGCTACCACCTTGTGGTGCTGGCCAAGAACGCGGTGGGCTACCGCAATCTGGTGAAACTCACCAGCATCAGCCACCTGCGCGGCATGCGCGGCCGGGGCATCTTTGCCCGCGCCTGCATCGACAAGCAGCTGCTGGCCCAGCACAGCGAAGGGCTGATTGTGGCCACCGCCTGCCTGGGCGGCGAGATTCCCCAGGCGATCCTGCGGGGCCGCCCCGAGGTGGCCCGCGACGTGGCCCGCTGGTACCAGCAGACCTTCGGCAACGATTTCTACCTGGAGATCCAGGACCATGGCGGCATCGAAGACCGCATCGTCAACACCGAGATCGCTCGCATCGGTGCCGAGCTGGGCATTGAGCTGATTGCCACCAACGACGCCCACTACCTCAGTGCCAACGACGTGGAGGCCCACGACGCGCTGCTGTGCGTGCTCACCGGCAAGCTGATCAGCGACGAAAAGCGTCTGCGCTACACGGGCACCGAATACATCAAAGGCGAGGCCGAGATGCTCGCCCTGTTCGGCGATCACCTGCCGCCAGCAGTGGTGGAGCAGGCTGTCGCAAACACAGCCAAGGTGGCTGAGAAGGTGGAGGCCTACGACATCCTGGGCCGCTACCAGATGCCGCGGTTCCCGATTCCCGAGGGCCAAACACCGGTGAGTTACCTCACCGCGGTGGCCGAGCAGGGCCTGCGGGATCGCCTGCATCTGGAGAGCGATGCGGCGTTTAAGCCGGAGTACGGCGAGCGGTTGGCTTTCGAGCTGCAGGTGATGGAGCAGATGGGCTTCCCCACCTACTTCCTGGTGGTGTGGGATTACATCCGCTTCGCCCGGGATAACGGCATCCCGGTGGGGCCGGGTCGGGGCTCGGCGGCCGGATCCCTGGTGGCCTATGCCCTGGGCATCACCAACATCGATCCGGTCACCAATGGCCTGCTGTTCGAGCGCTTCCTCAACCCAGAGCGCAAGTCGATGCCGGATATTGACACCGACTTCTGCATCGAGCGCCGTGGTGAGGTGATCGATTACGTCACCCAGCGCTATGGCGAAGCGAAGGTAGCCCAGATCATCACCTTCAACCGCATGACCTCCAAGGCTGTGCTTAAGGATGTGGCCCGGGTGCTTGATATTCCCTATGGCGATGCCGATCGACTGGCCAAGTTGATTCCGGTGGTGCGGGGCAAACCCGCCAAGCTCAAGGAGATGATTGGTGCTGAATCGCCAGCACCGGAATTCCGCGAGAAGTATGAGAAGGACCCTGTGGTCCAGCGCTGGGTGGACATGGCCATGCGCATTGAGGGCACCAACAAAACCTTCGGGGTGCATGCGGCCGGCGTGGTGATTGCCGCAGATCCACTCGATGAGCTGGTGCCGCTCCAGCGCAACAACGATGGCCAGGTGATCACCCAGTACTTCATGGAAGACGTGGAGTCGATGGGCCTCTTGAAGATGGACTTCCTCGGGCTCAAAAACCTCACAATGATCGACAAGACCGTCGACCTGGTGGAGCAGAGTAGTGGCATCAAGGTTGATCCCGACGACCTGCCCCTCAACGATGAAGGCACCTATGCCCTGCTGGCCCGGGGCGATCTCGAAGGCATCTTCCAGCTTGAATCGAGTGGCATGCGCCAGATCGTGCGCGATCTCAAGCCCTCATCACTGGAGGACATTTCCTCGATTCTGGCCCTTTATCGACCGGGCCCTCTCGATGCTGGACTGATCCCCAAGTTCATCAACCGCAAACACGGTCGCGAAGCGATCGATGTGGCCCATGAAAAGCTGGAACCGATCCTGAAGGAGACCTACGGGATCATGGTGTACCAGGAGCAGATCATGAAGATTGCCCAAGACCTGGCCGGCTATTCCCTCGGTGAAGCCGACCTGCTGCGGCGGGCGATGGGCAAGAAGAAGAAAAGCGAAATGGAGAAACACCAGAGCATCTTCGTGAGTGGTGCCACCGAGCGGGGTGTTGATCCGAGGGTTGCGGAAGCCCTGTTTGAACAGATGGTGCTGTTCGCGGAATACTGCTTCAACAAGAGCCATTCCACCGCCTATGGGGCCGTCACCTACCAGACGGCCTATCTCAAGGCCCACTATCCAGTGGCCTACATGGCGGCGCTGCTCACTGTGAATGCCGGCGACAGCGCCAAGGTGCAGCGCTACATCGCCAACTGCAATGCCATGGGCATCGAGGTGATGCCGCCGGATGTGAATGCCTCCGGAATCGACTTCACACCGGTCGGCGATCGCATCCTGTTCGGCCTCTCGGCCGTACGCAATCTGGGCGATGGGGCGATCCGTCAGTTGATCGAAGGTCGACGCAACGATGGCCCCTATGAATCTCTAGCCGAGCTCTGCGATCGCATTCCCGGCCAGCAGCTCAACCGCCGAGCCATGGAGGCCTTGATTCACTCCGGTGCCCTCGATGCCCTCGAACCCAAGGCCAACCGGGCCCAGTTGATGGCGGATCTCGAACTGGTGATCGATTGGGCCAGCTCCCGCGCCAAGGATCGGGCCAGCGGTCAGGGCAATCTGTTTGACCTGTTCGGAGCCGCCGCGGGGGCCGATTCCACTGCGGCGGGCGTGGCCGATTTGAGTACGGCGCCCAAGGCTGCTCCTGTGCCCGACTATCCCCCCACCGAGAAACTGCGGCTGGAGAAGGAGCTGGTGGGCTTCTACCTCTCGGATCACCCCCTCAAGCAGCTGGCCCACCAGGTGAAACTGCTCTCACCGGTGGCCCTTGGCAGCCTGGAGGAGATGGCCGATAAGGCCAAGGTGAGTGCTGTGGTGATGGTGTCTGAGTTGCGCCAGGTGACCACCCGCAAGGGTGATCGCATGGCCGTGCTGCTCCTTGAGGATCTGACCGGCAGCTGCGAGGCCGTCGTGTTTCCCAAGAGCTACGCCCGCCTGGCAGATCACCTGATGGTGGACGCCCGTCTGTTGGTGTGGGCGTCGGTTGACCGCCGCGATGATCGCGTGCAGCTGATTGTCGACGACTGCCGCTCCATCGACGATCTTCAGCTGCTGATGGTCGATCTTCCGGCCGAACAGGCTGCCGACATCGCCATCCAGCACCGGCTACGGGAATGCCTGCACCGCCACAAGCCACCCCAGGAAGAGGCCGGACTGCGGGTGCCGGTGGTGGCCTTGGTGCACCAGGCGGATCAGACCCGCTTCGTGCGACTCGGGCCCCAGTTTTGTGTGGGCGACGTGGGAGCCGCCCTGGACACGCTGACTGCCGCCGACTTCCGCGCCAGGGTCAGCTCACCCATCCTTGCGGCCTGAGCCGGGCGGCGGCTGGGCATTGCCCCCTGTGCGCATGCTCCGAATTGAGCTGCGCAGGCGGCTGATGTTCACCCCGATCTGCTCGGTGCCCAACAGGCTGCCCGGCTGGTCTTCCCAGCTGGCCGACAGCACACCAAAGCTCAGGCCGAGTAGGCTTAGAAAAAAACAAGCTCCCGATGCCGCCAAGGTGGCACCGGGAGCAATGTCGGCGATCTCTCGGCTCACCAGCAAGTAGCTGCCGACAAACACGCCCATGCCCATCAGGGTGGGGATGCCGGTGCCGATCGCAATGCGCCGGGCCATGCGGTTGGCTACCGCGTCTGGTATCACCTGCTGGCGAGCGGGTTGACGTGAGCCCTTGCCGGCTGGAACTCGGCGTTGAATTCCTTTGCCGGCCATGGACGCGCTCCGTTCAGCCGCGGATGCCGAGCTTGGCGATCAGGGCGCTGTAGCGCTCCTTGCTGATGCCGTTGAGGTAACCGAGCAGCCGCTTGCGGCGGCCGATCATCTTGAGCAGACCCTGGCGCGAGGAGAAGTCGTGCTTGTTCTTCTGGAGATGGCCGGTCAGCTGGCTGATCCGCTCACTGAGCATGGCCACCTGCACTTCCACCGAACCGGTGTCGGTGCCATGGGTCTGGTGACCGTTGATCAGTTCCTGCTTTTTGGTGGTGGTGAGCGGCATGGGCTGGGGAGTGAAGCGCAGGCTGGGCCCGGGTTGGGGACCTACGGTGCAAGCGACCACCATACCGCCCAGGGGTCTGGGTAGCTGTCGGTTCAGGCCACCTGGCGGGACAGCCAGCGCAGGCATTCGCGGATCCAATCTTCCGCCCCAGCCTCTTCCCCGAGCCCGCCTGCGGCCACGGCCCGCAGGGCCCGGTGAATCTCCAGGGCCTCGTAGCCCAGGGCCGCCAGGGTGAGGTGCACCTCATCCCGACCGGCGGCAGGCAGCAGCGGGCCGTCCGCTAAGGGATCGCTGTCGTCCTGCCCCTCCAGCTGCCCCAGGAATCGCTGCTGCAGCCGGGTGCGCAGTTCCACCGCCAGCCGTTCCGCGGTGCGCTTCCCCACTCCCGGGGCCTGGCAGAGCCGGCGCAGATCGGCCTGCACGATCGCCTGCACCAGCTCACCTGGATCCATCACGCCGAGTAGCCCCAGGCCCATCTGGGGACCCACACCACTCACGGCAACCAGTTCCCGGAACAGATCCCGCTCGTGGCGTTCGCCGAAGCCGTAGAGGATCCAGGCGTCGTCGCGGATGGCGTGGTGGATGTGCAGGCTCACGGCGCTGCCCTCCGCCGGCAGCTGCTGCCATTGCCGTTGGCTCACCTGAACGTCGTAGCCCACCCCCTGACACACCAGCATCAGGCCGAAGCGTTTGTCCTGCTGCCAGGGATGGGTGAGTTGCCCTTGCAGCCAGCCGATCATGGGAGCAGTGAAAGGTCCCCCATCGTGCCCGCCCTGCCCAGCCGTGCCCAGGCCTCGCCCGCGATTCGATCCCGGTGGCAATCTCGCCGGCTGCTCGGTTGGTTGTTGCCGTTGGTGCTGGTGGTCTGCACCGCGCTGACCGGTTGCAGTGGTGTCGCTCAGCCACCGCGCTCGGTGTTGTTGCAGGCCTTGGAGTTGCAGATCCAGCTCACCCAGGGGGCCATCGCTGAGGCCCTCGCCCTCGAGGCCGGCGGCACCCCGGAGGTGAGCCGGGTGCGGGTGTCTGAACAGGAGTCGGTGCGGATCGGCGACGCCAAGGGTCTGCGGGTGCTGGGTCAGTTCGACTGGCGCCTGGCCGGCGATCCGATTCGGGTCGACAGCCCCTTTGAGCTCTATCTGCAGCGTGGGGTACGGGGCGAGAGCTGGCGTCTGGCCAGGCCCAGGAGCCTCGCTGCCGATGGCGCTGCAGGGGACGATGCCAACGTGCAGGCCTGGATCACCGACCCCCTGCCGCTCAAGGGCTGACCAGGCTTCAGGACCCTTTCCTGCGTCATCCGCAGAGCTTCTCGACCCGCACCCCAACGCGAACCGCATGGAGACCCCCGCCCCACCCTGGCTGCTTCAGTCCGTGGCCCTCACCTATCCCGGCTGGGTGCAGCGCAAGGCCGTCACCCTGTGCAAGCGGGATCAGAAGCGCGGCGGGAGCGGCAATGTGCAGGACTACCGCCTGGCCATTCACAACGCCGTGGTGGCCTCGGCCGGTCTGGACCACTGGACCGGCGAGCCGCTCGACTGGCACCTGATCGGCACCTACGACAATCGGGAGGCAGCAACAGGCAAGGGCGAACACAAGAAGCAGTACGCCCTGCTGCCCACCATCGACCACCGTTTCAACACACCGAGCCCCGACTTTGTGATCTGTGCCTGGCGCACCAATGACGCCAAGCACGACATGACGCCTGAGGAGCTCCTGGCGTTTTGCCGCCGGGTGGTGGCCCACGCCGAGAGGATCAGCGCGCCCGCTGGCGGTGACTGAGGCTCACCAGGGTGGCGGCCAGAACCAGGGCCGCGCCAGCGATGGTCCAGGCGTCGATCGCTTCGCCGAACATCAGCCAGCCCCAGCCCCCCGCAAACAACACCTGCACGTAGCTGATGGCTGTAGCCCGCGCCGCCGGCAGGGCCATCAGGCTGCGGGTCAGGTACACCTGGCCCAGCTGGGTGAACAGCCCCACGCCGAGGAGCCAGAGCACTTCCATCGGGGTGGGCAGCACCGGATGGAGCGCCACCAGCGGCAGGCTCAGGGGCAGGGCCACCAGGGGGAAGTAGAAGACAATCACGAGCGGGTGCTCGCTCTGGCCCAAGGAGCGCACACTCACGTAGGCCAGGGCCGTGAACAGGGCCCCGGCCACGGCGATCAGCACAGGTTGCCAGGCCAGGGCCATGCTGCCGCCGGGCTGGGCCACCAGCAGCACCCCAAGCCAGCCCAAGGCCATGGCGGCCACCACCCGCTTGCCGATGCGCTCGCCCAGCATCAGCCAGGCCAGCAGGCCCGTGAACGGTGGATAGAGGTACTGCAGCACCGTGGCTGAGGCCAGCGGCAAAGCGGCCAGGGCGGCATAGACGCAGAGCAGGGCGGCGGTGCCGATCACCCCGCGCCAGATCAGCAACCACCGGCGCTGGCCCCAGGGGGAAATGCCGGCCCGGCGCAGCAGCCACCAGCTCAGGGCCACACTCACAATGGCCCGCGCCAGCACCACCTCGGCGGCGGGAATGCGGCCCCCCACCTGTTTCACACACACGCCCATCAGCGAAAAACTCAGGGCGCTGGCCACCATTCCGAGCATGGCCCGCCGGCCCCGGTCAGAATCGGGCATCGCTTCAGCGCCCACCACCGCCCCCCATCGCCTTGAGCCTGCCGCGCCTCCACCCCCGCACGATCGAGGCCGTCAAGGAGCGGGCCGACATCGTCGATGTGGTGGGCGAGCACGTGGTGCTCAAGAAGAAGGGGCGGGAATACGTTGGCATCTGTCCCTTCCACGACGACACATCGCCGTCGATGACGGTGTCCCCGGCCAAGCAGTTCTACTACTGCTTCTCCTGCGGGGCCGGCGGCAATGCCATCAAGTTTCTGATGGAGCATCAGCGCCAGAGCTTCAGCGATGTGGTGCTGGAGCTGGCGCGCAAATATCAGCTGCCGATCGAAACCCTCGACGGCCCCCAGCAGGAGCGCCTGCGCAAGCAGCTCTCCCGTCGCGAGCAGCTGCACCGGGTGCTCACCCTGGCGGCGGGTTGGTTTCGCAGCCAGCTGCGCGCCCCCGAGGGCGCAGCGGCCCTGGCCTACCTGCGCGACAGCCGCGGCCTGAGCGAAGCCACCCTGGAGGCCTTTGAGCTCGGCTACGCCCCCGACCGCTGGGACGGCCTGCTCAGCCACCTGCAGCAGGTGGAGGGCTTGGGTCCGGAGCTGCTGGAGGCGGCTGGCCTGGTGGTGCCCCGCAAGGGGGCTCTTTCACAGGACAGCCGTGGTTTTTACGACCGCTTCCGCCACCGGGTGATGGTGCCGATCAAGGACCGCCAGGGGCGGGTGATCGGCTTTGGTGGCCGCAGCCTCGATGGCGGCGAGCCGAAATACCTCAACTCCCCGGAAACGGAGGTGTTCGAGAAGGGCAAGCACCTCTTTGGCCTCGACAAGGCCAGCAACGCCATCCGCAAGGACGACAGGGCGGTGGTGGTGGAGGGCTATTTCGATGTGATCGCCCTGCATGCCGCCGGTATCACCAACGCCGTGGCGGCCCTCGGCACGGCGTTGAGCAGCCAGCAGATCACCCAGCTGTGCCGCTGCTGCGAAAGCCGCCGGTTGATTCTCAATTTCGACAGCGACGGTGCGGGTGTGCGTGCTGCCCAGCGGGCCATCGGCGAGGTGGAGCAGCTGGCGCTGCAGGGGCAGTTGGAGCTGCGGGTGCTGCACCTCCCCGCTGGCAAGGATCCCGACGAATTTCTCAAGGGCCAGGGGGCTGGCGACTACCGCTCCCTGCTGGATCAGGCCCCCCTCTGGCTCGACTGGCAGATCGAGCAGGTGTTGGAGGGGCGCGATCTCGCCCGTCCCGACCAGTTCCAGCAGGTGGTAACGGCCCTGGTGGCTCTGCTCGGCAAGCTGCCCCAGAGCGCCGTGCGCAGCCACTACCTGCAGCGGGTGGCCGAGCGGCTCAGCGGCGGTCAGGCGCGTCTGGCGATCCAGTTGGAAGACGACCTGCGCCAGCAGGTGAAAGGCCAGCGCTGGCATGGCCGCTCCCAGAAGTGGGAACAGCCCGGCGAGGCGGGCCTGCGGGAACGGGCCGAGGCGGAGCTATTGCGGCTCTATCTGCACTGCCCCAGCCACCGCGCTGCCATCCGGGCGGAGCTGCGCCAGCGGGAGCTCGACGATTTCGCCCTGCAACACCACCGCCTGCTGTGGGCGGCGATCAGCGCCCTCGAGGAAGACAACCTGGGGGTTGGCCGGCTGGAGGCGATCAACCGCGGCAGCGATCCCGGCCACGACCTTGGCGATCTCGAGCTGCCCCGGTTGCTGGGTGATCAGCTGGTGGTGGAGCAGAGCGCCCTGCTCAGCCGCTTGACGCCCCTGCTGGAGCCCAATGAGTTGCAGCGCATGGCCCTCAGCCAGCCGATGCTGCAGCTGCGCGGTGCCACGGCGGCCCTGGAGCGCCAGAAGAGCGTCAAGCGCTGCCGGCACCTGCTGGATGCCTGGAGCACCCAGCGCCTCGAAACCCTGGAGCGCTGCATCGCCCGGCTGCTGGATGAGGAGCGGCAGGAGGCGCGAGCCGCCGCCTCTGGTCTGGCTCCGGTGAGCGACATGGAGGCGCGGATTGAAGCCCTGTTCACCGAGCTCAATGGCGATGCCCTGCGCTTCCAGGAGCTCTATTACAACGAGCGTAAACACCTGGAGCACCTCGACTCCCAGCGTCGCGCCGGCTACGGGGAGGTGATGGCCCAACCCGCTGCCTGATCCGCTGCCTGATCCTCTCTGCGGCTGTGCTCACCAGGGCGTTTCACAGCCCGTTCAACGGTTTGTTGAACGGTTTGTTCAACACCTCTGGATTCCCTAAACCCATCCCGATCTCCTCGGCCTTGTCCTGATGTCCCCGTCTCTGTTGCCGTCCCGCGTCGCCGTTGTCAGCGGGATCGGCCTGCTTGGCCTGGCTGCTGCTCTGTTGCCTTGCTCCCAACCGGCCCAGGCGCAGGCCCCGGCCCCGATCCAGGCCCAGAGCCAGGCTTGCCCCTGCAGCTGTGAGCAGCCCAGCGTGGGGCTGATTGGGCCGGATGGCTTGTGTCAGTGCCCCTGTGGGGCTGTGCCGATTCCCGGCATCAATGCCGAAACCCTGTCAGGGCCACCCAAGCCGCCCAAGGCCGGGGGACCGGCACCCACCTGGACCGTCGAACCCGGCTTCGAGGATGGCTTCGGAGGTCCTTTCTGGGGTGACTGGTGGTAAGCGCTCATCCATCGCCACCCGATGGCGCTGTAGTGCCCGGATACGCTGGATTTCTCTGTGCACTGCCAATACCTGCGGCCATGGGGTTTTTCGAGGTGTTCTGGCAGGGCGAGGCCATCGGGGATGGTGGCGATCTCGAGGAAGCCCTCACCGCCTATCTCGCTGTGCAGCCTGAGGAGGGCAGCTGGGCTGAGGCCTGCGCGGAAGCGGAGGTGCAGCCATGCATCCGGCGCTATGCCTCCTTCGAGGCCTACCTCGACAACGCCGACGAACTCGAGACGATCCCTGTGAGCGCCGCCATGATCGAAGCAGCCCTTGTGTCGCTCGCCTAAGCGCGGCCCTGCCAGACCCATCAACGGGCCTGCACCACCGGGATGGCGGCCAGCCGCGTGGTGGCGGCACCGGAGAGCCGCGAGCGTCGCATCCGCCAGGGCGTCTGCAGGCCTGCGGCGGCCCATTGCACGGTGCCGCTGCCGTAGTGGCGGTTGAGGCGATCGATGGTGGCCATCAGGGCCGAGCGGCGGTGCTGCTGCTCCAGGGGCAGTGGCACCAGCAGGTGGTGCTGCAGGATCTCCTCGCTCTGCAAGTTCTGCAGCAGAACGCCAGCCTTCTGTAGGGGTTTGTGGGGCTTGAACAGCCGCTCCACCAGGGGCAGGGCCGCCTGCAGCAGTACGGCCGTGTCGTTGCTGGCCAGCGGCAGGGTCACCGTGGCGCTGTTGCTGTAGAAGCTGGTGCCATTGAAGGGGCTGCTGCGCACAAATACCGTGATGGCCCCGGCCCGTTGCCGTTGGCGCCGCACCTTCTCCGCCGCCCGGCTCAGGTAGGTGGCGATCGCCTCCTGCAGCTCGGCCTGGGTGGTGATGGGCTGGCTGAAGCTGCGGCTGACGCAGGTTTCCCGCTTGGTGGCCGGCAGGGTGTCCAGTGGCAGGCAGGCGTGGCCGCGCAGCTCCTGCTGCAGGCGCACGCCCACCACACCGCAGCGGCGCCGCAGTTCGCCGCTGGGCATGTCCCGCAGGGCCCGGGCATGGCTGATGCCGCGCAGGCGGCACCAGCGGGAGAGCTGGCGGCCGATGCCCCACACGTCTTCGATCGCGACCGCTTCGAGCTGGGGATCGGGGTCACCGATGCCGCCGAAGTCCCACACACCGTCGCTTCCTGGTGCCGTTTTAGCGAGGCGGTTGGCGAGCTTGGCCAGCACCTTGCTGGGGGCGATCCCCACCGCCACCGGCAGGCCCAGCTCGCAGAGCACGTGGTGGCGCAGTCGCCGGCCCCAGTCGTGCAGGTCACCGTGGCCGGCGGGCCGGTGCAGCTGGCCGAAGGCCTCATCGATCGAATAGATCTCCAGCTGCTCGACCCACGGCTCCACGGTGGTCATCAGCCGCTGGCTCATGTCGGCGTAGAGGGCGTAGTTGGAGCTACGCACCACCACACCCTGGCGTTCCAGCTCGCGCCGCACCTGGAAGTAGGGCTGGCCCATGCGGATGCCGAGGGCTCGCGCTTCGGCACTGCGCGACACGATGCAGCCGTCGTTGTTGGACAGCACCACCAGCGGTCGGCCCAGCAGTGCGGGATCCATCACCGCTTCGCAGGAGGCGTAGAAGTTGTTGCCGTCGATCAGCACGATCGCTGGCCGGCCGGTGGCCTGAGAGCGGCAGGTCATGGCGCTTCAGCGATGGCCCGTGCCGGGCTCGAGGGTACGGATGACGTGCACGGCCACCCCCCAGAGGTGGGGCTCAGCGCCGGGATCCAGCTCCAGCGGGGGATAGGCGGGATGGGCCGCCTCCAGCCGCAGCCGGCCCCGGTGGCAGACCAGCCGTTTGAGGGTGAAACCACCAGCGAGCCAGGCCACCACGATCTGGCCAGGCCGGGGCTCCAGGCCTCGATCCACGATCAGCAGGTCGCCGTGGGCGATCCCGGCGCCCTGCATCGACTCGCCACTCACCCGCAGCAACACCGTGCTGGCACGGCAGCGGATCAGCTCGTCTTCAAGACTGATGGCGGTGAGGTTGGTGGGGGTGAGGCTGGTGGGGGGAGCGGGGGGTGCCAACGGCGCGCCGCAAACCCAATCACGTTAGTTCAGGTGTACTGGCATGGCGCCGGCCTAGTCCTGCGGGCCGGCATCCTTGGAGCCGGTGAAGCGCCGATAGAGCCACAGGCCGCCGCCGCCCCACAGCAGGGTCCACAGCACGAAAGTGGTGAGCGTGCCGAGCTGGCCCGTCTCGAGGGAATAGACGCCGGCCTGGATCAGCCCGGCATCGATCAGGGAACCGCCAATGCCCCAGCCCAGCACCCAGCTGAGCAAAAAGCCGATCGCCTGCAGATTGCCGGTCATGCCGGCGAGGTTAGGCGCTGGCTGAAGCGGCGGACGAACTGCGCCAGGGGCATCGGCCCGCAGCGGCGCTGCCAGCCCACTCCTTCCGGGTAGCGGCGCCAGCAGGACAGCCGATTGCCGCGGTTGTCGAGACAGATCAGGTAGCGGTAGGTGGCAGTGGCGGCGGTGGACGGGGCCTCCGCGCTGGGCAGGGGCCGCAGCGGCTCAAACACGGCAGCAAGCTCCCGCCAGTTGCGGGGCGGCAGCCCGCTGGCCCGCAGCGGCGCGCCGAGCAGGCTGGCGAGGTGCTGGGGGAAGCCGGCATCGGGAAGCCACCAGTGGCCCTGGCGTGACCGGTGGGACTCGAGCAGGGAGATCACGGCGCCGCAGGCCATGGGCAGGGAAGGGAAGGTCCCTTCACCAGTGCCCGGCCTGTCTCATCCTCAGCTGTCAGGCCGCAGCCAGTGCTGCTCCACCCGGTCGGCCAGGGCGAGGCAGCGATCCATCTCTTCCCAGAGGAGATCGCGCCGACTGCTGTGCACAGCGAAGGAGCGGTGATGCAGCTCCCGGGCCTGGTAGCGAAGGGCATCGCGGATGCGCTGCCAATCGTCGCGATGGAGCGTGTCGCTCAACACTGCTGCTGGGTCAGCCACTGCTGGGTCAGCCAATGGTGGCCATGTGGCGCATCAGGTCGATGCACTTGCAGCTGTAGCCCCACTCGTTGTCGTACCAGGCCACCAGCTTCACGAAGGTGTCGGTGAGGGCGATGCCGGCACCGGCATCAAACACTGAGGTGCAGCTCTCGCCCAGGAAGTCGGTGCTCACCACCTCGTCCTCGGTGTAGCCGAGGATGCCGGCCATGGGGCCTGCCGAGGCGGCCTTCATCGCGGCCTTGATCTGGTCGTAGCTGGTGGGCTTGGCCAGGTTCACGGTGAGGTCCACCACCGACACATCGGGGGTTGGCACGCGGAAAGCCATGCCGGTGAGCTTGCCGTTGAGCTCGGGGATCACGCGGCCCACAGCCTTGGCGGCACCGGTGGAGCTGGGGATGATGTTCTGGCCGGCACCGCGGCCGCCGCGCCAGTCCTTCACCGAGGGGCCGTCCACCGGTTTCTGGGTGGCGGTGGCGGCATGCACGGTGGTCATCAACCCGTTGACGATGCCGAAGTTGTCGTGCAGCACCTTGGCCACTGGAGCCAGGCAGTTGGTGGTGCAGCTGGCGTTGGACACGACGTCCTGGCCGGCGTAGCCGGTGTGGTTCACGCCCATCACAAACATGGGTGTGGCGTCCTGGGAGGGAGCGCTCATAACCACACGCTTGGCGCCTGCGTTGATGTGGGCGCGGGCCGCTTCGTCGGTGAGAAAGAAGCCGGTGCTCTCCAGCACGTAGTCGGCGCCCACGGCGCCCCAGTTGAGATTGTTCGGGTCGCGTTCGGCGCTGATGCGGATGGCCTTGCCATTCACCACCAGCTGACCGTTCTCCACGCGCACTTCGCCCTGGAAGCGGCCATGGGTGGAGTCGTAGCGAAGCATGTAGGCCAGATACTCCACATCGATCAGGTCGTTGATGCCCACCACCTCCACGTCCGGCATGCTCACGGCTCGGCGGAAGGCCAGACGGCCGATGCGGCCAAACCCGTTAATGCCGATGCGGATGGTCATCGCGGCGCTCCTGAAACCCTAGTAAAAAGGCTCGAAGCCACCTTAGGGGCACTGATCAGGCTCCTTGCCGTCAGCCCAGGGCCTGCTGGAGAGCCGCCAGACCGAACACCAGGAAGAGGCCACCACTGAGCCGGTACAGGAGCCGCTCGTTGACGCGCTGGCCGATCCATTTGCCCGCCCCCACCGCCAGCCAGGTGACCAGGGCGTGACCCAGCAGCGTGCCGGCGAGCAGGCCGGTGAAGCTGAACACCTGGGCTGGTGCCGTGGCCATGAAGATCGTGGTGAATTGGGTGCGGTCACCCAGCTCGGCGACAAACACCAGCACGAAGGCTTCCCAGATCACCGCCCAGGCCGTATTGACTGGCCGGCTGGTTTCGGCCGCATTGATCGCTTCCTCGGCTTCCTCAGCTTCCTCCGAGGCCGCGTCCGCTGCCATGCCCTGGGCATCGATCAGCAGCTTGAGGCCAAAGCCGAGAAACAGGGCGGCGGCCAGCCAGGGCACCACGGTGGGTGGCAGCAATTCCCGCAGGCCGTAGCCCAGGGCCAGGGAGATCAGCGTGACTGCCGTGAGGGCGGCAAAGGCACCGAGAAACACCCAGCGGCCCCGATGGCGCACCGCCAGGATCAGCGCCATAAAAAACGTTTTGTCGCCCAGCTCGGCCAGGGTGATGGCGGTGAGGCTGGAGCCGAAGGCGGCCAGGCTGGGGTCGCTCGAAAGAGTGATGCTCATCCTCTACCCCTACCCCAGCGGTGGGAAAAACGGCGTGAAAGCGGCTACGCCAGTGGTAAATCCATGGCCAGCACGCACCGGCTCGGGTCTGCAGCAGCCAGCTCAGGCGTCCTCGTCGTCTTCCAGCAGCAGTTGCTGGAATGCGGTGTAAAGGTCGACGTGGTCCGCGGCCGTGCGGGGATCCGCCCGGCCCACGGTGTTGGCTCCGGTGGGCCTGTTGCGACCCGAGGCGGGAGCGGCTGCCGGTGGAGGGTCCTGCCGGCGGGCTTCCAGCTCCCGCAACCGCTCCATCAGATGGGGCGGCACGGTGCCATCCGGGCTGACCTGCATCAGTTCGCGAAACAGGGCCTCCGGGTTCTCCTCGACTTCAACGCGATGGCGTTTGTCTGTGGCCTTGGGCGTGCCCTGCTGGGGCGGCGTCGGTGTGGGCAGCGGTTTGGGCAGGCTGCGGCCGAGGGCCTCGAGGCGTTCGCGGCTGCGGGCGTCGAAACTCATGGTTCGGGGGTCAGCTGCAGCCCAGGGAGGAACGGGTGTCGCGGCCGGTGACGGGGTTGGTGCCGCTGGCCACGCCGCAGAGGGTTTTGAGGGCATCGCCCCGCAGCGGCACGTTGGTGAAGTCGGCCCCCTCAATCACCACGTTGGTGAATTTGGTGTTGAAGGCAAAGGCATCTTCCAGCACTGCATTGGTGAGGTTGGTGCCATCGAAGATCGCCGAATCGAGGGTGGCTTCGCGCAGGTTGGTGTTGCTCAGATCGGCGTCCTGGAGCTTGGCGCCGAACAGGCTGGCTCCCTGCAGATCGGAGCCGGCGAAGGTGGCGTCCCGCAGGTTGGTGAGGTTGAAGGTGGCGCCGCGCAGATCCTGGTCGTGGAAATCAGCGCCGATCAGCACCTGCTTGGCCACATCCATGGCGGCCATGGCCGGGGCGGGGGCCAGCCAGGTGGTGCCGAGGGCCAGCAGCAGCGCCAGCACCCAGCCAGCCAGGCGGTGTGGGCCGCGCTTCGGAGACATCGGCGGATGCATGGCAACCTTTCAGCTCATCCCAGCCTAAGGAGGGCCATTCCGCCGGGATGCTCGACCCCTTGTGGGAACCCTGAGGCCACACCGGGGAGGGCCATGCCACGCACCACCGCACGCCGTCAGGGCGACTGGGCCGAGCAGCGCGCCCTGCGCCTGTTGCAGCAGCGTGGCTGGCGGCTGCTGGCCCGGCAGTGGGTCTGCCGCTGGGGCGAGCTCGACCTGGTGCTGGAGAAGCAGGGGCGACTGCTGCTGGTGGAGGTGAAGGGTCGGCGCCGGCCTGGCCCCGATGGTTGGGGGGTCGGCTCCCTACGGCGCGGTAAGCGTCAGCGGTTGGAGCGGGCCTGGCATTGCTGGCTCGAGAGCCAGCCAACCTGGGCCGAGAGCCCGGTGGAGATGGTGTATGCCCTGGTGCCGCTCGCCCCGGCGACCGGCCCGGTGCGCTGGATTCGCCCAGACGGCTAAGCGACCACGGCGCATCGGGTCAAGGCCAGGCGTCAGGGTGTCGGGGTCGGAGTTTGTGTCGGAGTGGAGGTGGGTGTGCTGACGGCTGGAGCGGGGCTGAACTCCACCGTGCAGAGATAGCGGATGTTGCCGATCCCCACCTCCACCTCCTGACAGTGTTCGCCGGTGATGACAGCCCCCGGCGGCAGCTGCTGCCGTGCCCGAGCGAGGGCATTGGTTTTGTTCCAGATCGAGGAGGCGGTGGCGCTGCCAGCGCGGGCGGCGGGGGACAGCCCCGCGATGCCAGCCAGCAGCATTCCGGCGAGCAGCGATCCAGTCAGGAGCAGACGGGCCAGCGCGGGGGTGGGCCGCTGGGCGAGGCGGAGAGGGGAGACAGGCAATGTGGAGCAACTGCAGCGTCATCCATGAGTTTTGCTGCCCACCGCGCCCGCAAGCGTTTCGGCCAGCACTGGTTGGTGGATCAGGGGGTGCTCGGCCGCATCGTGGCGGCCGCAGAGCTCGAGCCCGCCGATCGGGTGCTGGAGGTGGGGCCGGGTCGGGGAGCGCTCACCGAGCGGCTGCTGGCCTCGCCGGCGGGGGTGGTGGCAGCGGTGGAGCTCGATCGCGATCTGGTGCACGGTCTGCAGGAGCGTTTTGGCGGCGAACCGCGGTTCAGCCTCACCCCAGGCGATGTGCTGGCGGTTGAGCTGCCGGCAGCCAACAAGGTGGTGGCCAACATCCCGTACAACATCACCGGCCCCCTGCTGGAGCGCCTGGTGGGCCGCCTCGATCGACCCGTTGCCCGCCCCTACGAGCGCCTGGTGCTGTTGGTGCAGCGGGAGGTGGGGGAGCGCATCCGCTGCCAGCCAGGGGCCAGCGCCTACTCGGCGTTGAGTGTGCGGATGCAGCTGATGGCCCACTGCCGCAGCGTCTGTGCCGTTCCCCCGCGCTGTTTTCAGCCGCCGCCGCAGGTGCACTCCGAGGTGATCCTGCTGGAGCCCCTGCCAGCTGCCCAGCAGCTGGTGCCGCTGCTGGCCCGCACCGTGGAGATGCTGCTGAAGCGCTGCTTTGCTGCCCGACGCAAGATGCTGCGCAACACTCTGGCGGGCCTGCTCCCGGAAGCCCAGCTGGCTGAGCTGGTGGCAGCGGCGGGTATCAACCTGCAGCAACGGCCCCAGGAGATCGCCCCGTCAGCCTGGGTGGCGTTGGCGGGCGGCTTGAATCAGACCACCACTGTCACTGCGCCCCCTCCCGCCCATGGCTGACCTGTGCGTGCGGGCCCCCGCCAAAATCAACCTGCACCTGGAGGTGTTGGGCCTGCGACCCGACGGCTTCCACGAGCTGGCGATGGTGATGCAGTCGATTGAGCTGGCGGACACCTTGCGGCTGCAGCCCACCGCCGATGCCCGGATCAGCCTGCGCTGCGACCGAGCCGACCTGCCCACCGATGGCAGCAACCTGATCGTGCGGGCTGGCGAGCTGTTGCGGGCCCGTTCGGGGTTTTCCGAGCTGGGCGCCGAGATTGTGCTTGAGAAACGCATCCCCATCGGTGCCGGGTTGGCCGGTGGCTCCAGCAACGGGGCGGCGGCCCTGGTGGGCCTCAATGCCCTGTGGGGGTTGGGCTTTGATGCCGAGACCCTGCAGACGATGGCCGCCGAGCTCGGATCCGACATGCCGTTCTGCCTCGATGGCGGCACCCAGCTGTGCTTCGGCCGTGGCGAGCGGCTGGAGCCGGTGGAGCGCGCGGAGCCCCTGGGTTTGGCGGTGCTGTTGATCAAGCACCCCGAGGTCAGTGTCAGCACCCCCTGGGCCTACGGCCGCTGCAAGGCGATGCGGGGTGATTTTTACCTCCAGGGCGAGCACGACTTTGAGCAACGCCGTCAGGCGTTGCGCCAGGGGCCGCTGCTGCAGGCCCTGCACCAGGGCGCTGCCCTGCCTGCGCTGCGCAATGACCTGCAGGCCGTGGTGGAACCCGATGTGGAGAGTGTGCGGCAGGGCCTGGCTCTGCTGCGCCAGGCCGAAGGCCCGCTGGCGGTGGCCATGAGCGGATCGGGCCCGAGCCTGTTTGCCATCTTCGCCGGCCTCGCCGAGGCGCAGGCGGCCCAGGCCGGCTTGGCGTCCCAGCTCGAGCAGGCGGGCTTTGAGGCCTGGTGTTGTGGCTTCAGCAACCGAGGTGTCAGCCTGGAGGCGTGAGCGACCCCAATCCCCCGACCGAGTCCGATGCGGCTCCCCGCAAGGGCCCCCTGAGCTTCCTGTCCGGTTCGCTCACCGCCGGGCTGCTGGCCTGGTTTGCCCTGGGCTTGAGCCGCCGGATGGTGAGCTACTACGCCCTGCACCCGCCCAGTTACAGCTCTGCCATTGCCCAGAGCATTGCCACCGCCCTCAAGACCCTGATTGTGGGCATGGCCTTCCTGGCCACCTTCAGCTTTGCCTTCATTGCCGTGGGGTTGGCCCTGGTGTTCGTGCGCAGCCTGGTGTCCGGTTCCGGATCAGCCCCTGTGGAGTCGGGTAAAACTCCCTAACCTCCATCCACTAGCGCCGTCCTATGACCCCCCACGACCTTGGTCTGTTGGTGACGCTGTTGCTGCCCGGCATGCTGCTGTCGGTGCTGCTGCTCTCCACGTTCGCTGCCGGGGGCTGAGGCCACTGCCGCCGCTAGCGGCTGAGATAAGTTGGCGGCACCACCGGTCCTGTGCCGGAATCGCCTTCCCGCCGTGGCAGAGACGCTTCTCTTCAACGCCCTCCGCGAGGCCATCGATGAAGAGATGGCCCGCGATCCGCACGTCTGCGTGATGGGCGAGGACGTCGGCCAATACGGCGGTTCTTACAAGGTGACCAAGGACCTCTACGAGAAGTACGGCGAACTGCGGGTTCTGGACACCCCGATCGCCGAGAACGCCTTCACCGGCATGGCCGTGGGGGCTGCCATGACGGGTCTGCGCCCGATCGTGGAGGGCATGAATATGGGCTTCCTGCTGTTGGCCTTCAACCAGATCTCCAACAACATGGGGATGCTGCGTTACACCAGCGGCGGCAACTACACGATTCCCACCGTGGTGCGTGGCCCCGGTGGTGTCGGTCGGCAGCTGGGGGCGGAGCATAGTCAGCGCCTTGAGGCCTATTTCCACGCGGTGCCCGGCATCAAGATCGTGGCGGTGAGCACCCCCACCAATGCCAAGGGGTTGATGAAGGCGGCGATCCGCGACAACAACCCTGTGCTCTTTTTTGAGCATGTGCTGCTGTACAACCTTTCGGAAGACATTCCCGAGGGCGACTACATCTGCGCCCTGGATCAAGCGGAAGTTGTGCGCGAGGGCAGTGATATCACGATCCTCACCTATTCCCGCATGCGTCACCACTGCCTCAAGGCGGTGGAGCAGCTGGAGAAGGATGGTGTGAGCGTGGAGCTGATTGATCTGATCAGCCTCAAACCCTTCGACATGGACACCATCGCCCGCTCGATCCGCAAAACCCACAACGTGATCGTGGTGGAGGAGTGCATGAAGACCGGCGGCATCGGCGCTGAGCTCATTGCTCTGATCACCGAGCATTGCTTTGACGAGCTCGATGCCCGGCCGATTCGTCTCTCTTCCCAGGACATCCCCACGCCCTACAACGGCGCCCTGGAAAACCTGACGATCATCCAGCCCCACCAAATCGTCGCCGCGGCCCAGCAACTGCTCGCGGGCCAGATCTGAGATGGCCCGCCAACAGGGGTGGTTTGCCCTGATCCTTGCCCTGGCCATCGCGGCCGGAGCCCTGCTGTTCAGCTGGAACAGCCCCTCCACCCCGCTGGGGCAGAGGCTCGGCCTGGATCTCCGCGGTGGCAGCCAGTTGACCCTGCAGGTCCAGCCTGCCGGAGCCATCACCACCGTCCGCAAAGAGCAGCTCGACGCCGTTAAGGACGTGCTCGATCGCCGCATCAATGGGTTGGGCGTGGCTGAGTCGACTCTGCAAACCGTCGGCGACGACCAGTTGGTGTTGCAGCTGCCCGGCGAACAGGACCCCACCCGGGCGGCCACCGTGCTCGGCACCACGGCCCTGCTGGAGTTTCGGGCCCAGAAACCGGGAACGGAGCAGCGCATGCAGGAGCTGCTCACCCTGAAGCGTCAGGCCACGGCCCTGCTGGCGCGCCTGGGCCAGCCCAGCCAGGACAGTGCACCGTCAACCAGCGATTCCCAGCAGGCAGACCCCAGCCAGGCAGACCCCAAGCAAATCGACCGCGAGCAGGTGCAGGCCGATCTTCAGCGGATCAACGTTGACATCGTGGCGCTCTTTGAGCCGGCCAGCCTCAGTGGCAAGGATCTCGTGACTGCTGGGCGGCAGCAGCAGCAGAGCGGACCTGGCTGGGATGTGACCCTCAGTTTCAACAAGGATGGGGGCGACAAGTTTGCCCAGCTCACCCAGTCGATTGCCGGTACAGGGCGCCTGCTGGGGATCGTGCTCGACGGGCGCTCGATCAGCGAAGCCAGCGTGGGCCCTGAGTTCAAGGCGGCCGGCATCACCGGTGGCTCCGCCAGCATCACCGGCAATTTCAGCGCTGAAGAAGCCCGTGATCTGGAGGTGCAGCTGCGCGGAGGCTCTTTGCCCCTGCCGGTGAAAATTCTGGAGGTGCGCACGATCGGCCCCTCGCTCGGCGCCGAAAACATCCGCACCAGCCTGCTGGCTGCCCTCACCGGCCTGTTGCTGGTAGCGGTGTTCATGGTGGTGGTGTACCGCCTCGCCGGCATCGTGGCAGTGATCTCCCTCTCTCTGTATGGCCTGTTCAATCTGGCCGCCTATGCCCTGATTCCCGTCACCCTGACCCTGCCAGGCATTGCCGGATTTATCCTGTCGCTGGGCATGGCGGTAGACGCCAATGTGCTGATTTTCGAGCGGCTCAAGGAGGAGTTGCGCACTGGCAACACCCTCATTCGCTCGATCGACACGGGCTTTTCCCTCGCCTTGTCTTCCATCCTCGATGGACAGGTCACCACCCTGATCAGCTGTATCGCCCTCTTCGCTCTGGGCACCGGTTTTGTCAAAGGCTTTGCGGTCACCCTTGGCATCGGTGTGCTGCTGAGCCTGTTCAGTGCTCTCACCTGCACCCGCACGTTGTTAAGGGTGCTGATGAGTTATCCAGCCCTGCGCCGGATCGATTACTTCATTCCGCTGGCCCAGCGCTCTGAGCGAGTGGCTTGAGTTGACCATGCCCCCCATCCCTGCCCCTTCCTCCACCAGCCGGCCGATGTTCGCCTTCCGCGTCAACCGTCATCGCCGCCGTCTTTGGCTGCTGTCGCTGGTGGCTTTGGTGTTGAGCATCCTTGGGATGGCCCTCAGCTGGACTTCTCCGTCGATCCGAGCCCCACTGCGGCCGGGTCTGGACTTCACCGGAGGCACCCAGATCCAACTCGAGCGGCGCTGCGAGTCCGCTTGCACCCCTCTGACGGTTTCCACCCTGCAGCGGTCGCTCGCTGCCCTGAAGCTGCCCGCCGATGGCGCCAATCCAGCCCCTGCATTGGCTGGGGCTTCGGTTCAGCTGCTGGATGGCGGCCGCTCCCTGGTGGCGCGCACCCCCAGCCTCAGTCCGGATCAGGCCCAGGTGGTGCTGCAGGCGCTCCAGGATCAGGTGGGAGACACGGTGCCCGGTGGTTTGTCCATCGACACGATCGGCCCCACGCTGGGCTCCCAGTTGCTCCAGGCCAGTTTGGTATCGCTGCTGGTGAGTTTTGTGGGCATTTCCCTCTACATCAGTTTTCGTTACGACCGCATCTATGCGGCCCTGGCGTTGTTGTGCCTGGCCCACGACGTGCTGATCACCTGCGGTCTGTTTGCCTGGCTCGGTCTGCTGGCCGGGGTGGAGGTGAACAGTCTGTTCGCCGTGGCCCTGCTGACCATTGCCGGCTATTCCGTGAATGACACGGTGGTGATCTTTGATCGGATCCGTGAGAAGCGGAACCAGCTCAAGGACCTCCCCTTGGCGGATCAGGCCGATGAAGCCGTGATCAGCACACTCACCCGCTCCGTCTACACCTCCCTCACCACCCTGCTACCCCTGATCGCCTTGATCTTCTTTGGCGGCAGCACCCTGTACTGGTTCGCGATTGCCCTCAGTTTCGGCATCCTCGTAGGCGCCTGGTCCAGCATCGGGGTGGCACCCACCCTGCTGCCGGTACTGTCCCGTCGCTGACCGTTCACTGCGGAGGCTTGGCTGGGCGATGGTCCCCGTATCGCTGGGCCTGCTGGCCCTGTTGGATCTGCGGGTTGAGTTGCAGTTGCTCCTGGAACACTTCACCTTGGCAGGGTTGGGGGCGGCGATCCGCAGCCATCCGCTGGCGGTGGCGGTGTTGCTGCTCCTGCCCTCGATCCTGCAGCGCTACCGCGGTCGGCCCAGATAAAGAACTAGGTCCAGCGATCCATCACCTCCTTCACCACCACTTCCTCGCAAAGCACCTGCAGCACCACCACCAGGGGCAGGGCCAGCAACACCCCGGGCAATCCGAGCAGGGCCCCTAGGCACAGCTGGGCGGTGAGGGCCACGGTGGGCAGCAGATTCACCGTGCGACGCAGCAGCACCGGTGTCAGCAGAAAGGCCTCGGCGTTTTGGAGCACCACCCGCAACACCAGCACCTGAATCATCTTGGCCGGCGAAACCAGCAGGGCCAGGGCCAGGGGCAGCAGGGTGGCAGCGGTGGGGCCGATGGTGGGAACGAAGGTGAGCAGGCCGCAGATCAGGGCGCTCAGTAGCGCCAGGGGCACCCCCAGCAGCGCCAGCCCCGCCCAGGTGAGCAGAAACACGCTCACGGCGGAGAGGGTCATGCCGGCCAGCCAGCCTCCAAGGGCCTGGCGGGATTCGCTCAGCAGGTGGCCCATCTGGAGCCGCAAGAAGCTCGGCGTCAGCGCCACTACAACCTTCTGGTGACTGCGCGGATCCAGCGCCAGCAGGATGGCCAGCAAGGCCATTAACACCAGTTGGATCGACGTGTTGGCGGCCCCGCCGGCAAACCCCAGCAGCTGGCTGCCGAGGGGTTGCAGGTTGTCCCAGGTGCCCAGCTCCATCAGCTGGCGCTCCAGGCCGGGCAGCCAACGCACCTGACCGGCGAGGTCGGCCAACCTTTGGGCGAGGGCCGGCAGCAGCTCCGAGAGTTGGCTGATCTGCTGAAGCAGTTCCGGCAACAGCAGTTGGGCCAGCAGCCCACCCACCAGCACAAGGGCCACCAGCACCAACACCAGGGCGGCGGGCCGGTTCAGCGGCAGCAGGCGCCGCAGAAGTGTGATGGGCACATCGAGGGCCACGGCCAGCACCACCGCGCCAAACAGCACCAGCAGCACCCAGCGCAATTCCCAGCTGAGCAACCCCAACACGATCAGGGCCAGAGCCCCCAGCACCGTGCGGCCGTTCATGGGGTCAAGGGGCCAGCCGGTGGCGTTTCCATGGATCCAGGATGTCGTGGATCAGCAGGTCGCGCACGATCACCTGCAAGCACACCGCCAGGGGCAGGGCGAGCAGCAGGCCGAGGGGGCCGAACACCACCGTGAACAGCAGCTGGGCCGTGAGGGTGAGACCGGGCAGCAGCCGTAGTTGGTGGTGCATCACCGACGGGGTGATGAAGTAACTCTCGAGATTTTGCACGGCGACATAAAGCACCAGCACCGCTGCAGCTTTCCACGGGGCATCCAGCAGGGCCACCGACATCGGAAAGAGGGTGCTGAGGGTTGGTCCCACGTTGGGAATGATGTTGAGCAGCCCCGCCAGTAGCGCATTGGCGGCCACCAACTTCACACCCAGCAGGCTCAGGCCGATGGCCGCCAGGGTGCCCACACACAGGGAGCTGATCAGCACTCCCACCATCCAGGCACTCAGGGCCTCGCCGCATTGCACCAGCACCTGGCGGAAACGGCGCCGGTAAAACGAAGGCACCAGCAACACGGCCACCTCGCGATAGGCGACGGGTTGCACCGCCACCATCAGGGCCACTGCAAATACAAACAGGGTTTGCAGCAAGCCGGTGCCGAGACCACCAGCCAGCCCCACCAGTCGCAGGGCGCCGGACCCCAGGCTGCCGCCCAGACCAGACGACAAGCCGCTGGATGCGTCGGCTCCGCCGATCAGGCCATTGCGCAGCCAGGACAATCCGCCTTCTCGGGTGCCGTAAAGCATCTGGCTCACCCGAGCCAGGCCATCACGCAGCAGCTCCAGGAGGGTTTCGGCGGCCGCCGGCAATTTGCTCAGCAGCTGGCTGAACTGGTCGACGAACGGGGGAATCACCGCCGTGGCCACCACCGCCAGCAGCAGGGTTGCCGTGCCCAGGCTGAGCAACAGGGCAACTGGACGGGAGCAGCGCAGGCGGGTCTGGATGGCACCCACGAGGGTGCAGAGCGCCATCGCCAGGACCACGGCAGCAAACAGATGCATCAGGCTCTGGCGCAGGTTCCAGAGCAGCACCAGGGCTGCCACCAGCGCCAATAGCCCCAGCCATTGGCCGAATTTCAAGGGATCAGGCCTCGTCCTGCTCCGCCTGATCTTCGCCCTTGTTGTTCGAGAAGCCGAGATCGTGACTGTCGGCGTAACGCTGGGCAAAGCGCATGAAGCGGTCGAAGTCTTCGGTGCTCTTCCAGGTGTAGGTGCACTCGAGGGCGCTGGCCTTGCCATTGACAAAGCGGGCCTTGACCTCACGGGTCACCAGCTCGCCCTCCTCATCCACCAGGAACATGCCGGTGATGTCTCCCATGCTCTCAGGGGCGAGGGCGTCGGGTTCTTCGAACACGAACAGGGCCTGACCGGTGCGGCCATCGCGGGAGCGGGTTAAGCGGATATCGGGCACGACCGGCTCATCCACCCCGCGGAAGAACTGAATGGCGGCGCCCATGGCAAGCGGGGACAAAAATCAATCCTAGGAGCCAGCCTCAGAGTGGACCGCAGTTGCAACACTGCGCTCCTCTGCCTCCTGCAGCAGCCGGCTGGCGGCGGCATCGGCAGCGATTCCCGCCAGGTCGACGCTGGTCAGCACTGGGCTGTTCCGGCGGCTCAGCTCGTGGTCGTAGCAGCGGTCGTAGTAATCCAGCATCTGGACGCAGGCGCTGGCCCAGTCGCAACGGTCGATTGCTTCCAGGGCCGTGGCGGTGCGCTGAGGCCCCAGCCGACGGGCGATCCGTTCGGTGGCCTGGCGCAGGGCCTCCTGCCCCTGGTTTCCATACACCGCCACGAGCTGCTCGACACGCTCTGCCAGTGGGCGCTGGATCTCGATCGCGGGCGCCTCCCCCATCTGCCGCCACAGACCGGCGGGGATCCGGCAGCGGCCCACCTGGGCGCTTTCCGCCTCGACCCAGATCGGCGCCTGGCCCTCGAGAGCCTGCAGGTTGGACGCAAGACGATTTTCGTAGTGCTCGCTGCTGGGTTGGGTCGGCAGCCCCAAGCCGCCAAAACTGCTTCCTCGGTGGTGGGCAAGCCCCTCCAGATCAACCACGGCTGCTCCCTGACGCCGCAGGGCCAGCAGCAGATCGGTCTTGCCGGTGCCGGTGCGTCCGCCCAGCACCAGCAGCGGCCAGGGCCGCTCGAAGGTGTCCAGCACCCAGCGGCGGTAGGCCTTGTAGCCACCCTCAAGCAGCAGCACCGGTAGCTCCAGGGTGCTGGCCAGCCAGGCGACGCTGCCTGAGCGCATGCCGCCCCGCCAGCAGTGCAGCCGCAGGGGTGTGTTGTGCTGACCCAGCCGGCGCAGCTCCTGGCCCAGCGCTGCCAACTTGGGACCCACCAGCTCCAGCCCAAGCTGGATCGCCGCAGGGCGACCCTTGTGCTTGTAGCAGGTGCCCACCTGAGCCCTTTCGTCATCGCTGAACAGGGGCAGGTTGAGGGCGCCAGGGATGTGGCCCTGGGCAAATTCCTGGGGACTACGTACATCGACGATGGGCCCGCCTGCCGCCAGGAAAGCTGCCACGGTGAGGGGGGGGCTGGCGCCCGGCATCGCTGTTGTGGATCTCTGCTGACATAGTGGTCCCACGCTGGCTTCGCTTCAGGCTTCGACCCCTTCCATGCTTTCCGGTCCTCCGGTCACCGCCACCACTAGCGCCAGCCCCGAGTCTCTGCTTGAGCGCTTTCAGAGCGGCAATCCCCGACAGCGTCGTGCCCTGCTGGCCGCCCTGCAGGAGCAGCGGCAGCTCCTGCGGCCGCTGATCGCCGACCACCTGTCGGCCCTCGATGCCACTGGCGACGACTGGGCCGCCGGTTTCCTGATCCAGTTGTTGCTCGACGAGAGTGACGGCCTGCGCGACGCCTTCCTGGCCCGGTATCCCCTGGGGTGGCTGGCCACGGTGTCGGCGCGAGGACTCGACTACGCGCCGCTGCAACAGGCCCTGATGGCCCAACAGTTTGAGGAGGCCGATCGGATCACCAGCGCCCTGCTGCGGGAGCTGGCCGGGCCGACCGCGGTGCGCCGTGGCTATGTGTATTACAGCGAGGTGCCGCCGATGCCGTCGGCCGATCTCGACAGCCTGGATCGCCTCTGGGTGTGCTTTTCGCGCGGGCGTTTCGGGTTTTCCGTGCAAGGGCGACTGCTGCGCAGTTGCAACGACCGCTGGGAGCTGCTCTGGCCCAAGTTGGCCTGGAAGGACGGGGGCCGGTGGACCCGCTACCCGGGCTCCTTCCAGTGGTCCATCGATGCGCCCGAGGGGCACATGCCCCTGGTGAACCAGCTGCGGGGGGTGCGGTTGATGGATGCCCTGCTCAGCCATCCCGCTCTGCAACAGCGCATCTACGCCTGAGCCAGGGTGCCGGCAGCGGCGTAGGGTCGAATTGGCCCCTGCGGATCCCAGCCGGATGGCGCTGCGCTGGTCAGATTTCATCACGCCTTCGACCCTGCAGCTCGCTCCGCTGCTGGAGTTGCTGATTGAGCCGATCCGCTGCCTGCAGCTTCAGAGCCAGGTGCAGCTGGGTCTCCAGGAGGCGCTGGTCAACGCGGTGCGCCACGGCAATGGTTGCGATCCGGCCAAGTGCCTGCGGGTGCGGCGGATTGAAACCCCGCGCTGGCTGGTGTGGCAAGTGCAGGATGAAGGCCCGGGGCTGCCGCCGGATGCCCGCACCACGTCCCTGCCGGAGCAGCTTGACGCCACCGGCGGACGAGGCCTGTTCTTGATCCACAACTGCTTTGACGACGTGCGCTGGAGCAGCCGCGGTAACCGGCTGCAACTGGCCGTCAGTCGCCAGCGGGCTGCGGTGCTGTCGCCGGTCGGTGGCTGGGGCAACCGGGGTCGCTGAGCTCCCCCCGCAACCAGCCCAGGCCGTGTTCCACCAGTTCGATGGCCTGCTGGCGGGCGGCGCTGGCCTGGGGGGCGCTGGGGTCATCGCCGCCCAGCAGGAGCACCAGGGCAGCGGCCAGCTGCTCCGCTCCCCGTCGGGACCGCTGGGCCTTGAGGGCGTGCCAATCGCGATCGCCGATGGCCAGTTGGCGCTGCAGGGCCAGGGCCTGATCCAGGGCTCCCTCAGGCCAGCACCGGGATGGCTTGGGCGGCGAGGTGGGCACTGGACGTTTGTTGATGGCAGGCCCCATCCTGATGCCACTGCTGCGTTGCTGTGAGCTGGCTATGCCGAGCCGACCCCTGGGCCACCATCTGGTACACCAGCCGATCCGTCTGCTGCACCTCTTGGACGGCTTGTTCACCCAGGCCTCGCTGACGCGCCACAGCTCCGGGGTGACCCAGCGGCGCCAACGCCAGCGCCTGGCCCTGACCCAGCGCCTGCTGGATCCGCTGCCGGAGTCTTTGGCACCCCCGCACCGGGTGGAGGTGTTGTTCTGGCGAGGGCTGCGCTGGTCGACCGCCGGATTGCTGCTGGCCTGGTTGCTGAAGCGTTAACGCGGTTTACGCGCTGTCCAGATCCGCGTCATGAAGTGGGATTCGGCGGCGACGGCTTCAAATCCAGCCTGCCGCATGCGGCCGTCGATGTCGTCGCTGATGTAATCGCGGTAGTAGGGCTCGTGGAACACGCGCCGGAAGTTTTCCATCGCGGCGCTGAATTGGGGGGAATCGGCCAGCTGCACCGAGTCGGCCAGCACCACCACCCCGCCGGGCTCGAGCACGCGATAGGCCTCATCAATCACCGCCTGACGGGCGTCTCCAGGCAGTTCGTGAAACAGGAAGACGCAGGTGAGGCCTTGGAACGTGGCCTCCGCAAAGGGCATGCTTTCGCCATTGCCCTGCACCAGCTGGGGCAGCTCGCCGGGCAACTGGCTCAGCCATTTGTTCGCCTGGCGAAGGTAGGCCGTGGAGAGATCCAGGCCCACCAGCTGGGCCTGGGGCAGGGCGGCCCGGATCTGGCGCAGCGTGCGGCCGGTGCCGGTGGCCACGTCGAGCACCCGCAACTGGCCCGCTGGCCGATCGGCAAAGGCTTTGATGCCTCGCAGCAGCGGCGCCAACACCCGCCGCCGCATCGGATCGGCGGTGCCGTTGAACAGAATCTCCACCTGCAGGTCGTAGAGGGCTGCGGAGTGGTCGCTCAGGTAGCCGTCAGTCTGGTGGTGAAAGTTCTGGAGGTAGTAGTCGGGGTAGGCGGCCGGATCCACATCCTGGGGTAGGTCACGCACGTTGCGCTCGCTGCGGCGGGTCCAGGTGCTGGGCATGTCCAGCCATACCAGCGGGTAACGGCTGGCCCAGTCGAGCCAAGGGGCATCGAATAGCAACGACGCTGGATACAGACCCTGCTCCGCCTCCTGCCAATCACGCTCGTGCAGGCAGTCCATCGACTGCTTGAGCCGGCCCATCAATTCCGGCGGCACCGGCACGGTTTTCGGGGTGCCATCCGGAGCCAGCAACCCCATCAGCCGGGTGCTCACTTCCTTATGGGTCAAGCCCAGCAAAGCCTTGCCCTGCTGCATGGTTTGGTAGGCCAGCTTGGTGAGCTGATCGGGCATGGCTGGGCAATCGCGTGCTGCCATTCCAGCCGATTGCCCCGGCGAGCGCGAGCAGCGAAGACCTGTGCCCCCCCCCTTGTGTTTCCAAGCAACGGCTCGAGATACAGCCCCCATGGCATGCAGCGATCCAGGAAGTCCTCGAATTCCAGGCCTGGAGACTCAGCTGAGCTGTGCTCGATCTGAGCTGATCAGTGTTCGGATTCGGCAGGTCCGCTTCGACCATCAAAAAGCCCCGGCCTTTGGCCAGGGCTCAGGGATTGAGCGCAATGCGACAGCTCCTTGATCAGGCGTCGTAATACATCACGAATTCGTGGGGGTGGGGCCGCTGGCGCAGCTGCTGGACCTCCTCGTATTTGAGAGCGATCCAGTTGTTGATGAAGTCTTCGGTGAAGACCCCGCCGGCCAGCAGGTAGTCCTTGTCGGCGTCGAGGGCCTCGAGGGCGCCGTTGAGGGAGGCGGGCACCGTGGAGATCTTGGACAACTCCTCCGCCGAGAGCTCAAACAGATCGACGTCGGTGCCATCGCCCGGATCGATCTGGTTTTTGATGCCGTCGATGCCGGCCATCAGCATGGCGGCAAAGCCCAGGTAGGGGTTGGAGAGGGCATCGCCAGAGCGGAACTCCAGGCGCTTGGCCTTGGGGCTGGGTCCGGTGAGCGGGATCCGCACAGCTGCGGAGCGGTTGCCCTGGGAATACACCAGGTTGACCGGAGCCTCGAAGCCCGGCACCAGACGCTTGTAGCTGTTGGTGGTGGGGTTGGTGAAGGCTAGGAAGCTGGGGGCGTGCCTGAGCAGGCCGCCGATGTACCAGCGGGCGGTTTGCGAGAGGTTGGCGTAGGTGCCTTCGCCGAAGAACAGCGGGTTGCCACCCTTCCAGAGGCTCTGGTGCACGTGCATGCCGCTGCCGTTGTCGGCAAACACCGGCTTGGGCATGAACGTGGCCGTCTTGCCGTACTTCTTGGCAATGTTGCGCACCACGTACTTGTAAATCATCACGTTGTCGGCCGCGCTGATCAGCTCGGCAAACTTGATGCCCAGTTCGTGCTGAGCCGTGGCCACCTCGTGGTGCTGCTTCTCGATCGGCACACCCAGGCTGCCCATGGTGAGCAACATCTCGGAGCGCATGTCCTGAAGGGTGTCGTTGGGCGAAACCGGGAAGTAGCCCTCCTTCAGCTGGATCTTGTAGGCCAGGTTGCCGCCTTCCTCAAGCCGGGCGGTGTTCCAGGGGGCTTCGATCGAATCGACGCTGTAGAAGCTGCTGCCACTACCGGAGGTGTAGCGCACATCGTCGAAGACGAAGAACTCAGGCTCCGGACCGAAGTAGGCCGTGTCGGCGATGCCGGTGGAGCTGAGGTAATTCAGCGCCTTCTGGGCCAGGGCGCGGGGGCAGCGGGCATAGGGCTGGCCGCTGCGGGGCTCCTGGATCGAGCAGATCAGGCTGAGGGTTTTGTGGCTGTAGAAGGGGTCGATCCAGGCGGTGTTCGGATCCGGCACCATCGCCATGTCCGATTCATTGATCGCTTTCCAACCGCGGATCGAGGAGCCGTCGAAGGCCACACCTTCGCTGAAGGCGGCTTCATCGATCAGGTCGTTGCAGACCGTCAGGTGCTGCCATTTGCCGTGCAGGTCGACATATTTGAGGTCGATCAGCTCGATGCCCTCGTCATTGATCTGACGCAGGACCTCTTGGGCTGTTTTGGCCATGACGAACAAAAGAGTGGGTGCCGCCCTAGTCGCGGCGTGGCGGGACCGTACGGATCGCCCCGGCGCCGCTGTGTATCGCTTGTAACCAAATGGTGGGCAGCGCTTGCGTAACCGTTTCTGTCAACTTCCCCAGAACGCGCCCCTGGCCTGGGATTTGGCCAAATGTGAGTGCTACGTTCCGCTGTAGGTGCGTCGATTCGATCCCGCCATGCGCGATGCCATCACTGGTCTGATTGGCCGTTACGACCAGCTCGGCCGCTATCTGGACCGGGACGCGATTGACCGGATCTCGGCCTACTACTCCGAGTCGGAGGTGCGTCTGGCGGCCGTGGAGCTGATCAACCGGGAAGCGGCGGCGATCGTGCGGGAAGCGGCCCAGCGCCTCTGGCTGGCGGATCCCGAGTTGATCCTCCCCGGCGGCAATGCCTACACCACGCGGCGGCTCTCGGCCTGCCTGCGCGACATGGACTACTTCCTGCGTTACGCCAGCTACGCCCTGATCGCCGACGACGCTTCGATTCTCAACGAGCGGGTGCTCAACGGCCTGGACGACACCTACAAGAGCCTGGGCGTCCCCACCGGCCCCACCGTGCGCAGCATCGCCCTGATGGCGGATGTGGTGTGCGAGATGTTGCTCGATGTCGGCGTAACCGCCACCAACGTGGTGCGGGTTCCCTTCGAGCATCTCTGTCGTGGGCTCGGCGCCACCAACGTGCGTGCTCGCTAGGCCGTTCGTCGCTGCTTAGGCTCGATCGATCTGTTCATCCGGTTTTGGTTTCCCTCCCCGTGCTGCCCCCCGTTAATTCCGCCCACCGCCGCACGCTGGGTCCCATCGCCACCCCAAACCGCCTGCTGCTCGGTCCTGGGCCATCCAATGCCCACCCCACGGTGCTCCGGGCCCTAGCCCGCACCCCGATCGGCCACCTCGATCCGCTCTACGTCGAGCTGATGGGTGAGGTGCAGGAGCTGCTGCGTTACGCCTGGCAAACCGACAACCGCCTCACCATTCCCATGAGCGGCACTGGCAGTGCCGCGATGGAAGCCACCCTGGCCAACACGATTGAGCCCGGCGACACCGTGCTGGTGGCGGTCAAGGGGTATTTCGGTCTGCGCCTCGCCGACATTGCCGGCCGCTACCGGGCCAATGTCGTAACGCTGGAGAAGCCCTGGGGCGAAGCCTTCAGCCTGGCCGAGCTGGAGGAGGCTGTGGCCACTCACCGGCCCAAGATCCTGGCGATCGTCCATGCCGAAACCTCCACCGGCATCTGCCAGCCCATGGAGGGCATCGGCGATCTCTGCCGTCAGCACGACTGCCTGCTCTTGCTCGACACGGTCACCTCGCTTGGGGCCGTTCCCCTCTACCTCGATGCCTGGAAGGTGGATCTGGCCTACAGCTGCAGCCAGAAGGGCTTGAGCTGCCCTCCCGGTCTCGGTCCCTTCACCATGGGGCCCCGGGCCGCAGCCAAGATGATGGCGCGCCAGGGCAAGGTGCCCAACTGGTACCTCGATGTCACCCTGCTCAACCAGTATTGGGGCAGCGACCGGGTGTATCACCACACCGCTCCGGTGAACATGAACTTCGGCATGCGCGAGGCCCTGCGCCTGCTGGCCGAGGAGGGGCTGGACTCGGCCTGGGCCCGCCACCGCAGCAATGCCGAACGTCTCTGGGCTGGCCTGGAGCGTCTCGGCCTTGAGCTCCATGCCCCCGAGCACCTGCGCTTGCCCACCCTCACCACCGTGCGCATTCCGGAGGGTGTGGACGGCAAGGCCTTCACCCTCCACCTGCTCAACCAGCACGGCATCGAAGTGGGCGGCGGTCTCGGCGCTCTGGCGGGCAAGGTGTGGCGCATTGGTCTGATGGGCTACAACAGCCGGCCTGAAAACGTCGATCGGCTGCTCAATCTGTTCGAAACCGAGCTGCCGGCCTTCCGTCCCGCTGGAACCCCTGCTGCCGTCGCTGTCTGAACCACGCGGCCAGCTGATCTCCAGCTGGTTCCCCCAACACTCCGCCGATCACCCGCATGTAGTGATGGGCGCTGGCTGCGGTGGCAAGGTTGTGGCAACTGCCCAGGGCGCCACGCTTGGGATCCAGTGCGCCAAACACCACGGTGCCCATGCGGGCCTGCACCAGGGCACCGGCGCACATCGGGCAGGGCTCCAGGCTTACCAGGAGGGTGCAGCCGTTGAAGCGCCAGTCGCCCCGCAGGCGTGCCGCCTGCCCCAGGGCCACCAGCTCGGCATGGCCGAGTGGATCGGCGTGGGCCTCGCGTCGGTTGCTGCCCCAGCCAATGCAGCGCCCCGCCTCATCCAGCACCACCGCCGCCACCGGAATCTCGCCGCTGGCTCCAACCCGCTGGCTGTGGCGCAGCAGGCGCTGCATCCATTGCTCATGGGTCCACAACGGCGCGTGCTGCGCCAGGGGCTGGGGGTCTGGGGATTGGGTGGACTCCAACGCCTGAGCCGCAGCAGCAACCACACCCTTGTAGCTCACCTCCGCAGGTGAGAATGGAGTCATTCGAGCGTTCCCCGTTGGCAAGCGCGCCACCTGCCCCGCGGGCGAGCCAGCCCCTGCCGTTTGCCAGTCCTGAGCAGCTCGACCCGCAACTGCAGGACTTTCTGGAGCAGGCATCCCGCCAGCTCTGCAGCTGGCTGGGGTCGGCCTCCCAGCGCTCGCCGCTGCCGGGTCTGAGCGTGTTGCCGGGGGTGGAACCCGCCCTGGAGGGATTGGAGCCTGCTGCGTTGCTGGCCGACCTGCAGCTGGTGATGGACGGCGCCTACAACCCCAACCACCCCGGAGCCCTCGCCCACCTCGACCCGCCGCCGCTGGCGGCATCGGTGGCGGCCGACCTGATCTGCGCCGGGCTCAACAACAACCTGTTGGCTGAAGAGCTCTCCCCCAGCCTGACGCGCCTGGAGCGCAGTCTCACGGCCTGGCTGGCGGAGCAGCTGGGCCTGCCGGCTGGCAGCGGTGGCGTGGCGGCGAGCGGTGGCACCCTCTCCAACTTGATGGCTCTGGTCACGGCCCGGCGCTGCCGTGGTCTGGCAACACGGGCCGATGCGGTGGTGCTGGCCAGTGCCGATGCCCACGTCTCCCTGGCCAAGGCGTTGGCAGTGATGGGCCTGCCGGCTGCTGCCTTGCACGCGATCCCGGTGGACCATGAGGGGCGCCTGGATCCTGCGGCCCTCGAGCTGGAGCTCGATCAGCTGGCGCAAACCGGAACGCCGGTGATCGCCGTGGTCGCCACCGCGGGCACCACCGTGCGGGGCGCCGTCGATCCGCTCCTGCCATTGGCATCGATCTGCCGGAAACGCGAGCTGTGGCTTCACGTCGATGGAGCGATTGGCGCCGTCTTCGGTCTGGTGGCCGGTCATCGCTTCCGGGTGGCGGGCCTGGAGCGGGCCGACTCCATCACGATCAATCCCCAGAAACTTCTGGGCATCACCAAGACCTCGTCGCTGTTGCTGTTGGCCAGGCCCCAGTGTCTGGCTGAGGCTTTTCACACCGGTCTGCCCTACATGGAGCCGAGTTGGGGCAACGGCCACGGTGGGGAGACGGGGTTGCAGGGCACTCGGCCCGCTGAGATTCTCAAGCTCTGGCTTGGTCTGCGCCAGTTGGGTTTAGAGGGAATTGAGGCGGTGCTCGATGGGGCCATTCAGCGGCGCCGCCAGCTCGCGGCCCTGCTGGAGGCCAGTGGCCGCCTGCAGCTGCGTGGGGGATCCTTCCACCTGCTGGCCTTCACACCCCGGGGCTTGGACGCCGCTGCTGCCGAGTGCTGGAGCCAACACACCCGCCAACGGCTGCTGCAAGAGCATCTGATGCTCTCGCGACCCTTGTACGCCGGTCGCCACCACCTCAAGGCCGTGCTCGGCAATCCCCACACCCGCAGCAGCCACCTGGACAGCCTGGCCAGGCTGGTGCAGCTCAGCTTGGACGAGCTGCCATGACCGACCCTTCGGCTGAATCCCAGGCTGGTCGCGGACGTTGGGTCGCGATCCTCACCGGGGCGATCTCGATTCTGATCGGTGTGCTGTATCTGGCCCTGATCGTGGTGCTTGACAGCCGGGGACCGCTGCAGCCGCCTCCGCCGGAAGCCCTTGTCGACAGCGCCGTCATTCGGCCGGAGGCCGGGGCGGCAAGCGCGGCTGCTTCGCCTGCAGCGGTTCCACCACCCGCCTGAACGCCGCCTCGAGAAAGCGGCTCAGCGCCCCATCGCGGCGGCTCAGGTCGTACTGCTGCTGCACCACCTCCTGCACACCGCCATCGCCCCAGTCCTGGTCGCGCTCGAAGTAGGTGACAAAACTGAGGCCCGCCACCCGGGTCAGCCAGGCCGCACTGACCGCCTGAATGGCCCGGCTCACCACCAGGGCGGGCAGATTCAGGCTCAGGGCCGCACTCAGCAGGCTGACCCCACCTTTCACCAGGCCCAGGCCGGCCATGGTGCGCCCCACCGACAGGGCTAGGTCCTGGGCGTTTTGGCGGCTGAGGCTGATGCCGTAGATCCGGCCGATCTCCACCACCATCTGGGCATTGACGGCCGCCGCGCCCAGCAGGTCGAGCCCGGGCAGGGGCGTGACGGCCAGCACCCCGGCGCCGATCCACATGTAGCGATCCACGATGGCTTCGCTATCGCTGCGCCGCTGCCGGGCCAGCAGGGAGCGGCTGGCTTCGCTCAGCTGGCGGCACTGCAGCAGCAAGTTGTCGGCGATCAGCTCTTCGCCATCGGCATGGAGCACCGCCGCGATGCGGCGCAGTAGCGCGTCCACTTCAGCGGGCGGTTGGAGCGGTCTGCCGCCCGGCATCGGCACGCTCTGGGGAGCCGCGCTGGACGGCAACACATCCTCGGTGGCGATGCGGCCGCGGGTGCGTTGGCGCAGCAGCTGCAGCAGCCGTGCTTCTTCCTGTTCGCCACGCAAGTCGCACTTGTTCAGCACCAACATCAAGCGTTTGCCGAGGCTGGCCAGGGCTTCAAACACCTCCAGTTCGGCAGCACGCAGATCGCCATCCACCACCAACAGCAGCAGGTCGGCCTTGCCGGCCTGCTCCCGGGCCAGCCGTTCACGCTCCAGCCCCGCCGCGCCGGCTTCGAGAATGCCTGGTGTGTCCACCAGCCACACGGCCCGTTGCAGCCCACGCAGGCGCAGGCGGTAGCGCTGGCTGCCGGTGGTGGAGCCCATGGCGGCGCCCACCTCGCCCACCAGCTCCTGCAGCAGGGCGCGGATCAGCGAGGTTTTGCCAGAGGAGCCGATGCCGAACAGCACGATCACCAGGTCGCCCCGCTCCAGTTCGGCGGCCATGCGCTGGCGCTCCTGGCGCAGGGCTTCCCGCTCGACTGCATCCCGCACCCGGTCGAGGGTTTGATCAATGGCGGCCAGGTTCTGGGCGGCGGCCTCGCGGCGGTTGCCGGGAGGCGGCAGCTGCGACGCCGTGCCAGGGCCTGCCTTGCCCCCCAGGGCGGCCCGCAGCCAAGGCCAGGCCAGCTGCACCAGCAGCAGCACCAGGCCAGCGAAGACCACAAAAAACACCGGCTGGACGATCCAGTACGGCAGATACCAACTCAGTTGCAGGTAAAGGGTGTTGATCGCCTGCAGCACCACACCCACCGCGATCAGGGCCAGCAGGGCCAGACCAGCGATCAACCACAGGCGGGTGCGGGTTTTCATCGATTAAACCCAGGCATCAGGTTCGGGAGGCGCGCAGAATCTCACCCCACAGACTGGCGGCGAGGGCGCTGCTGGCGCGGGTGGGGCTGTTGTCGTCGTTGCCCAGCCAGATGCCCACCACCCAGTGGCGCTGGGGCTCATAGCCCACAAACAGCAGATCGCGGCTCTCGTTGGTGGTGCCGGTCTTGCCGCCCTCCTGGCCCCCCAGACTCGCCATCTGACCGGTTCCCCGCTGCACCACGGCCCGCAACATCTGCTGCATCGCCTGGGCCGTGGCCGGGGTGATGACCTGGCGGCCCGGCTGAGCAGGGGCCTGGCCAGTCCCCGAACCCCCACCGGCAGTTGTGGTCTGACGGCATTGACTGGACGTTTGGCCGCTGCAGGCCTCTGCATCGGTGAGGCGCCGGATGGTGGTGGGGGCATGCCAGATGCCGTCGTTGGCGATGGCGGCGTAGGCGGCGGTGAGCTCCAGCAGGGTCACTTCGCTCTGGCCGAGGGCGAGACCCGGCACGGCGGCCAGCGGGCTGGTGATGCCTAGATCGCGGGCCTTCTGCACCAGCGCGTCGAGGCCCACCCGCTGGGCTAACCGAAGGGCTGAGGTGTTGCTGCTGATCGCGAAGGCTGAGACCAAACTCAGGGAGCCGCTGCAACCGCTGGCGAAGCTCTGACCGCGCCAGCGGAAGGGAGCGCAGCTGATCCCATCCCCGGGGCGCAGACCCCGTTCCAGGGCCACCAGATAGGGGATCAACTTGAAGGTGCTCCCCGGCTGGCGCAGGGCCATGGAGGCCCGGTTGAACTGGCTCTGGCGGTAATCCCGGCCCCCGGCAATGGCCAGGATGCCGCCGCTGCGGGCATCGAGCACCACCACGGCGCCCTCGCTCACCCTCAGGCCAGCACTGCTCTGCAGCCTCTGGCGCAACAGCCGCTCCACCTGCTCCTGCAGGGAACGATCCAGGTGGGTGTCAATCAGAAAGTTGCCCTCGGCGGCCACATCTCGGCCTACCAGCTGATCGAGGTCGCGGCGCACCTGGTCGGAGTAGAAGGGCACGCCGCGCTGGGCTGGGCTGCTGCGGCAGGCCTGGGGTGACAAACGGATGGGGCTGCGGCGCCCACTGCGGGCCTGGTCGGCGGTGAGGCGCCCGGTTTCCCCCATCTTGCTGAGCACGGCGTTGCGGGCCTCTAGGGCTGCCTGGGGATCAAAACAGGGGTCGTAGCCGTTGGGGGAGGGCAACAGCCCCACCAGCAGGGCCGCTTCCTCGCGTTGCAGTTGGCTGGCGGGCTTGCCGAAGTAGTGGCGAGAGGCATCTTCGAAGCCCCAGCCCACGCCGAGATACACCCGGTTGAGATAGCTCAGCAGCAGGTCGCGCTTGCTGAAGCGGGCTTCCAGCTGCAGGGCTACGAGCAGCTCCCGCCACTTGCGGCCCAGGGTTTCCCCCTGGCCCACCTGATCGGGATACAGGCTGCGGGCCAGTTGCTGGGTGAGGGTGCTTCCGCCCTCGAGCACCCGGCCTCCGAGCACGTTGGTCACCAGGGCCCTCGCCGTGCCCACCGGGTCGACGCCCGGATGCCACCAGAAGCGGCTGTCCTCACTCGCCAGCAGCGCATCGATGAGCACCGCCGGATAGTCGCGCAGGGCCTGGCGCTCCCGGTGCTCGAGAGCATCGGCCGTGGTGATGGGCTTGCCCTGGCGGTCGTAGAGCACCAGCGGACCGCGCACCGTGGCCAGGCTGCCGCGGATCGGGGCTTGCACGACGGAGAGGGCCAGAAGACCAAGCCCTCCAATAGCCATGCCCGCCAGCGCCCAGCTGACGCCTCGCAGCAACCGCTGAAGCTGAGGTAGTGGTCGGATCTGAAAGTCCAGTTCGGGCAGGCCCGCTTCCTGACTGGGGCCAAAGCGGAGGCTGTCGCCGTCGCGCAGCAACAGCTGCCGCACGCGGCGGCCTTGCCACCACAGGCCATTGGTGGAGTTCTGGTCACTCAGCAGCCAGTGGGGGCCGCACCGTTCGAGCAGGGCATGGCGCCGACTGACCGCCTGGTGGTCGATGCTGATCTGGCAGTCGCTGTCGCGGCCGATGCCGTATGCGCCCGGATGCAGGGGCAGCAAGCGCGAGGCCTGGCCCGGCTGGTGAATGCGCAGCTGGGCCTGGCCAGGCTGGCTAAACCGCTGCCAGCGGCGGCGCAGGGCCTCAAGGGCGGGGTTGGCCATGGCTCCCCAGTAGATCGATGGCGAAGCAGAGCACCGCCAGGTTGATCGCCACATCGGCGAAATTGAACACCGGGAAGGAGATCGGCACCAGGGCCAGGAAATCGACGACGTAGCCCAGCCGCCAGCGATCCAACCCGTTGCCGATGGCGCCGCCCAGCACGAGCCCCACCCCCAACCAGCGGGCCGGAGCCAGGGCGCCCTGCCGCTGAATCCAAACGATCACCCCCAGGGCCGCTAGCAGACTCACCAGGCCGAGCAGTTCAGGGTGGCCCGTGAACAGGCTGAAGGCGGCGCCGGTGTTGCGGGTGAGGTGCAGATCCAGCAGACCCGGCCAGAGTGGTGTTGTGCCAAATAGGGCCAGCTGGGCTACGGCCCAGGCCTTGCTGAGTTGGTCCAAGAGCACCACCACACCGGCTGTGGCATAGGCCAGGGTGCGGGCCCGTCTCATGGCTCCACCAGCAGCAGCCGACGCAACAGCAGGGCCGCCACGGCGACGCCGCAGCACAGCAACAGCTGGGGCAGCAGGGGCGCGACGCTGTAGCTGATCAGCAGCATGCCGAGATTGGGCCCCCAGCGGCCCGCCAGGGCGCCGAGCAGCAAGTTGGCGATCCCGCAGAGTTGCAGCACCGCCAGGCCCACCACTGCTGCGCCAAGCAGGCTGAGCAGATCGTTCATGCCCGGTTGGCGCGCCAGCTTGCCGGTGAGCCAGGCGGCGGGAAGGAAGCCGGCCAGGTAGCCGAAGCCGGGATCGAGCAGATAGGCGGCGCCACCACCGCCGTGGAACACCGGCAGCTGGAACAGCCCCAGGCTGAGGTAAGCCACCGCCGCCAACATGGCGCTGCGGGGCCCACAAACCAGGGCGGTGAGCAGCAGCGCCGGCACCTGCAGGGTGATCGGCAGGGTGGCCAGGCTCCAGCCCCCATCGGCCGCCGGCAGAGGAGCTGCGGCCTGGATCAGTCCCCCCACCAGGATCAGCAACAGGCCGGCAATGGCGCCGCTCCAGGTGGCTAGGGCCCGCAACTGATCCCATCATGTCTGCGACCATTTTGGGGGGTCGTGCCACCAAGGCCGGTCCCATCTGCCCTCCCACCTGCCGGTATGGACCAACCCACAAGCCCGGAGCCCCGCGAGTCCCAGCTCTTTACGGTGGGCGACGCCGTGCAGCTCAAGGGACGGCAGCAGTACCTGAAAACGGCCGATCCCATGCCGATGCTCCGCCCCCCCGATCTCGTGGATCCGGAGGAGCTGGGTGAGGTGCTGGCGCTGAAAGCGCGCAACCTTCTGGCAGTCCGCTTTCGGCGGGGCACTTTTTTGATCGAGGCCGATCAGCTCCAGCCCCCGGAGCCCCAGAACGCCGACTGATCGGCGAGTCCTCAGCGGCTGAGGGCATGGCGCTGCCAGGCCTGTTCGGCGGCAGCCAGAGCCTGCGGTGGTCCACAGAGGCTCAAGGCCGGCTCGGTTAGTCGCCGTTGGGCCGCGGCCAACAGGGCTGGGGCATCGAGCTGCTGGGCCCGGTCCAGGGTGTCTTGCACATAGGTCCAGCCCAGACCATGGCCGAGCACTAGGGCCTGGCAATCAGCGATCTGGCCGCAGGTCTGCCGTCCCATGGCGTCCTGGCCGCGGTATTTGGCTTTGGCTAGGGCGAGTTCGCCGTCGCTGAGTGGCTGCTCCAGCATGCGAGCCCATTCATCGAGCAGGGAGGTGGTGGCTTCGGCGGCCCGTTCCGCCGAACTGGACAGGTGCCAGATGAAGGGGCTCGCCCCGCGCCGCGCCGGCATGTGCACTCCCACGTCGTAGGCCAGGCCGCGCTCCTCCCGCATCGTCACAAACAGCCGGCTGGACATGCCCATGCCGAGGTGGGCCTGCAGCAGCCGCAGGGCCAGCCCGTCGGGATCCCCCAGGGGCACGGTGGCCACCCCCAGCATCAGCACCAACTGCTCGGTCTCCTGCTCCAGGCTGTTGAAGCGCTGGCTGCAACCGGGCGCCTGCGGGCCTGGGCCCGCTAGGGGCGTGGTGGTGGACCATGGGCTGCGCGCCAGCCAGGCATTGAGCAGGTCCGGCAGCTCGGCCCCCAGATCGCCACAGGCCACCAGCAGGGCACCGTCCTGGCCAAGCACCGGCACCAGAGCACTGATCTGCTCGCCGCCGATTGCGGCCAGTTCTTCTTCCACCCCCAGGGGGTCGTGCCCATAGGGCCCCAGGCCGTAGAGCTGGTGGCGCAGCTGGTCGTGGGCCAATTGGAAGGGATCCTCCCGCTGGCGCTGCAGGCTCTGCAGGTTGAGGCCGCGCTCGAGCTCGAGTTGGTCGCTGCTGAGCCAGGGCTGCCTCGCCATGGACAACAGCAGGGGCAGCAGCTCGGGGGCATCGCTGCTGGCGCACTTGAGGCTCAGCACCAGGCTGTCCTCCGTGGCCTCACAGCGCAGGGCGGCACCCCGACCTTCCACCAGATCGGCCAGGGCTTCGGCGTTGTAGTCGCCGCAGCCTCGCGTCAGAAGCCCGGCCAGCAGCTGGGCAGCTCCCCGCTCGCCTGGACGATCCCCACTGCTACCGCCGCGGATCCAGAGGCGGCAGGCCACGATCGCAGGCCCTGGCCGCCGTTGCCATACCAGGGGCAGGCCCCCCTCCAGGGTTGTGTTCTGCCAAGTGCCTGTTGGCCATGGGGAATGGCTCATGCCGGCACCGCTTCAAGGACGCAGGCCGCCGCTGGATCCAGCAGGGGCAGCGTCCGCCGCACCAGCTCCTGCCGATCCCAGCGCTCGATATCCTCCAGCGGCTGGGCCAGACCGTGCCGCCGCCCCCAGAGCCTGTTGTTGCCGATCAGCCCCGCCACGCCACCGGCGGCCTCCAAACCGAAGCGATAGCCGTTCGCCACCAGCCGCTGGGCCCGCTGCCACTCCACATCCGGCAGCCCGTCCTGCTGCAGTTGCGACCACACCTCAGCGATGGCCTGGCGCACCGCCGGCAGCTCGTCGGGTTCGCAGATCGCCTCCAGCAGGGCAAAGCTGCCGCTCTCCATCACATGCAGATCGAGATCGATACTCTCCACAATGCGGAGCTGCTCGCGCAGTCGCTCCACCAGGCGGCTGCGGCGACCTTCGGCCAACACGGTGGTGAGCAGGTCGGCACCCATCACTCCGTGGAGATCGGCGGCGGGTGGGAGCCCCCAGAGCATCAGCAACCGGGCTGATTCAAGCCGGGGCACAGCCAGTCGGTGCTCACCGGGTTGTACAGCCAGGGGAGGGCGGCTCGGGGGTTCAAGCACCGCCGGCAGGTCGGCCAGGGCGCTGCGCTCCAGGCGATCGCCGAGGGCGGCGGGTTCTACGGCACCGCTGAGGGCGAGCACGCAGCGGTTGGCGCCATACAGACGCTGCTGGAAGCCGGCCATGGCCTCGGGCGTTTGGGCCAGCAGCAGCTCCCGCTGACCCAGGATCGGTTCGCCGTAGGCATGGCCAGGGCAGCCCAACCGCAGCAACTGCTGCAGGGCGATTTCATCGGGCTGGTCTTCGCTTTGGGCCAGCTCTTCGAGCACCACCTGGCGCTCCATCACAAAGGCGTCGCGGTCCAGCCGCGGGTGCAGCACCAGATCCAGCAGCAGATCCAGGGCGTCGGCAGCGGCCTCAGGCGGAATCAACACGTGGTAGTGAACGTCGTCGAAGCCGGTGGCGGCATTGCTGTTGCCGCCCATCGCTTCGATGCGCAGGTCGAATTCCCCCGGCCCCAGCCGCTCGCTTCCCTTGAACACCATGTGCTCGAGGAAGTGGGCCATGCCGCTCTCCCCGGGACCCTCAAACACACTGCCGGCCCGGCACCAGAAGTCGAGGCAGACCAGGGGGGAGTCGGCCAGGGGCAGATAGACCACGCTGGCACCGTTGGCTAGCGGGTGATCGCTGGGTGACGCCAGCCCTGGCAACAGGGTCTCGGACGGGGCCAGGGTCAAGGCTTAGATGCGTGGCAGGATCTGCATTCTGCTGGCTGCACCCCCTGCCGTGAGTTCCGCCCCCGCTTCCTCCCAGGCTTCCGGTATCCACCCACTGGTGGATGCCCTGGCCGAGCGGATGCGCCAGTGGTGGCGAACCCTGCCCGAGCTGGCCCCCCTGGCGGTGGATCCGGAGCTGGAGGCGATCAGCGGCAGTCTCGATGGCGATGCCCTGTTCATCCGCAACGAGCTGCGCCAGTGCCGAGGGTTGCGCAAACTGCACCTGGAGACGGCGCGCCTCGGCGCGGGGCTGAAGATCCTGCACTGCGTGATGTTCCCCGACCCCCGCTTCGATCTGCCGGTGTTTGGCGCCGATATCGTGGCGGGTCCAGCCGGGGTGTCGGCTGCCATCGTCGATCTCTCGCCGGTGCTGGGGGAGCTGCCAGTGGGCATTGCTGCCGCATTGGCCGCTCGGCCTCGCCCCTCCTACAGCCAGGAGCGGGAGCTGCCCGGATGGGGATCGATCTTTTCGCCCTTTGTGCGCTTTGTGCGCCCCACCAGCCCCGAGGAGGAGAAGGCTTTTGTCGATGAGGTGAGCAGCGTTTTGGCTGTGTTGGCCGATGCCATCGCCGCCGCCGCGCCTCAGGACCCAGACCATCCGGCTACGGTTGAGCGCTGGCAGGGGCAGCTCCGGTATTGCAAGCAGCAGAAACAAAACGACAAGACCCGCCGGGTGCTGGAGAAGGCCTTCAACCCCGCCTGGGCCGACCGCTACATCGAGGAACTGCTGTTCGACGATCCGCCGGCTCCGTGAAACGGACCCTTCAGCGGGTGCCGCGGCTGTGGTGGCTGGCTGGTGTCGCCGTGGTGGTGGTGCTGGGGGGGCTGGCCGTCAGTCGCCAGCAGCGTCCAACGCCCATCCCCGCCACAGCTGCCTCCCAGTCGCCTCGCCCGCCTGAGGCCGTTGCAGCTCTGGGCCGGCTCGAACCCGCCGGAGATGTGCGGTTGCTGGCCGCCCCGATCAGTGGCATTGGTGGCAGCCCCCGCATCACGCAGTTGCTGGTGGAGGAAGGCGACACCGTGCAGAGCGGCCAACTCCTGGCCCGTTTTGATACGGCACCCAGCCTGCTGGCCCAGCAGCGGTTGCTCGAGGCCCGGATTCGCAACCTCGACACCCGGCTGCAGGTGCAGACCCGCGACATCAGCCGCTATCGCCAGCTGAGCCGCTCCGGTGCCATTCCCAGTGGTGAGCTCGACACCCGCGAAACCGCCCTGCTCGAGCTGCAAGGGGCCCGCACCGAGGCCTGGGCCGAGCGCGAGAAGGTGAAGGCGGAGTTGCTGCTCACCCAACTGCGGGCACCCATCGCCGGCACGGTGTTGAAACTCCATGCGCGGGTGGGCGAGCGGCCTGCCGACAAGGGCGTGCTCGAACTCGGGGCCAGCGACCGAATGCAAGCGCTGGTGGAGGTCTATGAGAGCGACATCGACCGGGTGCGCCTGGGCCAGCCCGTCTCCCTGATCAGTGAGAACGGCGGATTCCAGGGCAACTTGAGCGGAGAGGTGATTCGGATCAGCCCCCAGGTGCGGCAGCGCTCGGTGCTCTCCACCGATCCCACCGGTGATGCCGATGCCCGCGTGGTGGAGGTGCGGGTGGCGCTCACTCCCACCGACAGCCTGCGAGTTCGCGACCTTACCGGCCTGAAGGTGATCGCCCGGCTCGGTCGCTGATGCTGGGTCGCCTCTGGCAGGGCCGGCGCATTCCGCTGGCCTGGCTGTTGCTGACGCGGCAGCCGGTGCGCCTGCTGGTGGCCCTGGCCGGCATCGCCTTTGCCGGCATTTTGATGTTCATGCAGCTGGGCTTTCGCGACGGGCTGTTCGACGCCAGCGTCACGATCCATCGGCTCTTTGACGCCGACCTGGTGCTGATCAGCCCGCGCTCCAGCAGCTCGGTGAGCATGGCAGGGTTTCCCAGGCGTCGGCTCGTGCAGGCCATGGCCGACCCCGCTGTGGAGGGGATCACGCCGGTGCACTGGAATCTGCTGCTCTGGCGCAACCCGGAAACCCGCGGCACCCGTTCGATCCTCACCCTCGGGTTTGAACCGGGTGATCCCCTGTTCACCGATCCCTCCCTGGCGCCCAAGGCCAAGCTGCTCCAAGACCGGGGTCGCGTGCTGTTCGACGAGCGCTCCAGGCCCGAGTTCGGTCCGGTGGCGGAGTGGTTTCGCAGCGGCCGCACGGTGGAAAGCGAAATCGGCGGCCAGCGGGTGCGAGTGGCGGGGCTCGTGGGTCTGGGCACGTCCTTCGGGGCCGACGGCAACCTGCTCACCAGCCACGAGACCTATCTGAAGCTGCTGCCCAACACCCCTCCGGGCAGCATCGAGGTGGGGCTGATCCGGCTGCAGCCGGGCTCCGATCCGGCTGCGGTGGTGGAGCGGCTCAGGCAGCGCTTGCCAGCCGATGTCACCGTCCTCACCAAGGAGGGCTTCATCGCCTTCGAGCAGAACTATTGGCGCACCAGCACCTCGATTGGCTTCATCTTCACGCTGGGCGCTGCGATGGGATTCGTGGTGGGCTGCGTGATCGTGTATCAGATCCTCTATTCCGACGTGAGTGATCACCTGCCGGAATACGCCACGTTGATGGCGATGGGCTATCGCCTGCCCAGCCTGCTTGGGGTGGTGGCCCGTGAAGGCCTGCTGCTCGCCACCTTCGGCTACCTGCCGGCCTACGCAGCCGGCCAGGGCCTCTATTGGTTGGTGCGCAACGCCACCCAGCTGCCGGTCACGATGAACACGACCCGGGCCCTGACCGTGTTCACCATGATCCTGGTGATGTGCATGGGCTCGGCGGCCCTGGCGATGCGCCGGCTCGCCGACGCCGATCCGGCGGAAATCTTCTGATGGATCTGGATCGTCTGGAGAGTGGGCCTGCTGCATCGGGCACCGTGGTGCAGGTGGCCGGGTTGAGCCACTGGTATGGGGCCGGCTCGATGCAACGGCAGGTGTTGCAGTCGGTGGATCTCGCCATTGCTCCCGGTGAGGTGGTGCTGCTCACGGGCCCCTCCGGATGCGGCAAAACAACCCTGCTCACCCTGGTGGGAGCCCTGCGCCAGGTGCAGCAGGGCTCGGTGCGGGTGTTTGGCGAAGAGCTACACGGCGCGGGGCGAGCCTCCCGCCAGCGTCTGCGTCGCCGGATCGGCATGATTTTTCAAGGTCACAACCTGCTGCGCTGCCTGAGCGCCGAGCAGAACGTGCAAATGGGTGCCGACCTGCTGCCGGGATTGGGTTATCGGGCCCGCCGCGATCGCGCTCGCGAATGGTTGCGCGCGGTGGGGCTTGGCGATCACCTGAACAAATTGCCCCACGATCTCTCGGGCGGCCAGAAGCAGCGGGTGGCGATTGCCCGAGCTTTGGCGGCCCGGCCCCAGTTGCTGTTGGCCGATGAACCCACCGCGGCCCTCGATTCCCGCAGCGGACGGGAGGTGGTGGATCTGCTCAAAGGCCTGGCGCGGGAACAGGGCTGCGGTGTGCTGATGGTGACTCACGATCCCCGCATTCTCGATGTGGCCGACCGGCTGGTGCAGATGGAGGATGGCCAGCTCTGCCAGGGGGCCAGGCCCATTGAGTAGGGTAAGGATTCGCATCTCTCCCCGTTGCCGTACGCATGGCCAAGCGCAGGAATCTCAAGAAAGAAAAACAGGAGCGCAACCGTGCCTATGCGCGCAAGTTCAAGAAGCGCAAGCTGCGCAACGACGGCCGTGGTGAAGGGGCTGGCAACGGTGTGACCGGCACGGCCAACAACGGCGGCGCTGCAGACTGATCAGCGCTTTGACGCGTTGCTGGGGGGATCCTGCGGGGTCCCCTTTTTGCTGTTCACGACCACTCGGCTCAATCTCTCCCGGCGGTTCCGATGTTCCTCAGCGTCGTCATCCCCACCTACAACCGCCTGCCGATCCTGCAGAAGTGCCTGCGGGCCCTGGAGGCCCAGGAGCTAGCTGCGCCGATCTCCGGCTACGAGGTGGTGCTTGTTGACGACGGCTCCACCGATGACACGGTGGCCTGGCTGCGGGGGCATGCGGCCGAATTGCCCCATGTCCGGCTGATCCAGCAGGAACACGGTGGTCCTGCTGAAGGGCGCAACCGAGGGGTGCAGCAGGCCCAGGGTGAGGTGATTGTTTTCATCGACAGCGACCTGGTGGTCACCCCCAGTTTTCTGCGCTGTCACGCTCAGGCCCTGGAGCAGCACTGGACGAGGCGGGGCGATCGCCGCTGTTTCACCTATGGCGCGGTGATCAATACCGCCAACTTCGACACTCCCACCAGCGAGCCCCACAAGTTGCAGGACGTGTCGTTTGCCTATTTCGCCACCGGCAATGTGGCGATCGATCGCACCTTGCTGGAGCAAGCCGGCCTTTTCGACACGCGCTTCCGCCTGTATGGCTGGGAGGATCTGGAGCTGGGGGAGCGGTTGCGGCGTCTGGGTGTTGCGCTGGTGCGCTGCCCTGAGGCGGTGGGTTATCACTGGCACCCGGCTCTGCGGCTGGAGCGGATCCCCGACCTGATCCGGGTCGAGCGGGAGCGGGCCAAAATGGGATTGGTGTTCTATTTGAAGCACCCCACCCGGCGGGTGCGATTCATCATTCAGTACACCTGGTTGCACCGGCTGCTCTGGGAGCTACTCACCCTGGGGGGCTTGCTCAATGAGCGCAGCCTGCGCCCCCTGCTGGCTTGGTTGATCCGTTGCGGCCACCCCGGTCTGGCCATGGAGCTGTTGCGGCTGCCCCTGAACCGTCTGGGGGTACGCGCTCTGTATGCCGAAGCCTGGGCCCTTGCGGCCACAAGCCAGGCCTGCAGGCCCGTTTGATAGGGTGCTGGGGTTCCATTCACCCCGCACACCTGCGTGTTTCGGGTGATCTGAGCGCTTCACCCCACCGGCCCCTCTTGGCTGGCTGGGCGGCTCGAGATCCCTGGCAGGTGGAGGCAAACCCGAAACCCCCAACCAAACCATGGCTGTTGTCACACTCGCCGAAATGATGGAGGCGGGTGCCCACTTTGGGCACCAAACGCGCCGCTGGAATCCCAAGATGTCGCGCTACATTTATTGCGCGCGCAACGGCGTTCACATCATTGATCTCGTGCAGACCGCCGTCTGCATGAACAACGCCTACAAGTGGACCCGCAGTGCCGCGCGCAGCGGCAAGCGCTTTCTGTTTGTTGGCACCAAAAAGCAGGCCTCCGAGGTGATTGCCCTGGAAGCCACCCGCTGTGGAGCCTCCTACGTCAACCAGCGCTGGCTAGGCGGCATGCTCACCAACTGGACCACGATGCGCGCCCGCATCGACCGGCTCAAGGATCTTGAGCGCATGGAGAGCTCCGGCGCCATTGCCATGCGTCCCAAGAAGGAAGCTGCAGTGCTGCGCCGCGAGCTGGAGCGCCTGCAGAAGTATCTCGGCGGTCTCAAGAACATGCGTCGGCTGCCCGACGTGGTGGTGCTGGTGGACCAGCGCCGTGAAACCAACGCCGTGCTCGAGGCCCGCAAGCTCGATATCCCCCTGGTGTCGATGCTCGACACCAACTGCGATCCCGACCTCTGCGACGTGCCCATCCCCTGCAACGACGACGCTGTGCGCTCGGTCCAACTGGTGCTCGGACGCCTGGCGGACGCCATCAACGAAGGCCGCCACGGTGCCCAGGACCAGGGCCGTGACGACGAAGGCTGATTTCGCCCCTGCCCATTTCTCTCTGAATTCCGTACCCCATACCCTCCATGGCTGAGATTTCGGCAAAGCTGGTTAAAGAACTGCGCGACAAGACCGGCGCAGGGATGATGGACTGCAAGAAGGCGCTGTCGGAGTGCGACGGCGACGCCACCAAGGCCACCGAGTGGCTGCGCCAGAAGGGCATTGCCACCGCCGAGAAAAAGGCCGGCCGCACCGCTGCTGAAGGAGCCATCGGCAGCTACATCCACACCGGTGCCCGCGTGGGCGTACTGGTGGAGGTCAACTGCGAAACCGACTTCGTCGCCCGCGGCGAGGGCTTCCAGGAGTTGCTCCGCAACGTGGCCATGCAGATCGCGGCCTGCCCTGGGGTCGAATACGTCAGCGTGAATCAGATCCCTGCCGAGGTGGCCGAGCGCGAGAAGTCCATTGAGATGGGTCGTGACGACCTGGCTGGCAAGCCCGACCAGATGAAGGTCAAGATCGTCGAAGGCCGTATCGGCAAGCGACTCAAGGAGCTGGCCCTGCTGGACCAGCCCTTCATCAAGGACAGCTCTGTCACCGTGGCCGAGATGGTCAAGCAGGTGGCCGGCAAAGTGGGCGAAAACATTCAGGTGCGCCGCTTCACCCGGTTCACCCTGGGTGAAGGCATCGAGGTGGAGAAGGCCGACTTCGCCGCGGAAGTGGCGGCCATGACCCAGCCAGCCTGAGCGCCCCCCCTGTGACGGTGCTGGAGGCTGCCCGCCAGCAGCTCACGGATCTGGAAACCCAGCTGTCGGCCTCCAACCCGCAGCTGTATCGGCACCTGGCCCTCTACCTCCAGGTGCTGCGTGATGGCCTGTTGAACGGTGTTCAACAGGCCTGCTTTCATTTGGCGACTCAGGCCTATCCCGATCGCTATCTCGAGCTGGATGCTTCCCAGCGGCAGGTGTTGCATCGGCGTCTCCGCAGCCTGGTTCAGCGGGCCACCAGCCTGCTCACGGTGGAACATCTGGCCCACCTGGCGTCCCAGATGGCGCGGGAACAGCATCGTCAGCGTCAGCGGCGGCGCAGCCGTCTGCTGGAGGCCCTTGAGCAGGGCGAACCCAGCGAGTCTTTGGCCGATGCGGACGAATCGGACCAGCCGCCGCACGGTTCGGTGCATCTCGGATTGGCATTGCCGATCGGAGCTGATTTTCTTCCCACCTCCAGCTTTGCCATATCGTCAGCGCCCCAAGCACCTTCGCTTGCGTCCGACGCGGCCGATACGGATCCAGGGGAGGAGGGTGAGCAGGACTCAGCCATGCAGGCCATGGCCGAAGCCTTCAGTGAATGGCTCGAGCAGTCCCCGCCCCGGGCTTCCACCCCCTGGGATGGAGGCTCGTTGCCGAGCGAACCGGCCCTGCTGATGGCCTGGATCGCAGGTTTTGAGCTGGCCCTCAGCCGCCGGCTGCGCAATCTTTCCCATGCCCTCAACGTGGAGCTGTTGCGGCTTGGGCTCAGCCGCACCCTGCTGCCGGTGAGCCTGCTGGATGCCGTGTTGGCTGGTCAATTGGATACCTTGGAGGCTCCGGCCAACCTGCTGCGGCTGCTCTTGCCGTTTGGCCCCGATACGGGCCCGGCGCGGTTGGAGACCATGACGGTGCTGCTGCGACCGGATGATCTGGAGTTGGCGCTTCCCAAACTGCGCACCTGCCGCACCCGGATTCAGCAACACCGGCAGGAGGTGCGCAGAATGGCTCAGCACTATCGCCGCATCCAGCGGCGCGTTCAGGCGCTTGAGGCGGAACAGCTGTGGCTGCAGGACATCAACCCAGCCCAGACACCCCCGCTGCCCCCGACCTAGAGGCCTGGCTGCGCACCCTGCAGCAGGCGCTGCAGGTGGAGGCGGATCGTGGCTTCATTGATCTCAAGGGCCGCCATAGCCGCTTCAGTGCTTTTGTGATTCAGCAGCTGCGGGAGCGACCTGCTGATCTCCCGGACGAGCCACTGCAGCGGATCCTTGAGCTGAAGGCGGGCTTCGACACCTACAGCCAACTCTCGCTGGCACGGCGCCAGTCGCTGGTGCGGCAGTGCCGCGAGCGCCTGCATGCCTTGCGCCAGGCTCAGCGCCCGGTGTTGGCGGTGGCCCCACCGCGGCTGCGCCTGGTGTCCAGTGCACCCGGAACCACGCCCAGCGCAGGCGCGGCGGACTTCACGGCCGACACGCCGCTCTCGGAGGTCCGCGGCGTCGGCCCCAAAACGGCGGCACGGCTGGCCCAGCTTGGGCTCTGGGTGGTGCGCGACCTCGTGCACTACTACCCCCGCGACTACCTCGACTACGCCAACCTCGTGCGGATCAGTGGCTTGGAGCCGGGGCGCACGGCCACCATTGTCGCTACGGTGCGCCGCAGTCACGCCTTTGCCAGCCCGCGCAACCCCAATCTCTCGATCCTGGAATTGCATCTGGTCGACTGCACCGGGCGGATTCGGGTCAGCCGGTTCTTTGCCGGCCAGCGTTTCTCCAGCCCAGGTTGGCTGAAATCCCAACAACGTCTGTTTCCAGTGGGCGCCACGGTGGCAGTGAGTGGCCTGGTCAAAGAAACCCCCTATGGCCCGGCATTCCAGGACCCGCTGATGGAGGTGCTGGACTCGCCCCAGGCGCCGGTGCGCTCCGAAACGATCGGTCGCCTGCTGCCGGTGTATGGGCTCACCGAAGGCCTGGGGGCCGACCGCTTGCGTCAGGTGGTGGAGGCGGTGCTGCCGGTGCTGCGCCGCTGGCCCGATCCTTTGCCCAAAGGCCTGCGCCGCAGCCAGGGGCTGATCACCCGCTCCGAGGCACTCACCCAGATCCACGCGCCGGCCAGCCAGGAGCAACTCCAGGCCAGCCGCCGCCGGCTGGTGTTCGATGAGTTTCTGCTGCTGCAACTGGGCCTGGCCCAGCGGCGGCGCCAGCTCAGCCAGCGCCCTGCCCCGCCCCTGGCCCTGCCCGCCGGGGGTGAGGGCCTGGTGCAACGCTTCCTGGCAATCCTGCCCTTCGCGCTCACCGGCGCCCAGGAGCGGGTGCTGGCAGAAATCCGCGCCGATCTGGCTCGCCACCAGCCGATGGCTCGGCTGGTGCAGGGGGATGTGGGTAGCGGCAAAACCGTCGTCGCTCTGGCCTCCCTGCTCACCGCCATCGAAGCCGGCTGCCAGGGGGCGTTGATGGCGCCCACCGAGGTGTTGGCGGAACAGCACTACCGCAAGCTGGCGGAATGGCTGCCCCAGCTGCACGTCACCTCGGCGCTGCTCACCGGCTCCACGCCGGCCCCGAGGCGCCGGCAGTTGCTCCAGGACCTCGCCAATGGCCAGCTGCAGCTGCTGGTGGGCACCCACGCCCTGCTTGAAGACCCGGTGCAGTTTGATCGCCTGGGTCTGGTCGTGGTGGATGAGCAGCACCGCTTCGGGGTTCGCCAGCGCAACCGCCTGCTGGCCAAGGGCCTGCAGCCCCACCTGCTCACGATGACGGCTACCCCGATCCCGCGCACGCTGGCGCTCTCGCTGCATGGCGATCTGGATGTCAGCCAGATTGATGAGCTGCCGCCAGGCCGCCAGCCCATCCGCACCCACCTGATCAAGGGCAGCCAGCGCCAGCAGGCCTATGGCCTGATCCGCGAGCAGGTAGCCCTGGGCCAGCGGGCCTACGTGGTGCTGCCTCTGGTGGAGGACTCGGAGAAACTCGAGCTGCGCTCCGCCGTGGAGGTGCACCGGCAACTGAGTGAGGAGGAATTTCCCGAGCTCAGCGTGGGTCTGCTGCACGGACGGCTTAACAGCGCCGACAAGCAGGCCGCCATTGGCGCGTTTGCCCGCGGTGAATGTCAGGTGCTGGTCAGCACCACGGTGGTGGAGGTGGGTGTGGATGTACCCGAGGCGAGCGTGATGGTGATCGAACACGCCGAGCGCTTCGGCTTGGCCCAGCTGCACCAGTTGCGCGGCCGCGTCGGCCGGGGAGCTGCTGCATCCCATTGCCTGTTGATCAACGACAGCAGCAACGTGCTGGCCCGGCAGCGGCTGGAGGTGCTGGTGCGCTCCAGTGATGGTTTCGAGATCGCCGAGATGGACCTGCGGCTGCGGGGGCCTGGACAGGTGCTCGGCACCCGCCAGAGTGGCCTGCCCGATCTGGCCTTGGCCAGCCTCACCGAAGACGGTGCGGTGCTCGAAGAGGCCCGCGACCTGGCCAGGCAGATCACCGCCACCGACCCCGATCTGCAGCAGCATCCTGGGCTCGCCCAGGCCCTGGCAGAGCAGCGTCGCCGCCAGATGGATCAGGCGGCCCGGCTCAACTGATCAACCCCTTCCCTTCCTGTTATGGCCCTGCGACCCTGGAGTCCGATTCCGATCGTGGAGGCCGGGGAGCCACTGGTGGGGCTGCCGCCGCAGTTGTGGCGGCTGCAGCCCCATCCCTACGTCAGCCTCGGAGCGCCCTATGGGGCCCACGGGAATCCTTTCCAGCTGCGCAGCAGTGTGGTGGAGCGGCTACTCCAGGCCGAGCACGCCCTCCGGCAGGCCCAGCCCCAGTGCCGCCTGGCGATTTTTGATGCCTGGCGGCCCCTCGCCGTGCAGCGCTTCATGGTGCGCCATGCCGTGCTGCAGGAGTGCGCCCGTGCTGGTGTCAATCCCGATCAGCCCTCCCCTGCGCGCGACCGCGTGATCACCGAGGTGGGGCGCTTCTGGGCCCCGCCGAGTAACAATCCGGCGACACCGCCCCCCCACAGCACCGGGGCGGCTGTCGACCTCACCCTGGCGGATGTCTCAGGGATGCCGCTGGAGATGGGGGGCGAGATCGATGCGATTGGCCCTGCATCGGAGCCGGAGTTCTACGCGGAGGCAGCCCTGGCGGATCCCAACGGTGCTGAGGCCCTCTGGCATGGGCGTCGCCAACGCTTAGCCCGGGTGATGGCCGGAGCAGGCTTCGTGCAGCATCCCAACGAGTGGTGGCACTTCAGCTGGGGCGATCAACTCTGGGCCTGGCGCCGTAGCGAAGGGCAGGCCCGTTATGGCCGGATTGGCGAGGCCGCCAGCTCCCTGGCCAGCTGATCAGCCTGCTGGGCGGTCAGCAACTGCCGCAGGCGGGCGAGCACGGCTGGGCTCTGGTCGGCATAGGGCTGCAACTGTTGCTGAAACGCCGTTCGAATGCGCTCCGCATCGCAGGTGGTGCGATCGGGGTCGTAGACGGTGGGCCTGGAGGGGGCGGTTCCGGTTGGTGGCGGCCCTGGCTCAAGGCCACTGGGGTAAGCAGCGCCGAACCCAGGGCCACGGCGAGCAGGGGCCTGATCACCCAGCCCCCGCGCTGAGCCACTGCTGCACGGGGTGGCGGCCACTCTTGACCACGAAATCACCGAGGCTGCGGCGCCCACCGGCGCTCTGCCAGGCCTGCAGCAGGGGCTCAAGCGTGGCTTCCAGGGCCTCCAGGGGCATCTTCTCGAGATAGGGCTCCGCCAGGCGGCTGAGGTTGGGGGTTCCACCCAGCCAGAGTTGGTATTGATCGACGCCGCTCCCCACCAGGCCGATCTCGGCCATGTAGGGGCGGGCGCAGCCGTTGGGGCAGCCGGTCATGCGCACCAAGACCGATTTGGTGATGCCGAGCCGTTGCATCAGCGCCTCGAGCCGCTCCAGCACCTCGGGCAGGATGCGCTCGGCTTCTGTCACCGCCAGGCCGCAAAGGGGCAGCGCCGGGCAGGCCAGGGCATGGCGCGCCAAGGGGGCGGGACTCTCGGGCGATTCAAAGCCGAGAGCCGCCAGCTCATCGCGCACGCTGGAGCGCTGGGCCACACCGATGTTGCAGAGCAGCAGGTCTTGGTTGGGGGTGAGGCGCACCTCGAGCTTGTAGGTGTCGATGATCCGGCGCAGGCCGCTCTTGACGGTGCCGGAGAGGCGGCCACAGAGCACAGGAAGGCCGACAAACCACAAGCCACGGCTTTGGCGGTGCCAGCCGAGGTAATCCTCGAGCTTGGCCTTGGGCTCCAGCCGCATGCCCTTGATCGGATGGGCGAAGTAACGGGCCTGCAGCTCCTGGCGGAACCAGGCGACACCACGGTCGTGGATCAGGTATTTCATGCGCGCATGGCGGCGCTGCTCCCGGTCGCCATGGTCGCGTTGCAGCGCCACGATCGACTGGAGCAGATCCAGCACGTGTTCGGCGGCCACATAGCCCAGCGGGTCGGCCGTGCGGGCGAACGTTTCCTCTTTGTTGTGGGTGCGGCCCATGCCACCGCCCACGTACACGTTGCAGCCCTGGGGCTGGCCCTGGGCATCGCAGAACAGCACCAGGCCGATGTCCTGGGTGAGCAGGTCCACCGAGTTATCGCCGGGCACGGTGACAGCCACCTTGAACTTGCGCGGCAGATAGGTGTCGCCATAGAGGGGTTCAGCGGCGTCGCCGCTGAACACACGTCCGTCGTGCTGACGTGCCTTCACTTTGGTGACGGCAGCGCTGGGCTTGATCCGGTAGCTGAGCTCACCATCCACCCAGAGATCGAGGTAAGAGCCTTCCGCAGCCTGGGGGGCGAGCAGGTCGGCGATCTCGTCGGCCAGTTGGCGTGCCGCCGGGTAGCCGCCCTTCTCAAACGGTGCCGCCGGTGCCATCACATTGCGGTTGATGTCACCGCAGGCGGCCAGGGTGGAGCCGAGATGACGCACGATCGTGCCGATCACCTCCTTGAGGTTGTCCTTGCGGACGCCGTGCATCTGGAAGGCTTGGCGGGTGGTGGCCCGCAGGGTGCCGTTACCCAGGCGATCAGAGAGCTCGTCAATAGCGAGATAAAGCGGCGCCGGAACCCGCCCACCCGGGTTGCGCAGGCGCAACATCATCTGCCAGTCCTTGTCCTGGCCTTTGACGCGATGTTCGCGGTTGTCCTGTTGGTAACTGCCGTGGAACTTCAGGATCTGAACGGCGCTGTCCGTGAAGTTCGGGGCGTCGTTGCCAAGTTCGGTGAGCAGCGGTTCCTTCAGGTGACCGCTACCGGCCTTGAGCTGTTCAAATTTTGATGGGGCCTTGTCAAAAGAGGCCTTGGCATCGGAGCCGTGCATGACTTGGGGCATCGGGTCCTGACTCAAGGCTCGGCACGACACCGAAGTTAGCGAACAGCGTTCAATACAGTCGCGCTGTCTCGCCTGCCACCCGTGTCGACCTTTTTGCTCGAAATCGGCACTGAGGAACTTCCCGCCGACTTTGCCCGGCTGGCCTTGCCCCAGTTGGAGCAACTGGTGCGGAAGGATCTCGACGGGTTGAGGCTTCGCTTTGATGCAATCCGTTGCACCAGCACGCCGCGCCGCTTGGTGGTCACGGTGGCCGGGCTGCCGGAGCGCCAGCCGGATCTGGAGGAAGATCGCAAGGGCCCTCCCAAAGCCCAGGCCTGGAAGGAAGGCAAGCCCACGCCAGCGGCCCTGGGGTTTGCCAAACGCTGTGGCGTGGCCGCTGAAGCTCTGGAGATCCGCGACACCCCAAAAGGACCGTTTGTATTTGCCCGCTGCCGCGAGGTTGGGCGACCCGCAGCGGAGGTGCTGGCGGGCCAGATTCCGCAATGGATCGAAGCGCTCCAGGGGCGTCGCTTCATGCGCTGGGGCGAGGGGGAGATCCGCTTCTCCAGGCCGGTGCGCTGGCTGGTGGCCCTGCTGGATGCCACGCCCCTGACCGTGACCCTGCCTGGCAGCGACCCGCTGGTGGCGGCGGGCACCCTCAGCCGGGGCCATCGCCTGGTGGGTGCCAAGGTCGCGATCGCCAGTGCCGACAGTTACGTCGCCGACCTGGCTGCCGCTGGTGTGGAGGTGGATCGTCAGCGTCGCGGCAGTCTGATCCGCGCAGCCGTAGACGCTGCGGCTGCAGTCCACGGCGCTGACGCTGACCTCCCGGAAGCCCTGTTTGAAGAACTCATTGACCTTGTCGAATCACCGTCCCTGCTGGAGGGCAACTTCGATGCCGCCTATCTGGAGTTGCCCGCCGAGGTGCTCAGCACGGTGATGCGGGTCCATCAGCGCTACGTGCCCCTGGTTCGCCAGGGGCACGCACTGGATCCCCTGGCCCTGAACGCCAGGGATAGCCTCCTTCCCCGCTTTCTGTGTATCAGCAACGCCTTGCCTGAGGCGGCAGCCACGGTGGCGCGAGGCAATGAGCGGGTACTCAAGGCCAGGCTCGCCGATGCGGAGTTCTTTGTCCGGGCTGACCGGGCCATCGCCAGCATCGATCGCCGAGATCAGCTGGCGCGTGTCACCTTCGCGGAAGGACTGGGTTCGCTGCTGGATCGCACGGAGCGCCTGGAATGGTGCACCGATGTGTTGCTGAAGCAACTGGGCCTCCCCGCCAGCTGTGGCGACCATGCCCGCCGGGCCGCTCACCTGTGCAAGCACGACCTGGTCAGCCAGATGGTGGGCGAGTTCCCCGAACTGCAGGGGGCTATGGGTGGCAAATATCTGGTAGCGGAGGGCGAACCAACGGAAGTGGGGCTGGCCGTGCTGGAGCACTACCTGCCCCGCGGAGCCGGTGACACCCTGCCCCGTTCGGATGCCGGGGCGGTGGTGGCGCTGGCCGAACGGCTGGAACTCCTGCTCAGCATTTATGCCAAGGGTGAGCGACCCAGCGGCTCCTCCGATCCCTATGCCCTGCGCCGCGCGGGCAATGGCCTTCTGCAGATTCTCTGGGAGCGGGGTTGGACCCTCGATCTGCAGGCTTTACTGCAACGCTGCACGGCCCATTGGGCCCAGTTGCTGCCGCACTTTGCGGTGGAGGCGCCAGCGCTTGCTGCCGAGCTGGGCGAGTTTCTACGCCAGCGGCTGGCCAGCCTGCTGGAAGAACAGGGCCTGGATGTCGATCTGGTGCAGGCGGTGGCTGGCGAGGGCATGGCCCTGGAGCGCATCCTTCGCGACCCATTCGATGCCCGCCAGCGCGCCGATCTGCTGGCCGAGCTGCGGGCCAGCGGTGAGCTGGCCGGGGTGCAAACCGTGGTCACCCGCGCTGCCCGCCTGGCGGAGAAGGGCAACCTCGACGGCACCGTGCTCAGCCCGGCAGCGGTGGTCGATCCCGGCCTGTTCGAGACCCCCAGTGAGGCGGCCATGCTCGAGGTCCTGGAACAGTTGCAACCGATCGCGTCCAGTGAGAGCATCGGACGCCATGCCGCCCTCGCCCGGGCCCTTGCGGCCAGCCGGCCGACTCTGGAGGCCTTCTTTGATGGTGAGCAGAGCGTGTTGGTGATGGCCGACGATCGAGCCGTGCGCACCAACCGGCTCAACCTGCTCGGGGTGCTGCGCAACCAGGCGTCCGTCCTGGCGGACTTCAGCCGCATTGCGGGTTGAGGGCCACCTAGGATCAGGGTGATAGGCATACCTGATGCCTGTTCAGACCGGGGTTATCGCCTGACTCGTCTCTCATCTGAACAGGCCACGATGCCGGTTCAACCCCTACGCCGCTGCGACTTTCAGCTGGAGGCCTTCCGCAGCCCCGACGACCGCATCGCCTTTTGGCAGCTGCTCAACACCCACGTGCCCACGGCCGTGCTGTGGGCATGCGTTCAGCCGCTGGCTCAGGCTGGATCGGGCCTCCGGCTCCTGCTTCTGCCGGTGCTGGTTCTGCTGGTGCTCTTCTCAGCCCGCTCCTTCGCGCTGATGCACGACTGCGGCCACGATTCCCTGTTCCGCTCCCGTTGGCTGAATCGACCGGTCGGCTTCCTGTTGGGCTGTCTCAATGCGATTCCCCAGCACCCCTGGGCACGGGGGCATGCCTTTCACCATCAACACAATGGCAATTGGGACCGCTACCGCGGACCATCAGCTCTGCTCACCCGGAACGCCTACCTCGCTCTTGCGCCAAGGCAGCGCTGGCTCTATGGACTCAGCCGCCATCCATTGATGCTGCTGCCCGGTGGCGGCTACTACCTGTTGATCCGGCCACGGTTGCAGTTGCTGCAGGGCCTGGCTGAATGGCTCAGCGCCATGGCCGCCCACCTCGGCAGCCGTGGTGTTTCAGGTGTCGTCGACCTGCCCGCCCTGAGTCGCGATTTCCAGTCCAGTCATTGGTACACCGCCGGGGAATGCCGCGAGCTGGTGGCCAACAACGTGGTGGTGCTCAGCAGCTGGTGGCTGATGGGAGCCTGGCTCGGCCATGGCCTCTTCTGGGCCTGCTATCTGCTGGTGATGACCCTGTCAGCGGCCATCTTCCTGTGCATTTTCTTTGTGCAGCACAATTTTGAGGGCTCCTACGCCAGTGGCAGCGACGGTTGGAGCTATTTGCGGGGGGCGCTGGAGGGCAGCAGCAATCTGGATGTGCCCCCCCTGCTGAACTGGTTTTGGGCGGACATTTCCTTCCACAGCATTCACCACCTCTGCGAGCGGATCCCCAACTACAGGTTGCGGGCCTGCCACACGGCCAACGCCGAACGACTCGCCACAAGCCGGCTGCTGCGATTGGCAGATTTCTCCACCTGTTTCACCTACATCCTCTGGGTCGATGAGGCAGGTCGGTTGATCACCCTCAAGCAAGCCTGAGGCTGTCAGCTGAGACCTGCGCTCAGCCCTTGCCTGCCAGAACGGGCTCGCGCTCTTCTTCTCCAGCTTCGGAAGCATTGCTCCGTTCGGCCGCGGTCGGCTTGGTTCGCACTTTGATGCCCCCCTTGATGGTGCTCACGGCAAGCATGGCGTTGACTTCAGCCTCATTCCGCACGGCGCTATCGACAGGCTTGTAGCCCTGGGGCGCCAGGGCGTTGCCGCGCAGCACTGAACCCAGGGTGAGCAGGGTGAGCTTCAGCTGCTGCCAGGGATTCATCAGCACCACCCGCTTGTAGAGGTAGCTGTCGAAGGTGAGGCGCTGCACGTCCTTGTCATCGCACATCTCCACGAAGGCCTCCCGGGCCGCATCGTTGCGGTAGAAGATGTTTTGCAGCAGTTCCAGCACCTTGTAGGTGGCGCCGTACTGGCGATCCCACTTCTTCAAATATTTTTTGAGATCGGCTTCACTGGGCACCTTGGTGCCACCGGCGCTGGCCTCAACGATTTGCTCAGCGCACATCCGGCCGCTCTTGGCTGCGAAGTAGATGCCTTCGCCCGAGCTCTTGGTCACATAGCCGGCGGCATCACCCACCAGGGCCATGCGGCCCACCACCCGACGCGGGCGGGGATGCTCAGGAATCGGATGGGCTTCCACCTTGATCACTTCGCCATTGACCAGGCGCTTCTTGGCCCGCTCACGGATGCCTTCCTGCAGGCTTTTGATCAAGCCCTGGTTCTGTTGCATCGTGCCGGTGCCCACGGCCACGTGGTCGTACTTGGGGAAGACCCAGGCGTAGAAATCGGGAGAGACATCGGTGCCGACGTACATCTCGGCGAGGTTCTCGTAATACTTCATCTCCTCGGGAGGCAGTTTGATCCGCTCCTGGAAGGCGATGGCCACGTTGTAGTCGCCGGCATCCATGGCCTTGGCCACGCGGCTGTTGGCGCCATCGGCGCCCACGATCAGATCCACTTCGAGGGTCTTGGTTTCTCCGGTAGCCTCACCCGAGGCGTAATCGGAGTAGGTGAGGGTGTAGGGGCCCTGGCGATTGGCGCCCGTGTCGATCTTGGTGACCAGACCGTTGACCAGGTGAGCGCCCAGATCGGCGGCGCGGTCGCGCAGGAAGGCGTCCATCACCTCCCGCCGGCACATGCCGATGTACTCGTCAGCGTTCTCAAGGTTGATGTCCACCTCCCGGTTGGAGGGGGAGATCATTTTCATGTTGCGGACCTTGCGGTCGATGATCGACTCCGGCAGGTCGAACTCGCTGACCATGCAGAGGGGAATCGCCCCGCCACAGGGCTTGGCATTGTCCAGCTTGCGTTCAAAGATCCAGGTTTCGATGCCGGCCTTGGCAAGCACTTCGGCCGCACAGGAACCACTGGGGCCGCCACCCACCACTGCCACACGCAACATCGGAAAACCGCTCCGCCAGGATGGATGTGGCTCGGAAGCTAACACTGCTGAGCAGCCTTTTGAGGGCCAATCCGCATGCCCCGCCTAGGATCTTTACTGCTCCCGTTTCCAGGGCTGTTGATTGGTGCCAGGCAGGGGACCCGCGTGACCCGTCGCAACCCCCTTAGTAGCCCCAAGAGGCGCCCCCCTGATCAGGATGGGCTGTTGCAGGCTGGCGGCCTGGAGGACATTCCCGTGGCGCGTCGCTCTGCGCGCCCGGGATCTCCGGCCAATCGCTGGTTACTGCGGCTCACGGTGGCCACCGGGTCGCTCCTGCTGGGCTTGGTTGTGCTGCTGCTGTGGCGGCCCCAGCCCCTGCAGGGCCTGTTGGCGCCACAGCCAATCAAGGGCCTGAATGCCCGCACGGGCCCAGATGGGAGGCTGCTGGGCCATTTCCCCTACCCTGAACTGGCCCCCTCCGACCAGGTCGCGGTGGCTCCAGGCCTGTCGTTGCACCGAGACGCCGCCGTCTCCCTCCTGGCCATGCAGCGGGATGCGGCCAGCAGTGGGGTCGAGCTGGTGGTGCTGAGTGCCTTCCGCTCAATCACGCTCCAGAACGATCTGTTTTTTGGTGTGAAATCCGAGCGCAATCAGAGTGCGCGCGAGCGGGCGATGGTCAGTGCTCCTCCAGGCTTTTCCGAGCACAGCACCGGCTATGCGGTCGATCTGGGTGACGGTCGCACTCCGGCCACCAACCTCTCCCCAGCCTTCGACCAAACCGAGGCGTTTGCCTGGCTCCAAGCCCATGCGGCTCGTTATCACTTCACCCTCTCCTTTCCTCGCGGCAACGCCCAGGGGGTGAGCTACGAGCCCTGGCATTGGCGCTTTGAAGGCAGCGCCGAGGCACTCCAGGTGTTTGAGCCGGCGCAGCGGTTGGCCCGCTGATGGTGCCCGTTCCCGAACTGCTGGCACCGGCGGGCAACTGGGAGGCGCTGCGGGCCGCGGTGGCCAACGGTGCCGATGCCGTTTATTTCGGTGTGGAGGCGTTCAACGCCCGCATGCGTGCGGCCAATTTTCGGGTCGCCGAACTGGCGGAGGTGATGCACTGGCTGCACCAGCGCGGGGTCAAGGGTTTCCTCACCGTCAACGTGCTGGTGTTTAGCGACGAACTGGGCGAAGCCGCAGCGCTGGTGCAGTCGGCTGCGGCGGCGGGGGTGGATGCGCTGATCGTTCAGGACATCGGCCTCGCCCGTCTGGCCCAAGCCCTGGCGCCTCAATTGGCAATCCATGGATCGACTCAGATGTCGATCACCAGCGCCGCCGGCGTGGCCCAGGCCGCCGCGCTGGGGTGTGAGCGGGTGGTGCTGGCCCGCGAGCTGACCCTCACCGACTTGGGGCGTCTGCAGCACCAGCTGCAGCAGCGACAGCTGGCCATGCCGCTGGAGGTTTTCGTGCACGGGGCCCTGTGCGTAGCCTATTCGGGCCAATGCCTCACCAGCGAAGCCCTCGGCCAGCGCAGCGCCAATCGGGGTGAATGCGCCCAGGCCTGCCGCCTGCGCTATCAGCTGATTGTGGATGGCGAGGAGCGCGACCTGCACGACCAGCGCTATTTGCTCTCACCCCAGGATCTGGCGGCCTGGGAGTTGCTGCCCCAACTCCAGGCGATCGGGATTGCCAGCCTCAAGATTGAGGGGCGCCTGAAGGACGCCAGCTATGTGGCGGCCGTCACCGATGCCTACCGACAGAACCTCGATTGGCTCGCCGCGGGCAGCGACCCAGGCGCCCTGCCCGCCGAGCAACGCCGCTCCCTGGAGCTGAGCTTCTCGCGGGGCCTGTCCACCGGTTGGTTGGCGGGCATCAACCACCGGGTCCTGGTGCATGGCCGTTGGAGCAAGAAGCGCGGGCCCCGGATCGGCGTGCTCGAGCACTGGGATCCGCAGGGGGGATGGTGGATCGTGGACACCCGCGAGGCCCTCAAGCCCGGCGATGGGCTGGTGTTTGAAGCTGCTGGTGCCGCACCACTGGAGGCCCCATCGGAGGTGGGGGGCCGGGTGATGGCGGTGCAGCAGCGGCCGGGCGAGCGCCTGGCGATTCGGCTTGGACCTGGCCGGGTCGACGGCCGTGGCTTCCGGCCCGGCAGCCCCTGCTGGCTCACCAGTGACCCCAGCCTGGAGCGCCATTGGCAGCGGCTGGCGAGCCAGAGCGTGCCGGAGCGAAGCCGGCTGCTGCTCCTCCAGGTGAGCGGTCAGGTGGGCCAACCCCTCGAGGTGCGGGTGCTCGCAGCCGAGGGCCTGCCGCCCGATTGCACCGGTTCCCTTTTGCTGTGCTCTGCCTCAGCGCTGCAGGTTGCAACTGGCCAGTCTCTCAATCGGGAGCGGCTGGAGACCCAGCTTGGCCGGCTCGGCGGCACCTGTTGGACCCTGGAGGGCCTGGAGCTCGCGCTCGACGGCGAACTGTTTCTGCCCATGGCCCAGCTCAACCAGCTGCGGCGTGAGCTGGTGGATCAGCTGGCGGCGCTGGAGCCGGATCCCGGGCTGGCTGGATCGGGCGAGCCGTCTGAACCCTGCGCCGATCTCGAGGCTGTTCTGCAGCAGCTGGCCGCCGTCGAACCGCGCGAGATAACCCCGGTGGGTGCGGATCCAGGCCCCGAGTTGGTGGTGTTGGTTCGCACGCTAGAGCAGCTGCGAGCCTTGCGAGATCAGCCGGTGGCGGCGGTGATCGCCGACCTGGAGCAACCCGCTGATCTGCGGGAGGCGGTGGCGATCGGGCGGGGCTGCTGGCCCCAAGGCATCTGGCTGGCGGGGCCGCGCATCACCCGACCGGATGAGCGCTGGACGCTCGAGCCGCTGCTGCGGGCTCGCCCCGATGGCTACCTGGTGCGCAATGCCGATCAATTGGAAGCCCTCACACCCCTGGCCCCCTGCAATGGCGATTTTTCCTTGAACGTCGCCAATCCGCTCACCGCGGGGTGGTTTCTTGAACGTTGGGGCTTGCAGCGGATCACCGCCAGCTACGACCTGGATCTGCCGCAGTTGCTGGTCTTGCTCCAGGGCTGCCCCCCTGAGCGTGTGGAGGTGACGGTGCATCAGCACATGCCCCTGTTCCACATGGAGCACTGCCTCTTCTGCGCCTTCCTTTCGGAGGGCCACAACCATACCGATTGCGGTCGCCCCTGTGAGCAACACACCGTGGTGCTGCGGGATCGCAGCGGCAGTGAGCACCCCCTGCTGGCCGACCTCGGTTGCCGCAACACGCTGTTCAACGGCAAAGCCCAAACTGCCGCCGAGGCCCTTCCCCAGCTGCGGCGTGGCGGAGTGCGCCACCTCCGAGTCGAACTCCTGCAGGAATCCGCGGCCCAGGCCCGTCAGCGGGTGGAGCAATACGCCGCTGCGCTGCGCGGCGAGATCAGCGGCCGCAGCCTCTGGCAACAGGAGCAGCTCGACAGCCGCCTCGGCGTGACCCGCGGCAGCCTCAGAAGCGGCAAGGGCGTGGGATAGAGTTGAGTACTGGCTTCAAGTCTTCGTAAACGTTCCGCATCCCGTTCCGTCTACATAAACTTCAAGTCAACGTACTTAAAACGTACGGCCATCAAGTACTCAGTAGGACCTTTATTCATATGAGCGGCGCACACACAGGCACGCCCATTCGCAACATTGCGATCATCGCCCACGTTGACCACGGCAAAACCACGTTGGTGGATGCCCTGCTCACCCAGTCGGGCATCTTCCGCGAAGGAGAGGCAGTTCCCACCTGTGTGATGGACTCCAACGATCTGGAGCGCGAACGCGGCATCACCATCCTGTCGAAGAACACGGCTGTTGATTACGACGGGATTCGCATCAACATCGTCGACACCCCGGGCCACGCCGACTTTGGCGGCGAGGTGGAGCGGGTGCTGGGCATGGTGGATGGCTGTCTGCTGATCGTGGACGCCAACGAGGGCCCAATGCCCCAGACCCGTTTTGTGCTCAAGAAGGCCCTGGAGAAGGGCCTGCGGCCGATCGTGTTCGTCAACAAGATTGACCGGGCCCGGGTTGACCCTGAGGTGGCGGTCGACAAGGTGCTTGATCTGTTCCTGGAACTGGGTGCCGACGACGACCAGTGCGATTTCCCCTACCTGTTTGGTAGTGGCATGGGCGGCTACGCCAAGCCAGACATGAAAACCGAGAGCGACAACATGTTGCCGCTGTTCGAAGCCATTTTGCGGCACGTTCCGCCCCCGGTCGGGGACCCCGAGAAGCCCCTGCAACTGCAGGTGACCACCCTCGATTACTCGGATTTTCTCGGCCGGATCATGATCGGCCGCATCCACAACGGCACGATCAAGGCTGGCCAGCCCGCCGCCCTGATCCGCGACGACGGCAGCATCAAACGTAGCCGCATCAGCAAACTGCTCGGCTTCCAGGGGCTGCAACGGGTGGAGATCCAGGAGGCTCGTGCTGGTGACCTCGTGGCCGTGGCCGGTTTTGATGAGGTTAATATCGGCGAAACCATCGCCTGCCCCGATCACCCGGAGGCCCTGCCCCTGATCCGGGTGGACGAGCCCACCCTGCAGATGACTTTTGTCATCAACGATTCGCCGTTCGCCGGCAAGGAGGGCAAGTTTGTCACCAGCCGCCAAGTGCGCGATCGCCTGCAGAAGGAGCTGCTTACCAACGTGGCCCTACGGGTGGAAGACACCGATTCCCCTGACCGCTGGGCCGTCAGCGGCCGCGGTGAGCTACACCTCGGCATCCTGATCGAAACCATGCGCCGTGAGGGCTATGAGTTTCAGGTGTCCCAACCCCAGGTGATCTTCCGCACCATTGACGGCACCCCCAGCGAGCCCTACGAAACCCTGGTGCTCGATGTTCCCGAGGAATCCGTCGGTAGCTGCATCGAAAAACTCGGCGTGCGCAAGGCCGAGATGCAGAACATGGAGAACACCAACGACGGCCGCACCCAGCTGGAGTTCGTGGTGCCAGCTCGGGGCCTGATCGGCTTCCGTGGCGAATTCATCCGCGCCACCCGCGGCGAAGGAATCATGAGCCACTCCTTCCTCGACTACCGGCCCATGCAGGGCGATATGGACAACCGCCGCAACGGCGTTCTGATTGCTTTCGAGGAGGGCACCGCCACCTTCTATGCCCTTAAGGGAGCCGAAGATCGGGGCCAGTTTTTCATCACGCCGGGCACCAAGGTGTACAAGGGGATGATCGTGGGAGAGCACAACCGTCCGCCCGACCTCGAACTCAACGTCTGCAAGGCCAAGCAGGTGACCAACATCCGCTCCGCCGGCGCTGAGGTGCTTGACACCCTGCAGGCCCCAATCCAGATGACCCTGGAGCGTGCCCTCGAGTACATCGGGCCTGACGAGATGCTCGAGGTCACCCCTGCATCCATCCGTCTGCGCAAACTGCCTTCCAAAAAGGCGGCCAAGCGCTGATCGGTGCCCCTCGACCTCGAAGAACAGGCGTTGATGGCCGATCCGCGTCTTGCGGAGGCCATCGCCCTGTTCAATGCCAGCGACTGGTACGCCTGCCACGACGGCTTCGAAGCCCTCTGGCATGAGACGGCGGGAGCCATGCGTCCGGCGCTCCAGGGCATTTTGCAGATCGCCGTGGCAGAGCTGCACCTCGAGCGCGGCAACCTCCGGGGGGCCACGATCCTCATGGGCGAAGGGCTCGGCAGGCTGCAGGGCGTCGCAGATGGGGCGCTGGGCCTGAACCTCACCGCCCTGCGCGAGTGCGCTAGCCAGCGGCTGCGGGCCCTGCAGGAGGAGCGCTCGCTGGAGGGGCTGGAGTGGCCGAGATTGCCTGCGGCGCAAGCGCAGCACTGCTCTGTAGATTGATGCGAGAGCCTCTTGGGCCCCAGCTGTTGCTCGTTTCCCCTCTGCGCCCGTGGCCCCTCCCGGTGGTGGTCAGCCTGATGGCCTGCCTCGCCGGCGCAACCTCGGCTGCATCCGCGGCAGCTGCCGATCTCCCGCCTAGTGCCCCTGGGTCCATCACCCCCACCAGTGGTTTGGTCACGATCGAGTCCGACCTGCAGAAAGCCGACAACACCACCGGCGTCGTCACTGCCACGGGCAACGTGCGCATCGTCTATCCGGATCAACGGGTTGTGGCCACCGCACGCCAGGCGCAGTACTTCAGCCGTGAGGGGCGGGTGGTGCTCAGCGGCGATGTCGATGTGGTTCAGGACACCGGTCACAGCATTCGGGCTGAGCGACTGGTTTACCTGGTGGAGCGTGAGCGGATCGTGGCTGAACCAGCGCCGGGCGATCAGGTGATCACCCACTACCGACTCAATGCTCCGCAGTCGCAGCCGGGTTCCCAGCCATGAGCCTGGAGTTGGTTGATGTGGTGCTGGCCATCAGCGGCCGGTTGTTGGTGAACCATGTGTCCTTGCAGCTCGAGCCCGGTGAAGTGGTGGGCCTGCTGGGCCCTAACGGCGCTGGCAAGACCACCACCTTCGGACTGGTTACGGGTCTGCTACGTCCAGATTCCGGCCGGGTGTCCTTGGATGGCCTGAAGATTGAACAGTTGCCGATGCCCCAACGGGCCCGGCTCGGCATCGGCTACCTCCCCCAGGAGCCAAGCGTGTTTCGTCAGTTGAGCGTGCGCGACAACCTCAGCCTGGCCTTGCAGGAAAGTGGCACCCCAGTTGAACTGCGTCGCGAGCGCCTTGAGGGCTTGATTGAAGATTTCCACCTCACGGCCTTTCAGCACCGCAAGGGCTATCAGCTCTCCGGTGGAGAGCGCCGCCGCTGTGAGGTGGCCCGGGCCCTGGCGGTGGGGGTGGAAGGTCCGCGCTACCTCCTGCTTGATGAGCCCTTCGCCGGGGTCGACCCAATCGCCGTGTCAGATCTGCAGCAGTTGATCGACCAGCTGCGGAGCCGGGGTATGGGTTTGTTGATCACCGACCACAACGTGCGCGAGACCCTGGCCATCACTGATCGGGCCTACATCCTCTCGGAAGGTTCCATCCTGGCCTCGGGCAGCTCCGAACAGGTGGGATCCGACCCCCTGGTGCGTCGTCACTATCTCGGCGAGTCATTCCGTCTATGAGCTGGACCCTTCGCTTCCGCCGCCAACTGTTGCGTCCCTGGGGCCGGCTGCCCCTGATCGACCGCTGGCTGCTGTCTGAGTTGATCGGCCCACTGGTTTTTGGCATCGCGGCCTTCACAGCTGTCTCCCTGTCGGTGGGAGCGGTGTTTGAACTGGTGCGGCGGGTGGCCGAATCCGGCCTGCCCCTCGACGTGGCGCTGCGGGTGCTGGTGCTTGAGCTGCCGTCGTTTCTGGTGCTCTCCTTCCCGATGGCCACCCTGATGGCCACCCTGCTCACCTACTCCAAGCTCTCGGGCAACAGTCAGCTGACCGCCCTGCGCAGCGTGGGGGTGGCGACCTGGCGGATGGTGATGCCGGCGGTGGCCGTCGCCCTTGTGATGACCCTGCTCACCTTCACCTTCAACGAGGCCATCGTGCCGAGGACACTGCTGGAGGCCAAAACAGTTTTAAACCGGGCGATCGGCCGCGCGGTGGCCGGGGAGCAGAAGGACAACGTGATGTTCTCCAAATACGGTGAGATTCAGGCTGACGATGGCAGCACCGAGCGGGGGCTGACCCACTTTTTCTATGCCCAGCGCTTCAACAAAGGCGTGATGGAGCGGGTCACCCTGCTCGATCTGTCGCGGCGGGATCAACGGGTGCTGCTCAGTGCCGATCGAGCCCGTTGGAGCGAGCCCGACGCCCAGTGGGAATTCCTTGATGGCCATGTGTTTGGTGTCACCGAGGGATCGAACAGCTCCACAACGTCAGGGGATTTCGACCGCTACCTCTACCCACTCGGTAGCCAGCCCTTGCAGGTGGCCAAGCTGCCCAAGGATTCCAACTCCATGACGATCGGTCAGGCCCGTACCGCCGAACGGCTGCTGCGCGAGGCCAGTGATCTGCAGGGCGCCCGCAAACTGAGGGTGCGGATTCAGGAGAAATTCGCCTTCCCAGCTGTGTGTCTGGTCTTTGGCTTGATCGGCAGCAGCCTGGGGGTGCGACCCCACTCACGCCGAAGCCGCAGCCAGGGGTTTGGGCTCAGTGTCCTGTTGATCTTCGGCTACTACCTCGTGGCCTTTGTGTTCAGTTCCCTCGGGGTGAAGGGCATCCTCACGCCCTATTTCTCAGCCTGGCTGCCCGTGGTGATTGGTCTGGGTGGCGGCATGTATCTGTTGCGCCAGGCCAGCCGCTGAGGTTGCCGGTGATTCGCCAAACTGGGTGCTGGTTTCTGCGATGCCCGTGCCCGCTCTGTTAAACGATCCGGTGCTTGGCCTTGGCCTGACGGCGTTTGCCCTGTTGCTGCTGGTCCTGCCCCTGGCATTCTGGTCGTTGAGTGGTGGCCGAAACAGTGGGCTGGTGCGGCTGCTGGTGGCGGCGGCCAACCTCTGCCTCACCGCCCAGCTGGTGCTGCGTTGGTGGGAGTCCGGCCACTTCCCAATCAGCAACCTCTACGAGTCGCTCTGCTTCCTGGCCTGGGGGTGCACCCTCACCCAGTTGCTGGTGGAACGCAGCTGGCCCTCACCGCTGGTGCCGGCAGCGGCTACGCCGATGGCCCTGGGCTGCGTCGCATTCGCGAGCTTTGCCCTGCCCGATCGGCTGCAAGAAGCCTCCCCCTTGGTGCCGGCGCTGCGCTCCAGCTGGCTGGTGATGCACGTCAGCGTGATCATGCTCAGCTACGCAGCCCTGCTGGTTGGCTCGCTGCTGTCCCTGGCCGTGCTGTTTACGGATCGTCACAACACTTTGGAGCTGCGCAGCAGCTCCATCGGCAGCGGTGGGTACCGCCAAGCCCAACTGGCCACGGCCACGGAAGGAGCGGGCAACGCTTCTCCACCACTCCAGCTCAGCAGCGTGGTCATGCCGATTGCTGAGCAACTCGATTCCCTCAGCTACCGCACCATCACCGTTGGCTTTCTGTTGCTCTCGGTGGGTCTAGTCAGTGGGGCGGTGTGGGCCAACGAAGCCTGGGGCAGCTGGTGGAGCTGGGACCCGAAGGAAACCTGGGCCCTGATCTGCTGGCTCGTCTACGCCGCCTACCTGCACACCCGCTTGATCCGAGGCTGGCAGGGCCGTAAGCCAGCCCTGGTGGCAGCCGCTGGCTTGGTGGTCATCGTGGTCTGCTACATCGGCGTCAACCTGCTTGGCATCGGTCTGCACAGCTACGGCTGGTTCTTCGAGAGCTGAAGCGTTTCCACAGCGCCAAACCCAGCGAATGCGGCAACCCAAGCCAGCAAAAAGCCCCCCTCTCGATGAGGGGGGCAGATGTTGGTGAGCGCGCTACCCAGCCCAGTGCTCAAGCCGCCACAGCCACGGGACGCTTGCTGTTGCGAATGCCGGTGATCGCTTCGGCGTAGTTGGGCTGGTTGAACACGCCAGAGCCACTGACGATGGCATTGGCTCCGGCCTCAATCACCTTCCAGGCGTTTTCGGCCTTGATGCCGCCATCCACCTCAATCCAGGGATCGAGACCGCGCTCATCGCACAGGCGGCGCAGAGTACGAATCTTCTGCACCTGGTTGTCGATGAAGCTCTGACCGCCAAAACCAGGGTTGACGCTCATGATCAACACGAGGTCGCACAGCTCAAGGCAGTACTCGAGGGTGTCGAGGGGTGTGCTGGGGTTCAGCACTGCACCGGCGAGCTTGCCCAGATCCTTGATTTGGGCCAGGTTGCGGTGCAGGTGGGGGCAGGCTTCGACCTGAACGGAGATGATGTCAGCCCCGGCTTTGGCGAAGTCGGCGACGTATTTCTCGGGCTCAACGATCATCAGGTGAACGTCGAGGGTTTTGCTGGTGACCGGACGCAGGGCTTCGACAATCAGGGGTCCAATGGTGATGTTGGGCACGAAACGGCCATCCATCACATCAATGTGGATCCAGTCGGCACCGGCCTGGTCGACGGCACGCACGTCATCACCGAGACGGGAGAAGTCGGCGGACAGAATCGACGGGGAGATCACCAGGGGCTTAGTGCTCATGCTGGGGTCACCGCAAGAAGAGTGGCGGGATTCTAAGGAGCGGCGGTTTGGCGCCCTGTGGAAGGGGCGGCTTTCACTGATACAGTTGCAGGCGCTTCATCATCGAAAGGCCTAGCGGCAGCAGGACTCTGACCCCGTGTCCCGCCTGGCCAACGCCATTCCCTGAAGCCCATTCCCCTGCCGGATCACCGTGGATCGCACCCTCATCCAGGAAATTCTTGAGGTCGTTGAGCAAGCCGCCATCGCCTCCGCCGAACTGACCGGCTTGGGCAAAAAAGATGAGGCCGACGCTGCGGCGGTAGAAGCCATGCGCAAGCGCATGGGCCAGATCCAGATGCAAGGACGCATCGTGATCGGAGAAGGAGAGCGCGACGAGGCTCCCATGCTCTACATCGGAGAAGAGGTCGGCAGTGGCACCGGCCCCGGCGTGGATTTCGCCGTGGACCCCTGCGAAGGCACCAACCTCTGCGCCAACAGCCAGCGCGGCTCGATGGCCGTGCTTGCCGCGTCCGACCGTGGTGGTCTGTTCAACGCCCCCGACTTCTACATGAAGAAGCTGGCGGCCCCCCCGGCAGCCAAGGGCAAGGTGGACATCCGCAAGTCGGCCACCGAAAACATCAAGATCCTGAGCGAGTGCCTCGGCCTGGCCGCGAGCGAGCTCACCATCGTGGTGATGGATCGTGCTCGCCACAAAGACCTCATCGCCGAGATTCGCGCCACCGGCGCGCGGGTGCAGCCGATTTCCGACGGTGATGTCCAGGCCGCCATTGCCTGCGGGTTCGCCGGCACCGGTACCCATTGCCTGATGGGCATCGGCGCCGCTCCCGAGGGTGTGATCTCCGCAGCCGCCATGCGTGCCCTGGGCGGCCACTTCCAGGGTCAGCTGGTGTATGACCCCGCCATCGCCCAAACCTCCGAGTGGGCTGACTACACCAAGGAGGGCAATATCGCCCGCCTCAACGAGATGGGCATCACCGACGTTGACAAGATCTACGAGGCCGAGGAACTGGCCTCCGGTGAGAACGTGGTGTTCGCCGGCAGTGGCATCACCGATGGCCTGCTGTTCCATGGCGTGAAGTTCGAGAAGGACTGCACCCGCACCAGCTCACTGGTGATCAGCACCCTGGACAACACCGCCCGTTTTACCAACACCATCCACATCAAGGATGGGGCGAAGAGCATCGCGCTCAGCTGACTCCCCCGTCGCACGAGCAAACGAGCCAGCCTCCATGCACATCGCCGTTGTCGGCCTCAGTCATCGCACGGCTCCAGTAGAGATCCGGGAGCGCCTCAGCATCCCGGAACAAAGCATGGAGGCGTCGCTTCAGCAGCTGCGGGCTGATGAGCAGGTGCTGGAGGCGTCGATCCTCAGCACCTGCAATCGCCTGGAGATCTACACCCTGCTTCGCCATCCGGATCAGGGTATTTCGGCGGTCGGATCCTTTCTCAGCAACATCTCCGGGTTGGCGGTCGAAGAGCTGTCCCCCCACCTGTTCACCTACCACCACGAAGAGGCCATCGGTCACCTGCTGCGGGTTTCCGCCGGCCTCGACTCCCTTGTGCTTGGTGAGGGGCAGATCCTGTCCCAGGTGAAGAAGATGGTGCGCCTCGGGCAAGAGCACCGCTCCGTGGGGCCGATTCTCAACCGCCTGCTCAACCAGGCGGTGAGCACCGGCAAGCGGGTTCGCACCGAAACGAATCTGGGCACTGGTGCGGTCTCCATCAGCTCAGCGGCCGTCGAGCTGGCCCAGCTGAAAGTGGGGCAGGGCCGCGGTGCCGACGATTTGGTGCCCCTGGACCAAGAGCAGGTCGCGGTGGTGGGTGCGGGCCGCATGGCCCGCCTGCTGCTGCAACACCTTCAGGCCAAGGGCTGCCGCGGAGTGGTGCTGCTCAACCGCACCGTCAGCAAGGCTGAGCTGCTCGCAGCAGACTTTCCCGCCCTGCCGGTGCAGTGTCGTCCCTTAAGCGACCTCGACCATTGCCTCAGCACCTGTTCCCTGGTGTTCACCAGCACCGCCGCCGATACGCCGATCATCACGGCGGAGCGTCTGAGTGGCCTAAACCGGCGCTCCAGCCTGATGTTGATTGACATCGGCGTGCCCCGCAACATCGCTGCAGACACGGCCGGACTGCCAGGCGTGCAGTCCTACGACGTGGATGACCTGCAGGAGGTGGTGAACCGCAACCAGGAAGCCCGGCGAGAGATGGCCGCCGAAGCCCAGGAGCTGCTGGAGGAGGAAGCCAGGCTGTTCCTCGAGTGGTGGGATGGTCTGGAAGCCGTGCCCGTGGTCAACCGGCTGCGCCGACAGCTCGAAGACATCCGCGAACAGGAGCTGCAGAAGGCCCTCAGCCGCATGGGCCCCGACCTCTCCGCCCGCGAGCGAAAAGTGGTGGAGGCACTTAGCAAAGGCATCATCAACAAGATCCTGCACACCCCCGTTACAAATTTGCGGGCCCCCCAGCCACGTCAGCAGCGCCACAGCGCCATGCGGATACTCGAAGAGCTGTTTGAGCTCCGTGAACAGCCCCCTGAGGGCTGATCACAGACCCACCCGCTCTGCAACAGTTCGTGCTGGCGATCATCCAAAGGGTCGCGCTGAGGCGGGCTGCTCCAGTACGGTCAGCGTCGAGAGACGCCGGCAGCAAAGGTTATGAAACGCGTACTGGCGATCATTTTGGGAGGTGGTGCCGGCACGCGCCTCTACCCGCTCACCAAAATGCGTGCCAAGCCAGCCGTACCGCTGGCTGGCAAATACCGATTGATTGATATTCCGATCAGCAACTGCATTAATTCAGAGATCAACAAAATCTATGTTTTAACGCAGTTCAATAGTGCTTCGCTGAATCGTCACCTGACGATGAGCTACAACCTTTCGGCTGGATTTGGCCAGGGATTTGTTGAGGTCTTGGCGGCCCAGCAAACGCCTGAAAGCCCGAGTTGGTTTGAGGGCACGGCTGACGCCGTGCGCAAATACCAGTGGCTGTTCCACGAGTGGGATGTGGATCACTACCTGATCCTTTCCGGTGACCAGCTTTACCGGATGGATTACAGCCGCTTTGTGCAGCATCACATCGACACCGGCGCCCAGCTGAGCGTGGGGGCCTTGCCTGTGGATCAAGCCCAGGCGGAAGGGTTTGGCCTGATGCGCACCACGTCCGATGGTCGCATTCAAGAATTTCGCGAAAAGCCCAAGGGGCAGGCCCTTGAAGCCATGCGGGTGGATACCCAGGCCCTGGGCCTCTCCGCCGAGGAAGCGGCCAAGCGCCCATACCTGGCCTCGATGGGGATCTATGTGTTCAGCCGGGAGACCCTGTTTGATCTGCTGACCAGCAACCCCTCCGCCACCGATTTCGGCAAGGAGATCATTCCAGCCTCCCTGGCCCGGGGCGACCGGCTCCACAGCTACCTCTTCGACGACTATTGGGAGGACATCGGTACCATTGGCGCCTTCTATGAGGCGAATCTGGCCCTGACGGATCAACCGAACCCTGCCTTCTCCTTCTACGACGAGAAGTTTCCGATCTACACCCGTCCCCGCTATCTGCCGCCCAGCAAGATGCAGGACGCCCAGGTGACGGCCTCGATCATCGGAGAAGGATCCTTGCTCAAGGCCTGCAGCATTCACCACTGCGTCCTTGGTGTGCGCTCCCGAGTCGAAGATGAAGTGGTGCTCCAGGACACCCTGGTGATGGGTGCTGATTATTTCGAGTCTTCCGAAGAACGGTTGATGTTGCGAGAGCGCGGTGGAATTCCAATGGGCGTGGGCAAGGGCACGACAGTGAAGCGCGCGATTCTTGATAAGAATGTTCGAATCGGCAACAACGTCACCATCGTCAACAAGGACCACGTTGAGGAGGCCGATCGGCCTGAGCTCAATTTCTATATCCGCAACGGCATCGTGGTCGTGGTCAAAAATGGCACCATCGCCGATGGCACGGTGATCTGAGCCTCAGGGCAGATGGCCCTCGGTGCAGACCTTGGCTTGGCCAGGCAACGGCGCACGGGCAACAGTTGGCGCTTCGGTTTTAAAGCCAGGAGTTGCTGACACGTTGCCACCAAGTTGTGACGGTTGCACGGGATGGCTGAGCTCCTTTGCCACACTAACGGCGAATGGTTTCAATCTCAGCCATGGGTAAGGCGCATTTCGGCCTGATTGGTCTCGGTGTGATGGGAGAAAATCTTGTGCTCAACGCGGAGCGCAATGGGTTTTCCTCCGTTGTCTTCAATCGCACCTACGCCAAGACGGAAGAGTTTCTAGCCGGCCGTGGTGCAGGCAAAGACATCGTTGGAGCAACCACCCTGCAGGAGTTTGTGGCGGCTCTTGAACGTCCGCGTCGGATTCTGATGATGGTGAAGGCCGGGCAACCGGTGGATGACACGATTGCGGCGATCTCCCCCTACCTCGAGGAGGGCGATCTTCTGATCGATGGCGGCAACTCTCTGTTCAGTGATACCGAGCGCCGTGTTGCGGAGCTGGAGAGCAAGAGCTTTGGCTACATCGGCATGGGGGTGTCCGGCGGAGCCAAGGGAGCTCTCGAGGGGCCGAGCATGATGCCAGGTGGCACCAAGGCTGCCTACGACGCCATCGAGCCTTTGGTGCGCAAGATGGCCGCCCAGGTCAATGATGGCCCCTGTGTGGCCTACATCGGCCCGGGTGGTGCTGGCCACTTCGTCAAGACGGTGCACAACGGCATCGAATACGGCATCGAGCAGATCCTGGCCGAGGCCTACGACCTGATGAAGCGCGTGGCCGGTATGAATGGCGATCAGATGGCGGATGTGCTCGCCGGTTGGAACGACACCGAAGAGCTGGCCTCCTTCCTGGTGGAGATCACCGAGGTGTGCCTGCGCACCAAAGACCCCGACAGCGGCGCCGATCTCGTGGAAGCCATTGTGGATGCCGCTGGCCAAAAAGGCACTGGCCTCTGGACCGTGGTGAGTGCGCTGGAGATGGGCGTACCCGTCCCCACCATCTACGCGGCTCTCAACGCCCGGGTGCTGAGCTCGTTGCGCTCCGAACGGCTGACGGCAGGAGCACTGTTGCCCGCACCGGCGCCCCATGCCTTTGCGCTCGGAACCCCCGGCGACGGCATGGCCCCCCTGCGGGATGCCTGCATCGCCGCCTGCATCGTCAGCTATGGCCAGGGCATGGCCCTGCTGCAGGAAGCCTCAAAGCTGCACAACTACAACCTCAATTTTTCGGCTATCGGTCAGATCTGGAAAGGGGGCTGCATCATTCGGGCACGGCTGTTGCAACGGATTCAGAACGCCTATGGCGCCAACCCCGGCCTGGCCAACCTGATGCTCGATCCCTGGTTTGCTGAGCAGATCAACCGCCGCCTCCCCGGCCTGCGTCAGGTGGTGGCTGGAGCCGCCCTTGCAGGCATCCCCGTGCCCTGCCTGAGCAGCACCCTCGACTACATCGACAGCTACCGCAGTGGCCGCCTGCCCCAGAACCTGGTCCAGGCGATGCGCGACTGCTTCGGCTCCCACACCTACGAGCGGGTCGATCGCCCTGGCAATTTTCACACCGAGTGGCTCGACTGATGCAGTCACACCCCCCCTCCTCCAGCAATTCCCCAACCCGCTATCGGCTGATCGTGGCCGAATCTGCCGAAGACCTGGCTCGGCAGACGGCCCAGGCGATCGCTTCGGCCTTGGATCTGGTGCTGGCGGAGCGGGATCGGGCCCAGATCGCCCTGGCTGGCGGTGAGACCCCCCGGGCCACCTACAGGCAACTGGGCCAACAACATCTGCCCTGGGATCGGGTGGATGTTTTGCTGGGTGATGAGCGTTGGGTGAGCAGCAGCGACCCTTCCAGCAACGCCCGCATGTTGCGGGAGACCCTGATGGCGGAAGCACCCGGCAGCCACGCCTGTCTTCATCCGGTACCCACGGAGCTCAGTAGCCCGCAGGAGGGTGCTGAGGCCTATGCCGCCCTGGTGCAGCAACTGTGCGGGGGCACACCACCGGCCCTCGATCTGGTCTTGCTGGGGCTCGGTGACGATGGTCACACCGCCTCCCTGTTTCCAGGAACGGCCGCACCAACCATCACGGATCGGGCGGTCACCCTGGGGGAGGGCAAGGGGCTGCCTCGCGTCACCCTCACCGCCCCCACGCTCTCGGCGGCGCGTCGGGTGCTGTTCTTGGTGAGTGGTGCTGGCAAGGTGCAGGCCTTGCAGCGCTTGCTGGATCCCTTGGAATCGCCCGAGCGCACCCCAGCCAAGCTCGTTCAACCGGCTGATGAGGTGATGATCCTGGCCGATCGGGATGCAGCTGCAGGGCTGCAACGATGATCCCGGTTGCCGCAGGCGACGGTTTCAGCGGCTGGCATGCCCTCAACGACACCGTGATGGGCGGACGCAGCCAGGGCGCCTGCCGCATCGGCCCCACGGGCCTGGTGTTTGAAGGCACCTTGATTGCTGAGGGGGGTGGCTTCATCAGCTGCCGCTCGCCCCTGTTTTCACCGCCCTTGGATCTCTCCAGCTGCAGTGGCCTGGAGCTGGAGCTGGTGGGCGATGGACGCCGGTTCAAGCTGGCGGTGGCCTGTGCCGATGGCTTGGGCGGGCTCACCAATCTGATCCCTGGTGGCCTGCGTTGGGTGGTCGAATTCGGCACGGCAAACTCGGGAATGACGCTGGTGCGGATTCCCTTCGCCGACCTGACAGCCTCCGTGCGCGCCAAACCAGTCGGCCTGCCAGTGCGTTTTGATGCGAGCCGGATCACGCGGCTGCAACTGCTGCATTCCCGTTTCGCCGATGATGGGGGGCTGAATGCAGGCTTTCGAGCCGGCCCGATCCACCTGGAACTGCACGCCATCCGTGCCTACCCCTGAGCTGGTCAACAGCAACCTGCAGCAGTTGGTGGCCGCCGCGGCCGACCTTTGCCGCAAACCGCTGCGGCATGCGGTGCTGCTGGTGGGTGAAGCGGAGAGCTCCGACGATTGCTGCCTGCGGCTGGAGGCACGCCATCCCGATGGCGAGCGTTGGCTCGATGGCGATCTGGAGCTGGAGATCTACCGCAGTGGTGGCGATCTTAACCTCACCTTGGCGTGGTGTCAGGGGCCTGATCGCCCACTGTTGTGGCAGGGGAGCCATCCGGTGTGGATGGAGGCTGAATCGGGTCTGCGCTGCGAGCGGCCTGCAGATGGTGCGCCCCTGGAGGCCCTGGCGAGGCGGCTCAGGGCCCTGTTGATTCCCGTCGACTGATGGTCAGGGTTGATCGGTGACGGCCCCCAGGCTGCTGGAGCTCACCTGACGGGCGTATTTGCCCAGCACTCCCGTTTTGTAGCGGGGTGCGGGCCTGGTCCAGGCCGCGCGGCGCTGAGCGATCTCATCGTCGCTGACATTGAGCTGGATCAGCAGCTGGTTGGCGTCCACGGTGATGCTGTCGCCCTCGTGCACCAAGCCGATGGTGCCACCCACGGCGGCCTCGGGGGCCACGTGGCCCACCACCAGGCCGAAGGAGCCACCGGAAAAACGACCATCGGTGATCAGGGCCACCGAATCCAGCATCCCCTGGCCCACGATCGCGGCGGTGGGGCTCAGCATCTCGCGCATGCCCGGTCCTCCAACGGGACCCTCCTGGCGCACCACGACCACATCACCGGGTTGGATCTGCTTGTCGAGGATCGCGGCCAGACAGGATTCCTCGCTTTCAAACACCCGGGCCGGGCCAGTGATTACCGGATTCTTGACGCCGCTGATCTTGGCCACAGCACCTTCTTCGGCCAGGTTGCCCTTGAGAATCGCCAGGTGCCCCTTGGCATAGAGCGGATTGCTGAGGGGGCGGATCACGTCCTGCCCTGCGGGCGGCGCAGAGGGCACCTCAGCGAGCACCTCCTTGAGGGTCTTGCCCTCGATGGTCTTGCAGTCGCCGTGGAGCAGACCGGCATCGAGCAGCAGCTTCATGACCTGGGGGATGCCGCCGGCCTGGTGCAGCTCAACGGTCACGTAACGGCCACTGGGCTTGAGGTCGCAGATCACCGGCACCCGCTGGCGGATGGTCTCGAAGTCGTCGATCGAGAGATCGACCCCGGCGGTGCGGGCCACGGCCAGCAGGTGGAGCACCGAGTTGGTCGATCCACCCACCGCCATGATCACGCTGATGGCGTTCTCAAAGGCTTCGCGGGTGAGCAGATCGCGGGGACAGATGTTGGCTTTGATTGCTTCGACCAGCACCTCGGCGCTGCGGGCGGCGCTATCGGCCTTTTCGGGATCCTCGGCCGCCATGGTGGAGCTGTACGGCAGGCTCAGACCCAGCACCTCAAAGGCGGCGCTCATCGTGTTGGCGGTAAACATGCCGCCGCAGCTGCCGGCGCCCGGACAGGCGTTCTTCTCGATCGCCGTGAGCTCCTGCTCGTCAATGCGGCCGCCGCTGTATTGGCCCACCGCCTCAAAGGCGCTCACCACGGTGAGATCGCAGGCGCCGAGTTTGCCGGGCTTGATCGTGCCGCCATACACAAAAATGGAAGGAATGTTCATGCGGGCCATGGCCAACATGGCGCCGGGCATGTTTTTGTCGCAGCCACCGATCGCCAGCAGAGCATCCATGCTCTGGCCGTTGCAGGCCGTTTCAATCGAATCAGCGATCACCTCCCGGCTTACCAGGGAATACTTCATCCCCTCGGTGCCCATCGAAATGCCGTCGCTCACCGTGATGGTGCCGAACAGTTGGGGCATCGCCCCGGCCGCATGGGCAGCCGCTTCCGCCCGTTGGGCCAGCTCGTTCAAGCCGAGGTTGCACGGCGTGATCGTGCTGTAACCGTTGGCAATGCCGATGATCGGTTTGCTGAAATCGCCGTCACCGAAGCCAACAGCCCGCAGCATGGCGCGGTTGGGGGAGCGCTGGATCCCCTGGGTAATCGCGGCGGAGCGAAGCATGGGCGGCTGCGGTGTCTCTGATGGAAAACCTACCCACCGGCCCTGAGCCGCCAGTGGCCTCAGCCTTGGGTGTTCATGGATTCCAGCTGACGGCGCACATTGTCGATGGCCTGGTTGAGCTCGTGCACGCGATCGTGCAGGTCGCGCTCGTGCGGCTCGCTCGGCGTGCCTGTGCCAACTTCGGCGGACACCGGGGTCCGCAGGGCTGAGAGCCGTAGGGAACGTGGCTGGCGAGGCTGTTGGCGGCGCCGTTCAGCCTCCGACAGCAACCACCAGGCCAAACCAGCGGCACCGATCACGGCCCCGGCCATGACGCTGAGGGCCGATCCGCCGCCCCCTTGGGTGGAACAGCCGTTGCGATCGCCCATTGCTGACAGTTGCTCTCTTACCAGCCTAGGCATGGGCTGGGCTGGATTCCATCACGGGGTGGCAACCACCGTGCCGCCAAAGAGGCGCTCGGCCACCGGGCCGATACCGGGCACGATCTGACCCGGTTCATTGAGATCTGGATCGATCCCCGCCGTGTACAAGGTGAGGGCGCCATGGCGTTCTCCCACCGCCTTGAGACCGGGCCCCGAAGCAAGAGCGGTGACCACCCGCAGCCGATCGCCGCTTACGCCGAGGGTGGCCAATTGATCGAGCAGCTGGATTAACGACGTCCCGTCAGCCAGTTCAGCTGTGAACACCAGCACTCCACAGCGGGATTCAATCGGGCCATCCAGACCGGTCAGGACTCCGCCGTGGTCCCACAGGTGCCGCACTTGGGCCGCAGGAATGACGGTTTGGGCGCCCTGCCAGAGGCCTAGGCCCGCCGTGAGATGGGGCAGGGCCAGCAAGGGAATCGCCGGATCAACCAGATCGGCCTCACACGGACCGAGGTGGGTATCGAGCACCAGGCGCCGGTGGGGTAACCAATCGCGCAGGGCCTCATAGGTGAGCCATCGCCCGAGCTCAGCGGTGGCCGTGACGTAAAGAGCAGGGGGGGTGTGGCGATCCCGCAGCACGCCCAGCCAGTGGGCGATCAGGGGGTGGGGCGGGACTACAACCCGCAAGGCCATCGCCATGGTTGACATAACTTGATGGCTCACCGTAAGTGCGCGCCCATGGGCTCCCATTCCTCCAGAACTGAGAGCCGTTGGTCCCGATGGGTTGTGGCGTGCCTGACGCTGGTGCTGGTGTGGAGCTTGGGGGTGGCGCCGGCCTCGGCCATTACGGCTCCGGAGCTGCGTAGCCAGCGTTCACTTCAGGATCTCCAGCCCGATATGCACGGCCGCAACCTGCAGCAGCAGGAATTTCTCAAAGCGTCGCTGGCGGGTTTTGATCTGAGCGCGGCAGATCTGCGGGGTGCGGTGTTCAACAGCAGCGACCTGCAGGGCGCCGATCTGCGGGAGGCCAACCTGGAGGACGCGGTGGCCTTTTCCAGCCATTTCGAAGATGCGGACCTGCGCGGGGCCCTGTTTCGCAACGCCATGCTGATGCAGAGCCACTTCAAGGGCGCCAACATTGAAGGTGCCGACTTCACTGATGCGGTTCTGGATTTGCCGGAACAGAAGGCACTCTGCAAACGCGCCGCTGGGGTCAACCCGGTGACGGGGGTGGAGACCCGGGACAGCCTGGCGTGCCGGTAGGGCTTCAGCCGGATACCATTAGCGCACCGGTTCCGGTGGGGAACAGCCACCGGAGGTAAGGGGGAAAGTCCGGTGCAAATCCGGCGCTGTCCCGCAGCTGTGAAGGCGCGCTTTTGATCGATCCGTCCCCTCCCGGGAACTGGTCTCGACCAGCCGCCCAGTCAGAACGCCCGCCGGTGTTGATTGATCTACGGCGCGGACCGGCCCCATGACACCTCTGGCTTTGCATCGTTTCGGCTCGCCCCAGGCCGCACAGGCATTGGGCCTCGGCCTGCTGGCGTCCCTGTTCCTGATCCCCTTCTGGAGCGCAGCTCCGGCGTTGGCTCACCACGTCGCCGATCTCAGCGCGATGCAGCCGACTGTGCTGAACGGGATCTTGAGCGGTCTGGCCCACCCGGTGTTGGGGCCAGACCACCTGCTCTTCCTGCTCGCGCTCTCCCTGGTGGGACTGCAGCGCCGCCTGCGCTGGGCCCTGGGCCTGCTGGTGGTGGGTCTGCTGGGCAGTGCCTCCGGTCTCATCTGGCCTGGCTTGCCCGGGGCCGAGATCCTCGTGGCAACCACCCTCGTTGTGGAGGCTTTGGTGTTGCTGCGTCGCCTGCCAGCCCTGACGCTGTTGCCTGCGATGGCCCTGCACGGCTACGTGCTGAGCGGCCCGGTGTTCGGCTGGAGCACCATGCCGCTCACGGCCTACGGCTTTGGATTGCTGCTCTCCCAGGCAGCTCTGTTGGTGATGTCTCTCGTGGTGCTGCGGCCTGCCGTGTCTCGCCTCTCCCCCACCGCCCTGCGCTGGCTGGCCTTGGCCCTGATCGGCTGCGGCGGCACCTGGGCCTTGGCCGGGCTGGCGGCCTGAGATGGCCAACCCAAGCGGACGCCTGCCGGTCACCGTGGTGACCGGTTTTCTGGGTGCCGGCAAAACAACCTTGTTGCGGCATTTGTTGCTGCACAGCGGTCAAAGGCTGGCTGTGCTGGTCAACGAATTCGGTGAGGTCGGCATCGATGGGGCCCTGCTGCGCAGCTGTGGCTTCTGCCCCGACGACGAGGTGGAGAGCCGGCTGGTGGAGTTGGCCAATGGCTGCCTCTGCTGCACCGTGCAGGAAGACTTCCTTCCCACCATGGAGCGGCTTCTGGAACGGGCAGACAAGCTCGATGGAATCGTGGTTGAGACCAGTGGTCTGGCCCTGCCCGAGCCCTTGATTGCCGCCCTGCACTGGCCCGAGATCCGCACGCGGATCCGACTCCACGGGGTGGTGGCCATGGTTGATGGTGAGGCGTTGACTGCCGGCAGCGTGGTGGCCGATCCTGCAGCCCTCGAAGCGCAGCGCCTGGCCGACCCCAGCCTCGACCACGCCACAGCCATTGATGCGTTGTTTGCGGAGCAACTGGAGGCGGCTGATCTGGTGCTGATGAGCCGTGCCGATTGCCTCGCCTCAGAGGCCATGGAGGCCGTGCATCAGCGCCTCAAGCCCCTGCTTCGGCCAGGGGCCGTTGTGCTTCCGGTTGCCCGCGGAAACGTCGATCCTGAGCTCGTCCTGGGCCTGGAACGCCGGGCCAGCAACGATCGCTCTGATGATCACGAAGGCCACCACGATGCGCATGCCCACCATGAGCATGACCACCACGACCATGAGCACCACGACCATGAGCACCACGATCACAGCCATGTAGCGATCGAAGCGCTGGCCCTGGATCTTCCAGGTGCGTTTGGGCGCCAGGCTTTGGAGCAACAGCTGGCGCAGCTGCTGCGCCAAAGCGCAGTGATCCGCCTCAAGGGACGGCTTTGGCTGCCGGGCAAGGCCCGTCCCCTGCAGATTCAGGCAGTGGGCCCCCGCCTGGAGTGCTGGTTTGACGCGGGGGGCGCTGCCCCAACTGACACCGCCACCCATCGCGCTGGGCTCGAGCTGGTGGTGCTGGGATTTCAACTCGACCAGGGGGCGATCGAAGCCTCCCTGCAGCAGGCCAACCAGCTCAATACCAGGGCCGCTTAGTCGAGGGGAATGTCACCCTGGGCGCAGACGCCGTTCCAGCAGAGGGCCGGGCCGGCGATCCAGGAGGTTTCCACGGCGATCCAGTCGCCACCACTCGATCCACGCTGGTGGCCGCGAATTTGGTTCTGCATGCGCACCATGCCCGAGCCGTCGTGGCGGAAGCCAATGCGGCGCTTGCCCACCACAAGGGTCCAGCTGGCTCCAAGCTGCTCCACCTCCATGGCGCAGCCCAGCCATGGCCCATCCCCAACCCTGCACCGAAGGGGCACGGCCACCGGCACTTCACGGACCGAAGGGCCGGCCAGGCTGGCCGCGGGGTGGAAGAGGGCTCCTGAGCAGCCCACAACAACCTACAGCGCGCCGCGATGCAGGTAGCGATGCAGGCAGCGCGGAGATGGGCTGCTAAGCCGGGACACGGCCGGAGGACAGGGGGCTGCCTTCAAGCTGATCAGCGGCGCGGGTGAGGGACCACCGGGCTGCCAAGATTTAACAAACCTCCAGCTCCTCAGGTGCCCGTTTTCCGCGCTCGCGTTCAGGTTTCGCTTAGGCCATCGGTGCTTGATCCGGCTGGAGAAGCCACCAGGGCCGCTGCCGCTCGATTGGGGGTGGAAGGCATCCGCCAGCTGCGCATCGGCAAATCGATTGAATTGGAGCTCGAGGCCCCCGATCGCCAGGTCGCCCAGAGCCAGCTGGAATTGCTCAGTGATCGGCTGTTGGCCAACCCGGTGATCGAGAACTGGTGCCTGGAGCTGCTGGATAGCAACGGGGAGCAGCAGCCATGACGGTGGGGATCGTGGTGTTTCCTGGCTCCAACTGCGACCGGGACGTGCGCTGGGCCCTGGAGGGCTGCGTGGGGCTGCCAACCCGCTTCCTCTGGCATGAAGACCGGGATCTCAGCGGCCTCGACGCTGTGGTGATTCCTGGCGGTTTCAGCTATGGCGACTACCTGCGCTGCGGCGCCATCGCCCGCTTTGCGCCCGTGCTGGAGTCGCTGCGGGAGTTTGCCCAGGCCGGCGGCGCCGTGCTCGGCATCTGCAACGGATTCCAGGTGCTTACGGAGTTGGGCCTTTTGCCCGGAGCCCTGACCCGCAACGCCAAACTCCACTTCCTGTGCGAGCCCACGGGTTTGCGCGTGCAGCCCGGATTGTGCCGCTGGTTGCAGGGCTACGCCCACGATGAGCAGATCGTGCTGCCGATTGCCCACGGGGAAGGGCGCTACCAATGCGACCCCCAACAACTGGCGGAATTGGAAGCCAACGGTCAGGTGGTGCTTCGCTATGCCAGCAACCCGAATGGATCGGTGGGGGATGTGGCCGGCCTGACCAATGCCACCGGCAACGTGCTCGGCCTGATGCCCCACCCCGAGCGGGCCTGCGATCCCGTCACCGGCGGCCTGGATGGTCACCGGTTGCTGGCGAGCCTCAAAGGCTGAGCGAGGGTCATAAAAAGGGGGCCGGTAGGCCCCCTGCGGGTGCTGAAGCTGCGCACCCGAACTGAACAAGTCAGTTGACAGCGGCGAAGAACTCCTTGCTCTTGACGGGATCAGGATTCATGGTCTTGTCGCCGGGGGTCCAGTTGGCGGGGCAGACCTCGTCGGGGTTGTTGCGGATGTGCTGGAAGGCCTGCAGCAGACGCAGGGTCTCGTCGACGCTGCGGCCCACGGGCAGGTTGTTGATGGTGCTCTGCATGATCACACCATCGGGATCGATGATGAACAGACCGCGCAGGGCCACGCCGGCTTCCTCGTCGAGCACCTCGTAGGCGCGAGCGATCTCCTTCTTGAGGTCGGCCACCAGGGGATAGGCGATGTCGCCGATGCCACCGTTTTTACGGTCGGTCTGCACCCAGGCCAGGTGGCTGAACTGGCTGTCCACCGAGACGCCCAGCACTTCGCAATTGCGGCTGGAGAAATCGCCGTAACGGTCGGAGAAGGCGGTGATCTCCGTGGGGCACACGAAGGTGAAGTCGAGGGGATAGAAAAACAGCACCACGTACTTGCCGCGGTAGTGGGAGAGGGTGATCTCCTTGAATTCTTGGTCCACCACGGCGGTGGCGGTGAAATCGGGAGCCTGCAGGCCAACGAGCCGGGACATGCTGGATGGGGTGAGAAAGGATTGAACGCCGTTGGAATTGACCGACCGCTTCTGCTGCTCTCGCTTCCTGAATCCAGAGGCTTGGCAGACAAAGCAAGAAAGCACAGGTCAGGCCAAAGTCGGACCGACTTCCAGTTGCAACCTCAACAATTTATCACGGCTGGTCGGGCGCTGCGGCCATAGGCTGGCAGAAGTCCTGTTCCAAAGAGAAGAGCAACCATGGCCTGGGAGCCAACTGTGCTGCGGAAATACAACACCACTGGTCACTTTCGGCTGCTGAATCAGCTGCGCACCGAATTGAAGGGCAACCCGCTGGTACGTCCCAAGGAGGGGCAGAGCATTGGCGAAGTGAACCGCAGCAAATCGCTGATCCGCGCCATCGAGGGGCGCTCCCAGGGCTACGCCCGGGCACGCCGTGCCGCCGCCGCTGCGGCACCCCAGCCTGTCCAGCCACAGGCTGAACAGACCGTTGAAGAATCCGCTTCCTTCCTGGCTCGACTCAATGCTGTCGAGCTGCGCTGAAGGGGCCTGTTGACCTGCTTGCACGCCATCAACAAAAAACCCCGCCAAGGCGGGGTTGGAAGCGCAAACGCGCAGATGGCTCGGGGGAGACTTGAACTCCCGACCTTGGGGTTATGAATCCCACGCTCTAACCAGCTGAGCTACCGAGCCGCGGTGACCTGACTTTATCAGGCCCTACTCCCAACCCCTGTCAGGCTCTGGGGGGCAGGAATTGGAGCGGATTGGCGGCACCTGCGCTGGGGGGATGAATCTCGAAGTGAAGGTGGGGGCCGGTGCTGCGTCCGGTGCTGCCCATGTGAGAAATCAGGCTGCCCTGTTCCACCTCCTGGCCCACCCGCACCATCAAGCGGCTGTTATGGGCATACAGCGAGCGGCTGCCATCGGAATGGGCGAGGGTGACCAGATAGCCATAGCCGCCGTCGTGCCAGCCGGAGAAGACGACACGACCTGCCTTGGCGGCCACGATCGGCGTACCGACATTGTTGGCCACGTCGATGCCCTTGTGCATCCGCCCCCAACGCCAGCCGTAGCCGGAGCTGAACACGCCCTTGGTCGGCCAGATCCAGCCTTGTGCTGAGCTCGGGCCGTCAAAGGGCTTGTTGAGCTCGTCGAAACCAGGCAACTCAGGCCAGCTGACTCCACCGCTGCTGGTTGGCTTGAGACCAAGGGTCATTCGGGTGCGGCCCGGCGCCGACTGGGCGAGTCGCACCTGACTGCCAACCACCAACCGAGCCGTTTCCAGACCTGGATTGAGGCGAAGCAGATCCTGCAGGGTCAGGCCGTAGCGCTGAGCGATCTTGAGCAACGTGTCCCCGAAGCGAACCTCGGTGCGCTCTTCGACGGGGGGCAGGGATTGCAGCGGTGGGGTACGACGCAACTCACTGGTGTCAATCGACGCCAGTTGCTTGATCTGACGGGTCTGCTGGCTGGGCACCACCAGCCAGTCGCCTTGTCGAAACCTGTGATCCTCGTTGACGTCATTGAGCTCGGCGAGGCGCTCCTCGTCGAGCTTCAAACTGCTGGAGAGTTCTTCAACGCTGATCGGCTGACGCACCTTCACCCAGATCCTGTCGGTGCTGGGTGAAGGCAGGGCGGCGATCTCGATATCGATGGAAGCCTTGTCGATGTCGGCGGGGACCAGAGCGACGACCACGGCCGGAACGGCCACAGCACAGGGGATCAGGATTCGCAGACTCGTTTGCAAAGGCTTCATGCAGTTCTTCCCATCGGACAAAGCTCGTGGAGAAGCCGCCATCCCCGAGCCGGGCAGAGAGTAGCGGACGGAACCCAAGGCCACAAGTGATGTTGGCAACAACGGAGACGTTCCAAGGCTCTAAATGCTTGTGGTGGCCTGCGATCCCGGCAGCGTCAGGAAATCCTGTTGCCGCAGGCACTCAAACAGCACCACCGCCACCGCCACCGACAGGTTGAGGCTGCGTACCCCGCAGCGATCTGGGCGCGCCGCCCGGGCCATCGGGATCGTGAGGGCCACATCGGCGCAACCCAGCACGTCGCTGGGCAACCCATCACTCTCCCGGCCGAACAGCAGCCAGTCGTCGGGACCGAAGCGCCAGTCGAGATAGGACTGGCACGCATGGCTGCTGAGGGCAATCAGCCGTCCCCCTAAGGCTTTGCGGTGATCGGCGAACGCGGGCCAGCTGGCATGGCGCTGCAACGGCACGAGCGGCCAGTAGTCGAGCCCGGCCCGCTTGAGCTGGCGATCATCGATCGAGAACCCCAGGGGTTCAACCAGGTGCAGGGGGGTACCGGTCGCTGCGCAGGTGCGGGCCACATTGCCCGTGTTGGGCGGGATCTCTGGCTGGTACAGCACAATCTGCGGCATGGTCATCCCGCGGGCACGGCCACACTGTGGGCCCGCAGATCGAAGGCCCGGCCAGCTACCACCAACCACAGGGCGTCGCAGAGGGGAACCAGCTGCTGCTCCAGGGCACCGAGGCGATCCCGGAACAGCCCACCGATGGCCGTGGCGGGAACGACCCCCCAGCCTGCTTGCTCACTGACAAGCACCACGGGCACCGCACAGGCGCTGAGGCTGGCCGAGAGGGCAGCGCATTGATCCCTCCAGCTCTCAGCATCGTGGTCAAGGCCAGCCGCAACCCAGGTCCCGAGGGAATCCACCAGGGCCAGGCCAGGGGGCTGGAGGGCCTTAAGGGCTGAGCAGAGCTCGGCACCCACCTCGAGGGTGGTCCACCCTGGTGGACGTCGGTTGCGATGGGCCGAGACGCGGGCTTGCCAGGCCGGATCGTGGGCCGCAGGACGGGGGCCTGTGGCCAGGTAGGAGACCGGCAAGCCTGATTGATGTGCCAGATGTTCGGCCCAGCGGCTCTTGCCGCTGCGGGCCGGACCCAGCACCAGCGCAAAGCGCGGGCAAGTCTCAGCCACCACCGTTCATGTTGCGCAGAGTGGCCACGGAGGAGGGAGAAACGCGGTTGAGGTAGCGGAAGATCCAGTACTTGAACACCGTGGCCAGCACCACCGGGAATGTGGCAATGAACAACATGATGAAGTTTTCGCGGGCTGGTAATCCGAGATGGTGGGCAACACCATCGAGCAACACCGTCCAGCCCTCTGGACTATGGAAGCCCACGAAGATATCGGTAAAAAGAATGATCGCGAAGGCCTTGGCGCTATCGCTGAGGCCATAGACCAGCTCATCAAGGAAACCTCGCAGCACCTGTAGATCGCGACGACCGAACAGGCAGACCAGCACAAAGCCCAACAAGCCGCCCAGATCAGCCAACACGTTCTTGATGGCGTGGGTGCTCTCCAGATCAGCCTCCTCCTTGAGCTCCTGGGCCCGACTGGCCAACTGGGCCTGCAATTCCTCTCGGCTCGGTAAGGGGTTGCCGTTCAGCAGGGCGTCAAACTCAATTTCCGCCTGGAAGACCCTCAACTTTTCAACGGCCTGCTCCTCAAGCTTGGGTTTGGGGTAGGTGAGAAAGGCGTTATCGGGGGCAAAGCGATCAACCAGCGGTGACACGACATAGGTGCGGCTGATCTGCTGCACCAGCACCGGCACCAGAATCAGCAACAACAACACGCGAAGCGACACCAAGGTGGAGTCGCGCCGGCGGCGGAAGCCGGCCACCACATTGGCTTCCGCTTCCGGAACGAGTTGTCGTCGCACCTGGTCGACCACGCCGATCAGGCTGCGGGGCAGCACCTCTGGAGAGCGGCTAATCGCGGGCAGGGGCTCCCGTTTGGCGCCGTAGCGGGCCACCACGGTTTCAATCAGTTGAAACTGACGAATCTCCTGACCCGCCAGCTCCGCGCGGTTGGGCTCCAAGGTGAGGAGCGACTGACGACACACCTCCAGGGCCGCCCGGAAGCGGCGCAGCAGCTGGGCCTGGGCCGCCCGCGGAATGCGCAAGTCGAGTTCAGGCCGCACAGGGCGATCGTTGTAATGCTCCAGCTCAATGCTCTGGATCAACAGGGCCGATTCGTAACCCCGCTCGAGATCGTGGCTGAGATCGAGGGCCTGGGCCCGGCCGAAAGCCCCCATCCAATTGGTAGGTGCCATGGGGTCAGCGTGAAAAAACCCACCAGGTGAGCATCGGGACCAGGGTGCCCAGGACCAGCAGCACCACCACCCAGGTGAAGGCGTTGCTGGACGCTGTTTCCTCTTTGGTGGGAATGTTGGTGGGCTGGGTGACCACCTCGGCGGTGGCTGGTTCACCCGGATCGTCGCCGCCCTCGAGCACCGTCAGCAGACGGTTCATGGCGTCGAGACTGCCCTGGCGATAGCGACCGCCCTCACGAATCGGCTGGGCCATCGTGGTGCGTGCCGTGCTGCGCAGCAGACTCGGATCCAGCTGGCCATTGAGATTCGGCGAAGCCACTACTGCAGCGCTGTTGGTCTGACTGTCGATCAGAAACAGCAGCTGCAAGGAGTCGGCGCCGGCCTCCGCCCAGCGCTCCAACACCTGGGCGCCGAGCTGGGGCAGGCTGAGGCCGTAATCCAGGCGATTCACCGTGATCAGGTGGGCATCCACGCGATCGGCGGAAAAACTCTCCAGGGTTTTGCCGAGCTCACCGATGGCAGCGCGGCTCAGCACATTGGCGGTGTCCAGGATGCGCTCCTGGGGAGGCGTGTCGGGTAGGCCACTCGCCGCGATGGCCAGGGCGGGAGCGGGCGCAAGGCAGAGAAAACCTCCGAGCAGGGCAGCAATCAACCCCTGAAGGGAGAGCCAGCGGCTCTTGTGAAGTGAGGGCGCCAACGAATTCGACCCAGCGTGGCCCTAGTTTGCCGCTAACGGGCCCTGCTGTCGCCTCCTGCTTGCTGTTCATGGCCGCCTCCCTACCTGCGCGGATCTGTCTGGGGTCAGGTATCGGTGCCCTGGCCCTGGTGGTGCTCAACCAAACCAGCGCTGTCAACACAGATCCGGCCCTGGAGCGAGCTGCCGTGCTGGCCAGCTTTCTGGCGGTGGGGTTGATGTTGGTTGGGGTGTTGTGGACGCGGGCCGTGCCCGAAGCGGCAGGCCGGGTGGCCTTGGAGGGGCGCCAAGGGGTGGAACTGGCGGAGGGTCTGCCACCCGAGCTGGCCGAAGAGCTGGGCTGGGGCAGCCAGATGCTGCTTACCGCCAGTCCGGCGGCTGTGGTTGTTGTGCTGTGGCAGGGGCGCTGCCTGCTGCGGCGGGGTCTGCTGGCCGACTGCAGCTTCACCCCTGGGGTGATCTGTGCGCGCACGCAGGCAAAGGGGAGAGCCATCTCCCTGGTGGACCTACGCCTCTACCCGGGCCGCGACGAATTCACCAGCCTGCTGCCGGGCCTGCCCTCGGCGGTTGTGCAACCCCTGGGGGAGCAGGGCCTGGTGGTGTTGGGTGGCTGGTCACCACGCTGTTTCAGTCGCAGTGATCTGGTGTGGCTGGAGGGCTGGGCTCAACGCATCACAACCCGAATGGTGGCGCTTTCGGGGACTGCTTGCGCGCGTCTCGACGGGGCGGCGGCACCTTCAACTGGCTCTCCACCCGACTCCCCGGACTGCTGAACACCACCTGCCCCTGCTGGGTTGCCACACCTTGCAGTTGCTGGGCTCGGGTGACCTGCTGGAAGGCCGAGCGGCGCAGCTCCACCGAACCCTGCGCCGTCACCTGGTTGGTCTGCCAGTTCCAGGTGCAGCGATTGGCGACCAGGGAATCGGTGGGTTGCTGGAGTCGGCACGCCTGGGGAATCACCAGAGTTTGACTGCCACCCAGGGCCTCAAAACCCTGCCCACTGAGCCGTGACTGGTCGAGCTGGGCACGGAAAGGGTGGGGGCTGCTGATCCGCTCCACATCCAACTCCAGCCGGGTTGCCCTGGCATCCAACCGCGCCTTGCGGCCCGGATCGAGCACTTGGACGGGAGCCTGGAGGTCGATCACTTGGCGCAAGGAGTTGCCGGTCAGCGAGGGGGACGTGAGGGTCTGCAGACCACTGCCAGCCAAGCGCCGCTCACCCCGAACCGGTCCGCGACCGATCAGCTCGCCAGTGCCAAGGAACCAGTCGGCGGAGGTGAGGGCCAGGGTCCAGGTGCCTTCGTCGGAGCGCTCCAGCAGCGGCCGGCCCCGCAACTCGAGTTTGTCCTGCTGAATCCAGAAGCGGGCCCGCCTGGCGGTGAGACGGAGATCACCCTGGCTGGCGCGGGGGCTCCGATCGATTTCCATCCGCTCCTGGCGCGAATACCAGCGCACGCGGGTGGCCGTGACCACCAGCGGCTTCGGCCCCACCCGAACCAGCTGGGTCGGCCCTTCCAGCTGCACCACTTCGCCGTCATTGATCACCGTGCCACTGCTTGCTGTGATCGTGTAAAGGGGCTTGCCTTTGGCATAAATCGTGCCGCTCAGGTCCCGGGCCTGGGCCACCCGGCGGCTCAGGTCATAGCGGGCCTCCGGGCTGCTGATCTCCCAGAGGGGGCGACCGCTGGGATCTTTCTGCCGCAGGTTGAGGGAGCGGAACACAAACGGTTGGGCTGGTTCCTCTTTGGTGGCGGGCGCCTGGCAGCCGGCCAGCAGGGTGGGCACCGCAAGGCCCGCCAGGCTCAAGACCAGCAGGAACTGCGGCAGCCGCCGGTAGGTGCGCATGGTCACAGGGGGGTCTCGAGCTCGAGCCGCTGCATCACCGGCTGGGGTTCGATCAAGGCCAGTCCAGGCTCCAACGCGCCCCACCGCTGAGCCGCACGCCACGGCGATGGCGTGGTCACGCTGGTGCCAATGCTACTCTCAAAGGGCTGCTGACCGAGCTGCACCAGCATCCGCTCGGAGAGTTCGGGCAACAGGGGGGCCAACAGCACCGCCACCCAGCGGGTGGCTTCCAACACCGCATAGAGATCCGCCGCCACGGCAGTCTCCTGACCCTCCAGTTTCATCTGCTTCCAGGGGGCTTGGTCGTTGAGGAAGCCGTTGGCCGTGATGGCCAACTGCAGGCTGGCTTCAGCGGCAGCGCGGAAATCCAGGGCATCCAAGGCGGTGTTCACCGTCTCACCGGCGGCCAGGGCCGCCACGGCCAGGGGGTGGTCGGGTTGGGCGGCAGGCCCGGCGGGGGGCACCGCATCAGCAAACCAGCGCCGCGCCATCGACGAGGTGCGGTTCAGCAGGTTGCCGATCGTGTTGGCCAGGTCGTTGTTGACCAGATCGGTGAAGCGCTGCTGCTGAAAGTCGCCGTCGTCGCCGAAGGGGATATCGCGCAGCAGATACCAGCGCACCGCATCACGCCCACAGCGCTCGAGCAACACCTCCGGATCGAGCACGTTGCCGAGGGACTTGCCCATCTTCTGACCCTCCCGGGTCAGGAAGCCATGGCCAAACACCCGCTCGGGCAGGGGGAGTCCCGCCGACAGCAGCATTGCCGGCCAGTAGACCGCGTGGAAGCGCAGGATGTCCTTGCCGATGACGTGCAACTGGGCCGGCCAGCCACCCTGGCTGATCAGCTCCAGGTTGACCGGATCCTCTGGGGGGATCAGGGCCGTGAGATAGCCCAGCAGGGCGTCAAACCATACGTAAAAGGTATGGCCGTCATGGCCAGGCACCGGGATCCCCCAGGGTAGATCGATCCGGGAGATGGAAAAGTCACGCAGGCCCTGGGCGACAAAGTTTTCAACCTCTTTCTGTCGGCTGGCCGGGGCGATGAAACCAGGTCTGCGGATCAGCTCCTCGATCTGGCTCTGGTAGCGGGAGAGGCGAAAAAACAGATTCACCTCATCGCGCCACTCGAGCGGTTTGCGGTGAATGGCGCATTCCGGGTCTTCACTTCCCGGGGCGTCATCCTTGAACTCCTCACAGGCCACGCAGTACCAGCCCTGTTGGCGGCCTTCCACCACATCGCCGTTGGCCTCGACCCGGGCAAAAAACTGCTCGACCAGGGCTTGATGGCGAGGGTCGGTGGTGCGCACAAACCGGTCGTTGCTGATCTGCCAGCGGTTCCAGAGGGCGCGGTAGCCCTCGCTGACCGCATCGCAGTGGGCCTGGGGACTCAGCCCCGCGGCTTCAGCGGTGCGTTGAATCTTCTGCCCGTGCTCGTCACAACCCGTGATGAACAGCACTTGCTCCCCCTTGAGCCGCTGGTAGCGGGCCACCGCATCGCAGGCCAGCGTGGTGTAAGCACTGCCGAGATGGGCGCGATCGTTGACGTAATAGAGGGGTGTGGTGAGGGTGTAAGACATGCGACCGGGAAGGGTAGCTCGCGGCGCCGCGACCGCGACCCACCCTGCCACGCTGGGCTGCACCATCCCCCGTGCCGGTAGCCATGGCGATCCCCCCCGCGCAGGTTGACGTGCTGGTGTGGGGCGGTGGCACCGGTGGGGTGGCCGCTGCCCTGCAGGCTGCCCGCGGCGGCGCCACCGTGGTGCTGCTCACGCCTGGGCCCTGGCTGGGGGGCATGGTGAGCGCCGCTGGCGTCTGCGCTCCCGATGGCAATGAGCTCACGCCCTGGCAAACCGGGCTGTGGGGCGCCTTTCTGCGGGAATTGCAACGGCGGGAGCCCGAAGGACTCGACCACAATTGGGTGAGCTGTTTCGGCTACCGCCCCGCCACCGCCGAAACCCTCCTGCGCGAGTGGTGTTCGGCAGAGCCGTTGCTGCATTGGTCCCCGGGGGCACGGGTGACCGGTGCCCATCGCCAGGGTCGGCGTCTCACGGCGCTCGATGTGGAGGTCGCAGGAGAGGCGCAACGCATTCAGCTGCAGGTGGTGATCGATGGCAGCGATCGCGGCGACCTGCTGCCGATCTGTGGTGCCAGCTACCGACAGGGGTGGGAAGCGCAGGAGCTGTGGCAGGAGCCCAGTGCCCCGCTCCAGGAGCGTCTCGATCAGGACTCTTTTTTTGCGAAGCATCCGCTGCAATCCCCCACCTGGGTGGTGATGGGGCAACTGGCGGATGAGGCCGGTGCCGGCACCATGCCCGGGCCCCCGGCCGCTAGCCCTGCAACCTTGCCGCCCCCGTTCAAGCAGGCCGACCAGGCCTTTGGCCTGGAGCGCACCATCAGCTACGGCCGTCTGCCCGGCGGGTTGGTGATGCTCAATTGGCCGCTTCACGGCAACGATTGGCATGGCCACGGCCTGGAGCTGCTGGAGCGCGAGGCCGCTGATGGGCCGATCGGAGCAGCGATGCAGGCCCACAGCCTTGCCTTTGCCGATGCCCTGGAGCAGGCCTCCGAAGGCTGGCTGAAGCCAGCCGCCTGCTTTCCAACAGCGGGGGAGCTTGGCGCCAGCGCCGTGAGTGGGCCCTCACCCCTGGCCATGATGCCCTACTGGCGCGAAGGGCGCCGCTTGGTGGGGAACACGGTGGTGCTGGAACAACATCTGCTGCCCCTGGGAGGCGGCGAATCCCAAGGACCGTTGCCTTGGGATGGCACCGGGGCACTCGAAGCCGTGGCGGTGGGCAACTACGCCAACGACCACCACTACCCGGGCCCCGATTGGCCGCTGGCAGCCAAAAGCATCCGCTGGGGTGGCCGCTGGAGCGGCACCCCCTTCACCGTCCCCTATCGGGCCCTGCTGAGTGCCGATTTCGACAACCTGCTGGCAGCCGACAAAGGCTTCAGCGTCAGCCACATGGCCAATGGCGCCACACGTCTGCAGCCGCTGATCCTCAACATCGGTCAGGCAGCCGGCGCAGCCGCCGCCCTGGCGGTGCAGCGGGGCGTTCCCCCCTGCGATCTGCCGGTGCGCGAGCTGCACGAGCGACTCATTCACGATCCCCTGGCCCCGGCGGCGGTATTGCCGCTCTGGGACACGCCCTGGCATGCGGCCGACTGGGCCGCTCGCCAGCTGCTGTTGCTGGAGTCTCCAGATCTGCTCCAGGGCGATGGCCAGCTGCAGCGCCGTGCGGCGCGAGCCAACGATCCCAGGGCAGGTGCAGCCGAGTTCGGCGAAGCAGCCTGGCGCGGCACGGTGCATGCTGATGGCCAAGGGGGCTTTCTGTTCAGCACAGGCAGCACCGCATGGCCATTGATCACCCTGGAACCAGGGCTGAACTGTTGGCTTCAGGATCTGGAGCGGCCCACAACCACCACGTTGGTGGGTTGCCTCAATCCCTGGGGCCCATGGCTGCGGGCCTCGCGGCTGGCGGGGGATTAGCCGCTGGCCAGCAGGCGCAGCTGATCCCGCAGCGGATCCACCTTGTGAACCCGCAGCTGCAGCAGATCGCCCGGATCGGAGCCGGCCGGGCAGTCGGCGGCCAGATCCATCGCCAGGCTCTCGACATGCACCAGGCCGAGGCGATCCTGGGGCCGTAGCCAGCGCAGGAAGGTGGCCGGCCAGTGGTCGCTGCGATGGGCATCGAACCACACCTGTTGCCAGTGGCGCTGGTCTTCCCGACTGATCTGCTGCCCCTGCCGCAGCGGACCCTCAAGATCGGTCAGGAGGACCTGAAGGGCCTCGGACTCCAGGGGCTGGCGTTGCTGCTGCAGGGCCAGCAGTTGACGTTGCACCACCAGGTCGGCGTAGCGGCGGATCGGCGAGGTGGCCTGCACATAGGCGGGAAGCCCCAGGCTGAAGTGGCCACTCGGCTGGGTGCCGGTGTGCCCGCGGCTCAGGCAGCGCTTGATGGCCGCATGCCGCACGGGCCCGGCTGGCAGGGCGGCCAGCTCCGCCTCGGGGGGCAAGGCAGCCGGCAACTGGCTCCGGTACGGCAGGGCGAGGTTGTACTCACGGCCCATTTCGGCCACCACCGCACCGGCCAGGATCATGGCCTCGGCCACGAGCAGCCGAGCCGGGCTGGGCTCAGTGATCTCCAGCAGGGGTTCTTCGCCGCCGCACTGGATGCGCCCCTCCGGCTGGTCGAGCAGCAGGGCGCCATGGCGCACTCGCCACTGGCGGCGTCGCTGCAACAAGCCATGCAAATCGGCGAGATCGCGCTCCTGAGGGGGCGCCAGGTCGATCAGGTCGTCGGCATCTCCGTAGGAGAGCCGGTAGGTGGGCTTCACCCAGCTGCGTTGCAGGCCGGATGCGGCGATGGCACCTTCGGCATCGAGCTCCACCCAGAGACTCCAGGCGGCACTGCGGCACCCAGCTCTCAGGCTCATCGGGCCGGTTCCTAGCTGCTCGGGAAACATCGGCAGGATGCCGCCGGCCAGGTAGAGGCTGCTGCCCCGGCGTCGGGCCTCCTGATCCAAGGGCGAATGGGCTTCAATCAGGCGGCCGGGATCCGCCACGTGGATCCAGATGCGCTGCTGCCCGGTCGGGGTGGTTTCCAACGCCAGGCCGTCGTCGATGTCGCGGGTGTCGGAATCGTCGATGGTGACGCTGCGCTGGCCCATCAGATCCACACGGTCGATGTCGCCGGGGCGATCAGCCTCGGCCATCTCCAGCAGACGATCAGCCTCCGCCAACAGCTCCGCCGAAAAGCCCTGCTCCCAGGTGGTGGCGCGCAGCGATGGCAGGTGATGGGCTTGCCAGAGGCCCAGGTCAACCAGCAGATGGCGGATCGAGCCGGTGTCGGCCGTGCACTGGGCCGCGTGGAGAGCCTGTTTGAGCTGAGTGGGCAGAGGGCTGGTGCAGTCGCCCCCGGCCCAGCACTCCAGGAGTTCGAGTTGCTGCCGGTGCTCGCTTGCCAGGTCGTGGGGATCCAGGGGCTGGCGGAGCCGCAGGGCTTGGTGCCAGCGCTGCTCCGCCTCGGCCTGCAGTTGCTGATGACGCCGCTCTCGGCGCAGCTGCCGCAGGTCGTTGAGGCCACGGGCCTCCACATGGCCCTGGCGCAACCGAAACAGGGTCTGGGCTCCGTGGCACCATCGCCAGCAGGCCGCCACGGTGAGGCCATCGCGGCGGGAGCACACCAGATCCACCCAATCGGGCAGGGTTAACGGATGCCCATCCGCCTGCATCAACAACCAGGCCGCGGCCACATCACGCCTGGAGGGCACGGCTGCCGTTAAAGCGTCTTCCGTGATGTGCCAGGGCAGTTGCTCCAACCGCTGGGGCTGGGCCCCATCGCCAGGGCACGCGCCGAGCAGCTGCAACTGGCGCAGCGGTTGAATCTGTTGACGACCGGATGCACCGATCGCCAGCGAAGCCTTGTTGGACTGAACACTGAGAACGACAGCAACCTGGGGGCCGCGCTCGTCGCTGAGGCCCACCAGATCGCCGGGTTGGAAGGTTGCTGAGGCCAGCGGTCGCGCCTCAGCCTTCCGGATTCACAAAGGGCAGCAGGGCCACGATGCGGGCACGCTTGACCGCATTGGTGAGATCCCGCTGCTGCTTGGCGGTGAGGCCAGTGAGACGGCGGGGCAGGATCTTGCCCCGCTCGGTGATGAATTTCTTGAGCAGATCGACGTCCTTGTAGTCGATCGGATCGCCGGGCTTGATCGGCGACAGACGCTTTTTAAAGAAGGAGCTGGACATGGGTTCGAACGGAGGGAAAAACGAACTGGTGCCTAACCGTGCAGAGGCGTGACGGAGACCAAGGAAATCGGCTTCAAGCTGACGTTGAGTTGACGTTGAGTTGACGTTGGTGCAAGCGCAACCGAGTAATCGGAGCGCTAGGCGGCCAGGTCAGTTGAAGATCACTTGATTTCCTTGTGCGTCGTCGAGGCGTTGCAATGGGGGCAGAACTTCTTCAGCTCGAGCCGTTCGGTGGTGTTGCGGCGGTTCTTTTCGGTGGTGTAGCGAGACACACCTGGAGACCGCTTGGCGGGGTTGGACCGGCATTCCGTGCACTCAAGAGTGATCACGATCCGGACGCCCTTGTTTTTAGCCATGAAGGACGTTGCGCCGCTGGTGCGATGCGAGAGGACAAGTTGCCAACATACCTTCCGGCAGTTCCCCTGCCTGTTGATCTCTAGGATCCCCCTTCTTGAAGGGATGGGCTGATGCGGGTCTCGCTCCAATGGTTGCAGGAGCTGGTGACCGGCCCTGAGCAGGCCCTCGCTGTCGACGTTCTGGCCGAGCGGCTTTCGATAGCTGGCTTTGAGGTGGACGCCATCGACGACCTGGCGGCCCAGGCCCAGGGGGTCGTGGTGGGCTACGTGCGCGACCGGCAAGGCCATCCCAACGCCGACAAACTCAGCGTCTGCCAGGTGGATGTCGGTGCCGCGGAATCGCTGCAGATCGTCTGCGGGGCCGCCAACGTGCGGGCTGGCATCCACGTGCCGGTGGCCCTGGTGGGGTCTACTTTGCCCGCCGTCAATCTGACGATCAAGCCCGCCGAACTGCGTGGCGTGGCCAGCAGCGGCATGATCTGCTCCCTGGCGGAACTGGGCCTGAGCAGCGATGCCGATGGCATCGCCGAGCTCGATCAGCTGCTGGAGCAGGTGCCACCGGTCGGTAGCCCCGTGGGCCCGTGCCTCGGCCTCGACGACCAAGTGCTGGAGTTGGCCATCACCGCCAACCGCCCCGACGGGCTCTCCATGCTGGGCATCGCCCGGGAGGTGGCGGCCCTCGTCGGCGGACAGACCCACACCCCCGTGCCGGCTGGCGCCGCCCTTGACAGCCAGCCATTGCCCGTGGCCGCTGCGGATCTCGCCGCGATTGAAGCCGGCGGTCTGTTCAGCGTGACGGCCCTGGACGGCCTCCAGGTGGCCCCGTCGCCCCGCTGGCTGCAACAGCGCCTCGAAAAGGCCGGCGTACGCCCGATCAACAACGTCGTCGACATCACCAATCTGGTGATGCTGGAAACAGGGCAGCCCCTGCATGCCTTTGACAGCCAGCAGCTGGCGGCTATCAGTGCCACATCCGCCCCCCAGGTGGACGCCCTGGGCCTCAGGCAAGCTCACGACGGGGAGCCGTTCATGGCCCTGGATGGCAGCGAGCACCAGCTCAGCCCCGAAGCCCTGGTGGTGACCTACAGCGGTCGGCCCATCGCCCTGGCCGGCGTGATGGGTGGTGCCGAGGAAGCGGTCGGTGAGGGCACCTGCGCCATCTGGCTGGAAGCCGCGGTGTTTGCACCCCAGGCCGTGCGCCGCTCAGCCCGCAGCGTCGGACTGCGCACCGAGGCCAGCAGTCGCTTTGAGAAGGGCTTGCCCCGCGACAGCACCCTGGCAGCGGCCAACCGCGCCGTGGCACTGCTGCAGCAGCTCTGCGGCGCCAAGCTGGTCGGGCGCTGGCTGCATCAGAGCCCGCAGCTGGCCACCCAGCCCCTGCAGTTAAGGCGGGATGCCCTGCACAACCTGCTGGGGCCTGTGCAAGACGGAGACGCGTTCAGCGACCTCAGCGATGACCGCATCCTGCAAACCCTCACCGCTTTGGGCTGCAGCCTTGAGGCCGATGCCGACGACGAGGGTTGGCTGGTAACCGTGCCGGCTTCCCGTTCGATGGACCTGCAGCGGGAGGTCGATCTGATTGAGGAAGTGGCCCGCCTGGTTGGTTACGACCAATTCGCCTGCCATCTGCCCGATCCCCTCGAACCCGGCGGTCTGGACCCAGCCCAACAGGTGGAGCGCCGCTTGCGGCTTCAGCTCTGTGGGGCTGGGCTGCAGGAAGCCTGCAGCTTCTCCCTTGTTGCCGCTGCTGCAGGGCGCATCCCCCTGGCCAATCCCCTGCTGGCCGACTACGGCCACCTGCGCGACAACCTGCACGGAGAGCTGCTGGCGGCAGCGCGCCGCAACCTGCAAAGCGGCCAAGCCGGCTTCTGGGCCTTCGAGATCGGCCAGGTGTTCAGCACGGCGGCCGCCCAACCCGATCGCCAGCTGCTGGTGGGGGTGATCTGCGGGGAGCGACGCGGTGAGCGCTGGAGCAGCAGTGGCAAACCCCAACCGCCCAGCTACCACCAGGCCCGCGGCGTGCTGCAGCAGGCATTGGTGGCCTCGGCGATTCCCATCGAGGATCGGCCGCTGACGAGCCACCCCTTGCTGCATCCGGGCCGGGCGGCCGAACTGGTGGTGGAGGGCCGCCCCCAGGGTTGGTTTGGGCAGCTGCATCCTGAGCAGGCCGAAGCGCTCGACCTGCCGGAAGCCACCTACGTGTTTGAACTCGAGCTGGCGGCCCTGCTCACCGCCGCCACGCGTCGCAACCGATGGCAACCCGCCTTTGCCCCCTACGCCACCGTGCCCGCCTCAGAGCGGGATCTGGCGGTGGTGGTGTCAACTGAGATCCGCTCGGCCGACCTGCTGCAGGTGATTCGCAAGGCTGGCAAGCCCCTGCTGGAGAAGGCCGAGCTGGTGGATCGTTACGCCGGCGACCAGCTGGCCGCCGGCCAATGCAGCCAGGCCTTCCGTCTGCGCTACCGCGATCCCAAGCGCACCCTGACCGACGAAGATGTGGAACGGGCCCATACCGCCATTCGTTCCGCCCTGGAACAGCAGCTGGGAGCTCAACTGAGGGCCTGAGCCGCACCGGCTGTTGCACCCTGCGGTGGTGCCCCACGGTGCAACACGGCCAACGTTTCAACGTGACTGGTCTGGGGAAAGAAATCGATCGGCTGGAGACTCGCCAGCTGGTAGTGGCAGCTCTCCACCAACTGGGCCAAGTCCCGGGCGAGGGTGGCAGGATCACAGCTGAGATAAAGGAGATGGGCCGGAGGATTCGCCACGATGGCCTGCAGGGTGGCGGGTTCGAGACCTTTGCGTGGCGGGTCGAGGAACAGCACGTCGCAGTGGGCAAGATGCTCCCCGAGGCACCCTGAAACCACCCCCGCCTCAAAGGATGCCCGTTCCCCCAATCCGTTCTCCTTGGCGTTGGTCTTGGCTTGATGCACCGCCTCCGGGCTGAGTTCGATGCCATGCACCTGCCACCCCGCCGCTGCCACCGGCAGGCTGTAGGTCCCGATGCCGCAATACGCATCCACCATCACGCCGGCCGGTAGGCCGTCGAGGGCCGCCAACACGAGCGGCACCACCCGTTCCGCTTGCTGGGTGTGCACCTGGAAGAAGGTGTCGGCCGAGATGCGCAGGCTGAGATCGCAGAACCGTTCCTCCACCCAGCCACGTCCGACCACCACCCGGGTCTCAGGGCCCAGCAGGGTATTGGTGGGGAGTGGTTGCAGGTTGAGGCACACACCCACCAGCGCGGGCCAGCGCTGCATCCACTGGGCCGCCAGGATCTCCAGGCCATCGAGCTCATCGTGACTGCTCACCAGGGTGATCAGCAGCTCGCCGCTGTGGCTGCCCAGGCGCAGCGCCAGATGGCGCAGACCACCACCCTCCTGGCAATCGCGATCGACGGGCCAGTCGCTGGACTCCAGATCGGCTTTCAACGGCGCGATCAAGGCATCCAGGCGCGGATCGAGCACCGGACAGTGGTTCATGTTGACGATCCGGTGGGTGCCGCGGCGGTAGAACCCCGCACGCAGGTGGCCGTCTTCACAGCGCTCCAGCGGAATGATCGCCCGGTTGCGGTACCCCAGGCCCTCGGGAGCTGCCAAGAGGGGGGCCACTGGATGGTCGAGGTGAGCAATGCGACGAATGGCATCCACCACCTTCTGGTGTTTCCAGTGCTGCTGGCCGGCATCCTCAAGGTGTTGCAGGCTGCAGCCACCGCAATGCTCCGCCAGGATGCAGGGCGGCCGGCGCCTATCAGGAGCCGACTCCAGCACCTGCTCCAGCTCTGCCAACCAGTGGCGGCGGGCCTTGTGGGTCAGGCGCACCTGCACCTGCTCGCCTGGCAGGGCGCCGGCGACAAACAGCACCCGATCGGACAGCCTGGCCACCCCCTGACCATCGTGGGACAGGCCGGTGATCGACACTGTGACCCGGTTGCCGGTGGCCAGGTCTGGCTTGCTGTTGCTGATGTTGCTGCTGCTCGACGCCACGCCCGCCCGCCAATCGTTCACCCTACGCCGTGCAAAGGGGCGTTACACGTTGCAGCCAGGGAAGGGGTTCCTGCTGCGGAGTCGATACAGTGATGCTCGCGTGTGGCCGCTGCGATGAGCGTCGTTCGGGATCTGATCCTCCAGGCAGATGATCAGCTGCGCTATCCCAGCGGCGGCGAGCTGCGCTCCATGGTGGAGTTCCTCAGCGGAGGGGCCGAGCGCCTTGCCGTGGTGCGGGTGCTCACCGACAACGAAAAAAAGATCGTCGACGAAGCGGCCAAGCAGCTGTTTCAGCGCAACCCCGACTACGTCGCGCCTGGCGGCAACGCCTATGGCCAAAAGCAGCGGGCTCAATGCCTGCGGGATTACAGCTGGTATTTGCGCCTTGTCACCTACGGCGTTTTGGCTGGCAGCACCGAGATGATTCAGCAGATCGGCCTGGTGGGAGCCCGCGAGATGTACAACAGCCTCGGCGTGCCGATGCCGGGCATGGTTGAAGCGATGCGCACCATGAAGGATGCCGCGATTGCCCTGCTCAGCACCGAGCAAGCAGCAATGGCCGGCCCCTACTTCGACTATCTGATCCAGGGCATGCAAACCAGCACCTGAACACCACCCGCCTAGCCTCCTTTCGCCCCGGTTGAGCATCCGTCTCATCCGGGGCTCTTTATTGGACCCACTAAGAATCCCGAATGGGATTATTGAGACGCTGGCCGAAGCGAAGGCTGTCGTCGATCCGTCCATCACCGCATCCACTCCTGCGCCGACAGATGCGTGCGTGATCGGCGAGGAAGAGTCGGTGTTGCGAAGCGCGGTCGGCTCATCATCACGCTCACCCCTTCAAACCGAATGCGTGGATCTGGCCAGATCAAGAGCCCCAAGCCAAGGTCAGGCTGCCCCCACCTCCGTCTCAGGTTCTTCGCCTAAGACTTGTTTCTGGTCTCAGGCTAAGTCTGGCCTTGGTTAACCGAGAGAGGCGGTCGACTATCCGATGCCGCGGGCGTCACGCCACTCCTGCTGACCATTGTTCAAGCCGCGTACCTGCATTAGACACAGGTACTCGTAGTCGAAAAGCTATATCATTACTCGTCTTCATCACTGATTCGAGCCACTGGACAGCGTCCTATCCCCACCCTGGACACAGTCCATTGATCGTCGTTGTACCCAGAAACACCAGCCGGCATTCTGTGAAGGAGTATCTCCCAGGCTTGACCCAGGCAGAATCACTGAAATATTCAAGTCTCAGGAGACGGCATCCGAGATCAATGCTTGGACGCCAATGGAATCAGCACGCTCCGCGAGTCCCCACGGCCCTGGCGCGCGCAACTATTCGCCCGTCTGATCTGAGTCCGCATTCAAGACTCAAAACAGGACACCCCCGGTTTCAGGAAAGATGTCACCCCTCTGATCAGTACACCTGGGGGCTTGAGGACATGACCAATGCGTCGTTACAGCGAGGCCGTCAAGGCTGACGTGAGAAGGCGGATGAGCCCGCCGCACCGCCAGAGCGTGGCTCGGATTTCAGAAGAGCTGGGCATTCACGTGGTGACCCTCTACAACTGGAGAAAGATTTGGCGGTTACAGGGAGAGGTGGTGCCGGCTTCCGAGAAGGAACCAGAGGGCTGGAGTGCTGCCGACAAATTCACGGTGGTGCTGGAGAGCGCTGGCCTGAATGCCACCGAACTCAGTGGCTACTGCCGGGAGCGGGGGCTGTTTCCTGAGCAGGTGGAGCGTTGGCGGCAGGCTGCCCAGGATGCCAACGCAAAGCCAGTGCTCACCTTGAAAGAGCAGAAGGAGCTCGAGAAGCTCCGCGCCCAGGACCAGCGGGAGATCAAGGCTCTCAAGAAAGAGCTACAGCGCAAGGAGAAGGCCATGGCGGAGATGGCGGCCTTGCTGGTGCTGCGAAAAAAGTGGGAAGCCTTCTGTTCGGAGGACGCGGAAGGCTGACCAGTGCCGCGCACCGGCAGAAGGCGATCGAGCTGATCAGCGAGGCCAATGCCGCTGGCGCGGCTCTGGTGCCTGCCTGCTGCGAGATCGGGATCTCTCTGCGCACCCTCAAACGCTGGCGCAAGGCCTTTGGTGGTGATGGGGACGGCGTGGATCGCCGTAAAGGCAGTGACCGCCTGGTGGGTCACCGCCTGAGCGAGGAGGAACGACAGCGGATCCTGCTGACGTGTAATCAGCCGGAGTACGCCTCGCTGCCGCCGGGACAGATCGTGCCGGCGCTGGCCGATCAGGGCCTCTTTATCGGCTCTGAATCAAGCTTTTATAGGGTGCTGCACCAGGCAGGGCAGTGCCACCGCCGCGGGCGTGCACGGCTGCCGCAGGAACCGCGCTCGGTGCCGCGTCTCAGGGCGGATCGCCCCAACCAGG
>NZ_NQKZ01000036.1:0-5000 GCF_002252665.1 Synechococcus sp. 8F6
CGCCCAACAAAAAAGCCACCCCGGGGGGTGGCTTTCTGCTTCAAGGGGAGATCGCTGATTTCAGGCTTCCAAAAGGAAACCAAAGCAGATCAACCAGAAGATGGAATGAAGGTTTTACCTGGCATCGAGCTATTTTCTCAGGGGGCTGCCCCCCAAATATCGTCGCCGCTGCAGCGTTTCACAACCGAGTTCGAGATGGATCGGAGTGGTTCCACTGCGCCATGGACACCAGGATAGAAATCACCTCTCGGTGACTCCTCTCTTCATTCCCAGGTTGAACCCTGAGAACTGCATAGCCTAGAAAGACTCCCAACTCTTCAAAAGAAAAGCTGAATGTCTTTCGCCTGGAAAAAAGCTTTTAGAGCTCGAGTTTTGGTCAAGCCCTCGGTCTATTAGTACTCCTCTGCTTCACGCATTACTGCGCTTCCACATAGAGCCTATCAACGGGTGTTCTTCCCGTGACCTTACTGGCTAACGCCATGGGAATACTCATCTTGAGGTGGGCTTCCCACTTAGATGCTTTCAGCGGTTATCCACTCCGCACATGGCTACCCAGCGTTTACCGTTGGCACGATAACTGGTACACCAGAGGTGCGTTCCTCCCGGTCCTCTCGTACTAGGGAGAAATCCTCTCAATATTCCTGCGCATGCACCGGATATGGACCGAACTGTCTCACGACGTTCTGAACCCAGCTCGCGTACCGCTTTAATGGGCGAACAGCCCAACCCTTGGGACCAACTTCAGCCCCAGGTTGCGATGAGCCGACATCGAGGTGCCAAACCTCCCCGTCGATGTGAACTCTTGGGGGAGATCAGCCTGTTATCCCTAGAGTAACTTTTATCCGTTGAGCGACGGCCCTTCCACGCAGAACCGTCGGATCACTAAAGCCGAGTTTCCTCCCTGTTCGACTTGTAGGTCTCACAGTCAAGCTTGCTTCTGCTTTTACACTCGTCGGCTGATTTCCAACCAGCCTGAGCAAACCTTTGCGCGCCTCCGTTACCTTTTAGGAGGCGACCGCCCCAGTCAAACTGCCCACCTGATACTGTCCGGTCCCCGGATAACGGGTGACCGTTAGAACCCTAGCTCGCAAAGAGTGGTATCTCACCGTTGGCTCACATCGACCCGCAAGCCGATGATCAAAGCCTCCCACCTATCCTGCGCATTGAGAGCCCGGGCACAATACCAAGCTACAGTAAAGCTTCATAGGGTCTTTCTGTCCGGGTGCACGTAGTCCGCATCTTCACAGACAATTCTATTTCGCCGAGCCTCTCTCCGAGACAGCGCCCAGATCGTTACGCCTTTCGTGCGGGTCGGAACTTACCCGACAAGGAATTTCGCTACCTTAGGACCGTTATAGTTACGGCCGCCGTTCACCGGGGCTTCAGTCGCTAGCTTCGCTTGCGCTGACCAGCTTCCTTAACCTTCCGGCACTGGGCAGGCGTCAGCCCCCATACATCGTCTTGCGACTTAGCGGAGACCTGTGTTTTTGGTAAACAGTCGCCTGGGCCTCTTCACTGCGACCACCTTGCGGTGGCACCCCTTCTCCCGAAGTTACGGGGCCATTTTGCCGAGTTCCTTAGAGAGAGTTACCTCGCGCCCCTCGGTATTCTCTACCACCCCACCTGTGTCGGTTTCGGGTACAGGCCATGATGCCTTAACGGGTATAGGGCTTTTCTTGGAAGCTTGACGTCACCAACTTCGTTGCCGTAGCAACTCGCACTCACGCCTCAGCTCAAACCGTTTTCGCCGGTTCTCAACGCCTCGAACGCTTGGACCAGTAACCAACATCTGGCTTGGCTAGCCTTCTCCGTCCCCCTTCCCAAAACATCACAGGTACAGGAATGTTGACCTGTTGTCCATCGACTACGCCTTTCGGCCTCGCCTTAGGTCCTGACTAACCCTCCGCGGACGAGCCTGCCGGAGGAACCCTTAGGGTTTCGGGGCATGGGATTCTCACCCATGTTTTCGCTACTCAAGCCGACATTCTCACTTCCATGCAGTCCACGCCCGCTTACGCTAACGCTTCACCCCACATGGAACGCTCCCCTACCATTAAACAAGTTTAATCCGCAGCTTCGGTACAATGCTTAGCCCCGTTCATTTTCGGCGCAGGATCGCTCGACCAGTGAGCTATTACGCACTCCTTTGAGGATGGCTGCTTCTAGGCAAACCTCCTGGTTGTCTGGGCAATCCCACCTCCTTTATCACTCAGCATTGATTTGGGGACCTTAGCTGGCGGTCTGGGCTGTTTCCCTTTCGACCATGGAGCTTATCCCCCACAGTCTGACTGCCTAGTTACACACAGGGTATTCAGAGTTCGTCTCGATTTGGTACCGCTCTCGCAGCCCGCACCGAAACGGTGGCTTTACCCCCCTGCTGGAGCACTAGACGCTACGCCTCAACGTATTTCGGGGAGAACCAGCTAGCTCCGGGTTCGATTGGCATTTCACCCCTAACCACAGCTCATCCGCTGATTTTTCAACATCAGTCGGTTCGGACCTCCACTTGGTATCACCCAAGCTTCATCCTGGCCATGGTTAGATCACCCGGGTTCGGGTCTATAAACACTGACGATCGCCCTATTCAGACTCGCTTTCGCTATGGCTCCACCATTCCCGGTTTAACCTGCCAGTGCCTATAAGTCGCCGGCTCATTCTTCAACAGGCACACGGTCACCCGATCAGTCGGGCTCCCATTGCTTGTAAGCTCACGGTTTCATGTTCTATTTCACTCCCCTCCCGGGGTTCTTTTCACCTTTCCCTCGCGGTACTGTTGCGCTATCGGTCACACAGGAGTACTTAGCCTTACGAGGTGGTCCTCGCAGATTCACACGGAATTTCACGTGCTCCGTGCTACTCGGGATACAGCTAGGCCAACTTTGTTTTCGAATACGGGGCTTTCACCCTCTGTGGCGCGCCATTCAAACGCTTCTTCTAACTCCGTTGGTCCACGTTGCTGTCCCACAACCCCGATGGTCGAAACCATCGGTTTAGGCTCTTCCCCGTTCGCTCGCCGCTACTTAGGGAGTCGTTTTTACTTTCCTTTCCTCCAGCTACTAAGATGTTTCAGTTCGCTGGGTTGGCTCGTTCCGCCCTATGGATTCAGGCGGTCGTTCTAAGGGTTGCCCCATTCGGAAATTCCCGGATCAAAGCGTGTTTCCAGCTCCCCGAGACTTATCGCAGGTAACCACGTCCTTCATCGCCTCTGTGTGCCAAGGTATCCACCGTGAGCCCTTTGTAGCTTGACCAATTTCAACTCCCAGTCCTTATCAGCTGCGATCTTGCGATCCGCTTGCGGCTGTTGAGACCGATTCTCTCTGGATTCACCTACAACGCTTGAACCTGATTGCTCAGGCTCTTGGCTGCGGTTTGAATGCCAGGATCAAACTCCTTTATCCTCGGCGGACAAAGAAGAAAACTGGAAGCTCTCGGCTCTAAAAACTCAATAGAATTTTCTTGATTCACATCCTTCATCACATCCATTGCTGGACTTGACTTCAGATCTGAATCAAGCATCCATGAGATGCTTTATTTCCAGACTTCAACTATGCAGTTGTCAAGGTTCTGCTGACATTCAAACGGCCCTGTCTCCAGGGCAGCGTTGAATCCAGCGTCTTTTCAACTTACCCTTGAATATGACAAGAATGAAAAGAAGCTGAAATCTTCAGCGAACAACGATCTAGATCAACACAATAGCAGATCTCCTTACCTCACACGCTCTTACAAGCATGCATGGCCTGAGGGCAGAGCATCATCATTGGATGGAGGTTAGCGGACTCGAACCGCTGACATCCTGCTTGCAAAGCAGGCGCTCTACCAACTGAGCTAAACCCCCAGCCATCAAGTCCTGCCTGCTCAGCAGGCGGTGAATGGGCCATCCTGGACTTGAACCAGGGACCTCACCCTTATCAGGGGTGCGCTCTAACCACCTGAGCTAATGGCCCAGGAGTTGCTACCGCTCAGTAACGTCAAACATATCCTTAAAGCAAATGCTTCAAGACAAGCTGACGGCCCTGTGGGGTGACCTAGACAAAGTTTAGGAACTGAAATTGAATGGCAAGTCTCCAAGCTGATTACTCAGCCCTTCTCTCACCCTCAAGTTGAGGTACCGATCGACCTTCGAGATGACAGGATCATGGTCTAAGAATAAAAATACTCAGACATCACAATCAGGTATTGTCTCCCTGTTAGGAGGTGATCCAGCCGCACCTTCCGGTACGGCTACCTTGTTACGACTTCACCCCAGTCATCAGCCCCACCTTCGGCATCCTCCTCCCTTGCGGGTTGGAGTAACGACTTCGGGCGTGGCCAACTTCCATGGTGTGACGGGCGGTGTGTACAAGGCCCGGGAACGTATTCACCGCAGTATGCTGACCTGCGATTACTAGCGATTCCTCCTTCACGTAGGCGAGTTGCAGCCTACGATCTGAACTGAGCCACGGTTTATGGGATTTGCTAGCTCTCGCGAGTTTGCTGCCCTTTGTCCGTAGCATTGTAGTACGTGTGTAGCCCAGGATGTAAGGGGCATGATGACTTGACGTCATCCACACCTTCCTCCGGTTTATCACCGGCGGTCTCTCTAGAGTGCCCAACTAAATGCTGGCAACTAAAGACGTGGGTTGCGCTCGTTGCGGGACTTAACCCAACATCTCACGACACGAGCTGACGACAGCCATGCACCACCTGTCACTGCGTTCCCGAAGGCACTCCCAAGTTTCCAAGGGATTCGCAGGATGTCAAACCCTGGTAAGGTTCTTCGCGTTGCATCGAATTAAACCACATACTCCACCGCTTGTGCGGGCCCCCGTCAATTCCTTTGAGTTTCACACTTGCGTGCGTACTCCCCAGGCGGAACACTTAACGCGTTGGCTACGACACCGAGGGGGTCGATTCCCCCGACACCTAGTGTTCATCGTTTACGGCCAGGACTACAGGGGTATCTAATCCCTTTCGCTCCCCTGGCTTTCGTCCATGAGCGTCAGTTATGGCCCAGCAGAGCG
>NZ_NQKZ01000037.1 GCF_002252665.1 Synechococcus sp. 8F6
AGGCCTTTCTCCAGTTGTAGAGGCTGGCCACGTGAATGCCCAGCTCTACTGAAATCTGGGAAACGCTCTGGCGGTTCGGCGGAGTCATACGCCTCCTAACATCAGCCTTAAAGGCCTCGCTGTAACGACGCATTGCCCTGCTCCGTCAAGCCCCCTGGTGAAAAAAGTGGTCGGGTTGGAGAGGCGTCAACTTTCCTGGCAGAGGGGGGAGCCGACACACCCGCTGCTGGAGTCAGCCGGCAGAAGTGTGGATCAATAAGCCAACAGAGGAGCCAAACCCGACCCTGGCGCTACCCTTAATTCAGGCCGTCTGAATGGCAGCCCAGGAGTGACAACTTTCCTGAAAGTCACCGTAACGACACATTGGTCATGTCCTCAAGCCCCCAGGTGTACTGACGAGAGGGGTGACATCTTTCCTGAAACCGGGGGTCCCTTGCTCCCTTGTTGTTCAAATCCGCTGCAGGATAAGCAATCTGATAGGGGAAGCTCATGTCCCGTATCTTTGGCTTGGCCTATTGGCACACGATAAATAAGAATTGTCTTCTCGTCTTCAAGTGTCTAATGCAGAGCGTAGAAGTATTTGCTTTTGCTGGTGACGCTTGAGTCTTGACTGCGTCTTGATTTGAATTGTACACCCATTTGTCATTGTTAGAATATTATTTTGACACCGCCTCCGTATCCAAATTGACTGCCGTTGGTTTGTAATTCGTAGCTCGCCATTGCATATATAGAAACATTCTTGGCAACTTGGAGGTCAAAGCCACCAGCCACAATGAAGGCATTGGCTCCGCCGTTTTCGCCCTGGGTTGAGAAAGAACCAGCATCTGGTGCATCAACGAAGCTTGAGGTTAGGGACTTGTTGCCACTGGTATTGGCCAGGGCATCCACCTGATAGGCAACCGCAAGTCTTGGCGTGATACTCTGAACTTTGTTTTTACTCAAGGTAATAGGGCTAGAGGCAACCTCCAACCCAAGCGTGCCCACCAGACTGTTGGCTGTATTGCCGTTAACACGGAGATTTAAAGCTCCACCGTCAGATTCCGTGAATCCACTCTGCTGGTAGCCGCCCCACGCCAGACCAGCAATAGGCTTGAGCAGCATCGGTAATTTGCCTTTGCCTACCTTGATGGGGATGTCATAGGAGGCATTGATGGCAGCGGTGTAGCCAATGGCAGAGGTCCTTCCATTAATCGTTGAACCATTACCGATGTAGGCGACATTACGGCTGCCATCTATACCAAAGCTACTGTAACCAAGCAAAGCCTTGATGTTCCAGCGCTCAGCAGGTTTATAGACTGCATAGAGAGCACCACCATTGACATCAGAACTGACATTGGCCGATGTGAGGCTCATATTAGAGAGATTGGATGTTCCATAGCCATAGGCAGCACCAACACTCCACTGCTTGGAAGCCTGGTACTCGAGGCCGTAGAAGGATGAAAATACGCCCGAATTATATGAAGAAAGACCATCCTGCCCTCTAATGCTGCTTGTCGCATTGTTTGCCTGAGCAAAAACGCACACTGGGTGTTTCGGAATTTTGCCTTTTTTGGTTTCAGGTGCATTGATGGTCCAGCCATTAATCTGGCAGTTGCCGGCTTGTGAAAACAGGAGGTCCCGCTGACGTTTCAGTGTTGATAGACCAACAGCCTGGTAAGCGGCATACGGTTCCGGTGATAGCGAATCAATCGCCGCTGTGAGCTGACTGCCGGACGTCAGGGCTAGTAACTGGGAGGTGGTGGTAAGGAAATCACTGCTTATACCGGCTGCGGCTGCTTGCCCTGTTGTGAAGCCCGTCGTACCAATTGACGTACCTGTTGCATTGACACCAGTGGTTGTTCCAGATTGGTTACCAGCAGCAGTGGCGAGGGATGAGAACACACGGTCAAAAGCACCAGCAGTGGCCAACTGATTCCGTTGACCCTTACCTAGGCTAGAGACAGCTGATGCGGTAGCTCCAAAGCGATTCTTTGGTTGCCATTGAACGTCAAAGGTGGTGGCATTACCGTCTGCTTCTTGAACCAGGTTGGTGCCGTAATTCAACAGCGCACTGTTGACACCAGATTGATCCAAGGTCAGGCTGCTGTTGGTCGCGAAGTTATTGGTTGCAGTAATCAGTTGATAATCAAAGTTTGGCCAAGGACTTCCGCCTCCATATGGAATTAAAGTTGCCGTGCCAGTGAAGGCAGTGACGTTTCCCGTTGCTGAAATCTTATCATTCTTCGGACCTTGTAATTCGATTGAAATTGTGCCACCGGACAATCCGTAGTTGCCATTAACGGATTGCAAGCCGATTGAATTTCCTGGTGAATGCTTAGCCCCTGTTTGAATCGATGTAGTAGGAAGTGTTCCAGTGCCCAACAGTTCGCCCCCAGCTGCAACATTCAGGCCATTTGAATTTGCAATCGATCCGTTGACTAAGACTTTGGCTCCAGATGCCACCGCAATAGTCCCTGTAAAATCGGGACTGCTTCCAGATAAATATGTTGTGCCACTTTGGCCAGCCGATGAGTTTGTGAATGTAAGTTCACCTGCTCCTCGAAAAATGCCTGAGAAATTTGATGTTAAACCGTTGGCGTCAATAACGCCTCCACCTGTGGATAGAGTAAAGTCAGTAGAAAATGTACCTGGCGCATCAACCTTGATGGTCCCTCCATTAAGAATAGTGCTGCTTGGATTTGAGGCGTCAGTAGTTGTTCCAGGTGGAACAACCTTGTAGAGTGATAGCTTGACATCTTTACTTCCATAAATCAGATCATAGGCGTATCCTGTAAGCGAGCCAGTCGTAGATGTGAAATTTCCCGAGACTGAATTGGCTGAAAATAGAGTATAGATTTTTGAAGAGTCATAGGCTGAATCAAGAAAGACAAGGCTGAGGTTCCCGCTTATAGCAGCTGTACCGGTTACGTCTAAATTGCTGGAGCTGGTGCGGTAGACACTTATTTGCGTTGTAGACAGATCTTCAAGGACAAGGTTGCCAGCAATCTTGAGCGTGGCATCTTTGAAATTGTTGTTGTTGTCGATTTCAAAGGGAACGATGCCGGCCCCTGCTTTTATCTTTGTGGTCGGAAATATCCCGTTGCCCCCGACGACTGCTCCTGGATTTACAGTTAGCAGCGAACCTGTTGCCAATGATCCAGAATTAATTAGGCTGACGCCTGATTCAACTATAGCAATGCCGGTATAGCTGCTCATCCCAGTGAAATTATAGTTTGCATATTCGGTTGCTTTTTCATCCCCTGATTTTTTAAGGTTTATTTGTCCAGAACCGCTTATTTTTCCGTCAAAGCTTGAATAAGAATTTGGACTGCCAATAAAGGTGAGCGATGTACCTGAAGCAATATCAAAGTTTCCATAGATCGAGGAACTAATGGTTTGACCAGGACCGCTGAAATATATTGTCTTGCCAGTGTCGACGCTTATTGAATACCCGGAAATATTGCCGTTTCCCCCAGATATCCTTAAGTCCTGTCCTCTTACATCGATACTTGATATGATAGACCCATTATTGGTGATTTGGCCTAATGCCCCTCCGTAGGAATAAATGCCTGCCAGCGATCCATTATTTGTTATTTCAGAGATGGTGCCGTAGTTCGAAATCGTTCCCGTTATTGACCCACTGTTGTCAACTGTTGTGATGTCACCGTAGTTTGTAATTGACTTTGTAATAGATCCACTGTTGGCGATTGAGTTAATCTTGCCGCCAGTGTTGTTTGAGATGGAGCCACTTATTGTCCCTCCCTCATTATTCTCAATTGATGTAATGCTGCCGGAGTTAGATATCCCGGCTCCGTACGGACTGGTGCTGCTGATTAAGCCGCTATTCTTCAGGGATCCTATTACTCCAGAGTTGGAATTCTGTAATGCAACGGCTCCGGTAATTGAGCCGCCAGCTAAATTTTCCAGCGTTGTTATTGTGCCGGAGTTCGAGACTCCGTATCCGTAGGCTCTAGAGCCGCTGATTGTGCCGGAGCTAAAATTTTTAAGTGACGTTATTGTTCCTATATTGAATATTCCAGAGCTCCCTAACCAAGCGGGAGTTAGGCCTTCTATGGATCCTCTGTTGTCAATTTTTGCGATAGTACCCGTATTGCTCACGGCTACGTATCGGCCAAGTAAGTTTCCATTGACGGCATTGTTTATTGTATCAATCGAGCCACCGTTGTCAATTCCGTAATACCCGCTTATCGTTGCATTGGATTTGTTTTCAAGCGATCCATTATTTGTTATTTCAGAGATGGTGCCGTAGTTCGAAATCGTTCCCGTTATTGACCCACTGTTGTCAACTGTTGTGATGTCACCGTAGTTTGTAATTGACTTTGTAATAGATCCACTGTTGGCGATTGAGTTAATCTTGCCGCCAGTGTTGTTTGAGATGGAGCCACTTATTGTCCCTCCCTCATTATTCTCAATTGATGTAATGCTGCCGGAGTTAGATACCCCGGCTCCGTACGGACTGGTGCTGCTGATTAAGCCGCTATTCTTCAGGGATCCTATTACTCCAGAGTTGGAATTCTGTAATGCAACGGCTCCGGTAATTGAGCCGCCAGCTAAATTTTCCAGCGTTGTTATTGTGCCGGAGTTCGAGACTCCGTATCCGTAGGCTCCAGAGCCGCTGATTGTGCCGGAGCTAAAATTTTTAAGTGACGTTATTGTTCCTATATTGAATATTCCATCGCTCCCTAACCAAGCGGGAGTTAGGCCTTCTATGGATCCTCTGTTGTCAATTTTTGCGATAGTACCCGTATTGCTCACGGCTACGTATCGGCCAAGTAAGTTTCCATTGACGGCATTGTTTATTGTATCAATCGAGCCACCGTTGTCAATTCCGTAATACCCGCTTATCGTTGCATTGGATTTGTTTTCAATTGTGCCAATTTTTTGACTAGGCCCGTTGTATATAGCAAAAGTTGTGCCATAGATAAAGCCTTCATTATTTATTAGGTCTGTATCTGACAGGTATGGTTGCGAATATCCTGCGCTCCAAGAATAGCCGTTGGGCTGGTATATGCCATATATCGATGGATTACTAAACATGTATCCTGAGATCCGACCTGAGATATCAATTTTCAGGCCTTTGAAACCCAAGTTTTTGATCCCTTTGGTACCAATATAGGTAACCATTAGTGTTTGATTGTTGGTGTTTGCTTCGCACGCTGTGTCTGCGCTGCAATAATATTTCGCTTTTGTTTCGAAAGCTATCAAAAAAGGTGTAATTCCAATAACCCCCGTCTTAAATAGGTTTGCAAATGTGCGTATATAAAGAAACCTTAATTTGTCCCCGGAGTTGTCGTCCAAAGTATCTTCCATATTGATTTGCATGCAGCGGGGATGGCTGCCCTCCGTTATTCTAATTAAGGGCATTTCGAATAATCGTAAGACCGCTTGATAGCGTCCGGATTTGAATTATAATAGGAGTTTGCTGAAAAACCCAGCCCGCGCAACAATGGGCCAACCGCCCACCCTTTGATGCGAGGTTACCGGGAGCGCAGCGGCTCCCTGTTCTCCTACGTGTCGATCGAGGAGCGGATCCCGGCCAGTCATCCACTGCGGCGGATCCGGAAACTGGCCGATCAGGCCCTCGATCGGCTCAATC
>NZ_NQKZ01000038.1 GCF_002252665.1 Synechococcus sp. 8F6
GGTGCCCGGCGCCTGCGCGACGACCTCAACCGCTTCCTCTGGGTGGAGAAGCCCCACGTCCTCGTGCGTGATCTAGTCGACTGGTGCCGCAAGTACCTGTATCTGCCGAGGGTCAGCAGCGATCAGGTGATTCTCGACGCGCTGATCAACCCCTCCGCTGCCCTCAGTGGTGAGAGCACCTTCCACCTGGCCGATGGCTTCGATGAGGCCAGCGGCCGCTACAGCGGCCTGAGGCCGCAGCAGGGATCCAGCACCCATCCCACCAGCCTCACCGGCTACATCGTCAAAGATGAGGTGGCGCTGGCTCAGATCGAAGCCGACCAGCGCGCTGCCCCAAAAGCCATCGATCAGGCAACGATCTCAACCACCGGTGTCACGACCGCGGGCTACAACCCCAGCACGGTGACCAGCGCCACTCCAGGTTTGGCAAGACCAGGCTTCACTGACGGCGGCTCAGCAGCTACGACATCCCCAGCACCGACTGCTGATCCCCCCAAGCCTCAGCTGCCCACCCGCTATGTGGCATCGGTGAAGCTCGAACCCAGCCGCGCCAGCCTGCAAATGAGCGCCTTCGTGGAGGAGGTGATGTCTCACCTCCAGGCACTACCCGGCGCTCAGATCGAGATGACCCTGGAGGTGCAAGTCAATGCATCGGGTGGCATCGATGAGCAAACTGCTCGCATCGTGCTGGAGAACTCGGCAGCGTTGAAGATTGATAAGCCGGGATTGTATTAAAGGGATCTGTCATTATGAGACTTACGCCACCTGATTACTTCGAGCCTATTCGCCAAGGGGCGGAGCGTCGCTGGCAGCAGCTAGAGGCCGATCCCGAACTCGCTGGTCCCTGGCACCAGCTGTTCAAGCAGGTTCAAAGCCCGCGGCATGTTCTATCGGAGCTCCTACAAAACGCAGATGATGCAGGGGCGACGGAAGCAAGTGCACGAGTAGACAATGGCGTCTTTGAATTCGCTCACAATGGTGAAGACTTTCAACCGGATCACTTTGCCTCTCTTTGCAGGTTTGGCTACTCAAATAAACGATCACTACATACCATTGGCTTTAGAGGCATTGGCTTCAAAAGCACTTTCAGCTTAGGTCCCGTCGTCGGAATTCGTACACCCTCATTAAGCGTCTTTTTCAAGAAGGACAGGTTCACGTTGCCTTGCTGGTATGACCAAGATGGCAGTGAGTCCAGCTCGACGCGGATCATTGTCAAGATTCAGGATGATCTCAGGCAAGCAGAATTAGCCAAGAACCTTAGAGAGTGGAAACAAAGCCCTGTCTCCCTCCTGTTTTTCAGGAATATTCGCAGCCTAACTCTTGATAGCCGACAACTGTTCTGGCAATCAAATGGTACCGGTCCCATTCAGAACAGTGAATGGTACGTACTGAGAGACTCAGCAGCATCAAACCTTTTTCTAGATGAATCAGATAGAGAGGAAGCCCCTGTTCTTTTAGTTCGCTCAGAGGCCGAAGAGTTTCCAGAAGACTGTATAACTGAAATCAGACAAGAACGTATCCTTGGAGCCGACTCAGATTTTTCATTGCCAGCTTCTCGCGTTGAGCTGGTTCTTGGAGCAAGCGCAGGTATTTATGTCGTACTTCCAACGGCAGTCAAGCCAGATCTGCCCTTTGCATGTAACGGCCCGTTCATGCAGGATCCAGCACGCGTCAAGATTAAAGATCCAGAAACATCACCAACCAACCGCTGGCTACTATCGCGCGTCGGTAAGCTCGCAGCCTCCTGCATGTGCAACTGGCTGGCCAATCAAAGCCTTGAAATCACATCAAGAGCTGAAGCCTATCGGCTGCTACCCAAAGCAGGTATTAAAGACAAGTCGAAGGCTTCTATTGTCGTCTCAGGTCGAGGAGGTGTAGAGAATGAATGCGTAGACGAGGTCAGCAATTCCTTTTTTACTTACATTCAGTACCAGCGAATAGTTCTTGCCCATGATGGAGCTGTTGAAGCGAGTGGAGCATGTATTGCGCTAGACAAACAAATCCAAGACATCTGGGATGCCGACACATTTAGCCAAGAAATTGATCCAAAGGGTAGAAAGCAAATCTGCCATAGAATAACAGCTAATACTGCAGACCTGCTCCACAGGATGGGACAGATCGACAAAGTCAATAGATCTCAGTTTTGCCGTTTTCTTCAAGAAACCAATCCGCCACATCCAGGGGAAGACAAGCTTCTTCTATTATGGATTTACATAGCAGGAGAATTCACCAAAGATATCCACATCATTGATGATATTGCAATTGTTCCGATCGCAGACCAAGACCATCTCTTCCCGCCTCGAAGCGCTGTTCGCTTAGGCACATCAAAGGCTCAGCTTAATGAATTAGATGTCAAGTGGCTTTCAGAACACATTTTATTTGTTGACAGGGGTTGGCTCGTATTCCTTGTCGAGCAGGATACAGACTATGTGCTGCAACAAGGAAAATATAGTTCGATTACAGCAAAAGAGGTGGCATTATCACTTCTTCAGCGCATGGGGTTCGCTGATGGGGCAGATACAACAAAGCTGATTGAGAGAATTGCCACAAGCCTTCGTGCAAGCAACGCACTTGATGCCTCTGCATGCGTGCGACTGGCCCATATATGCGCTAGGCTTGATTGCAGAGTATCAATGAATTTCCCATACATCACACAATCAGGTGAGGTTCGCTATATCGCAAAGGGCGTGTGTTACGACAGCACCAAGACAATTCAGCCACTACTGCCGTATGACTATTCACAGTGCCTCTTCCTTTCGGACTTGTATGCGACATCCTCGACGTCGTGCAGTATGGATGAATGGGATAGCTGGCTTGCCTCAACCAAGCCAGCGCTTAGATCGTTTCCACCACTCCATGAAATAAAGCATGAGTTCAGACATGCCAAGGAGCTGCTCGATCACATCGCAGGCACCTACGGCGAGAAGCTAGATACAGACCTGTTTCCCCATAAGTGGGAAAGGTTCTCCACTACACAACGCTATACAATTGTAGACTACGATATTGACAACCAAATAACTACGCATTGGACTGCTCAACAGACAGTAGAGCAATCTTTATCGACACTCGCGCACGTATTCCTTCAGTCTTCATTAATGGAATGGTTTTCTCAACCATTGGTCGAAATCTATCAAACAAAGACTAATGGTCTTCGTGAATCCTTAGTTGAGGGCCACGAAATTCCAGCATCGTGGCTACGACGCTTCCGTGATACACCCTGCATTCCCGACACACGGGGAAATCTTTGTAAGCCACGGGAGCTCCTTCGCCGGAGCGAGGAAACAGAGCCGCTAATTGGCGTCGAACGTTTTGTTGAAAAGCGTTTTGATCACTCTGCAAATGATTCAATTTTTACTGGCTTGGGTATCTCTTCATCCTTGCCAGGTCCAAATGTACTTCTCTCTGTTCTTTGTGCCCTGGCAGCAATTGAATCCCCTCCTCGTGATGAAGTGGCAAGACTCTATGACCAATTAGACAAGCTCTACCTTCTTAGTAAGCCGGAAGACCAAAATCAAGTCCTCGATGCATTTAGATCAGGCAAGTTGCTTCTTACTGAACAAGGCCTCTGGTCAAGCCCTATCAGTGTCTTTATCTCCGCTGATGGACTGGAAGGAGCAGGTATTTTAACTGTCATTGGTAATGCGCGGCATCTTTCACTATGGCGACAGCTTGGCCTGCGCGAGCGTCCTGATGCGGAAGCAGCCATTGAGATGATCCGCTCGATGCCTCTCCATTCAGATCTTGGGTCGGAAACGTATGAGCTCCTAAAGACCCTAATGCGCCGGTTCACTGTTGATGTAATTGATCATTGCGGCGTCTGGATTTCTTTATCAAAGCAGCTCAGACCCATTGGGGAGCTTCCTTACAGCCTAACCAAAAATGGGATCAATCCTGAGTTGCTCTTTGTTGACATCCAAGCGCAATGTGCTGATCTCCGCTTTATTGATGGTTACTCACTTGAATCACTGCTCCAAAAAGTGCTTGTTCTCGACTTGGATGCCGCTATATCTTATCAACTTGAGGACGGCAATAGTCGGAACAATCAGGAGATATCCAAGCCTCAATGGCTTCAGACGTTTGGCATGTGTGTCAGCCGACTCAATAAGATCTTGCCTGAAACCACCGACTCATTGGCACGACTTGGAGAGATCCTTAAAAATGCAACTATTTGCTATCGCAATAATCTAAGGCTGACTCCAGTTGTTGATGGCAAGCCAATAGGTCGAGCCGTCGTTAAGGACGGAGCGCTCATCTTCGATACCCTTTACGTTCAGCAGCTTCCCGTTTCACGTCTTGCCAACCTGATTCCAATTATCATTGGTGATTTTCTGCAGAGCCCTCAACTCCAGGCAGCAGCAGCATATTGCTTTGAAAGGTCGGATTACCTTATTATTGAATACTTCAAAGCTAACTACGGCCTTGACGAGCAGATGCCAAATGAATCACTTGGCAAGGTTGCGACTCCAGTAGGCGAGAAGCTGATTCCAGAAACACAGATGCCAAAGCCCACTGCCGGCACAGACTTTGGCAGTCTGGTCGGCTCTGCACTGTCCAGCGAGGAGAGATCATTTAATGATCAACTACAAGATCCTGTGGAGACGCAAAAACTATCTGCCCCCAAATTATCAGAAGTTCACGATTTCTTGTTAGAAGATCAAATTGAAAAGCACCCTAATGATCCTTTTTCATCGTCGTCTGATAAGGAGAGAGATGAGCTGGCGAGGCCAGCCTCCCAGCAACCAGGCAGCACATCTAGTGGGGGTGTCGGCAATCATTCAGTTTCTGAAGCGATATCTGGCAAGACGAGTCCATCTGAATCCCAAGAAGAGTCTGGTAATTCAGCGCAATACAGCATCGTTATGCAATACGCGGAATTGCTGGGACTCAAGGAAGTTGGTGATGGGCTCTTCCGTAGTAGCGATCACACATCGCTACGGAGGCAGCGAGGCGACCTTTTCCCATGGATCCTAGAAGCGCCGTCTGGTCTCGAACTCAAACGCTTCCTTGTACGTACCTCTCCTATCGTGGCCTCGCCATTAGAGCTCGATACTGTTGCGTTTGGTCTTCTTGAACGACTTCCAGACGGGCATTCAATTTTAGTTCCAGATACGAGCGGAAACACAATCGAAATCTCGGGTATTCAACTCCAGGCGATGATCGCCGATGGTCGAATCAAGGTTTTTCCATCTAGCTATCGCTTGGCCTTTGTGTGAATCCGAAATCATTCCCGCCCCCTCTTCATATAGTAGTTTATCGCAATTGATAACATAATAGGCGCTGCCATATAG
>NZ_NQKZ01000039.1 GCF_002252665.1 Synechococcus sp. 8F6
CTAATCCTCAGGACTCGAGTGCTATCAGCAACATTCCCGGCTATCATCGGTTAATATAGAGTTGTCTTGGTACGCACACAGCTTTTATGGAAGCACAAATAAATCGCGGCGAAGCTTTTGAAAGGAGTTTAGCAAAGTCGTGTTATTTCAACAGCTCTTATTTTGATTCTCGACAATTGATGGCACAGGTAATGCAGATAATGCATATACACGATCTGAATCCTAAAAGTATGATTGAAATAGGCGTTGGCAATGGACTTACTTCGACCTTCATGCGAGATTCCGGTATTCCGGTGACGACATCGGATATAAATCCCAATCTTGATCCCGATATCTGCTGCCCGATTGCTGAAATCGTGGAGAAAGTCGGTGAGCGCACTTATGACCTTGTAGTTTGTTGTGAGGTTCTTGAGCATATGCCTGTCGATCAAATAGAGGATAACATCAAAACGCTAAGATCTCTGGGGAACCGACTGTATCTAACCTTGCCAAGCTACGCCTATGCCTATGGCTTCTCTTTCCTGATGAAAATTCCGTTTGTCAAAGCAAAAGACTTTTTCTTTCATTTTTTCTTGCCCAAGAAAATTAATCTCTCAAAGACTGAGCATTACTGGGAAGTTGGGTCCGAAGCTGCGACCAAGCGCAAGTCAATCATCAATGTTTTAAAAAGACATTACACTGAGGTGCGAAGTGGTCGAATAAGCTTTCAACCAAGCCAAATTTACTTTGTCGCGGAATAGGGTCTGTTCATGTCGTCTTCCCGTCGAATATGCATCGTTGATTACGGTCAAGGCAATCTTGGCTCGATCCGCAACATGCTCGCGCGCGTACGTGCACGGTGCGAAGTAACTAGCGATGCAGATGATATCGGCAGGGCGACGCATTTGATCCTGCCAGGGGTGGGCTCATTTGACCGTGGCATGCAGGCCATCGCTGACCGTGGCCTGCGCGAGGTGCTGGATCGGAAGGCGCTTGTAGAAAGGATCCCCGTGCTGGGCATTTGCCTGGGAGCACAGTTGATGACGCAGGGTAGCGAAGAAGGCACTCTGGCCGGCCTTGGCTGGTTCCGAGCTGAAACGAAACGCTTTGCCTTCGAACCGCCACTGCCGAAACTGCCGACGCCGAATATTGGATGGCGCCACGTACGTGCGGCTAGGCCGGGCACGCTGGTGGTGGGGCTCGAGGATGAGTGCCAATTCTATTTCGTACATTCGTACTTCATGGCTACAGATAACACCGATTTTGTCGCTCTGCAATCGGATTACGGCCACGAATTCGCCGCAGGCCTGCAATGGCACAACCTGTTCAGCGCCCAGTTCCACCCGGAAAAAAGCCACCGCTTCGGTATCCAGTTCTTCAAAAATTTCTTGAATGTTTGAGACCAGAAAACGCATCATTCCGGTGCTGCTGCTCAAGGGGCCTGGGCTGGTCAAAACCCGCAGATTCAGATCCCCGACCTATCTGGGTGACCCGGTCAACACAGTAAGGATTTTCAACGACATGGAAGTCGATGAAATCGTGTTGCTCGATATCTCGGTCACCCCGGCTCGCAAATCTCCGCAGATGTACCTGCTTAGAGATATCGCTGCCGAGGCGTTGTTCCCGTTGTCCTATGGAGGCGGGGTCACAGATCTGGATGTCGCCGCGCAGATCATCGAATCCGGGTTTGAACGAATCGTTGTTAATACCGCATGCTCGACGCATCCTGATTTCGTCGCGCACATGTGCAACGAGCTGGGGTCTTCAACGGTTGTCGGATCAATGGACGTTAAATCGCGCTGGCTGCGCGGCCAATCCGTGTTCGTTTCGGGGGGGGCGACTCTGGTCAAGCCGTCGGTCCTAGACTGGGCAAAGAGGCTCGAGGACCTGGGTGTCGGTGAAATTATGGTGAATGCAATCGAGCGCGATGGCGAAATGATTGGTTACGATTTGGATCTGATCCGTCAGGTCAGCAACGCTGTATCGGTCCCAGTGATTGCCTGCGGCGGAGCGCAGTCCTTTCCGGACCTGACCACAGCCTTTACCGCCGGTGCATCAGCAGCTGCCGGGGGCGCCGTCTTCGTCTTCAAGGGAAAGCATCGCGGAGTGCTGATTCAATACCCTCGTCAGTCTGACCGGAATGAATTCTTATGAGCAGTCACTACTATCAAATCTGCAAAACCTGTGTCATGGATTCCACCATGGCGGGCACTGTCTTCAACGAAGAAGGAATCTGCAACAACTGTACCGAATTCCCGGAAAAAGCTGCGATCCACTGGATGCCAAACGACAAAGGCGTGGCGCGTTTGGATGCGATGCTTGCCAAGATCAAGGAACAGGGCGCGGGCAAGGAATACGACTGCATCTTTGGTCTGTCGGGCGGTGTCGATAGCTCGTTTTTGGCCTTCAAAGCAAAGGAGTGGGGACTCCGCCCGCTGGTTCTGCATGTTGATGGTGGCTGGAACACCGAATTGGCAGCTGCCAACATCCGCTGCGTGGTCGATGAAAACGGCTATGACTTGGTCACCGAGGTGGTCGACTGGGAAACAATGAAAGACCTGCAAAAGGCTTATCTGCGCGCCGGCGTCACCAACCAAGACGTGCCGCAGGATCACGTGTTCATCGCTTCACTCTTTCATTACGCGCGCAAGCACAAGATCAAGGCGATCATTAGCGGCCATAACTTCGCGACTGAATCGACCCCGATGCGATGGCAGCACCCAGCGATGGACCTGATCAATCTGAGGGCGATTCACAAGGCGCATGGGGAACGCCCGATTCAGGGGTATCGAACGATCTCGGCGTTGGAGTATTATATTTTCTCGCCGCTAGTAAGGCTTATCAAATTTTATCACCCGCTCAATCTGATTCCCTATGACAAGGAAGAGTCGATCAAATTTCTAGAAAGCAAGGGCTGGCGCAATTATCAGCGCAAACATGGCGAGTCTATCTTTACCCGGATTTTTCAGGACTGCATCCTGCCCAAGAAATTCGGCATCGACAAACGGCGCGCGCACCTAACGAGCCTGATCCACAGCGGCGGCATGTCCCGAGACCGAGCTTTGGCCATCCTGAAAGAACCGGTGTGTAATGAGATCGAAATTAGGCGAGAGATCGAGTTTTTCTGCCGAAAAATTGGTCTCACTGTTGAGGAGTTTGACCAACTAATGGTCGAAGGCTCCCGCAGTCACAAGTATTACAAAAACTGGGATTGCTACTACAATTTCATGAAGTATTTCAAGGGCGCAGTGCTCCGGCTGCGCGGCTGATGCCTGCGTGGAGAGCGCAAGTGACCAGCGCCCCTGTAGATGGTGCAAGACGCAGGAACACCTTTGGCGTAGCCAGGGCTCACTCATGCCTCCTACACTCCTCGGCTGTGGTAATGAATGAGCCGGTGTTTGCCTTTGTACAGATCACGACCATCAAACCGAACATAGACCATGTCCCTGTCCGCTGGCAGGACTGACTAAAATTTTTTCCTGATGCCCATAAGCCTCCGCGACCCTGAGATCTCTCTGTGGCTGGCCTACAGCAGCAGACCGCATTGACAATCCGCTCGGTCATCGCAACCATCGAGAAGCGCCTGTTGAAACGGAAGCAGTAGCCACCGAGGTAGCGCCTGGCGTATTTGTCGAAATTGAAGGCATGGAACGTGCCACTGAAGCTGGTCTTGAGGTTGCCGAGCAGGGTGTTGATCCAGCGGAATTGGGGTAGCTCGTTGGGGTGCTTGCTGCCAGTGATGACTGCCTTGTGGTGGCAGTTGGCTGTGGTCACGGCACGGAAGCAGGCCAGGCCATCGGAGAGCACCTGGCTGCCGGGGCTTAGGTGGCGTTTAGCCCAGTCGGCAATCGCTTCTGAGCTGAAACCGCTTACGGCCGTGATCCTGGCGTGAATCGGATGGCCGGCCTCGTTCAAGGACACAGCAGCGACGATCGGAATCTTGTTCTCCGAACCCCGACCTGCCTTGCCTCCCGGGTGTTCTCCGCCGAGGTAAGAGTCATCCATCTGGATCTTTCCCCGCAGCAGATAGGCCTCTTCCCGCTCGCTCATCGCCCGCAGGATCTTGTTGTGCAGCAACCAGGCCGTGTCGTACTTGACGCCCAGGTGGCGGCTGAGCTCGAGCGAGGACATCCCTGTCTTGGCCTGGCCGATCAGATAAAAGGCCAGAAACCAGGTGCTCAGAGGCAATTTGGTGGACTGCAGGATCGTGCCGGCTGTGAGCGTGGCTTGATGGCCGCAGGTGCAGCACTGGTAACGCTTGAGCCTCCGGCCGTGCACGAGCCCATGCTCATGGCCCTTGCAACGCGGGCAGCGGAACCCATCGGGCCAGCGCGCCTTCTCCAGAGCCGCCTCACATTGCTCCTCGGTGCCGTAAAACCGCTGGAACTCAGGCAGCGAGAGACCTTTCTGGAACTGAATGCCGCTGCGCGCCATGGGCTAGCTGGTGCATATGTACCAGCTTAGGTGGCCTTGCCGCAGCGCGCGGAGTGATCTGGGTAATCAAGAATTTTTTTCATCCCGTATCTGCCGCGCTGATTCCGACCCAGCCGAGCATTTGGCTGATGTCACCGCTACGGCCATCAAGCCAGCACAAATGCAGCGAAAGCCGTTGCAGCGCAGCAGGTTCAAAACCAAGTTGCGCTTGCTGCCAACACCTGAACGCCATTGCGATGGCTGTAGCGGTCGGCGACCCCGCCCAGCTGGGTGTCACGAATCCAATTTACTGGTTTTCGATTGCCCATCGCTGGTGCACCAGTCGCAATATGGCTTTTGGCGTGGTGCGCAGGGTGGTGATAAAGAAGTAGACGTGATGAAACGGCTTTCCATCACGCCGGCCGGTGCTCACCATCTCGATGATCCAGCTGGCACCAACCCAGCGCTCGCGAATTGCCTCAAT
>NZ_NQKZ01000004.1 GCF_002252665.1 Synechococcus sp. 8F6
AGGCCTTTCTCCAGTTGTAGAGGCTGGCCACGTGAATGCCCAGCTCTGCTGAAATCTGGGAAACGCTCTGGCGGTTCGGCGGAGTCATACGCCTCCTCACATCAGCCTTAAAGGCCTCGCTGTAACGACGCATTGCCCTGCTCCATCAAGCCCCCTGGTGAAAAAAGTGGTCGGGTTGGAGAGGCGTCAACTTTCCTGGCAGAGGGGGAAGGGGGAAGTCTCCTTGTTTCAGCGCATCCAGAAAGTCCTGCCAGCAGGAGGCTTGTTGGGCGATGCTCAGCACGGCACGGCGCCGCTCCGGCGTGATACCAATCACCAATGGTGTCAGGCGTTGGCTGATGGAGGGGTGCAGGCAATTCATCTGCCTTGGCTTGTGGAACACGTGCGTGAACGTATAGGCGCTGGCTGGCCTCAAGAGGGATTGGGGCTGATCTGCAGCAGCCCCCAAGCACGCTGCAGCGTTGTGGAGCCCTGGTTAACGCAGCGGTACCGTCGGCTCGCATTGGCCTGATCCCATGCCCTGGTTTGTGAAGCTGGAGGCGGGCCTGGTGCCCAAGCAGCAATTCGATGCAGTGATCCCAGCCCATTTGGCCTGGCTGGCTGATCTGGAGCGCAACGGCCACGCGCCCCGCAGTGGCTACTGGGCTGATCGGCTTGGCCGCACTGGGGACGGAGCCGGTGGCATGTTGGTGTTTCGTGCCCGCGACTGGGCTGAAGCCGAGTTGCTGGTGCTGAGCGACCCGCTGATCCTTGAGGGCTGTGTCGACTGGACGCTGCACGAATGGGCGGTGGTCTTCCCGCGCCCGCACCTGGCTAGCTGTGAAACAGCAGGACCAAGCCTGAGTTGAGCTGGTGAAATTCCCGCTCTTCGCGGCGCAGGTCAAGCCCCACCTGCAGGCCTTCTTTGAGGGCGTCTTCGAACGGAGGGGAGCTGGGAGGTGAGCCGGCCTGCCAGAGGGCTGCGATGCCCACTGGCGTGGCGTGCCAGCGGAAGCAAGGGGTAAGGCCGATATTCGGCTCTCGCAGAGCGTCTTCGAGCAGGTCGCGAATTGGCATGGGCCCAGGAACGTCCCTGCAGCTTCGGTAGCTCCTGGTGTCGGGGCAATCAGCTGAGAGTTTTCGTGATGAACGACACCGCGGCCGCCATGGTTCCGGCGATGGCGAGCCACAGCGTTTCCAACCGACGGTTCAGCGCAAGGATGCGCTGCACCGCATCTGCATCGGCCGGCGGCAGGCCCTTGGCCAGCAAAGGTTTGCTGCGGATCTGGCCGCCGTAGCGGTTGCTGCCGCCCAGCTGCACCCCCGCGGCGTGGGCATAGGCCGCCTGGGAGACGCCGGCATTGGGGGAGGGGTCGGCGGCCCCCTCCCTTAGGGCTGCCGCCAGCAGCGCCCCGCAGTGGCCAGGGTGCCCCGCCGCCACCGCCAGGCTCAGGGCCGCCAACCGGCAGGGCAGCCACACCAGCAGGTCGTCGAGGCGGGCGCCGGCGGTGCCCAGCCAGCGCAAGCGGCCGCGGCGATAGCCCAGCATCGAATCCAGGGTGCTGGCCGCCTTGAAGCCCCAGGCCAGGGCCAACGGGCCGGGCAGGGCGGGGTTCAGGCTGCAGATCCCAGCCCCCACCAGCATCCAGAACAGCGGCGCAAACAGACCATCCACCGCATTTTCGCTGGCGGTTTCGGCGGTGGCTCGCAGGATCTCGGCCCGATCCAGCCCGTTGGTGTCGCGACCCACGATCCAAGCCAGGGCTTGTCGGGCGGCCATCAGGCTTTCGGGGGAACTCGTGTTCTGCGCTTCGGGATTCTGTACACGCTGTACGGAATCCGGTGGGAGCCTGTTCAGCACCTGTTGCACCGCCTGCTCCAGGCTCCGCCCGGCCAGGGCACTGGCCAGGGCGAACGTCAAGGTGGCGAGGCTGAGGCCAGCGGCCACCGGGCCGCGCGTCGCCAGTTCCCGCACCAGTTGCTCCAGGCACCAGCCCGCCAGGCCACTGCCGCCCACCAGGAGCAGCGTGATCAGGGCGCCGGCGAGGCGCAGCTTCCCGGGGGCATCACCCGCCCAGGCCTCAGCCAGCCGGCGCAGGCCCGTGATCCACCAGCCCATCACCACCACCGGGTGGAGGCACCAACGCGGGTCCCCTACCAGGCGATCGAGGCCGCAGGCGGCCAGCACCAGCAGCCAGGGCCAGGGGCTCAGGTCGCCTTCAGCCAGCTGAACATCGAGCGCAGGCCCTTGCCCACCTGCTCGATCGGGTGCTGGGCATCGCGCTCACGGATCTTCGCCATCTCCGGCTTGCCGGCGTCGCACTCGGCCACGAAGTTGCGGGCGAAGGTGCCGTCCTGGATGTCGGCCAGGATCCGCTTCATCTCGGCCTTGGTGTCTGCGGTGATCAGGCGCGGGCCGCTCACGTAGTCGCCGTACTCGGCGGTGTTGGAGATCGAATCGCGCATGGCGGTGAGGCCGCCCTTCACCATCAGGTCCACGATCAGCTTCACCTCGTGCAGGCATTCGAAATAGGCCAGCTCGGGCTGATAACCGGCTTCCACCAGGGTTTCGAAGCCAGCCTTCACCAGCTCAGACAGACCGCCACACAGCACGGCCTGCTCACCGAACAGGTCGGTTTCGGTTTCTTCCTTGAAGTTGGTTTCGAGGATGCCGGCGCGGGTGCCGCCGATGCCCTTGGCGTAGGCCATGGCCAGCTCACGGGCCTTGCCGCTGGCGTCCTGGTGGATGGCGAACAGCGCCGGCACACCCATGCCGTTCTGGTATTCCCAGCGCACGGTGTGGCCGGGGCCCTTGGGGGCGATCATCACAACGTCCACATCGGCCGGGGGCTTGATCAGCTCGAAGCGGATGTTGAAGCCGTGGGCGAAGCTGAGCACCTTGCCGGCGCTCAGGTGGGGCGCAATTTCCTTGTCGTAAACAGACTTCTGGAATTCATCGGGCAGCAGCACCATGATCCAGTCGGCCTTGGCGCAAGCATCGGCCACGCTCAGCACGTCGAGGCCATCGGCTTTGGCTTTGTCAGCCGAGCGGCTGCCTTCGTAGAGGCCCACCACCACGTTCACGCCGCTGTCCTTGAGGTTGAGGGCGTGGGCGTGGCCCTGGCTGCCATAGCCAATGATGGCCACCGTCTTTCCGTTCAGCAGCGCAAGGTCGGCGTCGGTGTCGTAGTAGAGCTTGGCCATCGAGGCTTCGGGTCTGGGCAGGGCAAGAGCCGAGCTTACGCAAGCGCCCTTCAGGCTTCGCTGGGGTGGGAGATGACGCGGTCGATCAGGCCGTAGTCCTTGGCTTCGGCGGCGCTGAGGAAGTAGTCGCGGTCCGTGTCCTTCTCGATCTTCTCGAAGCTCTGACCGGTCATGTCGGCCATGCTGTGGTTAAGCATGTCCTTGAGGCGCAGGATCTCCTTCGCCTCGATCTCGATGTCGCTGGCCTGGCGCTGGCTGGTGCCGCCCAGGGGCTGGTGGATCATGATCCGGCTGTGGGGCAGGGCCAACCGCTTGCCCTTGGTGCCGGCGCCCAGCAGGAAGGCGCCCATCGAGGCGGCCAGGCCCACGCAGATCGTCACCACGTCACTCTTGACATACTGCATCGTGTCGTAGATCGCCAGGCCGGCGGTCACCGAGCCCCCCGGGGAGTTGATGTAGAGGTAGATCGGCTTGGAGTTGTCCTCCGAGTCCAGGTAGAGCATCTGGGCCACCAGGGCATTGGCAACGGCGTCGTTCACCTCCGAGCCCAGAAACAGGATTCGCTCCACTCCCAGACGGGTGTAGATGTCAACCCAGCGCTCGTACTGGCTGCCGGGGAGGCGGTAGGGAACGCTGGGGGTGCCGATGGGCATGGGTTTGGTTGGGGTGGTCGGTGAATCGCGGGTTTGGAGTGCCTGGAGTGTGGCGGGCTGCCAGACGGGGGTTCAGCCCAGGCCGGCGGCCGTGGGTGGCGCGGTGGGCAGGTCTTTCTGGCTGGTGAGCACCCGGTCGATCAGGCCATACTCCATGGCCTCTTCGGCGGTGAAGTAGGTCATCCGGTCGGAATCGCGCGACAGCTGCTCCACCGACTTGCCGGTGTTGGCCGACAGCATCCCCAGCAGGGTGCGCTTGTTGTGCAACACCTCCTGGGCCCGGATCTGGATATCGGTGGCCTGGCCGCGGGCGCCGCTGCGGGGCTGGTGCAGCACGATCGAGGCGTGGGGCAGGGCGGCCCGGTGCCCCTTGGTGCCGGCGCTGAGGATCATCGCGGCGGTGCCCATCGCCTGGCCGATGCAGATGGTGTGCACCGGCGGCTTCACATAGCGGAGGGTGTCTGCGATGGCGAAGGCTTCGGTTTCAAAGCCAACGGCGTCGCCGGTGTACCAGCTGGTGCCGGTGGAGTTGATGTAGAAAAAGATCGGCTTCTCGGGGTTGTCAAACTCCAGATAGAGCAGCTGGGCAATGATCAGCTCGGTCACGTCGATGCCCATCTGGCGCTTGGCATCGTCGTCGCTGAATAGGGGCAAGCCCAAGTACACGATCCGTTCTTTCAGCAGCAGGCTCGGCAGATCGGGCGGCGGGGTGCGCATGACCGCGGAATCGCCGTAGTAGGGGGCTGACACCGACATGCGCGGTTAATGGAAAACACGTTTGTGGAGCCTAGCGGGGGCCATCGGTCTCCGGATTCGTCTGGGCCGAATTGGTCTTGCTGCGCTCGGCGTTGCGCTCGGAATTGCGCTCAGAGCGGGGTTTGCGCTTCGGGGCCGGATCGGGGCTGGAGGCCGGCGCCAAAGGTTCACTGCGGGCAAACACGATGCGTCCGGTGGGGTTTTGCAGGGCACCGGTGATCACCACCGGCAGCCGTTCGCCGATGCGGCCCCGGGCCCCTTCCACCACCACCATCGTGCCGTCGTCGAGGTAGCCCACGCCCTGGTCGGCCTCCTTGCCATCGCGGGCGATCTTGAGCAGCAACTCGTCGCCGGGCTGCACCTCTGGCCGCAGGGCGATCACCAGCTCGCTGAGGTTGAGCACCCGCAGCGCCTTCACCTCCGCCACCTTGGCCAGGTTGTAGTCGGCGGTTAACAATGTGCCGCCGGTATCGGCGGTGAGTAGCAGCAGCTTGTCGTCGACGCCGTTGCCCTCGTAGCGGGTGCTGTTCACCACCAGCCGCCGGCCGTATTGCTCGCGCAGCTCGCTGAGCAGCTTGAGACCGCGGCGCCCGCGGCCACGCTTCTCGGCGTTGCCTGAATCCGCCAGGGCCTGCAGCTCATCGATTACGCTCTGAGCCACGATCACCTGGCCCTCCAGCAGCCCCGAGGCAAGCAGGCCGCGGATGCGGCCGTCGATGATCACGCTGGTGTCGAGGATCTTGGCGCTGGCGGGCTGCAGCACCCCATCGGCCACCAGCATGGCTTCGGTATTGGTGGGGTTGAACAGACGCAGCAGGGTGCGGCCATGCACCTCGGCGAGGTTGTAGCCCGACACCCCGAAAAACACATTGCTGAGCACTGCCGCCAGCGGTTTGACGAACACCACCTCCCAAGGAAGCGGCAGCAGCAGGATCGGGGCCAGCAGCAGGTTGGCCACCAGCAGGCCCAGGATCAGGCCGACGGCGCGGCTGATCAGCAGGTCGGTGGGCATGGTGCGCACCTGGGCCATCAGCTTGCGGCGCAGCTGACCGAAGAAAAAGCCCGCCAGCAGCCCGAAAAAGGCTCCGAACCCGCCCAGCACCGTGCGCAGCCCCTCGGGGTTGTCCACCTGCAGCAGCAGGGGCGCTGGCAGCAGGTCGACCCCGAGCCAGCCAGCGGCGGCCCCGGAGATCACAAACAGGATCAGGATGAGGGAGTCCACCATTCCCGTCTTGCGTGGCTGCCCTTCCGTTCAAGGTTGCAGCATGCCTGATTTCCGCGCCATTGGCCTGAAGGGGTTCCCGCACTTGCTGTTGTGACTGCCCAAATCCCCGCCCCCCCCTGGCCGCCCCGCAGTGCCTATCTGCACATCCCCTTCTGCCACCGCCGCTGCTTCTACTGCGATTTCCCGGTGGTGCCCCTGGGTGACCGGGCCGGCGGCGAGCCGGGGGCGCCGGGTTCGGCGTCCATTGAGGCTTATCTCCAGCTGCTGCACCAGGAGATTGGTCTGGCTCCGCCGGGCCCGCCCCTGAGCACGGTGTATTTCGGAGGCGGCACCCCCTCGCTGCTCACCCCGGCCCAGGTGGGGGGCTTGATGGGGGCGTTGCGGCGGGGTTTTGGCCTGGCTCCCGCCGCCGAGATCACCCTGGAGCTCGATCCGGCCAGCTTCGATCAGGCGCGGCTGGCGGGCTACCTGCAGGCCGGGGTGAATCGGGTGAGCTTGGGCGGCCAGAGCTTCGATGATGCCGTGCTGGCCAGCCTGGGGCGCCGCCACCGCGGTGCCGACCTGCGGCAGGCCGCCGGCTGGCTGAGTGAGGCCCAGCGCCGCGGGGCCCTGGCGAGCTGGAGCCTGGATCTGATCCAGGGGCTGCCGGGTCAGGCGTCCTCCGCAGCAGCCCTGGCCGCCTGGCGCCAGCAGCTGGGTGAGGCGATCGCGCTGGCCCCGCCCCATCTCTCCGTCTATGACCTCAGCCTGGAGCCCGGCACCGTGTTTGCGCGTCGCCACCAGCGCGGTCAGCTGGAGCTGCCCGATGCCGACCTGGGCGCCGACCTGATGGAGCTCACCTGGACCGAGCTCAGCGCCGCCGGCTATGGCCACTACGAAATCTCCAACTACGCCCTGCCCGGCCACGCCTCTCGCCACAACCGCGTCTACTGGAGCGGTGCCGGTTGGTGGGGCTTCGGCATGGGGGCGACCTCGGCGCCCTGGGGCGAGCGGTTGGCTCGGCCCCGCACCCGCGAGGGCTATGCCGCCTGGCTGGCCCAGCCGCAGCCGCAGAGCGGGGCGGGAATGCCGATCGATGAGCGGTTGCTGGTGGGTCTGCGCCGCCGGGAGGGGGTGCACCTGCCCCAGCTGCTGGGCGAGGCCGGCTGCGCTCAGCTGCGTGAACGGCTCGAGCCATGGTGGCGCCAGGGGCTGCTGCAGATCGAGGGCCCCCGCTGGCGGCTCAGTGATCCGGCCGGCCTGGCCCTCAGCAATGGGGTGCTGCGGGAGTTGCTGGCCTGGTGGCAGGAGCAGTTGGATGCTCCTGGGCTGGATGGTGCTGGGCGGCAATCCAGCGCCGCAGCGCTTCCACCCCCAGGGTCCGGCCCTGCAGCAGCGGTGGGCTGAAGGGTGGTTGTTGGCTGGTGAGCCCCAGCAGATCGGCCGTGACACGCACCTGGCCGTCGCAGCTCTCGCCGGCGCCGATGCCGATCACCGGCAGGGTCAGCTCGCGTTGCAGGGCGGCACCAAGGGCATCGGGCACGTGCTCCAGCACCAGGGCGAAGCAGCCGGCCTCCTGCAGGGCGAGGGCCTGGCGCCGCAGCCGCTCCTGGCTGGGCGCATCGCTGCCCTGGCGGCGGTAGCCCAGGCGGTGCACCGACTGGGGCGTCAGGCCGATGTGGCCCATCACCGGGATGCCGCTGCGCACCAGCCGGTCGATCACGGCCAGGGTTTCCGGTTCGGCGCCTTCGAGCTTCACGGCGGCAGCGGGGGTTTCCTTCAGCACCCGCCCGGCGGCGGCCACGGCCTCATCGGCGCTGCATTGGTAGCTGAGGAAGGGGAGATCGCAGATCAACAGCGGCTCCTGCCCGGGGGAACAGCTGCTGGCCAGGCCGCGCGCCGTGGCCCGGGTGTGGTGCAGCATCTCCTCGAGGGTCACCGGCAGGGTGGTGGCGTGGCCCAGCACCGTCATCGCCAGGGAGTCACCCACCAACACCGCATCGGCGCCGGCCTCGGCCACCAGCGCTCCGGAGAGGGCATCCCAGGCGGTGAGAACCGTGATCGGCAGCCCGGCCTGCTTGCGACTCGCCAGATTTGCGGGGCGCAGGGGCACGGACGTCGGTGCGGAGGATGCCATTGCTAGCATCCAATCGACTCGGACCCATGCGGCTCCGACGCCCAAATCTGGTCAGGACCGGAAGGGAGCAGCCACACGGGATGCTCAGGGCAGGCGTGGACTCCGGGTCACCACTTTCAGGGGGTCGCCACCTTCAGGCCAGACCCCAGGGCGTTTTCAGGACCAAATTGCCAGGGTCAGGGCTTATGAATTGGCCTGACCCTGGCGATTGAGCAGGAACGGCGGAATCTTGGCGCCACGCTCTTCCTGATTGCCTCTGAACAGGTTGGTGCCAGCAAAGCCCACCGTGGTGCGCTCGCGGCGGTATGGAGCGCCGCTTTCGAAGCCGGTGGCGATCACGGTCACGTGGATCTCACCCTCGAGGCGCTCGTCCACGACGGCCCCCACAATGATGTTGGCATCGGGATCCACCACCTCGTAGATCACCTCCGAGGCGGTGGTCATGTCCTCGAGGGTCATGTCTTTGCCACCGCTGATGTTGATCACGCAACCCTTGGCGCCGTCGATCCGGGCCGACTCCAGCAGGGGGCTGCTCATCGCCGCCTGGGCCGCCTCGCTGGCCCGGGAGCGACCGGAGCCCACGCCGATGCCCAGCAGGGCGGTGCCGGCATCGGCCATCACCGAGCGCACGTCAGCGAAGTCGACATTCACCAGGCCGGGCTTGGTGATGATGTCGCTGATGCCCTTGACGCCCATGCGCAGCACGTCGTCGGCGGCGCGGAAGGCCTCATTGAGGGGAGCCCCGGCAATGGCATCCCGCAGGCGGTCGTTGGGGATGACGATCAGGGTGTCAACGCTTTCGGCCAGGCGGGCAATGCCCTCCTCGGCCTGACGCAGCCGCTTGCGACCTTCGAACCCGAAGGGCTTGGTGACGATGCCCACGGTGAGGGCACCCACCTCTTTGGCCACCTCCGCCAGGATCGGCGCAGCGCCGGTGCCGGTGCCGCCGCCCATGCCCGCCGCGATGAACACCAGATCTGCGCCCTGCAGCGATTCCTGCAGTTCAGCCCGGGATTCTTCAGCCGCCTTCTGGCCGATCACGGGGTTGCCGCCGGCCCCCAGGCCGCGGGTGAGTTTCTGGCCCAGTTGGATGCGCTTCTGGGAGGCCGACTGCAGCAGGGCCTGGGCATCGGTGTTGAGCACCCGATAACCCACACCCTGGAGATCGGAGGCGATCATCCGGTTGACCGCGTTGCTACCACCACCACCAACCCCGATCACTTCGATGCGTGCCGACTGGCTGGGCACAATTCCGCCTGCGGTCGAACTGCCAAGCAACCCCTCGCTCCCGGGCTGGACACCGTTGGATTGGGGGGACCCGAATTGGGGGGAGCTGTGGGTCATAGCGGCATTGGGGGCGGCGGCAGTGCTGTACATCTGCCGCTGCATTATGTCGGCCTTTGGCACCTTGGATTCAGGGAGTCTCCCACCTTTGCGGGTTTCCTGGCATGGCCGTTGCCGGAATGCTCATCCGGGGGGTTTGGCTGGCTGGGCGGGCAAGGGCAGCCCCAGTTCCGGCTGTTCCGGATCGCTGAGGTCGATCGATTGAAGCCGCCGGCCCTTGATTCGCGCTGGCAATTCCTGTTGCAGGTGGCCGAGCACCTCGAGACGCCGCCCCAGTTGGGCGTCGGCTGGCCCCAGCCGCACCTGGCCGAGGCTGGTGCTCTCCAGCCAGAGGCTGCCGCCGGGCTCAAAGCGGATCTGGTGCAGGTCGGCTCCGAGCCGGTCGCGTTGCTCCAGCACCTGGGCCAGGGCGGGGCGGTAGCGCGGCTGCCAGCCCACCACCGTCAGGCCTGCGCTGGCCTTGGCGGCAACGCCCTGCCCCTGGCGGTTGCTCATCCAGTGGCCGAATCGGTCAACAAAGCCCTGCTCGAGGCCCGTGCTGGTGCGCCGCTGGGCCCGGGCCACCGCCTGGCGATCAACCAGTTCGATCCGCAGCCGCGGCGGCGCCATCAGCCGGCTCACCTGCACCTGCTCCACCGGCAGGGCGCCGGCGATGGCCTCGGCGATGCGTTTGGGCTGCAGGGCCAGCAGCGGCTGGGGAAAGCTGAGTTGGGCTGCCTGCACCACCTGGTCTGGCCCCACCTGCGCGCTGCCCACCACCTCCACCTGGCTGGGGCCGGTCAACACCCAACCCTGACGCAGCAGGCCGTAGCCCAGGCCGCCCGCCAGGCTGAGCAGCACCACCAGCCGCCAGAGGTTGCGCAGCCGCTCGCGCTGCCGTTGCTGGCGCAGTTGGCGGCGGCGTTCCGACCCGGGCGGCGCAGGGTTGCCCTTCACCACCGCAGGCTCACCCGTCGACCTGGAGCGGGGCTCACAGTTCGCAGCGGGAGCGGGACATCAGCTCGGCGATCCAGCGCCGGGCCCGCTCCGCATCGGCGAAGGGCAGATCCTTCTGCTCGCTTCCGCCCACCAGCCGCAGCCGGCAGGCCCCCTGGCTTTCCTCGGTCAGCGGCGCCTCGCCGGAGCCCAGCGACAGCAGTTCGACCAGCTCGAGCTGCTTGATCACGAAGGAGCCCTCCTCCTTCAGTTGACCAGCCTCGAAGGTGCACCAGGTGAGCACCCCATCCACCAGCCGGGCGGCGCCACAGCTGTCGAGCTTGGCCAGCTCGGAGCCTTCGGCCCACTCGCGGAACAGCCGCTGCCGCCGCCGCTCCAGCCAGCCCAGGGCGGTGAGCAGTACAAACACCAGTAGCAGTGGAAGCCACAGCAGTCCGTGCGTCATGCCAAGGGGCCTCCCAGAGGTGTTGCCTGGTGCCATTCTCGGGCCCCTTCCAGCAACTCGCCCACCAATTGCGGCAAGGGCACACCGCTGGCGGCCCAGAGCATCGGGTACATGCTCTGGCTGGTGAAGCCGGGCAAGGTGTTGATTTCGTTGAGCCACAGCGTGCCACTGGGCTCGCCGGGGTTGGCTTCATTGGCGCTGGTTTCGCCGTAGAAGAAATCGACGCGCGACAGACCCATCGCCCCCACCGCCTCACAGGCCTGAATGGCCATGGCCCGGGCGCGCGCGGCGATCGGCTCGGGCACCACGGCGGGGATCACGGTGTGGCTTTTGCCCTCGCTGTATTTGGTGTCGTAGTCGTACCAGTCGGCGTCGAAGCAGATTTCGCCCAGCACCGAGGCCTGCAGGGGCTGGTGGCCACCGCCGCGCACGGCGCACTCCAGCTCCCGGGCCGTGACGCCCTGCTCCACCACCAGGCGCGGATCGAGGGCGGCGGCCGTGCGCAGCCCGGCCAGCAGGCTGGCCCGGTCGGTGGCCTTGCTGATGCCCACTGAGGAGCCCAGGTTGGCGGGTTTCACAAAGCAGGGATAGCCGAGATCAGCTTCGAGCTTCGCAACCAGGCCGTCGGGATCCTGGGCAAGCTGGCTGGCACTGACGCAGGCATAGGGCACCTGGGGCAGCCCGGCGGCGGCAAAGGCGGCTTTCATCGCTTGCTTGTCCATGCCCACGGCCGAGCCGAGAACCCCTGAGCCCACGTAGGGCACCTGCATCAACGTGAACAGGCCCTGGATCGTGCCGTCTTCGCCATTGGGGCCATGCAGCACCGGCAGCCACACCGCCACCTCCAGGGCGCCGGCGGGAAAACCGCGGAATCCAGGCTCAGGCAGGGGTTGGGGCAGCTGGTCGGGGGGTGCGGGCACGCCCTGGGCCAGCACGGCCTCGGCCACATCAGGGCCCCACCAGCGGCCTTCGGGATCGATGTAGAAGCAGCGCAGGGCATAGCGCGCGGCGTTGTCGGGATGGCGCACGGCGGCGGCCACGGTGGCCGCTGAGCGGATCGAAACGGCGTGTTCGCCGGAAGCCCCCCCAAAGATCAGGCCAACGGCAAGGGGGGTGGGTGTCATGCCGTCTGCAGGGTGAGCCAGGGGCCCAAAACTCAGGCCAGTTTGCCGCTGAGGGAGAAGGCCCGCACGTCTTCGATTTGCACCGTCACCAGCTCGCCGGGGGCGATGGTGCGGCCATCGGAGCGCTGGGCCGGGAAGAAGGTGAGGCGGTTGGTGCGGGTGCGGCCCATCATCTGCTCGGGATTCTTGGGGTTGGTGCCCTCCACCAGGATCTGCTCGCGGCGGCCGGCGTAGCGGGCGCTGCGTTCCCGGGCGGTGCGCTCCACCAGGGCATTGAGCTCCTGCAGCCGCTCCACCTTCACCGCCTCGCTGAGCTGGTTGGGCCAGACGGCGGCGGGGGTGTTGGGCCGCGGCGAGTAGGCGGCAGTGTTCACCGCATCGAAGCCGATCTCCTCGATCAGATCGAGGGTGCGGCGGTATTGGGCGTCGGTTTCGCCCGGGAAGGCCACGATCACATCGGCGCTGATCGCGGCATCGGGCATGCGCTCGCGGATGCGCTCGACAATGCGGCGGTAGCGGTCCACCGTGTAGCCGCGGGCCATGGCCTTGAGCACGTCGTCATCGCCGCTCTGGAAGGGCACGTGGAAGTGCTCGCACAGCTTGGGCAGGTCGGCGCAGGCGTCGATCAGCCGCTCGGTGAAATAGCGCGGATGGCTGGTGGCGAAGCGGATCCGCTCGATGCCCGCCACGTCGTGCACGTGGTGGAGCAAGTCGGTGAGGGTGTGGGCGCGCCGGCCTTCGGCGGTGATGCCGGGCAGGTCGCGGCCGTAGGCATCGATGTTCTGGCCCAGCAGGGTGATCTCCTTGAACCCCCGTGCGGCCAGCCCCTCCATCTCCAGCTTGATCGCCTCAGGCAGACGCGATTGCTCCTGGCCCCGCACCGACGGCACCACGCAATAGGTGCAGCGCTCGTTGCAGCCGTAGATCACGTTCACCCAACCGCAGATCGTGCTGTCGCGGCGGGCGGTGGTGATGTCTTCGAGGATGTGGTGCTCGCCTGTGGCCACCACCTGTTGGCCCTGCTCCACCTGGGCCAGCAGCACATCGAGGCGGTTGGCGTGCTGGGGCCCCATCACCAGATCCAGCTCGGGCACGCGCCGCAGCAGCGATTCGCCCTCCTGCTGGGCCACGCAGCCGGCCACCACCAGGGTGAGGTGGGGGTTGGTGCGCTTGCGCTGGGCCTGGCGACCCAGATAGCTGTACACCTTCTGTTCGGCGTTGTCGCGGATCGTGCAGGTGTTGTAGAGAACGAGATCAGCCTCCAGCTCGGCTGGAGCCTCGCGGTAGCCCATGGATTCGAGGATCCCGGCCATGCGCTCGGAATCCGCCTTGTTCATCTGGCAGCCGAAGGTGGTGATCCAGTAGCTGCCGCGGGTGCTGAGCGTGGTGGCCGTCATCCGATCAGTTTCGGCCATCGGGTTCCGCACTTGGGTTGCTGGTGGTAGGTCGTGGGCAAGGGCTAGGGAATGGCGCTGGCTGGTGTTCCGAAATCTGTACGGGTTGCACGGATTTCAGGAGGCATGTCAGACGCGTGCCGTCCTGGTTGTGCCAGCTTGATGGCAGCGCTCCATCCCCATGCGCCTGAGCCTGCGCCGGTTTCCGCTCACCAAGGCTGTGCCCCTGGCCATCAGCCGCGGCACCACAGCGGCTGTGGAGCACCTGCTGGTGAGCCTCGAGCACGACGGGCTCACAGGCATCGGTGAGACCGGCGGCTTCGACACCGGCCATCGCCACTACGCCACCGACGCCGTTGCGGCGGAGCTCGAAGCCCTGGCCCCCCAGCTGGGAGCCCTGGCGCCGGAGCCGCTCCAGGCCCTGGAACCACTGCTGGCTGGCCTCAGCCCGCCGGCGCGCTGCGGCCTCGATCTGGCCCTGCACGACTGGTGGGGCCAACGGCTGGGGCAACCGCTGTGGCGGCTCTGGGGCCTGGATCCGGGAGCCCGTGTCGCCACCAGCGTGACCCTCGGCTTAGGCCCCCCCGAGGCTGTGCTGGCGCGGCTCGAGTGCTGGTGGCTGCAGCTTCCCGCCACCCGCATCAAGCTCAAGCTCGGCAGCCCCGAGGGGGTGGCCCACGACCTGGTGCTGCTGGAGGCCGTGGCTGCTGCCCTCGAGCAGCGGCGCCAGAGCACCGGCGTGGCCTGCGAGCTGCAGGTGGATGCCAACGGCGGTTGGGATCTGGGCACGGCCCGGGCCATGCTCGTGCCCCTCGAGCGGGCTGGGGTGGTGCTGCTGGAGCAGCCCCTGGCGCCGCTGCTGGATGCGGAGCTCGACACGGCTGGCTTCGAGGCCCTGGAGCTCGACTGTCCGATGCCCTTGGTGGCGGATGAGAGCTGTTGGGACCTGGCCGATCTGGTGCGGCTGGCCCCCTACGTGGACGGCATCAACATCAAACTGCTCAAAAGTGGAGGTCTCTCCGAGGCTTTGCTGATGGCCCAGGCGGCCCGGCGGCTGGGGCTGGGGGTGATGGTCGGCTGCTACTCCGACGCCGCCCTGCTCAATGGCGCCGCCGCCCAGCTGCTGCCCCTGGTGACCTGGCCCGATCTCGACAGCCACCTCAACCTGGTGGATGACCCCTTTACCGGGTTGGCGCTTCGCGGCGACGTGTTGGTGCCGCCCCCCGGCCCCGGCCTGGGCATTGGCCTCCGAGGCGATCAGGCATGTTGAGCGCCAGCGCCCCGGTCGTGCTGCTGCAGCATGGCGGCCTCGATGACCTCTCCGGCAAGACCGGCCTGGCGATGCTGCGCTACCGCTCCGGACCGATCGTGGCGGTGATCGATCCGGCCTTCGCTGGCGCCTCGCTGGAGGCGATCACGGGCATCGACCGGGCCGTGCCGGTGGTGGCCGACATGGCGGCGGCCCTGGCCTACGGGCCCGAGGTGGCGGTGGTGGGGCTGGCCCCCTCCGGTGGCCGCTTGCCCGCCGCCATGCGCGCCGATCTGCTGGCGGGGCTCCAGGCCGGGCTGCACCTGGCCAGTGGCCTGCACAGCCGGTTGGGGGATGATCCGGCCCTGGCGGCGGCCTGCACCCGCCCCGGCCAGTGGATCTGGGACCTGCGCCAGGAGCCCGAGGCGCTGGAGGTGGCCACGGCGCGGGCGGCGGCTCTTCCTTGCCGGCGGCTGCTGGCGGTGGGATCCGACATGGCCGTGGGCAAGATGAGCGCCTGCCTGGAGCTGCAGGCCGAGGCTAGGCACCGGGGCCTCGATGCCCGCTTTGTGGGCACCGGCCAGGCGGGGATCCTGATCGCCGGATGCGGAGTGGCCCTCGATGCGGTGCGGGTGGATTACGCCGCCGGGGCCGTGGAGGCGGCGGTGCTTCAGGTGGCCGCCGGGGCCGGGCCCGAGGCCCTGGTGCTGGTGGAGGGGCAGGGGTCGCTCTGCCACCCGGGCTCCACCGCCACCCTGCCGCTGCTGCGCGGCAGCCAGCCCACCGACCTGCTGCTGGTGCACCGCGCCGGCCAGCGCTTCGTGCGCAGCCGGCCTGGGGCGGCGCCGGTGGCGATTCCACCGCTGCCGGAGCTGATCGCGGCGCTGGAGGCCCTGGCGGCCTTGGGCCGGCCCGATGGCCTGCGGCCCCGGGTGCGGGCCGTGGCGCTCAACACCGCCCGGCTCAGCAGCGCAGAAGCCGATGCCGCTCTCGTGGCCACGGCCGCCGAGACGGGTTTGCCCTGCGCCGATCCGGTGCGGCAGGGGGCGGGTCTGCTGCTGCAGGCCCTCTTGCCGCAGGGCGCGTTGCAGCAGGGCGGCACAAAAAAGCCGCCTCCACCAGAAGCGGAGACGGCTAGGGCATCAAGGGCGAGCGAGGGGACTTGAACCCCCGAATGGCGGCGCCACAAGCCGCTGCCTTAACCACTTGGCGACGCCCGCCGTGATTGCCAACAATGTACCAAGCCACCGACAGGGATTGGTGCCAACGTGGGAGCCCTTGAATGACGTCCCGTTTGCCCGGCCGTTCAGATCACTTCGCCTGTCCCCCCTGGGCATTCGGCCTGATCCTGGCGGCCCTGGCCGGGGCCGGGCTGGCCATCACCAATCCCTCCGCCGCCGATTTCCAGGCCTATGCCGCCGAGCGGTTGGTCGATGAAATCAGCGAGGAAGTTTGCACTGATGGCGGTCTACCGCTGCTGATGCGGCTAGCGATTCAGAATTGTGAGGAGCTGGTGCTGGCCCAGCGGACGCCCTTGGCGGCGCTGGTGGCAGGCCATACCCGCCGCCACAATCTCGGGGTGTTGAGCCTGTATCGCAGTGACATCGGTGGCCACAAGTTGTTGGGTTGGCGGGTGCCGCGCTTTCGCTCCACCGTGGTTGGGGTGGCGGGACAGTTTGTGCTGATCGGTGCCGCGATCGACAAGGCTGTCGCCGACCCCTCCCAGGACGCTCCGTGATGCATCCTCTGGCGCTGCGCCTACCCCGCGGGCTGCTGGATCCGCGTCTGGCCAGGGGTTTTGAGGCCGATGCCGACGGGCTGGTGGCGCTGCAGATCCGGGTGGCCGGAGCACTGGTCACGGCGATCGAGCCATTGTGGAGTATGGATCAGGCCGCGCTGGCCGCCCTGCCTTTGGCGCTCACGCCCCTGGTGGAGCCCCACGCCCATCTCGACAAGGCTTTCACGGCCGATGCTTTCCCCAACCGGGAGGGCACCATGGCTGCGGCCCTGGCGGCCAACCAACGCGAGTACGGCGTGCGCACCGGCGAGCAGGTGGCGGCGCGGGCCGAGCTGGCCCTCGATCGGGCCTGGCGCAACGGGGTGCGGGCTATCCGCAGCCACATCGACAGCGTTGGGCCGGCGGCTCGCGCCAGCTGGGACGCCCTGCTGGAGGCCCGCGAGCGCTGGCGGGGGCGGCTGGAGCTGCAGCTGGTGGCCCTGGCACCGCTGGCCCACTGGCTCAGTCCGGAAGGGGAAGCCCTCGCCCGCGCGGTGGCCGATGGCCAGGGGCTGCTGGGGGGGGTGATCGGGCCGCCCTACGGGCAGGGACCGGCCCGCCGCGCCGCCGACCGGGAGGCCCTGCTGGCCCTGCTCGATCTGGCCGAGCGCTTGGGTTGCGGCGTCGATCTGCACGTGGATGAATCCGATCGCGACCCGGGAGTGGGCGTCGATCTGGTGGCCCGGGTGGCTTTGGCGCAGCGCCGTGCCGTGGCGATCACCTGCAGCCACGCCAGCAGCATGGGCCTGCTGCCGCCGCGGGCCTGCGACCAGCTAGCCGAGCGCCTGGCCGCGGCGGAGATCGCCGTGGTTGCCCTGCCCACCACCAATTTCTGGCTGCTGGGCCGCAGGCCCGGCCGCACCCCCTGGCGCCGACCGCTGGCGCCGATCCGCAGCCTGCAGCGGGCAGGGGTGCGGCTGGCCCTCGGCGGCGACAACGTGCAGGATCCCTGGTATCCGGGCGGCGATTTCGATCCAGTTGAGCTGCTGCGCTGGGCGGCGCCGCTCTGCCAGTTGATGCCGTGGCAGCGCCTCGGCCTGGCCCCCTTCAGCACCGCCGCCGCCGCCGTGCTGGGGCTGGCCTGGGATGGGGTGCTGCGCGTTGGCGGGCCTGCCGATCTGGTGCTGCTCGGTGCGGGCTCGTGGGGCGAGCTGCTGGCCCGGCCGCCCCAGCGGCGGGTGCTGCGCGCCGGCCAGTGGCTGCCGCTGCCTGGGCAGGAGCAGCCCTCTCCCCTGCTGCTTCCATGGAGTTGAACCCCTGCTCCCGGGTCGCCGCCCTGGCGGCAGAGCTGCAGCGGCTCGATCCGGCGTTGGCGCTGCTGGGCCCGGAGGCACCGGCCGAGCTGGAGCGCCTCTCCCGCGACTACTTCGACTACTCGCCGGTGCTGGTGCCGCAGCTGCAGGGCTGCCGCGCCCAGCTGGTGGCTTTCGCCGTCACGGTGGAGCAGGTACGGCTGGTGGCCGGTGCCTGTGCCCGCCACGGCGTGCCCCTGACGGTGCGGGGGGCCGGCACCGGCAACTACGGCCAGTGCGTGCCGCTGCAGGGCGGGTTGGTGCTGGATCTCACCGGCCTCCAGCGCCTGCGGCAACTGGACGAGGCCACCGGGGTGATCGAGGTGGAGGCGGGCGCCCTGATGGGCGCGATTGAGCAGCAGCTGGCGCCCCGGGGCCGGGCCCTGCGGCTGGTGCCCAGCACGGTGCGCAGCGCCACCATCGGCGGCTTCATTGCCGGGGGCTCCGGCGGCATCGGCTCCCTGCGCTGGGGCTTCCTGCGGGATGCCGGCAACCTGCTGGGCCTGGAGGTGGTGACCCTGGAGCCCGAGCCGCGGCTGCTCCAGCTCGATGCCGCCGCCAGCGCCCCGCTCAACCACGCCTACGGCACCAACGGCATCCTCACGGCCCTGCGCCTGCCCACCACCGAAGCCGTGGCCTGGCAGCAGCTCGTGGTGGGGTTTGCGCAGTGGGATCGGGCCCTGGCGGCGGCCCAGGCCCTGCCCGCTACGGCGCTGCAGCTCAACGCCATCACGCTGCTGGAGGCGCCGTTGGCTCAGCCGCTGCCCTGGCCGGCGGGCTGTCCGGCGCCAGATGGGGAGGAGCATCGCCTGCTGCTGCTGGCTGCCCCCGATGCCCTGGCGGTGCTGCCCGATTGGTTGGCGGCCCGCGGTGGTGCGCTGCGCTGGCAGGCCCCCCAGGGCCAGAGCCGGGGCCTGCCGCTGCGGGAGCTCAGCTGGAACCACACCACCCTGCACTGGCGCACCCAGCACAAGGGCTGGACCTACCTGCAGATGCTGCTACCCCAGCCGGAGGGCCCCTGTTTGGAGCGCCTGCGGGGCCAGTGGGGTGACGATCTGCTCTGGCACCTGGAAGCGGTGAAGCAGCAGGGGGCGGCCCGGCTGGCGGCCTTGCCGCTGGTGCGCTGGCGGGGGGAGGAGGCTCTGCAGCGGCTGATGGCCGACTGCCGCGACGCAGGGGCGGTGCTGTTCAACCCCCATGTGCTCACCGTCGAGGACGGCGGCCTGGGCGTGATCGATGCCGACCAGGTGGCGGCCAAGGCCGCCTACGACCCGGCCGGGTTGCTCAATCCGGGCAAGCTGCGCGGTTGGCTCAGCAGCCCAGGCTGAGGCGGGTGTCGACACCGGTGGTCGGGTTGGTGCCTTCGGCATCGCGGCAGAGGGAGCGTTGGTCGACGCGATCGATCAGGGCGTCGCTGAAGTCGGCATCGGTGACGGTGGCGCCGCGGAAGCTGCTGCCCGAGGCAATAGCGCCGCTCAGCACGGCCCCGGTGAGGTCGGCGCCGGACAGGTCGACCTTGTCCATCAGGGTGCCGCTGAGGTCGGCCCCGGCGAAATTGGCCTCGGGGAAGGCGGCCTGGGTGAGGATCGCGCCGTGCAGGTTGGCGCCGCTGAAGTTGGCGTGCCGTCCGGTGGCACCGGCGAAGGAGGTGTTGGCCAGGTTCTGGCCGCTGAAATCCTGCTCGTTCTGGTTGGTGAGCGTGTAGTCCACCCCGGAAAACTCGGCAGCGGCCGGCTCCGGCAGGGCCAGGGCCAGGGCCAGGGCGAGGCCCACTACGAGGCCAAGTGCGAGGGCTTTGTGAAACAGGATGTGAAACAGGCGCCCCAACGGGTCGAGCAACAGGCGCTGCAGTGGGTGGGCCAAGGCGAAGGGAGCCGGGAGCTTCACTCTGGACCGTTCTGCGCCGGAGGGTCACTCCCCAGCAGATGGCCTACCAAATAGAGGGAGCCCGCCACGATCAGCCGCGGGGCTGCTGCGGCTGTCGCTGCGGCTGTTAGGGCGCTGGTGAGATCCGGCGCCGTCTCCAGCTGATCCACCAGCGCCGCTCCTCGGTCGGTGTGGGCGGCGAGGGCGCTGCTGAGGCTGGTGGCGCTCCAGCTGGCGTGGCCCGGCACCGGCACAATCCAGGCGCGGTCGTGGGGGGCCAGCAGCGCCTCGACGATGGCCGGCCCCTGCTTGTTGGCCAGCATCCCCAGCACCCAGTGGCGGGGGCCGGCGGCCAGGCCGTGGCGCTGCGGGTGGGCATCCAGCTCGCTGCGCAGGGCGCGGGCGGCGGGCAGGTTGTGGGCTCCGTCGAGCAGCAGGGGCTGGCCTCGCCAAATCAGCTGTTGCAGCCGGCCGGGCCAGCGGGCCGCCGCAAACCCCTGACGGATATCGGACTCGCTGATCGGCCAGCCCCGCTCCACCAGGGCCCGCAGCATCCCCAGGGCTACGGCACCGTTGCTCGCCTGCACGGCCCCTGGCAGCCCGAGGGGCCAACGCTCCAGATCGAGTGGCTCCAGCCAGCGCAGCTCGGCCCCCACCGCCTCGGCCCGGGCGTTCAACACCGCGGCCACCTCCGGGCTCTGGGGCGCGCTGACGGCCACGGCACCCGGCTGGAGCACGCCCGCTTTTTCGGCGGCAATGTTGGCTGAATCCGGCCCCAGAATCTCGGCGTGGTCGAGCCCCACCGAGGCAAAGCCGATCACGGGCCGGTGGGGATGGCAGGTGGTGGCATCGAGCCGGCCCCCCAGTCCCACCTCCAGCACCACCAGCTCCAGCTCAGCTTCCGCGAAGGCCAGAAAGGCCGCGGCGGTGACCAGCTCAAACGGCGTGAGCTGGTGGCGTTGGGCGACCGGCGTGGCGGTTTGCAGGTGGCGGCGCAGGGCTGGCGTGGCGATCGGGGTGTCGCCCAGCCGGATGCGCTCGGTCCAGCTCACCAGGTGGGGCGAGGTGTAGAGGCCGGCGCGGATGCCGGCGGCCAGCAGCGCCTGGTGCACGAGGGTGCAGATCGAGCCCTTGCCGTTGGTGCCGGCCACCTGCACGGCGGCGAAGCGACGCTCGGGATGGCCCAGCTCGGCCAGGGCGGCCTGCAGGCGATCGAGCCCCAGGTCGACGCCGCGGCGGCTGAAGGGCTCGATCAGGTCGGCGAAGCTGTCGGGCTCAGCGGCCAAGGCTGTTTTAGCAACCAAGGCTGGTGAGGGCCCGCTCGAGGCGATCCACCGCCAGGCGCAGGTGGCGGGGCTGGATCACCAGCGGCGGCACGAAGCGCACCACTTGGGGTCCGGCGGGGACCAGCAGCAGGCCCTGCTCCATCGCGGCCATGACGATTTCGGGGGCGCTCGGGGCCTCGGCACGCAGCACCAGGCCCTGCAGCAGCCCCCAGCCGCGCACCCCCTCCAGCAGGGTGGGGTGGCGGCTTACCAGCTCGGCCAGCAGCTCCTGCAGCAGTTCTCCCATCCGCTGCACGTGGCTGACCAGCTTGCGGCGCTCGAGTTCAGCCAGCACCGTGAGGCCGGCCCGGCAGGCGAAGGGGTTGCCGCCGAAGGTGCTGGCGTGCTCGCCGGGGCGGAAGTGATCTGCCTTCGCCTTCACCGCTAGGGCGCCGATCGGGATGCCGCCGCCCAGCCCCTTGGCCAGGGTGATCGCATCGGGCTCCACGCCCAGCTGCTCGTAGCCCCAGAGCTGGCCGCTGCGGCCGACGCCGATCTGCACCTCGTCGAAGATCAGCAGGATGTTGTGGGCGTCGCAGAGCTCCCGCACCCGCTGGAAGAAGGCGCGGTTGCCCGGGTGCACACCGCCCTCGCCCTGGATCGGCTCCAGCAGCACGGCCGCCACCCGCGGACCCTGCGCCTCGCTGCTGGCCAGCAGGGTTTCAAAGGCGGCGGTGTCGTTGTAGGGGAAGTAGCGGAAGCCCTGCACCATCGGCTCAAAGCCCTGGTGGTATTTGGGCTGGCCGGTGGCGGTGACGGCCGCCAGGGTGCGGCCGTGGAAACTGGCCTGGGCGGTAAGGATCAGGGGGCTGTGCTCGCCGCCGGGAATGCCGCCCGCGGTGTTGATGCCGCGGACCGTGTTGCCGTGCTTGCGCGCCAATTTGATGGCGGCCTCATTGGCCTCAGCGCCTGAGTTGCAGAAGAACACCCGATCCATGCAGCTGCTGTCGGTGATCGCCGCCGCCAGCTCCTCCTGCTCAGGAATGCGGTACAGATTGGACACATGCTGGAGCTTGCCCAGCTGCCGGCTCAGGGCCCGCTTCATCCGCCCGTCGCTGTGGCCGAGGGTGCAGACCGCGATGCCGGCCACGCAGTCGAGGTAGCGCTTGCCGCTGCTGTCCCACACCCACACACCCCGGCCCCGGGTGAGGCTGATCGGGAAGCGGGCATAGGTGTCCATCACTGCTGATGTGGACACCGGCGAGATGGGAGCGGTGGGACTCGAACCCACATGCCCGAAGGCGCTCGATTTTGAGTCGAGTCCGTCTACCAATTCCGGCACGCTCCCGCAGGTGAGAGTTTACGCGGCGATGCCGGTGCTGCTTGGCGCACCGCTGACGCGCTGGATGCAGGCGCCGGCCGCATTGAGTTTGGCTTCGAGGTTGGCGTAGCCGCGGTCGAGGAACTCCAGCCCCCGCACCGTGGTGATGCCTTCGGCGGCCAGGCCCGCCAGCACCATGGCGGCGGAGGCCCGCAGATCGGTGCCCTGCACCGGCGCACCGCTGAGCCGGGCCACTCCTTCAACGAAGGCGGTGTTGCCCTGCATGCGAATGGCGGCCCCCATGCGCTGCAGCTCCGCCACGTGCTGCAGGCGGTTTTCGAAGATGTTCTCGGTGATCACGCTGGTGCCCTGGGCCGTGGCCAGCAGGCTCATGAATGGCGCCTGCAGGTCGGTGGGAAAGCCGGGGAAGGGTTGGGTGCGCAGGTCAACAGCATTGATGTGATCGGCTTTGAGGGTGAGGCCGATGCCGTCGTGCTCCAGGGTGCAGCCCGCCTCCTCCAGCTTGGTGAGCACCGCGCCGAGGTGGTCGGGGATGATGGGGGCGATCCGCAGGTGGGAGCGGGTGATGGCGGCGGCCAGCAGGAAGGTGCCGGCTTCGATGCGATCGGGGATCACGGCGTAGTCGGCGCCGTGGAGACGCTCGACGCCCACGATCGTGATGGTGGGCGTGCCAGCGCCGCGCACCTTGGCGCCCATGGCGATCAGCAGCCCGGCCAGATCCACCACCTCCGGCTCCAGGGCGGCGTTGTCGATCACCGTCTCGCCATCGGCGAGCACGGCGGCCATCATCAACGTCTCGGTCGCGCCGACGCTGGGGCAGTCCATGTGGATGCGGCCGCCGGTGAGGCGATGCCCACGACCTGGCACGACGGCGGTGACCACCCCGTGCTCAATCGTCACCTGAGCACCGAGGGCCTTCAGCCCCTTGACATGCTCCACCACGGGCCGGGTGCCGATCTGGCAGCCACCGGGCAGGGGCACCTTGGCCATGCCCATCCGGGCCAGCAGCGGCCCGATGCAGAAGAAGCTGGCCCGCAGGCTATTCACCAGCTCGTAGGGCGCCGTGGAGTTGTTGATGGCGTCGCCATTGAGCTCGAGGCAGTCGCTCTGGCGCAACACCTGGCCCCCGAGGCTGCCGAGCATCTCGGCCATGGCGGAGATGTCAGTGAGGGGCGGCACATTGCGCAGCCGGATCGTGTCGCGGCTGAGCAGGCAGGCCGCCATCAGCACCAGGGCTGAGTTCTTGGCACCACTCACCTGCAGCTCCCCAGACAGCTTGCGGCCACCAGAGATTTCCAGCTGGGGGCTGAAAACCACCTGAGACTGAAAGTTGGACTGGACAGCGATCAAACCCATGGAGCGACTGCCCAGCTCTTGCCGACGCATCTTGACAACAAATGATGAGACCGTCTAGACAGCCGCCGACCAAACTGGCTTGAACGGCCGGGGAGGACCCTCGATGGCGTATGTTTTCCCAGTCGCTGCGGCGGCGGCCACGCGGATGTGGCGGAATTGGTAGACGCGCTAGTTTCAGGTACTAGTGGCAGCAATGTCGTGGGAGTTCAAGTCTCCCCATCCGCACTTTTTTATGATTGTCCTCAAGATCACCAATGCCTCTGAGGTGATGGCCTCGAAGCTCGGCAAGTTTCTTGAGAGTCTCACTCCCGATGCTCTCGATCAGTCGACCATCGAGGACATTGTTTTGAAAAAGCTGGTTGAAAACCTCCAGGCCGAAGGTCTCAAAGGCGAGGTGGCTTCGGTGCGAGGTCTCGAGATGGAGGAGAAGGAGCTGGTGATGCACGATGGCCTGCGCGTCCGGCGCCACCACACCTTCTGACGTGGTTCCCAGCCCTGGGCTGTGCCTCGCTGAGACGATCACCAGCCGCCGCAATCCACTGGTCAAGCGGCTGCGGTTGCTCCACGACGCCCGCGGTCGGCGTCAGGAGGGGTTGTTGCTGCTGGAGGGCACCCACCTGCTGCAGGAGGTGCTGCGGTTGCAGCTCCAGCCGTGCGATCTGCTGGCCACGGCTGCCTGGCTCGCCGACCACGGTGCCCAGGTGGCGGCCCTGCCGCCCGGCTGCATCTGCCGCGAGGTGAGCCAGGAGGTGCTGGAGGCGGTGGCCACCACCCAGCATCCCGATGGCGTTGTGTTGACCGTGGCTCCGCCCGCTCCCGCGCCGGCGGCTGCGGCTCCAGCTCCCTTCGTGCTGGCCCTCGATGGCTTGCAGGATCCGGGCAACCTCGGCACGTTGATGCGCACCGCCCTGGCGGCTGGGGTGGAGAGCTTGTGGATGGCCGATGGGGCCGACCCTTTCCAGCCCAAGGTGCTGCGTGCCTCGGCCGGTGCAGCCCTGGCCCTGCCGCTGTGGCGCGAGAGCCGGGCGGATCTGGCGGGGCGGCTGGCGGCGGCCGCGGCGGCGGGATCCCAGGTGGTGGTGGCCGTTCGGCCGGGGGCCGGGCCGGTGGCGCCGCTGCCCTACTGGCAGCTCGACTGGACTCGCCCCACGGTGTTGTTGCTCGGCAGCGAGGGGGGCGGCGTGTCGCCCCAGCTGGAAGCCCTGGCCAACCAGCGGGTCACGATCCCCCACAGCGCGGTGGTGGAGTCGCTGAATGTGGCGGTGGCGGCGGCCCCCCTGCTGCTCGAGCGCCTGCGGCAGCGCGTCGGAGCCTGACGGGGGAGAATGCCTGCCAACAACTGCACGGCTGCCCGGTGAGCGACGCCCCCCTCCACGGATCGCGTTTTGATGGCTCGAGCTTCGATTACGACGTAATTGTTGTCGGCGCCGGTTACGGCGGCTTTGACGCGGCCAAGCACGCCGCGGAGCACGGGCTGAAGGTGGCGATCGTGGAATCGCGCGATATGGGCGGCACCTGCGTGAACCGCGGCTGCGTGCCCTCCAAGGCCCTGCTGGCCGCCAGCGGCCGGGTGCGGGAGCTGGCCGACGCCGAGCACCTGGCCGGCTTCGGCATCCACGCCGCCCCGGTGCGCTTTGAGCGCCAGAAGATCGCTGACCATGCCAACCAGCTGGTGGCCACGATCCGCACCAACCTCACCAAAACTCTCGAGCGCGCCGGCGCCACGATCCTGCGGGGCAGCGGCCGGCTGGCGGGCCACCAGCAGGTGACCGTGCGTGAGAGTGGCAGTGGCGTGGAGCGCACCTACAGCGCCCGCGACGTGATCCTCGCCACCGGCTCGGAGCCCTTCGTGCCCCGCGGCATTGAAACCGACGGCCGCACCGTGTTCACCAGCGACGAGGCCGTGAGCCTGGAGTGGCTGCCCCGTTGGCTGGCGATCATCGGCAGCGGCTACATCGGCCTGGAATTTGCCGATGTGTACACGGCCCTGGGCTGTGAAGTGACGATGATCGAGGCCCTGGATCGGGTGATGCCCACCTTCGATCCCGACATCGCCAAATTGGCCGCCCGCAAGCTGATCGATGGCCGCGACATCGATGCCCGCGCTGGCCTGCTGGCCCGCAAGGTGACGCCGGGCTGCCCGGTGAAAATCGAGCTGGCCGACATGGCCACCAAGGAGCTGGTGGAAACCCTGGAGGTGGATGCGGTGCTGGTGGCCACCGGCCGGGTGCCGAGCAGCGCCGCGCTCAACCTGGCGGCGGTGGGGGTGGACACCGAGCGCGGCTTCATCCCGGTGGACGATCACATGCGGGTGCTGGCGGGCGGCGAGCCCGTGCCGCACCTGTGGGCCGTGGGTGATGTGACCGGCAAGATGATGCTGGCCCACACCGCTGCGGCCCAGGGCACCGTGGCGATCGACAACATCCTGGGTCACCCCCGCCCGATCGACTACCGCTCGATTCCGGCGGCCACCTTCACCCATCCGGAGATCAGCTCGGTGGGCCTGAGCGAGGCCGATGCCAAAGCGCTGGCGGCCAAGGACGGCTTTGAGCTGGGGGTGGTGCGCAGCTACTTCAAGGCCAATTCCAAGGCCCTGGCCGAGCTGGAGAGCGATGGCCTGATGAAGCTGCTGTTCAACAAGAGCACCGGTGAGGTGCTCGGCGCCCACATCTACGGCCTGCATGCGGCGGATCTGATCCAGGAGATCGCCAACGCCGTGGCGCGCCGCCAGAGCGTCACCCAGCTCGCCAATGAAGTGCACACCCACCCCACCCTCAGTGAGGTGGTGGAAGTGGCCTACAAGCAGGCCGCTGCTGCACTGGCTCCCGTCGCGGTGGGTGGCTGAGATGGAGTTCCGTCGCCGGCCCCCGAATCCCAAGGTGAAGGTGGCCTTCCTCGAATACGCCATCCGCCATGAGGAGGGTGAACCGCGCCACATTCTTGAGAAGATCGTTTGGGAGAAGGACCGGGAAGTGGCCTCCGCCCGCGAGCGGGTGCCCCTGGAGAAGCTCAAGCAGCAGGTGGCCGAGCTGCCAGCGCCCCGCGATTTTCTGGCGGCCCTGCGGGCCAGCTGCCGCAAGCCGGCGGTGATCGCCGAGGTGAAGAAGGCCAGCCCCAGCAAGGGGGTGATCCGCGAGGATTTTGATCCGGAGGCCATCGCCAGGGGCTATGCCGCCGGTGGTGCCAGCTGCCTGTCGGTGCTCACCGATAAACAGTTTTTTCAGGGGGGCTTTGAGGTGCTGGTGCAGGTGCGCCAGGTGGTGGAGTTGCCCCTGCTCTGCAAGGACTTCATCCTCAGCCCCTATCAGCTGTATCAGGCCCGGGCCGCCGGCGCCGATGCCGCCCTGCTGATCGCGGCGATCCTCACCGATGTGGACATGGCCTACCTGCTCAAGGTGGCCAAGGCCCTGGGTCTGACGGTGCTGGTGGAGGTGCACGATGCCGAGGAGCTGGAGCGGGTGCTAGCCCTCGATGGGGTGCAGCTGATTGGCATCAACAACCGCGATCTGGCCACCTTCCACACCGATCTGGCCACCACCGAGCGGCTCACCGCCACCTACGGCGAGCAGATCTGTGCCAAGGGCTGCCTGCTGGTGAGCGAGTCGGGGCTGGTCACGCGTGACGACCTCGATCGGGTGCAGGGCGCCGGCGCCGATGCGGTGCTGGTGGGCGAATCCCTGATGCGCCAGGCCGATGTGACGGCTGCTCTTGAGGCACTGATTGGGGGGTAGGACGGTGGCTAATCGCGCTGCTGACTGGCTGAGCCAGGCGAACCAGGACCTGGCCATGGCGCTGGTGAGTGCCGGTCATGGGCACCATGAGTGGGCCTGTTTTGCCGCCCATCAGGCTGTTGAGAAAGCCCTGAAGGGTCTGCATCTCTCGCATGGTCAGCAGGCCTGGGGCCATGGCCTGGGCCGGTAGCGGGTCTACCCGAGTTGGTGGAGCGGCTGCGCATTCTCGATGCGCTCTACATCCCCACGCGCTATCCCGATAGTCTTCCCGATGGGGCCCCGAGTGATCACTTCGGCCACCTGCAAAGTCGCGATGCCCTCAGCCATGCCCGTGCGCTCGTTGACGCAATCGCTGCTCAGATGGCCTGAGCCCCGGGTTGTGCTCGAGGCAGTGGAGCGTTGGGCAGCTCAGCAGGCCTGCAGCAATCCGACCCAGCAGAAGGTGGGCGTGTACGGCAGCTATGGGCGGGGTGATGCCGGCGTGGGCAGCGACCTGGATCTGCTGCTGGTGGATCAAGCGGCTACGGGCCCGCAGACGCTGCGCTACCGCCAGTGGCCCTTTGAGCAGTTGCCCCTGAGCTGCGATGCCCTGGTGCTCACCACTGCGGAGCTGGAGCAGTTGCTGGCCTCTTCTGCTTGCGAAGATTCAGCGAAGGCCGCCATGGCCTCGGCTCTGCAGCGGGATTGCCGCTGGGTCTGGACCCGCAGCACCCCATGAAAAAGCCCGGCTTTTGGGGCCGGGCTGAATCGGTTGATGGACGTGGCGCGATGGCCGGCGCGATCAGACCTTGCGGGAGTAAAATTCCACCACCAGCAGTTCGTTGATCTCGAGGGCGACCCACTCGCGTTCGCACTTGCTGATCACCTTGGCCACCTGCTTGTTCTTGTCGAGCTCGAGGTGGGGCGGGATGTTGGCCAAACCTGGGAATTCCAGGTTGCCTTCAGCCAATTTCTTGCTCTGCTTGCGCTCGCGGATGGCGACGACGTCGCCGGCCTTGCACTGGAAGCTGGGGATGTCCACAACGCGGCCGTTCACGGTCACGTGGCCATGGTTCACCAGCTGGCGGGCGCCGGGCACGGTGGGGCCGAAACCCAGGCGGAAGCAAATGTTGTCGAGGCGGTTCTCGAGCAGTTTCAGCAGGTTGGTTCCGGTGGAACCCTCCTGGGCGCGCGCTTTCTTCACGTAGCGCACGAGCTGTCGCTCGGAGATGCCGTAGTTGAAGCGAAGCTTCTGCTTCTCTTCGAGGCGGATGGCGTATTCGGAGCGCTTGCGACGGGCTTGGCCGTGCTGACCGGGGGGATAAGACCGCTTGGCGGACTTACGGGTGAGACCGGGAAGGTCTCCCAAGCGCCGCGTAATCCTCAGGCGAGGGCCGCGGTAGCGAGACATGAAACGAGTTCGAAGGACGGAGGGAGCCGGGATGGCCCCATGGTGCTGCGGCATCGAGCATGCTGGGAGAGTCCCGCAGGCCTGAGCTTTGCCGCGCCAACGGTCGATCTTATCGGTTGGGCCGCACCAGCTCGGCTTGCAGCCCGAGCCGGGTCTCGCCTCGGTTGGTGCCGGCGCGGCTGGGCCGTTGGAGCGATGGCTGGCGATGCTGTTGCTGGCTCTGATCGGCGTGTATCGCCAGTGGATCTCGCCGCTGCTGGGCCCCCGCTGCCGCTTCATCCCCAGCTGCAGCGCCTATGGCCTCGAGGCCATCAGCCGCCATGGCCCCTGGCGGGGCAGCTGGCTTACCCTGCGCAGGTTGCTGCGCTGCCACCCCTTCACCCCCTGCGGCTGCGATCCCGTTCCCGACTGATGCCCGCTCTGGTGTTGATGACCCGTCAGGGCTGCTGCCTGTGTGAGGGCCTGGCCGAGAAGTTGCGGGCCCTCGAGCCGCCCCTGGCGATCGAGCTGATCGATGTCGATGGCGATCCCGCTTTGCAGGCCCGCTTTGGCCTGGAGGTGCCGCTGTTGCTGCTGCGCTTGCCCGACGGGGAGCAGGTGCTGCCGCGGGTGCCACCACGGCTGGCCGGCACCAGCCTGCGGGTTTGGTTGCAGAAGCACGGCTTTTCGGATCAGGACGCTTAGAAAGGCGCCATTCGCTGATCCGGTGCCATGACCCAGCTGCTCCATCCGGTCCTGCGGGAGGTGGGTTTGGAGCTGCCAGCGGGGGTGCCCAATCGGGAGGTGAGCGGCATCAGTTGTGATTCCCGCCGCGTGGGCCGGGGCACCCTGTTTGTGGGGCTGCCGGGCACCCAGGTGGATGGGGGCTGTTTTTGGCCCCAGGCGCTGCAGGCGGGGGCGGCGGCGGCTGTGATCAGCGCAGCGGCGGCGGCGGCCCAGCCCCCGGGGCCCGACGACGCGGTGCTGATCGCCCCGGAGCCGTTGGCGCGCTGGGCTGGCTTGCTGGCGGCGGCGTTCTGGGCTCAACCGAGTCGGCGCCTGGCCTTGATCGGAGTCACCGGCACCAACGGCAAAACCACCACCACCCACCTGATCGAGCATCTGGCCGCCCATGCCGGCCGGCCGGCGGCCCTGTTCGGCACCCTGGTGAACCGCTGGCCCGGTCAGAGCGTGACCGCCCAGCACACCACCGCCTTTGCCGATCTGCTACAGGCCCAGCTGGCCCAGGCGGTGGAGGCCGGTGCCCAGATCGGGGCGATGGAGGTGAGTTCCCATGCCCTCGACCAGCAGCGGGTGGCGGGCTGCCGCTTCGCCGGGGCGGTGTTCACCAACCTCACCCAGGACCACCTCGATTACCACCCCTCGATGCAGGCCTACTTCGAGGCCAAGGCGCAGCTGTTTGCCGAGCCGCTGCTGGCGGGCGGGGCGGTGGTGAATGGCGATGATCCCTGGGGCGTCCAGCTGGCCCAGCGCCTTCGCGGCCGGCTGGGTGAGCGTTGCTGGCGCAGTTCCCTGCAAGACAGCGGCGCCGAGCTCACGATTCGGGATCTGGAGCTGGGGGCCGATGGCGTGCGCGGGCTGCTGGTGAGCCCGGCCGGGGAAGGGGCCTTTCACTCGCCCCTGGTGGGCCGCTTCAACCTGATGAACCTGTTGCAGGCCGTGGGGGTGTTACTCCAGCAGCAGCTGCCGCTGGAGTTGCTGCTCCAGGGCCTGGCCAGCTTCCGCGGCGTGCCCGGTCGCATGGAGCGGGTGGTGGTGGGTGATGGTGATGGCTCCCCGGCGGTGCTGGTGGATTACGCCCACACCCCCGACGGCCTGGACAATGCCCTGGCGGCCTGCCGCCCCTTCACCCGCGGCCGGTTGATCTGCGTGTTTGGCTGCGGCGGCGACCGCGACCGCAGCAAGCGCCCCCAGATGGGCGCGATCGCGGCGCGGCTGGCCGATCAGGTGGTGGTCACCTCCGACAACCCCCGCACCGAAGACCCCTCGCAGATCCTGGCCGATGTGGTGGCCGGCATTCCTGCCGGCAGCCCCCACGACGTCGAAGGGGATCGGGCCACCGCGATCGCGGCCGCCATTGCCGGCGCTACAGCGGGAGACCTGGTGCTGATCGCCGGCAAGGGCCACGAGGACTACCAGATCCTCGGCACCACCAAGGTGCACTTTGACGACCGGGAGGAGGCCGAAAAGGCCCTGAGGGCGCGGCGAAACGGTTAGATCCGCTCGATCCGCCGCAGGCTGCAGCGCTTATTGCACACCTCTGCGTAGATCGGACATCCTGTGTTGAACAGTGCGTCGAAACCGTTGCGAATCCTGGCTTGTCTGGCAGATGGAGATAGCTTTCGAGGGCTGTTTATTGAGACTCTGTGGCGTCTTCAGTCCCCATGGGTAAAAAGCTTCTCGCGGAAGCTTTTGGTACGTTTTGGCTGGTGCTTGGTGGTTGCGGTAGCGCTGCAATCGCTGCCAATTTTCCCTATTTGACCGGTGCGGATATCGCTCCAGGAAACCCCTTTGGCCTGGGCTTTCTGGGTGTGTCGCTGGCCTTCGGCCTCACGGTGGTGACGATGGCCTACGCGATCGGCCACATCTCCGGATGCCATTTGAATCCCGCGGTGAGCTTCGGCCTCTGGGCCAGTGGTCGCATGAAGGGCGCTGAACTGCTGCCTTACATCGTGGCCCAGGTGATCGGCGGTGTCCTGGCTGGCGGGTTCATCAAGTTGGTGGTGGCCGGTGGCCCGGCCTTTGATCTGGTGATGGCGGGCAGCAACCCGCTGGCCACCAACGGCTGGGGCGCCCACTCCCCCGGTGGCTACGGCTTCTGGGCTGCCCTGATTGTGGAGCTGGTGCTTACCTTCTTCTTCCTGCTGGTGATTATTGGGGCCACCGATCGACTGGCTCCTGTCGGTTTCGCGGGTGCCGCCATCGGCCTCACCCTGGCCCTGATCCACATGATCAGCATCCCTGTTACCAATACCTCAGTGAACCCCGCCCGCAGCACCGGAGTGGCCCTGTGGGTTGGCGGTGAGGCGGTTGGTCAGCTGTGGCTGTTCTGGTTGGCCCCGATTGTGGGCGCGCTTCTGGCCGGCTGGGTCTACCGCAACGTCTTCAGCGAGGAGGTTTCCTAAGCCGCGGGCTCCACTTTGATGGGTGGAGCATTAAGGCAAGATCAGAAGGGGCGTAAGCCCCTTTTTTTGTGCGCTTGTCTGGCGCGGGGCTTGATCGGCTACACCAGGGCCAAGGCGGCCAGCAACTGATCGATCTCGGCTGCGGTGGTGGTGATGTGGGTGCACGCCCGCAGGCAAGGTGGAGCGTCGAGGCTGCGAATCCACAGCCCCTGCTCACCCAGGTGCTGCACGGTGCGGCCAGCACCACCCCCTCGGCGCAGCCGGAAGCTCACCAGGCCGGCTGGCGGGGGCTCCTGCAGCAGGGTTTCCACCTCTGGCAGCTGCTGCAATCCTCGCCAGAGCAGGCCAGCCAGCTCGCGAATCCGCTCAAGGCGTTGCCCCTCCGTGCCTTCGGCTTCCAGCAGTTGAAGGGACTGATCCAACCCTGCAAACAGGGGGATGCAGGAGGTGGCCACCTCAAAGCGGCGGGCATCGGCGTGGAAGCCGCTGGAGCCATCGCCTTCGTGGCTGAGGCTGCGCCAGCCGATCAGGGTGGGCTGGCTCTGCGCCAGTAGCCGCGCCGAGAGGGCCGTGACGCCGAGACCCTCGGGGCCGCAACACCACTTGTGGCCGGTGCAGGCGTAGATGTCGGCGGCGGCCGCCGCTTCCGCCACCGGGATCGCCCCCAGGCTCTGCGCAGCGTCAACGAGCAGCCAGGGCTGGTTGGTGTGGCGGTTGAGCTGGGCGGCGACTGCCGCAATCGGCATCCGCTGGCCGGTGTTCCAGAGCAGGTGCGACAGCACCACCAGCCGGGTGCGGGGCGTGAGGGCCGCCGCCAGGCGTTCCTGCACGGCGATAGCCGCTTGCTCGGGGCTGCCGGTGAGATCGCTCACCGGCAACGACTCGATCGTCAGCTGGTGCCGCCGGGCCAGCTCCCGGCAGGCGGCCACCACCCCGGGATGCTCGCAGTCACTGATCAGCAGGCTTTCGCCCGCCTGCCAGGGCAGGCCCCAGAGCGGCAGCACGCACCCGGAGGTGACGTTTTCGGTGAAGGCCAGCCGCTGGGCCGGTACCCTTAGCCACTGGGCGAGCCGCTGGCGCAAGCCGGCAGTGGTGGCTTCGATCGCAGGCCACACGGCCGTGGTGAAGGGGCCCAACTCCTGAATCGTCTGCCAACTGGCGGTGATCGCCTGCAGCGATGGGGTTGGCAGGGGGCCCTGGCCGCCGTAATTGAAGTAGGTCTTGTTGGCCAGGGCAGGCATGAGCGCCCGCAAGGCCAGGCCGATCGGTTGGGCCGTCAATCCGGTTGGGTTATCAATGGATCAGAGCACCTGGCCCACCATCACGGCCGCCACGGCCGAAAACAGGGTGATGCCGAGGGCGGTGAGGGGGTTCTGGCCCTGGGCTACCGCCAGGCTGGTGATCAGGCCAGCACCGATGCAGGCCACGGCCAGCTGGCTGGTGAGTTCGCCGCGATCGCGGGGGGCGGGATTGGGCAGCACGGCAGGGATCTCGGCTGTTGGCGACCGTAGGCCGATCGTTTCGGCTCGACCCGGTTGGGCCCACGCCTTGTTACCTGGCGTCGGAGTTCGTTACGGGCCGCAATCTGCAGCGGCTTGAGCCAGGCTCGCCGGACGGGCACGGCCGCTGCTGGCCCAGATCTGCAGGGCCTCGAGTTGCTCCCGCGCGGTGCGCGAGAGGGGCACCACCTGGCTGGCGGCGGCGATCAGGTCGGCTTCGCCAAACTCCCGCTGCTGCGCGAAGGCCAGGTGCATGGCCTCGATCACCGTCTGCTCCAGTTCGGCGCCCGAGAAGCCCACAGTGCGGTCCACCAGCACATCCAAGGGAATGGCGTGGGCGGGCCGGCGCCGGCGCAACTGCAGATCCAGGATGGCGCGGCGCTCGGCGGGGCTGGGCAGATCCAGCAGAAAGATCTCGTCAAAGCGGCCCTTGCGCAGCAGCTCGGCCGGCAGTTTGTCGACGCCGTTGGCGGTGGCCACCACGAACACGGCGCTGGTTTTCTCCGCCATCCAGGTGAGCACTGTGCCCAGCACCCGTTGGCTGGTGCCGCCGTCGCTGCGCGAATCGCCGCCAAAGCCCTTGTCGATCTCATCGATCCAGAGCACGCAGGGGGCCATCGCCTCAGCGCGCTGGATCATGTCGCGGGTGCGGGCCTCCGACGCCCCCACCAGGCCGGCGAACAGGCGGCCCACATCGAGGCGCAACAGCGGCATGCTCCAGCTGTGGGCGATCGCCTTGGCCGTGAGCGATTTGCCCGTGCCCTGGGGCCCCACCAGCAGCACGCCTCGGGGTAACGGCAGGCCGTAGCGCATCGCCTCCTCGCTGAAGGCCATGTGACGCTGCTCCAACCAGTGCTTGAGGGCATCAAGGCCGCCGATGTCGGCAGGGGTGGCCTCGCTGGGGCAGTACTCCAGCAGTTCGCTCTTGGCGATCGCCTGACGCTTTTCCTCCAGCACCTCCGCCAGATCCTCCTCCCCGAGCTGGCCACGGCGCGCCAGGGCCCGGGCGGCCAGCTGCCGCACCCGCTGTTCGCTGAGGCCATGGCAGGCGGCGGTGAGTTGGGCCGCCACAACCGGATCGAGGGGCAGGCCACTGGCGCGGGCGATCGTGCTCAGCAGTTGGCGGATCTCCTCGGCATCCGGCAAGGGCAGATCCAGCAGGGTGATGCTGTCTTCCAGCTCCCGCGGCACCGCCCAGTCGGGGGCCGTGATCACCAGGGTGCGGGGGGCCTGGCGCAGGCTGGAGGCGAGGTTGCGCAGCCGGCGGCAGACGCCAGCGTCGTCGCAGTAGCGATGGAAATCGCGTAGCACCAGCAGGGCGCCCTGCTCTGGAGGCAGGGGATCGAGGCAGGCCAGCGCCGCCATCGGGTTGCGGGCCCCTTCCCCGCTGCGGTTGGGGGCGCCGCTGAGGCCGTCGATGAAGTCCCAGCGCAGCAGGGTGCGGCCCCCCAGCCTCTGGGCGGCCTGCTCCAGCAGGCTGTCGACCCGTTCCTCTTCAAGGCTGCGGATCCACAGGATCGGCGTGCGGGCGCGGATCAGCAGATCGAGTTGGTCGGCCCAGCTTTCGTTCACGGCGGCAGGCCTAGGAGCGCAGGCCCTGCAGGGCCTGCCAGCGGGGATCGATGCCGGAGCTGTCGCTGGTCCAGGTGGCCGGCCCGGGGCAGTCGCTGCCGCAGTGGTTGACGATCGGCAGCTGCAGGTTGAGCTGCTCAAAGATCCAGTGCTCTGGATCGAAGCTGCCACGGGGATCGAGCTGCTCCATCAGGCCGCCGTCATCGCCCTCGCCCTCCAAGGCCACCGGATCGCTGGTGGCAGGTTCGCCGATCCAGAGCAGCTCCTTACCGGAGGCCCGCAGCGGCCGGTTGAAGTGCTGCAGGCAGCGGTCGCAGCAGAGGGTCACGATCGTGTCCACTTCGCCTTCCACCTCCAGCACGGTGCCGCGATGGGTGGCGTGCAGCTGGCCGCGCACCGGGGTGAGGCTGTCCAGGCCGGCAATCGGCTGGTTGACCAACCAGTGGCGTCCGGCGTCGAGGTGCTTGAGCTCCTGCAGGGGAACGGGATGCAGGGGCAGGTCGGGCACGCTGGACACGGCAATCGGGGTGCTGCGGGTTACTTCTTGCCCTTCGGTTCGAAGGGCAGGCGGCCGCCACTGGCACTGACGGTGACCGTCTGTTGGGCCATCTGTTGATCAAGGATGGCCTGCAGGTTGTCGGGCAGGGCCTCACGGCTGAGCAGGAAGGTCTGCAAGGCCTGGAAGATGTTGGCCACCACCATGTAGAGCAGCACCCCGGCCGGCAGGGGGAAGAACAGGAACATGCCGGTGATCATCACCGGGGTGATCTTGTTGGCCGTGGACTGCTGGGGGTTGGCCGGCATGCCCATGCCCGAGAGGATCTGGGAGGCGAACAGGCTGGCGCCGAAGCCCGCCACCAGGATGGCGATGTCCCAGTTGACCGCGCCGTCGGTGTAGAAGCCCACCTGGCCCAGGGCCTTGATGAACAGGAAGCCGCTGCGGGCCGCCAGGCCGGGGATCTTGGCCTCCACAGTGGCGTCGCCGGTGGTCAGGGCGGTGATGGTGCCATCGGCGGCCACGCTCACCACGCCCTCACCCTTGGTGACGCTCCAGGTGGGGGTGAAGGCATCGCCGTTGTCGACGTCGCCCAACACCGCAGCGAAGCTCTCACCGTCTTTGGTGTGCAGCTTCACCTGGGCCGCATCACCCACGCCGAGCTTGGTGCCGCCCTCAAGGCTGGCGATCACCGGCACATGGCTGGTTTCGGTGATGAAGATGGAATGGCTGGCGCTGTTGAACGGCTTGGGTTCCACCGCCGCGATCTGCTCGGCCGGCAGCACCTTGAGGTTGAGGGTGTAAGGCACATCGGCAAACGGTGAGCCCCGCAGGGTGGCGAACAGGGCGAACAGGATCGGCATCTGCACCAGCAGGGGCAGGCAGCCCGCCAGGGGGCTGCCGAACTCCTTCATCAACTGCCCCAGTTCCTCCTGCTGCTTCTGGGGGTTGTTGGCGTATTTGGCCTTGATCTCGGCTTGCCGCTTCTGCATGGCGGGCTGGGCAATCCGCATCCGACGGGCGTTGCGGATTGAACCGGCGCTCAAGGGAAACAGCGCCAGGCGGATCACCACCGTGAGCGCAATGATCGCCAGCCCGTAGCTGGGCACCAATCCATAGAAGAAATCGAGGATCGGGAGCAGCAGGTTGTCGGAGATGTAGCCGATCACGGCAGAGGGGCTCTGGGGGTAGGGGGAGGGAGCATGGGCTCAGTTTGACTGATGGTCTAGGCGGCCATGCCCTTGGGTGTGGAGGCCTTGGCCTGGCGGCGCTCCTCGATGTAGGTCTCCAGCTCGCGGAACCGCGGCACCGCCCGCATCTCCAGCTTGGAGCCGTCGGTGAGCACCAGCACCATGTCGCCCCAGAGGCCGAAGCCCCGCGGCACACTGCGCACCTCGCGGATCTGGCTGTACACCACCTGGGTGCGGTCGCGGCCCAGCCAGCCGCCATTCACTTCGATGCGGCGGCTGGTGATCCGGAAACGCAGCCACAGGGCCCGCACAATCGCGCCCACGGCGAAGGGGATGCCGATCAGCGTGAGCCCCAGGAGCAGGTTGAACACCAGATCTCCCTTGGCGGGCCCGCCCTCGTAGAACACGGTTTCCTGGATGGTGGCGCCGGTGCCTGTGCTCATGGCGTCAGACCTGCTTGCTGGAGGAGTTGGCTGCATTCTCCCAGCAGGGCCTCTGGGGTGAGATCGGCGCTGCCCGGTTTGAGGCTCAGCAGCAGCCACAGGCAGCGTTCGGAGACAGCGGGTGGCTGGGCCAGCAGGTGGGCGTGGAGCAGACGGCGCAGGCGGTTGCGGCGCACGGCCCGCTTGTGCACCTTGCTGCTGACCACCACACCACAACGCCAGGGACTGGGCGGGCAGGTTTGCTGCTCGACGGGAAGCAACTGGGGCTGGGCCTCCAGAATCCGGAGCAGCACAAAAGGGCCGTGGAAGCGACGGCCCTTTTGATACATCCGGTCAAACACCCTTTGCCCCTTCAACCGGTGGCACTGGGGCAGGGCCAAGGGCCTTAAACGGCGAGGCGGGCCCGGCCGCGGCGACGGCGGGTGCGGATCACGCGACGGCCGGTGTGGGTGCGCATGCGCACGCGGAAGCCAGACACACGCTTGCGCTTACGGCTTGTTCCTTCCAGGGTGCGCTTGGTCATGACTGGCTGCTCGCTGCGCTCGTCGCGTCGGTAGTGGGCGTTGGGGCCAACCTATCAGGCGGGGTTGGCGGACTAAGCGGGAGGCAGGCTCAGTTGTTGGGCGGATCGATCTGGATCAGCCAGCTGCCCAGGTAGCCGGCCATCGGCACGTCGCCAGGGGCCTGGGCCAGGGCATTGAACTGATACATGCCGATGTTGAACGGGTTGAAGATGTTCATGTACACCCCGATCGTGCCGGTGTCGGGCACGGGGGTGTCGGGGAAGATCTCGATAGCCCTGCCGTTCTCGGCGATCTCAATGGTGGCCGGGATCGTTTCCTGGCACCTGGTGCGCGACATCATGCCGCCTTCACTCATCTTGCAAAGCTTGACCCGCTTGGGATCGATTTTGGCGTCGAAGTAGCTGGGGATGGTGATGCTCAGCTTGAGGATGGCGGTTTTGCGATCCTTCGGTTTGAGGATCAGGTAGTACTCCGAGCGCTTGAGGCGCTGGGTATCGGTCATGAAGTAGTAGAGCTTGCGGTAGTCCTTGGTGTTGTCCCAGCGGAACTCCATCAAGCTCGGTGTGCCCTGGGCCAGCACTCCTGCGGGCTGGGTGCTGAGGGCGACGGCGCCGGCTCCGGCCAGGGCGGCAAGGCTCAGCAGGGGGCGCAGGGAAGGGAAACCCATCAGGGCGATACCGATCAAGACCACAATTCTCGTCAGCTGGCAGCGACCCAGGTGGCCGTGGTGGCCGGACCCACAGGTGGCGGGGTCAGTGTTGGACCCGGTCGGGGCGCAGGCGGGCGGCCTCCCGCAGGTAGGGGTGCACGGGCGTCCGCTCCGGGTGCAGCCAGGCATGGGCCAGCAGCCGGATGCAGCGGGGCAGATCGCCCGCCACCACCATCTGCTGGCAATCGAGCAGGGCCACCTGCTCCCAGCCGGCCTGGCGTCGGGCGATGGCGGCCGGGAAGCAGGCATCGAGGTCGCGGGTCACCGAAAAGGTGACCGACACCACCTGCGCTCCTGCCAGGCCGTTGCGTGCCACCAGCGCATCCACCAGTTCGGCCACCGCCACCTCGATCGCCTCGGCGGAGTTGGCGTCGGCAGTGGTGGCCCCGCGCAGGGCCCGTAGGACAAACCCCTGACTCATGGCCGGTAGAGCCACAGGGGTTGGCCGCTCCAGGCCAGCTCCAGGCTGAGGGCCGCCAGCAGGCCCCGCAGCTGGCTGCGCCCGGGAATCAGGCCGCCGAAGCGCTTCGGCGGGCTGCCGAAGGTGATCGGGCGGGTTTTCTCCGGGTCGAGCTCCGCCAGCTCAGCGGCCAGCCGCCGTGCTGCCTCCTCGTCGCCAAGCACATCCACCAGGCCCAGCTCCTTGCCCTGGACACCACTGAACACACGGCCATCGGCAAAGCCGCGCACCGCCTCCTGGCTGAGCCCCCGTCCGGTGGCCACCGCATCCACAAACTGGTCGTAGCTGGAATCAATCAGGCTTTGCAGCAGCTCCCGTTCGCCGTCGGTGAGGGCGCGATCGGGGGAGAGGATGTCTTTGTAGAGGCCGCTCTTGACGGTTTCGAAGCTCACCCCCACCCGCTCCAGCAGCTTGGAGAGGTTGTTGCCCCGCAGGATCACGCCGATGGAGCCGGTGATCGTGCCGGGGTTGGCCACGATTTGTTCGGCGGCCACGCCGATGTACACCCCGCCCGAGGCGGAGATGTTGCCGAAGCTGGCCACCACCCGGCAGCCCTTCTCCCGCAGGCGCAACAGGGCGCTGTGGATTTCCTGGCTGTCGCCCACGGTGCCACCGGGGCTGTCGATGCGCAGCAGCAGGGCGGGGCACTCCCGCTGCTCCACCTGACGCAGGGCCTTGAGCACCCGCTGGCGGGTGGGGCCGGCAATCGGGCCTTCGATGGCGATGCGCGCCAGGGTGCGACGGGTCTTACGGCGCCAGGGCCAGGGCATTTCGGCGGTGTGAAGTGGTTGGATCTTAAAAAGAAAGCCTTCACCGGCCCGGAAGCACCATGCCCCAGGCCCTGCGTTGGCCCCTGATGCTGCTGCCCTTTGCGCTCTGGGGCACGGCCATGGCAGCGATGCGGCCCCTGCTGGAGGGCGGCACTCCCCTGCAGGTGGCCAGCTTGCGCCTGCTGCCCGCCGGTGCCCTGGTGCTGCTGGCCGCGGTGCTGCTGGGGCGGCCCCTGCGCATTGCCGCCGCCGACTGGCCCTGGCTGCTCGCCTTCGCCCTGGTGGACGGCAGCTTGTTTCAGGCCTTGTTGGCTCAGGGGCTCGGTCAGACCGGAGCGGGTTTGGGGTCGGTGCTGATCGATTCCCAGCCCCTGCTGGTGGCTCTGCTGGCCCGCAGCCTGTTTGGCGAGGCGATCAACCCGGTGGGCTGGGTGGGCCTGCTGGTGGGCCTGCTGGGGATTTGTTGCCTTGGCCTGCCAGCGCCGGTGCTGCGCCACTGGTGGCTGGATGGCCCAGCCGCCCTGGGGGAGCGGGCCTGGAGCCATGGGGAGTTGTGGATGCTGGCGGCGGCGGCGGCCATGGCCCTCGGCACGGTGCTGAGCCGCTATGCCAGCCGCGAGAGTGATCCGGTGGCGATCACCGGTTGGCATTTGCTGCTGGGCGGCCTGCCGCTGCTAGGCGGGGTTGCCCTGCAGGGGCCGCTGCTGCCGGCCTGGAGCCCGACTGACTGGGCTCTGATGGCCTACGCCACCGTGTTGGGCAGTGCTTTGGCATACGGGTTGTTTTTCTGGTTTGCCAGCAGCGGCGATCTCACCGGCTTCACGGCCCTCACCTTTTTAACGCCGGTGTTTGCCCTGCTCTGTGGCGTGCTGCTGCTGGATGAGCAGTTGCGGCCGCTGCAGTGGCTGGGGGCGGTGCTGGCCCTGGCCTCGGTGCTGTTGATCAACCGGCGCCAGCAGCTCTGGCAGGGCACGCCCCTTTTGGAGCAGTCCTGATGCGGCTCCTGGTGGTGAGCACCCCGGTGGGGGCCCTGGGCAGTGGCCGTGGTGGCGGCGTGGAGCTCACCCTGGCCAGCCTGGTGGCAGGGCTGCTGGAGCTGGGCCACCGGCTCACGGTGCTGGCGGCGGAGGGCTCGGTGTTGCCCCCTGCCTGTGCCGCCGCCGCGCTGTGGACCTGCAGCGGCAGCTCCCAGCCCAGTGCCCAGCATCAAGAACGGGCCGCGCCGATCACGATGCCGGCCGACGGCCTGCTGCCCCGCTTCTGGCGCCGGGTTCTGGCCGAGGCGCCGGCGGCGGGATTCGATGCGGTGCTCAACCTGGCCTACGACTGGTTGCCCTTCTGGCTGACGCCGCTGGCGGAGCTGCCGATCTTTCACCTGGTGAGCATGGGCTCGGTGAACGACGCGATGGATGCGGTGATCGCCGAGATCGCCGCCTGGGATCAGCGCCGCCTGGCCTTCCACACCGCTGCACAGGCCGCCGATTTCGCCCTGCCTGCCCCGCCGGTGCTGGTGGGCAATGGTTTCGATCTCAGTGCCTATGGGTTTTGCGCCGAGCCCGAGCCGCTGCTGGGCTGGGCTGGGCGCGTGGCGCCGGAGAAGGGCTTGGAGGATGCGGCGGCGGCGGCGGCGCAGCTGGGCTTGCCCCTGGCGGTGTGGGGCCTGGTGGAAGACCAGGCCTATGCGGCGGCGGTGGAGGCCTCGGTGCCGGCCGGCACGCTGCAATGGCGGGGCTTCCTGCCCACCGTGCAGTTGCAGCAGCAGCTGGGCCGCTGCCGGGCCCTGCTCAACACGCCCAAGTGGAACGAGGCCTACGGCAACGTGGTGGTGGAGGCGATGGCCTGCGGGGTGCCGGTGGTGGCCTACCGACGCGGCGGGCCCGGCGAGCTGGTGCAGCCGAGGGTGAATGGGCTGTTGGTGGAGCCCGACAACGTGGTGGCCTTGGCAGCGGCGGCGGCTGAGGTGGGCGCGATCGATCGGCGCGCCTGCCGGCAGTGGGTGGAGGCCCATGCCTCGCGGGCGGTGCTGGCTGAGCGGGTGGAGGCGTGGTTGCTGGCGGGTTTGGATTTGTGAAACGGTTTGTTCAACGCACGCTGGGGCCGAAATGTTGATGCCTCCTTGCCCTGGCCGTGCAAGCCTCAAACGCCGGTCTGGATGCTTGGTCGACTAAGTTGGTTGACTGAGTGAAGTTGATCGCAGCCATGCGGCAGGTGAACATGCACGAGGCCAAAACGCACCTCTCGCGGCTGGTGGATGAGGCAGCAGCAGGCGAGCCGTTTGTGATCTGCAAGGCCGGCCGTCCAATGGTCCGCGTCACCCCCCTCAGCGAAGCGGGCGCTGCTGCGGCACCGCTGCGGCGCCTGGGCTTGCTGGCCGGTCAGTGCCAGGTGCCCGACGACTTTGATCAGCTGGGCGCTGCCGAGATCGCCGATCTGTTTGAAGGGGCCTGAGGCCAGCAGATGCGCTTGCTGCTCGATACGCATCTGTTGGTGTGGGCGATGGGCTCGCCCGAACGGCTGCCAGCGGCCCTGTCGGCGATGCTGCAGGATCCTGCCAACACGCCGGTGTTCAGTGTGGCCAGCCTGTGGGAGCTGGTGATCAAACAGGCGCTCGGGCGGCCCGATTTCCACGTGGAGCCGGCCGTGCTGCGCCGTGCCCTGCTTGATGGCGGCTGGCAGGAACTGCCGATCCAGGCCCATCACACCCTGGCAGTGGCCGCACTGCCGCCCCTGCATCGCGATCCCTTTGATCGGCTGTTGCTGTCTCAGGCCAGCGCCGATGGCCTGCTGTTGATTACGGCCGATCAGCAACTGGCGGCCTATCCGGGGCCGGTGCGGCTGATGGGCTGAATGTTCCCGAGGCTGTCAGGTCCGTCTGAGCAGCATGCAGGATCAGCTCCGGCCTGCCCCCCCACCACCGGGCGCACCGCCCTTCAGTACTTTGAGCACTTCGGCGAAACGCCCTCTGCCACAGCGCGCAACGTCAACTAAACGGCGCTGGGTGTTGCTGCTCACCCTGGCGATCGGCCTGGTGCTGTTTGTGTGGCAGCTGGGCAGCACCGGCCTGGTGGATGAAACGCCGCCCCTGTTTGCCGCTTCTGCCCGGGCGATGGCCGACACCGGCGATTGGCTGATCCCCCGCGTCAACGGTCTGCCCCGCTACGACAAGCCGCCGCTGGTGTACTGGCTGATGGGGGCCCTCTACGCCCTGCCCGGCCAGGAGGCATGGAACCCGCTGGGCACCTGGGCGGCGCGGCTGCCCTCGGCCCTCGCCAGCATGGCGCTGATGCTCGGCCTGGCTCACACCCTGCTGCGCTGGCCCCAGCGCTCCGCAGGCCAAGCGGCCACAGCCCTGGCGGCGGCCCTGGCCTACGGTCTCTCGCCGCTGGCCTTGGTTTGGGGCCGGATCGCGGTGAGCGATGCCCTGCTGGCGGGCTGCCTGGGCTTCAGCCTGCTGCTCAGCTGGCGCTGCTACGCCGCTGGCGAGAGCACAGGAGGGCGCCATTGGTGGCAGCCCTGGCTGGTGCTGGGGCTGGCGGTGCTGGCCAAGGGGCCGGTGGCGGTGGTGCTGCTGGGGCTCACGCTCCTTTTGTTTGGCTGGTTGCAGGCGGATCTGGCCGGGCTCTGGCGGCGGCTGCGGCCCCTGCCGGGGCTGGCGCTCACGGCACTGGTGGCGTTGCCTTGGTATGGCGCGGCGCTGCTGGTGGAGGGGGAGCCCTTCTGGCGCAGCTTTTTCGGCTACCACAACCTGCAGCGCTTCACGGCGGTGGTGAACAACCACCAGGCGCCTTGGTGGTTTTTTGGCCCGGTGCTGGTGATCGCCAGCCTGCCGCTCACCCCCGTGCTGCTGCTGGGGCTGGCCCAGGGCATCGGCCGCCTGCGCTGGCGCAGGCGGCCGGCTGAGCCCCTGGCGCCCGAGCAATCCCTGCAGCGCTTCGCCGCCTGCTGGCTGCTGGCGGTGCTGCTGTTTTTCAGCGCTGCGGCCACCAAGTTGCCCAGCTACTGGCTGCCGGCCACCCCGGCGGCGGGCCTGCTGGTGGCGCTGGCCGCCCAGCGGGGCGGTCGCTGGGCCTGGGGGTTGAGCCTTGTGCTCACGGGAGTGGTGGCGGGGGGATTGGCGGCCGGGCCGCTGTGGCTGCCGCTGATTGATGCTCCAGAGATGCCCTCCCTGGTGGCTGAGCTGCTGGCTGCCCCCTGGGTGCCGTTGGGGGCTGCGTTTTGGGCCCTGGCGCTGCTGCTGGGGGCCTGGGCCGGCTGGCGCCGGGGCGCTCTGGTGGGTCTGCTGGCGTTGCAGTTGCCGCTGGTGGCGTTTGTGCCGGTGGTGCTGTTGCCGCTGGTGGGGCTGGGCGATCGGCTGCGGGCCCAGCCCGTGCGCGAGCTGGCGGCAGCGGCCACGGCGGCCCGCGCGGCCAGCAGGCCAGGCGAACCCCTGGCGATGGTGGGCTTGCTCAAGCCCTCGCTGCACTACTACAGCCGCCAGGTTGTGCTCTACGAGGGTGCCGAGCCCGCCGATCTCGTGAACCTGGCCGATCGCCTGGCCCGCGAGCACCGCCCCGGCCTCAATCCCCAGCCACCCGCCGCCGGCCGCAGCCTGCTGCTGGTCATCGATCACGGCACCGCTGAGCTGCCCTACTGGCAGCAGCTCAACCCCCAGCGCCTCGATGCCCGCGGCCCCTACGCCCTCTGGCGGCTGGAGCGCTCCAGCCTGGAGCGGCGCGCCGCAGCCCTGCGTCGTCTGGGTGTGGTCGCCACCTGGGAGGAGCCCAGGCCGGAGCGCTACTGATCCTGATCTGCTCTTTGTGGAGCTGGCGTTTGTGGGTGTCAGGTGGTTGGGGTTGGGCCCAGGTCCCGTTGGCGGCAGAAGCTGCAGTGGCCCCAGCGGGCCATCTCGCCGGCAGGTGCCGGGCTGGCGCAGTTTGGGCAGGTGGCCATGCCATGCACGTCCACCCGGCTGGGGTGGGCGGCCCACACCTCCGCTTCCTGCAGGCCGCCCGGCGCAACGGCGGCACTGGCGTGGTGCTGCTCCAGGCGCAGGTCGCGCACCGTGAAGCCCTGGGCGCGCAGGGCTCCCAGCAGCTGGTGGCGGTTGTATTGCAGGGCCTGCAGCCAGGGGCCGGGGGCTGCCCCCACGGTGAGCAGGCCGCTGTGCAGCCGCAGGGGCCGGCAGTGGGGCGCCAGCTGGGCGCCGGCGATGCGCGGCCAGGCCTGCCACAGGGCCGCCAGATGGCCACCCTGCTGCCAGCGCTGCTCCAGCTCCCGCAGGCAACTGCCCAGGCCGCTGGCGGGCGGCCGCGGCGCCGGCACCAGCAGGCTGAGGTTGCCGATCTGGCGGGTTTGCTGACGGGAGGCCTTGGCCATGGGCCGAGGTTATTCGGGGTGCGGCAATCCCGCTGGTGAACTGCAGCCGGGCCTGGCTACCCTCAAGCCTCGCCCCCGCCGACTCCGATGGGCTTTTTCGATCGCCTCAGCCGCCTGATCCGTTCCAACGCCAACGCGGTTGTCGGAGCCATGGAGGATCCCGCCAAGATCCTCGACCAGTCGGTGGCCGACATGCAGTCGGACCTGGTGAAGCTGCGCCAGGCGGTGGCCACGGCCATTGCCAGCCAGAAGCGCATTCAAAATCAGGCCGAGCAGGCTGAAGCCCAGGCCAAAACCTGGTACGAACGGGCCGAGCTGGCTCTCCAGAAGGGCGAGGAAGACCTGGCCCGCGAGGCCCTCGGGCGTCGCAAAACCTGCCAGGACACCGCCACGGCCCTGAACACCCAGCTGCAGAGCCAGGCGGGTCAGGTGGAGCAGCTCAAGAAGAGCCTGGTGGCTCTGGAAAGCAAGATCGCCGAGGCCAAAACCAAAAAGGACATGCTCAAGGCCCGGGCCCAGGCAGCCCAGGCCCAGGAGCAGCTGCAGAGCGCCGTGGGCAACCTCGGCACCAACAGCTCCATGGCCGCCTTCGAGCGCATGGAGGAAAAGGTGCAGACCCTGGAGGCCCGCAGCCAGGCGGCTGCCGAGCTGGCCGGCGCCGATCTCGAAAGCCAGTTTGCGGCCCTGGAAGGGGCGCCCGAGGTGGATGACGAGCTGGCGGCGATGAAGAACCGCCTGGCTGGTGGCGTGACCGCGCCGCAACTGGAGCCCGTCAAGGTGAGTGAGCTGGATCCGGAGCTCGAGGAGCTCAAGCGCTCGATCGACAAACTCTGAGGTTCGTCTGGGAGGTTCCGTCCAGGCTGGGCGCTCCGCCCAGAGGATCCCTTCCATACAATCGCCCTATGCACTCGTCGATTCAGGCCCTGCCGTGACTGTTGTTCATCTCACCGATGCCAACTTCCAAGCCGAAGTGCATGAGTCGGCCACCCCGGTGCTGGTGGATGTGTGGGCCGAATGGTGCGGCCCCTGCCGGCTGATGGCCCCGATGATGGACGCAATGGCGGCGGAATACGCCGGCCGTTTGACCGTTGGCAAGCTGGAAGCTGACGGCAACCCCATCAGCCGCGATGGGCTGCAGATCCAGGGCCTGCCCGCCCTGATCCTGCTTCGGGATGGTCAAGAGCTGGCTCGCCATGAGGGCGCCATGGCGAAACCACAGCTGAAGGCCTTTGTGGATGCCCATCTCTGAGCGGCTGTCGCGGCTCGGCAGCGGCGTTTTCGCCCGCAACGACCAGCGCAAATCAGCCTACTCGGCCCGGGCTGCCACCCAGGGCCTGCCGCCCCTGCTCGATCTCTCGCTGGGGTCCACCGACCTCCAACCTCCTGCGGCGGCGATCCAGGCCATCGCCGCCCAGCTCGGCCAGCCCGCCAGCGCTGCCTATTGCCTGCACGGAGCCACCCTGCCGTTTCGTCAGGCTGTAGCGGCCTGGGCCCTGCGGCGCTTCGGGGTGGCCGTGGATCCAGGCACCGAGGTGCTGCTGCTGGTGGGATCCCAGGAGGGCACGGCCCATCTGCCCCTGGCGGTGCTCAATCCCGGTGATCGGGCCCTGTTGCTCGATCCCTACTACCCCTCCCACATGGGTGGGCTGCACCTGGCCTCGGCCGAGCCTGTGCTGCTGCCGCTGGATTCGGCGGCAAGTTGGCGGCCCGATTTCGAGGCCCTCAGCACCGAGCAGTGGGATGCCCTCAAGCTGATGGTGCTCGGGTTTCCCCACAACCCCACGGCCACCACCGGTGAGCAGGCCTGGGTCGATGAAGCTGCCGAGCGGGCTGTGCGCCATGGGCTGGTGTTCGCCCACGACAACCCCTACGTGGATCTGGCCCTCGATGGCGAAGCCCCGGCCCTGCTGCGCTCGCCCCACTGGCGAGAGTGCGGCATCGAATTTTTCTCCCTCTCGAAGAGCTGGTGCCTCGGCGGTTACCGCCTGGCTTTTGCCATCGGCGCGGAGTGGTTGATCACGGCCCTGCGCCAGCTCAAGGGCGTGGTGGATTTCAACCAGTCGCTGGCCCTGCAGGCCGGTGCCATCGCCGCCCTGGAGCAGGCGCCCGACTGGCCCCACCAGCTCCAAGCGGTGTACCGCGAGCGGCGCGATCGCATGGCTGCGGCCTTGGAGGCGGTGGGCTGGTCGGTGCGGCGGCCGTCGATGGCGCTCTACCTGTGGTTGGCGTTGCCGCCTCAGGCCCAGGCCCGCGGCTGGGACAGCGAAGCTGTCGCGGCGGCCCTTCTGGAGGCCACCGGTGTGGCCCTCACGCCCGGCAATGGTTTTGGCCCCGGTGGCGAGGGCTGGCTGCGCTTGGCGCTGGTGCACCCGGTGGAGGAGCTGGAAGCCGGTGCGGCCCGCATCGGCGCCTGGCTGGCCAGCCTTTGACCGTGCCGCCAGGCCTGGGCTGGCAGCTCCGGCGCCTGCCGGTGTGTGCCAGCACCGAGATCGAGCTGGATCGTTGGTTGGCGCAGCGGCAGGCCCAGGGCGCCCGCTTGGCGGTGCAAGCCCGGCGTCAGCGTTTTGGCCATGGCCAGCAGGGCCGCCCCTGGCTGTCTCCGGCTGGTGGGCTCTGGCTCAGTGCGTCCTTCCCCTGGGCCGAGGCGCTGCCGGGCTCGGCGGCCCTGGGGCTGGCGGTGGCGGTGGGGCTGGCCCAGCAGTTGGAGGCCCTGGGGCTGCCGGTGCAGCTCAAGTGGCCCAACGACCTGCTGGTGCAGGAGCGCAAGCTCGCCGGCCTGTTGCCGCGGCTGCGGTTGCGGGGCCAGCAGATCCGCTGGGCCCAGGTGGGGGTGGGACTCAACGGCTGCAACCGGGTGCCAGCTGGGGCCATCTCGGTGGCCCAGGCCCTCGGCTCTCGACGCCACCATCCTTGGGCCCGGCCGCAGCGCCTGCTGGGCCTGGTGCTCGCCGGCCTCGATTGGGCCGTCGCCCACGCCCACCAACCCGAGTCCGTGCGGCGTGCCGCCGAGGCCCGGCTGTGGCGGCCGGCAGCGGGCTGGTGGCACGACGGCCAGCTCTGGCAGGTGCTTGGCTTGACCACCGATGGGCGCCTGCGCCTGGCCCGCGGCAGCCAGGAGCTGACCCTGCAGCGCCACTTCTGAGGCGCCATTCCTCAGGGGGCTGTTGCCGCCGGATCTGGCCGATCGGCGGAGATTTTTACACTGGGCCCCATGAGTGATCCGATCAGCCAGCGCCAATCCTCCCGCGCCAAGGCGATGTTGGCGCTGCTGCCTGTGGTGACGGCACCCTTACTGGGGGTGGGGTTGGCCTGGGGTCAGGACCAGCTCACCCCGGCGCCGGTCAGTCCGGAGCTGCCGCCGCCGGTGCCCGTGGCCCTGCCGCTGCGGCCCGATGCCAGCCAGTTGGCGCCTGCTCGCCCCCCTGCCCGCTTTGATGCCTCCCTCGACGCCCTGGTGCGCGATGGGGTGGTGAGTCCGGCGGAGCGGGCTCGGATCCGCTCCGGTGGCGGGATGACCCCCTTCAACGTGCCGGCCCACCAGCAGGCCTGCCGCAGCGGTGCCCTGTCCCAGCAGGAGTGCAGCAGTGGTGTGGTGGTGCGCTGGCGCGGGCGCCTCAACAACGAAGCCGGGGCTGGGGAGTCAGTCCGCCTCGGCCTGGATGGACGCCCCCTGCCGCCGCTCACCGTGCCGGTGTCGGCCCTGCTGGCGGGGTCCGGCGGCAGCTTCCGGCTAGCCGACGTGTTCGGCGTGACGCCCCGGCCGGCACCGATCGGCGGCAATGGCAACCGGAAATTGCTGTTCCCCCTGATCGGCTCGGCCGTAACCAGCAGCAATTTCGGCTACCGGCTGCACCCCATCCTCGGCAGCTGGCTGATGCATGCCGGCCGGGATTTGGCGGCCCCGGAAGGTACGCCGGTGGTGGCGGCCCTGAGCGGCCGGGTGGTGAGCAGTGGCTTGGCCGGCGGCTACGGCCTCGCCATTGAGGTGGAGCACGACCGGCCGCGGCGGCGCACGTTGTATGGCCACCTCAGCGAGCTCTACGTGAAGGAGGGCGATCGGGTGCGCCAGGGCGAGGTGATCGGCCGGGTGGGCAGCACGGGCCTGAGCACCGGTCCGCATCTGCACTTCGAATTGCGGCTGCCTAGCGATGGCGGCTGGATGGCCGTGGATCCCGGCGATCTCGACCCCGGCCAAGGCGCCGCCGGCAGTGATGCCATCGCCCTGTTGATGGGCCAGCTGCTCCAGAGCCTGGAGCGGCCCGCCGCCAACCCGGCGAATCAGGGTTGATCACAACGGCTGGCTGGCGGGCGGACGGCTGCGGCCTGCCAGTTGGGCGGATCAGGTTTGTTGAACACGTTGTGCAACAAACCCAAGATCGGTTTTGGAGTTGGCTTCCACCTGCTGGCCGCCCCTTCAGCTGAGGATCCGCCCGTCGCGGAAGCGCACGATCTTTTCTGCCCGGGCTGCCACGTCGTCTTCGTGGGTCACGATCACCACGGTCATGCCGCCGCGATGCAGGGCATCGAAGATGTCCAGCACTTCGGCGGTGGTCTGGGAATCGAGGGCGCCGGTGGGCTCGTCGGCCAGCAGCAGCGCCGGCTGGTTGATGATCGCCCGGGCGATGGCCACCCGTTGCTGTTGGCCCCCGGAGAGCTGGTTGGGTTTGTTGTGCAGCCGTTGGGCCAGCCCCACCCGCTCGAGCGCTGCCTGGGCCCGTCGCAGCCGTTCGGCGGCGGGCACCCCTGCGTACACCATCGGCAGCATCACGTTGTCGAGGGCGCTCAGCTGGGGCAGCAGGTGGAACTGCTGAAACACAAAGCCCAGATCTCGGTTGCGCAGGTCGGCCAGCTGGTCGTCGCTGAGCCCATCCACCGGGGTGTCATTGAGGCGGTAGCTGCCAGCGGTGGGTCGGTCGAGGCAGCCGAGGATGTTCATGGCGGTGCTTTTGCCCGAGCCGGAGGCTCCCATCACGGCCAGGTAGTCGCCCCGGTTCACGGTGAGGTCCACGTGGTCGAGGGCTCTGACGGCCATCTCGCCGCTGCCATAGATCTTGTCCACGCTGATCAGTTCGGCGACCGGTTTGGGCAAGGGCTAAACAACGAGTTGGAGAAGGCTATCGGCGCCATTGCCTTGCCTGGCTCAATGACACCAGCATGGCGTGAGCTTGAGACTCACACCGGATCCAATTGGATCATCAGGGTTAGGACGTCGATGGGAGAAGGGCGAAACCCCAGCGATCGGTAGAACCCTGCAGCCCGATCATCCAGAGCGTGCACCAGCAGTGCTTTGGCACCGATCAGTTGGCGCGCCTTCAGACTTCGGCTCAGCGCATCCGCCACCAGGGCCCTGCCCAGGCCTTTCCCTTGATAACGCTGGTCCACCGCCAGCCTGCCCATCACCAGCACGGGTAAAGGATTGGGCGTGTTGCGCCTCAGCCGGTTCGGTACGTCAGAGAGCAGGATCGCGCCAGCCGAAAGGCAGCTGTAAGCAATCACGACCTTGCTGTCCTCCAGGCAAACCACCACCGTTCGAGACACCCCCTCCCGCTCGTTTTGGCGGGCGCGGTGAGTCAGCCAGCGGTTGAGCGGGGCATCGCCGCAATCAAAGTCTCCGAGTTGATGTTGATCCCCCAGGGATTCAGGAGCCTGCATGCCAGGGGCGTGGGGCAGCGAGCAGTTGTTGGATGGCGGCCTGGTCTTGTGCCTTCAAGGCCGGATCGTTGAGGTCGTTGAGCAGCGCGGTGCTTTGTTCATCACCCAAAGAGAACACCGTGCGCTCGAGCAGCACGTCACGGGCACGCTCCTGGCAGCAGCGCAGCATGAACTCGGTGCGACTGACGCCTTCGGCAGCAGCGGCCTGATCAATCAGCTGCCGCTGTTCACTGCTGGCCCGAAGCTGCAGCACCTGATCCCTGCCCATCGCGCCCCAGTGGTTGTAATGACATTGTACTGAGCCTTGACCGCTTCGTTTGGCCGGTCAGCCAATCGCCTGCACCAGCATTGGCGTGCCGGTGACGGCTTCGCTGGCCCAGACGAACAGCGGGTTGGACAGGATGCCGCCCACGGCGGTGACGATCACGCAGCCCACCAGGGCGGTGCGCAGGGCGGGCAGGCCGGCGACGCTCCAGCTGATCTCCGGATAGGCCTTCACCACCTCGGAGGCGTCCTGGGGCTCCTTCACCACCATCATCTTGATCACCGAGATGTAGTAGTAGATCGACACCACCGAGGTGACCAAGCCCACCACCACCAGCAGGTATTGGTGGTCGGCCCAGCCGGCGAAGAAGAGGTAGATCTTGCCGAAGAAGCCCAGCATCGGCGGAATCCCACCGAGCGACAGCAGGCAGAGGCTCAGCCCCAGGGTGATCAGTGGATCCTTCTGGTAAAGGCCGGCGTAGTCGGCGATCCGGTCGCTGCCGGTGCGCAGCGAAAACAGGATGATGCAGGCAAAGGCGCCCAGGTTCATGAACAGGTAGGCCGCCATGTAGAGCACCATCGCGGCGAAGCCGTCCTCGGTGCCGCACACCAGGCCGATCATCACGAAGCCGGCCTGGCCGATGGAGCTGTAAGCCAGCATCCGCTTCATCGAGGTTTGGGCCAGGGCCACCACGTTGCCCAGCACCATGCTCAGCACCGCTAACACGGTGAACAGCAGCTTCCACTGGGCATCGAAGCTCTCGAAGCAGCCCACCAGGATGCGCAGGGCCAGGGCGAAGCCGGCCGCCTTGGATCCTACCGACAGAAACGCCACCACCGGGGTGGGCGAGCCCTCGTAGACGTCGGGGGTCCACTGGTGGAAGGGCACCGCCGCGATCTTGAAGGCCACCGTGGCGAGCACAAACACCAAGGCCAGGGCGGTCACGGGCGAGGCACTGGTGCGCAGGGCCACCGCCACCGCATCGAGGCCCGTGGCGCCACCGGTGAGGCCGTAGAGCAGGGAGGCGCCGTAGAGAAACACCGCCGCCGCCGCCGAGCCCACCAGGAGATATTTCAACGCCGCCTCGGAGCTGCGGGCGTCTCGCTTCATGTAGCCCGCCAGCAGGTAGCTCGACACCGACAGGGTTTCGAGCGACACGAAGATACTCACCAGGTCGGTGGCGCCGCACAGGAACATCGCCCCGAGGGTGGCGGCCAGCAGGATGCCGGCGAATTCGCCCACCGGGGTGCCGCTGCGCTCCACGTAGCGCCAGCTCAGCATCAGGGAGATCAAGGTGGAGGCCGCCACCACCGCCCGGAAGGCGATGGCGAGTTTGTCGGCCAGGAAGGAGCCCACGAAGGAGGGCTGCAGATCCGGCGTGTTCCACTGCAGCGCCAGCAGCACCAGGGCACTTCCCAGGCCGGCGTAGCAGATCGGTGGCACCCAGCGGCTGGCGGCCTTTTCACCGGCCAAGTCCACCAGCAGGCAGGTGAGCAGGGCGATCAGCACCGCTGCTTCCGGGGCGATTGCGCCGGCGTTGAGCTGCAGATTCAGCGCCCCGGTTCCGGCACCACTGCCGATGGCATCGGCCACGGTGGAGAGGGCGCCAAGCAGAAACATCAGGGAGACGGCGGCGAGGTGGGATCTGTGATCTCGGGGACTGTAGCCGCGCTTCGCAGCCAACCCGGTCCCTGGATGCGATAAAGAGGGGAGCGGTTATGCGCTGGTCTGTGGGTCACACCCTGGTCATTGTCGAAAGTCCCACGAAGGCCCGCACCATTCGCGGCTTCCTTCCCAAGGACTTCAAGGTGGAAGCCTCGATGGGGCACGTGCGCGACCTGCCCAACAACGCCAGTGAGATCCCGGCGGCCCACAAGGGTGAGAAGTGGGCCAACCTCGGCGTGAACACCGCCAACAACTTCGAGCCCCTCTACGTGGTGCCGAAGGACAAGAAGATAGTGGTGAAGGAGCTCAAGGATGCCCTCAAGGGCGCCGACCAGCTGCTGCTAGCCACCGACGAAGACCGGGAAGGCGAATCGATCAGCTGGCACCTGCTGCAGCTGCTCAGCCCCAAGGTGCCGGTGAAGCGCATGGTGTTCCACGAGATCACCAAAGAAGCCATCGGTCGGGCCCTGGAGCAGACCCGCGAGCTCGACATGGAGCTGGTGCACGCCCAGGAAACCCGCCGCATTCTCGATCGGTTGGTGGGCTACACCCTCTCGCCGCTGCTGTGGAAAAAGGTGGCGTGGGGGCTGAGCGCCGGCCGCGTCCAGTCGGTGGCGGTGCGCCTGCTCGTGCAGCGCGAGCGGGCCCGCCGGGCCTTCAGGAGCGGCAGCTACTGGGACCTCAAGGCCCGGCTGGAGCAGGCCGGCGCTGGCTTTGAGGCCAAGCTGAGCCAGCTGGGCGGCGTGAAGATCGCCGGTGGCTCCGATTTCGATGAGAGCACCGGAGCCCTCAAGGCCGGCAGCAAGGTGCGACTGCTGAGCGAGGCCGAGGCCAAAGCCCTTCAGGCCCAGGTGCAGGGCGCCGCCTGGACCGTGGCGGAGGTGGAGGAGAAGCCCACGGTGCGCAAGCCCGTGCCCCCCTTCACCACCAGCACCCTGCAGCAGGAGGCCAACCGCAAGCTGCGGCTCTCGGCCCGCGAAACCATGCGCACCGCCCAAGGGCTGTACGAGCGCGGCTTCATCACCTACATGCGCACCGATTCGGTGCACCTCAGCGACCAGGCGATCAACGCCGCCCGCAGCTGCGTGGGCGCCAAATACGGCAAGGACTATCTGAGCCCGTCTCCCCGCCAGTTTTCCACCAAAGCCCGCAACGCCCAGGAGGCCCACGAAGCGATCCGCCCCGCCGGTGAGAGTTTCCGCGATCCCGCCACCACCGGCCTCGATGGCCGCGATCTGGCCCTCTACGAGCTGATCTGGAAGCGCACGGTGGCCAGCCAGATGGCTGACGCCCGGCTCACCATGCTGGCGGTGGAACTGCAGGCCGACGGCGGCGCTCTTGGCCCTGCCAGCTTCCGCGCCTCCGGCAAGCGCATCGACTTCGCCGGCTTCTTCCGCGCCTACGTGGAGGGCTCCGATGATCCCGATGCCGCCCTGGAGGGCCAGGAGGTGCTGCTGCCGGCCCTGAAGGTGGGCGATCGCCCGGCCTGCAAGGCGGTGGAGGCCCTCGGCCACCAAACCCAGCCCCCCGCCCGCTACAGCGAAGCGGCCCTGGTGAAGATGCTGGAAAAAGAGGGGATCGGCCGCCCCTCCACCTACGCCTCGATCATTGGCACGATCGTCGACCGGGGTTACGCCACCCTGGCGGGCAACGCCCTCACCCCAAGCTTCACGGCCTTTGCGGTCACGGCCCTGCTGGAGGAGCACTTCCCGGACCTGGTGGACACCAGCTTCACCGCCCGGATGGAGAACACCCTCGATGAGATCTCCCACGGCCAGGTGCAGTGGCTGCCCTACCTGCAGAGCTTCTACAAGGGCGAGCAGGGCCTGGAAACCCAGGTGGCCCAGCGCGAAGGCGACATCGATCCGGGGGTGTCGCGCACGGTGGAGCTCGAGGGCCTGCCTTGCGTGGTGCGCATCGGCCGCTTCGGTGCCTACCTGGAAACCAAGCGCGTGGCCGACGACGGCAGCGAAGAGCTGCTCAAGGCCACCCTGCCCCAGGAGATCACCCCGGCCGATCTAGATGCCGACAAGGCCGAGCTGATTCTCAAGCAGAAGGCCGATGGCCCCGAATCCCTGGGCGAGGATCCGGAAACGGGCGATCTGGTGTATCTGCTGTTTGGCCAGTACGGGCCCTACGTGCAGCGGGGCCAGGTGAGCGATGAGAATCCCAAGCCCAAGCGGGCTTCGCTGCCGAAGGGCGTCAAGCCGGAGGAGCTCAGCCTCGAGGATGCCCTAGGCCTGCTGCGGCTGCCGCGGCAGCTCGGGGAGCACCCCGATAGCGGCAAGATCGAGGCGGGCCTGGGCCGCTTCGGGCCCTACGTGGTGCACCACAAGGGCAAGGGCGAGAAGGACTACCGCTCCCTCAAGGCCGAAGACGATGTGCTGATGGTGGGCCTGAGCCGCGCCGTGGAATTGCTGGCCATGCCCAAGAAGGGCCGCGGCGGCCGCACCGCCCTGAAGGATCTCGGCACTCCGGAGGGGGGCGATGAGGCGGTGCAGCTGTTCGATGGCCCCTATGGCCTCTACGTGAAGCAAGGAAAGGTGAATGCGTCGTTGCCGGAGGGCACCACCGCCGACACCATCACCCTGGAGCTGGCCGTGGAGCTGCTCGCCGCCAAGGCCGCCACCGGCAAGGCCAAGGGCCGCAAGCCAGCTGCCGGCGCCGCCAAGAAGCCTGCTGCCAAAAAGCCCGCTGCCAAAAAGCCCGCCGCCAAAACCGCTGCTCCGAAGGCCCCCACCACCACCAAAACAGGCCGCCTGCGGGCCAGTGCGGTGCGCGTGATCCGGGCGGCCGACAGCTGATGGCCGCCATGGCCTGGGGTCGCCTGCGGTTGCAGATGCGGTTGGCATTGGCGGTTTGCGGCCTGGCTCTGGCTGGCTGCAGCGGCACCCGTTTGGGCGACCAGCTCTCCCGCAGTTTCTCGGCGCCCCCAGCCCAGCCCGTGGCCCCCACTCCGGCAGCCCCCACTACGGCAGCCCCGAATGGGGCGAGCCCCAAGCCCCCGCTCGCCCCGCCGCTTCCTTCGGTGGCTTCACCCACCAAGCCGGCCCCCTACCGGATCACAATTCAGTTGCCTGCGGCCGATCCGGCCGCCCCCGCCGAGGCCGTTACTGAGGCCCTGCGGGCGGCGGGCGTGAGCTTCGAAGTGGAGATGATCGAGCGCATCGGCGCGTCCACGCCCAAGCCGGCGCCCACCTCCACGCCAGCGCCCACCGTCACGCCGGCACCCACGGTCACGCCGGCCCCGGCACCGCGTTGATACCATCCAGACGCCAGCTCACGCGCGGACAGGCCCGCCAGTTGATGGACACGGCCTATCTGGCGTCCGCCACTGCCCTGCTGTGGGTGGCGCTGTATTACCTGCCGGTGGGCAGCCCTCTGTTTCGGCTGGCCCTGCCCCTGCCCCTGGCCCTGTTGCAGCTCCGCCACGGCTGGCGCTGTGCCGTGGAGGGCCTGGTGGTGACGACCCTGCTGCTGGTGGCCCTGATGGGGCCGATCCGCGGCCCCCTGGTGCTCTTCCCCTACGGCTTCCTGGCGCTGTGGCTGGGCTGGTGCTGGCGCGGCACCGGCGGCTGGCGGGCCAGCTGGTGGTTGAGTTGGGGCGTCGGCAGCCTGATCGGTGCGGCCGGCTTTCTGGTGCGGGTGGCGGTGTTGTCGCTGCTGGTGGGGGAAAACCTCTGGGTGGTGCTCACCAGCGCGGCAGCTGGTTTGCTGGAGAGGCTGGCCGGCTGGGTGGGCCTGGCCGCCAGCATCGACCTGGCCCAGGTGCAGCTGGCCGCCGTCGCCCTGGTGTGGGTGCAGAACGTGATCGTGGTGCTGGCCCTGCATGCGGTTGCCTACTGGATCTTTCCGCGCCTGCGCTCCCCGATCCCCGAGCCCCCCCGGGCCCTTCGCGCCCTGGTGGCCCTCGACCCCCTCTGAGCCCGGCGATGGCCCCTGATCGCTGGCGAGCAGCGCTGCAGCAGGGCTGGCCGGTCAGTCGCACCCTGCTGCTGCTGGCCGCCACCGACACGGCAGCGGTGCCGGGAATTTCCGCCGCCGGGGCCACCCCCGAGGCCCGCCTGGGCACGGCAGCGGCCGACGCCGAGCTGCTGCTGCAGGGGCCCGGCGCTGGGCGTGTTCATGCCCTGCCGCCCCTGCCGGCTGGGGTGAGCCCAGCCTTGATCAGCCATGTGGTGCTGCGGGAGTTGGGGTTGCTGGAGCGCACCCGGGTGGTGGATCTGGGCTGTGCCATCGCCCCATCGGTGCCGCACCTGCGCCTGCCCGCGCTCGAGAGCGCCGGCCCGGCCTGCTGCCTCAGCACCGGCCGGGCCCTCGATCCGGCCAGGGTGAAGGCCCTGCTGCAGCGCGGCCGCTCCTGGGGAGAGCGCTGGAACCCCGCCGAGCCGCTGCTGCTGGCGGAGTGTGTGCCGGGGGGCACCACAACCGCTCTGGCGGTGCTGCAGGGGTTGGGGGTGGAGGCGGCCGGGCTGGTGAGCGGCAGCCTGCGCCAACCGGCCCATGGCCTCAAGGCGGCGTTGGTGCGGCGGGGCCTAGAGGCAGCCGTGGCTGGGGGTGGGGTCGTGGCTGGGGTCGGTGCCGAGCCGAGTCCCACGGCCGTGCTGGCGGCGGTGGGCGATCCGATGCAGGCGTTGGCGGCCGGTTTGGTGGCGGCGGCCGCGGCGCGGGGCACCCCCGTGCTGCTGGCCGGCGGCAGTCAGATGGCGGCGGTGCTCGCCCTGGCTCTGGCCCTGGCGGAGCCCGGACGGCGCCAGGAGTTGGTGTGCCAGGTGACACTCGCCACCACGGCCTGGGTGGCCGAGGAGCCCGGCAGCGATCTGGCCCTGCTGCTGGCGCGCATCGGGGCGCTGTGGCAGGTGCGGCCGCGGCTGGAGGTGGCGGCCTTGCGCTTCCACGGCTGCAGCAGCGCGGCCCTGCGCGACTACGAGCGCGGCTACGTCAAGGAGGGGGTGGGGGCCGGCGGCCTGGCCCTGCTGTGGGAGCTGGCTGGGCTGCCCCCCGCGGCCCTGGCCGCCGCCTGCGACCAGGCCTGCCGGCTTGAGCTCGGTGTTTAGGGTCGCTGCCATGGCTCTGTTGTCTGCCCCGCTCTCCCGTCGCCGGCTGCTGCAGCTGGGGCTGGGCGCCGGCCTGCTGGCCGCCTGTCGCCCCGCTGAGGGCCCCCAGTTGCTGCTGGCTGAGGGGGAACTGCCGGCCGCCTGGCTGAAGCAACTGCCGGATCCCTGGCGCTCCCAGCCACTGGCGGACCCCGCTGCGGTGCAACAACAGCTTCAAGCGGTTGTGAAACAGGGTGTGCAACACAAAGCGCAGCCCGGAGTGCAGCCCGGTTTGGTTGCCCTCAGCGACGGCTGGGCCAGCGGTCTGGGCAGCGGTCTGGGCCCCAAGGTGCTGCAGCCGTTTGGGGCGCCGCGGCTGTGGGCCCGCTTGGCGCCCTTCAGTGCGGAGGTGGCGCGGTTGTTTGGCCCGGCCGGCACCGGCGAACTGGCCTTTCCCTGGGCCTACAGCCCTTGGGTGATCGCCCTGCGCAGCCGCCCCGACCTGCTGGCCCGGCGTCAGGAGGGCTGGGCACTGCTGCTTGATCCCAGCTTGCGGGGCCGGCTGGTGCTGCCCTCCAGCCCCCGCATCAGCCTGGAGATCGTCAAAGGCGATTTCGCCCAGCTGGAGCGATTGCGGGCCCAGGCCCTGGCCTACGACGAGCGCGATGGTCTCAACCTGCTGCTGAGCGGCAAGGCCGACGCGGCGGTGCTGCCCCTGCAGCGCCTGATCCCCCTGCAGCGCCGCGATCAGCGCCTGGCGGTGATCTGGCCGGAGTCGGGGGCGCCGCTCAGCTGGCAGCTGTTGCTGCGGCCGGCGGCGAGCCCACCCCAGCAGCCCCCTTTGGAGTGGCTGGGGGCCGTGCTGGAGCCGCCCCTGCTGGAGCAACTGCTGGCCCGGGGTTGGGTGCCGCCCCTGCCCCAGGCCGAGCTGGCGCCGGCGGCTCGGCGCTTTCCGGCGGCGATGGCCGCGCTGCTTCTGCCCGGCGATGCCCTGCTGCAGCGCTGCTGGAGTCTGCCGCCGCTCAGCCTGGCCCAGCAGCTCGCCCAGCAGAACCTCTGGGATGCGGCCGCGCCCAGATCCTGAGACTCAGCCCCAGAGCCGCCGCCTCGGTGCGGCGGCCAGGCGCCGGTGGGTGTCGGCCAGCAGCGCGGGGATGGGCAGCTGGTGGGGGCAGCGGGGCAGGCAGGCGCCGCAGCTTTGGCAGGCCTCGGCATTGCGCTCCTCCCACCAGTGGCCGGCGCGGCCGATCAGGTTGTAGCGCTCGCCCGCGAACACCTCCATGCCGTGGCCGACTGCCAGGTTGCGCAGGCGCAGCAGCTCGGGGATCGGCACGCCATTGGGGCAGGGCAGGCAGGCGCGGCACTGGCCGCAGCGCTCGGCCCCCAGGCGCTCCCGGCCCGCGGCACTCAGGCGCTCCAGGGCTGCGAGTTGCGCGGCACTCAGCCAGGGCGAGGGCCCTTGAATGGCAGTGGCCCAGGCCAGATCGCCCGGCTGCTCGGCCCCCAGGCTCAGGGTGGAGACCCCCTCATCCAACAGAAAGCGGTAGGCCAGCTCGAGGGGGTGAAACGGGGCGCAGTCGGCCAGCAGCTCCGGCGGCGGGTCGTAGAGGCGGCCCCCTTTGTCGGCCGGGGAGATGGCCAGCACGCCGATGCCGCCGGCCAGGGCGGTGCGGGCCAGGGGCAGGCGGGTTTGGTCGAAGAGGTGCAGGTGCAGGCTGCACACCCGGAAAGCCCCGGAGGCGAGGGCGGCCTCGATCAGCTCGGGGCTGCCGTGGCTGCTGAAGCCCACCTGGCCCACCAGCCCTTCGCCGCGGGCCCAGGCCAGCAGGTCGCCGCCGGGGCCGTGCAGGGCCCACTCCAGGTGCTCCGGCGTGTTGAGGCCGTGGACGGCCAGGGTGGTGAGCTGCGCCACGCCGAGGCGCGCCAGGATCGCCCGCAGCTGCTGCTGGGCGGTGGCGAGGTCCGAGACTGGCAGGAGCTTGCTGGTGATCCGCCAGCCGCCCTCCGGGGCCAGGCCCTCTGCGGCCAGGGCGGCGAGGGCCTGGCCCAGGAAGCTTTCGGCGGGGCCGTAGGCGGGGGCTGTTTCCAGGTGGTTGATGCCGGCGGCCAGGGCGGCGCGCAGCACGGCCTCCATCTGCGCCGGGCTGCCCAGGGCCCGCATCGTGCCAAGGCTGAAGGGGGACACCGGAGGGCCATCGCCGAAGGGGCGCAGGGCCGGGGCTGTCATGGCGCGGGTGTGTCCGGCGGCTCGGTCTCTGGGTGGGCTTGCTTGAGGTGGCGCACCAGGTCGGCGGGGCTGGTGCTGTCCAGGAAGCGGCGGAAATTGTCCTGGTCTTCTGCATCGGCCTCCGCGTCCACCGGGATCGAGGCATCGGCCACCACCTCCTCCAGCATCCAGATCGGGCTGCCGGTGCGCAGGGCCAGGGCGATCGCGTCGCTGGGGCGGGCATCGAGTTCGAGGCCAGCCGGGGCCTGCACGGCCGCCTCGGCTGTTTGGGCTTCGGCTGCCTGGGTTTCGGCTGCTTGAGCGTCGAGATTGGCGTGCTCAGGCTCGGCGGGGCTCAGTTTCAGCACGGCGCGGAAGGTGCTGTCTTCGATCGTGTGGATCACCACCCGGTCGAGCTGCAGCCCCCCCGCGTCGATCAGGGAGGCCATCAGGTCGTGGCTGAGGGGCCGCGGCGGCGCCTCGTCGCTGAGGCCGGCCAGGATGTTTTGGGCCTGGGCCTGGTCGATCCAGATCGGCACCTGGCGCCGGCCCGCGGGATCGCGCAGCAACACAATCGGACTGCGGCTGGCCGCATCCAGGGCAATTCCGGCAACGCGCATCTCGACCATGGCTTGCCTGGTCCACCCTTTGCACGATTATGGCCAGATTGGTTCGCCCTGGGCTTGATAGCGGATGTTTACCGGGCTGGTGCAGGCAATCGGTGCAATCCGGCGCAGTTCCAAGGGGGTGCAGGTGCAGTGGCATCCGCCGGCGGGTGCGGCTTGGGGGCCAGCCCAGCTGGCCCTGGGCGACAGCGTGGCGGTGGATGGGGTGTGTCTCACCGTGGCCGAGCGCCTGGCCGATGGGTTTCGTGCGGACGTGAGCGAAGAGACGCTTGGACGCACCACCCTGGCGGCCAAGGCGGACCGGGGCGGGGCGGTGAATCTGGAGCCGGCCCTGCGGCTGGCGGATCGCCTCGGTGGCCACTTGGTGAGCGGCCATGTGGACGGGTTGGGGGTGGTGCGGGCGATTGCGCGTCAGCCGGCCTCCTGGCGCCTCGAGCTGGCCTGGAACGACCCCGCCTACGGCCGCTACATCTGCGAAAAGGCCAGCGTGGCGGTTGATGGCATCAGCCTCACCGTGGCGGGTTGCGACGCGGATGGCGGGGGCTTCTGGATCGCTGTGATCCCCCACACCTGGGCCAGCACGACCCTCGCCCAGCTGGCCGTCGGCCATGGGGTGAATCTGGAGGCCGATCTGCTGGCCAAGTACACCGAGCGGTTGCTGGCGGGCCGAGGAGGGGGGGGCGGGGACTCCTGGAATGGCGATTTGGGTTTGTTGAACAAAACGTTCAACGGAGCTGAACAGAGAAACAACGAGCAGGGGAGCTCCGGAGCTGGCGTCGATGCCGCCTGGTTGGCTGATCACGGCTGGGTCTGAGCCGCGTGTGGCCAGGGCCGCCCACCGTGATTACGGTCCGAGTGATATCGATGGAACACTGATGGGTTCAAGTCTGTTGTCCCCCAATGGCGCGGGACTCAAAGCCTTCACCCTGTTTGAGGGGGTGTTGATGCTGGTGCTGGGGGTGCTGGCTCTGATCTTTCCGGTGGTGGCCTCAGCCTGGATCACCGTGATCGTGGCGGTTGCCTTTCTGGTGGGCGGCATCGTGGGTTGGGTGAGCAATCTGGCCCGCTCCCGTCAGTTGGGCCGCTGGTATTGCTTTTGGCGCCTGGTGATCTCCACCCTGTTCATCGTCGTGGGGGCCTGGATGATTCAGCAGTTCCGCGGCGGGCCGCTGGAGGGTGGTGTTGTGGTGGCCAGCCTGGCCTTCGCCATCGGCCTCGTCTTCATCCTGGAGGGCGTGGTGTCGGTGCTGGTGTCGCTTGGCCACACCCAGGTGAGGGGTTGGGGTTGGGGCCTGCTCAATGGCATCGTCACCCTGATCCTGGGCGTGCTGATTGTGACCATGCAGGGCTGGGGCCTGCTGTGGGTGATCGGTGTGCTGGTGGGCATCAGCTTCCTATTCAGCGGCATCGACCTGCTGGCCTTCAGCTCCAGCTTTCATGGCGACGACTGAATAGGGGCGAGGACTGAAGAGCGCGACGACTGAAGAGCGGCGGGCCTGGCCTACTCCTCCAGGGGCAGCAGCCAGATGGAGCCGGTTTCCTGGTGAATTTCGATGCGGAATTCCTGGCCCGGCTCTAGCCCCAGTCGCCGGGTGTAGGCGTGGCCGATCAGCAGGTTGCCGTTGCCGTGCACCCGCGTGCGGAACTCTGCCTGCATCCCCTTGCCCTGACCGCTGGAGCGACTAGCGCTGGTCCTGCCGCCACCGTTGTTGGGCATGGAATAGCCCTTCGCCGCCACCAGGGCCCGGTAGAAACTCTTTTTGAGCACTCGACCGCTAGGGCCCACGTAGCCACATGCCCGGGCAATCTCATCTTCGGGGCGGTTGCTCAGGGCCCGGGCCCGATCGAGCAGCGCCTTCCCCTCCAGCATTTCGGGGGGACCGTCGTCCGTCCTGCCAGCCATGGGTGTTGCCTGCCCTCGACAGAGTGATGGGTCGATTGTGCCGAGTGTGCTTCCAATTCGCCAACGCTGCCAGCGCTTGAACACCATCCCAGCGCCTGAAGACGATCAGAGCAGATAAAGAATCCCGTATAGCACTACCCAGATGCCGTCCACAAAGTGCCAGTAGAGCTCGGCCGCTTCCAGGCCGAAGTGATCGCTGGCGGTGTTGCGGCCGCCCTGGCGGGTTTGCAGGGCCACGATGGCAATGCAGATCACGCCAAGGGTGACGTGCAGGCCATGGAAGCCGGTGAGGGCATAGAAGGTGCTGGCGAACAGGTTGTCGGTGAGGCCGAAGGGCAGGTTGAAGTATTCGACCATCTGCCCGGCCAGGAAGATTGCACCCAGCCCGCCGGTGATCGCCAGCCAGAGGCGGCTGGCAGCGAGGTTGCCACCGCGGCATTCCTTGCCGGCCCGGTGGAAGGTGAAGCTGCTGATGATCAGGACAACGGTGTTGATTGTGGGGAGCAGTAGTTCGAGTTCGTAGGTGCTGCCCTCCTGGAGGGGATTGACGGCCCGGAAGGTGAGGTAGGCGGCGAAGAAGCCCGCGAAGGTCATGCCGTCGGCCACCAGGAAGGTGGCCAGGCCAAACAGACGGAAGTCGCCATGGCCCTCAGTGGCGTGATCGGCTGCGTGGTCTGTGGCTTGGTCGGCTGCGAGGCTGCCGGGATCCTGCAGGGGGGCGGTGCTGGTCATGCCTGGACCTCCTGGGGTACTTCCTGATGCTGGCCGTAGCCGTAGGGCTCGGTGACCAGCGGCGCTTCGCCAATCCAGTTTTCCACTGGGGGCGGCGAGCTGGTCAGCCACTCGGGGGTGAGGGCGTTCCAGGGGTTGTCACCGGCAACCTTGCCGTTGATGGCCGTCACCACCACGTTGATCAGCAGCGGCAGGGTGCTGATCGCCATCAGCAGGGCGCCGACGCTGCTCACCTGGTTGAGGGTGGTGAAGGTGGGGTCGTATTCCGCCACCCGGCGGGGCATGCCGTTGAGACCCAGCCAGTGCTGGGGGGCGAAGCAGAGGTTGAAGCCGATGAAGGTGAGCAGGAAGTGCAGCCGGCCCAGGTCTTCATTGAGGAGTCGCCCGGTGAACTTCGGATACCAGTGATAGAGCGAGCCGAAGATCACAAACACCGTGCCGCCGTAGACGATGTAGTGGAAATGGCCCACCACGAAGTAGGTGTCATGCACGTGGATGTCGAAGGGCACCTGGGCCAGGGCCACACCGGTGATGCCGCCGAACACGAAATTCACGATGAAGGCGCAGGAAAACAGCATCGCCGAGTTGAGCGCAATCTTGCCGCCCCAGAGGGTGGCCAGCCAGTTGAAGAATTTGATGCCGGTGGGCACGGCGATGAATGATGTGGCGATCGTGAAGAACAGGCGCATCCAGGGCGGCGTGCCACTGGTGAACATGTGGTGGGCCCAGACGATCAAGCCCAGAAACACAATCGCCATGATCGAGTACACCATCGTGGTGTAGCCAAACAGGGGCTTGCGGGCGTGCACCGGCAGGATCTCACTCACCAGGCCGAAGGCCGGCAGCACCATGATGTACACCGCCGGGTGGGAATAGAACCAGAAGAGGTGCTGATAAACCACCACATTGCCCCCCAGGGCAGGGTTGAAGAAGCCCGTGTGGGCAATGATGTCAAAGCTCAGCAGGATCAAGGTGCCGGCCAGCACTGGCGTGGAGAGCACCACCAGGATGCTGGTGCCGAGCATGGCCCAGCAGTACATCGGCAGCTGCATCAGCTTGAGGCCAGGCCGGCGCAGCTTGAGGATGGTGGCGATGAAGTTGATGCCGCCGAAGATCGAGCTACCGCCCAGCAGCAGCACACTCAGGATCCACACCACCTGACCTGCTGCCGGGGTGGTGAGGCTCAGCGGGGGATAGGCGGTCCAGCCGGATTGGGCCGCAGCTCCTGCGATGAAGTAGCTGCTGATCAGCAGGATGCCGGCGGGGGGAATCAGCCAGAAGGCCACGGCATTGAGCCGCGGGAAGGCCATGTCGCGGGCCCCCACATAGAAGGGAATCAGGTAGTTGCCGAAGGCGCCGTTCACCACCGGCACGATCCAGAGGAAAATCATCACCGTGCCGTGCAGGGTGAGCACCTCGTTGTAGGTGTCGCGCGGCATGAAATCGGAGAGCGGCGTGGCCAGCTCGGTGCGAATGGCGCCAGCCAGGGCTCCGCCGATCAGATAGAAGACAAAGCCGCACACCAGATATTGCAGCCCGATCACCTTGTGATCGAGGCTGAAGCTGAAGTACCGCAACCAGCCCTGGGGTTGCAGGCTGCCGTTGAAGTCGCTCGGATTGGCGAGGGTCATGGCGTCTCAGGTGGTGGTGCTGGCGGGGCTGTTCTGCTGCAGCCAGGTGGCGTAGGCCTCGGGTTCGTGCACCACAACGGTGGAGCGCATGCCGCCGTGGTACGGGCCGCACAGTTCGGCGCACACGATCGGGTAGCTGCCGGCCTTGGTGGCGGTGAAGGAGAGCACGGTGGGCTGGCCGGGGATCACGTCCTGCTTGAGGCGGAACTGGGGCACCCAGAAGGCGTGGATCACGTCGCGGGCTTCCATATGCAGCTCCACGGGTTGGCCGGTCGGCACGTGCAGCTCGCCACTGGTGATGTTGGCGTCGGGGTAATGGAAGATGAACGCAAATTGCATCGCCGTCACCTCAACCGGCAGCACGGCGCCGGTGGGTGCGGCATCCATGCCGGCCCCACCGATCCCCCCCCACACCCTGGCCTGGGGCTCCATCGCCGCGTGGGCCATGGCGGAGTGGTCGTTGAGGTTCACCATGCCGCCCATGCGCTCGTAGATGTCGTAGCTGTAGATCCCAACGAATAAAACCACGATCGCGGGAATGGCCGTCCAGACGATTTCCAGCGGCAAATTCCCCTCAATGGCGAGGCCATCGCTGAGGTCACCGCTGGGGCGGCGGAATCGAAACAAGCTGTAAACCAGCAGGATCACGATGCCGAGAAACAGCACCGTGCCAATGCTGAACAAAACCTTAAAGAGGGCGTCATAGGTGGGAGCGTTGCTGCTGGCATCCAGCGGCAATATGTTGACGTTGTTGCCCACCCAAAGGCCTGTCAGCACAAGCGCTGTGGTGGCCGCGATAATAGTGAGGACGGTACGAATCGGCACGGTGCGCTTTGCCCCTGAAGCCAGCCTATGGGGCGCTGCCTTCGGCTGCGGGGACAACGTTGATTTGGTTGGCAAAACAACGCGATGGCAGTGGGTTTCTGGGGCAAGGTTTCAGTCTTGAGATGTGCGGGAACCCTGATCCCTGCTTCTGGTCAAGCTGGCTAACTTGACCCCACTTCCGGGAATGGCCTGGCCATGGCGGCGGATCTCCACTCCCAACCAGGTCCAGCTCCCGACCTGGCGCTGCGTCACCGCCTCGGCTTGCTGGCGTCCCACCTGGTGGTGGCCCTGGTGGCCCTGGTGGGCATCGGCGGTGCCACCCGGGTGATGGAGGCCGGCCTGGCTTGCCCGGATTGGCCGCTTTGTTACGGGCGCCTGCTGCCGGGGCGCCAGATGAACCTCCAGGTGTTCCTGGAGTGGTTCCATCGGCTCGATGCCTTCGTCGTGGGCGTAGCCCTGCTGGTGCTGACTGGCGCCAGCATTCTCTGGCGCCGCCGGCTGCCGGCGTGGCTCCCCTGGATAGCCGGCGCAGCCTTGTTGCTGGTGGCTGTGCAGGGTGGGCTGGGGGCCCTCACCGTCACCCAGCTGCTGGCGGCTCCCTTGGTGACGGCCCATCTCACCACCGCCCTGGTGTTGGTGGCCCTCACCAGTGCCCTCTACCAGCGCCTCGCCATGGCTGGTCGTGGCCTCGTGGTGCCGCCGCTCTGGTGGGGGCTGCTGGCGTCGACGGCCCTGGTGCTGGTGCTGGCCCAGTGCTTGCTGGGCGGTTCCATGGCCAGTCAATGGGCCGCCGACCAATGCTTCAGTTCAGGAGAGGGTTGCCGGTGGTTGCTGGCCCACCGCCAGGTGGCGATGCCCGCGGCCCTGGCCGTGCTGGCCCTGGCGGCATCAACCCCGCTGCTGCCGGCGGGGCTCGGACAATTGCCAGCGCTGGCTCTTGGCTCCGCAGCGTTGGTGGTGGCCCAGGTTGCCCTCGGGGTCTTGACCCTGCGTCTCCAGCTTGAGGCGCCCCTGGTGACGATTGCTCACCAGCTCACCGCTGCCCTGCTCGTGGGCTTGCTGGCCGCCGTGGTCGCCCGCTGTTTGGGGCGTCGCTCGGCCCGATCCCTGTTGACGTCTGAGGTCCCCTCCGAGGTGGTTCATGGTTAGTGCAGCAGTGCCTGCAACGGCCGCTGCTTCGGTGGCGAATGCCCCAACTGCGGCCTCAGCGATCCGTCCTTCGGTGAAGCTGCCCGCCTGGTTGGAGGTGGCCAAGCCCCGCCTGATCCCCCTGCTGCTGGCTACCACCCTGGGCGGCATGGCCCTCAGTGCCGGTGGCCCCCCCAGCGGCGCCACCATCGCCTGCACCCTGGTGGGGGGCAGCCTGGCTTCGGCGGCGGCCGGGGTGCTCAATTGCCTGTGGGAGCAGGAGCTCGATGGGCGCATGCAACGCACCAGTCGCCGGGCCCTGCCCTCGGGGCGCCTCGCCCAGCGCCAGGCCTTCGCCCTGGCCATCGGCCTCACGGCCCTCTCGGTGGCGGTGTTGGTGATCGGTGTGAACCCGCTGGCCGCCAGCTTGTCGCTGCTGGGCCTGTGCAGCTATGTGCTGCTCTACACCGCCTTCCTCAAGCCTCGCACCACCCAGAACATCGTCATCGGCGGGGTGGCCGGTGCGATCCCGCCCCTGGTGGGGGCGGCGGCGGCCACCGGTGGCCTGGGTTGGTCGTCGTGGTGGCTGTTCTCGCTGGTGATGCTGTGGACGCCCGCCCACTTCTGGGCCCTGGCCCTGCTGCTCAAGGACGACTACCGATCGGTGGGGATTCCGATGCTGCCGGTGGTGAAGGGCGTGGTGGTCACCACCCGGGCGATCAGCCATTACGCCTGGGCCACGGTGGCCTTTAGCCTGCTCGGTGTGCTGGCCTTGCCCACTGGCGGCCTGCTCTACGGCCTGATGGTGCTGCCCTTCAACGCCCGTCTGCTCCAGCTCAGCGGCCGCTTGCGCGCCCAGCCCGATGATCCCCAGCGCGCCCGCGCCCTGTTCCGCTGGTCCATCTTTTACCTGTTTGGCATCTGCCTGCTGCTGCTGCTGGCCCGGCTGCCCCAGGCGGCGCTGATGGGCCCTGATCTGTTCAGCGTCTCGCTGTTTGCGCTGCCTACATTGGTCGGCTGATTGGGCGGTCTGAGTCGGTGATCGAACTGCAGCAGCTCCGAAAGTGCTACGGCGGTGGCAAAGCCAGAGGTGGCAACTTGGCCGGTGGCGTGCTGGCCCTCGATGGGCTGACGCTGCAGGTGCCGGCCGGCAGCCTTTACGGCCTGCTGGGGCCCAATGGCGCCGGCAAGACCACTGCCCTGCGCATCCTCTGCACTCTGCTGGCCCCCGACAGCGGCAGCGTGCGGGTGGGCGGGGTTGATGCCCTGTCCGAGCCGCGGGCGGTGCGGCGCCTGCTGGGCTACGTGGCCCAGGAGGTGGCGATCGACAAGATCCTCACGGGCCGCGAACTGCTGCAGCTCCAGGGCGATCTGTATCACCTGCAGACCTCCGCGCGGAACCAGCGGATCGGCGAGTTGATCGAGCTGCTGGGCATGGCCGACTGGATCGATCGCCGCTGCGGCGGCTATTCAGGCGGCATGCGGCGCCGGCTGGATCTGGCGGCGGGTCTACTGCATCGCCCCCAGGTGCTGGTGCTCGATGAGCCCACCGTCGGCCTCGACATCGAGAGCCGGGCGGCCATCTGGGGTGTGCTGCGCCAGCTGCGGGATGGCGGCACCACTGTGCTGCTCAGCAGCCACTACCTCGAGGAGGTGGATGCCCTGGCCGACCACCTGGCCATCATCGAAGCCGGTCGGGTGATCGCCGAAGGGGCGCCCTCGGTGCTCAAGGCGGCCCTCGGCGGCGATCGGGTGACCCTGCGGGTGCGGGAATTCAGCGACGCCGACGAGGCTGAGCGGGTGCGCAGCCTGCTGCACGCTTGTGCCGGTGTGCGCCAGGTGGTGGTGAACCAGGCCCAGGGCTTCTCCCTCAACCTGGTGATCGAGCACGACGGCGTGATCGAGCAGCTGCGCCGTCAGCTGGCCGAGGCCGACCTGCCGGTGTTTGCCCTGGCCCAGAGCCGCCCCAGCCTCGATGATGTCTACCTCCAGGCCACGGGCCGCACCTTGATGGATGCGGAGCTGGCCGTGGCCGGCAGTCGCGATCCCAAGGCCGAACGCAAAGCGAGCATGTGATGACCACCACCCTTCCCGTTCCCGTCCCGACCCGCGATCCCGCCCCGGGTTCACAGCCCGAGGCTTCCGCCCTGGCTGAGATCAGCCAGGAAACCCTGGCCCTAACCCGGCGTTTGTTTGTGCAGCTGCAGCGGCGGCCTTCCACCCTGGTGGCGGGGGTTCTGCAACCGCTGATCTGGCTGGTGCTGTTCGGCGCTCTGTTCGCCAAGGCCCCGGAGGGCCTGCTGCCCGGCGGCATCAGCTATGGCCGCTTTCTGGGTGCCGGCGTGATCGTGTTCACCGCCTTCAGTGCGGCCCTCAATGCCGGGTTGCCGGTGATGTTTGATCGGGAATTCGGCTTCCTCAACCGCCTGCTGGTGGCGCCCCTGCGCTCGCGCAGCTCGATTGTGTTGGCTTCGGTGCTCTACATCACCTCCCTGAGCCTGGTGCAGAGCCTGGCGATCATGGGCACCGCTGCCCTGCTCGGCTACGGCTGGCCGGGGGGCGCCGGAGTGTTGTTGGTGCTAGTGACGCTGCTGCTTCTGGTGTTTGCCGTCACGGCCCTGAGTTTGGGCTTGGCCTTCGCCCTGCCGGGGCATATCGAGTTGATCGCGGTGATCTTCGTGGCCAACCTGCCGCTGCTGTTTGCCAGCACCGCTTTGGCACCGCTGTCCTTCATGCCGGCCTGGCTGGGCTGGCTAGCGGCCCTAAATCCCCTTACCTTCGCGATTGAACCGATCCGTGCCGCCTACGCAGGACAGGTCTCCCTCACCGCCGTGGTGCTGGAGGCCCCCTACGGCCAGCTCAGCAGCGCCACCTGCCTCGGGGTGCTCGCCGTGTTGGCCGCCGGGTTGTTCCTGCTGATTCGGCCGCTGCTGGATCGCAAGCTCACCTAGCCACCCCTCCCGTGACCCAGCCCCCCAGCTTTCCACCGCCAGCCCGCCCCGACCTGGCGGATCGTCTGCTGGCGGCGGTGGCCGAACGGGACCAGCCCATGGCCGAGCGCCTGCTGCAACAGTGGGTGCACCGCCGCGGCCTCGCGGCCCTGGACGCTTTGGTGGCGGGGCCGCTGCTGGCCAGTCAGGGGGCTGAAGCCGCCCAGTGGTTGCAGGAACGGGCTGGCGGCGGAGCTCCCCTTGGGTTGGTGCCTGCGGTGCTGCAGCCCGAGCCGGAATGGCTTTCAGAGTCTGTTGAACAGGTTGTTGAACCCGTTGTTGAACCCATCCCCGCGGCGGTTCTCTCCCGTTCCTGGTCCCAACTGGCCGTGGTGCCCGACGGGGAGCCGGCGCCCGCACCCCGTGCCCTGGCGCCCCTGCGGGCCTGGCTTCCCGATGCCGACTCCCTTCCCTTAGCCAGCTGAGTGAAAGCTTCTGGACTGATCGTGTCGGTGCAGGCCCCCGAGGGCTCACCCCTGCGCGATCCCGATGTGATCGCGGCGATGGCGGAGGCCAGCCTTCGCAATGGCGCCAGTGGCGTGCGGCTGGAGAGTCCGGAGCACATCGGAGCCGTGCGGAGCCGTTGCCCCGACGCCTTGATCGTGGGGCTGTGGAAGCGCACCTACCCCGACAGCTCCGTGTACATCACCCCGGGCTGGGAGGAGATCCGCGCCGTGTGGGGGGCGGGCGCCGACGTGGTGGCGATCGATGCCACCGAACGCCACCGGCCCGGTGGAGAGACTCTCGAGCAGCTGATCAGCCGCGCGCGGCGGGAGTTGGGTGCCCTGCTGATGGCCGATGTCGACTCGCTGGCCAACGGCTTGCGGGCCGCCGCCCTCGGCTGCGACTGGGTGGGCACCACCCTGTATGGCTACACCGAGGCCACGGCTGCTTGCCAGCCGCCTGCCTGGGAGCTCTTGCCCCAGCTGAAGCAGCAGCTGCCCGCAGCGGTGAGCTTGATCTGTGAGGGCGGCATCGCCAGCCCCCAGCAGGCCCGTGGTGCCCTCGATGCCGGCGCGGATGCGGTGGTGGTGGGCACGGCTATCACCGGGGTGGACCTGCAGGTGGCGGCCTACGTGAAGGCCTGCTGAGGGGCTGCCGAGCGGCTGGGCCTCACATCATGCCGGGCATGCCCATGCCGCCCATGCCGCCCATGCCACCCATACCGCCCATGCCGCCCATGCCGCCCATGTTGCCGCCGGGGGCCGCTTCGGGTTCGGGTTTGTCGGCGATCACCACCTCGGTGGTGATCAGCATTGAGGCGATCGACACCGCATCCTGAAGTGCCAGACGCACCACCTTGGCGGCATCGAGGATGCCGGCGGCGAGCAGGTCTTCGTAGACGCCGGTGAAGGCGTTGTAGCCCTTGCCCAGCCGCAGGATCTCGGCCGCCACCACAGCGCCATCAGCACCGGAGTTGTAGGCGATCTGCCGCACCGGCTCCGCCAGGGCGCGTTGCACGATCTGCACACCGGTGCGCTCATCCCCCTGACAGGACGCCGCCAGGCCGCTGAGACCTTCGGCCAGCTCCAGCAGGGTGCAGCCGCCGCCGGCGATGATTCCTTCCTCGACGGCGGCGCGGGTGGCGTTAAGGGCATCCTCAATGCGCAGCTTGCGGTTTTTGAGCTCGGTTTCGGTGGGGGCCCCCACCTTGATCACGGCTACACCACCGGCCAGCTTGGCGATCCGCTCCTGCAGCTTCTCGCGGTCGTAGTCGGAGTCGGTGTTGTCGAGCTCATGCTTGATTGAGGCCACCCGGTCGGCCACGGCGGCCTGGTGGTCGCCGCTGGCCACGATGGTGGTGGTGTCCTTGGTAATCGTGATGCGGCGGGCCTGGCCCAGCTCGGCGAGTCCGGTTTTCTCCAGGCTCATGGACCGCTCTTCGCTCACCACGGTGGCACCGGTGAGGATGGCGATGTCGCCCAGCATGGCCTTGCGCCGATCGCCGAAGCCCGGAGCCCGCACGGCGGCCACCTGCAGCACGCCGCGGTTCTTGTTGACCACCAGGGTGGCCAGGGCTTCGCCGTCCACCTCCTCAGCCAGGATCAGCAGCGGTCGGCCGCTCTTCGACACCGCCTCCAGCACGGGCACCAGGTCAGTGATGGTGCTGATCTTGCGGTCGGTGATCAGGATCAGGGCGTTTTCAAAGACGCACTCCCGGCGCTCCTGATCGGTGACGAAATAGGGGGAGCTGTAGCCCCGGTCAAAGGCCATCCCCTCGGTGATTTCCAGCTCAGTGGCCAGGGAGGTCGACTCCTCCACCGTGATCACCCCATCGGCGCTCACCTTGGCCATGGCCTCGGCGATCATCAGGCCGATCTCGTCGTCGTTGCCGGAGCTCACGGCCGCCACCTGACGGATGGCATCGCCACTCACCGCCTGGGAGCGCTCAGCGATCCCAACGACGATTTGGGCCGTCGCTTGTTCCATGCCGCGGCGCAGGCCGACGGGGTTGGCTCCGGCCGCCACGTTTTTCAGACCTTCGCGCACCAGGGCCTGGGCCAGCAGGGTGGCGGTGGTGGTGCCATCGCCGGCGGTGTCCTTGGTTTTGCTGGCCACCTGCTGCATCAGCTTGGCGCCGACGTTTTCGAAGGGATCCTCGAGTTCGATGTCCTTGGCGATGGTGACGCCGTCATTGACGATCTCGGGAGCGCCGAATTTCTTCTCCAGCACCACGTTGCGGCCACGGGGACCGATGGTCACCTTCACCGCGTCGGCCAAGGCGTTGACACCCCGCTCCAGGGCGCCGCGGGAGGCATCCGAGAAGCTGATCAGCTTGGCCATGACAACGGAACGATTTCAATTGTGATCAGGGTCCCACAGCGGCTGGCCGACGTGGTAGCGGACCACGGTGGGGAAAGCCGAATCGCCCGCAGCCCCAGGCTGCTGAACGGCTCCAGGCTCGATAGGGTCGGGCGATGGAAGATCTGCTCCAAACGGCCCTGGAGAGCGCCGACGAAGCGATTTCGCTGTCTCCGGCCTCCAGTGCCAACGCCATGATCTTCGTGCTGGTGGCGGCGTTTGGCGTCGTGATGGCGCTGGTGTACGTGCCGGTGCGGTTGTTTCTCACGATCACGGCCCGCAGCCGACGCCTGAGGCTGCTGCAGCGGATTCGCCGCCTGCGCGAGGAGCTGGGCCAGCCGATCACCAACCCCTGAGGGCTCCTGCTTGGGGAACTACCGCATCACCATGCCGCCATCCACCTGCAGCACCTGGCCGGTGATGTAGGCGGCGGCAGGATCGGCGGCCAGGAAGCGCACAGCGCCGGCCACCTCGGCGGCGCTGCCCATCCGGCTCATGGGAATGGCGGCCAGGATCGGCTCCTTGTCGAGCTCGGCGGTCATGTCGCTTTCGATGAAGCCGGGGGCCACCGCATTGACGGTGACGCCACGGGCGGCGAATTCAGCGGCGTTGCTGCGGGTGAGGCCGATCACACCGGCCTTGGCGGCGCTGTAGTTGGCCTGGCCGGGGTTGCCCATTAGGGCCACCACCGAGGTGATGTTGATGATGCGGCCGGTGCGGGCCTTGAGCATCGCGCGGCTGACGGCGCGGGTGCAGAGGAACACGCCGGTGAGGTTGAGGTCGATGACGCTCTGCCAGTCGGCTGTTTTCATCCGCATCAGCAGGCCATCGCGGGTGATGCCGGCGTTGTTGACCAGCACATCGAGCCGGCCGGCCTTCTCGAGCACGGCCTTGACCATGGCGTCAACCTGCTCTTCGTCGGCAACGTTGGCCCGGTGGCTCCAGGCCTGGCCCCCGGCCGCAATGATTTCGGCCACCACGGCTTCGGCAGCCTCCGGCGAGCTGGCGTAGTTGACCACCACCTGGGCGCCGGCGGCAGCCAGTTCGAGGGCGATGGCGCGGCCGATGCCCCGGCTGGCGCCGGTCACGAGGGCCACTTGCGCGGCCAGGGGGGCAGAGCTCGTCATCACGGCGCAAGGCATCCAGTGGCGCCGATCGTATGGCCCGGCTACTCCAGCTCCGGCTACCCCAGCCCCAGGGCCGCCAGCACGTCGGCTGCGCTCAGTTGCTCCAGGGAGCCGCTGGCACCCAGCCCCTGCACGCCGCCACGGTTGGGCAGGCTGGAGGCCTCCCGGCCTAAGGCCACCAGAGGCAGGCCGAGCAACAGGGCCAGTTCGATGGCGACTGAATCACTGGCCAGCACCACATCGGCGCTGGCGATCTGGGCGGCCCGCTGGCGCAAGGGCTTGGCCCCCTCGCCCCGCAGAGCGGGCACGGCCCGCAGGTTGGGCAGCTTGGCCTGGATGGCAGCGGGTAGGGCTTGCCATTGGGAGGAGGGCCAGTCGCCGGCGCTCCCGGAGGGGGCCAACAGCAGGGCCGGGCCGTCCCCGGCGGGCAGGGCGGCAGCAGCAGCCTCCAGATCGCTGGGGGCCACCGGCAATCGGAAGGCGTTGGCATCAAGCTCTACGCCGATCGGCCGCAGGAAGGCCTCCAGGGCCTGGTTGGGCCAGCCGCCCGCCCCAGGGCTGATCCGTTCGGTGGTGGAGAACCCGCCGGTAGCCACCCGGGTAGGGATGTGGCTCATCGACAGCATCAGGTCCATCTGGCGGCTGGGCGCCAGGTTGAGGCACACCTGGAAATCGGGCTCCCGCACGGTGCCAAGCAGGTTGGCCCAGTCGGCCAGGGTGGCCTGGTCGTAGGCGAAGGGAAGGGCGCGGCTGACGGCGGGGTGCAGGCTCCAGAGGGGCACAGCAGCGACCGGACAAACCACCTGCACCTCAGCCTTGAGCTGCTCGGCCACCGCCGCCACGGCGGCAAAGCTCTGCAGCTGTTGGCTGCTGCCGCCCGGAATCAGAAACAGGGCGCGCATCGAAAAGGCACGGTTCGGCGGCCTGATTGTATGGATCGGATTCGGATTGGCCTGATTCGAGGGAGTTGCTTGTGCATTTGCTGATCGCCGCCGCCGGCAGTGGCCGCCGCATGGGGGCCGAGGGCAACAAGTTGTTGCTGCCGGTGGCCGGCCGGCCCGTGCTCGCCTGGACCCTGGAGGCGGCCCTGGCCTGTCCGGCGATCCACTGGATCGGCATCGTCGGCCAGCCGGTGGATGCGGAGGCGATCGCCGCGATCGTGGCGGGCGTGCGCCCCGACCGGCCGGTGGAGTGGATTCTTGGTGGCGAGACCCGTCAGGACTCGGTGCGCTGCGGGCTGGCCGCCCTGCCGACCGATGCCGAAGGGGTGCTGATCCACGACGGCGCCCGCTGCCTGGTGGAGCCCGACCTGCTGGCGCGCTGTGCCGCCGCCGTGCTCCAGGGCGCGGCTGTGATCGCGGCTACCCCCGTGACCGACACGATCAAGCAGGTGGATGGGGCGGGCACCATCACCGCCACCCCGGATCGCCGTGCGCTCTGGGCCGCCCAGACCCCCCAGGGGTTTCCCGTGGCCCAGCTGCGGAATGCCCACGCCACCGCCATCGCCGAAGGCTGGAGCGTCACCGACGATGCGGCCCTGTTTGAACGGCTGGGCCTGCCGGTGCAGGTGCTGGAGGCGCCCCCCTCCAACATCAAGCTCACCACCCCTTTCGATCTCACCGTGGCGGCGGCCGTGCTGGCGGCTCGGTGCTGAAGGGCTAGGTCGGCGGAATGTGCAGCCGGCCGCTGCCAGCATCCAGCCGCGCCCAGGTCCCCAGGGGCAGGGCTGCATTGCCGACCCCATGACCCACGGGCAGGTTGCTCACCACGGGAATGCCGAGATCGGCGGTGCGCTCCCGCAGCACCTGCTCGAGGCTGAAGCGATCCGGCTGTGTTTCACAGGCTGTTTCACAAACCGAATCCGGCGGTTGGGGACTGGTTTCGTCGGTGGGCCTCGCGTCAGCAGCCACCACGTCGTCGCAGTCGGTGAACTGGCCAAGGCCGATGCCGGCCAGCTGCTGCAGGGCGCCGCTGAGGCGCCAGTGGGTGAGCATCCGCTCGATGCGGTAGGGGGCTTCGCTCACGTCTTCGAGCACCAGGATCGCGCCGCGTAGATCGGGCAGGTGGGGGGTGCCGAGCAGGTGGGTGGCCACGGTGAGATTGCCGGCCAGCAGCGGGCCTTCGGCCTGGCCGCCACACCAGCCCTCGCCGTGGAGATCGGCCAGGGACTCGCCGAACAGCAGGGCCCGCAGCCGCTCCTGGCTCCAGGCCGGCTCGGCCGCCAGGGTGGTTACCAGGGGCCCGTGGATGGCGCCGCCCTGGCCCTGGGCCAGCTGGGCCCAGAGCAGGGAGGTGACGTCGGAGAAGCCCAGCAGCCAGCGGGGCGGTAGGTCCAGGGGCTGCTCCAGCAGTCGGGCCGCCCCCCAGCCGCCGCGCACGCAGGCCAGCAGCTCCGCCCCCCGCCGGGCCGCCGCCTCCAGGTCGCCGCGCCGTTCCGGGTCGCGGCCGGCCAGGTAGCCCCACTGGCGCCCGTGCAGCGGGTTCCGCTCCACCTGCAGCCCCCAGCCCTCGAGCACGGCAATGCCGGCCTGCAGCCGCGCCAGGGCGTCGTCGCCCAGCAGGGCTGAGCTGGCCGCCACCAGCTGCACCCGATCGCCGTGCTGGAGCGGCGCCGGCTGGTGCATGGCCACGCTCATGGCAGCTGCCCCAGCACCAGGGCCAGCAACAGCAGCCCGCCGAGCTGTACCTGGCGGCTGAAGTGACGGCCGTAGGCCGAGCGGGGCAACGCGGGGCGACGCAGCAGGGCGGCTTCGCGCTGCATGCCGAAGGCCGCCAGCAGCCAGAGGGGCCAGACGATCCAGCCACTGCCCTGCAGCCCGATGCCCTGCAGCCCGACACCCTGCAGCCCAGCGGCCAGCGCCAGGGCGGCGGCGGCCAGGCCATAGCTCACCGCCACCGCCAGGGGAGCCTGCGGCCCGAGGCTGAGGGCGCTGCTGCGCACGCCGATGGCCCGGTCGTCGTCGCGGTCGGCCATGGCGTACACGGTGTCGAAGCCGAAGGTCCACAGCAGGGTGGCCAGCCACACCAGGGCCAGAGGCCAACCGCCCGCTAGGGAACCCGTGCGGGCCGCCCAGGGGATCAGGACGGCAAAGCCCCAGCAGAGGGCAAGCACCAGCTGGGGATACCCAAACCAGCGCTTGGCCGAGGGGTAGAGCAGCACCGGCGGCAGCGCCGCCAGCGCCAGCAGCAGGCAGAGGCTGCGGCCGCTAGCCGGCAGACCCAGCATCAGCACCAGCAGCACCGTCAGGGCCACCACCAGGGCGAGCAGCAGCAGCGCCAAGGCCTCCCGCACCCCCACCCGGCCATCGGCCAGAGGGCGGTTGCGGGTGCGCTCCACCAGGGGGTCGATGCGGCGGTCCCAGAGGTCGTTGGCGATGCAGCCGGCGGCGCTCACCGCCAGCCCCCCCAGCACGATCAGCCCCACCAGCAGCGGCGCCGGTGGGGCGTTGGGGGTAAGCCAGAGGCTCCAGCCTGCGGGGATCAACAAAATCAGGCGGCCACTCGGCTTGTGCCAGCGCACCAGCTCCAGCCAGGCCCCCAGCCTGGTGCCGCTTGCGGAGTTGGCCATGCCCCATTTCCGTTGCGAGGCACCCTAGTTGTGCCGGCAGAGGGGGCCATGGGTGGCAAAGTGGCGCCCCTGCGGCTGCTGCCGAACCCCATGGTTCAGGCCCCCAACCTCAAGCAAGCCGGGCGTCGCCGGGTGGCCGCCATCGATATCGGCACCAATTCGATCCACCTGCTCGTGGCGGAGGTGGATCCGGAGCTGTGCAGCTTCAGCGTGGTGCTGGCCGAAAAAGCCACCACCCGGCTCGGGGAGCGCGACCCCCACACCGGCGACCTCAGTGCCGAGTCGATCGAGCGCGCCTTTCGCACCTTGCGCCACGATCGCGACCTGGCCCTGAGCCATGGCGTCGAGCAGATCGTTACGGCGGCCACCAGCGCCGTGCGGGAGGCCCCCAACGGCCGCGACTTCCTGCTGGCGCTTCAGGAGCAGCTGGGGCTGGAGGTGGATCTGGTCAGCGGCCCGGAGGAGGCTCGGCTGATCTACCTGGGGGTGCTCTCGGGCATGGCCTTCGGCAACCAGCCCCACCTGATCATCGACATCGGCGGCGGCTCCACCGAACTGGTCCTGGCCGACGGCCGGGATGCCCGCAGCCTCAGCAGCACCAGGATTGGGGCGGTGCGGCTGCAGCGGGAGTTCTGCCAACAAGACCCCCTATCAGCAGACCGACGCTCCTTTCTGCAGGCCTACATCCAGGGCGCTCTCGATCCGGCCGTGGCGGAGGTGAAGGCGGCCCTGCAGCGCGGTGAGCAACCGTTGATGGTGGGCACCAGTGGCACGGCCATGGCCCTGGCGGCTCTGGCGGCATCGGAGGATCCCAAGCCGCCGCTGAAGCTGCAGGGCTACCGGCTCAGCCGTGAGCGCATCGACCAGCTCACCGCTCGGTTGTTGGCGATGTCGCCGGAGCAACGCCGCGCCCTGCCCGCCATCAACGACCGGCGGGCCGAGATCATCGTGCCTGGAGCCATGATCCTGCAGACGGCGATGGCCATGCTCCAGGTGCGGGAGCTGGTGGTGTGTGATCGGGCCCTGCGGGAGGGTCTGATCGTCGACTGGATGCTGCGCAATGGGCTGCTGGGGGATCGCTTTTCATTCCAGAGCACGATCCGGGAGCGCACGGTGCTGCATCTGGCCCAGCGCTTCGGTGTGGACCGGGCCAGGGCCGATCGGGTGGCGGCCCATGCCCTCAGCCTTTACGACCAGTCCCGCGGCCTGTTGCACCACGACGACGGCCCGGGTCGGGAGTTGCTGTGGGCTGCCGCCCAGCTGCACACCTGCGGCAAAAGCATCAACATTTCCGCCTATCACAAGCACAGCTGGTATCTGATCCGCCACGGTGAGCTCCTTGGCTATTCCGAGGCGGAGCACCTGATGGTGGCGGCCATTGGTCGTTACCACCGCCGCAGCCTGCCGAAGAAGCGCCATGAGTCGTGGCAGCTGATCGAAGACCGCGACCAGCGCCGCACGGTGACGTCGATGGCGTTGCTGCTGCGCCTGGCTGCCGCTCTGGATCGTCGCCCTGCCGCGGTGATCGGAGCGCTGCAGGTGCTGCCCCTCGCTGGCGCCGTGAGCATCGGCCTCGAGCCACTGGTGGCAGCCCCGGGCGAGCAGCCGGTGGATCTGAGCCTGGAGCGCTGGAGCTTGCGCTCCTGCGTCGATGTGGTGCAGGAGGCCTGCGGGCTCGACCTCAGGGTGCCGGAGCCTTGAACTGCTGCCAGCGCACCTGATCGATCCGGCCTAGGGGATTGGCCGGTCCGCTGCCCAGCTGGGCCTTCACCAGGTCGGGCCGTCCGGCCAGCACGCTCAGCCCGCCGCCGAGGGGGAAGCGCCGCTCGCCTTCGAAGGTGCCTCGGAACAGGCTCTCGCCACCCTGCTGCTTCACCTCCAGCCAGCTGGGCTGGCTGCTGATCAGCAGCAGCTCAGAGCTGCTTGGGGTTTCTGGAGCTGAGACTTGCGGTGCAGTGGCTTGCGGTGCAGTGGTTTGTGGTGGGGCTGATTGTGGTGCGTTGGCCGGTTCCGGTTCGGCTGGACGGGACGCCTGAAGGCGCTGCCACTGCTGCCAGCCCGCTGTGCCACCGGCGCCCAGGGCCGCCACAAGCCAAGCGGCCAGGGCCAGTCGACCGACGGCCTGGACGGGCGACGGCCGACCGGCTCCAGGGGCCTCTCCCCGAGGTGCGAGTTCGGCCACCTTCACCGGCCTGGGTTGGAACCCGCCGCTCTCCCGCAGGGTCTGCAGGGGGGCGTCAACGTTGATGGCCAGGGTGTTGGCCACCCGGCGGGCCTGGGCGATCACGAACACAGGCTCGGGGAGCCGGTCGGCATCGCCATCTTCCAGGGCTTGCAGCTGTTCTTGGCCCATGTTGAGCCGTTGGGCCAGCTCGGCGATCGCGAGCCCCTGCCCCTCACGGCCTTGGCGCAGTGCTTGGCCTAGGGCCTGCAGGGCAGCGATGGGCTCGTGGCGAGAGGAGTCAGACGCCAAATGGGTCAAGCCGGATACAAATCTGAATTATTCTGCCGAGTCGAGCTGGGCGCGCAAGCAGTTGATGCGGGCGCGCCAGAGCTTGGTCGGGGGGCTTTGCCGGAGGGGCTTGGGCCCGAATTACCAGGTCAAATGGGCGATACTGGATTCGAACCAGTGACCCCTTCCGTGTGAAGGAAGTGCGCTACCGCTGTGCTAATCGCCCGCACACACAGAGCTTAAAACACCACCGGCACCTCATCGGCGAGCATGGGTTCAGAACCAGCCGTCTCGCGTGAGCGCCACCCCCATCTCTACCCCGGCTCCTGCTGAACAGCCAGCCCCTGCGGCACAGGGGGAGGCAGACGTCGATGTGTTGATCGTGGGCGGTGGGGTGTGTGGCACGGCCCTGCTGTTTGAGTTGGCTCGCTACACCGATGTGGAGCGGATCCTGCTGGTGGAGCGCTACGACCAACTGGCCCGGGTGAATTCCAAGGCCACCAACAACAGCCAGACGATCCACTGCGGTGACATCGAGACCAACTACACCCTCGAGAAGGCGGTGAAGGTCAAGCGCACCGCCGAGATGATCGTGCACTACGCCGAGCTGCTCGATCCGGCCACCCGCGAGCGCTGTGTGTTTCGTACCCCGAAGATGGTGCTGGGCGTGGGCGAGACGGAATGCGCCTTCCTGCGGGAGCGCTTTGCGCGCTTTTCGCCCCACTTCCCGGCGATGGAATTGCTCGACAAGGAGCAGATTGCGGCGTGGGAGCCCCAGGTGGGTTTGGTGGACGGTGCGCTGCGGCCGGAGGAGCTTGTGGCGATCGGCATCCGTCGCACCTACACCGCCGTCGATTACGAGGAGCTCTCGGCCTCGTTTGTGGCCCAGGCCAAGAAGGGCGTGGCCGGCAGCTCGCGCCAGCTCACGGTGCAGCTCGGCACCAGCGTGGGCACGATCACCGCTGAGGGCGACGGCTATCGGGTGGAGCTGGCCCCCACCCCCGGCTGCGTCAGTGCCGCCGGGGAGGCTCCGCGCAGCCTGCGGGCCCGGCACGTGGTGGTGAATGCCGGCGCCCACAGCTTGCTGATGGCCCAGCGGATGGGCTACGGCCTGGAGTATTCCTGCCTGCCGGTGGCGGGCAGCTTCTACTTCACGCCCGACCTGCTTCAGGGCAAGGTGTACACGGTGCAGAACGACAAGCTGCCCTTCGCCGCCATCCACGGCGACCCCGACGTGCGAGCCCCCGGCAAGACCCGCTTCGGACCCACGGCCCTGCTGCTGCCGCTGCTGGAGCGCTACAAGCCGGCGTCGTTCTGGGAGTTTCTGCAGGTGCTGCGGCTGGATTGGGCCGTGCTGGCGGTGTTCTGGCAGCTGTTTCGCATCGCCGACATCCGCAACTACATCTTCAAGAATCTGCTGTTTGAGGTGCCCTGGCTGCGGCGGCGCCTGTTTCTGGCTGATGCCCGCAAGATCGTGCCCGGCATGCAGCTCAGTGATCTCACCTTTGCCGAGGGCTATGGCGGCGTGCGGCCTCAGTTGATCGACAAGATCAACCGCAAGCTGATGCTGGGTGAGGCCAGCATCCCCGCCCGGCCGGGCCTGGTGTTCAACGTCACCCCGTCACCAGGGGGCACCTGCTGCCTTGGCAATGCCGCCCGCGATGTGGAGGCGATCGCCGAGCGGCTGGGCTGCAGGTTTGATCGCGAGCGGTTGGCCCAGGAGCTCTATGGAGAGAACGCCTTAGGCGCCGCCGCGGAACAGGTGGTTGTGGCTGGCTGAGTAGAGCTTGGAGCGGGCTTCTGCCGGCCCCGCCAGGGCCGGACTCACCACATAGAGGGTGGTGCGGATCAGCTGACGCTCCTGGCTCACCCGGGCCATCTCAGCCAGGGGCACCACCTGGATCCACTCGTCGGGCCAGCTCACCCGGTAGGCAATCGCCACGGGCGTGTCGGCGGGGTAGTGGCGCAGCAGCTCGCTCTGCACCTCCTCCACGTGGCGGGCGCTCAGGTAGAGGCACAGGGAAGCCCGCAGGGCCGCCAGCCGCTCCAGGCTCTCGCGCTCCGGCACGCCGGTGCGGCCGCCGGCGCGGCCGAGCACGATCGTCTGCACCAGGCCGGGGATGGTGAGTTCGCTCTGCAGCGCCGAGGCGGCGGCCTGGTAGGCACTGAGGCCCGGCACCACCTCCACACCGATGCCGGCATCGGCCAAACGGCAGATCTGCTCGGCGATGGCGCCGTAGAGGCAGGGATCGCCGTCGTGAAGTCGCACCACGGTTTTGCCGGCGCGGGCCCGATCCAGCACCACCTCCATCACCTGCTCCAGGGTGAGGGTGCTGGTACGCACCTGCTCACAGCCCTCGGGCGCCAGGGCCGCAACCTGGGGATTGACGAGGGAGTCGGTCCACACCAGCACCTCGGCCTGCTCCAGAACCTTGGCGGCGCGCAGGGTGAGCAGGTCGGGGGCGCCGGGGCCAGCCCCCACGATCCAAACAGGTTTGGAGCTCAGCTCAGCTGCATCGGTTGGGGTCAAACGGACACTCCACTGGGGTCGGGAAGGGGACGGCGGCGGCGGTAGAGCCACCAGAGGCCCACGCCACCCAGGGCGATCAGCAGCAGGCTCACCACTTGGGCCATGCGCAGACCACCCTCACAGAAGGGGGGACTGGAGAGCAGGCAGAGCGGATCGAGCCGCAGGCCCTCAATCCACGCCCGGCCGCTGCTGTAGGCCATCAAATAAACGCAGCTCAGGGCTCCCGGCAGCAGCTGGATGCGGCCGCGGCTGGCGACGCGGAACAGCCACAGCAGCAGGATGCAAACCCCCAGATTCCAGATGGATTCGTAGAGGAAGGTGGGGTGAAAGTAGAGCTGCTCGAGAAATTCGGCCGGGCGGCTGTCGGCCGGAATCTTCAGTTTCCAGGGCAGATCGGTGGGTAGCCCAAAGGCCTCGGAATTGAAGAAGTTGCCCCAGCGGCCGATCGCCTGGCCCAGGGCCACCGCCGGCACCAGCACATCGAGCAGCGACCAGAAGGGCTGCTTGCGCCAGCGGCAGTAGAGCACCGTGGCCAGGCTGCCCCCCAGCAGGGCGCCGTGGATGGCGATGCCGCCGCGCCAGATGGCGAAGGCATCCAGCCAGTTGCCCGAGTATTGGCGCCACTCCAGGGCGACGTAATAGAGACGGGCGCCGATCACCGCACCCAGCACCAGCACGGGCAGCAGGTCGGCGATCAGGGCGGGTTCGATGCCCCGAGCCCGGCCCAGGCGAGTTGCCAGGCTAAGGCCGAGCAGCACGGCCACGGCGATCAGCAGGCCATACCAGCGCAAAGCAAAGGGGCCCAGCTGGAAAACCAGGGGCCCCGGTGAGGTGAAGGTGGCCAGCACGCTGCTCAGACGAGGCCTTCTGCTGCCTGAACTTTCTCCACCTGACGCTTCTTGAGCACCAGCATGATCTGGGCCAGGGCGATGGCGGCGAAGAAGGCCAGCAGGCCGTAGATCCGAACGGGGTTCTGCAGCACGATCTCGGCGTCGATCTGGCCAAAGCCGCCGACGTTGGGATCGTTGGTGAGAGCCGCACCAGCCACCACGGCATCGCCCACGGCAGCGGTGAGGGTGGGGCCGGCGGGCACGGTTTCCGTGGCCTTGCTGCCGTCTTCAGCGGTGATTTCCACCACCGTGGCGCCATTGTCGCCAGGGGTGATCGCGGAGATGGTGCCGGCGACCGGTGCGTTGAAGACGCCGTTGTTGCTCTTCTCACCGGTGGGATACACCTGGCCGCGACCGCGGTTGCCGCCCACGTGGATCTGGGTCTTGCCGAAGTGGATGCTGCTGTCGGTGGCGGGGTCGGGCGAGAGGATCGGGAAGACGATCTCCTGGTGCTGGTCACCGGGGAGAGGACCCACCAGCAGGATGTTGGGCTGGTCGTCGGAGTACTGGGTGTAGTAGACGCCGGCGGTCTCTTCCTTGAGTTCGTCGCTGAGACGGTCCTGGGGAGCCAGGGTGAAGCCGTCGGGCAACATCACCACCGCACCCACGTTGAGGCCGGTGGGGCTGCCGTCGCCCGACACCTGCTGGACGCTGGTGTCGTAGGGGATTTCGACCACCGCCTTGAACACCGTGTCGGGGAAGACGGCCTGGGGCACCTCCACCCGGGTGGCCTTCTTGGCCAGGTGGCAGTTGGCGCAGACGATCTTGCCGGTGGCTTCCCGGGGGCTGGCGTAGTTCTGCTGGGCCCAGAAGGGATAGGCCCAGCTGGGGCTGGCGCCGCTGAGCAGCACGGCCAGGCTCAGGGAGGTGCCGATCAGGGTGCCGAGCAGGAGGGAGAGGGAGCGACGCATCACGGGATCAGGCGACAGACGGGGAGGGAAAACGCGGGGATCGGGCGGGGGATCAGGCCCACCAGGGCTTGTCGCCGTTGCGGAAGTCCGTTTCGGTCCACTGGCTCAAGAACACGGTGTCGTTCTCAACCGACACGTGGGCCAGGGCCAGGGAGAGCGGGGCGGGGCCGCGCACCACCTTGCCGGTGGCGTCGTACTGCGAGCCGTGGCAGGGGCACATGAACTTGTTGGCGCCGCTGTTCCAGGGCACCACGCAGCCCAGGTGGGTGCAGATGGCGTTGATGCCGTAGCTGCCGATGGCGTCGCTGCCTTCGACGATCAGATAGGTGGGGTCGCCCTTGAGGCCCTGCACCAGGCTGCGATCGCCTTCCTTGTGGGTGCTGAGCCAGCCGCTGGCGGTGACGGTGTTGCCCAGTTCATCCTTGGCGGTGGTGCCACCGCCGCCGCCGGCTGCCTTGGGGGGGATGAAGTAGCGGGCCACGGGATAGAGGGCACCCAGGGCGACGCCAGTCACCGACCCGAAGGTCAGCAGGTTCATGAATTGCCGACGACCCATTCCGGGCACGTCTCCAGTGGAAGCGCTCGCTGGCATCTGGGTCATGAAGACGCGCCGGGACAATGTGGCGCCCATTATGAACCTTGCCTGCGCGGCCCCGGGGCCCGCTCGCCAGGGTGCGCCTGGGCCTGCAACATGCTGTTGTGCAATCCGTCGTGTGCGCCCCGGCGTGTCCCTGCCCTCCAGCGCCCTGCCACCCTCCGCCGATGACGGCGCACCCCTGTTGGCCCAGGAGCTCTGGGACCTGCTGCAGGAGCGCTGGCAGGCCTCCTACGACCTGCAACTGGTGCAGCGCCGCGGCCGGATGTATCTGCAGGTGATGTGGGCCTACCTGGAGCAGCAATCCTTTCCCCTCAGTGAGGAGGGCTACCGCAACAAGCTGGAGGAGCTGGTGGGGTTGCTCAACGGGCTGGGGGTGGCGGCCCAGGTGCGCAGCTGGCTCCGCACCACCAGCGACAAGCCGCGGCTGGGCAAGGCCATGGGGCTGGCCCTGGAGATTCCCGCTGGCCGGGCCAGTGAATTCCTGCTTTAGGCGGGCCGCTTCAGGCTGGACGCAGCCGCTCGGTGAAGGCCACCAGCGCCACGCCCACCAGGTAGAGGGCCGTGATGGCCCCGGAGAGCAGCAGCATCGTCACCGGGTCGGTGGACGGGGTGAGCACGGCGCCGGCCAGGGCGCTGGCCAGCACCACCCAGCGCCAGCCGGCCAGCATCGGCTTGGCCTTCACCAGCCCAAGGGCGCCGAGCAGCAGCTGCAGCACCGGCAGCTGGAAGGCCAGGGCGGTGGCCACCATCAGCAGCAGCACGAAGTCGAGGTAGCGCTCGATCGACCAGCTCGGCTCCACCACATCGGCGCCGTAGCTGACCAGAAAGCGCAGGGCCGCTGGCACCAGGGCCCACCAGGCGAAGGCCAGCCCGGCGGCGAACAGCACCGCCGAGCCCGCCACCGCGGGAGCCACCAGGCGCCGTTCGCGGCGGGTGAGGCCCGGCAGCACGAAGCAGAGCCCTTCGTAGAGCACATAGGGCAGGGCCAGGGTGAGGCCGGCGTAGCCCGCCACCTTCAGCGACACAAACAAAAACTCCCCGGGGGCCAGCTGCAGGAAGCGAATGCCCTCGGCCGGCATCTCCAGCAGGCGCACCAGCGGCTTCACCGCCGCCAGGCAGACCGCCGCCGCCACCACCACCGCCAGCAGGCTGCGCAGCACCCGCCGGCGCAGCTCCTCGAGGTGGTCCACCAGGCTCATCTCGACTTCGTCAGGGAAGTCGTTGTCGGGTTTGTCTCCAGCACCGGAGGGGGCAGGCACCCGGATCGGCGGTGGCGGCGCAAGGGGCGGTGGCGCCAGGGGTGGCTCGGTGGTGGTGGAGTCGGGTTCGGCGCTCATGGTCGCTGCTCTGGCAAAAGGCTAAGAGCGCGTTGCGGCTCGCCCCAGAGCACGGTGCCGCCGCGATGTCGCACCGTACCGGGAGCGGCGCCTGGAATGCGTTGCAGCTCCTCGATGGGCACCATCACCACCGGCACGCGCCGGTTGCCCCGGCCGCGGCTGAAGTGGGCCGCCAGATCGGCAGCCGCCTGCAGATCGCCCTCACTGGCCTCCTGCTGCGAGCTTTTCAGCACCACGTGGCTGCCCGGCAGTTCCTGGGCGTGGAACCAGAGATCGCCGCGGCGGGCCTGGCGAAAAGCGATCCACTCGTTCTGGCGGTGGTTGCGCCCCACGTGCAGCGGCAGGCCCGAGGCGGTGTGGAGCTCCAGGGGCTGGGGTACCCCTTCGGTTGCGGGGCTGCGCCGCGCCTGGCGGTTGCCTGTCTGGACTCCGCCCCCCTGGCTCCCCCGACTGCGCTCCGCCAGCAGGGCTTCGAGTTCACCGGCCAGCTGCTCCACCTGCTCGAGGCTATCGGCCTGCTCGAGGTAGGTGAGGCTCGCTTCCAGCCAGGTCAGCCGCTGCTGGTGCAGCTCGAGACGCGGGGTGATCGCCGCCACGGAGCGGCGGCGTTTGCGGGCGGTTTTGTACAGCTTCTGGGCCTCCTCGATGCACGCCCGGCCCGGCTGCCGTTGGCTGAGCAGGGCATCGGCACGCCGCTGCAGCGCCTCGCTTTCGGGCACGGCCGCCAGCAGGGCTTGCTGCTCCGCGGCCTGGCGGTGTTCTCGCTCGGCGGCGGCCTCGAGCCGGCGGCCCAGCTGCTGGCGCCGTTGCAGCAGCACCTGGGCCGTGAGGTGCTCGTCGATATAGGCCGCGAGGCCCTGGTTGACCGTCACCGTGGGCTCTATCGCGCCAGCTTTAGGTGCCCACCAGCAGCGGAAGCCCTCGGGCTCGAGCTGCCAGCCGAAGCGCTCGCTCTCGACGGCCTCCAGCCAGCCGCGCCAGGCCTGCCAGAGCTGCTGCCACTCGGGCGGGCTCAGCGTGTCCACGGGCCGCTCCCCCCAGCCGGCCGGCAGCAGTTGGCGCAGCAGGGCCGGGCTGATGCCCTGGTAGGCGCCGCGCAGGGCCTGGGCCAGGGGCACAGGCAGCAGCTTGAGCCGCCGCTGCCAGCTCTCGAAACCTTCCTCCAGCCGAGGCGGCTCGCCCGCCAGGGGCGGGGGCGGTTGGTAGGGGTCGCCGGTGCCGATCGGCCGCAGCCGCGATTGCTGCGGCTTCACCTGGCGCGCCAGGGCCACCACCTGACGGTCGCCATCAAGCAGTAGCAGGTTGCTGTAGCGCCCCATCAGTTCGGCCACCAGCCAGCGCTGCACCGGGTCGCCAGGACGCCGGGCGAAGCCCAGCTCCACCACCCGCTCCCAGCCCTGCTGGTGGATCTCCACCAGGGCCAGGCCCCGCAGGCCGTGCTGGAGCTGTTGGGCCAGGGTGCTGCCATCGCCCTGGCGCGGCGGCGGCGGAATCGTGTGCAGCCGCGCTGCGTCCGCCTGCCAGCTGAGCTCGAGCCAGTGGATGCCGCTGAGGCTGCGCAGGCCGATCTGCAGGGCGTGGGGGCTGGCCTGCTGGGCCTTCTCGAAGCGGCTGGGCAGCAGCAAGGGCCGCCATTCAGCCAGCACCGCCCGCAGGGTCGTCACGTCTAGTGCCTGAAGGCGGGAGCAGGCCATGGGCTTCGAGGCTGGCTTCTACTCTGCAGGCCAGAGCTGACGCCCGCCATGAGTGCCCCGCCCGGCCGCCTCACCCTGATCACCGGCCCCAGTGGCGTGGGCAAGGGCACCCTGGTGCAGCGGCTGCTGGCGCATCACCCGCAGATCTGGTTGTCGATCTCGGCCACCACCCGCTCCTCCCGGGCGGGGGAAGTGGAAGGCGAGCACTATTTCTTCCTGAGCCGCGAGGCCTTCGAGCAGCAGGTGGCTGAGGAAGGCTTTCTGGAGTGGGCTGAATTTGCCGGCAACCTCTACGGCACCCCCCGTCAACCGGTGGAGGCCCAGCTCGCTGCTGGCCGGCCCGTGCTGCTGGAGATCGAGCTGGAGGGCGCCCGCCAGGTGCGGCGCAGCTTTGCGGCCGGCTTTCAGATCTTTGTGGAGCCCCCCAGCTTTGCGGAGTTGGAGCGGCGCATCCGCGGCCGCGGCACCGACAGCGAGGAGGCCATCGGCCGGCGGCTCGAGCGGGCCCGGGTGGAGCTGGCGGCGGCGCCGGAATTTGATGCCGTGCTGGTCAACGGCGATCTGGATGCGGCCCTGGCGGAGCTGGAGCGGTTGATGGGTCTGGCGAGCTAGCGCCCACAACAAGCGCCGACAAAAAAGCGGCCCCTCAGGGCCGCTTGAGGGTTTTGCGGTGTTTCACGCCTCGTGAAACAAGCTGAGCGTTCAAAAACCAGAAGGTTCAAGACTCCCCAGGGTTGAACCTTCTCAGAGCGGGTGGAACAGCAGGTCGGGGAAGAAGCGGTTGAACTCGATCACAATCCCAGCGGTGACGGTGAACCAGATGGCTGCGAACACCGGAGCGGTGGTGAGGAACTTTTTCATGGCTGGGCGTTGGGGAGGAAGGAAACCAGAGGAGGCGCTGTGGCTTGCTGCGTGCAGCGAGTGACGCCGTTCAGCGAGGCGAAACCGTGACCTTGTCGTCGGATTCGAGCAGCTTGCCGCTGGTGAGCTCACCGAAGGCGGCCAGGGGCCAGGTGGCGGCGGCCAGGGTGCTCTTGAAGGCCAGGGGCAGATCGATCTGGATCTCCTTCATGGTGGCGTCCTTGTCGCCGCGGATGGCGCGCAGGTAGTTGCGACCCGCCCAGCCGATGCAACCGGCGATGTAGAGGAAGGCGATGCCGGGGATCATGAAGTCACCGGCGTGATCCCAGCGACCGTCCACGATCAGGTGGGGCAGGCCATCGGTGCCGCACACGGCCTGGCTGTACATCGCAAATCGGGCCTTGGCCTGATCGGTTTTGGCTCCGGCGGCACGCTGCTGGAAGCGGGCGTTTTCGGAGCACGGGGTCAGGCCTGCCACATCGGCCTTGGCCGCGGGAGCGAAGCCGAGGAGCAGGAAGGCGGAGAGCAGAACTGCGAACAGTCGGCGGGAAAAAAGACGGCGCATCAGACGCAAGGCCGCGGGGCAGGATGACACCACTGGACAGTACGGGAGCTGCTTAGGTCCAATGCCCACGGTTCTTGCCCTCGAAACAAGTTGTGACGAGTCAGCGGCAGCGATTGTGCGCGATCAGACGGTGCTCGCCAGCGCCGTGGCCTCCCAGGTGGAGGAGCACGCCCGCTGGGGTGGCGTGGTGCCGGAAATCGCCTCGCGGCGCCATGTGGAGGCCCTGCCCCAGTTGATCGAGCAGGTGTGCCGGCAGAGCGGTGTGGCCCTCGCGGAGCTCGATGGCATCGCCGCCACCGCTGCGCCCGGGTTGGTGGGGGCCCTGTTGGTGGCCTCGGTGACCGGCCGCACCCTGGCCCGCCTCCACGCCAAGCCCTTTGTGGCGGTGCATCACCTCGAGGGTCACCTCTGCTCGGTGCAGCTGGGTGAGCCGCTGCCGCCAGGGCCCTACCTGGTGCTGCTGGTGAGCGGTGGTCACACCGAGCTGTTGCGGGTGGATGGGCCGGGCCGCTACCAGCGCCTGGGCCGCAGCCACGACGATGCGGCTGGGGAGGCCTTCGACAAGGTGGCGCGGCTGCTGGGGCTGGGCTATCCGGGCGGTCCTGCGATCGAGGCGGCCGGTCGTGACGGCGACGCCAACCGCTTCGCCCTGCCCAAGGGCCGGGTGTCGCGGCCGGAGGGGGGCTACTACCCCTACGACTTCAGCTTCAGCGGCCTCAAGACGGCGATGCTGCGCCAGGTGCGGGCGCTCGAGGGCGTTCGGGATGCCGCCCCGGACGCCGCGCCTGAGCCCCTGCCCCTGGCCGACCTGGTGGCCAGCTTTGAGCAGGTGGTGGCGGAGGTGCTGGTGGAGCGCAGTTGCCGCTGCGCCCGCGAGCAGGGGCTGGCCACCCTGGTGCTGGTGGGCGGGGTGGCCGCCAACCGGCGGCTGCGGGCCCTGCTTGAGGCGCGCTGCCAGCGGGATGGCCTGGCCTGGCGGGTGGCGCCGCTGGCTTACTGCACCGACAACGCCGCCATGATCGGCGTGGCAGCGGCCCAGCGCCTGGCCGGCGGCCAGAGCAGCTGTCTCGACCTGGGTGTGGCGGCGCGGTTGCCGCTGGAGCAGGCGGATCGGCTGTACGAACGGCAACCTTGCTTTTAATGCCCGTAGGCTGGGAGCTCTGCGGGATTGGTGTGGCGCCATGACCCCCCTCGACAGTGAGCGCGATCCCCACGCCGTTGTTGAACACGACGTTGAACGGGTGACGCCGACCGAGCTCAACGCCTGGCGGCGAGGCTTCACGCCCCAGGCGGAGATCTGGAATGGCCGACTGGCCATGCTGGGCCTGTCGGTGGGCCTGTCGGTGTTGCTGGTGGCCCGGCTGGCGAGCCACTGACCGCACCCCATTTACGTGCGACCGCGCAGGGCCTGGGCCAGTTCATTGGGCTTGAGGCTTTGGGCGATGGCGTCTTCGGCGGTGACGCGGCCGTCTTCGACCAGTTGTTGCAGCGACTGATTGGCCGTCTGCATGCCATCGAAGCCGCTGCGCTTCATGATCTCCTCGATCTCGTCGAGCTCGCCTCGCTGGATGTAGTCCTTGCAGGCGTCGGTGTTGATCAGGATGTCGTGGAAGGCGGCCCGCTTGCCATCGGTGGTTTTCAGCAGCCCCTGGGCAATCACCCCCAGCAGCGATTCCGATACGGCCCGCCGCACGCTGTCCTGCTCATTGGGGGGAACCATGCCGAGCACCCGTTCCACCGTCTTGACAGCGGAGTTGGTGTGCAGGGTGCCGAACACCAGGTGACCCGTCTGGGAGGCCTCGATGGCGGTTGCCAGGGTTTCCTGGTCGCGGATTTCTCCGATCAGGATCACGTCGGGGTCCTCGCGCAGGGCGGCGCGTAGAGCGTTCTGGAACACCTTGGTGTGTTGGCCCACCTCCCGGTGGCGGATCAGCGACTGGCGGCTCTCGTGCACAAACTCCACCGGGTCCTCAATCGTGAGGATGTGGCGGCTCATGTTGCGGTTGATCCAATCGATCATCGCCGCGAGGGTGGTGCTCTTGCCGGAGCCGGTGGGGCCCGTCACCAGCACCATTCCCTTGGGCCGCGCTGCCAGCTCCTTGAGCACCGGCGGCAGGTTGAGATCTTCGAGGCTGGCGATCGTCTGGGGGATCAGCCGCAGCACCATCGCTGGGCCCCGCAGCGAATCCAGCAGGTTGATGCGCACCCGCACGAAGGGAAAGGCGTGGGAGCCGTCGAATTCCTTGTCGCATTGGAAGGCGTCGATCTCGGCGGGGCTGAGCATCTCCCGCATCCAGCCGTTGAAGGTGGCCGCATCGGTGATCGGCCAGCCGGTGCCCGCTATCTCGCCGCGGGCCCGGTAGCGGGGCTCCTCGCCCACGCCCAGGTGCACGTCGGAGTAGCCCTTCTCGTTGGCGATCCGCACGATCTCTGCGAGGGCGCCGGGTTGGCTGCCGGTGTTGGCAGCAGCTGGGGTCGCGGCCGGGGGAAACGGAGAGGGAGGGAAGGGTGACGGGGGAAAGGGCGAAGTCGTCATCGGCGGCCACCTGGATCGCCCCAGCTTCGCCGCTGCAGCGGTTTCTGTCAGTCCCTGATCCCTCCCAGCAGCGTTCGTAGGATCCGCCTGTCTGCAGCGCTTTGGTGTCCAAGCCCCTTGTCACGATCGTGCTGGGCACCCGTCCGGAGGCCATCAAGCTGGCGCCGGTGATCCGGGCGTTTCAGCAGGCCGAGGATTTCCGCACCCGGGTGGTGCTCACCGGTCAGCACCGCGAGATGGTGAGCCAGGTGATGGGGCTGTTCGGCCTGACGGCCGACCACGACCTGGCCCTGATGGCCCCCAAGCAGACCCTCACCCACATCACCTGCGGCGCCTTGCAGGGGTTGAAGGAGGAGTTCACCGCCCACCGGCCCGATCTGGTGCTGGTGCAGGGCGACACCACCACGGCTTTTGCCTCGGCCCTGGCGGCCTTCTACGAGCAGATCCCGGTGGGTCATGTGGAGGCTGGGCTGCGCACCGACAACCTGCTCGACCCCTTCCCCGAGGAGGCCAACCGGCGGCTGATCTCCCAGCTCGCCCAGCTGCATTTCGCCCCCACGCCCCTGTCGGCGGCCAATTGCCGCGCCTCGGGCGTGGTGGGCACGGTGCTCACCACCGGCAACACGGTGATCGATGCCCTGCTGCTGATGGCGGAGCAGGCGCCGCCCTACGTGCTGCCCGGCCTCGATTTCGCCACCCAGCGGGTGATCCTGGCGACGGTGCACCGCCGCGAAAACTGGGGTGAGCGGCTGCAGCACATCGGCCAGGGCTTCCGCGAGTTGCTCGACCGTTACCCCGATACCGCCCTGCTGCTGCCGCTGCACCGCAATCCCACCGTGCGCGAGCCCCTGCAGGCCCTGCTGGGCGATCAACCGCGGGCATTCCTCACCGAACCGCTCGACTACGACCAGCTGGTGGCGGCGATGCGCGGCGCCACCCTGGTGTTGAGCGATTCGGGCGGGTTGCAGGAGGAGGCGCCGTCGCTGGGCAAGCCTGTGCTGGTGCTGCGCCGCACCACCGAGCGGCCGGAGGCGGTGGAGGCCGGCACGGCCCGGCTGATCGGCACCGACAGCGCCGACATCGTGGCGGAAGCCAGCCGGCTGCTCGATGATCCCGCCGCCTACGAGGCCATGGCCCGGGCCCACAACCCCTTCGGCGACGGCCAGGCGTCGGGGCGAATTCTGGAGGCCGCCCGCACCTTCCTGGCCGGCTAGGGGCGCTTTTTGGCCCAGGGCGGCAGGTCGATGAACACCCGGGTGCCGCTCTTGAGGCCCGAGAGGATCTGGGTGTTCTTGCCGCTGCTGATGCCGAGCTCCACGGGCTGGAAGCTGGGCTGGTTGTTCTTGCCCACCAGCAACACCCCCGGCCGGCCCGACTCGGTCACGATCGCCACGGTGGGCACGAGGGTGTCGGCCTGCACCTGGCCGGCCTGGAAGCCCACGTCGGCGGTCATGCCGATGCGCAGCTGGGCGGTGTCGCCCACCAGGCGCAGCACCACATCGAAGGAGGTGACGTTGTTGAGCTTCACGGCCCGTGGTGTGATCCGCTTGACCCGCGCTTCAAAACGCTGGTCGGGAAAGGCATCGACGCGCACCGTGGCGCTTTGGCCCAGCCGCACCCGGCCGATGTCGCTTTCGGGCACCTTGGCCACCACCTCGAGGCCCTGGGCCAGCTCGACGATCGAGGAGCTGGTGGCGCCGGCGGTGGCCGAGGCGGTGGTGGTGGGGGTCACAAACGCGCCGGGATCGGCGAAGCGCTGGGTCACCACCCCATCGAAGGGGGCGCGCACGATCAGGTCGGCCTGCTCCACCCGGCGGGCGGCCAGACGCTGGCGGGCGGCCTGTTCGGCCGCTTGCTCTACCAGGAAGGTGCTGCGCACGCTGTTGTAGTCGCTGAGGCTGATGGCGTTCTGGCGGTAGAGCCGCTCGTTGCGTTCCAGCTCGCTGCGGCTGCGCACCAGCTGGGCCTGGGCAGAGCGCAGCTGAGCCTGGAGCTCGGCCAGCCGCTCGCCCAGGTCGCCGCGATCCATGCGTGCCAGGGCCTGGCCGCGGCGCACCGGATCGCCCTCCTCCACAAACAACTCCTCGATCACCCCCTGGCGTTTGGGGCTCACATTCACCCGCTTTTCCGCCTCCAATTCACCGCTGGCACTCACCACGCCGGGCAGGTTGCCCGATTCGGCCAGCACGGTGTAAGGGGCAAGATTGGCGTTGCCGGCGCTGCGTTGGCGCTGCACCACGGCGAGGCCAGTGACCAGCACCAGCCCCGCGGCCGCAGCCGCCCAAACGCGCCGTCGCTGCCAGCGCGGTCGAGGCGGCGGATTGGGGCTGGGGCTGGTGGCTGCTCCTGGAACCACGGACTGGCTGGGCACGACCGGCGGTGGGATGAGGGTGGGAATCGGCCTGTGGGGCAGTGGCCTCCAGTTTCGCTGCTGGATGGCTTGACCTGCGGCCCGTAGATTTCAGCCATGCTCAAAGCCGGAATCGTCGGCCTGCCCAACGTGGGCAAGTCGACCCTATTCAACGCCCTGGTGGCCAACGCCCAGGCCGAAGCCGCCAACTATCCCTTCTGCACCATCGAGCCCAACTCGGGCATTGTGTCGGTGCCGGATCCGCGCCTGCAGCAGCTCTCGGATCTGAGCCGCAGCAAAGAGATCATCCCCACCAAGGTGGAGTTTGTGGATATCGCCGGCCTGGTGAAGGGGGCCAGCCAGGGCGAGGGCCTGGGCAACAAGTTTTTGGCCAACATCCGCGAGGTGGACGCGATTGTGCACGTGGTGCGTTGCTTCGACAACGACGACGTGATCCATGTGAGCGGCTCGGTGGGCCCGGCCCGTGATGCCGAAGTGATCAACCTGGAGCTGGGCCTGGCCGATCTCTCCCAGGTGGAGAAGCGGCGCGAGCGCCTCAAGAAGCAGGTGCGCACCAGCAAGGAGGCGCAGGCAGAAGACGCGGCCCTGGAGCGCATCCAGGCTGTACTCGAGGCCGGCGGTGCGGCCCGCAGCGTGGCGCTCAGCGCTGAAGAGGCCTTGATGGTGAAGCCCCTGGGCCTGCTCACCGCCAAGCCGATCATCTACGCCACCAACGTGAGCGAAGACGATCTGGCCAGCGGCAATGCCTACTGCGAGGAGGTGGCGGCTCTGGCGGTGAAGGAGGGCGCCGGCACGGTGCGCATCTCGGCCCAGGTGGAAGCCGAGCTGATCGAGCTGCCGGAGGAGGATCGCGCTGAATTCCTCGCTGGCCTTGGGGTGGAGGAGGGCGGCCTGCAGAGCCTGATCCGCGCCACCTACGACCTGCTGGGCCTGCGCACCTATTTCACAACCGGCGAGAAGGAAACCCGCGCCTGGACGATCCAGGCCGGCATGACTGCCCCCCAGGCCGCTGGTGTGATTCACACCGACTTTGAGCGCGGCTTCATCCGCGCGCAAACCATCGGCACCCAGCAGCTGCTGGAGGCCGGTTCGCTGGCCGAAGCCCGCAACAAGGGCTGGCTGCGGGCTGAGGGCAAGGAATATGTGGTAGCTGAGGGCGACGTGATGGAGTTTCTGTTCAACGTGTGAGGTGCCTGGAGCTGGCGGGTTTTCTCACGTCGGAGATTCTGTACAGCTCCAGTCCCATCCCGTTCGGGTTCAGCCCTCCAGTCGCCGCCGCCGGGGTGCTCCAGAATGGGGGAAAAATGTTCAGTGGTGCCATGACGGATCCGGCCCAGCAACCCGCCCCCCACCACGACACCTCCCCCGAGACGCCCCACGATTTCGACGTGCAGAAGGAGCTGCACCAGAAGATCCGCAACGATCCCGACTACGACGACTGGGAGTACGGCACCGAGCCCCTACCCCACGAGGCCTGGGTGGCTAAGCAGACCCCCCAGGCGTCTCCTGAGCCGCCGGCCGCGGCCTGAGCCGCTTCACCAGGTTGAGCGCCGCCAGGCAGAGCAGGGTCATCACGATCCAGAGGCCGCCGGCGTGGCGCTGGGCATCGAGGGCCAGGCCGGCCAGCAGCGGCGCTGCCAGGGCGCTGAGGGCAAAGCACTGGGAAAACAGGGCCATGGCTAACCCCTGGTGCTCGCGTGGGCTGAGCTCGATCACCGCTTCGGTGGCAATCGGCAGGAAGGCTGCCGCCCCCAGGGCCAGCGGCAGCTGGGCCAGCAGCACCAGCCACAGGCCGAGGCTGCTCAGCGCCGAGAAGGCCAGCAGCACCGTGCCCGCCGCAAAGCAGGCCAGGCTGAGCCCCAGCCCATGGGCCACCGGCCGCTTCGCCAGGGCCTGACCCACCGGCCATTGGATCAGCACCAGCAGCCCCAGCTGCAGGCCGACCAGCAGCGCCCCCAGGCTCTCGGGCATCGCCGCCCGCTCCAGCCCACCACGCACAAGATCCAGCGGCAGAGCGCTCTGCATCAGCGCCGGCAGGGAGGTGGCGAGCAGGCTGATCGCCAGAACCGGCAGCAGCGGCGGCAGCCACTGGCGCCAGGGTGTTTGGTCGGCGGGATCGCCGCTGGGGGGGGTAGGCCGCGGCAGGGGCTGGCGCAGCAGCAGCACCACCACCGCCACCAGGCAGGCGATGTCCACCAGATAGATGCCCCGCAGCCGCCCGCCCGCCGCCAGCAGGGCTCCCAGCAGCGCTCCAGCGGCGATGCCGGCCGCATCGGCGCTGCGCGCCAACGCGTAGCCCCGGGCCGACGGGATTGGCCGGGGCCCCATATGGCAGCCCAGCGGCACCGCCAGCTCGATCGCTGGCCAGTAGAGCCCAGCGGCGATGCCCAGCAGCAGTTGGCCCTGCACATAACCGCCAAAGGCGCTCGTGCCCAGCAGCCGAACGTCGCCCAGCAGCGCCGCGACGGCCGCCAGCAGCACCGGGACCGAGCAGGCCAGCCCCCGGTCCAGCAGCGCGCCGCTCAGAAACCGGCCCACCGTGCCCGCCAGGGCCGCCAGCGCCAGCCCCTGGGTTACCGCTTGGGCGCTGAAGGCCTCCTGGTGAAACACGATCGGCGTGAGATACAGCACGCCACCGGCCCCCAGCGAGGCCACCAGCCGCACCAGAGCCACCTCCCGCAGGGCCTTTGGAAACTGGGCCAGCCAGGACCGAAGGCTTGGGCTCAGGCGGTGGGGTGGGCTCAAGCAACAGGGCAGTCAGTTCGGGTGCAGTCTGCTGCCGCGGCCCGGAGGGAGGAGACTGGAGCACCCATGCCGCTTGATTTGCTTCTCCCCCCGCCTTGCCGCCGGGCCGCCCTGGCCGGGTTGCCGGTCCTTCTGGCGGCGTGGGCCGTGTGGGCCCCGCTGCCGGTGCGGGCTGCCGAGGAGCTGAGGCTGCAACTCGATGGGCTGGAGGTGCCGATCGATCTCGTAGCGCTCGAGGCCTGGGCCCGCCAGCCCGACCAGGCCAGCCCGCCCGGAGCCGTGGGCGGCGATCTGGCCGTGTGGCTCAACCTGCTCGAGCCCACCAGCCGCCGCGACCTGATCCGCCTGCTGCAGGCGCCCTTGCTGCGCGATCGCAGCTTCGGCCTGGAGCTGCTCAACAGCTGGACCGGCGAGCAGATGCTCAAGGAGGCAGGCACCCTGCTGACCACTCCAAATAGCCGCAGCACGGCGCCACTGCTGCTCAGCAGCCTGCGCCAGCTGCTGGAGCGTCAAAGCAGCGTGTCCAGCCTGGAGCTGTTGCGGGCCCTGCCGGTGCCCAGCGTCACCCTGCGCATCGACGGTCTGCTGGAGTTGGCCAGCCAGTGGCGCAGCCAGCTCCAGCGCCAGAACGGCGCCCTGGCCCAGTTGCGCCAGCTGCCCCTGCCCCGGCGCAGCTCCCGGGCCCTGGCTTTCACCAATGTGGTGCGGCGCCAGCCCCGGCGGCTGCAGTTGGCCGTGCCCCACCGGGTGACGCCCGTGCCGCTGGAACTCTGGCCCGCCCAGCAGGCCCGCCAGGGCCCTTGGGTGCTGCTGATGCCTGGCCTCGGCGGAAGCCCCGACCAGCTCAGTTGGCTGGCGGCCGCCCTGGCTGATCGCGGCTGGCCCGTGCTGGTGGTGGATCATCCTGGCAGCGATCAGCAAGCCCTCCAGGCCTCCCTGCTCGGTGATGCGCCGCCCCCCGGTGCCGAAACCCTGCCCCAGCGCCTGGCTGATCTGCAGGCTGTGTTTGAGGCCCAGCGGGACGGCCGGCTGCCGCCGTTTGGTCCGGCGCCGGCGGGGGAGCAGGGGGTGGTGCTGATGGGCCATTCCCTCGGTGGGCTGGCGGCGTTAATGGGCGCAGGCCTGGTGCCGGAGCGGGGCCTGGGCCGCCGCTGCGAACTCGCCCTGGCGTCGCTGCCGCTCACCAACCTGTCGCGGCTGCTGCAGTGCCAGCTGCCCCAGGTCACCGGCGATGGGGCCGCGAGCTCCGGCCCGTTGCCGGTGGCGATGTCCGCGTCGTCGCCCCTGTTGGGGGTGGTGGCCTTCAACGGCTTCGGCAGCCTGCTCTGGCCCTATCGGGGCCTGGAGGATCTCAAGGTGCCGGTGCTGCTGGTGGGTGGCGGGCTGGATCTGGTCACGCCGCCGGAGCAGGAGCAGTTGGCGGTGTTTGCCGGCGCACGCCACCCCCGCAGCCGCCTGGTGCTGGTGGAGGGCGCCAGCCACTTTTCTCCGGTTCGCATCGACAACCGAGGCGAAGTGTTGTTCCGCCTTGGCAATGAGCTGGTGGGCATCGAGCCCCTCAAGGTGCAAGCCCTGCTGCTCAACCTCACCACCGAATTCCTCCAGGGCCTCGAGCACCCCTTGCTGCTGTCCCCCCAGCGCCGCGACCAGGACGGCGTGCGCGCCTACGTGCTCGACCACCACCAGGCCCGCCGCTGGCGCCAGCAGATTCCATTGCGTTGAACTTTCAGAAGCTGATGCGCGGGTCGAGCAGTGCCACTAGCGCATCTACCGCCACAGTCACCAGCACCACCAGGCCCGCCACCACCACCACGATCCCCTGCACCAGCGGGTAGTCGCGCTGTGCGATCGCCTCCTGCAGCCGGAAGGCGATGCCGGGCCAGGAGTAGGTGACCTCGATCAGCAGGGCGCCGCCGATCAGCGACGCCACCGTGATGCCCGTGATCGTCAGCACCGGCAGCAGGGCGTTGGGCAGGGCGTGGCGCAGCACCACCCGGGCTTCGCCCAGGCCGCGGCTGCGGGCCGCTTCCACGTAGTCGGAGCCGAGGGCGCGGCGCAGGTTGAGCCGCAGCGCATTGGCGAAGATGCCGCTCAGCAGCACACCCAGGGTGGCCGCCGGCAGCACCAGATGGCGCACGCTGCCCACCAGCTGCTGCCACTGGCCGGTGGCCAGGCCGCTGCGCAGGCTGTCGAGCAGGTAGAAGCCGCTGCCCTCCGGCGGCAGCAACGTGGGCGGGAAGCGCCCCCCCACCGGCAGCCAGCCCAGCCACACCGCAAACACCAGTTGCACCACCATCGCCGCCCAGAAGGGCGGCAGGGCATAGGTGCCGATGCCGTAGAGCCGGCCGGCCAGGTCGAGCTTGCCTTCCGGGCGGGCGATGCCCGAGAAGCCCACCGCCAGCCCCACCACGGCTGCCAGCAGCAGGGCCACCACCCCCAGCTCCAGGGAGGCCGGCAGGCTTTGGCGGATCACGTCGGTCACCGGTTGCTGGTTGGTGAGCGAGGCGCCCAGATCGCCGTGCAGCAGCTTGCTCAGGAAGGTGCCGTATTGCTGCAGCAGCGGTTGATCCAGCCCGAGCTGGGCCCGCAGGGCAGCCCGGGCACTCTCGGGGGCGCGGGTGCCGAGCAGGGCGTCGATCGGATCGCCCGGCGCCACCCGCAGCAGCAGGAACACCAGGCTGGCGATCAGCCACAGCATCACCGGCGCCAGGGCCAGCCGGGCCGCCAGATAACGCAGCAGGGTGCGTCGGCGGCTCATCGCACGCCACCTCCAGCCGTTGATGCGTGGGTGCGGTGCAGCTCCTGCAGCAGCAGCCGGCCGGAGCCATCGAAGCGGGGTTGGCTCACCTGGCGCTGGGCCCAGGCCCGCGGTGCCACCAGCCACACCGGCAGGTAGGGGTTGGCGGCAGCGGTCTGGTGCTGGATGCGGCGCAGCAGGGCTGTGCGCGCCGGACCCGCCAGGGCGGCGCTGCGCTCCAGCTCCTGCTGCAGGCCCGGCTGGCTCCAAAAGCTGCCGCTGGCGGCTGCGGCGCCCTTGCGGCAGCGCTCGCCTTCGGCCTGGTCGCAGCCCAGCAGCGGTACCAGGTAGTTGTCGGCGTCGGGGAAGTCGCCCATCCACTCCAGCAGGATCAGCGGGAAGGCGCCATCGCCCAGCTGGCGGTAGGCGGTGGTGGCCTCCATGCCAGTCACCTCCAGGGCGACGCAATCGCCAAGATCCTGCCTCAGCTGGGCCTGCCAGGTGAGGGCAAACAACTTGTCGGCGGGCACGTTGGAGCGGAAGGTGAGCGGCAGGCTCAGCCGCTTGCCGTTGCAGTAGCCGGCCTGGCGGTAAAGCTGGCGCGCCTTGGCCGGGCTGTACCCCGGCCAGGCGGTGGGATCCGCGCCCTTGAGGCTGGGCGGCACCAGGTCGTGCAGGGGCGGCCGCAGCCCCAGGGTCACCCTGCGGCTGATCGTGCTGCGATCAAGGCTGTAGGCCACCGCCTGGCGCAGGCGCGGATCGTTGAGGGGTGGCTGGTCGGTGAGCAGGGTGAGGTAGCCGATCTCCAGGGCTGGTCCGCTGCCCTCCCGCAACGCCCCCGCCGCCGCCCGCCGCCGCAGGGCCGCCTGCTGGTCGATCTCCAGGCTGGTGGAGAGCAGCACATCCACCTCGCCGCTCTGCAGGGCGCCGAACAGGGCGGTGGAGTTGCTCAGGGCCACCAGATCGAGGCCGCCGTTGGCGGGCTTGGGCCCCCAGTAGCCGGCGAAGGGCTCCAGCCGCTGCTGCTGGTTGGCGAAGAAGCTGAGCCGGTAAGGCCCCGTGCCCACGAAGCGGTCGTTGAGGAAGCTGCGGCGGTGCTTGCGGTAGGCGCTGGGGGAGAGCGGCGTCAGGTTGACGGCGCTGAGCAGCTCGGCCAGGGCGCTGTAGGGCCGTTTGAGCTTCAGCTCGAGCGTGTAGGGCCCCACGGCCCGCACGGCGCTCACCCGATCGCCGAGCAGGTAGCTGAGCTTGCCGATCGCCAGGAAGCGCTCAAGCGTGAACACCATGGCTGCCGCGTCAAACGGCGTGCCGTCGTGGAAACGCACCCCCTGGCGTAGTTCCACCCGAGCGGTGAGGCCGTCTCCGCTGAGCTGGGGCAGGGCCACCGCGAGCCGCGGCTCCAGCTGGCCTCGGGCGTTGATCGCATACAGCGGATCGCCGATGGCGCTCAGCAGCTGCATGGCGCCAAAGGTGTAGGCGCCCGCGGGATCGACCGTGTCGATGCGGTTCTTGCTGGCCACCACCAGGCGGTTGTTGGCCGGGTGGGATGCGTTGGTGCCTTGGCGGGGTTGGCAGCCCCCGAGGGTGAGACCCATCCCCAGGCCGGCCATCAGCAGGGCTGCAGCCTGGATGCGGTTCAGCCGCGGAGCGCGGGGCAAGGGGCGTCCGTCAAAGCCTCGCCATTCAAGACCGATGCGGCCGGGCCGGACGCACCTGCTGCAGGGAAATTTCAAACACCTCCGAACCCTGGCGGTCCAGGGGCCAGCGGCGCAGCCAGCAGCGGTCGTGATGGTCGTCGATGCCGATCACCTGGTAGAGCTGCTCATCGCTGCCGAGGTGCACGCAGGCGCCCTGGTGAAGGGCGGGTGCGGCGGTGGAGCAGGTGGGACCGGTCATAGGGGAAGGCGGCGATGGCTGCCGGATGGATGGATGACGGGGCTGGAGGGTGGGAATCGGGACAGAGTGGTGAAGGGTTGCAAAGGGACCCTTTACACAACGCAATCCTGCAGGTCCTACGAGGGCTGAAACTGTTCGTGTCGTTACCGAGGCCGGCCTGGTGAGGGGATCGTCACAGTCACCGGGCGGAAGGCGTCTTAAGGATTGCTTCAGATTGATGCACCCACTGTGGCCTGTCGTGGGGCCCTCCGGCCAGCGGGTGGCGATTTGCAGACCTGATGGCCTTGATCAGTCGCGCTCTAGAGGGTGCGCAGGCAGGCGGCCACGGCCTGCACGTCAGCCAGGGCTTCGATCGCGGCCAGGGCCTGGCGGAAGTTGGCTTCGCACACGTCGTGGGTGATCACCACGATTTCGGCGTCGCCGGCGCTCTGGGTTTCGAACTGCACGATCGACTGGATCGACACGCCCGCTTCGCCGAAGCAGGTGCCGATCTTGCCGATCACACCGGCCTCGTCGCTGGTGCGCAGCCGCACGTAGTTGCGGTGGGTCGTCTCGGCGCTGTCCACCAGGCGGCAGGCCCGCCAGCTGCCCGCGGCCAGCAGGGGATCGAGAGGGGGCTTGGCTGAGCCTGCGGTGGCCTGGCGGATGCCGGCGATGTTGAGGATGTCGGCCACCACGGCCGAGGCGGTGGGGCCAGCGCCAGCTCCCGGGCCGTAAAACATCACCTGGCCCACCGGATCCCCCTCCACCAGGATCGCGTTGTTCACCCCGTTCACCCCGGCCAGCGGATGGGCTTTGGGCAGCAGGGTGGGATGCACGCGCACATCCAGCAGCTGCTCGGCGCCCTGATTCAGGTTGGGCATGGCCTGGGCCACCGCCAACAGCTTCACCACGTAGCCCAGCTGGGCGGCGTAGGCCACGTCGCGGGCCTCCAGCCTGTCGATGCCTTCGGTGGGGATGGCGGCCCGGGGCACGCTGCCGCCGTAGGCCAGGCCCGCCAGGATGGCGATCTTGTCGGCGGCGTCGCCGCCCTGCACGTCGGCGGCGGGATCGGCTTCGGCGTAGCCCAGCCGCTGGGCCTCGGCCAGCACGTCGGCGTAGGCGGCGCCCTCGGCCGCCATGCGGCTGAGGATGTAGTTGGTGGTGCCGTTGATGATCCCGCTCACCCGCTGGATGCGGTTGGCACCCAAGGACTGTTTGAGCGGCTCGATGATCGGAATGCCGCCACCCACGGCTGCTTCGATCAGCACATACACGCCCTGCTCGGCGGCGGCCGCAGCGATCTCCTCGCCGTAGCGGGCGATCACGGCCTTGTTGGCGGTCACCACCGGCTTGCCGGCGGCGATCGCCCGCAGGATCAGGGAGCGGGCCGGCTCCAGCCCACCCATCACCTCCACCACGATGTCCACGGCCGGGTCGTCCACCACCGCCTCCGGATTGGTGGTGAGCAGCTCAGCGGCCAGCTCCACGGGCCGCAGCCGGGTCAGGTCGCGCACCGCCACCCGACGCAGGTCCAGTTCAGCCACCAGCGGATGGCGCCCGGAGGGGGTCGCCAGAATGCCGGCCACGCCTGCCCCCACCGTGCCGAGGCCGAGCAAGCCGATGCCGATGGTCATGCGCTGGGGGATTGCAGTGGGGCGATCCTAGAAATCAGCCCGCCTGTGCCGAAATCAGCCCGCCAGCGCCTGGGCCTGGGCCTGCATCAGCCGCAGGATGTTGAGGAAGCCGTTGGCCCTCGACGGCGTGAGGCTGGCCTGCAGACCGGTGGCCGCGATGAAGCTCGGATCGATGGCGGTGGCCTGCGCGGGCGTCAGCCCCTCCAGTCCTTGGATCAGCAGGGCCAGCAGCCCCTTGGTGATCGCCGCATCGGAATCGCCGCGCCAGTGGAGCTTGCCGTCCACCAGTTCCCCCACCACAAACACCTGGGAGACGCAGCCCTTCACCTTGAAGGCGTCGTCGCGAAAATCTTCCGGAAGGGGCTCGAGCTTCTTGGCCAGCCACAGCACGTATTCGTAGCGCCGCCTGGGATCGGTCGTGCCGGCTAGACGCGCCACGATCTGGTCGAGGGCAGGGCTGCCGGTGGGGGCGGCTGCCATCAGCGGCGTCCGGTGCGCCGGCCGCGGCGCCAGGTCATGGTTATGCCCAGGGTCCCAACAATGGCTCCAACGTCCAAGACACCACCGCTGCCGCTGAAGGCCAGCGGCTGCCAGCCAGCGGCGCTTGAGCTGGAGGTGGTGGGGCTGGTGCCGGGCAGTTCCAGGTAGTCGCGATGCCCAGGCCCCTTGTCCACCTGCACTTCCCAGGCGGTGGTGGCCCCTGGGGGCAGGCGGAAGCGCAGCTGGCCGTTGGCGTCGGTGCGGCCCACGTCGATCGGGGTGCCGCCCGGTGGCACTAGCCGCACCACCGCATCATCGGCCGGTTCGCCGTTGCCGAAGCGGCTGTCGAGCACCACTTGGTTGGTGAGGCTGCTCAATCGCTCGAGGCTGCTTTCCAGGGCATGGCTGCGGGCCGGGGCTGGCCCAATCAGCAGGGCTGCAACCGCCGCGAGGCCGCTGGCGGCACTGAAGCGGACCACTGGATGGCGCAGGGTCATGGCTGGATCAGGACGCTTTCCAGCGACTATCGCTACTTTTGCCGGCCTGCACCATCCGCACCATCGAGCTCACCATCATCGAGAGGGCGTCGTGGCTCTGGCCCCGCTCCTGCAGTTCGGCGGCCAGCACCTGCTCAGGGGCTGAGGCGTGGCTGCTGGGGGTGCTCGACGCAGACAGGTCCAAGGCGGTGCAGGTGGAATGAAGATGATCCTGGCAAACGAGGGCAGCTACTGCGCTGCTTGTGAAGCCTTTGTTGAACAAGTTGTTCAACAAGTTGTTCAACAAGTTGTCCGACCGGTTCAACACCGAGGCGCGGGATCCAGCCAGCCGGGCCCGTTTTCATCCAGCCAGCCGTGGAGTGGCACGTCCCAGGGGTCGCGGGGCAGTTGCTCCAGCCGGCAGCCCTGGGGCAGCACCGCCAGCGCCGGCACCCGCGCCCAGGCCGGATCGGCCCGCAGCCGGTCGTACCAGCCGCCGCCATAACCGAGCCGAATCCCGGCGGCGTCGCAGGCCAGGGCCGGAATCAGCAGCAGGCCCAGCATCTCCGGGTCCAGCCCGCCCCCTCCTAGCTCGTCATTGTGATCCGCTGGGGCGGGGATACCGCAGCCATCAGGCGCCAAGGCCTCTGCGTTGTGCCAGGGCCGGTACACCAGTCGGGCATCACCATCCTCTGCGGCGTGGGTGATGGCCGGCAGGGCGACCCGGCCGGGCAGCAGGGTCCGCAGGGCCCGTAGATCCACCTCGCTGGGCAGGGGCCAGTAGAGCCCCAGGAGCTGATCCGGGGCCAGCAGCCCGGGCACGTGCCGCAGCGCCTGGGCCTCAATCGCGGGCTGGGCCGCCGGCAGCAGGGCCTGGCGCTGGGCGCGGAATTGCCGCCTCAGCGCGGCTTTGGTGCTGGCGGTGGCCTCATCCGCGGCGCTCATCGCTGGAACCAACCCGTCAGGGCGGCGGCCAAAGCATCGGCGGCGTCATCGGGCCGGGGTGGGGTGTCGAGGTTGAGCTCGCGCATCACCGCTTCGAGCACCTCGTCTTTCTGGGCATGGCCGTGGCCGGTGAGGGCCTGCTTGATCTGCATCGGCGGAAACTCCACCACCGGCACCTTGAAGCGCGCCAGGGTCATCATCAGCACACCGCGGGCCTGCACCACGGCAATGGTGGTGCTGGAGCGGTAGAAGAAAAACTTCTCCACCACCGCCAGCTCGGGTCGCCAGGTGCGGATCAGCACCCGCAGGTCGCGGGCGATCTCCACCATCCGCTCCCCCTCGCTGCGGCCGGGCTCGGTGCGCAGGATGCCGCAGTCGAGCAGCGCCTGGCGGCCGCTGCGGCCCCGCTCGCTCTCCACCTCGATCACCCCGTAGCCCACGCGGGCCAGGCCGGGATCGATGCCGAGGATGCGCATGGCTCAGTCCTCGGGGCTGAGTCGGTACGGAACCCGCACACCGCCGAGGGACTCCGGGAAATCGCGGGTGTTGCGGGTCACCAGCTGCAGGCGATGGCAGCGCGCCGTAGCGAGGATGATGGCATCCGGGATTTTCAGGCCCAGGCTGCGGCGGCAGGCCACCGCCTCCCGGGCGATGGCCTGGGTCAGCTCCAGGCGCGGAAAGCTGCTCAGCCAGGGTTCCACGGCGCCCAATTCGTCATCGCGGCAGCCCACCAGGATTTCCATCCAGCTGATCACGCTGATCGAGGCAGCCCCGGCGTGGGTTTCGATCCAGGCGAGGGCCTGGGCTTCCCCGCGTAAGAGATCGATCAGGATGTTGGAGTCGAGCAGCAGCCCTGCAGCTGCAATCCCAGCGGCCACGTCAGTGCTCCCATTCGCTGCGCAGCGCCCGCTCCAGGCTCAGGGAATCTTCCGGGCGGTTGCGCCACAGGCCAAAGACGCTCTGGTGCTGAACGCCCTGGTGGTCTAGCCAGCTGCGCAGGGCCTGGCGCAGGCCTTCGGCGCGGGACAGACCACGCTGGTGGCAGAGGCTGTCGAGCCGTTCCCGATCGGCATCGGGCAGATCGATGATCGTGCGCATCGGGCCCGCACCCCCCGCGGTCAAGATTGATATCGACATCATATGCCGTTATCAATGCCGGTTTCGGTCGTCCTTCCAGCGCTGTGATGGGCGGCCGCTCAGGCCGCCAGGGCCAGCTCGAAGGCGCTGCGGTCGCCGCTGTCTGAGCGGTTGAACACCTTGCAGAACATCTTCACCACCCGGTCGCCCGAGTCGATCTGCTCGAGCGGATCCTTGCGCAGGCGGTGGCGCAGGCAGCAGGCCACCACGCGGGATACGTCGTCTTCGGTGACCTCGGTGCGCCCCTCGAAGGCCGCCAGGGCGCGGGCCGCCCGGTTGGTGACGATGTCGCCCCGCAGGCCATCCACATCCAGCTCGCCGCAGATGCCGGAGATGCGAATGCGCAGGTCGTCGTCGATCTGCACCTGGCCCAGCAGCCGTTGGGCCGCCACCACCCGCGCCTGCAGGGCGTCCTGGGTGGTTTGCACAGCGTTGTTGAAGCTGTCGGGATCGCTGTCGAAGTTGGTGCGCTGGTCCACCACCTGCACCCGCAGTTCGGGATCGCGCACGGTGCGCACCTCCACGCTCATGCCGAAGCGATCGAGCAGCTGGGGCCGCAGCTCGCCCTCCTCCGGGTTGCCGGAGCCGATCAGCACGAAGCGGGCCGGGTGGCGCACGCTGACGCCCTCGCGCTCCACGGTGTTCCAGCCCGACGCAGCCGAGTCGAGCAGCACGTCCACCAGGTGGTCGTCCAGCAGGTTCACCTCGTCCACGTAGAGCAGGCCGCGGTTGGCCTTGGCCAGCAGGCCGGGCTCAAAGGCCCGCACGCCCTCGCTCAGGGCTTTTTCGATGTCGATGGTGCCGCAGAGGCGGTCTTCGGTGGCGCCCAGGGGCAGGTCCACCATCGGCACCTGGCGGGGCTCCACCGGCAGCTCCTCGCCCTGCTCGGCCCGGGCGCGCACCTCGGCGCTTTGCAGGTCGGGGTCGTCCGGGGAGCTGTTGTAAGGGTCGCCCGCCACCACGTCGATCTCGGGCAGCAGGTCGGCCAGGGCCCGGATCGTGGTCGATTTGCCCGTGCCGCGGTCGCCCATGATCATCACGCCGCCGATGCGCGGATCGATCACGTTGAGCAGCAGGGCCAGCTTCATCTCCTCCTGCCCGACGATCGCGGTGAAGGGGAAAACCCTGCGCTTGCGGGGGGCTGGCGTCACGGATGGCTGGCTGGAGTGGTTTTGGATTGTTTCACAGCTGGCTCTGGCACGGGCAGCAGGCTGAGCACCTGGGGCGGGGTGGCATCGGCCGGATAGATCAGCCGCACCTGCAGCTGGCGGCTTGCCCCTGGCGCCAGGCTCACCGTGCCCAGGGGAGGGGAGGGCTCGCCGGCCCGCTGCACCAAGTGGAAGCTGCGCCGACCCGCCGGCCGGCCCGGGGCGCCCGAGGGGGAGGGCGTGCCATCCAGCCCCGTCACCTCCACCGTGCCGCGGAACATCACCGGTCGGCTGCCACTAGTGATGCCGCCAATGCTGTGGAAGCGCAGGCCCCCGGCGGCAGCATCGCCCTTGATCGGCGATTCCAGCGCCAGCAGCAGCGCCACTGGCTGGGTCGTGTCGTTTCGCAGGGGGATGCTCAGGTCGTATTCGACGCCGTAGTTGCCGTGGGCGGCCCAGGCGGTGCCGGGGTAAAAGGCCTGGAGCTCGGCGGTTTGCACCTGGCCGGTGCCCAGGGTGCCGCGCTCCAGGCTGCTGATCGGCCAGGAGATCGGCGCCCGGCGCACGCTCAGCCAATTCTGGCCCGGATCGGTGAGGCGGCTGCGCCAGACGCTGCCCACCTGCACCCCACTCACCCGCGAATACACCATCCCCCCCTTGCTGCCCCGGGGGGTGGGGGCGTGCTCCCGCGGGCTCAGGCCCCCCTCCAGCAGCGCGGCCCAGGTGCTCGCCGGCGGCGGCTGGTTGCCGCTGCCGAAGGCGGCCAGGGTGGCGAGGCTCACGGGGCCGGAGCTCTCCAGGCGCATCTGCAGGTTGAGGCCATTAAGCAGGGGGTCGAGGCCTCGCACCGGCAGGGGTAGCACCACCAGGGTGCGGGGGGCGCCGGGCGGCAGGGTCCAGCTGGCGGGCAGTTGGGGGCTGCGCTGGCGGGCCAGCAGTTCGGTGGCCACCCGGCTGCCGGGTCCGGCCCACACCGGCGTGCTGCCCTGGGCCATCAGGGCCGGCAGTGGCAGGAAGGGGGCGCCGGCCTGGCCGGGCTCCACCGCCTGGGACAGCGCCGTGGAGCCGCTCAGCAGCTTCAACATCACCGGCTCCGGCCCGCGGGGAGCCGCCAGCACCGCCAGCCACAGGGTGGAATCGAGGCTCTCCGGCTTGCCGGCGTACACGTGGTGGCTGAACAGATCGAAGCGGCCGTTGAGGACCACATCCAGGTGGGCCGACGGCACGCCGCGGCCGCTGCCGGGGAAGGTGGACAGCAGGATTCCCGGCTCGCGAATCAGCTCAGGGTTGTTGTCGTTCACCAGCAGCACCCGGTCGAGGCCGCCGCTGAGGGGCGCCACGGTTTGAGGGCGCAGCACGGGAGCTGGTTGGGCGAGCGACGGGGTCGGAGCGACCAGGACGGCCAGCAGCAGCAGGGGTAGGCGGGCGCGCCGCCGTCCGGAGGTGGAGTTCATTTACGGCCTACCAGGGTTTTGGACACTTCGCCGGCCATGGCACGGATCAGATCGGCGGAACGGGGGTCGTTGAACGGGCCCTTGACCATGAACGCCGCCACGGCCCGCTGGCCATTGGGCAGTTGGATCAGGGCCGCATCGGAATAGGCGATGCCGATGTCGCCGGTTTTGTTGTAGGCGGTGATCCCGAAGCTCAGCAGCTCGCTGTCGGGGTCGGCGGAATCCTTGCCGAGCCCCAGCAGCAGCCCCAGGGGAATCAGGGTGTTGGTGCGGGAGGTGCCCATGATTTCCCGAAACAGATCGCGGGCCCGGGGACTGAGTTTCTCGCCGGTGTCCACCAGAGCGATCGAGCGGGCCAGGTCGCGGCTGCTGGTGGTGTTGGTGCCTTCAAGGTCGGGCAGCCAGTTGTTCACCGCTGTGGAAGGCAGGCCGATGGCGGTGAAGCGCTCGTTGAGGGCGGTTTTGCCGCCCAGGCGCTTGATCAGCAGGTTGGTGGCGCTGTTGTCGCTCACCCGGATCATCTCGGTGGCCGCCTCGAAAAATGGGAAGCGGGTGCCGACTGGTTTGCTGGCCATCCAGCCGGCACCTCCACCCACCACCTCCTTGGTGAGGGGCAGCGGCTCGTTCCAGCGCAGTTTGCCGTTGTCGAAGTCTTCCAGACCCGCCAGCAGGATCGGCGTTTTGATCGAGCTGGCGGCCGGCAGGGCCAGGTCGGGCTGCAGTTGGGCGAAGCGACCGTCGTCGAGCACCAGCAGGAAGGCCGAGCTCTGCAGGCCTTTCTGGGCGGCGGCGAGCTGGGCCCAGCGCTGGCTCAGGGCTGTCAGCTCGGTGCGGGGTTCGAACTGGCCGGGGTCGAGCCCCTTGCCGGTGTTGGCGGCCCCGAGGTCGAGGCTGGGTGCCTCCATGGCGCCCTGGGCCAGGCGGGGGGCCAGCAGCTTGAGGCTGGTGCCGGTGATCACCCCCAGACCGATGCCCATCACCATCAAGCGCAACACCAGCCGCAGGGGCTGGCCCCAGCGGCTTTTGGGGCTGCGGGGCGAACGGCCAGCAGTCACAGGGCCATGCAGTCGAAGTGGTCCGACGCTAAGGGGTCTGGCCAGGCTTGCTGCCTCGCTGGCTGGCCCAGCGCAGCTGACGCACCATGCCGCGCACCAGGGCCACCTCCTCGGCCGAGATCTGGGCCCGTTGCAGCAGGGCCCGCAGTTTGGCCATGCGGGCGTGGGCGGTGTGGGCATAGAGGAAGCCCACGTCGAGCAGCAGGGCTTCGGCGTCGCCGAGCATGGACTCGAGGGCCCGGCGGTCGCCGGGGTTGGGGGCCAGGCTTGGGGCTGGGGCCGGCGCAGAGGCGCCAGCAGCTCCGAGGCCGTGCCAGCTGTGCAGCACCAGGGCGGCAGCGTGGGAGAGGTTGAGGGAGCTGTAGGCCTTACCGCTGCCCAGGGTCAGCAGCCGACCCGCCTGGAGCAGCTCGTCGTTGCTGAGGCCCCGGTCTTCCCGCCCGAACACCAGGGCCCGGGGGCTTGGTGGCCCCTCGGCCAGCCAGTGCAGGGCCGGCTCCGGGGCCAGCAGGGGCAGGGGTTCACCGGCGCGCCGGCCGCTGGTGGCCACCACCCGGTGGCAGTCGGCCAGGGCGGCGCTGAGGCTGGGGAACAGGCGGGCCTGGTCCAGCACCCAGGCCCCATGCACGGCCATGCGGCGGGCCTCCTCGCCCAGGTGGTCGCAGCGGGGGGCCACCAGGCGCAGCTCCGCCACCCCGAAATTGGCGCAGAGCCGGGCGACGCTGCCGACGTTCAGGGGCCCGGCGGGCTCCACCAGCACCACGGCGAGCGGGGGAGGCGGTTGGGGTGTGGCGCTCACACCAGGCCGTTGAGATAGGCCAGCAGGTCGGCCATGGCCTGGGGCTCGGGTTGAAAGCGCGGCATCGGCGGGGTGCGGCCGCTCACAACTTGTTGGATCAGTTGGCGTGGGGCCTTGCGTTCCGCCACCCCGTGCAGGTTGGGACCCACCAGGCCCTGGCCGGCAATGCCGTGGCAACCGGCGCAGTTGAGCCGGAACAGCCGGCCGCCGTTTTCACTAGAGCCGCTGAGCTCGAGGGTCTGGCGCGTGTAAGGGTCGGCCTGGGCTGCTGGCAGCACCAGCAGCACCGCCACGATGCAGGCGGCCGCCGCCATCCCCACCAGGGCGGCGATCAGGCCGCGGCGGCCGGTGGCGGCAACGGCTGCCGGGGCGACGGGTGCCGGGGAGGCAGGAGCTGGGGAGACCGTGGGGGTCAGGGGTGGGCCGGTCACAGTTGGTGCAGCAGGCTCGCGGTGAGAGCCATGGACGTGGAACAATTGTGCCCAGAATGATGCCGTAACCGCCCCATGATCGAACCCCTGCTCTGTGGCATCGTGCTCGGTCTGATTCCTGTGACCCTGGCCGGCCTGTTTGTGGCGGCCTGGAATCAGTATCGCCGCGGCACCCTGCTCGACTGAGGCTTGCTTGTCGTTTTGCGGCGATCAGGCCTGTTGCAGCACCACCAGGCTTGTGCTGCCATAGCGCCGTTCGTCCCGCTGCTGCCACCCCTTGGGCTTGGGTGGCACCGCTGAGCTGGCGCATTCCCACACCAAAGTGCCGCCGGGCTTAAGCCAGTCGCCTGCGGCCACGCCAGCGGCGATCGCAACGTAGAGCCCGGCGGCATAGGGCGGATCGGCGTAGATCAGATCAAAGCCTTCGCTGTCAGGCTGGGCCAGCCAGCGGCTCACTTCGCGGCAGTGCACCTCCCAGTGGGGAGATGCCCCAGCGGCCCGCGCCAGCCCCTGATCAAGCCCCTGGCCCACCGCATCCAGGTTGGCCCTGGCCACGGCGGCGATCCGCCGGTCCTGCTCCACCGCCACGACGCGTCGGGCGCCCCGCTGCAGCGCCTCGCAGGCCATCACGCCGCTGCCGCTGCACAGATCCAGCCAGGCGCAGCCCGGCAGCTCCGGCGCCAGCAGGTTCATCACCGCCAGCCGCACCCGGGAGCTGGTGGGGCGGGCCGTGTTGCCAGGCGGGCTCTGCAGGCGCCGGCCACCGCTCAGCCGCAGGCTCATTGGGCGGCGAGCCAGGCAAGCCAGCGGCGCAGGATCACCTCCCCGTGGGGGCCGGATTTCTCCGGGTGAAACTGGCACGCCCCGATGGCGCCCTGCCACACCGCGGCCGTGACGGCGGTGTCGCCGAAGCGCACCAGGGCGGTGTTGCAGGCCGGATCGTTGGGTTCGGCGGCGTAGGAGTGCACGAAATACACCCAGGTGTCTGGGCCGCCGGCGGGTAGCAGCGGGCTGGGGGTGGCGGCGATCAGCGGCTCCCAGCCCATGTGGGGAATCGGCTGGCCCGGGCAGCGCGGCAGGGCCCGCACCCGGCCTTTGAGCAGGCCGAGGCCTGCCGCCGTGCCCTCGTCGCTGGCCTCAAACAACAGCTGCAGGCCCAGACAGATGCCCAGCAGGGGCTTGCCCGCGGCACACCAGCGGGTGATCGCCTCGGCCAGGCCGCCCTGGCGCAAGCGTTGCATCGCCGGATCAAAGGCGCCCACCCCCGGCAGCACCAGGGCCGTGCAGCCATCCATCTCGGCGGCGTTGGACACCGGCTGCACCACGGCGCCAAGCCGCTCAAAGGCCCGCTGCACCGAGTGCAAATTGCCCATGCCGTAGTCGATCAGGCCAAGGCGCGTCATGGGGGCGTGATGGGTTGGCGCCGCCCAGGCTGCTCCAGCACCTGGTCGGGCGGAACGGGCAGGCTGTTGAGGACATCGAGCAGCTGGTAGAGGCGGCCGATGCGGCGGCGGTCGAAGTGGAAGTGCAGGCAGGGGCGCAGCAGGCCGTGGTCGTCGACGGTGTCGCGGGCCTGGATCACGCCCTCATCCACCAGATCGTCGAACTGGAGATTCAGGGCCTTGAGCTGCTCGCTCTGGAGGGCGGCGTTGAGCAGTAGCTCGATGCGATCGTCGCCGAGCCGCGCCGAGTGAAACAACCGGTAGAAGTGGCTGATGCGGGCCACCGCCTCCTCGCCCGTGTGGGCTTCGCTCAGCAGGTCGCCGTCTTCTGGGGAGATCACGCCGCGGGCGGCCAGCCCTTCGTTGAGATCCCGCTGCCAGCCGCTCCAGAAGCTGTCGTCTTCGGGGGCGAGCAGCACCAGGGGGATCGGTGGGGTGCGGCCGGTCTGAATCAGGGTGAGCGATTCGAACAGCTCATCGAGGGTGCCGAAGCCCCCCGGCAACACCACCAGGGCATCGCTCTCCCGCAGGAAGAACAGCTTGCGGGTGAAGAAATAGCGAAAGTGCAGCAGCCGGCCATCGCAGCTGCTCACAAAGCGATTGGCGTGCTGCTCGAACGGCAGATCGACGTTGAGGCCGATGCTGGCTTCGCAGCCGGCACCGCTGTTGGCGGCCTCCATGATGCCGCCGCCGGCTCCGGTCATCACCTCGAAGCCGGCTTCAACAGCACAGCGGGCCAGCTGCTCGGCCAGGCCGTAGCAGGGGTCGCTGGCGACGGTGCGGGCCGAGCCGAAGACGGTGATCTTGCGGGTGTCGCGATGGGGGTGAAACACCTCCAGCGCTTCGCTGATATCGGCCAGGGCACCGCTGATCAGGCGCCACTCATCTTGGCCGCGTTCGTGGCGACTCACCTGCAACAGCGACACCAGCGATCGCTCGATTAGGTGCCGCTGGGGGTGGTTTTCGAGCTCCTGGGCCAGAACCTGCAGCGGACTCTGGCCGAAACGGGATGGGTCGCTCAGCTGTCTGCCCTCAACCAGCAGGGATGCTTAGAGGTACTTGGAGATCGTGCCTGAGAGGGTGGTCTTGGGTACGGCACCCACCACGGTGTCGACCTTCTGGCCGCCCTTGAAGATCATCAGGGTGGGGATGCTGCGGATCCCGTACTGGCTGGCGACGTTGGGGTTTTCGTCGGTGTTGAGCTTGAACACCTTGATCTTGCCCTCGAATTCGGCGGCGATCTCGTCCACGATCGGCGCAACCATGCGGCAGGGGCCGCACCAGGGGGCCCAGAAGTCGATCAGCACGGGCAGATCACTCTTGAGCACATCTTGCTCAAAGGAAGCGTCAGTGACAGCGGCAGCGCTGGACATCCTTGCTGGATCAGGGTTTCAAGGAATCTAGCAAGGTTATTTCGAGGCAACCATGGACCGTTGCAGGACGTGATCAGCCTGGCTGGGTGGCTGCTGACTGGGTGCCGGGGGAAGACAAAAGGCCCGGACGCGCCGGGCCGGAGGGTGTGAGGAGTGTGTGAGCCGAAGCCCCCACGCCTTCACGCTAACGCCGCGATCTATTTGCCCATGCCCAGCTGCTGGGCCTTTTGATACACCTTGCCCTCGGTGAGCAGGGAGGGGGCCACCACCACCTCCACCTGCTGCATCTCTTTAATAGTGCGGGCGCCCAGGGTGCCCATGGAGGTGCGGATGCAGCCGAGCAGGTTCTGGGTGCCGTCGTCGAGGGAGGCGGGTCCGCGCAGGATTTTTTCAAGGCTGCCGGTGGTGCCCACTTTGATGCGGGTGCCGCGGGGCAGCACCGGGCTGGGGGTGGCCATGCCCCAGTGGAAGCCGCGGCCAGGGGCCTCGGCGGCGCGGGCGATGGGTGAGCCGATCATCACGGCGTCGGCGCCGCAGGCCAGGCATTTGCAAATGTCGCCGCCGGTGACGATGCCGCCGTCGGCCACGATCGGCACGTAGCGGCCGCTTTCGTTGAAGTAGTCGTCGCGGGCGGCAGCGCAGTCGGCCACCGAAGTGGCCTGGGGGATGCCGATGCCGAGCACGCCGCGGCTGGTGCAGGCGGCACCGGGGCCGATGCCCACCATCACGCCGGCGGCGCCGGCCCGCATCAGCTTGAGGGCCACGTCGTAGGTGACGCAGTTGCCGATCACCACGGGCACGCCGAAGTCGCGGCAGAGGGCCTCAAGATCGAGGGTTTCCTGGCCCTCAGGGCCGATGTGCTCAGTGCTGACCACCGTGGCCTGCACAAAAAACAGATCGGCGCCCGCTTCAGCAATGGCACGGCCGAATTTCAGGGCCGCCACCGGGGTGGCGCTCACCGCGGCGATGCCGCCCTGCTGCTTGATTTCAGCGATGCGCTGGCGGATCAGGTCTTCCCGCACCGGCTGGCTGTAGAGCTCCTGCATCAGCGGCACGAAGCTGTCGCGGTCGACGGCGGCGATGCGATCGAGGGCAGGGTTGGGGTCGTCGTAGCGGCACTGGACGCCCTCCAGGTTGAGCACACCCAAGGCGCCCTGCTTGGCGAGTGCCACACACATGCCCACATCCACCACGCCGTCCATGGCGCTGGCGATGATCGGGATCTCGCGGCTGATGCCGCCCAGGCTCCAGCTGCTGTCGGTGACGGCGGGGTCGACGGTACGGCCGCCCGGAACCAGGGCGATCTCGTCGATGCCGTAGGCGCGGCGGACGACGCGATTGCGACCGAGCTGGATGTTCACCGGAACTGTGCGTATTCGGGCCAAGCTATCAACCGGTGCGCCCCGATTCCTTTGGAGCGATGTCGGCTCAGCCTTTGCCGCGGAAGGACTTCCAGCGATTGCCCAGGCCGCTCAACAGCCGTTCCCGCTCGCTGCTGCGCAGCAGCTTGGGCACGCCGTAGCGCACCGACCACACCACGCCAGCCAGCTCCAGGAGCCCGGGCACCAGCGGCAGGCTGTCGAGGGCACCGAGCACGGCGTTGTAGACGCGCAGCACCAGCAGCAGGCCCACCAGGGCTGCCAAGAACGTGACGGGTTTGCGGGCCTGGCTCCAGAGGCTCTGCAGTTCACCCTGGTTGAGCCACTGGCCCAGCTTCTGCAGCAGCAGCTCCCACTCACCGCCCTCCCCCTCGCCTGTGCCCTCGCCGCCGGCTGATGGGCCCGGCTGGGTTGCGAGGGGAGCTGGTGAGGGCTCCACCACCAACGTGGTGGCAACGCTGGGCTCGGGGGGGGCGCTCACCGCTGCTTCAGCGGTTTGTTCAACAACCTGTTCAACAAGTCCAATCGGCTCAATCTGCTCAACCAGCTCCACCGACTGCTCCACCGATTCGACTGCTTGCTCAGCAGGCTCGGGAGTGTTCGGGTTGGTAGCGCTCTGGTCGGGGCTGCTGGTGGTGTCGTCGGCCATGGCAGGCGGCGCCGCGGGTGCACAGGTGTGGCGGGAGCTTACGTGTGGTTGGCAGCCAGACCAACACCCGGCCGACCAACAGCTCAGGCCTCGATCGGCAGCAGGCTGGGGCGCGCGCTCAGCGGCACCAGGGGCAGCCGCAGCGGGAAGGCGCCGCTGCGCAAGGCTTCCGCCAGGGCGGCGGCGGCGGCGGCGGCCAGCCGCGGGCTGTGGGAGGGGGCGCAGGCCACCGGGCGGCCCCGCACCGTGATCGTGCCGCTGAGCAGCTCCGCATAGGTGGCCGCCCCCAGGCTGGGCTTGACCCGCCGCGGCACCGACAGGTCGAGCACGGGTGCCTCCAACGCCTCTGGACCGGCGGCGGCCTGGCGCGCCACCGTGCCATTGATCAGCGGCACCGGCGCCGCGATCGCCACCAGCAGGGCGCTGCCGTGGCCCTCGAAGAAGCAGGGGCGCACCCACTCGGGCCGCATGTCGTGCAGATCCACGCTCACCGCAGCGGAGGCCCCCGGGGTGCGGGCATGGCCGCTGGCCTGGCGGCGGCAGCCGGGCTGGTGACCGCTGCCGGCCCCCACCACCCAGCCGAGGGCGCCGCCCACCAGCACCGGTGAGCCCGGGCCCAGCAGCGACAGCCCCGGCATGGTGAGGCCGATGCTGCCGGCGCCGCCACAGGAATAGAGGGCGTTGGCGGCTGGCCCCAGCAGGGTGCCGTAGGGGCTGGGGCAGGGGCCTTCGGCCTGGCTGAGGGCCACCACCCCGTTTTCACTGATGGCCCGGTGCAGCAGCAGGCGGCCGGTGCCGATCTGCTCCAGGCCCAGCTCGGTGTGCAGCTCGCGGCGGGGGTGCAGGGCGGTGGCCTCGCCACTGGCGTCGAACGGCAGCGCCCGGCCCTGCAGCAGGGCGGCCAGCAGCTCAGCGCCCCCAGGGGCATCGCCAAGCCCGCCGCCAATCGGCAGCACCAGCTCGCCGCTGCCGCAGCCCGCCAGCCCCTGCACGCCGGCCAGCTGTCCAGCGCGCAGGCGGATCGGTGGATCCGTGGGCCCGAGGCTTAGGAGCAGGCTGGCCTGGTCGGTGAAGCCCGCATCGGCCGCCACCACCACATCGGTGGCGGCATAGGCCTTGGCCAGCCCGGCTTGCTGCACCAGGCTCCGAAACTCGGCGGCGGCGCGCACCTGCAGCTGGCCCTGCTCCTGTTTGCGGCGCAGCTCCGCCTCCTGGCGTGGCGGCAGTTCACGGCTATTCATCGCGAGCTTGGCGCTGATTTGGGCATTTCCCGAGGGGCTTCGATAAACTGACCCTTGCTCAAGACGGTCATCCATGGCGGACCCCAGCGGACCCGGTGCTGGCTCACCGGGGGAGTCCGGCGGCAACGGCGATTCGCGGATCATCCAGACCGATCTGCGCAACGAGATGTCGCGCTCCTATCTGGAGTATGCGATGAGCGTGATCGTGGGTCGGGCCCTGCCCGATGCCCGCGACGGCCTCAAGCCGGTGCACCGGCGCATCCTTTATGCGATGTACGAGCTGGGCCTGACCAGCGACCGGCCTTACCGCAAATGCGCCCGTGTGGTGGGTGAGGTGCTCGGTAAGTACCACCCTCACGGCGACACGGCGGTGTACGACGCCCTGGTGCGGATGGCCCAGGACTTCAACATGCGCATGCCCCTGGTGAACGGGCATGGCAACTTCGGCTCGGTGGACGGCGACCCCCCGGCCGCCATGCGCTACACCGAGTCGCGGCTGCAGGCGCTCACCACCGACAGCCTGCTCGAAGACATCGAAGCCGAGACGGTCGACTTCGCCGACAACTTCGACGGCTCCCAGCAGGAGCCGACCGTGATGCCAGCGCGGATTCCGCAGCTGCTGCTCAACGGCTCCACCGGCATCGCCGTGGGGATGGCGACCAACATCCCGCCCCACAACCTCACCGAGCTGATCGACGGGATGCTGGCGCTGATCGCCAACCCCGAGATCGACGATCTCCAATTGATGGCGATCATCCCGGGGCCCGACTTCCCCACGGGGGGCCAGATCCTGGGCCGCCGCGGCATCCGCGAGACCTACACCACCGGTCGTGGTTCGGTGACGATGCGTGGCGTGGCCTCGATCGAAACGGTGGAGGTGAAGGGCCGCCCCGATCGCGATGCGGTGATCATCACCGAGCTGCCGTTCCAGACCAACAAGGCCTCGCTGATTGAGCGGATCGCTGAGTTGGTGAACGACAAGAAGCTCGAGGGCATCGCCGACATCCGCGACGAATCCGACCGCGACGGCATGCGGATCGTGATCGAGCTGCGCCGCGACGCCTACCCCCAGGTGGTGCTGAACAACCTGTTCAAGCTCACCCCGCTGCAGAACAACTTCAGCGCCTACATGCTGGCGTTGGTGAAGTCGGAGCCGGTGCTGCTCACCCTGCGCAAAATGCTGCAGGTGTTTCTCGACTTCCGCGTCGAGACGATCGAGCGCCGCACCCGCTACTTCCTGCGCAAGGCGGAAGAGCGTGACCACATTCTGCTGGGTCTGCTGCTGGCCCTCGACCAGCTCGATCCGATCATCGCCCTGATCCGGGCCGCCTCGGATGCGGCCACGGCCCGCCAGCAGTTGCAGGAGCGCCACGGCCTCAGCGAGATCCAGGCCGACGCCATCCTGCAGATGCAGCTGCGCCGCCTCACCGCCCTGGAGGCCGACAAGATCCGGCTCGAGCACGAAGACCTCGTGGTCAAGATCGCCGACTACAAGGACATCCTGGCCAACCGCGAGCGGGTGCTCACGATCATCACCGAGGAGCTCGGTGTGATTCGCAGCCGCTACCTCTCGCCCCGCCGCACCGAGATCCTGGATCTGGAGGGCGGCCTTGAAGACATCGACCTGATCGCCAACGAGCGCTCGGTGGTGCTGCTCACCGAGAACGGCTACCTCAAGCGGATGCCGGTGAGCGAATTCGAGGCCACCAGCCGCGGCACCCGCGGCAAGGCCGGCACCAAGAGCCAGGGTGAGGAGGCCGTGAAGCTGTTCATCAGCTGCAACGACCACGACAACCTGCTGCTCTTCTCGGATCGGGGTGTGGTGTACACCGTGCCGGCCTACCGGGTGCCGATCTGCAGCCGGGCCGCCAAGGGCACGCCGATCGTGCAGATGCTGCCGATTCCCCGCGAGGAGCAGATCACCTCGCTGCTGGCGGTGAGCGAATTCGCCGAAGATGCCGTGCTGGTGATGCTCACCAGTGGTGGCTATGTGAAGCGCACCAGGCTCTCGGCCTTCGCCAACATCCGCTCCAACGGCCTGATCGCCATCTCCCTGGAGGACGGCGACGCCCTCACCTGGGTGCGGCTGGCCCAGCCCGGCGACAGCGTGCTGATCGGCTCGCGCAACGCCATGACCATCCACTTCCGCCTCAGCGATGAGGAGTTGCGCCCCCTGGGCCGCACCGCCCGCGGGGTGCGCGCTATGAACCTGCGTGCCGGCGATCAGCTGGTGAGCATGGATGTGATCCCGGCCGAGCTCGCCGACCAGGTGGCCAGCAGCGCCAGCGACGACGCTGACGCAGACGAGGGCGACGAAGTGGCGCCGAGCGAGGGTCCGTGGGTGCTGGTGGCCAGCGCCAGCGGCCTGGGCAAGCGGGTGCCGGTGAATCAGTTCCGGCTGCAGAAGCGGGCCGGCATGGGCCTGCGTTGCATGAAGTTCCGCCGCGCCGGCGACGTGCTGGTGGGCCTCAAGGTGCTCGGCGCCGGCGAGGAGCTGCTGCTGGTGAGCGAGAAGGGGGTGATCGTGCGCACCCAGGCCGATGCCATTCCCCAGCAGTCCCGCGCTGCCACCGGTGTGCGCCTGCAGAAGCTCGACTCCGGCGACCGCCTCACCGAAGTGGTGCTGGTGCCGCCCGCGCCGGAAGAGGAGGATGCTCCCACCCTTGAGGTGCCCGCTCTGGAGGGGGCCGAGGACCCGATTGATGCCGCGGTCAGCCCCGATACCGCCCCAGACGCCTGAGTCCCAGGCCTATCCCCATGGCCGACTTCTGGATCGCTAACACCGTCCGCGATCTGATTCAGGGTGATGTGAATGAGCACCTGCCCCTGGAGCGCATTCCTCTCCAGGGTGACGTGCTCGGCCTGGGCACCACCACCAGCATCGACAACGGCGAGCTCACCTTCCTGCAGGATGCCGATGGCGCGGCAACCACGATCTGGAAATGCCAGGCCAGCGATGGCGGCATTCGGCCCTTGCGGCCTGGGGATGGCAGCAGCCACTTCCCCTACGTGTGCTTCAGCGGTGATGCCACCGCCGTGCGCACGCCGGTGGATCTGGCCAGCCTGTGCGAGGTGCGGGGCCGGCCGTTGCAGGAGCTGGTGGCCGAGGCGATTGCCCAGCTGCGGCACCAGGGTCGGTTAGCGGAGGCGCCGATTTATGGCCTGCGCCTGGTGTCGCAGTGGGAGTCGCTGGTGATCACGGTGGCCTCGAAGCTGTGCATGGGGCAGCAGCGGCGCAACACCGCCATCGCCAGCAGTGCGGCCAGCGACGGCACCGCAGCGCGCAGCATCTACCAGCTGCTGCAGCACTACCGGTTGGCTCCGGAGGATCCTGGGGATCCCAGCGATCCGATCCGCTTTCTGGGCCGCTCCCTGGAGTGGGATTGCTGCGGCTTCTTCGATACCGATCCGGCCTTGGGCCGGGTCACCATCCCCGACCCCCATGCCCATCTGCATCTGCACGGCTGCAGCACCGATCTGCGCTACGGCGGCCACCTGCACCACGAACATCCCGGCACGCGGCTGGCCTCCCTGCAGCGGCTGGTGCTCTATCCCCTGCAGCACCTCCACCAGCTGGTGAGTGATCTGGCCATTGAGGCGCTGCACTTCCGCGATGGCAGCGCCCACTTCACCGTGGCCAACCGTGGTGCCATGGATGTGAGCGATGTGGGCGTTGCCGTGGTGGTCAACGACCGCTACAGCGGCCATCGCTATCTGCGGCTCCCCTGGCTGGCGGCCGGTGCCAGCGAAACCTTCAGCGTGCCCCTGCAGCTGCCCGCTGGGACCCATCGCCTCGTGGTGATCGCCGATCCCGAGGGTCAGATCCTGGAGGAGGCCGCTCTCCAGCTCAACAATCGCGCCAGCCTCGACATCCACCTGCCCGATGTCTGACGTGCCGGTTTCTGACGTGCTGGTGGTGGGTGGCGGCCCGGCGGCCCTGGCCATCGCCGCTGAGCTGGCGGAGCGCCAGCTGCAGGTGGCCGTGCTGGCCGCGGCTGATCCCCGCGATCCCTGGCCCAACACCTACGGCATCTGGGGCGATGAGGTGGATGCCCTCGGCCTGGGCCATCTGCTGGAGCACCGCTGGAGCCACACCTGCAGCTACTTCGGCTCCGGCAGCAGTGATCCTGCCGATCCAGCCAACAGCCCCACCCGCCACGGCCGCGACTACGGCCTGTTCGACAAAACTCGGCTGCAGCAGTTCTGGCTGGGGCGCTGCGAGGCGGCTGGCGTGCAGTGGCTGCGGGGGTTGGCGCAGGAGCTGAGCCATGGGGGTGGCCGCAGTCGGCTCACCTGCACGGATGGCGCCGTGCTTGAGGCGCGGCTGGTGGTGGATGCCAGCGGCCACCAGGCGGTGTTTGTGCAGCGGCCCGACCGGGGGCCGGTGGCGGGGCAGGCGGCCTATGGCGTGGTGGGGCGCTTCTCGGCGCCGCCGGTGGAGCCGGGGCAATTCGTGCTGATGGATTACCGCGCCGATCACCTCAGCGCAGCGGAGCGGCAGGAGCCCCCCACCTTTCTCTATGCAATGGACCTGGGGGAGGGCCGCTTCTTCGTGGAGGAAACCTCGCTGGCCCTGGCGCCGCCCGTGCCCTACGACACGCTGCGCTCCCGGCTGCAGCGGAGGCTGGCCCATCGCGGCGTGGCGATCGAGCAGGTGGAGCACGAAGAGTTCTGCCTGTTTCCGATGAACCTGCCCCTGCCGGATCTCGATCAACCGGTGTTGGGCTTCGGTGGGGCCGCGGCGATGGTGCATCCGGCCTCGGGCTACATGGTGGGGTCGCTGCTGCGCCGGGCTCCTGGGGTGGCGGATGCGGTGGCGGCGGCGCTGGAGGCGGATCCCGCGGCTTCACCAGCCCAATTGGCCCAGGCGGGCTGGCAGGCGTTGTGGTCGTTGGAGCTGCGCCGCAAGCATGCGCTCTACCAATTCGGACTGGAGAAGCTGATGCGTTTCTCCGAGTCCCAGCTGCGGGCCCACTTCGCCACCTTCTTCGCCCTGCCCGATGCCCAGTGGTATGGCTTCCTGGCCAACACCGCCAGCGTTCCCGAATTGGTGGCGGCCATGGTGCGGTTGTTTGCCACCGCCCCCTGGAGCGTGAAGGCCGGCCTGATGGCCATGCAGGGGCGGGAGCTGGCGCTGGGCCTGCGGCTGGCCTGGCCGGTGGGCAGCTGATGGCTGCGCGCCGCACCCTGGGATCGCTCTGGCCGCGTTCAATCGGCAACCAGTGCCTGTTGATGCTGCCGCTGGGCGTGCTGGTGGGCCTGCTCTGGCCCCAGGCTGCCGAGGCGCTCGAGCCCCTCGGTCGGCTGTTTCTGCAGGCCTCCCAGATCGTTGTGATGCCGTTTTTGATCTGCGAGCTGGTGGTGGGCTTCGGCTCGTTGCAGCCGGGCATGCTGCGCAGCTTCGTGCGCTCCGGGCTGGTGGTGCTGCTGGGCCTGTGGTTCGCGGCGGGGGCAGTGGTGCTGCTGCTGCCGTGCTTCCTGCCGCCCCTGGTCACCTCCCAGTTTTTTCACGCCGGGCTATTCGAGCGACCGCAGCCGGTCGATCTGCTGGGGGTGTATTTGCCCGACAACATCTTCAGCGGCCTAGCCGCAGACAATTTTCCCGCCGTGGTGCTGTTCAGCTCGGTGCTGGGGATGGTGCTCCAGAGCCTGGAGACCAAGGCCCGGCTGCTGGAGCCCCTGGAGGTGATCCGGCAGCTGTTTTCGGGGCTCAACCGCCTGGTGGCGCGGATCGTTCCCTTCGGCATCTTCGCGCTCACGGCCCTCAACACTGCTCGGCTCGACTGGCCGCAGCTGCTGCGCATCCAGGGTTTCTTCCAGCTCTCGATGCTCGGCTTCCTGCTGCTCACGATCCTGTGCGCCGGCATGCTGCTGGCCCTGGTGCCTCTGCCGGCGGGTCTGCTCTGGCGCGCGATCCGGGGGCCGCTGGTGCTCACCGCCAGCAGCGCCAACCTTCTGATTACGCTGCCGATGCTGGTGGAGAACCTGCGCCACGAACTGCCCGCCAGCCTCGATCCAGGCGGGCGCCAGCCCCAGGCCGCCGATGAACTGGCCCCGCTGGTGTCACTCGGCTATGCCCTGCCCACCCTGGGGCAGGTGGCGGCGCTCTGGTTCATCCCCTTCGCCGGCTGGTATGTGGATCAGCCGTTGAGCCCCGCCCAGAGCGCCAGGATGCTGCTCACGGCCATCCCGGCCGCCGTTTCCGGGCTGAAGGCGGTGATCCGCGAGGAGCTGCAGGCCCGCGGTCTGCCGCTTGATCTGCTCCAGCTGATCTACATCAACGGCGAGTGGCTCTACCGCTTTGAGAAGGTGCTGTCCCTCGAGGGGTTGGTGGTGCTGGCGGTGCTCGTCTATGCCCGGGCTGTGGGCCGCTGCCGCCTGCGGCCGCTGCCTCTGCTGGCGGCGCCTCTGCTGGCTGCTCTGTTTGCCTTGGGCGGCGGCCGCTTGGCCCGGGCCCAGCTGGCGCAGGCGCTCGAGGGCACCTACCGCAACGATCAGAAGCTGCTGGCCCTCGGATCTATCGACCAGCTCAAGCCGCCGCCTGCGCTGCAGCAGCTGCAGCCGGGGCCGGTGAGCCTGGCGGCGATCCTGCAGCGGCGGGTGCTGCGGGTGGGGGTTCGCTCTGACGGCATGCCCTGGGCGTATCGCAACGGCCGCGGAGAGCTGGTGGGCTACGACCTTGATCTGGTGTCAGCCCTGGCGCGTAGCCTCGGCGTGCGCCTGGAGGTGCGCGAGGCCGATCTGGAGAGCCTGGAACGCTGGCTGGATTCGGCCTGGATTGATCTGGCGGTGGGCGGCATCCAGACCAGCCCTCAGCGGGCCGTGCGCACCAGCTCAGCCAGGGCTACCAGCGGGTGCATCTGGCCCTGGTGGTGCCCGATGCCAAGGTGGCCCTGCTCCAGAACCTGCGCCAGCAGCGGTTGATGCGGCCGCTGCTGATTGCCGTTACCGATCCGCAGCTGCTCACCCCGGAGCTGCGCGATCAGCAGCGCCAGGAGCTGGCGGGCACCCAGGGGCGCCTCAGCCTGCAGCTGCAGCCCCTGGTCAGCAAGGATTTGTTTTTCGGCGCTGATGGTCAGAGCCGTTTCGATGGCCTGCTCACCACCGCCGAGGGTGGCTCCTCCTGGGCGGTGCTGCACCCCCGCACCACCTTGATTGCCCCGTTCGAGGATCGCCTGGCCGGCGAGCTGGTCTGGGCGATCGCAGGTGATGACGCTGCCCTGCGCCGCTACATCAACGCCTGGCTGGCGCGCGAGCAGGCCCGCGGACAGATGGAGGCGCTCTTCGATTACTGGGTGCGGCTCAGCCCGTCGGAGCGGACAGGGCGCTGATGGCGTGCTGGCGGCACCGGGGTTGTCTATCCCAGCCATCACCCACCAGGTGATGCAGCAGCAGGCGTCTGCCCGCAGCCCAGGCAGTCCTGAGGCCCCGGCGGTGGGTTGGGTTGGCAGGCGTTGCAGCGCAGCCTGGCGGCGCTCGCATGTCTTTGCCAGCGCCAGGGCGCCGCTGTGATGCCGGCAAGTTGCGACTTTTTGCCAGCTTGTGATCAAAAAGTCGCGACTTTTTGCCACTAGCCACTAGTTTGGTCGCATGCAACGCTATCTCGAGGCCCAGCTTCGCCGTGATCTGGCCCGCAAGGCTGTTGTGCTGACGGGTGCCCGTCAGGTTGGCAAGACGACACTGGCCCGGCAGCTCATCGGGCAGGTCAGCTCGGCGAGCTACCTCAACTGGGACGTCCCCGCCGATCGTGCTGTGCTACTGCGGCAGTCATGGGATCCGCGGGCAGCTTTGGTGGTTCTCGACGAGATCCACAAGATGCCTGCGTGGAAGCCATGGCTCAAGGGGGTTATCGATGCCAAGCCTGCAGAGCAAGCGCTGCTGGTCACCGGCAGTGCCCGCATGGACACCTTTCGGCAATCGGGCGAGTCATTGGCCGGCCGTTATCTGCATCTGCACCTCGATCCCATTTCGGTGCGCGAATGGTGCACGCAGACCGGAGCTGGGCCCGAGCGGGCGCTGCTGCATCTGATCGAGCGCGGTGGCTTCCCCGAGCCTGCACTGGCTGAAAGTGCCGATGAAGCCAGGCGTTGGCGCCGTCAGTACGCCACTGACCTGATTCGTGAAGACGTGCTCGAGTTTTCACGCCTGCAGGAGATCAATGCGATGCGGGTGTTTGTGGAGCTGCTGCGCGAACGCGTGGGCTCGCCCCTGTCGCTGGCTTCCGTGGCCCGAGACCTGGCGGTGTCGCCCACCACCTTGAAGCGTTATCTGCAGATCCTGCAGGCGCTCCACGTGGTGATTCTGGTACAGCCCTGGCACCGCAACATTGCCCGCTCACTGCTGCAGGCCCCAAAGGTGTATTTCATCGATACCGGCATGGTGAAGGGTGATGAGGGCGTGCGTTTTGAGAATGCGGTCGCCGTCATGCTCTGCAAGCAGGTGCACTACCGCGGCGACACCACCGGCCGCGACGTCGGCCTTCACTACATCCGCACCAAGGATGGTGCCGAGGTTGATTTCTGCCTGAGTTGTGATGGTGCCCTCTACCAGCTGCTGGAGTGCAAGTTGTCAGACACCAGGCCCCATCGGGCCTTGGCACGCTTTGCAACACAATGCGTTGATGCCGAAGCGGTGCAATTGGTGCGCGATGCCAGACAGGTCGAACGGCGCGGAGTCATTGCGATCGAACCTGCTGCAGCCTGGTTGGCCCGCCTTGATGCCTGATCGGAGCGCATGACCGCCTTGCTCGGGCCCGCCGCCCTGGTTGCCCGCCTGCAGGCCGGCGAAGCGGTGCTGCTCCCGCCCGACAAGCCCCTATTCTTGATGGGGGCCGACCTGGCCCAGCTGCAGCAGCCTCGGGCTGCGGCTGCCCGCCTGCTCGATGGCCCACTAGTTGCTGGCCAAAAACAACTTACTGAAATCCAATTAAGCTCAGGGAATCGCATCGCCAACATCATGAATCGAGCTGAAAGTAGTCCCGTTGAGCTGATGCTCGCTGATTTTGATAAGCCTGAGCATCGGCATATCGTCTTGGTTTTAACCAGTGACTACTTTGCGTGGATGAACGGTGAGATTCAGCAGGCGATGGGCTGTTCCATCCCAGAGCTAGTTGGCATGGAGCTGGAGCCGTATATCGACTCAGTCATGGTGAGCGTCTGCCGCAGCACCCCTCCTGAAAGTGTGTTCTATTTCGCCACAATCCACGGTCGGTCCGTTGGCATGGGTGGATTGCGCCGTCTACCCGACGGCAGTGCCGAAGTGGTTCGAATTTATACGAGACCCGAATATCGTGGATGTGGCATCGGCACAATGGTGTTGCAGCAGCTGATCAGCGAGGCGCGCCGCTTTGGCTACGCCATGCTCAAGTTGGATACCGGTGTGTTCATGAAGGCGGCCCAGTCCATCTACAAGGCAGCAGGCTTCGTGGAGATTGAGCCTTATCAGGGGGCAGAGCCTCCAGCAACAGTTCACGCTATCTGGCTGTTCATGCAGAAAACGCTCTGATTCGAGGATGGTGACCAATCGCCACATCTGGTCACGTCACTTACAGCACCGCCTAATCGATGGAGGTGGGTGCCTCCAATTCCCCCAGCAGTTGGGCCGTCTCGGGCATCGCCGCCCCGCAGCTCTGTCCGCGTTGCAGGGGGTTGCGATAGATCGTCTGCAGCTCCATTGGCCGTCCCGCCCGCGCATCCAGTTGCATGCTCGGTGCATAGTCGGGAATCGCTTCAGTCTGGGCGAGGAAGCTGGCCACTACGTTGGCATCCAGGGGATTCCCCGTCGCCGCTGCCGCCTCCACCACCTCCTGCATGATCCGCTCGAGACGGTCCCGCAGAGCGGCGTCAGCCAACACCCCCTGGGTGCCCCTGCCGCTGACAACGCACAGACCCGAGAACGCCATATTCCAGACCAGCTTGCGCCAGCGCATGCGCTGGAGGCTCTCGCCGCAGTCGATTGGAACACCAGCGGCTCGTAGGTCGTCCGCCACCCAGTTGCAAGCCTGCTGAGCTTCATCGGACGGTTCGCCCGTGGCGCTCCAGAGGGCGAGATGGATCAGTCCCGCGGCGTAATGCTTCACATGCGCTGGGGCCACCCGGCTGCAAGCGATGTCGCAGACCCCTCCCAGCACGATCGAGCCCGGTGAGGCCTCGGCAACGGCGTCTTCTCCACCCAGCCCGTTCTGCAGCAGCAGGATCACCGCTGCTGGCGCCGCAAGCCCCGCCAGCAGCCCAGCAAGCTGGTGGTTGGCGGTGGACTTGATCGCCACGATCAGCCCATCGACCGACCCCAGTTCCCGTACGTTCCCCACCAACTGGGAGGCGGGCACGGTGATATCACCCCAGGGGGAATCCACCCTTAATCCCTGCCGGCGGCCCCGCCTGCAGGGGATGCCGCTGGCCGGCTGGCAGCGCCGTGGCTCCTCGCGATGTGCAGTAACCAGGCCGCGTATCCGTTGGGCCGGGAGAAGCTGATGCAGTTTTCGAGGCTAGCTGCGGCTCAACTGCTCCACTTTCTTATCCCTGATGGATGCCGAGTGGAGTTGATGGCTGCAATGCTGATCCTGTTTGCCACTATCCCGCTGGGTGTAAAGCCGGCCTTCTGGTGCCCAGCTGGGTCTGAGCACCAGAAGAACACGGAGCATGTAGTTCGCCCCTGGTATGATTTATTTGTTGCTGGATTAGCTGCTGGCGCAATGGTCCTCAACAATTTCACCAACATGACGACATTTTCACGTGCTCTCCTGCTCCTCGGTCTTTTAGCCGGAGCGTTCGCGCCCCTTGCAGCCAACGCCGACTACTCGAAGTGCACGAAGAAGATTAAGTCCATGGGCTATTTTATTACCGATGTCGACAACGACTGGGATCAGCCATATGACAAGTTTGATGCCGTAAAAAATGGAAAAGTGTATAATATATGGGTCGATAAAAACACCTGTGAAATCAAGCAGGTTATCCTGGATAATGAAAACCGTCGCTGGAATGATTGAATCCGTCTGCTTGATTGGTTTGGGCCGCTGATCGCCTGCTCAGGCCGATGGCATGCCTGCCCAATCAGCGGCATTGAGCAGCGGAAACAGCCCGTCTTCGACGCTGATGGCCTCGAGCCATTGGGCCGGAAGCTCGGTGCCGTTGTCGATGGCATCGATCAGGCGCCAGAAGCGGTCGAGGTGACGCTCGATCCGCTCCTTGGCCAGCTCGGTGGTGGTGCCGGCCCGCAGGATGAAGCTCCAGTCGGAGCTCTGGGCCAGCAGCAGCTCGCGGCCAGCCTGGGTGAGCAGGTTGCGCTGGGCCTCGCTGCCCACTCCCTGCTGCACCCGCCGCACCATCGCCAGGGAGGCCCGTTGCCACTCCGCCACCACCCAGGCGTTGGTCTCGTTGAGCCAATAGTCGTGGTAGCCACCCTGGCCCCAGCTGCTGGGGGAGGGGCGGCACACCTGCAGGGGATCGCCGCTGGCCAGGCTCTCGCGCAGGGTCACCAGGCGCACCCCGGCTGCGCTGGCTTGGCGAAACAGGGCGGCCAGGAACTGGGGCCCTTCAAACCACCAGTGGCCAAACAGTTCAGCGTCGAAGGGGGCCACCAGCAGGGGCCGGCGCTCCATCGAGCGTGCCAGCCCGGTCAGTTCCTCGGCCCGGCCCTCCAGGTAGGCGGCGGCGTGTTGCTCAATGCGCTCGGCGGCAACCTCAGGCTCGTAGGGCAACTTCTGGTCGAGTGGGCAGCCCTGGGCGCTGACCCGGTGCAGCTTCAGGCCCAGGGGGCGGCGGCTGCGGATGCCGTGGCTGGTTAGTTCGGCTTCGGGGAGGTCCCAGCCCAGGTCGCGGTGAAATTCCCGGTAGGCCCCATCGCCGGGGTAGCCCTCGCGGGCGCTCCACACCGGCAGGGTGGCGCTGCTGTCGCGGCCGAACAAGGCCACCCCCGCCGGCGAGCAGATCGGCGCAAACACCCCGTAGCGGGGCCGTGGCAGGGCGTGCAGCAGACCGTGGGCGTCGAGCACCGAGTAGCGCAGGCCGGCGGCCACCAGCTGCTGGTCGAGCCCCTCGTAGTAGGCGCACTCCGGCAGCCAGATGCCGAGGGGCCGCTCGCCCAGCAGCCGCTCGTGCTCGCGCACGGCTGTCACCAGCTGGGCCCGCACCGCCTCGGGCACCTGGCGCAGCAGGGGCAGGTAGCCGTGGGTGGCGCCGCAGGTAATCAGGTCGAGCACGCCCTGCTGCTGCAGGCGCCGGAAGCGGGGGATCAGGGCCCCCTCGATCTGGATCCACTGCTCCACCACCGCAACAAGCTGGCTGGCCAGGTGGGTGGCAGCCTCGCCGAGCTCCTGCGGCGCCTGCTGCAGCAGCTCCTGGCGCAGGGCGATCCAGGGCAGGAAGCGGGCGTTGAGGGGGCGGTCGGCCAGCAGCGACAGCAGGGTGGGCGAGAGGCCGAGGGTGAGCCGGGGGCGCTGGCGCCGGTCAGCGGCGGCGGCCTCCAGCACGGCGAGTAGTGGCAGGTAGCACTCCTGGAGCGCCTGGAAATACCAGTCTTCTTCCAGCGAACCGGGTTCGCTGGAGCGCACGTAGGGCAGATGCGCGTGGAGGACTAGGGCCAGATCGCCTGCGGCCATAACCATCCTGCGATCACGGCACTCTAGGCGTAGTGCCCGCATACAATTGACTAACTCATAGTCATTCCGCCTAGAGGGGCTCCCCTATGGCCCGCGATCCCGGCCGCGTATTGATCTTCGATACCACCTTGCGCGATGGCGAGCAGTCGCCTGGCGCCAGCCTGAACCTCGAGGAGAAGCTGGCGATCGCCCAGCAGCTGGCCCGGCTGGGGGTGGACATCATTGAGGCTGGCTTCCCCTTTGCCAGCCCTGGCGATTTCAATGCCGTGCAGCGCATTGCCGAAACCGTTGGTACGCCCGAAGGGCCAGTGATCTGCGGCCTGGCTCGGGCCGCAGCCGGCGACATCAAGGCCTGCGCTGATGCGGTGGCGCCCGCTGCTAAGCGGCGCATCCACACCTTTATCGCCACCAGCGACATCCATCTCGAGCACAAGCTGCGCAAGAGCCGCGCCGAGGTGCTGGCGATCACCGCCGAGATGGTGGCCTACGCCCGCTCGCTGGTGGACGACGTGGAGTTCTCCTGCGAAGACGCCGGCCGCAGCGATCCGGAATTCATGCATCAGGTGATCGAGGCGGCGATCAATGCCGGCGCCACCACGATCAACATCCCCGACACCGTGGGCTACGCCACCCCGGCGGAATTCGGCGCCCTGATCGCCGGCATCAATGCCCAGGTGCCCAACATCGACCAGGCGGTGATCTCGGTGCACGGCCACAACGACCTGGGTCTGGCGGTGGCCAACTTCCTCGAGGCGGTGAAAAACGGCGCCCGCCAGCTGGAGTGCACGATCAATGGCATCGGTGAGCGGGCCGGCAACGCCTCGCTCGAGGAGCTGGTGATGGCTCTGCACGTGCGGCGCAGCTACTTCAACCCCTTCCTGGGGCGGCCAGCCGAGAGCACCGAACCGCTCACGGGCGTGCGCACCGAGGAGATCACCAAGACCTCGCGGCTGGTGAGCAACCTCACCGGCATGGCGGTGCAGCCCAATAAGGCGATCGTGGGCGCCAATGCCTTTGCCCATGAATCGGGGATCCACCAGGACGGCGTGCTCAAAAACCGCCTCACCTACGAAATCATTGATGCCCGCACGGTTGGTTTGGCCGACAACCGCATCTCCCTGGGCAAGCTGAGCGGCCGCAGCGCCTTCCGGGCCCGGCTCGAGGAGCTGGGCTACACGCTCGAGCGGGAGGACCTCGACGATGCCTTCGCCCGTTTCAAGGAGCTGGCGGATCGCAAGCGGGAAATCAGCGACCGCGATCTCGAGGCGATCGTGAGCGAGCAGGTGCAGCAGCAAGATGGCGGCAGCTTCACCCTCAAGAGCGTGCAGGTGAGCTGTGGCACCGGCTTGCAGCCCACCGCCACCGTCACCCTGGTGACTGCGGATGGCGCCGAGCTCAGCGAGGCGGCGATCGGCACCGGGCCGGTGGATGCGGTGTGTCAGGCGCTCAATCGGCTGGCCCAAGTGCCCAATGAGCTGGTGGAATTTTCGGTGAAATCGGTGACCGAAGGCATCGACGCCATGGGCGATGTGACGATCCGGCTGCGCCACGAGGGCGTGCTGTATTCGGGCCACTCAGCCGACACTGACATCGTGGTGGCCGCCGCCCAGGCCTTCGTGAACGCCCTCAATAGGCTGGTGGCCGGTGGTCGTCACCAGCCGCTGCACCCCCAGAAGGCGCCGCTGCCCGTAGTGGGCGACCTGGCCCTGGCCGACCGGCCACGGCTCTAGGCATGTGGGTGCGACATTTCAGCTTGGGCTCGCATCCCGGGTTTGCTGTTGTTTTTATTGATTAGCTAAGCCAAGACTAAGCTAAGCGCCAAAACATGACATCCCCCCTAGCCAGTCCCCTCCCCCTGAGTCATCTGATTCCTTCTAGCTCCCCCCGCCATGAGCCTGCCCCTCTCCGGACCGCGCCGCTCACGGCTCAGTGCCGCCGCTCAGCTGATTTTGCTGTTGCTGGTGGCCCTGGCGATGCTGGTGCCGCTGCTGTGGCTGGTGAGCACCTCGCTCAAGGGTCCGACGGAGAACATTTTCACCAGCCCGCCAGCCCTCTGGCCCAGTCAGCCCAGCTTTGAGGCCTACAGGCGCCTTTTTACCGACAATCCGATCGGCGTCTACCTGCTCAACAGCACGATTGTGAGTGGCCTGGCGGTGCTGGCCAACGTGCTCTTCTGCTCGCTGGCGGCCTATCCGCTGGCCCGCATGAATTTTCGCGGCCGGGGCTTGGTGTTGGCCCTAGTGGTAGCAACGATTTTGATCCCTTTTCAGGTGGTGATGATTCCGCTCTACCTGCTGATGGTGCAGATCGGCCTGCGCAATACCCTTTGGGCCCTGATCATTCCTCAGGCGGCCACCGCCTTTGGCATTTTCCTGCTGCGGCAGAGCTTCCTGGGGGTGCCAGTGGAGCTGGAGGATGCGGCCCGTTGCGATGGCTGCACGCCGCTGGGGGAGTGGTGGAACGTGATGATTCCAGCGGCCCGGGCCGACTTGATCACCCTGGCGATGTTCGTATTTATCGGCACCTGGAGCGATTTTCTCTGGCCCCTGGTGATCCTCGATGAACCCGAGCTCTACACCCTGCCGCTTGGGCTGCAGCAGCTGGCCAGCACCTTTTCGCTCGACTGGCGCCTGGTGGCGGCAGGAGCGGTGATTTCGATCCTGCCGGTGCTGGTGGTGTTTATCGGCCTGCAGCGCTACATCCTGCCCAGCGCCGCCGGCGATGCAGTCAAAGGTTGAAAACCTGATCAGTTGGCAGCTGCAGGGGGGCGCATAGGCGGCAGGGGCGGCACTCCCAAAGGCAGCTCATCGGTTTTCGGGTCAGTCGCTTCGCTGGGGCGGGCTGCGCGCAACTTGCTGAGCTCGGCCCGCAGGTTGGCGGTTTCGCGGCTCAGCCCATCGATGCGGGTGCTGTTGCGCTCCACCGCCTGCAGCCGCTCCACGGTGGTGCGCAGCTGCTGTTCCAGGCCAGTGGTGCGATCAAGGGCCCGGCTGTTCTCCAACCCCTGCACCCGCTCCTGCAGCTGGCGGATCGTGTCGTTCTGCTGGCGGGATTTGCCTACGATCACCAAAAAAAGCACCACCAGCATTGCCGTGACGCCGGCCTGCAGCCAGGGCACCCAGGCGAGGGAAGCGCCGTTGGGGCTGGCATCGGTGCTGATCGCGGCTTGGTCAGGGGCTGGGGTCATCAAGGCCGGCTGCCAGTTCTGCTTCGATCCTGCCTGCCTGCCGGGCGTTTGTCAGGGGTGTGAACTCCTGTGGGAGGGTGAATGTATTGGAAAAGGAGAGCCGACTGTGCCGGTGGCTGGCCCAAAACTTAGGTCGCTGCCAAGGCCATTTCTGGTCATGTGGGCGGGCCAGCTCCTTTCAAACCTCGGCACTCAGGTGAGTCTTTACGCCTTGGGGCTGTGGCTGTTCCAGCAGCATGACCAGCTGAGTGCCTTTGCTGCGGTGGCGGTGGTGGTGCACTTGGCCAAGTTGGCATCCCTTTCGCTAATTGGCCGTCAACTAGATCGTTGGCCCCCGCGACGGGTGATGCTTGCCGCTAACGGCCTCGGCAGCACCTGCACTTTGGGCCTGGCCTTCACCTTGATGATGCGTCCAGCCACCCTGCCACCGGTGTTGCTTTGCATTGGGCTGGCAGCAGCAGCAGAGGCGGCTCTGGTGGTGACCTGGTCCAGCCAGCTGGCCAGATTTGTGTCTACAGAGCAGCTGGGAGCGGCCAGCGGGCTCTTCGCTGGGTCGGATGGCGCTGTGGTGATGGCAGCTCCCCTGCTCGGCGCTGTGCTGGCGGCGACGGCCGGGTTGCCGGGTGTACTCGTCACTGACAGCCTTACGTCACTTATTGCTGCGGCCTGCACGCTTCTGGTGGCCTGGCCGCAGTCGTTGTCAGCCCCGCTCACTACGGCTGCTGGTGATGAGGCTGCCCCTCAGGTAGGGGTGCGCCATGCATTGAGCGAGTTGTGGCGCAATCGGCGCTGGCGCCCCCTGTTGCAGATCAACAGCGTGGTGGTAGGCGTGTTTGCTGCCATTGAGATCGCTTTTCCTGCCTGGGTGGTGGCGGCAAGCGGCTCCCAGCGTCTGATCCTGGCTCTGGCCCTGGCCGGATTGAGCTATGCCGGTGGGCTCTGGCTATGGGCCCGGGTGCCTCGCTGCCATTGGCTGGACTGGCTGCGCATCGTGTTGCTGCTCCAGGCGGTGCTGCTTACCGGGGCTGGGCTGGTGTGCTTTCAGCACTGGCAGGGGGTGTGGTTTTTGGCCGTGGCCCTATTTGCTGCTGCGGTTCCGGTTGCTCTTGGCGCCCTCCAGAGTCTTTGGTTGTGCTGGGTGCCGTTGGCTTTACAGCCGCGGCTGTTTGTCGGCCGTTATGGCCTCGAGTGGATCTCCCGTCTAGTAGCTCTGCTGGGGATGAGCTTGCTGGCCGATGGGGTGATAGCCCCGCTGATCCGGGGGAGCTTCTGGCCCGCTTGGCTGCTGGACGCCCTTGGCCGGGGCCCGGGGCGTCCGACGGCGATGGCGATCGGCCTGCTTGGCTGGGTTTTGCTGATTCCTCTTTGGCGGCTCTGGGGTCCGCTGGGACGCCTTTACCTAGATGAAAATAGATAGTGATGAAAGTTCTGATTTATACATCCAGTGGCGGCACTGCTCACGACTCGGCCGCCGAGGCAATTCGGCATTGGCTGGCGCGTGAGCGGCCGAATATCGAAGTGCGTGTCGATCAGGTGTTGGAGCGCTCGAGTAGCACCTATCGAGGTGGCGTAGAGCTCTACAACTGGATCCAACGCCGACGCCCCTGGTTGCACCAGCTGTATTGGCGCGCCATGGAGCTGGAAGACCTGATCAAGCCGGGCACTGTGCTGTTTGGGCGCCGCTATCTGATCCGGCAGCTGCGGGCATTTCGCCCCGACGTGCTGATTTCCACCCATCCCCACACCAACCGGGGGCACTTCGATCTGGCCAAGCGAGTGCTGGGTCCCCAGCTGCGCTGCATCACCTGCTGTACCGAGCTCGAGGGGGGCTTCGGGTTCAGCCGCAACTGGCTCAGTCGCCGCACCGACCTGTTTTGGGCCCTCACCGCTGAGGTGGTGCAGGAGGTGCAGCGCCGCCGCCCCGGCTTGCCGGTGGAGTGCCTGGGGCCCCTGCTCTACCCGGCGTATCACCAGGCTGGCCCGGCGGCCCCGGCCCTGGACGGTCTGCTCTTGCTAGTGCTGGGCACAGGATCGAACGGGGCCAACAACCACCTGCCGCTGTTGGAGCAGCTGCTGCCCTTTGCCGGTCAGCTGGCGGTGGTGGCCCTGTGCGGTCGGCGCCCTGCGGTGCAGCAGCAGGTGCAGGCCTGGGCAGCTCACAATCCGGCCCTGGCGGTGGAGGCCCTCGGCTATCAGGGGCCAGCGGCGATGGCCGACCTCTACCGGCGGGCCTGGGCGCTTGTCAGCCGGCCGGGGGCCCGCACGGCCACGGAGGCCCTGTTCATGGCCTGTCCGCTGGTGTTCAATCACTACGGCACCACCATGCCCCAGGAATTACTGGCTCCCCGCTATTTTCAAGCCCGTGGATTAGAGGTCTCGATCCGCAGGCCCGAGGAGCTGGCCACCCTGGTGGGCCGGTGGCTTGCCGATCCCGCCGGTTATGGGGCCCTGCGCCAGCGCTTTCAGCAGCAGCGTTTGATGGCTGATCCTGCTCAAATTGTTGGTCGCCTGGTTCAGTCTTCGCTGGAGTTTTGGACCACTTGATTCAGCCATTTGCTGACAAGTTGTCCTTGGGTTAAGCCCTTGGGTTAAGCCCTTGGGTGAGAATGGAGCGAATTCGCACCATCCCATGCCTGAACCAATTGCCATCGTGGGAATTGGCTGTCGGCTCCCGGGTGGGATCGATTCTCCGGAACGCTTCTGGAAGTTTCTGAGGGATGGCCGTGAGGCGATCGGCGAGGTGCCGCCGGAACGCTGGGATCTCGACCTGCACTACAACCCTGATCCCGCCCATCCGCTCACCCAGCACGTGCGCCAGGGGGGCTTTGTTCACGACATCGACCGCTTTGATGCCGCCTTCTTTGGCATCACTCCGCGGGAAGCGGTGTGCATGGATCCCCAGCAGCGCCTGTTGCTGGAGGTCGCGTGGCGAACTCTCGAGGATGCGGGCCTACCCCTCGAGCAGGTGCGCGGCACCGGGGTCGGGGTGTTCATGGGCATCTCCAGTGCCGATTACAGCTCCCTGCTCTGGGCGTCGCGCGAGCGCTACACCACCCCCGACAACGAACCCTTTGTGCTGCCGGGCAACACCGGCTGCATCGCCGCCAACCGGCTCTCCTATTTCTTCGACTTCAAGGGCCCCAGCTTCACCGTTGATACGGCCTGCTCCTCCTCCCTGGTGGCGGTGCATCTGGCCTGCGAAAGCATCTGGCGGGGGGAATCGGAGGCGGCCCTGGCGGGGGGCGTGCAGGCCCTGATCCACCCTGGGATCCAGATGAGTTTCTGCAAGGCCGGCCTGCTGGCGTCCGATGGCCGCTGCAAAAGCTTTGATGCCAGTGCCGATGGCTATGTGCGCTCGGAGGGGGCTGGAGCCGTGTTGCTCAAGCCGCTGGCGGCAGCCCAGGCCGCCGGCGATCCCATCTATGCGGTGATTCACGGTTCGGCCGTCAACTCCGATGGCCGCAGCAACGGCATGGTGGCCCCCAACGCCCGGGCCCAGATCGCCTGTGTGCGCGCCGCCTTTGCCCGTGCCGGCATCGATCCCGCCGCTACCCAGTATGTGGAGGCCCACGGCACGGGCACCCGTCAGGGCGACCCGATCGAGCTGCGGGCCTTGGGCACGGTGCTTGGAGAGGGGCGACCGGAGGGGGAGACCTGCCGGGTGGGCTCGATCAAGACCAACCTGGGGCACTCCGAAACCGCCGCCGGCATCACCGGCTTGATCAAGGCGGCCCTGTGTGTGGCCAAACGGCAGTTACCCCCCAGCCTCCATTGCCGCCGGCCCAATCCGTCGATTGATTTCGCAGGCCTGAAGCTGCAGGTGCAGACCAGCCTGGAGCCCTTCCCTTATCCAGAGCGGGCCACGGTGGTGGGGGTGAGTTCCTTTGGCTTCGGCGGCACCAATGCCCATGTGGTGCTCGCTGATGCCCCCCAGCAGCGCCCGCCGATGCGTTTTGGCGCACGCATGCCGCTGCAGTTGCTCAGCCTGTCGGCCCGCACCCCCGAGGCCCTGGCACAGGTGGCACGGGATCTGGCCGGGCAGCTGCAGGCCCAGCCCACCTTGAAACTGGCTGACCTGGCCGCCTCCGCCAACCTGGGCCGCACCGGATTCCGCCAGCGGGCGGTCTGCCTGGCGCGCGACAACGCCCAGCTGCTCGCCCAGCTCCAGGCCCTAGCGGCCGACCAGCGCCCCCTGCCGGAGGGGCTGGCCCGCGCCACGGCCTCGCGGCGGCCCGGCAAGCTGGCCTGGCTGTTCACCGGTCAAGGGTCCCAGGCCCTGGCGATGGGCCAGGAGCTGCTTGAGCACCCCTCCTTCCGGGAGGCCTTTGAGCGGGTGGCGGCCCTGCTGGATCCCCAGCTGGACCAGCCGTTGCGCGATTTGCTGAAGCCCCGCAGTGGCGATGAGGCCCAGGCGGCGGCCCGGCTGAACCAAACTGGCGCCACCCAGCCAGCCCTGTTTGCGCTGGGTTACGCCCTCAGCCAGCTGTGGCGTAGCTGGGGGGTGCGGCCGGATCTGTTAATGGGCCACAGCATCGGCGAGGTGCTGGCGGCCCACCTGGCCGGGGTTTTCTCCCTGGAGGACGCCTGCCGGCTGGTGGCTGCCCGCGGCCGGCTGATGCAGGCCCTGCCGGCAGCCGGTGGCATGGCGGCGCTGCTGGCCCCCCACGACCGGGTACGGGCCCTGCTTGCCCGCCATTGCGAGGTGAGCGTGGCGGCCTACAACGGCCCCTTGAACACGGTGGTGGCCGGGCCCACGGCGGCGCTGCGGCGGCTGCTGGCCGATGCCGAAACCACCGGTCTGCAGGCCCGCCAGCTGGCGGTGTCCCACGCCTTCCACACCCAGGCGATGGCACCGATGCTGGAGGCCTTCGAGCGGGAGCTGCGCCAGCTCAGCTTCTCGCCGCCCAACCGCTCCTTGGTGAGCACGCTCACCGGCCAGCTGGCTGGTGCCGAAATGGCCCAGCCGGATTACTGGTGCGACCAGGTGCTCAGTCCGGTGCGATTCGCCGAGGGGGTGGACACCCTGGTGTCCCAGGGAGCCCAGGTGTTCCTGGAAATTGGCGCCCGCCCCACATTGATTGGCATGGCGCGCCAGTGCAGCGACGATCCGGCGCTCAGCTACTGGCCCTCCTTGGTGCCCGGTCAGTCGGATTGGGACGCGATCTTCACCAGCCTTGGGGGGCTCTGGCGCAGTGGCTTCACGGTCGACTGGCAGGGCTTCCACCGCCCCTTCCCCTACCGGCGGGTCACCCTGCCGGGCTATCCCTTCGAGAAGCAGCGCTACTGGTGGAGTCGCCAGGGCGAGGCCGCTGCCCCCGCCAGCTTCTGGCTCGACCACCTGGGCATCACGGCCCCCGTGACTGCCGCTTTAACTGCCTCCGCCAGCCCGGTAGCTACGCCCACGTCCCCCCAATCCGAGCCCATGGTGCGGCTCGACCTCCCCGGGGATGGGGCCGTATATCAGGCCCTGTTGCGCACGTTGGGCAGCGACCTGGGTGATCACCGCATCCGCGGCCAGGCCGTGTTTCCGGCGGCGGGCTTCATCACGGCGGCACTGGGCCTGCTGAAGCAGGCGGGTGAGCCGTTGGCGCTCGGGCCCTTGCAGCTCGACCAACCGCTGAAGTTGGTTGGCGAGCCGGCTGATCAGCGCCTGCAGTGCCACTGGCGAGCCAGCAGCATCAGCTTCCACAGCCGCCCCGACAGCCCGGCGGTGGCCCCCTGGCTGGGCCATGGCGAGGTGGCGGTGGGGGGTGCATCCGCCGCGGACGCGCCCCTGGATGTGGCGCCCTCGCCAGCAACGGCCACGCCGGTGGATCTGGCTGGCCTCTACGACTCCCTGGCCGCGGCGGGCTTGGCCTATGGCCCCAGCTACCGGGGCCTGAGCCAGCTGCAGGTGGCTGAGGACCAGGCCTGGGCTGTGCTGGAGCGGCCGGTCGGCGGCCTCGACCGGGGCCTGATCGACAGCTGTTTCCAGGCGGTGGCGGTGCTGCTCGATCCCGCGGTGCGGCAGGGGCAGCTGTTGTTGCCGGTGGGGCTGGACGCCCTGTGGCTGGCGGCCTTGCCCCTGCCCGATCGGCTGCACTGCCAGGTGCGGCTCCAGCCCAGTGAGGAACCCGCCTTTGTGCGGGCCGATCTGCTGCTGCACGATGGCGAGGCGACTCTGGGCTGGATCCGGGGGTTCCGTCTGCGGCGGCTGCCGCGCCAGGCGCTGGAGTGGTTGTTCCCCCTACCGGCCGAGGCTCTCGAGGCGGGTCCCCAGGATTGGCTGCTGGCCAGCCACTGGCAGGTGGCGCCACCGCTGGAGGCGCCACTTTTGGAGTTGTCGCCGGATGCCGGCCCCGAACCGCTGCTGCTTTGGCCCGACCTCGGCCAGGACGGCGTCAGCTTGGAGGCACTGGCAGCCGAGTTGCTGCTGCAGGCCCAGCAGCTGGCCGCAGCTGCGGCCCGGCCGGTGTGGCTGGTGCTCGAGGGCGGTGGTGCTTTGGCCTCGGGCCTGGCAGGCTTCGCCCGCTCGGCGGCCCTGGAGCAGCCAGCCCTGGGCTGGACGGTGTTGCATCTCGCCGATGGGGACCCGCCGGCTCCGGCCGATTGGCCCGCCCTGCTGGGCCTGGGCGAGCGGGAGCCCCTGCTGGCCTGGCGTGACGGCCGGGCCTGGGTGCAGCGGCTGCAACCCCTGGCGGATCGGCCATTCCGGCTGGAGAGCGGCTCCCTGGGCAGCCTGGAAACCTTGCGGCCGCTGCCCCTTAGGCGCCAGCCCCCCGGTGCGGGGGAACTGGAGCTAGCGGTGGAGGCCACGGGCCTCAACTTCCGCGATGTCTTGAATGCCCTGGGGTTGCTGGCGGGCTACAGCCGTCAGCTGGGCATGGATGCCGGCGCCCGCATGCCCTATGGCGGCGAATGTGTGGGCCGGGTGGTGGCGGTGGGTGCTGGTGTGGATCCGGCCCTGGTGGGTCAGCGGTTGCTGGCGGCCCTGGCGGTGGGCAGCCTGGCCAGCCACGTGGTCTGCCGCGCTGCACTGTGCGTGCCGCTGCCAGCGACCCTTGATCCGGCCCTCGGGGCGAGCGTCAGCACCGCCTTCCTCACCGCCATCTACGGCCTGCAGAACCTGGCCCAGCTGCGCCCGGGGGAAACCGTGCTGATCCACGCGGCCGCGGGCGGCGTGGGCCAGGCGGCCCTGCAGGTGGCCCTGCGCTGTGGTGCGCGGGTGCTGGCCACCGCCAGTGAGGCCAAGCAGGCTGGCTTGCTGGCCCAGGGGGTGGCGGCGGTGTTCGATTCCCGCAGCCTCGACTTCCGCGATCAGGTGCTGGATGCCACCGGCGGCCGCGGCGTGGATGTGGTGCTCAACAGCCTCAAGGGCGACTGGGTGGACGCGAGTTTTGATGCCCTGGCCGAAGGCGGTCGCTTTGTGGAGCTCGGCAAGATCGAGATCTGGAGCCGCCAGGAGGCGGTTCAGCGCCGCCCTGATGCCCGCTACCTGCCCTTCGACCTGCTGGAGGTGGCGGCGGCGGATCCGGCCCTGGTGCGGGGCTTGCTGCTGGACTTGCTGGCCGACCTCGAAGCCGGCCACTACGCGCCGATCCCGATGCAGACCTTCCCGATCGAACGCAGCGTTGAGGCCTTCCGGCTGATGGCCCAGGCCCGCCACGTGGGCAAGGTGGTGATCAGCCAGGGCGAGCGGCCGGCTCCCTGGCTGATTGGCCCGGAAGCCACCTACCTGGTGACCGGTGCCTTTGGCGGCATCGGCCAGCAGCTCTGCCGCTGGCTGGCGGCCCGCGGCGCCCGCTCCCTGGTGCTGGTGGGCCGGCGGCCCGATTCCCAGCTGGTGGAGCAGCTGCGCAGCCAGGGCGTTACCTGCGTGGCGGTGGCTTTCGACCTGGCGGCTGATTCGCCGGAGCAGCTGGCTGAGGTGTTGCGGGGCCAGCCGCTGGCGGGCCTGTTCCATGCGGCCGGCCAACTCGACGACGGTCTGCTGGAGGGGCAGAGCCCCGCGCGGCAGGCGGCGGTGATCGGCCCGAAATGGGGCGGGTGGCAACGGTTGGAGCAGGCCTGCCAGCTGGCGGGCTGTCGGCCGGCGTTTGGCGTGGCTTTCTCCTCGATGGCGGCCCTGCTGGGTTCGCCCGGGCAAACCAGCTACGCCATCGCCAATGGGGCCCTCGATGGCCTGGCCGCCGCCGGACCCCAGGCTTCTCATCAGGCTGGCTTCCCCCTGCTGTCTGTGCAGTGGGGCCCCTGGGCCGGCGCCGGCATGGCCGAGGGCCTGGAGCGGCGCTTCCAGGCCCTCGGGGTGGGCTTGCTGCCGCCCCAGCAGGCCTTTGAGGCCCTGGGTTTGCTGCTCGAGCGGGGCCGGCCCGGCTGCGTGGCGGTGCTCCACAACGACTGGCCCCGGCTGGCCGGCCAACTGGGCAGTCGTCAGGCGGCGGTGCTGCAACCTCTCTTGGATGCCGGCGCCACCGGCCAGGAGGGAGGGGAGGGAGCGGCCCTGAGCCGCCAGCTGGCCGCGGCCGACGACGAGCAACGTTCCAGCCTGGTGGTGGAGCTGCTGCAACAGCGCCTGGCCACGGTGATGGGCCTGGAGGACCCCTCCAGCCTCGATCCGGGCGATTCGCTGTTTCATATCGGCCTCGATTCGCTGATGGCCGTGGAACTGGCAGCCGGCATCCAGCGCGACCTGGGCGTCAAGCTTGAGCTCGAATCGCTGGCGGGGGATCCCACGATCGAGGCCCTGGCGGCGGTGCTGCTGGAAACCTTGGTGGACCCCGCCGGCAGTGCCGATCGGGTGCTCGATCTGGGCCAGGAGGCCCAGCTGCCCGCCAGCTGGAGCCTGCCCGCCACCCCATCTGCCACCCCAGCTCCCACCAGCTCAGCGGCGCCAACGCCCCCCGGCGAGGCGATCCTGCTCACCGGCGCCTCGGGCTTTCTGGGGGCCTACCTGCTGGCGGGCCAGCTGCAGCGTTGGGATGGGCTGCAAGTGCGCTGCCTGGTGCGCGCCGCTGATGCCGCCAGCGGTGTGGCGCGGGTGCGCGCCAACCTCGAGCACTACGGCCTCTGGCAGCAGAGCTGGGGCGAGCGGTTGGTGGCGGTGCCCGGTGATCTGGCCCAACCCCGCTTTGGCTTGTCGTACCAGGTTTTTGCCGAACTGGCCGCGGGCATTGGTGGAATCCTGCACAACGGCGCCCAGCTCAGCCAGATGGCGCCCTACAGCCAGCTGGAGACCGCCAATGTGGGCGGCACCCAAACCGTGCTCGACCTGGCGGTGCATCCGGCGGCCGCCGGGCCCCTGCCGGTGCAGCTGATCTCCAGCGTGGCGGCCTTTGAGGCGGCCGCCTATCGCAACCGGGCGGTACTGGAAAGCGACGACGTGGCCGAGTGGCGTGGCATCCACGTGGGCTACTCCCAAACCAAGTGGGTGAGTGAGCGGCGGGTTCTGGCCGCTGGGGCTGCCGGGTTGCCGGTCACGGTGTATCGCCCGCCCCTAATTGGGGGTCATTCCCAGACAGGCGCTTGGCACCAGGACGACCTGCTGCACCGGCTGCTGCGGGGTTGCCTAGCTCTGGGCATGGCGCCCGATCTGCCCTGGGAGCTGGATCTGGTGCCGGTGGACTACGTGGCCGATGCGGTTACGGCTCTGGCTTGGACGCCGGAAGCGGTGGGCCGCAACGTGCACTTGCAACACCCCCAGCCGATGCTGCTGGCCGATCTGCTTGGCAACCTGATCGAGCGGGGGGCGCCGCTGGAGCTGGTGTCGATGGAGCGCTGGCTCGAAGCGATCGATGCTGATCCGGCCAACCCCCTGCACGGCATTCGCGCCTTCTTCGTGCGGCGCTGGGGCGACGAGCAGCTCACCTACCCCGAGCTCAATAAGGCCGGGGTGCGGGCGCGGCCCAGCTGCCTGGCCACCGTGACGGCCTTGGCGGCCCATGGCGTGCGCTGCCCGGGCTTCGAGGAACTGATCGGCCCCTATGCCCGCAGCTTGATCACCGGCGTCGCCTCGCTTTGATCGCCTCTCTTCTAGCCGGCGCCCTGCTGGCCACCCTCGGCTTGCAGCTGCTGCTCACGCTCGCCTTCGCGATGGTGGTGCGGCGGCGGTTGCGGCGGCCCCCCGGCCTGGCCCAGCCAGCACCGGCGGCCGAGGTGGTGTTGTGCCTGCGGGGCGCCGACCCCAGCCTGCCCGCGGCCCTGGCGGCCCTGGCGGAGCAGACCTACCCGGGCCCCTGGCGCCTGCTGGTGGTGGTGGATTCCCGCCAGGATCCGGCCTGGCCCCTGGCCGAGCACACGATCGCCCGGCTGGAGGCTGAGGGCCACGCTCGCTGGCAGGCGGCCCGGCTCACCCCCCTGGCGGCCCGGCAGGCCCAGGGTTCGCTCAAGAGCGCCTCGTTGCGCCAGGCCTTCGGCGAGCTGGATGCGGCCACCGAGCTGGTGGCCCTGGTGGATGCCGATGCGGTGGTGGCGCCCGGTTGGCTGGCGGCCCTGGCGGCGGGCTGCGGCCAGAACGGCGTCGGGGCGGTGTCGGGCAACCGTTGGTATGCGCCGGAGCAGGGCAGCGGCCCTGGGCTGGTGCGGGCGATCTGGAACAGCGGCGCCCTGGTGATGATGACCCTGTTGGTCATCCCCTGGGGGGGCTCGTTGGCGGTGCGCCGCAGCCTGATCGAGCCGAGCGGCTGGCGGGCGGTGCTCGCCACCAGCCTCTGCGAGGACACGGCCCTGCCGGCCCCGCTGGCCCGCTGCGGCTGGCGCTACGAATTCCGGCCGGAGTTGATCGCCCTCGACCGCGACGACGGCATCGCCCTGCGGTCGTTGCGGCGTTGGATCAGCCGCCAACTGCTCACCGCCCGCCTGCACCACCCGGCCTGGCCCCTGGTGGCCCTGCATGGCCTAGGCAGCGCCCTGCTGGTGCTGGTGGCGTTGCTGGTGGCGCTGGCGGCGCTGCTGCTGGGCCGGCTGGCCGATGGGGGCCTGCTGCTGGCGGCGCTGCTGGGTTACGAGCTTGGCTGTGTGGCGCTGCTGCTGCTGATCGAAGCGGTGGCGGCCCGGGCCCTGCAGCCCCTGGGTGGCCGCCTGCCCCGGCCGGATCTCGCCCATGCCTGGCGGCTGCTGCGCTGGTTGCCGCTCACCCAGTGGGTGTATGGGCTGGCCACCCTGCGGGCGGCCCTGGCCCGGCGGGTGGAGTGGCGCGGCGTCCACTACCGGGTGCAGGGCCGCGGCGTGGCGCGGCTTAGCCCTTGAGCATGAGCTTGGCGAGGATCTGCATCGACTGGCGCAGGTTGGTTTCGGTGAGGTCGTAGTAGGTGCCGATCAGGAAGCCGGGGATCTCGGGCACCACCTCGATCTGGTGTTTCACGATCACGCCACCCTTGACCGGGGTGATCGTCCAGGTGCCCTGCAGCTCCTTGATGCGGTCGCCGCTGATCAGCTGATAGCTCATCTGGCTGGGGGCCGTTTCCTGCACCCGCAGGCGCGCCTTGATGCGCTGGCCGAAGGTGTAAGGGGCTTGGTAGGTCTGGGCCAGCTCCAGGCTGCGGCCGGAGCGGCTAACCACCTTGGCCTGCTGGATGTCCGGCATGACACCGGCCATCGACTCGTAGTTGGTGAGCACGCTCCAGGCCTTCTGGGCCGACACCGGCACCTGCACTGAGGCGGTGTAGCGCCCCTGCTTGCCCTGCAGGCTCACCCGGCCTGGGGCGGGGCTGGCGGCGGCCAGCTGCACGGGTGCTGGAGGCGGTGCTGCGACAGCGGCTAGGCCCGCCCCTGGCAGTGCCTGTAAGGTGATCGCGAACGCCAGCATGCCGGGGAGATTGCGTCGTTGCAGCAGGCGGAAGACCAGCACGGCGTACAGGCGGATCTCGTCATTGTTGACCAGGACCAACCGCGGCGGCGGATCTACTTCCTCAGCGGTTTTGATCCCCGCGGCGCCAGCTTTTACTACCGCCTGTTCAGCGAGCAGGTGCGCCAACTCAAGCGGCGCAGCGGCCGGCGGCTGCAGGTGGGCCACCGTCGCGGCCAGCAGGTTGACCGGTTGCTGAGCCGCTGGCAGGTGCGCGAGCACGGCGCCCTGGGCCTCGATTTCTGCTTCCTCCACTGGGACGACATCGCCCGGGCCCATTGGCCCAAGAGCCCGCTGGTGTTGCTGTGGGATGGGATCGGGATTTACGCCTGGTATCTGCTGGGGGGCGGTTATTGGAAGATGCGGCGTTGGTCGCAACGGGTGGCGTTGTGCGGCCTGTATCCCACCTTGTTTGTTGGGATGGTGGCTGTGGTGTTGACCCTGGGCTGCGCCCTGCTCGCCGTGGTGGCTGCGGCGTGGCAGTTACCCGCACTGGTTCTGCATGGCCTGCAGCTGGCTCTGGTGGTCCTTGGTTGCTGGCAGGCCTGGCGTCTGGCCGAGGCCCTGGGTGTGGTGTGGCTGTTCCGTTCGATCCGCTTCACCCACCGGCTCGGCCAGGCCCGCGATGGCGATCTGCGGGGGCGGGTGGCCGAGCTGGCCGAGCGGATCCTCAGCCTCGAGCAGCAGGACCCGGCGGCCCAGGTGTGGCTGGCGGGCCACAGCAGCGGCTCGTTTGTGATGGCGATGCTGGCGGCCGAGCTGCGGCGCCAGGGTGCCGACCAGCAGCTGGCGGGGCGGCTGCGGTTGCTCAGCCTGGGCCAGAACCTGGCCAACCTGGCGGTGCATGGCAAGGCCCGCGGCTTCCATGCCGACCTGGCCCTGCTGGCCCAGGAGCCGCGGCTGCCCTGGCTGGATCTCACCTCCCGCGACGACTATCTCTGCTTTGCGGCGGTGGACCCCTACCAGAGCTGTGGCGTGCCCCGTCCGGGGGCTGGGGCCTATCCGGAGCTGCGGCTGATTCCCCTGGCCCAGCGTCAGGGGCTCACCAGCCTGGGGGCGCTGCTCAGCCACCAATTTGATCTGCACTTCGAATACCTGCGCACGGCGGCGCCGGAGCGCAGCGGCGGCTTCGACCTGATCGAGGAGCTGCTGCTGGCCCCATGACCCGCGAGCCCGTTTATCCGCCGCCGGAGCCCTACACCCCGAATTTTCTGCGCCGCATCCGTCGCGGCCTCTATTCCTGGTTTGGCCTGCTGAACGAATGGGACTTCCGCATCCCTGTGGGGGCGCTGCGGTTTATGGGGTTGAACCTGCTGCTGGTGAACGACCCGGCGGCGGTGCGCCAGGTGATGGTGAGCGCGGTGGAGGCCTTCCCCAAGCACCCCTACACCCTGTGGATCCTGGAGCCGCTGATCGGCCGGGCGATCTTCTCGGTGAACGGTGAGGAGTGGGCCCAGCAGCGGCGCCTGGTGGACCAGGCCTTCCAGGTGGCCCAGCTGCAGCGGGTGTTGCCCCAGATGGAGGGGGCCGTGGAGGCCCTGATGGCGCGGCTGGAGGCCCAGGTGGATGGCGGCTCCATTGATGCCGACGCCGAGATGACCCTGGTGACGGCCGATGTGATTGTGCGCACGATCCTGTCGCGGCCGCTAGAGGGGGCGGAGGCCGAGGCGATCTTTGCGGCGTTTGCCCGCTACCAGAAACGGGCAGGCCGGGCCCTGATGCTGCGCTTTCTGCGGTTGCCGCGCCGCCGGCTGCAGGGCTACCTGGCCACCCATGCCGCCCCGATCCGCGCCTGGATTGCCGCCGCCATCGAGGCCCGACTCGACACTGGTGACCACAGCTCAGAGCGCTCCAGCCCCCAGGATTTGCTGCAGGCCCTGATCGAGGCCCGCGATCCCCAGAGCGGCGCCCGCTTCAGCCGCGATGGGCTGGTGGATCAGGTGTGCTTTCTGTTTCTGGCGGGCCACGAAACCTCCGCCAGTTCCCTGGGGATGGCGGTGTATCTGCTGGGCCGGTTTCCGGAGGTGCAGCAGCGCCTGCGCGCTGAGGTGCTGCAGGTGCTGGGCTCCCGGGCCGGCGCGCCGGATCGGCCGCTGGGCTTTGAGGATCTGCGCCAGCTCAGCTATGGGGCCGCCATCTTCAACGAAACGCTGCGCCTTTACCCGCCGGTGAGCTTCTTCATCCGGGAGGCCCAGACCGACACGGAGCTGGCGGGCAGCCGCTGCCCGATGCGTTCCCTGGTGACCCTCTCCCCCTGGGTGATCCAGCGCCATGAGCAGCACTGGAGCGAGCCCAACGCTTTCCGGCCCGAGCGCTTCCTGACCGACGCCGCACCGGCTGACGAGGCCACCAGTGCTGACGATCGCCGCTGGGCCCGCGATGCGTTTTTGCCCTACGGACTGGGGCCGCGCAAGTGTCCGGGGGCTGCCTTTGCCCAGCAGGAGGCGCTGCTGGTGCTGGCCGAGCTGGTGCGGCGCTTTGCGGTGCTGCCCGATCCGGAGCACGAGCCGGAGCTGGTGGCGCGGCTCACGCTGCGCTCCCGCAATGGCATCCGGGTGCGCTTGCAGCGCCTCCCCTAGCCCAGCCTCAGAAACTGAAGCCCAGCCGAGCGCCGACGCGCAGCTGGTCGTTGCCGAGCAGCTGGCCGAGATCGAGCAGGCCGGCGGCATTGGAGACGTAGAGATCCACGGTGGTGCTGCTCGAGGCCAGCCAGCGCAGGGCGATGGAGCCGTTGGTGCCGTTGGTGCCACCGAGGTCGGTGGCCACCAGATTCACTTCCGGGATCAGCTGAAAGCGTGGCCCGAGCTGCAGGTTGGCGGCCAGGCCGACGCCCCAGCTGGTGCCGCTGCCACTCCAGGCCACTTTGGGGTTGAGGTGAAAGGCCAGCGTTGGGGTGGCCTCCCAGGTGTTCATGGTTTCAAAGAAGAGGTAGCCCTGCTTGCTGCTCTCGTCTTCATTGCGGCCGAGGGAGATGCGGCCAGCGGCCCAGAGCGGCAGGCCTTTGGAGGGTCGAAACACCATGGCTTTGCCACCAAAGCGCAGGTTGAGGCCGCCGTCGCCGGCGAAGGTGTTCACGAAGGAATTGCGGGGCTCGATGCCGTTGAACACACCGGCCGCCAGCTGGAACTGGAAGTCGTTCGACACCGAATAGCCGCTGCCGGCAAAGAGGTTGCCGCGGCTGTCGCCATTCAGCCAGATCTGGGTGGTGCCGTTGGCGGGGGTGAGGGCGGTGTTGACGAACAGGCCACCGAGGGCAAGGGAGGCCTGGCGGGGGGTGTAGCGGGGGCTGGGGGAATCGAGCGCGCCGGGATTCCAGGAAAAGCGAGCGCTGAGCATGGGCTCCGAGGGCGCGCTGGGCAGGGCGAGGATGGCGGTGGCGGGGCTAAGGCCAAAGCCGTTGGTGATGCTGGCCTCCAGACCAATGCGGGGGTTGACGGCGATGTTGGCGCCGGCCGAGAGGATCGGCACCCGCGAGTACACCAGATCGCCATCGAAGGCGTTGTTGCCGGGGCCGAGGGGCAGCATGGCGGAGCCGAAGAGCTGCACCTGGTTGCCGAGGCGGTAGCTGGCGCCCAGGCCGAGGCTGATGTTGGTGCCGTAAAACTCACCGGCGCCGCCTTGGTCGGCCCCCTGGCTGCCCGGCAAAAAGCTCACCGCTGGCACAAAGGAGAGCTGCAGGTTGCGGTTGGCCTGCCAGGAGAGGGGCAGGGAGAGGGCGCCGATCCAGTTGCGGGTGAAGACGGACTGGCCGGAGTTGTTGAAGATGTTGGGCGTGCCGGCGTCATCGCAGCTCACGCTGCCGCCGCAGCCGCTGCCCACGGTGAAGAGCTCGAGGGCTCCTTCGGCGGCGAGCTGCCAGCTGCCGGCGCCCTCGCCCTGGCCCGCCAGCCGGGCCCGCAGGCTGCCGCCGTAGACGGTCCAGAGGTTGGCGGGGCGGCTGGGGATCGGCGCGAAGAGGGGGTCGTCGGCGTAGGTGTAGGTGGCGCTGAACAGCAGGTTGGGGCTGATCACCAGATCGAGCCGGGCGGCGTAGTTTTGGTTGCCGGAGCCGCCGGCGGCGCCGCCATCGCCGGGGCTCACCTGCTGGAAGCTGATCTGATCGCCGCCGATGTCCGGCAACACGGCGGTGGGCAGCTGGCCGAGGCGCAGCAGGAGCAGGTAATCGGCCCAGGTGGGCATCAGGTTGGCGAGGCGCTCCTCGGCTTCCGCAAAGCTGTTGGGGGCGGCGGATTGGGGGCTCGGCGTGGGGCTGGCCCCATCGAGCGGGATCGCCCCTTCTGGTAGCGCCTCCCAGGTAGGCGGAGCGAGCGGGGCCTGGAGGCTGTCGACGGGGGTCCAGCTGGGGGGCTCGCTGCTGCCGGCGGGCCCGGGCGGCACTGGCTCAAAGGGCACGGTGGTGGAGCTGGGCGCAGTGGGGCCTGGCACGGGCTGCCACTGCACGGGCTCGGCGGCAACTCTGGCCAGGGGCAGCAGGCTCAGGGCGCCGAAGCCGGCGAGGGTGGCCGCGCGCCGCTCAGGCCGCATTGGTGGACGTGGCCGTGAGCAGCAGCCAGCCGGTGAGGGGGCGGCCCTGGAGCTCGAGCTGCTGGCGCAGCTGGGCCAGCTGGGGGCGGGTGGCGGCGCCGGGGGCTGTCACCACCAGCTGGTGATCGCAGCGGCCGGCGGCGAGCAGATCGGTGCTGCAGTGGAGCTGGGCGCCAGGCAACTGCTGGCTGAGGATCGCCTGCAGCTGCTGCAGCCGCGGCTCCTGGGGCTGCAGGCCCAGGGGGATCAGGGCCAGCTGCCGGCTACCGGCCAGCACCCCCTGGCTGAGCAGGGCCAGATCGGCCTGGAGGGTTGCGCTGCTGGAGCCATCGAGGCGGGCCAGTAGGGGGCCGGGCAGCAGGCTCTGCAGTTCATCGTCGGCGAACACGCGGCCGCTGCGGCGATCCGCTAGCAGGGCGGCGCCGCTGCCTGCCACTAGTCCCGCCAGCAGGCCCAAGGCCAGGATTCGGGCCTTGCGGGGCGCCACGGGCCGATCCAGGAGGGTGGGGGTGGAGATGAGTTCCCAGGGCTCCTGCTTGCGGGCCTGCTCGAGCGCAAGCACCTGGCGCTCGGTTTCCAGCTTGGTGAGGGTGGCTTCATCGCGGGCGGCTTCGCGCAGCAGCTCGCGGTAGCGGATCAGCACCCCCTTGGGCCGCTCGGCAGCGGCCATGCGGGCCTGGGCCGCGGTGCGGCGGGCTTGGAGATAGCCGAAGGTCTGCTTTTTCAACGTCTCGATCAGCACCCGGCGCCGCTCCTTGAGCCGGCGAATGCTGTCTTCCTTGTCGGTGAATTTGGCCCGTAAGGAGGCCAGACTGATGTCCATCGCATCGAGGGTTGCTGGCAGGCCTTGGGAGGCGAGCTCGGGGATGGTGCGACCGATGTACATCACGGCCTCGGGGTCGTCGCCGAGGGTGCTCAGTTGCTTGAGCTGCTCATTCACGTTGCGAATGTCATTGGCAGCCTGCACACGAATGGCCTCAATGTTCAGTGCATTTTTGATTTCATCATCCTGGCCTTCTCCCTGCAGTGCGGTGAGATCCTGCTCAATCGCAAACTGCTGGGCCCGGCGCAGGGAGGCCACGCTCTGCACCCGATAGCGGGCGATCTGCTCATCGAGGTAGCGGATTGCCTGGGAGATGCCGCGTTCGCGATCGCGGCCGGAATAGGTCTGGTAAGCCGTGGAGATGCGTTGCAGCACGGGCCGCACCCTGGCCTGGTCGGTGTCGCGGTAGCTGAGGTTGAGCACGGAGGTGCCTTTCTCGAGCTCGATCGTGAGGTTGTCCTTCAGCCAGTCGCTGTAGCGCCAGTTTTCAACGTCGTCGCCGGCGCGGAGCTTCTCCTGCTTGACGTAGTCGAACACCGGTTTGAGCACCGAGGGACTCTCGAGGATCTTGACTTCGGTTTCGAGTTGGTTGCCGCTTCCCTTCACGCCGATCAGGCCAGCCAGGCCTGGATTGTTTTGCATCAGAGCTTGGGCACCGCCGCCACCGGCTGGCTCCTTGCTGGCCAGCACGATTTGGAATTCCCCTTCCCACACCTTCGGGGAGAGGAAGGCATTGAGGGCTGAGAGCAGGAGGGCGCCGCCGGCCACCTTGGCGATCAGGGGCCAGCGGCGGCCCAGGGCGGCGGCGAGTTGGCTGAGATCGATCTCGTCGTCAGCCGGCGCGGAGCTGGGTGCGGGGGTGCTGGTCATCAGCGGAACCCCCTGAACAGGCTGTACACCGCGTAGATGCCCACAATCGGTCCTGTGATCTCGTTCATCACACTGATGCCGGCAGAAAGGGCGGACTCCTGAACCCGGATGATGTCGCCGGCCATCAGGATTGGATTGGCAGGGGCATCGCTGGGGGCATTGGGGTTGTAGGCAAACTGGCGGCGATCGAGCTCCCCTTCGCGGGTGAAGCGGATGAATTCCACCTTGCCGCGCAGCAGGGAGGGGCCGCCGGCGAGGTTGAGAGCCTGGTTGAGGGAAGAGCCCTGGGGCAGGGTCACGCCCCCCGGGGTCTTGACGCGACCGCTCACATACACCTGCAAAAACTGGGGGCTGAGGTTGGTTTGCCCGGCCTTGAGTAGTTGATCGCGCAGCACCACGGGGCTCTTGCCCACGCTCACCACATCGCCGTCGAAGAGGCGGATGTTCTGGGATTCGTCGCCTTCGGTGATCAGAGTGAGGAAGTTGAGCTGGGTGCGGATGCGGCCACCGCCGGAGCTGAGGGCCTGCTGGCGGGTCACCTGCACGGTGGCGAGATCCGAGTAGGGAGTGATCCCTTGGGCCGTGCGGATGGCGTCAAACACGGTGGGGAAGAGAGCGCCGAAGGTGCTGATCCCGCCGCCCGCAAAGCCAATTCCATTTCCAGATGCAGCACCAGGCACCTGGTTGAGGCCAGGCCGGGTTTCAGCCGTGGCGGTTCCGGCGGCGAGCTGGCTGGCTTCCGCTGCGCTGGAGAGGCTGCCGAGTTCCTGGCTGCCACTGAGCGTGTAATACCCCGGCCGCCGCACCTCGCCGCCCACGTAGATGCGGATCGGCCGGTAGCCGACCGGGCGCAGGTAGATCTCCGGGTTTTTGACGTAGGCGCGGAACTGCTCGGTGAGGAAGTAGCGCAGCTCCTCCACGGTGAGGCCCTCCACATAAAGGGCCCGCAGGCGCGGGAGATACATGGTGCCGTCGGGCCCGATCGTGAACACGCCGCTGAGCTCGGGGATGTCGAGAAGCTCCACCTGAAGGGTGTCGCCGGGGCCGAGGATGTAGGCGTTGTAGGTGACGCGGGCCCTGGCGGAGCTGGACGTTGCTGGGGATGAACCCTGGGTGGGACCAGCCCATGCCAATGGGGCCTGGAGGGCGGCCAGGGCCAGGGTCAATCCGATGCTGCAGAGAGATGGGCGGTGCAACAGAACTGCAGCTTGAGCTCAGAGCTACCATAAGCTAGGGTCCGTATGCAGCCAGGGAGATCCCTGTTCTGAGATTTATGCGGAATGTGCATATTTTTTTTGGGGAGAATGGGCGGCACTTCTGTCCTGGACGTGGTTGAATTAGAAGTTTCGAGACGGTTGAGCGCAGCTCCCGTCCGAGCTCCGTTCAAAGCCATTGCTGTGTTCGAAGCCATTCCGATCATTCGTGTTTCTCGCCTTTGTTCCCCCAACGCTGAAGGCGTTTAGAAACTTTCATGGCTAATCCAGGTGAGCGAGTCACTGGCGTGAACTGCACCTGGGAGCGCTGGTGGTCGCCCTGGCCCAGCCTCGATGAAGGCCTCGGCAAGGAGCTCGCCCGTAAACGCCTTAGCATGTGCTGATCATGCACAAGTGTTCATGGCGGCTCGAAACGATCCAGGCCTCTCTCGAGATCGAGTCACAGAGCGGGCCACAGAGCGAGTAGCCGTGTTGATGACACCCACAGAAAAGGCTGCCTACACCAATCGGGCCCACAGCCTTGGACTCTCGCTCGGCCAGTTTTTCCGTGAGGCAGGAGCGGCCTACGCCCACCGCGACACCACCCACCGCAACGCCGAGGCCGATACCCGTGCTCTCGCTGAAGCAGAAGCATTCGAAGCTGCCCTGAATCAGCTCCAACTCAGTACGAGCCGAGCAGAACAGACCCTGGATGCGGCATTGGCCGAGGTGCGCACTGCCTTGATGAAGCCCCAGCCTTGATGAGGGCCAAGCCTTGAGCGTCCAGCCATGAGTGTCACAGATCGGATTCTCTCGGCTCTCACCACCGTGATCCGAATGAACAACAAGGTGGAAGAGATGGCAGGGCTGATGAAGGAGCAGCAACGCCGTCTCGACGACCTGAACGGCCGGGTGATCCGGCTGGAAACGATGCTGGAGATCGCCCTGAACCGCCCAGGCGGCGGATCCCCACGCCTTGGCGGGCAGTGATGAGCCCCGCATCACGGCAGCAGCTTCCTGGTAGGGGTAAAGGTGGACCTTCTTCAGCGCCACCGCCCACAACGCCTGCGGGCATCAACGCCTGAGCAGGGGCCTGATTCCCATCGGTTGGCCCTGTTGGATTCCGTACAAGCTGTACAGAATCAAGACGAAGGTAACCATCGCCCTTTAATTGCTCCGCTCGGTGACGCCTTCCCTCAGCGCCGCCCTCTGCCCCCCCCTCACCCCGATGACCTCCAGCCCCACCGCAGCCAAAACCGCCCTGATCACCGGCATCACCGGGCAAGACGGCAGCTACCTGGCGGAGCTCCTCCTGGAGAAGGGCTACACGGTGCATGGCATCAAGCGGCGGGCCAGCAGCTTCAACACCGCCCGGATCGATCACCTCTACCAGGATCCCCACGAGAGCGATCCACGGCTGGTGCTGCACTACGGCGATCTCACGGACAGCACCAACCTGATCCGGATCATCCAGCAGGTGCAGCCCGATGAGATCTACAACCTCGGCGCCCAGAGCCATGTGGCGGTGAGTTTCGAGGCTCCCGAATACACAGCCAACTCCGATGCCCTCGGCACCCTGCGGATCCTCGAGGCCGTCCGGATGCTCGGGCTCAGCGCCAAAACCCGCATCTATCAGGCCAGCACCTCCGAGCTCTACGGCCTGGTGCAGGAGATCCCCCAGAAGGAAACCACGCCCTTCTACCCGCGCAGCCCCTACGGCGTGGCAAAGCTCTATGCCTACTGGATTACGGTGAACTACCGCGAGGCCTACGGCATGTATGCCTGCAACGGCATTCTGTTTAACCACGAATCGCCGCGGCGCGGCGAAACGTTTGTGACCCGCAAGATCACCCGCGGCCTGGCCCGCATTAACGAAGGCCTGGAGGATTGCCTCTACATGGGCAACCTCGATTCGCTGCGCGACTGGGGTCATGCCCGCGACTATGTGGAGATGCAGTGGCGGATGCTGCAGCAGCCCGGCATCCCGGAAGATTTCGTGATCGCCACGGGCCGGCAGGAATCGGTGCGGCGCTTCATCGAGCTGGCGGCCGGTGAGCTGGGATGGGGGGCGATGGAGTGGCAGGGAGAAGGCGTGGAGGAAACCGGCCGCCGCGCTGACACCGGCGCCGTGGTGGTGCGCATTGATCCCCGTTATTTCCGCCCAGCCGAAGTGGAAACCCTCCTCGGCGATCCCAGCAAGGCCCACGAGAAGTTGGGCTGGACGCCCACCACAACGCTGGAGGAGCTGGTGGCCGAGATGGTTGCCACCGATAAAGAAGAGGCTGCCAAGGAGGCCCTTTTGCGCCGCAAGGGCTTCGCGGTGGTGGGCTCCATGGAAAACCCACCCACCAACGCAGCTGGCGTGGGCTGATGGCGGAGGACATCCGCTGGCAACAGCGCTTCAGCAATTACTGCAAAGCGCTTGAGCGGCTGGAGGATTTCCTGGAGCCTCCGGCGTTGAATGAACGCGAGCAGCAGGGGCTGATCAAGGCGTTTGAATACACCTACGAGCTCGCCTGGAACACCCTGCGAGATCTATTGCGCAGCCAAGGCGATGCCTCCCTGCTGGGATCGCGTGACACCTTGCGCGAAGCCTTCCGCCTTGGCCTGATCGAGCAGGGCGAAGCCTGGATGCTGATGCTTCAAGACCGCAATCTCACCAGCCACACCTACAACCGCGCCACGGCGGATGCCATTGGGGCTCAGATCATCGATTGCTACTTGCCCTGTTTTCAGCAGTTGCGCAGCAGGCTGGAGCAGCGGGTTCAGGAGGAAGCGCCATAAACATCCCGGCACAGGCGCAAGAGCGGCTCCTAGCCGTGCTCACAGCACAGCCGCAGGTGGAGCGCATCTGGCTGTTCGGCTCGCGGGCGATGGGGCGTGAGCAGCCAGGGTCTGATCTGGATCTCTGTCTGGAGGCCCCGCAGCTGAGCCACAGCGATCGCCTGCGGCTGCTGAACGCCGTGGATGATTTGTGCCTTCCCTGGCAGGTGGATCTGGTGCTGCGCCACGAGCTGCCCGTCGAGCTCGAGGCTCATGTGCAGCGGCTGGGCCGCTGCCTCTGGACCCAGCCATAACGACCGGTTGCCGCTCAGGCCTCATTTCTGGCTGAGCTAGCTAGAAAGGAGGTTGCTGATCATTCAGGTCAACATGCTCTATGCCAAGAGCCAGCTCTCGCGCTTGGTGAAAGCAGCCCTGGCTGGGGAGGAGGTGATTATTGCCAGCCATGGCAAGGCTCAAGTGAAGTTAGTGCCCTGCACTGCGGTTACCGGCTTGAAGCGGCCTGGAGCTCTGGCTGCTGCCTCGCCCGCTCTCGTGCCAGCCCATGTGGATGCCGGTTTCAGTGAGGCTGTGGATCAGCAGGTTGCACGGCTGTTTGGCAGCTGATGCGCCTGCTGATCGACACCCAGGTAATGCTCTGGTGGCTGCTCGACGATCCCCGGTTGAGCGCCGAAACCCGTGATCTGATGGCAGCGAGCCCTTGCGTGGTGTCCGTCGCCAGCATCTGGGAGGTGGCTATCAAGCATCGCCTGGGCAAGCTGCCTGTGGCACCCGCTGCCTTTCGTGATCAGAGCCTCGCTGCTGTTGCGTTGCTTTTGCCTGTGCTGGATGGTCATGCGATTCAAACTGCCCAGCTCCCTCTGGTGCACCACGATCCTTTCGACCGCCTGTTGATTGCCCAGGCCCAAGTGGAGGGTCTGATGGCGTTGTCATTGGACGCCCATTGGCCTGCTTACGACGTGTCGCTGCATCGCGTCTGAGGGTGTTTCCCGGCGAGCTGGCGGCCAGCTGTCAGCAGATCTTGGCCAGCCGCCCTGATCTGGACAAGTTTGTGCTGCCTATGCAGATGCAAATACTTCCCCATGCTGCTCAAACTGCTGGACGCATGAGAGTCACAGCCGATCTGCCGGATCTAAATCTGTGACTGGCACTGGCCTGCCCCTCATTCCGCACCGGGGTGGTGAGAGTGCTGGCGTGACCTTTCTGCTCGACACCAACGTGTTGTCTGAACCGATGCGGGAGCGGCCGGATGCCGTGGTGCTGGCCGAGCTGTGATTGATGAGCTGAGCTAGGGCATCCAGCGCTTGGCCAACGGCCGCAGAAAACAGCGGTTCCGCAGTTATCTGCAGAACCTGCTCTCAAGCGGCCTGCCTGTGCTGCCTTACGACAGTGCTGCGGCGCTCTGGCATGGCGAACAGCGCGCTCGCCTTGAGGCACCGGGATTGCGGCCTGGCTTTGCTGATGGACAGATCGCCGCGATTGCTGCAACCCAGGGCGCGGTCACCTTCCGCCAACTCAACCACCGCAGCGGCACCCTCACAGGCGCCCCCTCTGATTTGCAGCTGTGCTGGAGTCTGTACAGCTGTACAGATTCACAGAGGCGCCCAAATGGTGATGGCGGTTGACTCCCCCCTGAGCCGCCAGGCGTCCCAGCCCGAACAAACCACTCAGCCTCCTGCTGCCAGCAACACCCGGCGCCACCAGGTCCCGCACGGGCTGCAGCCCTAACCCGCGGCTACCTTTTCGCCAGCAAGCGCCCGCAGCCAGTGAATACCGACCGCTGGTACTACCGGGTTTTCCAGAGCGCCCCCGACCTGATCCGCGCCCTCCTGCCCGGCTCAGCCGCCGCCGACAACCCGCTGGGCCTCGACCCCGGCGCCCCCGGCGATCGGCTCTATCGCTTTGAGGCGCTCGAGATCAAAGAGCTCAGCCACCGCCTCGATGGTGTTTTGTGGCCGCGCCAAAGCACTGGCTGCGCCGAAACCGGCAGCCCCGAGTTTCCCGTGGTGCTGCTGGAGGTGCAGATGCATCCGGATCTAGGCTTCCACCACCGCCTGGCGGCGCAGACCTATCGCTTCCTGCAGCAGCAGCCCCAGGTGGAGCACTGGGCCGTGCTGGTGATCACGCCCCACAACCGCCTCAAGCTCGGCCCCACCAAGGCGCTGCAGGTGTTTTTGGAACAACAGGTGGTGTGGCTCAGCCTTGAGGAGCTGAGCCAGCAGCCCAATCTCGACCCCTTGCTCAACCTGCTCACCCTGCCGGTGCGGCCCGAGAGCGAACTGGCAGCTTGCAGTCAGCAGATCCTGGCCAGTCGCCCTGATTTAAAAACAGTTGTACTGCCTATGCTGGTACAAAGATTTCCTGAACTCACCGAGGATCAAATCATGGTGATAGCCGGCATCCCCCGAGAAGAGATCCGCCATACCAGGGCGGTACAGGATTGGCTGGCAGAAGGCCGCCAGGAAGGCGAAGCCCGCGGCGAAGCCAAGGTGACCCTCCGCCTCCTCAACCGCCGCTGCGGCCCACTTACTGGCGCCACCACCACCCAGATCCAGGCCCTACCGCTGGAGCAGCTGGAAGTCCTTGCCGATGCCCTCCTCGACTTCCAGGGCCCGGCCGACCTGGCCGCCTGGCTGGCCGCCAACGCCTGAAACGGGGTCTTGATTCGGCTGTTCGGGATTCTGTACAGCTTGTACGGAATCGTTCACGTCACTACTTCAGTGCTGCTCAAACTGCTGGACGCATGAGAGTCACAGCCGATCTGCCAGATCTAGATCTGTGACTGGCACTGGCCAGCCCCTCAATGGTGATGGCAGAACTTGAGCAGAGTGGTCACAGCCTGCAGACAGCCAGCCTGGTGATTCATGACCTGAGCTAGGGCATCCAGCGCTTGGCCAACGGCTGCAGAAAACAGCGCTTCCGTAGTTATCAGCAGAACCTGCGGCCCCAGGATCACGCTCCCACTGAAATGGTTCTTTTCGCCATGCCCTCCCTGATCACCCCTGCCGACCGCATCTTCGTGGCCGGCCACCGCGGTATGGCGGGCAGCGCTATCTGCCGGGCGCTGCAGCGGGCGGGCTTCCCCAACCTGCTCACGGCCAGCCACGCCGAGCTGGATCTGGAAGACGGCCACGCTGTGCAGCGCTGGTTTGCCGAGCACCAGCCCTCGGTGGTGGTGCTTGCGGCCGCCAAGGTGGGCGGCATCCAGGCCAACAGCAGCTTCCCGGCAGACTTTCTGCTGGAGAACCTCAAGATCCAGACCCATGTGATCGAAACGGCCTGGCGCAGCGGTGTTAGGCGGCTGCTGTTTCTGGGCAGCAGCTGCATCTACCCGAAGTTCGCCGAGCAGCCGATCCGCGAGGAGGCGCTGCTCACCGGTGCGCTGGAGCCCACGAATGAGTGGTATGCCATCGCCAAGATCACCGGCATCAAGCTGTGCGCTGCGCTGCGCTGCCAGCACGGCTTTGATGCGATCAGCCTGATGCCCACCAATCTGTACGGCCCTGGCGACAATTACCACCCCACCAACAGCCACGTGCTGCCGGCCTTGATCCGCCGCTTCCATGAGGCCGCGGAGACCAACGCCCCGAGCGTGACCTGCTGGGGCACCGGTTCACCGCTGCGCGAGTTTCTGCATGTGGATGACCTCGGCGAGGCCTGCGTGTTTGCTCTGGAGCAGTGGCAGCCGGGGCCTGAGGACCAGCAGTTCCTGAACGTGGGCACCGGCGTGGACCTGAGCATCCGCGAGCTGGCGGAGACGGTGGCCACCGCCACGGGCTACCAAGGCGCAATCGAATGGAACAGCAGCAAGCCCGATGGCACCCCGAAGAAGCAGCTGGATGTGAGCCGGCTGGCGGCATTGGGCTGGCGGGCCCGGATCCCACTGGCGGAAGGCCTGGCGAGCACGGTGGCGCTGTTTCGCGAGGAGCTGGCGCAGCAGCTGGTGCGGCTCTGACAACAGGCGATGCATGTGCTGCAGTCGCTAAAGTTGCAGCACATGGAGTCCCAGTCGTGAAGGAGCTCAACATCCGAGAGATGCGAGCCAGCCTCGGTCAGCTGGCTGAGCTGGTTGCTGCAGAGGGTGAGTTGCTGATCAGCCGGCGAGGAGAGCCAATCGCACGGGTGCTGCCGATGGTTCCGCAACGCCGGCGTCCCGACCATGCCGAGCTGCGCGAGCGGATGCCGCTGCTTCGATCCAGCGCCGCTGATCTGATCCGCGCTGAGCGCGATGAGCGTTGAGCAACGCGCCTATCTCGACACCAGCGCGCTGGCGAAGTGGTACCTCAACGAAGTTGGGTCTGAGTCGTTTGTTGAGTTTCTGCAGGGACTCGGGTCGGCCGTGATCAGCACCCTCACGGTGACGGAGATGCGCTCGTTGCTGAGCCGCCGGCGCCGCATGGGCGATCTTTCGGTTGAGCTGGAGTCGTTGCTGTTTGCAGCACTCCTCAGCGACATCGATCGTGGCTGGCTGCTGCAGGCCTCGGTGAGTGATGCGCGTTTTGCCGAAGCAACGAACTTGATCGCGCGTTATCCAGATCATCCGCTGCGCACTCTTGATGCGCTTCATCTCACAGTGGCTGCCGATCAGGGTGTGTCTGTTCTGGCCACGGCCGATAAGGTGATGGCTGACGCTGCCGCGAGCATGGGCTTTCAAGTGGCGCGCTTTTAATCCCCCATAAACGAACCCCGAAGAAACTCACCTTGCCGCCAGCCAGCGCTCGCATCCTCTGAACACTGATCGCTGGTACTACCGCGTCTTTCAGAGCGCCCCGGACCTGATCCGTGCACTCCTGCCCGGTGCGGAGCCCACCTCAGAAGCTCTGAGCCTCGACCCATCAGCACCCGGTGACCGCCTTTATCGCTATGAAGCCCCTGAAATCAAAGAGCTGAGCCATCGCCTCGATGGCGTGCTTTGGCCCAGGGAGAGCACCGGCTGCGGGGAAACCGGCAGCCCCGCGTTTCCGGTGGTGCTCCTGGAGGTGCAGATGCACCCAGATCCTGGCTTCCACCACCGCCTGGCGGCACAGACCTACCGCTTTCTGCAGCAACACCCCCAGGTGGAGCACTGGGCGGTGGTGGTGATCACGCCCCACAGCCGGCTCAGCCTGGGCCCCACCCAGGCGCTGCAGCTGTTCCTGCGCCAGGTGGCGTGGATCAACCTCGAAGAGCTGAGCCGCAGGATTCCGCTGGATCCCCTGCTCAACTTGCTCACCCTGCCGATCCGGCCCGAAAGTGAACTGGCGGCCAGCAGTCAGCAGATTCTGGCCAGCCGCCCTGATCTCGAGCAGGTCGTGCTGCCTATGCTGATGCAGCGGTATCCAGAGCTCAGCAGGGAGGAAATCATGGTGATTGCTGGTATCCCCCACGAAGAATTGCGCCACACCCGCGCTGCTCAGGAGTGGCTGGCAGAGGGCCGCCAGGAGGGCCGCCAAGATGAGGCCGCAGCGATGACCCTCCGCCTCCTCAACCGCCGCTGCGGCTCCCTGAGCGAAGCCACCACCGGTCAGATCCAGGCCCTGCCGCTGGAGCAGCTAGAAGCCCTTGCTGATGCCCTGCTCGACTTCCAGGGCCCGGCAAACCTGGCCACCTGGCTGGCCGCCAACAGCTGAATCGGCCGATCGCGGGGCCTGACGCTGATCGCAAGGGCCCGAAGCTTCAGCTCCAATCTGCAGCCCCAATCGCCGATCACCACCCTCCAGGATTCCGTACAGCCTGTACAGAACCCGCAACCCTGTTCAGAACCCGCGACAGCGCTGGTTGCACCGCTGCCGACGTTGCGCGGCGCGCTTTCCAGCTAGCGTAGGGGAGGTGTAGGCCATCAACGATGACGCTCACCCCCAGCGCGACTCCGGATGTGCTGCCGCTGAAGTTTCCTTCAGGGCTGCGTCTCACGCCTGAGCAATTCGAGCTTGTCTGCGCTGAGAACCGTGAGGCGGTGCTTGAGTTGGCCGCGGATGGTCGTGTCATTGCGATGACGCCCACGGGCAGTGAAACCAGCGGACGCAACAGTGAGTTGCTGTTTCAGCTCCAGCAGTACGCCAAAGCAAGCGGCGACTGGAAAGTGTTTGAGAGCTCAGGCGGATTTCGGCTGCCCGACGGTTCGGTGGTGAGCCCCGATGCCTCGTTGGTTCGCCTGGATCGCTGGCGGGCCCTCAGCGCCGATGAGCGTCGACGCTTCGCCCCCCTCTGCCCAGACCTGGTGGTGGAACTGGCCAGCCCCAGCGATCAGGGGCCACGAGGTGTGCACGCGTTGCGCCAGAAGATGGCGGCCTATCAGCGCAACGGTGCCCGCCTCGGCTGGCTGTTTCTGCCTGAGGAGCGCTCGGTTGAGGTGTGGCATCCGGCTCGTGATCCGCAGCGCCTTGAACATCCAGCGGTTCTCACCGCTTCCCCCGAATTCCCCGGCTTGACGCTGCAACTGGCTGAGATCTGGGCGGCCTGAAGGGATCGATCAGATCTGATAGACGATTATCGGCTGATCCGCGACATCCAGGATGCTGAACTCGTTGCTCTGATGCCGTCATAGGGCTTCTTGGAGGTGCTTCCCCCCGAGCCGCCAGGAGCCCCAGCCCGAACGAAACGCTCGGCCTGCTGCCGCCAACGAGGCTCCACCCGCGCCAGCCCCTGCACGGCCTGCAGCCCTAACCTGAAACCATCGCCAGCACGGGTCATGACGCGTCAATTCAATGTGGTGGTGGAGCGCGACGCCGAAGGTTTTTTCGTGGCCACGCTGCCGAGCCTGCCGGGCTGCCACACCCAGGCACGATCCCTCGACGAGCTGATGGAGCGTGTGCGTGAGGTGATCGAGTTAACCCTGGAGGCAACAGGGAAGACAGCCTGCAACCAAATTCTTGGAAGGATGCCGACTGGCTGATCTCCCATGCAGTTCAGCCAACACGCCCTCGATAAATGCGCGCTCTATGGCGTCAACCCCGAGCTTGTGCAAGACGCCCTTGCAAGCGGTGAGACCTTTCTCGATCTCAACCGGGGCGGCAGCCGGGCACGGGTGTTCGAATTTCTGGATCGTCCCTGGGTGGCCGTGCTCACTCCGGATGACGCCAGGGTGATTACGGTGTATCCAACCGATCAACGCACCGTGGAGGCCCGCCGGGCCGGAGGCCGATGGCTGTTTCTGAACCGTTGACCCTGCCGGATCAGCTGCGGAGCATGCGCCAGTCGGTGGATGCAGACACCGGCGCGATCCTGTTTCGCCATCCAACCCTCCAGGGCATCCCCGATCTGGTGGTGGAGGGAGACGGTTACACCATGGAATTCATCGGTCCTACCTTGCTCTGCCTCGACATCATCGATCCAGGAGCCCTGGGCCGCCTGCTGGCAGAACCGATCAAGCAGCAACTTCCTGTGGGCCTTGGCCACTGACCATCCCGGGCCCAGCCGACCTGGCCACCTGGCTAGCCGCCAACGCCTGAGGCCCCAGCTCCTCAATCCGTAAGCCTCTTGGAGGGGCTTCCCCTTGAGCCGCCAGGATCCCTCGCCCGAACGAACTGCTCAGTCGCCACCCGCCAACGAGGCTCCACACGCAACAAGCCCCCTCACGGGCTGCAGCCCCACCCCCAAGCCGCGGCTAACTTTTCGCCAGCCAGCGCTCGCAACCTTGAATACCGACCGCTGGTATTACCGCGTCTTCCAGAGCGCCCCCGACCTGATCCGCGCGCTGCTGCCGGGCTCGGCCGGCGCCGCCAACACGCTGAGCCTCGATCCCTCAGCTCCCGGCGACAGCCTCTACCGATTTAAGGCCCTTGAGCTCAAGGAGCTGAGCCACCGCCTCGACGGCGTGCTTTGGCCCAGTAGTGCTGCTGGAGGTGCAAATGCACCCCGATCCAGGCTTTAACCACCGCCTGGCGGCGCAGACCTACCGCTTTCTGCAGCACCCCCCCCGGGTGGAGCACTGGGCCGTGCTGGTGATCACGCCGCACAACCGTCTCAAGCTCGGCCCCACCCAGGCCCTTCAGGTTTTCCTGAACCTGCTCACGCTGCCAATCCGCCCAGAAAGCGAGCTTCCGAGCAGCAGCAGGGAGATCCTTGCCAGCCGGCCTGATCTTGACAAGGTTGTGCTGGCTATGCTGATGCAACGGCTTCCCCAACTCAGTAACGAGGAGATCATGGTGATCGCGGGCATTCCCATGGAAGAGCTGCGCCACACCAGGGCGGCGCAGGACTGGCTGGCCGAGGGCCGCCAGGAGGGCCTGCAGGAGGGCCTGCAGGAGGGAAAGGCCAGTGAAGCCGCCAAAATGACCCTCCGCCTCCTCAAGCGCCGCTGCGGCCCCCTCTCAGAAACCACCACCGCCCAGATCCAGGCCCTGCCCCTGGAGCAACTCGAGGCCCTGGCTGACGCCCTGCTCGACTTCCAGGGCCCGACCGACCTATCCGCCTGGCTGGCCGCCAACGGCTGAAGCAGAACCTCCAAGGCTGTTTTTGAGCGCTCTAGCGACGCCAATGCCACCACCATCCATCGGCCGTGGCCGCCGCTGGAGACAAGGGCTGATGGCCCTACCAGAGAAGCCTGAAGGGGAACGCCTGAAGCGCTGGGCGGCCAGCAAACGATCAAAGGGTGCACGTGAAGGGCAACAGCTGAAACCACTGGGCTGCAAGCAACCCGGGCAGATCATCGAGCAATTCTCTGGCCGCTGGCAGCTTGCCCAGGCGCACCTTGGTGGCGATCTCCCAACCGGAGACGGCGCTCACATCGACCGCATTGGCGGGATCGCTGATGGCGGCGTGGGCGGCAGGCGAGAGACGATCCGGCTCAGCCAGCTACCACAGGAGAGCATGGGTGTCGAGCAACAGCGGCGTCATCACGGGCAAGGTCAGAGGAGAGGCTGCTCCAAGGCAGCAAGCTCCTCCTGCTGCTCACGGTGATTCCCATGCAGCTGTTGAGTTATCACATCGCGGCCCACCGGGGCCTGGATGTGGATCAGCCGCGCAACCTGGCCAAGAGCGTCACTGTGGAGTGAGCTCTGCCCCTCGGCAGTTCCTTTCACTATTGTTATTTTCCCCATGTCGATTCATCCTTCAGTCAGCATTCACCCCACGGCGCTCGTTGATGAAGGGGCCACGATCGGAGCTGAAAGCCGTATTTGGCACTGGGTGCATATCAGTGGTGGTGCTGTGATCGGGGAACGCTGCTCCTTTGGCCAAAATGTGTTTGTGGGCAATCGGGTGCGGATCGGCAATAATGTCAAGATTCAGAACAACGTCTCGGTGTACGACAACGTGACCTTGGAAGACAACGTGTTTTGCGGGCCGAGCATGGTGTTTACTAACGTTTACAACCCTCGATCGGCTGTCAGCCGCAAGGATGAATACCGAGATACCTGGGTGGAGCAGGGCGTAACGCTCGGGGCGAATTGCACGATCGTCTGCGGAACACGCGTTGGGCACCATGCCTTCATTGGCGCTGGGGCTGTTGTGAATCGCGATGTGAAGCCCTTTGCCCTGATGGTGGGCGTGCCGGCCAGGCAGGTTGGCTGGATGAGTGCGTTCGGTGAACGGGTTGAGCTTCCCCTTCAGGGCGCAGGATCGTGGACATGTCCTGATACCGGAGATCGCTATGAGCTATCCGGTGATGTGTTGAATTACTTGCCCGATCAGGGCTAAGTAACAATGACCCTTGGTCGCGTTGCCGTCGTTGGTGGCGGCATCAATGGGCTCTGCATTGCCTGGGAGCTGGCTCGACGCGGCTGGAGTGTCAGTCTCTTTGAACAAAACCGCTGTCTGGCGCAAACCAGTAGCGCCAGTACGAAGCTGTTGCATGGCGGTCTGCGCTACCTCGAGCAGGGCCATCTGGCTCTGGTGGCTGAAAGTTTGCGAGAACGGGGCCGCTGGCTGCGGGATGTGCCGCAGCACTGCCATTGGCTGCCGCTGCTTCTACCCATCTATAAACGCCAGCGCCGCCCAGGCTGGCAGTGGCGTGTTGGTCTAGGCCTCTACGACGGGCTTGCCCTCGGCCAGCTTCCCGGTTCTGCTAGGTGGTTGAAGCCGGATGAAATACGGCAACTGCATCCCCAACTGCAAAGCGGCGGGCTGCTGGGAGCCTGGCAGTTCTGGGATGGCCAGATGGATGAGCAAGCCCTCGGTGGGTGGGTTCTTGATCAGGCCCAGCGCGCCGGCGTGGAGATCCATGAAGGCTGCGATGTTCGTGAAGTCACCACCAAAGGAGAGCTCACTGTTCAAACAAGTGTGAGCGGCATCACATCCAATTACGCTTTTGCCTGGGTTGTCAACGCCTGTGGGCCTTGGGCAGTAGATCTACTCGAACGATCCGAGATCCCAAGCTCCGTGAAGCTGGATCTGGTACGCGGTAGTCATCTTCTAGTGCCACCATCACCGGCACTTGCATTGCCCAAGCAGGGTTTGTTCGTGGAGGTGCCCTCTAGCCGGCGTATCGCCTTCCTGCTTCCCTACAAAGGCGAGTTATTGGTGGGCACCACCGAGGAAGCCCAAACGCTGCATGAACCGGTACGGGTGAGTGCAGCGGAACAAAAGCAGTTATTGGGGTTAGTTGAGCACTACCTGCCGGCCTGGTTACCGATAGCTCAACAACAGGGCCGATGGTTTTCGGGCCTGCGGCCTATCGTGCGCAGCAGGGCTGATCTGTCCAGCGCCAGCCGTGAGGCGGATGTGCAACGGGATGGCCGCTTGCTCTCCATTTTTGGTGGCAAGTGGACCACCGCCCGCTCCCTGGCTGAACAGTTGGTGAATCGAGCTCCTTTCAACGGCCAGCCTTAAAAACACCATGCAATTCATTGACCTTGAGGCGCAGCAACGCGAACGGCTGCCCGACGGCCGCACCATTCGGGAGGCGGTGGATGCCCGCATTTCCGCGGTGCTCAACCATGGCCGCTACATCCTCGGCCCGGAGGTGGAGGAGTTGGAGCAAACGCTCGCGGCCTATGTGGGCGTGGAGCACTGCATCACCGTGGCTAGCGGCACCGATGCTCTGCTCATTGCTCTGATGGCCTTGGGGGTGAACGCCGGTGACGAGGTGATCACCACACCGTTTTCCTTCATTGCCACATCGGAAACGATCGCCCTTCTTGGCGCCACGCCGGTCTATGTGGACATCGATCCGGCCAGCTACAACCTCGATCCAGCCAAGCTCGAGCCGGCGATCAGCCCTCGCACCAAGGCGATCATCCCCGTGAGCCTGTACGGGCAACCAGCCGATTTTCCGGCGATCAATGCGATTGCTGATCGCCATGGTTTGCCGGTGATTGAAGACGGCGCCCAGAGCTTCGGGAGCACCCATCAGGGTCGCCACAGCTGCGGCCTGAGCACGATCGGCACCACCAGCTTTTTCCCCTCCAAGCCTCTGGGTGGCTATGGCGATGGCGGAGCCTGTTTTACGAACGATCCTGAATTGGCCGACAGGATGCGGCGCATCTCCCGGCACGGTCAGGAGCGGCGCTATTTCCATAGCGATATCGGCGTGAACGGAAGGATCGACACGCTTCAGGCCGCGATTCTTTTGGCCAAATGGGCCAACTTCCAGCAGGAAGTGGAGGCCCGGTGCCGTATTGGTGCGGCCTACAGCCTCAAGCTCAATGAAACCGGGATTACTACCACCCCGCAGCTCACTGACGGCAACACCAGCGTTTTCGCCCAGTACACGGTGCAGGTTGAGAACAGAGCGGCGGTGCAGGCTGCGCTTAAGGAGCAGGGCATCCCAACGGCCGTGCACTACCCCACCCTGCTGTGCCAGCAACCGGCGCTGACGTGTCAGCACAGCCGTTGCAGCAACGGTTGCCATACCCCGTTAGCTCTGGCGGCGAGTGAACGGGTGCTGAGCCTGCCCATGCACCCCTGGCTCAGCGACGCGGATCAAGACCGTGTTGTTTCCGCCCTTGCCGGCGTTTCTCAATCCATCTCGATTCCCTCAGAAGGATGAGCCAGCTCTCCCCAATTCAATCCTCTCCCAGTGGAAGCATCCAGGCTGAGTTGCTCGAGAAGCTGCGCAGCAAGCAGGCCTTGATCGGGATTGTGGGCCTCGGCTACGTGGGGCTACCCCTGTCGCTCACCTACGCCGAAGTGGGCTACCGGGTCCTTGGGCTTGATATCGATCAGACCAAGGCCGATGCGATCAACCAGGGCAGCAGCTATATCCAGCACATTGATGGTGACCGAGTCGCGAAGGCCCAGCAGCAACAGTTGCTTGTGGCAACCACCGATTTCGCGCGGGCTGCAGATGCCGATGCCCTGATTCTGTGTGTGCCCACACCGCTGAATCAATACCGGGAGCCTGATCTGAGCTACATCCGCGACACGATGGCGGCATTGCTGCCCTATTTGCGCCCCGGACAAGTGCTCAGCCTGGAGAGCACCACCTATCCAGGTACCACGGAGGAAGAGCTGCGGCCGTTGATCGAGCAGCGCGGGCTCAAGGTGGGTGAAGACGTGTTTCTGGTGTATTCCCCGGAGCGGGAAGACCCCGGTAATGCCCACTTCAATACGGCCACGATCCCGAAGGTGATGGGCGGCAGCACCGCAGCCTGCGGTGTGGTGGGGGTGGCGCTGTATGAGCAGGCCATCTCGGAGGTGGTGGCGGTGAGCAGCACACGTGCCGCCGAGATGACCAAGCTGCTGGAGAACATCCACCGAGCGGTGAACATCGGCCTGATGAATGAACTCAAGCCCCTAGCCGATCGGATGGGAATTGATCTCTATGAAGTGATCCGGGCTGCAGCCACCAAGCCGTTCGGTTTTGTGCCCTACTACCCGGGGCCTGGCCTGGGCGGCCATTGCATCCCGATTGATCCCTTCTACCTCACCTGGAAAGCGCGTGAATATGGCATGCATACGCGCTTCATTGAGCTGGCCGGTGAGATCAACTCAGCAATGCCGGCCTATGTGATTGAGAGAACGATGGATGCCCTGAACGAGGCGGGTAAACCGCTCAAAGGCAGCAAGGTGCTGGTATTGGGGATTGCCTACAAGAAGAATGTGGACGATATGCGCGAGTCACCGTCTGTGGAGGTGATGGAGCTGCTGAAGGCCAAAGGCGCTGATGTGGCGTATAGCGATCCCTTCTTCCCCAGCTTTCCGCCGATGCGCAAGCATCAATTTGAGTTGCAGAGCGTTGCACTGACAGCCGATGCCCTGGCCTCGTTTGATGCGGTGGTGCTAGCCACCGATCACGACAGCTTTGATTACGAGCTGATCCGCACTCACAGCCAGCTGGTGGTCGACAGCCGGGGGCGTTTTGCTCCGGGTGACCGGATCGTGCGGGCCTGAACAGAGATGCAACTCCTCACTGTGGTGGGCGCCCGCCCTCAGTTCATCAAGGCATCTGCGCTGAGCCGTGCTATTGCCGCCACGGGCGGCGCCATTCAGGAGCAGATCCTGCACACGGGCCAGCACTACGACGCGGCGATGTCGGATCAGTTCTTTGCGGAGCTTGGTATTCCGGCGGCGGCCTTTCATCTCGGGATCGGCGGCGGCAGCCATGGCGCCAACACCGGTCGGATGCTCGAGGCGATTGAGCGGGTGCTGCTGGCCGAACGGCCCGATGCCCTGCTCGTGTATGGCGACACGGATTCCACGCTGGCTGGTGCCTTGGCGGCCAGCAAGCTGAAGATCCCGGTGGTGCACGTGGAGGCCGGGCTGCGCTCGTTCAACCGGCACCAGCCGGAGGAGCAGAACCGGGTGCTCACCGATCACCTGGCAGAGCTGTGCTTTGCCCCCACCGACACGGCGGTGGCTCACCTGCGGCGGGAGGGAATTGCTGAGGAGCGCATTGTGCGCAGCGGTGATGTGATGGCGGATGCGGCGCGAATCTTCGGGGAGCAAGCTGAAGCGCAGGCCGGTGAGCTCCTGGGAAGCTCTAAGCTGCAGGCGCTTGCGGCGGCTGATCAGCCCTTCATCCTGACCACGATCCACCGGGCCGAAAACACGGATGATCCGGCCCGGCTGGAGGCGATCCTGACGGCCCTGGGCCAGGCGCCCCTTCGGGTATTGCTCCCCCTGCATCCGCGCACTCGGGCCCGGATTGAGACGCACCAACTGCAGCATCTGCTGGAGCCGCTCATGCTCACTGGGCCCCTGGGCTTTCTGGCGATGGTGCTGCTGGAGCGGCGGGCGGCCCTGGTGGTGACCGATTCAGGCGGCGTGCAGAAAGAGGCTTTCTTGCAGGGCACGCCCTGCGTGACGGTGCGCACGGAAACGGAATGGGTGGAGCTGCTGGAGTGCGGCTGGAACCGGTTGGCTGATCCTGCGGATCCGGCGGCCATGCTCATGGCAATGGCGCAGCAGCTGGCGCTGGATGCCGGCCAGCCCCGGCCGATGCTTTACGGCGATGGCCACGCAGCTGAGGCGATCGCGGCGCGCCTGCAGCAGCGATGAGGCCGCCAAGTAGTGCCACCTGAGCGGCAATCGGATAGGCTTGTACGTACAAATGTCCGGATCGAAAGGTGGGCTGATGACTGATACCCGTTTTGAGGTCCGTCTCAACCAGCGGCTGGCTGAGGACTTCGATCAGGTGGCCCGCGCTTCTGGGCTCACGCGAGCTGAGGTCTTTCGGCGGGCTATTGCCCTGTACAAGACGGTGAAGCAGGAAGAAGGCCAGCAAGTCCACGTGATCCTGCGATCCAAGGGCGGCGCTGAGCGGGAGCTGGTGAACTTCTGATGCCCGCCTCCAGGCCCAATCCGCCGCAGATTGATCTGGCGAAGGATTGGTTGGAGTACGCGGCTCAAAACCATGGCCAACGCCTGGAAATGTCGCGCTTCTGGTTGGCTGCGTTGGTGACAGTGCTTGTGTTCATCGGTGGCTTCCGTATCCTCACTGACCCTCGACAGCAGCCAGATCTGCAGAAGTTGGCCATTGGCTTGATGGGTACGGCACTTGGCGCTTCGCTCAGCCCTCTCCGTCGCGATTAGCGGCTAAGAGCCAACAGCCCCATACCCTCCACTTCAGCCCCTCCAGCACCCCTTTGATGCTCCACCCCATCGCCCCGATCACCGATTGCCGCATCCGTATCGCCCTGGTGGGATGTGGGCGGATCAGCCGCAACCACATCAAGGCGATCGCCAGCCACCACGAGCGCGCTGAGCTCGTGGCAATCTGCGACACCCAGCCGGTACGGCTGCAGCAGGCCCAGCAGCTGGTGGCTGAAGCCGCTCAGGAGCACCCTGGCGCTGCCACCAGTCCGGCCCAGTTCTCCTCCTACAGCGAACTCCTGGCAGCGGCTCAAGCCGGCACTACCCCGGTGGATCTGGTCGTGCTGGCCACCCCCAGCGGCCTGCATCCGGGCCAGGTGATCGCAGCGGCTGAAGCGGGGCTGCACGTGTGCACCGAAAAGCCGATGGCCACCCGCTGGGCGGATGGGGTGGCGATGGTGAAGGCCTGCGATGACGCAGGCGTGCGGCTGTTTGTGGTGAAGCAGAACCGCTTCAACAGCACGCTGCAGCTGGTGAAGCGTCAGCTGCAGTCCGGGCGCTTCGGGCAACTGGCGATGGTGGCGGTGAATGTGTTCTGGCAGCGGCCGCAGAGCTACTACGACCAGGACAGCTGGCGTGGCACCTGGGAATTCGACGGCGGAGCAATGATGAACCAGGCCAGCCACTACGTGGACCTGCTGGACTGGCTGGTGGGGCCGGTGGAGAGCGTGAGCGCTTCGATCGCCACCCTGGGCCGAGCGATTGAGGTGGAAGACACGGCGGCCCTGCAGCTGCGCTGGCGCAACGGCGCCCTGGGCACAATGGCGGTGACGATGCTCACCTACCCCAAGAACCTGGAGGGCTCGATCACCCTGCTGGGCGAAACCGGCACCGTGAAGATCGGCGGGCCGGCGGTGAACCAGATCGAGCACTGGGCTTTTGCTGATCAAAGCCCCGACGACGCCCTGGTGGAGCAGGCCAGCTACGAAACCACCAGCGTGTATGGCTTTGGACACCCGCCCTTCTACGCCAATGTGCTCGACGCCCTGCAGGGCCAGGCCGTGGCGCGGTGCGATGGCCGCGAGGGCCTGCGCAGCCTGGAGCTGCTGATCGGTGCCTACCGCTCAGCGCGAGATGTGCGTACGGTGCATTTACCGCTGGAATACTGAAATGACAACCAGACTGAATGTTGATGCAATCGAGCAAGAAGTCAGATCGTTTCTGAAAGCAAGCCAAGGGCATGAATCGGCGCCCATTGAAACCATTGCCGTACAAGAGGAAAGAACTGATGAAGGAGATGACATCCTGATTGTCAACATCACTTTTGCGCCTTCAGAGCAGCCCCTCGACCCCGATCAACTCGCCGATATCCCCTTCCGCCTGGGGCAGCAGCTCGAGGCTTCGGGTGAACAGCGCTTTTGCCATGTGCGGATTCACTTTGCCGAAAAGCAGGCTTTGCGGGGCTGGTAGTCAGTGACTCAGGAGCTGATCGTTACAGCGCGAAAGCTGGCCAAGGCCAATCCCATGAAGCCAAGGCAGGCGGACCTTAAGCGTGCCGTGAGCACGGCGTACTACGCCTTGTTTCATACCCTGGCTCAAACCTGCGCAGACCGGTTGATCGGCACGGGACTCAGACGTAACAAACCTGCTTGGAGGCAGGTCTACCGCTCGCTTGAGCACGGCTATGCCCGGAGTGCCTGTGAACGCTGTAAGCAGCTGGGTTTTCCTGATGAGATCGTGCGATTTGGCAATGCATTTGTGCGGTTGCAAAAAGAACGCCATGATGCCGACTACGACCCAGCTGCGCGGTTTACGAAGCCAGAGGTAGCGCTCATGATTGCTCAGGCAGAACGCGCGATCCGCTCGCTGAGCCAGGCCAGCAATCAGGACAAAACAGCTTTCGCAGCGTTGGTTCTGCTGAAGCAGCGCAAGGCATGATGCGTCTGATGCCTGTCGGCAGCTGGGATGCAATCTCTCCGCAGGTGGACTGGGAGCGGATCGATCGCAGCACTGATGCCGAGATTGAGAGGCAAGAGATCGCTGATCTGGTGGAGGACGCTCTGGAACTGGAAGCTGGAAGCCTTACGGCTCTGGCTGCGCGCATCGATGTGAGCCCCACCTCTGTCAGCCACTGTTTGCCGCGTTGTAGTCGGCCTGCGCAGCCTGGAGCTGCTGATCGGCGCCGATTACTCGGGCCGCGATGGGCGCACGGTGCAACTGCCGTAGCATCCAGCTGATGACACACGATCAGAATTCCAGGAAGCGGATACAGCAATGAGAATCGAATCAATACGCCTACGCAACTTCAAGGCGTTTCGCGATGTCAGCATCAGGCGTATTCCTTCCTTCTTTGTTGTCGTTGGAGCCAATGGATCGGGTAAGTCAACGTTGTTTGATGTGTTTGGCTTCCTGCACGACGCATTGAAGGGAAACATCAGGCAAGCGCTGGACAAACGTGGGCGTTTTCAGGAGGTGCTCAGCCGAGGCTGTGATCCCCAGAAGGATTCGATCCTGATTGAGCTTCAGTTCAGGATGGATATTGCTGGCATCGAAAGGCTCGTGACCTATTCGGTTGAGATTGGCGAACGAGCGGGAGTGCCGGTGGTGACAAGGGAGCTGCTGCGCTATAAACGCGGCCGCTACGGCAAACCTTTTCATTTTCTGGATTTTGCCAACGGTGAAGGATATGCCATCCTTAATGAAGAAGACTTTCAGAAAGAAGAGGAAGACCTTGAACGAGAGCAACAGAAGGTGTCTCCAGACATTCTGGCCATCAAGGGAGTGGGTCAGTTTGATCGATTCAAGGCGGCCAATGCCTTCCGGCGTTTAATTGAAAACTGGCACGTATCCGATTTCCACATCAGTGCCGCCCGCGGACGCAAGGATGCGGCTGGTGAAGCTGAACACCTCTCAGAGGCTGGCGAGAACCTTCCCTTGGTAGCTCGCTATCTCTATGAACAGCATCCAGCGATCTTCGGCAATATCCTGGAAACCATGGCTCGCAGGGTGCCAGGCATTGCTTCTGTCGAGCCGAGGCTGATGGATGATGGCTATCTGACGCTGCGCTTTCAAGACGGCTCGTTCAAAACGCCTTTTCTTGATCGCTATGTGTCGGATGGAACGATCAAGATGTTTGCCTATCTGGTGCTGCTCAATGATCCAAGCCCCCACCCGCTGTTGTGCGTGGAGGAGCCGGAAAATCAGCTCTATCCACAGCTCATGGCTGAACTGGCCGAGGAATTCCGGGCCTATGCCGATCGTGGCGGCCAGGTGTTTGTTTCGACGCATTCACCGGACTTCCTCAATGCCTTAGAGCTTGATGAGGTGTTCTGGCTGGTGAAGGATCAAGGAAGTGCGACGGTGCACAGGGCAAAAGACGATTTTCAGATCGCAGCCTACATGGAGGCAGGAGATCAGCTTGGTTATCTCTGGAAGCAGGGCTGTTTTGCGGGAATTGATCCTTGAGGCCTGAAATCGTTTTCCTGCTGGAGGAACGCTCGGCTCAAGCGATGATCCAAGCGCTCGTGCCTCGCATCAGCAGTGGGCTTGTTGCATTTCGTTTTTTTCCTTTCGAGGGAAAGACAGATCTGGAACGCAGTCTGGTCCGCAGGATCCAGTCTTACCAAAACAACACGGCGCGATTCATTGTTTTGCGCGATCAGGATAGCGAGACCGACTGCCGGCGATTGAAGCAACGTCTGCTCCACCTGTGCGATCAGGCGGGGCGACTGCATCACTGTGTGGTGCGCATTGCTTGCCGGGAACTGGAGAGCTTTTATATGGCTGATCTCAAAGCTGTTGCCTCTGCATTTCAGCTCAAGGGATTGGAACGCAAGCAAAGCATCAGCAAATACAGAGCACCGGATCAGCTTGGCAACCCCAAGCAGGAGTTAAAACGGCTTACCGGCAACCGCTATCAGCCACTAGCAGGTTCACGTGCCATTGGTGAGCAACTGGACGTGACCAACACCCGATCCGGCAGCTTCCAAGCCTTGATTGAAGGGATTCGGCGGCTGGAAGTCGAGCTGCTGCAGGCGTGATGAGTTACCCTACCCTTGAACGCCTCGCGGCGCGAGGCCGGGCGCTGGCCCAGCGGCTGAAGCCGCAATCCGCTTTCAGCCGCAATGTGCTCAAGCTGGCTGGGGGCACGTCTGGCAGTCAGGTGATCACGGTGGCTGCAGCACCGATCCTCACACGACTGTATGGGCCGGAGAGCTTTGGGGTGCTGGCCACGTTTGTGTCGATCCTGTCTCTGCTGAACGAGGTGAGCAGCCTGCGCTATGAATTGGCAATCGCCGTGCCGGAAGACGACGACGAAGCGATCGCACTTGTGTGGCTGTGTTTTCTGCTGGTGGCCATCTCCACAGCCCTCACCGCCCTGGGGGTGGTGTTGCTGCGCGATCAGCTGGTGAGCTGGCTGCAGCAGCCTGCGCTGAAGACGTTGCTTTGGCTGCTGCCAGTGGGCGTGTTTTTCACGGGGGTGTATCAGCCGCTGAGCTACTGGGCGATCCGATGCAAGCAGTTTGGCCTGCTGGCACAAACGAAATTTCGCCAGAGCATCTTTGGCTTGGCCACCTACCTTGCGGCGGCACCGCTGGGCACGATTGGACTGCTGCTGGGCCAGATAGTGAGCCAGAGCGCAGGCTTTGTTGCCATGTTTCGTGAGTCAGAAACTATTCTGCTGCTTAACCGACGGTCCGCACCATTTCTTTTATTGAAGACGTTACATCGATACAGTCATTTCGGGATCTATACCTCTACGGCGGGCTTGATTAACATGATTGGGAGTCAAGTTCCCAACCTGATGTTTGCCTCTGCTTTTGGAGCGGCCCAACTGGGGCAATTGGCACTAGCGCAGCGGCTGCTGCTCTTGCCAGCTGGATTGATTGGTGGCTCGGTGGGGCAGGTCTTTCTGAGTCAAGCCGCCGATCGCTCTCGGGTTGGTACGTTGTCTTCTTTTGTCAGGCAGGCGAGCAAAAAGTTGATGTTCTTTGGTCTGATCATTGCGCTTATAGCTTCCCTGATCGTCGCACCGATGATGCCGCTCCTCTTTGGCTATGAATGGAGCCCAACACGCTGGATTATCCCGCTGCTGTGCCCCTTGTTTCTCGGGCAGCTTATTGTATCTCCGCTTAGCATGGCTTTTTTTGCATCAGAAAGCACTAAATCAGAACTTTATGCTCAGACGATGCTAATTGGGATACGACTTCTGCCCCTAATCATTGCGGCCAGCCTGGTTCAGCTAAATTTTCTGGAAGCCCTGGCCATTTACTCTTTCTCTAACTTTGTTGGGTATGTTGCTTATCTATTGATTCTATTGGACTCACTGTCACCTCGCCGCTCCTAGCCCTGTTGTTGCGTCGCTCTTGCCAAGAATATGGAGTTTGTCGACGTGAAGCGAAAAATCTTCGTTTCACTTGTATATTAAGCCTCGAACGGGGTTTTTCAATTGATATTCGAATCAATTATTGCTTGTCTGAGAGCATTCCGACAAGAAGCAGTAGTCTTCTGAGATCGAGAAAGGAATTTGAGTTTCGGAAAACTTTGAAGAAGGTAACGTGGACCCCAAAAACTGAACCAGACCTTATGAGAGCTTCCCAAACGGCCAGAATGAGAGCTTCCCAAACGGCCAGACTTGGCCTGGAGAAGACCCATGAAAAGCAAACGCCACACTCGCGAGTAGATCATCCGCAAGCTGCGCAGCGCTGAGCAGCTGGTAGCGCCCCTCCGAGTGGTGTAACTCAGGAGGTCCTGTGACCCTTTCCGGAGGGTGAACAGGAGCAGTCAGAGGATGACTGCTTGGAAGCTGATTGCGCAGCTCCGTTCATCCACTATGAACCCTGATCGCGGTAGCTGCCAGAAAAGATGACGCCTCTGCTGCCATTCAGGCACCCAACATCAACGTAGCTGGATCTGGCTCGATTTCTGGTGGCGGTGGGTTGATCCAGACCTCTTCCGGCTGACGCCAGCAACGCGTCGATCGTGACCACCGGCGGGGATGCCGTTGGCGTGCTTGTTCGTAGACGACAGCACGGTGGCGGCAGATCTCCACAGCCTCACCGTTGTGGCGCTGATGGGGC
>NZ_NQKZ01000040.1 GCF_002252665.1 Synechococcus sp. 8F6
GAAGACGTGCTCTACTACGGCAAGTGGATGCGCGATGAAGCCGAAAAGCGCATTGGCCACCTCTACCCGAAGGTGGAGGTGACAGCTGAGATGGCGAGAGAACGACCCGACCTGAATCCCTACGTTGGCCAAAAACTCACCGTGATTGCCTGGATCTGGGCTCGAACGGTGAAGAGTCCAAACCCGGCATTTGCTCAGGTAGAGGTTCCTCTCGCTGCCACCTTCATGTTGTCTACGAAGCCAGGCAAGGAAGCCTATGTGGAGCCGATAATCGAATGCGACGGATATCGGCTCTCAGTGAAGGCAGGCAGGCCTAACAATGCCATGTCTGTGAAGGAAGGTACGAAGTTCGGCCGTGGTAACTTCCGTTGCTTGATGTCGGGAAATCCGATTGAACCAAGGTACATAAAGGCCGAAGCCCAGGCTGGTCGCATGGGAGCTAAATTGATGGCGATTGTGGCTGAAGGTGCGAGAGGACGTGTCTACCTCGATCCCTTGCCTGAACAGGAAGCAATAGCCAATCAGGATCAGCCTGCTTGGAAGCCTGATTTCGAGTTCTTCCAACAGGCTCTTGGCTTTCGTGTCGGAAACTACGGCATGAATCGATGGAGCGATCTTTTCACTAACCGACAGTTGGTTGCACTCACTACTCTCTCTGCCCTCATAGGTGAAGTCCAAGAACTAATAAGACATGACGCACTTCGGGCTATTTCCATAGGTGCATCTAAGCCCCTGCGAGACGGGGGAGCTGGAGCATTGGCTTATGCTGAAGCGATCAGCCTGTATCTGTCTTTTGCTCTTAGCAAGCAAGCAGATCTTGGAAATAACCTTTGCAGGTGGGAGCCGATAGCTCAATGTCCTCGACAGCTTTTTGGTCGCCAAGCGATACCAATGATTTGGGATTTTGCGGAAGGCAACCCGATGGGCTCCAGCTCTGGGTCATGGAGCGTCTTTGTCGGAGGAATTGCAAAAGCTTTTGGCAAAGCATTTGAGTATGTGCCAAAAAATGCAGCTGGCCTAGCGGAACAGAATGACGCATCCACGCAAAGCATTTCTCTGGCAAAAGTAGTTTCGACTGACCCTCCCTACTACGACAACATAGGCTATGCCGACTTGTCTGACTTTTTCTACGTCTGGCTGCGCCGATCGATGAAGCCTGTCTTCCCGCAGCTTTTCGCAACGCTGGCTGTGCCCAAAGCTGAGGAGCTCGTTGCAACTCCTGCGAAGCATGGTGGGAAAGAGAGCGCAGAGGCCTTCTTTCTTGATGGAATGACTCTGGCTATGCGTCGTATTTCCGAGCAATCTCATCCAGGCTTTCCAGTTACAATCTACTACGCATTTAAGCAATCAGAAACCACAATTTCACTGGGTACCTCCAGCACTGGCTGGGAAACTTTTTTGGACGCAGTGATTCGAGCAGATTTTAGTATTAGCGGGACCTGGCCTATTTGCACGGAAAACGACAGCCGTCTTCGTGGACAGTCTTCCAACGCTCTGGCTACCAGCGTCGTGCTCGTTTGCCAACACCGTCAGGAATCAGCATCCTCTCTTGCCCGCAACGACTTCCGCCGCCAACTTCGTCAGGAAATGCCGCACGCCTTGAAAGAGTTGGAGCGGGCCAACATCGCCCCTGTCGATGTGGCCCAGGCGGCCATTGGTCCAGGCATGGCCATCTACAGCAGTGCCAAGGCCGTTCTGAACCCCGATGACAGCCCGATGTCAGTGAGGGAAGCTCTCATCGAAATCAACACCGCCCTCGATGAATACCTTTCTCAGGACGAAGGCGAACTCGATGCCGACAGCCGCTTTGCCCTCACCTTCTTTGAGAGCTACGGCTATGAAGAGCGCTCCTATGGAGATGCAGAAGGTTTAGCAATCGCTCGCAACCTCTCCGTTGATGGGGTTGCAGAAGCAGGAATCCTCTCCTCCGTAGCTGGCAAGGTGCGGCTCTACCAGCGCGCCCAACTTCCAGACGATTGGGATCCCACCACCGATCGACGTCTCTGCGTTTGGGAGGCCACTCAGCACCTGATCAAGCGTCTTGAAGCCAGTGGGGAAAGCGCCGCTGCTGAGCTACTGCTTCAGCTCAAAAAAGTCTCCGGCCATGGTGATCTCGCTGCCAACTGCCGTGCCCTTGCCTACCGCCTCTACAACCACTGCGAGAAGAAGAAACAGGCAGAAGAAGCCCGCTCCTACAACGGCCTGGTGATCGCCTGGCCGGAGCTGGAGCGCCTCGCATCAGCTTCCTCCACCAGCTCGTCTGCACCCCGCCAGACCACCCTGATCTGATCCAATCCCCATGGCTCTCTCCAACCGCGACCGCATCGGCAAGACCCTGGATCAGCTCCGGGATGGCCTGCTGCCTTACCTCAGCCGTGAGCTCTACCAGGGCCTCGGCAGCAACTGGCAAGACAACCTGCCGCCCCAATTCAACAATCTGCAAGACGTCTCGGTGCTGCTGAGCCTGTTCATGGAGCACTGGGGGGGCATCTTCAAGCGGTTGCTCAGCCAGTCGGATCGGGCCTATGTCAGTGAGCTCAAGGAAGCCCGCAACAAGTGGGCCCATTCCGAACCCTTCTCCTCCGACGACGTCGACCGCTACCTCGACACCGCAATTCGTCTCTGCCAAAACATCAGCGCCCCCGAGCAGGCAGAAGCGATCCGCGAACTGCGGGAAGAACTGCAGCAGGTGGTGTTTTCCGAGCGCGTCCGCAACCGCACTCGCGCCCGTTACCAGGCCACTACCGAAAGTCAGACCAAAGCGGGTCTCGTTCCCTGGCGCGAGGTAATCACCCCCCACCCGGATGTCATCTCCGGCAAGTACCAGCAGGCCGAGTTCGCCGCCGACCTTGACCAGGTGCGCCGCGGGCTCGGCACACCCGAATACACCGATCCAATCGAGTTCTACCGCCGCACCTTCATCACCTCCGGCATGCGCGACCTGCTACGTCGCTCCCTGCAGCGGCTCAATGGTCAGGGCGGCGATCCGGTGATCGAGCTGCAGACCAACTTCGGTGGCGGCAAAACCCACTCGATGTTGTCGCTGTATCACCTCTGCTCCGGCACTCCTCTGGCCAACCTTCCCGGCCTCGATGAGGTTTGCAGGGAGGTGGGCATCCATTCGGTGCCCAAGGCCTCACGGGCTGTGCTGGTCGGCACGGCCTTCAGCCCAGCGGAAGCAAGCACCAAGCCCGATGGCACCGTGGTCAACACCCTCTGGGGTGAGCTGGCCTATCAGCTAGGTGGCTCGGAAGGCTATGCCCGCATCGCCAACAGCGATCAGCAGCGCGTTGCTCCTGGTGCTCAGGATCTGGCCGCGCTGTTCAGCTCCACCGCTCCCTGCCTGATCCTGGTGGATGAGTGGGTGGCCTATGCCCGCAACCTGGTCAGTAATCCCAACCTGCCAGCCGGCACCTTTGATTCCCAGGTGTCCTTCGCGCAGGCGCTCACAGAAGCGGCCAAGCAGGTGCCGAATGTGCTTCTGCTGATCTCCGTGCCCCAGAGCACCAATGAAATCGGCGGCAGCGATGGCGAAAAGGCCCTCGATGGCCTGCGCAATGTGGTCAACCGCATTGCCTACGAATGGCGTCCCGCCAGTGGCAATGAGGGCTTTGAGATCGTCAGGCGCCGCCTGTTCGACACCATCGCCACCAATGAAGGTGGTGCCGCCCGCGATGCGGTGGTTCGGGCCTTCAGCGATCAATACGCCAACAACAAAAACGAGTTTCCCTCCGAAACCCGCGAGCCCGGCTACCGAGACCTGCTTACTGCCGCCTACCCGATCCACCCGGAGCTGTTCAAGCGGCTCTACGACGACTGGAGCACCCTCGATCGCTTCCAGCGCACCCGCGGCGTGTTGCGACTGCTGGCCAAAACCATTGAAGGGCTCTGGAACGGCAACAGCAAAGACCTTTTGATCATGCCCAGCTCGGTACCGATCGACGATGCCGATGTCAAAAACGAGCTGCTGCGCTATCTCGACAACCAGTGGGAGCCGATCATTTCCCAGGACGTGGACGGTCCAGATTCCACCCCCGCCCGGCTCGATAGCGAAAACCCCAATTTCGGGCGGGTGAGCGCCTGCAAGCGCGTGGCCCGCAGCCTCTACATCGGTACCGCCCCCGATGCGGAAACAGAGCGGCCAGGCATCGGCGATCAGCGCGTCAAACTGGCCTGCGTCATGCCAGGCGAACCGATCGCCACCTTCGGGGATGCCCTGCGCCGCCTCGGCGATCGCGGCCGCTTCATTCAGCAGGATGGCGACCGCTACTGGATCGATACCCGTCCCAACCTCAACCGCACTGCCGAGGACTATCGCGAGAGCTACCTGCGCCAACGCCAGGAGCTGAACGCTGAGCTCAACACCCGCCTAGCCAAGGAGGCCAGTAGTCGTGGTGAATTCGCTGGCCTCCATGCCGCACCCGTCGATGGCAGCGCCGTGCCCGATGAGCCCTCCACCCGGTTGGTGCTGCTAGCGGCAGAGCACACCCACCGCAAGGGGGTGGAGTTCAGTGCGGCGCGGCAGTGGGTGACTGCCTGCCTGCAGAGCAAGGGCAACAGCCCACGGCAGTACGCCAACACCCTGGTGTTCCTTGCCCCCGACGAAGACGCCATCGAAAACCTGTTCCAGGCCCTGGCCGATCGCCGCGCCTGGCAGCGCATCACCGACAACGCCCTGGAGCTGAACCTCAGCGTGGCCCAGAAGGAGCAGGCGATCAAGAAGGTGGAAGAAGCCACCACAGCCGTCGCCAGCCGCATCCCCGAAACCTGGTGCCACCTGCTGATCCCCTACCAGCAGGCCCCAGGCCCCAATGGCGCCCAGTGGGATGAGAAGAAGCTCAGCAGTGGCAAGGGCAGCCTCGGCCAGCGCAGCAGTGAGAAGTGCGAGCAGGAAGACCTGCTGTTCCGCTCGCTCGGTGCCCGGCGCCTGCGCGACGACCTCAACCGCTTCCTCTGGGTGGAGAAGCCCCACGTCCTCGTGCGTGATCTAGTCGACTGGTGCCGCAAGTACC
>NZ_NQKZ01000041.1 GCF_002252665.1 Synechococcus sp. 8F6
CCTGGTTGGGGCGATCCGCCCTGAGACGCGGCACCGAGCGCGGTTCCTGCGGCAGCCGTGCACGCCCGCGGCGGTGGCACTGCCCTGCCTGGTGCAGCACCCTATAAAAGCTTGATTCAGAGCCGATAAAGAGGCCCTGATCGGCCAGCGCCGGCACGATCTGTCCCGGCGGCAGCGAGGCGTACTCCGGCTGATTACACGTCAGCAGGATCCGCTGTCGTTCCTCCTCGCTCAGGCGGTGACCCACCAGGCGGTCACTGCCTTTACGGCGATCCACGCCGTCCCCATCACCACCAAAGGCCTTGCGCCAGCGTTTGAGGGTGCGCAGAGAGATCCCGATCTCGCAGCAGGCAGGCACCAGAGCCGCGCCAGCGGCATTGGCCTCGCTGATCAGCTCGATCGCCTTCTGCCGGTGCGCGGCACTGGTCAGCCTTCCGCGTCCTCCGAACAGAAGGCTTCCCACTTTTTTCGCAGCACCAGCAAGGCCGCCATCTCCGCCATGGCCTTCTCCTTGCGCTGTAGCTCTTTCTTGAGAGCCTTGATGTCCCGCTGGTCCTGGGCGCGGAGCTTCTCGAGCTCCTTCTGCTCTTTCAAGGTGAGCACTGGCTTGGCGTTGGCATCCTGGGCAGCCTGCCGCCAACGCTCCACCTGCTCAGGAAACAGCCCCCGCTCCCGGCAGTAGCCACTGAGTTCGGTGGCATTGAGCCCAGCGCTCTCCAGCACCACCGTGAATTTGTCGGCAGCGCTCCAGCCCTCTGGTTCCTTCTCGGAAGCCGGCACCACCTCTCCCTGTAACCGCCAAATCTTTCTCCAGTTGTAGAGGGTCACCACGTGAATGCCCAGCTCTTCTGAAATCCGAGCCACGCTCTGGCGGTGCGGCGGGCTCATCCGCCTTCTCACGTCAGCCTTGACGGCCTCGCTGTAACGACGCATTGGTCATGTCCTCAAGCCCCCGGGTGTACTGACGAGAGGGGTGACATCTTTCCTGAAACCGGGGGGAGCAGACGCTAAAGCTATTCGCTGGGTGCATACCTCGCAGGAGCGGGACAGGTGCATAGCGTCGTTAGCTTGCGCAATTCGTAAGTTGCTGCAATGATGAGAGCGTCGACAACTCACTCATGAACTACTCAGGTCTTTGGGAAAAACGCGAAGGACGGGTTATTTGTAGGGCCTTCGCGGCTTGGACTGAGCTTTCAGATTCATCTCTTGCGGGAATAGTTGCCGGTTATGCAGGAGGCGGCGCATTTATACAGGAGAACTTTTACTGTGAGTTTGATGACGGTACTGCTACAAAGTTAATCATTGATTACACTGATCACGTCTCTGGCGATGAAAGCCCTTTTGATGAGCTTGACCAGAGCGCCATTGACGCTTCAGAGGAGGCTCTAGACCTGCTCCTCGCTCTTCATGATCAAGATGCCTGGGAGGATGAAGAGCAGCTGTTGCTCCTAAACAAATCTGAACTAACCGACATTGAGGAAGCTGACGATCTGATAAAAGCCGGTGTTCCTACGCCTATATACTTGTCACGACTATTCGAAGATGCTGGCCTCACGGCCAAGCCCTAATGGCTGCAATAGCTACCATTAGAATTTGCATTGAAAAATGGATTAACTACTGTCCTCTCCTCATCGGCAAGTGATTGGTCAGCGCTTAATCTTTCCCTTCACTAGAAGGAATGATTGGCTCAGCTGAATGCCAGCCTCTGCATATCGTGCGTGCGGATCGTCTCCATACTCCCAGCCATCTGGCATTTTCCTGGCCAGGCCAATAGCGCCTAGTCTTTCGTCCTCGGTGCTCATAACAACTACTACCTCCCCTGCTGACTGCAAGACAGATTTGATTGACGACTCAGATGACTCTTGGGCCAAAAGAACGGATCTAACAACGCTTGATGGAATAGAATGCTCGTACATAACAGCGCTATTCTTGCCGTAGTATCTAGAACGTGAATATTCTTTTGTTAGGTCAATTCCTCTCGACCCGAACCAGGAAAGAGCCTCGCTTGATAGACGGTATCGAGAAGAGGCAAGCGTGTACTTTGCTATCATATTTGACAGTAGATAGCCTGCATCTCCGTTCAATCCTCTCACCTCATCAATTATGAGTCCAGCGGTAATCCACTTGCGAAGGGCAAGTTGGTCAATATTTTCTGATGGAAAAATCAATCTGCGAAGCTCGTAGCGCGCTCGCCCACGCTAACGCCAGCGATCACCTGTCGGCAGGGCCTGTGGCTTGTAGCTATTAACTTGGGGCATACACCAAGAAGGGCGGGGCAGGTGTATTGCGTCGTTAGGTGGGCTAGTATCAGACTTTCGGTGGATTCCTCATGGCTAACGCTGATGTAGGCACTGGGCGAGTTCGCATTGATTTCCTCCCAGAGACAAGCGAGGATATTGTTGGTGAAATCACAGAGATACTGGAATCAGAACCTGTATTTACTGATGGAGTCGATTTTGAGATTGATAGTGCAGAGGGGGAAACTGGCTTCAGCATTGTCTTCTCAGCCGAGAGTGGCTGGGATCCTGAAGAGTGTTGGCCATTTATAGACTCCCTCATGACGAGTGAGTCTTCTTTGAGCAATCAAGCCCAGACTGCATTGCGTGATTCCCGGATTACTGGGTGCTCTTATGATTGGGATGCGAATTATCGCTCGCTAATCATTAAGCCAAAAGGCTCTGAAGGGCACCTCGAATAATCGTAAGACCGCTTGATAGCGTCCGGATTTGGATTATACTAGGGCATCCAGATTACATGCTTTCTATGGGCCAGCGAGGGTTCTGGGATGAACAACAAAGAGTTGCAAAGCTCCAAGAGAAGAAGCCGGTTCTGACGCGTCTCGCAGAAACGATTCCCTGGGAATCTTTCCGCCCTTTGCTTGACAAGGGCTATAGCCAGGAGCGCAAAAGCAATGCTGGACGCAAGAGAATCGACCCACTGATTCTTTTCAAGATGCTGGTGCTCCAGCAGCTATTTAATTTAAGTGATGAAGAGATCGAATTCCAAGTAAATGACCGTCGCTCCTTCGAGGAGTTTGTTGGTCTTGGGGTGATGAATGACATACCAGATGCCACCACAGTCGCCTTCTTCAGAGAGCGACTGCGCAAGGCGGGAGTTATCGATGAACTCTTTGAGATGTGTGAGGAATACCTGCGCTCTCAGGGTCTACAAGCCCGTGGGGGTCAGATCATTGACGCGACTCTCGTCCCTGTTCCCAAGCAACGCAATACCCGCGAGGAGAACAAGGAAATCAAAGCCGGAAGGCTGCCAGAGGGCTGGAATGAAAACCCAGACCGCTTGCAGCAAAAGGATTTAGATGCTCGCTGGACATAAAAGAACGGCCTCAGTTACTACGGTTACAAGAACAGTATTTGCATCGATGTCGACCATGGATTCATCCGCCGATATGCTGTAACCCCCGCCAATATCCATGACAGCCAGATGCTTCCACGACTGCTTGATCCAGAAAACGAGCATGACTATGTCTGGGCAGACTCAGCATATTCCGGTGAAAGCTTTGATAATCTTCTGAATCTCGGTGGATTCGAAAGCCTGATCCACGAAAAAGGCGCTCGCAATCAACCGCTTAGCGATGCAGCCAAGGAATTGAATCGTGTCAAGTCGTCAATTAGAGCTTGTGTCGAGCATGTCTTTGGCTGCATGACCATGTCCATGGGTGGAAAGCTGACAAGAAAGATTGGGCTAGAAAGGAACGAGGCTTGGTGGGGCCTCAAGAACCTGACATTCAACTTCCTTCGTTTTCTCCAGCGCTCTGCCCATGTAGTAGTGTTTGCATGAGTCACTCATTGAAGTGCCACGGTTCAGGGTAACTCGTCAATAGCCAATATAATGTATTGTTGCTCAGCCGCCTCCTTGGTGGCTTTTTTATGTCCGCAAGATTTCCCATTTGTACTGATTATTCGAGGTGCCCATTAGATTGTTGGAGAACGTCCATAATCTCCTGATGAGCTGGGGTCAAGTATTCCATCAGTCAATCCCAATCCCCACTTTCCCATTTATACATTGCCCATACTAACAATGCCCCAGGGATCATAAAGATGAGTCCAGCTGGAAGTAGGAACAACCCGAATAATGTGGACAATAGACCGGCGCATATTAAAATATATGCAAGAAAACTACGAGGTTCAGTCATCCAAGCCCCGTCATCATCACTGGCAACATTTACATATTCAGTGTGAGTCGGAAGTTCTTGATTTGGACGAGGTTCGGTAATTATGTTTACACCAAGACAAACAAAATTGGGCATACTTTCATATAGAGCTTTCAATTGTGCTTCTGCTCCTGGAACATTATCTGCATCAATTACTGTCTCCCGTCTGCCCTGATTCTGTGCAGTCCAAGTAAGTTTGACTTTCATAATTAAGGGCACCTCGAATAATCGTAAGACCGCTTGATAGCGTCCGGATTTGGATTATACTAGGGTATCCCGATTACATGCTTTCTATGGGCCAGCGCCCCCTCTGCCAGGAAAGTTGACGCCTCTCCAACCCGACCACTTTTTTCACCAGGGGGCTTGATGGAGCAGGGCAATGCGTCGTTACAGCGAGGCCTTTAAGGCTGATGTGAGGAGGCGTATGACTCCGCCGAACCGCCAGAGCGTTTCCCAGATTTCAGCAGAGCTGGGCATTCACGTGGCCAGCCTCTACAACTGGAGAAAGGCCTGGCGGTTGCAAGGAGAGGTGGTGCCGGCTTCCGAAAAGGAACCAGAGGGATGGGATTCCACCGACAAGTTCACGGTGGTGCTGGAAACCGCTGGGTTGAATGCCACCGAGCTGAGCGCTTATTGCCGTGAGCGGGGCCAGGCGAATCGCCGCGGTCGCGCCCGACCACCACAGGAGCCGAGGCCAGTGCCACGGCTGCGGGCCGCAGGCCCGAATCAGGTGTGGAGCTGGG
>NZ_NQKZ01000042.1 GCF_002252665.1 Synechococcus sp. 8F6
CAGAAGTGGTCTGGATCAATCCGCCAACACCGGAAATCCAACACCAACCCGCTACGTTTGTCGTGGCTGCCTGATCAGCAGCAAGGGCGTCATCTTTCCTGGCAGTCACCGGATCACGAGGGCGAACCGCCAGCGAGATCAGCGAGCTCGGTAGCAATCAGCTGCAGGAATCTCCTGTGGAGGGGGGTGGGGTCGAGCCAGACAAGTGCTCCCGCTCGAAGCGCTCGAGCCTGGAGTTGGCTTGCTCGAGCCGCGCGATCTCGCTCTCGAGCTGTTTCATCCGCTTCTTGTGCTCGATCTTCCTGTTCTCGTGCTCGATCTTTCTGTTCTTGCACTCGATCTTCCTGTTCTCGTGCTCGATCTTCCTGCGCTCGAATTCGATCTCGCGAATCTCGTATTCGACGACGGGATGCCAATTGAGCCTCGACAACCAGCGTCGCCAGCGAGGCAGCGAGGACAGAAACTCCGATTTGCTTATTGAGCTGGAGGGTTGGGCCCCAAAAGAAGTCGACATGGTCATAACCCGTAAAAAGTGTGATCAAGGCGAGCAGAAGGCCGGCAATGAGCGTGATCGCGCCCTGTAGGTCAATTCCCAAAACCACCGTAGCCAGCCCAAACCCTGAACACAGGATAGTACAAGCAAACTAGTAAAGCATCCGTGGAATCACGGGTCCCGCCGCCGGCCTGCACCCCTAAACCCCACAATCCGCCCGTTTACGGGCAGCAACCTCGGGAGCCAGCCAGGCGCCGGTGCTCCCAGTGGCCCTCCAAAGAGTGAGGCGCAAAGCATCGCGAAGAAGCTTGCGGTGCTCGCTAGGGCTGGGTGCAGCAAATCGGTCGGGCCAACGCGAATGCCCTGGCTGCCGAGGGCGATGCGGGGCGAGCGCTGGTGGCGCAACCAGTGGGCGAGGGCGGTGATCTGGGTGATGGTGGGAAGCTAAAAACATCAGGGCAGTTTCACCAAAAAAGCGGGCTTCAAGTAGCGGGTCGGCGGGGGCGAGGCCCTTCCGGCCCGTGGCAATGGTCAGCAACGCTGCCGAGCAGGAACTGGTTGAGGAAGGGCAGCTCAGTTCGCTAGAAACGTCTCAACACTGATGCCTGCTTGGCGCAGGATGGCGCGAAGGGTTCCCTCTGGCATGTCACCGGGGTGGTTCGGGATCGTGGTGTAGCGATTGCCGGAATGTTGGTACCAGATCTCGTGGGAACCAGCTGCTTGGCGGTCAAACGCAAAGCCGAAGAGTTTCAAACGCTTGGTGACATCCCGATACCGATAACCAGACAGACGACCCACTACGCGCTCAGAACAACGGGAAGCTCAAAGGACTGCGAGAGGGGAGCAGAAGCTTCAAGTTCACCCCGATCAAGCCGCGCTTCGCGAAGCTTTTTGGCCACATCACGGGCAATCTCGAGGGTCTCCGCCACGGTGCGCCCCTGGGCGATCAGACCGGGAATGCTTTCACAGGTTGCCAGAAAGCCGCCCTCAGGAAGCTGCTCCAAATGAAAGTTGACGAGCCATTCAGCCACGGCGGAGGTCCCGGAGGGTCAATTCAATTTAGGAAGACATTTGTTCCCGATAGCTGGCGGCGAGGAGCAGGGCAGCGAAAACCGTAATCCAGCCTTGACGTTCAAGTCCTAAAACCACTTTAGCCAGCAGAAACCTGAACACAGGATAGTACAAGCAAACTATCAAAGCATTCGTAAAATCACGCAAAGGCCAGCCTGGTGCTACCCCTAAACCCCACAATCCGCCCGCTTACGGGCAACGATCTCGGGAGCCAGCCAAGCGCCGGTGCTGCCAGTGGCGCGCCAAAGGGTGAGGCGCAGAGCATCCCGAAGCAGCTTGCGGTGCTCGCTAGGGCTGGGGGTAGGCAAATCGGCCGGACCAACGCGAATGCCCTGGCTGCCGAGGGCAATGCGGGCGAGGACTACGGCGCGGGCGGTGTGATCGGGATCGGTGGCGATCCAGACGCGGCGGGGCGAGGGGACGGGCTGGACGCGAAGCCAGGCGGCCAGGGCGGTGATCTGGGTGGTGGTGTCGTAGCCCTGGAGCAGTTCGGGCAGGGGCTGTGGCGGCGGAGTGGTGCGGGGGCAGCGGATTAGCAGACGCTGCGGCGGCCGTGAACAACACCGTGACAGCAGCCAGGAGCTGGAGCCGCATTAGGCCGAGTGCAGTCAGCAGCAAGCCCGCAACACCATCGACCACACAGCCTCGGCGTAGCCGGACATTTGCTAGGGGTGATGGTGGGATGCAGCAAAAACATCAAGCTGGTCTCCCCCAGCTCTCCGCCCACAGGCAACCGCTCAGCCGCCACATCACCGAAGCGGCCCACGGACTGACTGGAGCCGAGGGACAATGAACAGAAAAAATCAAATCACGCTGGTGAACAAGACAGGCTCAGACCTCGGAACTCTTTTGCAGCAGGCGAACCAACATGCGGCGCTGGTGATCTTGGCCACCGAAGAGCACAGCAAGCACCTGGATGTCCCGCTGCAGAGCGCGTGGCCGAAACCAATAGACCGCGCGATCGAGAGCCAGATGTCGAAGGCCAGGCATCAGATCATCGTGCGATTCTCCGCGCCAAGGAGCGGTGGCTAACCGTTCAGCGGCAGCAATAATGGCCTCGATGCGCGCTTGTGCGTGTCGATTAGCCTCGGCCGGTGATTCCCCAAAACCACAGTAGGCCTGAGTGAGGTGCTCAGTGATCAGCAACAGATCGTTGATGGACTCTGCGGCGAAGACAACCGTCCATGGAGCCTCGCTCATCGGGGCTGCGCCGCCAACTTGGCCCGCAGTTGATCGGCAGAGATGAAGGCCCCATTCGCGCGCTGCTGAAGCAAGACCTGCAAAGCCGCTCGATCGGCTTGGGCATCAGCCTCCTGCTGCTGCAGCAGCTCAAGGCCCTGCTGCAGCACAGCACTCACCGACGGGAAGCGACCAGCGCCCACCAAGGCCTTGGCAAAAGCATGCTGATCCTCGCGGAGAGACACGGAACTCTTGACGACCACGAGAGCAGCACCCACAAGCACAACCTAGTGTGACTGAGTAACACCAGATCGTCAAGGGTCCTGGCCCTTGCTCTCGAGCCACCCCGCCGCAGCCAAGACCTGGGCCACGCTGGCTTGAAGCGCCACAGACACCACACCCGCGGCCAGAAAGCCGCGTTGGCAGCTGCCCCTAAACCCCACAATCCGCCCGTTTGCGGGCATCAACCTGGGAAGCCAGCCAAGCGCCGGTGCTCCCAGTAGCGCGCCAGAGGGTGAGGCGCGGGGCATGCAGGAGAAGCTTGCGGTGCTCGCTAGGGCTGGGGATAGGCCAATCAGCCGGGCCAATGCGAATGCCCTGGCCGCCGAGGGCAATGCGGGCAAGGACTACGGCGCGGGGCGGTGTGATCGGGATAGGGGGCAATCCACACCCGGGCCCTGCGCGGCGAGGGCTGGTGGCGCAACCAGTGGGCGAGGGCGGTGATCTGGGTGGCGGTGTCGAAGCCCTGCAGCAGTTCGGGGGTGGGCTGGGGTGGCGGCGTACCTCTAGGGCAGCGAATTAGCAGGCGGCGAAGCGACCTCGGCCACCATCCAGCACCACCACCAGATCACTACCAGGGCCAGGCCAGCCACATCCCAGAGGTCAGCGGGTTGGGTGATCACCATTCCGACCTCGCCGGCGATGGTCCATCAAGCAAACCCGCCGTATTCCTCCAGCAGCGAAATCACATCTCGGACTCGCCTGGCATTGCGTTCGGAGGGGTCGAGCTGGTGTCGGAGCTGAACAAGATTGCACTCAGCTTGACATTGAGCTCGGCGAGCCGCTCGTTCTCGCTCCTCAGCTGCTTCATCCGCTGCTCGTGCGCGATCTTCCGCTTCTCGAATTCGATCTCTCTCCGATCGAACTCGATCTCTCTCAGCTCGTAGTCGACAACGGGTCGCCAATTGAGCATCGCCAAGCAGCTGCGGAACCAGGGCAGCGAGGAGTAGTAGGCGGATTTATCGAAACAGCCCTTGCTGGTTGAGGGCGACGGCGCTGATGAAGGGGATGTGGACATGGCTGTAAGACGAGAAAAGAGTGATCAGCGCCAGCAGGCCGCCCAGGAGCAGTGTGATCCAACCCTGGATGTCGAACAGAAAAACCCTACCCACGCCGAGCCCTCGCCGCTCATTTTATAATACACCTGTACTGCTCAACAGGGGCGCCCTCGCAGCCACCAGCGAATCCTGCCGGAACAAAAACCTGGGCCACCTGCAGCCGTGAACACTCAAACCAGCAGCGGCCTCACGACCTGCAGCCGGAACAACACCTGAGCCGATTTCACAAGGTCTCTACCCCCTAAACCCCACAATCGGCCCGCTTGCGGGCAACAACCTTGGGAACCAGCCAGGCACCGGTGCTCCCAGTGGCACGCCAAAGGGTGAGGCGCAGGGCATGCAGGAGAAGCTTGCGGTGCTCGCTAGGGCTGGGGGCAGGTAAATCGGCCGGGCCAACGCGAATGCCCTGGCTGCCAAGGGCAATGCGGGCAAGGACTACGGCGCGGGCGGTGTGATCGGGATCGGTGGCAATCCACACCCCCCTCTGCCAGGAAAGTTGACGCCTCTCCAACCCGACCACTTTTTTCACCAGGGGGCTTGATGGAGCAGGGCAATGCGTCGTTACAGCGAGGCCTTTAAGGCTGATGTGAGGAGGCGTATGACTCCGCCGAACCGCCAGAGCGTTTCCCAGATTTCAGCAGAGCTGGGCATTCACGTGGCCAGCCTCTACAACTGGAGAAAGGCCT
>NZ_NQKZ01000043.1 GCF_002252665.1 Synechococcus sp. 8F6
AACCTCGCTGGCCCATGGAAAGCATGTAATCTTGGAGCCTTAGTATAATTCAAATTCGGTCGCTATCAAGCGGTCTTGCGATTTTTCAAGGTGCCCTAAATCAGGTGGCAGTCATAGCAGCTTTCTCTGCCTTATGTCCGGCGCACCAATGTCATTTGACTACCTGCGTAGGGAAAGCAAAGCAGGAAGGATGGGGGCTCGCCTCATGGCAATAGTGGCCGAGGGCGATAGAGAGCGAGTTTACTTATCTCCTACAGCAGAACATGAGAATGCTGCTTTGCATGCCAAACCTGACTGGAAGCCAACCCTTGAGATAAGTCATTGGCCTGGGCGCACCAATGTTGTCGAATATGGAATGACCTCGTTTGGAGACCTTTTCACGCCACGGCAACTAAAGACTCTTTCTGTCTTCTCAGACCTGATACCTGAGGCGGCGAAAGATGCCTACCAAAGAGCCTCTAGACATCAAGGGTCCGAGGACAATAGGCAGCTTGACTGCAATGGTGAGGGCGCAGTCGCGTATGCAGAAGCTGTATCTATTTACCTTGCATTTGCAGTAGATAAGTGCAGCGACTATTGGTCATCTATTTGCACATGGATCAACAAGATTGGAGCGATGAGAAACACATTTGCTCGTCAAGCAATTCCCATGACATGGGATTACGCTGAGGTTAACGCATTTAGTGATTCTACGGGGAATTGGTCTGCGATGTCAGATTGGACATGGAAAGCGCTCGCGAACGTCCCTGCTGATTGCGTAAGGGGAGCGTCCTGCCAAATGCAGGCCCAAAATCAACCGCTTAGTAACAATAAGGTTATTTCCACAGACCCTCCTTATTACGACAATATTGGATATGCCGATTTGTCGGACTTCTTTTACGTTTGGCTTAGAAGGTCTTTGCGAAGTGTCTTTCCTGATTTGTTTGCGACATTAGCTGTTCCCAAGGCTCAAGAACTTGTTGCGTCGCCCTATCGCCATGAAGGAAGGGAAGGAGCCGAGTCATTTTTTCTGAACGGAATGACTGAATCCATGACGCGATTATCCGACCAAGCTCACCCCAGTTCGCCGATCACTATTTACTACGCTTTTAAGCAGTCAGAGACAAAGGTGAGCGCTGGAACTTCTAGCACTGGGTGGGAAACATTTCTTGATGCTGTAATCAGCTCTGGCCTGGGAGTGAGTGGTACTTGGCCAATCCGTACGGAATTTGGAAATCGGCCTGTTAGCGAGGGTGCTAATGCACTTGCTTCAAGCATTGTTCTGGTCTGTTATCGCCGATCTGCCTCCTCCCCGCTTATTTCTCGCAATGAATTTCGTAGGGAATTGCGATTATCACTTCCAAAAGCTTTGAAAGAGTTAGAACACGCGAATATTGCACCTGTGGACGTCGCTCAATCTGCAATAGGGCCAGGCATGGCGATTTTCACCAGCGCCAAGGCCGTTCTGAACCCCGATGACAGCCCGATGTCAGTAAGGGAAGCTCTTATCGAGATCAATACCGCTCTCGACGAATACCTCTCCCAAGACGAAGGCGATCTCGATGCCGATAGCCGCTTTGCCCTCACCTTCTTTGAAAGCTATGGCTATGAAGAGCGCCCCTATGGGGATGCAGAAGGTTTAGCTATTGCTCGCAACCTCTCCGTTGATGGGGTTGCAGTAGCTGGGATCCTCTCCTCCGTAGCTGGGAAGGTGCAGCTCTACCAGCGCGCCCAACTTCCAGATGATTGGGATCCCACCACCGATCGGCGTCTCTGCGTTTGGGAAGCCACCCAGCACCTGATCAAGCGTCTGGAAGCGAGTGGGGAAGGAGACGCCGCTGAGCTTCTGCTTCAGCTCAAGAATGTCTCCGGCCATGGTGATCTCGCTGCCAACTGCCGGGCCCTGGCCTACCGCCTCTACAACCACTGTGAGAAGAAGAAACAAGCAGAAGAAGCCCGCGCTTACAACGGCCTGGTGATCGCCTGGCCGGAGCTGGAGCGCCTCGCATCAGCGTCATCCACCAATTCGTCTGCGCCCCGTCAGACCACCCTGATCTGATCCAACTCCCATGGCTCTCTCCAACCGCGACCGCATCGGCAAGGCCCTGGATCAGCTCCGGGATGGCCTGCTGCCCTACCTCAGCCGTGAGCTCTACCAGGGCCTCGGCACCAACTGGCAAGACAAGCTGCCGCCCCAGGCCAGCAACCTGCAAGACGTCTCGGTGCTGCTCGGCCTGTTCATGGAGCACTGGGGGGCGGTCTTCAAGCGGTTGCTCAGCCAGTCGGATCGCGCCTATGTGAGTGAGCTCAAGGAAGCCCGCAATAAGTGGGCCCATTCCGAACCCTTCTCCTCCGACGACGTCGACCGTTACCTCGACACCGCCGTTCGCCTCTGCCGCAACATCAACGCCCCCGAGCAGGCAGAAGCGATCCGCAGCCTGCGGGAAGAGCTGCAGCAGGTGGTGTTCTCCGAGCGCGCCCGCAACCGCACCCGCTATCAGGCCAGCACCGAAAGCCAAACACAAGCCGGTCTGGTGCCCTGGCGTGAGGTGATCACCCCACACCCGGATGTGATCTCCGGCAAATATCAGCAGGCCGAGTTCGCCGCTGACCTCGACCAGGTACGTCGCGGGCTTGGCACCCCCGAATACACCGATCCAATCGAGTTCTACCGCCGCACCTTCATCACCTCCGGCATGCGCGACCTGCTACGTCGCTCCCTGCAGCGGCTCAATGGTCAGGGCGGCGATCCGGTGATCGAGCTGCAGACCAACTTCGGGGGCGGCAAAACCCACTCGATGCTCTCGCTCTACCACCTCTGCTCCGGCACTCCCCTGGCCAGCCTTCCCGGGCTCGATGAGGTGTGCAAAGAAGTTGGCATTCACTCGGTGCCCAAGGCCTCACGCGCCGTGTTGGTGGGCACGGCCTTCAGTCCGGCAGAAGCAAGCACCAAGCCCGATGGCACCTTGGTCAACACCCTCTGGGGTGAGCTGGCCTATCAGCTAGGTGGTGCCGAGGGCTATGCCCGCATCGCCAACAGCGATCAGCAGCGCGTGGCCCCCGGCGCCCAGGATCTGGCCGAGCTGTTCCGCTCCACCGCTCCCTGTCTGATCCTGGTGGATGAGTGGGTGGCCTATGCCCGCAACCTGGTCAGCAATCCCAACCTGCCCGCCGGCACCTTTGATTCCCAGGTGTCCTTCGCGCAGGCGCTCACAGAAGCGGCCAAGCAGGTGCCGAATGTGCTTCTGCTGATCTCCGTGCCCCAGAGCACCAATGAAATCGGCGGCAGCGATGGCGAAAAGGCCCTCGATGGCCTCCGCAATGTGGTCAACCGCATCGCCTACGAATGGCGCCCCGCCAGCGGCAATGAGGGCTTTGAGATCGTGCGGCGCCGGCTGTTCGACACCATCGCCACCAACGAAGGAGGCGCCGCCCGCGATGCGGTGGTGCGGGCCTTCAGCGATCAATACGCCAACAACAAAAACGAGTTCCCCGCCGAAACCCGCGAGCCCGGCTACCGCGATCTGCTCACTGCCGCCTACCCGATCCACCCGGAGCTGTTCAAGCGTCTCTACGACGACTGGAGCACCCTCGATCGCTTCCAGCGCACCCGGGGCGTGTTGCGCTTGCTGGCCAAAACCATCGAAGGGCTCTGGAACGGCAACAGCAAAGACCTGTTGATCATGCCCAGCTCAGTGCCGATCGACGATGCCGATGTCAAAAACGAGCTGCTGCGCTATCTCGACAACCAGTGGGAGCCGATCATTTCCCAGGACGTGGATGGGCCGGACTCCACCCCCGCTCGCCTCGATGGCGAAAACCCCAACTTCGGGCGGGTAAGCGCCTGTAAGCGGGTGGCCCGCAGCCTCTACATCGGCACCGCCCCCGATGCGGAAACCGAGCGGCCAGGCATCGGTGATCAGCGGGTCAAGTTGGCCTGCGTGATGCCTGGCGAACCGATCGCCACCTTCGGGGATGCCCTGCGCCGGCTCGGTGATCGCGGCCGCTTCATCCAGCAGGACGGCGACCGCTACTGGATTGATACCCGCCCCAACCTCAACCGCACCGCTGAGGACTACCGCGAGAGCTACTTGCGTCAGCGCCAGGAGTTGAACGCCGAGCTCAACATCCGCCTGGCCAAGGAGGCCAGCAGCCGTGGTGAATTCGCGGGTCTCCATGCCGCACCCGTCGACGGAAGCGCCGTGCCCGATGAGCCCTCCACCCGCCTGGTACTACTGGCGGCAGAGCACACCCACCGCAAGGGAGTGGAGTTCAGTGCAGCGCGGCAATGGGCCTCTGCCTGCCTGCAGAGCAAGGGCAACAGCCCCCGCCAGTACGCAAACACCCTGGTGTTCCTGGCCCCCGATGAAGATGCCATCGAAAACCTCTTCCACGCCCTGGCCGATCGCCGCGCCTGGCAGCGCATCACCGACAACGCCCTGGAGCTGAACCTCAGCGTGGCCCAGAAAGAACAGGCGATCAAGAAGGTGGAGGAAGCCACCACAGCCGTAGCCAGCCGCATCCCCGAGACCTGGTGCCACCTGCTGATCCCCTACCAGCAGGCCCCAGGCCCAAATGGCGCCCAATGGGATGACAAGAAGCTCAGCAGCGGCAAGGGCAGCCTCGGCCAGCGCAGCAGCGAGAAGTGCGAGCAGGAAGACCTGCTGTTCCGCTCGCTGGGTGCCCGGCGCCTGCGCGACGACCTCAACCGCTTCCTCTGGGTGGAGAAGCCCCACGTCCTCGTGCGTGATCTAGTCGACTGGTGCCGCAAGTACC
>NZ_NQKZ01000044.1 GCF_002252665.1 Synechococcus sp. 8F6
CGCTGCTGGACACAGTGGACAACCGAGAGGCTTGGAGATGACTTCATTTACGTCGTCAGTCGGTTCCGTGACGTGATCGATCTTCACGGTGATACCCCCCTCTGCCAGGAAAGATGACGCCTCTCCGTTCCGACAACTTTTTCACCAGGGGGCTTGATGGAGCAGAGCAATGCGTCGCTACAGCGAGGCCGTCAAAGCTGACGTAAGGAGGCGGATGAGTCCGCCGCACAGGCAGAGCGTGGCCCAGATCTCAGCAGAGCTGGGCATTCACGTGGTGACCCTCTACAACTGGAGGAAGACCTGGCGGTTGCAGGGGGAGGTGGTTCCTGCTTCTCAGAAGGATCCAGAGGGTTGGGGGCCGGCAGACAAGTTCACGGTGGTCCTGGAAACCGCCGGTCTGAACGCGACAGAACTGGGGGGCTATTGCCGTGAGCGGGGGCTGTTTCCTGAACAGGTGGACCGCTGGCGCCAAGCAGCCCAGGATGCCAATTCCCAGCCGCTGCTGACGATGGCCGATCAGAAGGACCTCCAAAAGCGGCACCAGGAGGACCAGCGGGAGATCAAGCGGCTGCAACAGGAGCTGCGCCGTAAGGACAAGGCCCTCGCGGAGGCCGCAGCGCTGCTGATCGCCTCAAAAAAGATTCAGGCCTTCTGGGGAGAGGACGGGGACGATTGACGTCGCCTGACGATCGCCGGAAGGCCCTGGAGATCCTCGACGAGGGCATGGCCAATGGTGCGCGAGCCCGTGAACTGGCCCTGCTGCTCGGCGTGGGGCTCACCACGCTGCAGCGCTGGCGCCGACAGTTTGTTGGTGACGGTGATGGCGTCGACCGTCGCAAGGGCAGCTGCCGGCACGTGGCTCACCGCCTCAGTGAGGAGGAACGCCAACGGATTCTGCTGACTTGCAACCAGCCGGAGTACGCCTCGCTGCCGCCGGGACAGATCGTGCCGGCGCTGGCCGATCAGGGCCTCTTTATCGGCTCTGAATCAAGCTTCTATCGGGTCCTGCACCAGGCAGGGCAGTGCCACCGCCGCGGGCGTGCACGGCTGCCGCAGGAACCGCGCTCGGTGCCGCGTCTCAGGGCGGATCGCCCCAACCAGGTGTGGAGCTGGGACATCAGCTTCCTGCCGACCACGGTGCGGGGTGTGTGGCTGTACCTCTATCTGGTGGTCGACGTCTGGAGCCGCAAAGTGGTGGCCTGGGATGTGGCCGAGGTGGAGTCGTCTGACATCGCAGCGGATCTGGTGCAGCGGGCATGTCTCAGGGAGCGCTACCGCCGACCCAGCGGCTTTGGCAGCCACCAGTGCCGGCAGCAGCCACTGATCCTCCATGCCGACAACGGCAATGCCATGCGTGGGGCCACGCTGGAATCGCGGCTGGAGGAGATGGGGGTGCTGAGATCCTTTTCCAGGCCGAGGGTCTCGAACGACAACCCGTACTCGGAATCCCTGTTCCGAACGGTCAAATACCGGCCCAACTACCCCAGCCGGCCCTTTGCCAGCAAGGACAAGGCCTGTGAGTGGGTGGCGACCTTTGTGGAGTGGTACAACCACCGACACCGGCACAGCGCCATCAAATTCGTGACGCCCCATCAGCGTCATAGCGGTACCGCCAACGCAATCTGCAAGCAGCGAGCCGATGTCTACGAGCAGGCGCGCCAAAGGTATCCGCGCCGGTGGACACGATCGACGCGGTGCTGGCGTCAGCCGGAGGTGGTGTGGATCAATCCGCCACCAGCCGAAATCGAACTCGAGCCAGCTAAGTTGTCGGTGGCTGCTTGAACAGCAGCAGGGACGTCATCTTTCCTGGCAGTCACCGATACCCGTTATCACCAGTGGTGCTCAAAGCAGCTGCGCCAAGAGCTTTGGTCGATGAAACGTCTCTCTCTCGACTTGGGTGACGTAGTTTGCCCACAGCCGGAGGCCGTATATAAAGCCAACCGGCACAAATCGGCTATTTACTTGCAGACAAGAAAGCAGCGACTCCTTGCGCAAACGCCGGCCCTAAATCAACAAGAAAAAGCGCAGATCCAGAAGATCTACGAGGAGCGGGATCGACGCAATCAAGTGGCCGGCCGCATCATGTATCACGTTGATAATATCACTCCTCTTGCAAAGGGAGGCCTCCATCATCCAGAAAACTTACAGCTAATTAGGGACTCCTGAAAAAGCCAGATCGCCTGCAGCGCAACTTGTTTCAGCGATCAATACTCGATAAACTGGCCTCGATCAGGGCAATTGACGATTGCTACAACTGCTGAGCACTGCAGATGTACCGGAAACACCAGAACGGACAGCTCACAATCGAGGAGTTCCATGTGCCTTTTGGCGGAACGTTGGACGCGGATAACCGCTGGGTGATTTTCTCCTCCCTAATGCCATGGGAAGAGCTGGAGGAAACATATGCCCCCCAGTTCAGCCCCACGACTGGTGCTCCTGCAAAACCTGTACGGCTTGCATTTGGTGCCCTATTCATCAGACAGCGGCTTGGCCTAACGGACGAGGAGACCGTCGAACAGATCCGAGAAAACGCTTACATGCAGTTTTTCCTTGGTTTTGCCGGCTACTCCAGCAAGGCACCATTTGACCCATCGATGATGGTTCATTTCCGTAAGAGATTCACGGAGAAGGATCTCAATCGGATTAATGAACTCATTGCCGTACGCGGTAAAGCCTTGGTACTCGAGGCTGTGGCGTCACTTCCAGACGACGACTCTGATGATCCAGATACCGGTTCATTCGAACAGATTTCACTTGACGACTTCGTGAAGCCTGCAGATTGGCCAGAGGATAAGAACTGGGGAACACTCACCATCGATGCCTCTTGCACGCCAGCCGACATCACCTACCCGACTGATCTGAAGCTGTTGAACGAGGCGAGGGAATCAACCGAACGGATCATTGATGAACTGTGCAGTCAAAACTCAAAACTCTGCAAATACAAGCCACGTTACGATCGTGGTAGGGCCCGTGCTGCTTTCCTCAATGTCGCCAAACAGAAGGAGCCACGCCGCAGGAAGATAAAAGCCGCAATACGCCGTCAGCTCGAGTATCTGCAGCGGAATCTTGATGCAATCGACGCCCTAACTGCAGCTGGTGCAAGCTTTTCGGGCTTGAAGACCCATTGGTGGCAGAAACTACTCGTGATCAGCGAGCTGAACCGCCAACAAAGCATTCTGCTTTACGCCAAGACGCGCAGCATGCCCGATCGCATTGTGAACTTGGTTCAGAGATACGTACGGCCCATTGTTCGTGGTAAAGCAAGAGCTGCTGTTGAGTTTGGCGCAAAGATTAGTGTGTCTGTGCGAAATGGCTTTGCCTTCCTGCACAGGATCAGCTGGGATCCATACAACGAGGCGGAAGACCTGATTCCACAAGCTAAGAAATACAAGCAAGAATATGGCTGCTACCCCGAGCGAATCTGCGCAGATCGCATCTACATCAATACCAAGAACCGAAACTTCTGTACTCGGAACGACATACGGCTATCTGGTAAGCGATTGGGGAGGCCGCCGAAGAATCCAGAGATCAGTGCTGCTCACAAGCAGCAGCTCAGCGCAGACCAGCGGAGACGAAACGAAGTGGAGGGATGCTTTGGATCAGGAAAGAGAAAGTATTCACTAGATTTGGTTATGGCTCGGCTGGCAAAAGGTGCAGAGAACTCCATCTCCATGGCTTTTGTGGTGATGTGCGCAGAGAAGATCCGGAGGCTCCTCCGCCTCTTTTTTATCACTATTTTTGCCTGGATTTATACCTGTCAAAGGCCAGTTTTCCTCTGGAAGGCGCTCAGGGATATTCTATGGCTTGAAACAGAAGAATTGCTCGTCACTGTATAACCGATCTAGCGAGCTTCCTGCACCCATGTCTCTTGGCTGAAATCAAGGCAGCTTGCTGGAAGCTTTTTCAGGAGTCCCTAATTACTGCTAGCAAAAACGTCCGCAAGGGAAGCAGAATCACGTGACGACAGGCAAGGAAATATCCTAATGACGCTAATTAGAACTTGAGGCATGCTGGCCGTCCCAATATAAAAACAGCTCGGTTCAAACCAAGATCGCTGAGCGCAAAGCCCAAGCCAGCCAAGCAAAAATGAAGAAAGTCTATATGGCAGCGCCTATTATGTTATCAATTGCGATAAACTACTATATGAAGAGGGGGCGGGAATGATTTCGGATTCACACAAAGGCCAAGCGATAG
>NZ_NQKZ01000045.1 GCF_002252665.1 Synechococcus sp. 8F6
TAAGCCAACAGAGGAGCCAAACCCGACCCTGGCGCTACCCTTAATCCAGGCCGCCTGAATAGCAGCCCAGGAGTGACAACTTTCCTGAAAGTCACCGGCTGTCTTGTTGCCCTCTTCTGCCAATAAGGCCGCCTCCAGCTCAGCCAGGGCTGAGGCGCGCTGCTCCAGGTCATCGGTTTCCAGCTGCTCGGCCAACTGCCCGATCGCAGTGGTGAGCTCCTGGGCCTCGATGCCCAGCTGCCAAAGGGAGCCGGAACGCTGCAGGGCGCAGGCCGGGCTTACCGCTGACGGTGCCGACTCGGCGACAGGAGCCAGCGCGGGAATGGGAGTGAGAACAGCCATGACGAAGTGAGGAATGAAGAATGCGGGAACGGAACGCAGCGCCAGTGGCGCGGAAGTCTTGTGCTGTGTGCTCAGCAACCGGCGAGGGCTGGAGCAGCCCATAGCCCTGCCGATGGACTGACCTCTGCAACCGCGATCGGAACGAGAGATCGGGAGGCCATGCGGCGGGCCTGCTGCACCAGCGAGGCGGTGCCGGTGCCGCCCGGGAAGGCCACCACCAGCACCGAGGCCTGATAGCCAGGGGAGCTGTGGGCCTCGGCCCGGGCAATGGCCTGCTCCAAGAGCTCCCGATTGCGGATCGGACCGGCAGCGCGGCCGTGGCGTTGCCACTGAGCCGGCATCACCAAAGAGGACCAACCCAGCTGATGGGCAGCCCGGCCGATAGCGGCATCAGCGCCGCGGGCGCCGCCATGGAGCAGCAGATGCACCGGCCGGCCGCCAGCGCAGGCGAGCAGCTCAGCGGCAACCCGCTGATGGGACCAGACCAGATCACGGCCGCCTCCTGCTGCGATCACAAGCGAGCGAGCCGGGGCGTAACTCAACCTGGAACAGTGAGAAATAACCATGGAATCAGTTGCCGAAAGTGACAACTGATCGGGGCATCAGAACCGCTCAGAGATATGCGGCCGCGATGGCGAGATCAGGGGATGAGATTGCCGCAGGCGATGGGCTTGGGGCCTTTGGCGCAGCCCTTATTCTACCAGTACAAATGCACTTTAAGCAGGGTAGAAGCGCTGCAGGGCAATGGATCTATGCAAAGCGGAGCTCCATGCAGTAGCCCTGGATTGCTGAGGATCAAGACCTTCAGATCAAGGCCGAACAGAACAATGGCCGCGCAGCCGTGCAAAGAAACTGGGGCCTCACCCCTGCCGCCCACCGGCAACCAGCTGCCTGGCCACCGCAGCCGCGGAGGAGCGACCAAGCCCGCCAACCCATCACCGGCCCCGGAGCAAAGGCGGCGGCGGCTGGCCGATGCAGGCCACTGCGCAGCCGTGGCACGCTGAAGGACGGCCGTCGCCGACCGGAGCACTGCGGCGTCCGTAGAACGAAGCTGGTCTGGACAACCGAAGGCCCTTAATGCAACTTCGCGCCGCGCGGAACCTCGACAATCCTTGAATACGCCGCCGGCTTATTCAAGGGAACAGCCCTTCCCATCAATAAGGACCACCGCGCTCGTGCAATGCCTCGCTTGCCCCAGCGAGCAGCCGCCTTACAAGCAGCTGCTCGATATCCAGACCCTTCCTGACGAGCTCCAAGGGCCCTGAGACCCCAAACCTTCTCACATTCCTTCTCACACCCAAGGCAGCCGGACACTAAACATCAGTTACAGCAACAAGTCTTGGCGTTTGCAACCAGAGTCTTCTAAGTAGCCGGTCGTGTGTTCGAATCACACAGGGGGCGTTTCCAGGCGAGGCGACAAAAGTCTCAAAATCCTGAAGTTGGGGTGGCATCACGCACCGCCTGGGGAATAGGGCGTGTTGCACGAGCCGATCGTTTGGTTGAGCCCCTCATTGGCGCTTGGGCGGCATTCCCCCCAGATGGGGGCGCGGCATTGACCCCAGTCCTCGACACTGAAGCGCGGATCGCCACTGGAGCACACCATGGACACAACAGTGAGCGAGCTTCTGCTGGTGGCCGTGTTGTTTGCCGTGGTGGTGCTCTCAGGCAGGGTTTGAATCAGGCACGAATCAACGCGTAGCGCGTGTGGAGCTCGGTGCTGGCACCGGGCGCCAACTCGATCCTGCGATCACCGCTCAGCAGGGCCTGGCGCGGAGCACTCCAAGGTTCGATGCACACCATCGGGCGGGGCGGTTCCGTCCAGAGCACCACCAGATCGAAGGGATGGCTGAGCTGCAGTTCAAGCGTGGCGCCGGCCGCCTCATCCACCAGCCGCACCGGCCCGGTGGGACGCACCAGCAGATCGATGCCCTGGGCCAACCGTTGCATCTGCTCAGCGGTGGCAGCAGGCGCCATCGTGAGGTGGTTCAGGCATTCGTCCGGCAGCCCCTCAAAGCGCACCTCCTCCAGGCTGGAGAGATTGAAATAGGGGTGAAGCCCAAAACTGAACGGCATCGGTGCTCCACTGCGGTTGCTCACCGTGGTGCCGATTTCCAGGGCACCAGGATCAAGCCGCACCTCCATGCGAAGCAGGAACTGGAAGGGATAGGCCTGGAGCGTCTCCTCTGTGTCGCGCAACTCCAGGGCCACGCCGCGGCCATCCGCCAGGGGCTCCATCTGCCAGGGCAACTGCCGCGCGAAGCCGTGCTGGCCGATGGTGAAGGTGCCCTGGGGCAGGGGCAGCTGGTTGTCCGGCAGCCCACCCGTGATCGGAAACAGCACTGGGAAACCGCCTCGCACCGACTGGGCAGGATCGTGGAAGCGCTCCAGATCGAGGTACACCACCTCCCGGTCGCCGCAGCGCCAGCCGCTGATCAGGCCGCCACGCTCGGGCACCACCCGCAGCAGATCACCGCTGTCGGGATCGCTGAACTCCCAATGCGGATAGGGAAGGTCGCGCTGACAGAGAGGCATGGTGGTCAGGGCTGATGGGAGTCGAACCCACTCTGCCGCCTGCCTGCTGCAGGCGATGCCCCCTTCGGGGAACATCTTTGCTGAGCCCCGGCCATCCATCACGGCCGAGGCCGCAGCACCAGCCAGGCAATCAGCAGGATGCTGCCGGTGCTCACCACCGTGAAGATCCAGGCGATCATGCTGCCGGCACCGCGCGAGACCACAGGAACAATGGTGCGCAACATCGGCCGGGAGGTGGCGGAGATCAAGCAGGCCATCGGCACGAGCCGCGGCGATGCCGCTGCTGAACCGCGGCTGCCATGCCGCAACCTCTTTGGGACTGCTGCAAGCCATCAGCGACAAGCTTGGTCAGCCAACAAGCTCCCTCAGGCTTCCCGCCGTGATTTGGCCATCACGTAATGCTGCTCCAGCCAATAGGAAGCCAGATTGGATATCGAGCGCCCTTGCAGGCAGCTTTCCTCAACAAGCGCCTGATACATCGACCAAGAGAGAGTGATGGAGACACGCTGAGGCTTGCGCATCATCGCCGGACATTGCATTTCCGCATGTAGCCCATGCTTGAGATTGGCCATAAGAGTAGTTTTGATTGCCACTTCATGTTATAAGCTAATCCTTGACGTCAATGTCAGTTTTGTATCCAAGTTGACCAAAGTGGGCGCGTCGAGTAGCAGCAAATGCCAAATCCAAGGCGGAGCAGCCGTTGCCGCAGCTTGTCTCAAGATGGTCAAACGACCTTTTGCCTCACAATTGCATCACTCTGCACCAGGCTGCTGCACCAGCAAGGGCCACTCACATCATGAAAAAGCTTGGAGATCAAAGAGGACGCGATAGATGCCGTGCGATCCCTTCAGCACAACCAAGATGACAGTCGACCACAAAACAGCAACGACCCAGCCTGTTTGGTTGTTCTGTTGGGCACCGTTCCACATCGCGCCATAGATGGTCAGGAGCACAAAGAGCAGCAGCCACTGGACCGTGAGCAGCACGGGAGACAGAAATTGCGGCATATGCAAAAAATCGCGCGCATTGAAAGGCTATTGATCACCGTGCTCTTAGCACGAGCTCCAATAAGAACTTGTACAGCCATTGATATAGCAGTGACAAGCCAAGCCGCGACCGACCCTAAAGAACCTGAAATGATTACCGGAAAATCATTACAGGGTACCTCGAAATTTACAAGATTAGCCAGCCTCTGATCACCATAAAAAAATGCCTTTCGGCATCGTCGCAGCAGATCATAAGTGCTCAAGCAATAC
>NZ_NQKZ01000046.1 GCF_002252665.1 Synechococcus sp. 8F6
GCATCTGGCAACTAAACAGAAAGAAGCTGCACAGCTTGAGCAGCAGCACTTAGCCGCAGAACGCGATCAGCAGCAACGCCTAGCCGCTGAACGCAAAGATGCCGAACGTTTGCAAAAGCTGCGGCTCGAAGCTGAACAGAAGGAAGCCATACGCCTAGAGAAGCTGCGCGCAGCAGAAGTAAGCGCCGAGCAGCAGCGCCTAGCCGCTGAACGCAAAGATGCCGAACGCTTGCAAAAGGTGCGGCTCGCAGCTGAACAGAAGGAAGCCATACGCCTAGAGAAGATGCGCGCAGCAGAAGCAAGCGCCGAGCAGCAGCAACGCCTGGCCGCGGAACGCAAAAATGCCGATCGCCTTGAACGGAAGCACACCAAAAGAAACGAAAGCATATCCACAAAATCTATCAGTCAAGCAAAAATTTCCTCTATAGCAAAACATTTAACAGCAATCGCCGCATGGAGCACGAGCAAACTTGGGGGCATTCTCGAAAAAGTATCTCCATTTTCTCAATCAATTCAACCTTCGCCCAATCCTTTTGAGCAACGTGCATTAGCCGAACGCTTATCAAGCCGTGGAGAATTTACCTCGGCGATCGACAGCTACACCCTCGCGCTGTCTGCAAGTCCAAGGGATGCATCCCTTTATCTCAAGCGCGCACAAGCCAAAGAGCAAGTCGGGGATACTATGAATGCACTTCTTGATTACAACAAGGCAATTCAACTTAATCCTCTCGACAGCGGAGCTTATATCGCTAGAGCAGGTAACTTGGCACTGAGCGGCAATAAAGACGCAGCTTTACTTGACTACAGCAAAGCAGTTGAGCTATCGCCGATAAATGAAACGGCCCGCCTCCGACGCGCCGAGATTTTATCGGAAATGGGAAATCGACAACAAGCCCTAGTCGATTATTCGATGGTTCTACAATCAAATCCGACAAACGCAATAGCACTATATGCACGTGCCAACCTGCGCACAGATGCAGGGTATCGCGATGATGCAATCAGTGATTTCGACAAAATCATTTCAGCACAGCCCAACCACGCAGCTGCACTTTTTAAACGCGGGCGACTGCTTGACGAGTTAGGGGATAAAACAGGTGCACTAGAAGACTACACACGTTCACTAAAGGTAAACCGGGGTCAAGCCAACGTCTACAACAACCGTGGTATCATCAGAGCAAGTATTGGAGATCTCAAAGGAGCGATCGAAGATTATTCCAAAGCTTTTGAACTACAACCTTCTCTCACGGCAGCGCTCAACAATCGTGCCATCGCCAATGCAACTCTGGGCATGCATCGCGCAGCAATAGACGATTATAGCGCAGCGATTAGTCAACAACCAACATATTCAACGGCCTACGCCAATCGAGGTATGGCCTATGAAGCGATCGGAAAGATTCAGAATGCATGCAAAGATTGGCAAAGGGCCAGCGAGCTCGGAGATGGTCAAGCAAAACAATGGGTGACTACTCAATGCACAAATTAAAATCAAAAACGCGGATACTCTTCGCATCCATGGTGGCAATTGCAGCGGTCATTAACCCAATTTCAGCCGCCTCAAAACAAGATCCATTAGCAAACAGCAGCGAATACATGGAGGCTTTTGCAAGGATCGATGCAAAAGACTACAAAGGGGCAATAATCATCCTGGAACAACTACGCAAGAAGACTGACAATTCGCCAAGCCTATATTATGCGTTGGGCAAAGCTCAGCAAGAACTTGGTGAAAACAAGAACGCATTAGCCAATTATGACAAAGCAATTTCACTTGACAAGACTAGTTCTAAGGCATTTTCAAACAGAGGTCTAATACAAGGTGCATTAGGCAACTTAAAAGCAGCACTTGCTGATTTCACTAAGGCCATTGAGATTAACCCCCGTTACGATCATGCCTATTCCAACCGTGGTGTCACACGTGGGGCTCTGGGCGATCTTAAGGGTGCCATTGCAGATTTCACAAAAGCCATCAGCATCAATCCGCGCTTCAGTGCTGCCTGGCGCAACAGAGGTATTACACGCGAGATAGCCGGAAATCTTAAAGGAGCATGTGAGGATTGGCGCAAAGCAGCCACCTTGGGCCAAACTGATGCTGCTGGCTGGGCAAACGGCCAATGCAAATAAACCCATTAAAACCTTATGAACATGGCCGTTAGCATCCTTAATCAGTTAAATACAACTCAATTAGCTGAGGATTTTAACGACTTCCTTACCGGTTTAGGCCTTGGGGATATGGAACCTAGCACTGCGGATCGCCACCGGCAAGATGTAGAAGTAAGTCCAATGGATGATATTTTAGCGTTAAACGGATTCGACCTAAATGAACTGTTCAAGAAACGGGATGATTCCATTACAGGAATATCTACGCCATTGGGGCATACATCAATCTTGCTTAGTGCAACCGACCCCTTTAATAACGATCCGATCACAGGCACATCAGAATCTGAAACATTGCTGGCCAGTCGGGCAGGTGGTTCAATGTTGATAGGCGGTGGAGGACGTGATTTTTATGTTATTCCATTGAGCACCAGCCCGTTTGCACAAAGTACATCGATCAGTGACTTTGATCGAGCATCAGGATCAAAGATCGTATTGGACACTACTGACTACACAAAAAAACTGGGCTCGCGCTTTAAGACAGCTAAAAGCGACAGAGCTGTCAAGAAATTAGCACGATCCAAAGCAACATTTATTTTCAATGCCAAAACCAACGAGCTGCTATTAAATGGAAATGGAAGAGCGCGTGGGCTGAGGCCAACAAATGGAGGAGTAATTGCAATATTTGAAAATAAAACAACAATCTTGGCTAATGATTTGCTGACCTTTGATGGAAACAGTTTGCGGCAACTCAATGGGTCCGAGTTTTTCGCCTAGGACAAGAATTTTTTGACTATTAGACAATATGAAGATCAGATAGGCTTCCACCAAAGCCTGTAATCTTAACAATTCCGTCGTTCAATGAACTATATCCTGCCACGTTATCATTCAATGCCAAGAACCATCTACTCGTGCCACTCAATCCAAATACTGAGGCACCATTTGCTCTAAATTGAGTGCCAGCAAGGTGAGTGCTAAGGGTTGCTGGATTCAGGTTTTGGATTTGAGCAAGCTGTGCCACCTGTCCACGGGCAACAGCTGATGGGCCATCGATAACATCAGTACCAATAGCATAATCTGTAATACGATCGAAACCAGGTTGCCCGCTAGTACCAAGCAACGAATCGGTAAGCCGATCTAATCTGAAAACGTCGCGCCCACAGCGGCGTCCCATGGAGTGGTGTAACTCGGGGGGATCAGCCCCGGCGTAGCCGGGGCTGACGGCTCAACTCCCTCAGTCTTTAGCTGTGGCAATGGG
>NZ_NQKZ01000047.1 GCF_002252665.1 Synechococcus sp. 8F6
CCTGGTTGGGGCGATCCGCCCTGAGACGCGGCACCGAGCGCGGTTCCTGCGGCAGCCGTGCACGCCCGCGGCGGTGGCACTGCCCTGCCTGGTGCAGCACCCTATAAAAGCTTGATTCAGAGCCGATAAAGAGGCCCTGATCGGCCAGCGCCGGCACGATCTGTCCCGGCGGCAGCGAGGCGTACTCCGGCTGATTACACGTCAGCAGGATCCGCTGTCGTTCCTCCTCGCTCAGGCGGTGACCCACCAGGCGGTCACTGCCTTTACGGCGATCCACGCCGTCCCCATCACCACCAAAGGCCTTGCGCCAGCGTTTGAGGGTGCGCAGAGAGATCCCGATCTCGCAGCAGGCAGGCACCAGAGCCGCGCCAGCGGCATTGGCCTCGCTGATCAGCTCGATCGCCTTCTGCCGGTGCGCGGCACTGGTCAGCCTTCCGCGTCCTCCGAACAGAAGGCTTCCCACTTTTTTCGCAGCACCAGCAAGGCCGCCATCTCCGCCATGGCCTTCTCCTTGCGCTGTAGCTCTTTCTTGAGAGCCTTGATCTCCCGCTGGTCCTGGGCGCGGAGCTTCTCGAGCTCCTTCTGCTCTTTCAAGGTGAGCACTGGCTTGGCGTTGGCATCCTGGGCAGCCTGCCGCCAACGCTCCACCTGCTCAGGAAACAGCCCCCGCTCCCGGCAGTAGCCACTGAGTTCGGTGGCATTCAGGCCAGCGCTCTCCAGCACCACCGTGAATTTGTCGGCAGCACTCCAGCCCTCTGGTTCCTTCTCGGAAGCCGGCACCACCTCTCCCTGTAACCGCCAAATCTTTCTCCAGTTGTAGAGGGTCACCACGTGAATGCCCAGCTCTTCTGAAATCCGAGCCACGCTCTGGCGGTGCGGCGGGCTCATCCGCCTTCTCACGTCAGCCTTGACGGCCTCGCTGTAACGACGCATTGGTCATGTCCTCAAGCCCCCAGGTGTACTGATCAGAGGGGTGACATCTTTCCTGAAACCGGGGGATCCCGTGGGACGAATTGGAGGATGACTATGCATCCCAGTTTTGCAAGGGGTTTGGTGCTCCAGCGAAGCCATTTCGCATGGCCCTGGGGGCCTTGATCATCAAAGCCCGTCTCGGGCTCACCGATGAAGAACTCGTTGAGCAGACCAAAGAGAATCCCTATCTCCAGTTTTTCATTGGACTGGAGGGCTATCAGTATTCAGCACCATTTGATCCATCGATGATGGTGTATTTCCGGAAACGGCTGCCGGAATCGGTGGCGAATGACTGTAATGAACGAATTGTGCGTCATGGCTTGAATGTGATCCGCTCTGCTGCAGCAGCTACTGATCACGATGACGTCAGCAGCCATGGAGGTGGAGCCGCACGCCCAGCCGATAAGCAGATTGGATCCAAAACGACACGACCCAATCAGGGTTCATTGCTGATTGATGCAACATGTGTTCCGGCAGATATTCGTCACCCCACCGATCTCTCGCTGCTCAATGAAGCCCGAGAATCGACCGAGATATTGATCGATGCGATGCATTCGCAGGTGAGAGATACCTTTGGCCATAAGCCTCGCACGCACCGCAAGCAAGCCAGGCAGCAGTTTCTAGCTGTGGCCAAGAAGAAGAGGCCTCGAATTAACAAAATCCGTAAGGCGATCAGACAGCAGCTTGGTCATCTCAGGCGTAATCTAACCAGTATCGACGCCCTAACCGCCTGTGGTGCAAGCCTTTTGGCGGCTGGTCGATATGCCTACCAAAAGCTTTTGGTTGTCAGCGAGCTTGTCCGTCAGCAGAACATTCTTGACCAGTCTGACAGCAGAAGCATCCCTGACCGCATCGTGAGCCTCAGCCAGGCCCATATCAGGCCGATCGTGCGTGGCAAGGCACGGTGCAATGTTGAGTTCGGAGCGAAGATTTCCATCTCGGTGACAGGTCAAGGATTTACGTTTCTCGATCGACTCAGCTTTGATCCCTACAACGAAGGAGAAGACCTGAAAGCCCAGGCAAAAGGCTATCGCCGCCGTCATGGTCACTACCCAAAAGTGATCTGTGCAGATCAGATCTATAGAACTCGAGCCAATCGAGCTTTCTGCCTACGCCATGGCATTCGCTTGAGTGGTCCAAGGCTCGGTCGCCCCAAGAGTGATCCAGAGTTATTGGCTGAAGAGAAGCGCCAGTTTCTGGATGATCAGAGGCAACGCAATGCCGTCGAGGGTAAGATCGGTCAGGGCAAATGACGGTTTGGATTGGGTCTGATCCGGGAGAAACTCGCCGCCACTCAAGGTTCAACCATTGCACTGAATGTTCTGGTGATGAACCTTGAGAAGCTGCTGGAGCTTCTTTTTGTCTTTTTTACGGCCCTGCTATGCCTTCTCCTGGTCAAGGAGGGCGGTCGGAGTATTCGCACTGTGCCTCTGAAGCCTCAGATAGCTGCAGCATGATGATCGGGCTGCGGGCTCAAGCAGGTCTCCTTTTTGTTGAGGCTGACTCCAAATTCACTTTCTCAGGAGACCCCATATAGACTTTCTTCATTTTTGCTTGGCTGGCTTGGGCTTTGCGCTCAGCGATCTTGGTTTGAACCGAGCTGTTTTTATATTGGGACGGCCAGCATGCCTCAAGTTCTAATTAGCGTCATTAGGATATTTCCTTGCCTGTCGTCACGTGATTCTGCTTCCCTTGCGGACGTTTTTGCTAGCAGTAATTAGCTGTAAGTTTTCTGGATGATGGAGGCCTCCCTTTGCAAGAGGAGTGATATTATCAACGTGATACATGATGCGGCCGGCCACTTGATTGCGTCGATCCCGCTCCTCGTAGATCTTCTGGATCTGCGCTTTTTCTTGTTGATTTAGGGCCGGCGTTTGCGCAAGGAGTCGCTGCTTTCTTGTCTGCAAGTAAATAGCCGATTTGTGCCGGTTGGCTTTATATACGGCCTCCGGCTGTGGGCAAACTACGTCACCCAAGTCGAGAGAGAGACGTTTCATCGACCAAAGCTCTTGGCGCAGCTGCTTTGAGCACCACTGGTGATAACGGGTATCACCGTGAAGATCGATCACGTCACGGAACCGACTGACGACGTAAATGAAGTCATCTCCAAGCCTCTCGGTTGTCCACTGTGTCCAGCAGCG
>NZ_NQKZ01000048.1 GCF_002252665.1 Synechococcus sp. 8F6
GAGTTGCCAATTCAGCGATCAGGGTTCATAGTGAATGAATGGAGCTGCGCAATCAGCTTCCAAGCAGTCATCTCTTGACTGCTCCTGTTCACCCTCCGGAAAGGGTCACAGGACCTCCTGAGTTACACCACTCGGAGGGGCGCTACCCTCTGCCTCAACCGAGGCGCTGACGACATCCCCTTAAGGATCTTCCTCCTGCAGTGGCAGCGGCGGCGTAACCGATTGAGCGATGAAATCCTCCACAAGGTCGCGGATCGAGCGCCCTGTACGCCTGCTCAACGCTTCCAGTGCGTCATAGACCTCCTCACTCAAGTCCAGATCCAGACGCCTTGGCATCTTGGATGGGTCCAGTTTCCAGGCATCTAATGCCTTCTGCGAGTCATCAACCAAGAGTCTTGCTCCAGAGAGGGACTGCTGAAATAAAAAACGCAAATATCGCAGACAGTAATAACTACAGGTCGAACCTAAATCGGCCACTCTTAAGAAAACCTAAAGCAGGGTAGTAGGGGGGGGGCGCGAAAGGAGTGCCGCGAGCGAGAGCGCTTAACAAATGTACATGCATAAAAACAGAAGAAAGGTAAGGCGCGACAAGATGAACAAGAATTCAAGCCGCTTTAGCGATGTACGGCAGAGAGGAGGGAGGGACTGATGGTTTCACGGGCAACCGCGCCCCACAAAGGCTATCCATCACCTTGAACTACGCTGCCTACAAGAATTTGGAAAGACGAAGCGCCATGGAAGGTCGATCCATGAGCAACTTGGCAGCATTCATCCTGGAGAGTGCACTGACGAAGAACTCATGAAGCGACGACGAAGGCACAAAGAGTGGGACTATCAAACGAGACATCAGTCTCTTGAGAGAATGCCTCTTACCTCCTTCAACACCCTGAACCTTCGTGGGCAGAATCTACTAAACCGTTGTTTGGAGACAGGGTTCATCAACGCTGCGACTGCACTCACCCGCTATCAGCAAGGCAGGGGCATTGACCAACGCGCAGGGAACTGGTGGGAGAGCGACCCGCCAACTGGATCAAGGAAGTCACTTGTGCAGATTAAACAACCTCCAGCAAGTCCTCAATCCCACAATCCAGCACCGTCACAATCTTGGACGCCAGATCCAGCGACAGCGCTGATGCCGCCTTCTGATCATTTCGTGCCAGTCGGGTGATGGTGGTCGCCGCCACCCCCGCCTGAACGGCCAGCGCGTTCATCGTGATGGGTTTCTCGCCCGTCTCAGCACGGCGCAAATTTGCTTTGGCAATTGCTTTGGCGAGGGTCAGGCGAACTTGCTTTGCCATATCGGGCACCATAACTCAGGTGCCCTCGGCATGACCCTGAGTATGAGGCACACCAAAAGGCGCTCAAGCAATCACCCCGATCACGATCCGCACCACCAGGAATCCGAGCAGACCCACAAGGGCAAGCAACGACGGCAGACCAGCGACACCCATCTCCCGCCCTCGAACGATCAACCATTTCTAAAGGGAATCCGAAGAACCATCCGTAGTGATACACACAGCAGCACCGAACAGAACGTCGCTCAATGGCTCAGAACACTAAGCGCTTATTTATCAGTTTAAGGCACTAGTAGTACAGTGTTTAAGACAAGAGATTTCTCAATGCGTTCCGCGACTCCTGCTGGTGCGGGCGGAATCCCCAGCAACCCTTCCTCCACCCACCCCAGCGCGAATGGCGCACGAACACCCTGATGCGCCTCAGCCGCTCGGCATCCACCACAGTGAGGACACGATCAGACTGGTCTCTGAAAATCAGCATTTCCGCCAACGCAGCAATCAAGCCATCACCCTCTGCCTCCCCCGGTTTCAGGAAAGATGTCACCCCTCTGATCAGTACACCTGGGGGCTTGAGGACATGACCAATGCGTCGTTACAGCGAGGCCGTCAAGGCTGACGTGAGAAGGCGGATGAGCCCGCCGCACCGCCAGAGCGTGGCTCGGATTTCAGAAGAGCTGGGCATTCACGTGGTGACCCTCTACAACTGGAGAAAGATTTGGCGGTTACAGGGAGAGGTGGTGCCGGCTTCCGAGAAGGAACCAGAGGGCTGGAGTGCTGCCGACAAATTCACGGTGGTGCTGGAGAGCGCTGGCCTGAATGCCACCGAACTCAGTGGCTACTGCCGGGAGCGGGGGCTGTTTCCTGAGCAGGTGGAGCGTTGGCGGCAGGCTGCCCAGGATGCCAACGCCAAGCCAGTGCTCACCTTGAAAGAGCAGAAGGAGCTCGAGAAGCTCCGCGCCCAGGACCAGCGGGAGATCAAGGCTCTCAAGAAAGAGCTACAGCGCAAGGAGAAGGCCATGGCGGAGATGGCGGCCTTGCTGGTGCTGCGAAAAAAGTGGGAAGCCTTCTGTTCGGAGGACGCGGAAGGCTGACCAGTGCCGCGCACCGGCAGAAGGCGATCGAGCTGATCAGCGAGGCCAATGCCGCTGGCGCGGCTCTGGTGCCTGCCTGCTGCGAGATCGGGATCTCTCTGCGCACCCTCAAACGCTGGCGCAAGGCCTTTGGTGGTGATGGGGACGGCGTGGATCGCCGTAAAGGCAGTGACCGCCTGGTGGGTCACCGCCTGAGCGAGGAGGAACGACAGCGGATCCTGCTGACGTGTAATCAGCCGGAGTACGCCTCGCTGCCGCCGGGACAGATCGTGCCGGCGCTGGCCGATCAGGGCCTCTTTATCGGCTCTGAATCAAGCTTTTATAGGGTGCTGCACCAGGCAGGGCAGTGCCACCGCCGCGGGCGTGCACGGCTGCCGCAGGAACCGCGCTCGGTGCCGCGTCTCAGGGCGGATCGCCCCAACCAGG
>NZ_NQKZ01000049.1 GCF_002252665.1 Synechococcus sp. 8F6
CGAGGCCCTGGCAGATGCGGCTTACCTCCGATTTGGAGACGCCGCTGGCGCCGCCCAGCGCCTCCACCAGGGCATCAACCTTGCGGGTGGAGATACCGCCGGTGTAGGCCTCCATCACCACGGCGTAGAGGGCCTTGTCGACCCGGCGGCGGGGTTCGAGCCAGTCGGGAAAGAAGCTGCCCTGCCTCAGCTTTGGGATGGCCAGGCTGATGTCGCCGACCTGGGTGGTGAGCAGCCGCTGGCGGTAGCCGTTGCGGTGGGTGGAGCACTGATCCGGGCAGCGCTCATGGAGCTGGGCGCCAGTGAGGGCAGAAACCTCTGCTTCCAGCAGGTCCTGAAAGCCGCGGCGCACGATCTCAGGGATGAGGGCGCCAGCGGTGGTGCCCTCCATGAGCTGAGCCAGCTCGGAGGCGCCACTATGGATATGGGTCATGGTCTGTGTTCGGTTTGGTGGTAGTGCTCCGAACAGGGTCACAGACCGGCCCACCCATTGCCACAGCTAAAGACTGAGGGAGTTGAGCCGTCAGCCCCGGCTACGCCGGGGCTGATCCCCCCGAGTTACACCACTCCATGGGACGCCGCTAGGCAGAGGGTATCGACGTTTCTGTCGGCATCATGTTCAAGGATGATGACCTCTCCGTTAGGGTGCTCCTGGCGCCACAGCAACCTTGCTGCGTCCTTTCAAGACCAGTTTCGATGACCTTCACCATCAAGACCCACGATTCCTGGGGCATCGTCAAGGTTGGTAACTTCCAGTCGCTTGAGGAGGCGCGGAAGGTTTTTTCTTCCCTTTGCGAAGACCCGTGGTACAAAAGCGACGGAATGGTCAAAGGCGTGGAGTTGCTTCAAGACGCTGAGCAGGGTGAAGGCATCAGAATGGATTGGTTCGCTTTTCGGTAGGGTGCACGGTGGTCCATATGGGCGGTAAATGTTCTATTCGCTATCGAGAAAGTGCAGTCTGCCCTGTACATCCTCCCTGAAGCTTTCTGAAAGCATGCTCTTGCCATCCTGCAGCTGAGGCTGTAATTCGAGGGGGGAATTTCTCCTGACCCTCCTGTTTTTACTGGTCGTCCACAACGCTGCCGAGTATCCTAGTAGCCCTGCGGCTGCTGGTGCCACTGTCAACAAGAGGTTGCGATGAATGGCGCTCGCCGTAATCAAGCACACCCCTCCGGCAACTCCAAGCGTGAGCGCCACGCCACGCTTCATGCTTCTTTCTTTTTGGATCGCCGCGCCTAAGGCGAGCTCCAGTTGTCTGGCTCCGCTGTCTGGCGGCATCCATCGCTTTCTGATCGAGCGCACCCTATGGCTTGGCAGGAATCACCGCCTTGAGATCGTTGGCGATTTGCTCGCAGCGCGTCCCGCGCTTGAGCATCGGCTCTGAACTTCTGACTTCTACTTGGAGCTCGTCCCTTGTTTCGTTGTTCGGAGAGATCATCACGGTGCCCCGAGCATTGATGGAGGTCTTCAAGCCGTCTTTGTCTCTTGCATAGATCGTCCCGCTGTTCGAGAACTCCTGGTCAATCTCCAGATTCAACCGCCCCACAGCGCTGGCGAGGCGATCCTGGAATTCACCCTGCTCAGCTGCTGCGATCCATTGAAACAACGCCAATGTTCTTTACTCCCTCTGCGCAATTCTCCCGCGGTGACCATGCTTTGCCCCCCTCCGACCTGCTTTATTGTGCGTTTTTAGTTAAATTCTGCACTTTTTGTGTGCTAATTGTAAACTTTTTAATTATGTTGGCTATCGCTTCTTGGCTTGCCGCCCTTTCCTCTGGCCCTTCAGGCGAGCCCACCAACGAACCATCTGCCTTCGGTCAGCGGCAGACCTCGACCAGATTGCCGCTTTCATCCTGGTCCTTCGGCAAGCACTGTCTTTCTAATCAGCGGTCTGTCCAGGTGCTGCAAACAGTAGCGAATAGACGAGGATGCTCGCCTGAGTAACCCTGGTTGCGTGTTCAGGATTCTTTTAATTGTCTGCTCGCAAATCTGTTGTCAGAGCTTTCTCAAGGATGAATGCGGCCAAGTTGCTCATTGAACGGCCTTCCATGGCACTCCGCTTTTCTAAACCCTTGTATGCAGCGTAATTCAAAGTGATTGTGACCCGCTGTGGGGTGCGGTTGCCGATAAAGTCATTAGTCCCACCGTGCCTGGTCTCGTACATGATTGGTCAGATTATAAGAGCCAACTCATTTTGGCGTTCTTTTCTTGTTTTGCAAGTTTTTCACTTTTGCACGTAAACATTCGCGAGGCGCCCTCTTGTGAGATCCGGTAGCTGCCAGAAAAGATGACGCCTCTGCTGCCATTCAGGCAACCAACATCAACGTAGCTGGATCTGGCTCGATTTCTGGTGGCGGTGGGTTGATCCAGACCTCTTCCGGCTGACGCCAGCAACGCGTCGATCGTGACCACCGGCGGGGATGCCGTTGGCGTGCTTGTTCGTAGACGACAGCACGGTGGCGGCAGATCTCCACAGCCTCACCGTTGTGGCGCTGATGGGGC
>NZ_NQKZ01000050.1 GCF_002252665.1 Synechococcus sp. 8F6
AGCCGGCGGACCCCAGAGTCCGCCGGCTTGTGCGGAGCTCCCCACCGGGGCCTGGCGCCATCGGCGCCAGGTTGTCGCTGGACGACAATCTCCCGGGCTGTTCTCCGCTTCTCTACGGCTGCTGTGGCTGTTGGCTGCCGCTGCGCCGGCTTGCCTGGGCGCGGCGGTGGCTGTCGCCGCTGATCTCGATGATGTGGCAGTGGTGCACCAGCCGGTCCACCGCCGCCACGGTCATTGAGCTGCTTGGGAAGATCTCATCCCAGGCGGTGAACGGCTGATTGGCGGTGATCAGCAGCGATCGGCGCTCGTAGCGGTGGCAGATCAGCTCAAACAGCACGCTGCTCTCCTGTTCATCCCGCCGCACATAGCCGATGTCATCGATCAGCAGCAGCGGGTAGCGATCCAGCCGCTCCAGCGCTGCCGGCAGGTTGTACTCGGCGCGGGCCTTCTGCAGCTCCTGCACCAGGCTCGTGGCGGGATAGAAGCGGCAGGCCTGATCCAGACCGATCTGCGCCAGGGCGATGCCGACCGCCAGGTGTGTCTTGCCCACACCGCTGGGGCCGAACAGCAGCACGTTCTCGCCCCGCTGTAGCCACTCGCTCTGGCGGCTCAAGGCCTCCAGTTCCTGCCACCGGTGGGTCTCGATCCGGCCGCCATGGTCGTAGTCCGCCAGCGCTTTGCTCCAGGGCAGATGGGCCGCGCGCAGCAGCCGGTGCTGGCGGGCCTGCTGGCGTTGCTCCACCTCCTGCTCGCACAGGGCATAGAGAAACTGACTGTGGCTCCAGCCCTCGCCCTCAGCCTGCGAGGCGATGCTCTGCCAGTGGCAGCGGATCCATGCCAACCGCAGCTGTCGCAACAGGATCGGCAGGGCGGCTTCCGCCGCCTGGGGCCGCGGAATGGAGGGCAAGGAGGTCGTCATAGCTCTGCAGCGTGTGTTGGGAAATGCGTTGTGGCGGGTGGGGGCGATGGGGCGGCAGCCGGAAGCGTTGCTGCAGCGCCGCCAGCGACAGCCCCTGCCGTTGGTGGGCCTTCTCGAGCCAGGCGAGCACTGGCTCGTAGCCGGCCACTCGGCAGCCGACATACAGCGCCTCGACCATCAGCCGAGCGGCGGCGTCGCGATCACCGCTATTGCGCAGCTGCTGCCACAGCTGCCACCAGCGCTCATCGGGGAACAGCTCCCGCTGGTAACGGCAGTGCAGCAACGCCCGGGGTTTGCGCCTGAGAGCATCGATCAGATGCTCCAGATCAATGCTCCACGCCCGCCCATGGCGCTCGATGCCGCCGTGGCGCCGCGCCAGTTCACAGGCGATCTGCCGGCCCAGAAGCAGCTGCAGCCGGTCGTGATAAATCCGCACCGTCAGCCGCTGGTCGATCAGCCGCGGCGGCACCGAATACACCACCCTGCGCACCTCGATCGTGCTGGTGCGCCGCACCGTGAGCTGCTCGATGTCGTAGTCGGCAAAGCGAAAGCGCGGCAGCGGCCGCAGCGCCGTTTTCTCTTGCTCCAGCCGGACCAGCCGCGGTCGGTTGTATTGCTCGAGCACCGCAGCTAGGAAGGCCTGGTACGCAGCCAGCGACTCAAAATCGCTGCTGCCGCGCAGCAGCAGCGCCTGCTCGATCCGCCGCTTGAGATGGCCATGGGGACTCTCCACACGGCCGTTCTCATGCGCCACCCCCAGGTTGTTGCGGCTGTAGGCCAGGCCGTAATGACTGCACAGGGCGTGGTAACGGCGGGTGATGTCGGCTGAAAAACTGCCGTTGCGGTTACGGCACGCCACCGACAACCGGTCGGTACGCAGTTCATCTGGCACCCCACCGCAGGATGCCAGGGCGTTCTGCAACCCCTCGGAGAGGGCGACGAAACTCTCGCCGCCCTGCACCACCTGCGCATAGCTCCAGCCGCTCCATGCCAGGCGGTAGTGGAACAGCAGATGGGGGAACGCCTCGCCAGCGATCGTCACCTCCACCCCCTTGAGTTGGGTGAAGTCACAGAAGGCGATCTCGCCGGGCTCGTAGCTCAAAGGGAAGATCACCTCTGGATCCGGGCCATGCAACGCCTTCCACTCCCGCACCCGCCTTTGCAAGGTCCGTTGCAGAGGAATCCAGTCGACATCGGGCTTCTGCCGCTGCAGGTGCTCCAGCAGCGTGATCGGTGTCAACGCTGGCGCACGTTGCAACAGCGGCACCAGCTCCTCCTCCCAGACACCCTCCAGAGGATCGGGCCGGGTGCGGCCACGGAGCTGGTTCGCCCTGGGCTGCAGCTGGTTCCTCTCAATCCGGCGGGCGCTGCGCACTGAGATGCCAGCCGCTGCGGCAGCAGCCTCCTGGCTGCTGCCGCCTCGTCGTTTCGTCATGTACAGGTTGCGTTGGTGACTGGTCAGTGGTGCCGGCATCCCCTGGTCCCTGCGCATCGGCACCAGGCTCTCCAGCACTCACCCCACCGGCCAACGAGCTTGTCGCCGACCGGCCAACTTCATTGTCGGCAGACA
>NZ_NQKZ01000051.1 GCF_002252665.1 Synechococcus sp. 8F6
CGAGGCCCTGGCAGATGCGGCTTACCTCCGATTTGGAGACGCCGCTGGCGCCGCCCAGCGCCTCCACCAGGGCATCAACCTTGCGGGTGGAGATACCACCGGTGTAGGCCTCCATCACCACGGCGTAGAGGGCCTTGTCGACCCGGCGGCGGGGTTCGAGCCAGTCGGGAAAGAAGCTGCCCTGCCTCAGTTTGGGGATGGCCAGGCTGATGTCGCCCACCTGGGTGGTGAGCAGCCGCTGGCGGTAGCCGTTGCGGTGGGTGGAGCGCTGATCCGGGCAGCGCTCATGGAGCTGGGCGCCAGTGAGGGCAGAAACCTCTGCTTCCAGCAGGTCCTGAAAGCCGCGGCGCACGATCTCAGGGATGAGGGCGCCAGCGGTGGTGCCCTCCATGAGCTGAGCCAGCTCGGAGGCGCCACTATGGATATGGGTCATGGTCTGTGTTCGGTTTGGTGGTAGTGCTCCGAACAGGGTCACAGACCGGCCCACCCATTGCCACAGCTAAAGACTGAGGGAGTTGAGCCGTCAGCCCCGGCTACGCCGGGGCTGATCCCCCCGAGTTACACCACTCCATGGGACGCCGCTGGTACCCGGATCGACTCCTCATAGGCATTGAACATCTTCTGCACCATTCCGCCATGAGACATCCCCATCTCCCCGTGGTCTGCGGTGCTCACGAACAAAGTATTGTTGACCTCGCCTTGCTTTGCAAGCGTGGTGATCAGCTCGCCCATTTGGGCATCGGCAATCTTCATTAGATTGCCGTAAAAGTTGAGATAGTTTAGTTTTAACTCATCGGTTGGCAGTGGTTGCCCTCCAGCTTGAACGCGCAACCACTCCCTTTGAATCTGCGGTTTGTAGTTGCCTGAAAAGTCGTACCCATCAGAGGTGATCGAACCTGTGATGGGTTCATCCACGGTTGGCGGGAGAATGTTGATGTCACCTTCGATCATGTCCGCGGTATAGCCAAAATAGGTGTCTGGATCTCCTTCGCCCCAGGTACGTGGGTAAGCAAGCACGTCGTGTGGGTTTACAAGAGAAACCACCATCGCAAAGGGCTTTTTGTTGCCAGAGTCCAGGCGGTCGTTCAACCAGGTTGTCGCTTCGCTGATGAAACGCGTGTCGTTATCGGCATAACCGCCTCCAGCGTTTTTGGGGTCCATGTCTTGACCAGCATCAGGGCCTTGCCAGTCTTGGAAGTCGTACTCGGTCATGTCTTGGAAGACGACTTCGCCATCCACTGTGGTAATTGTCTTGCTGAGATGCGTCTTACCGAAGAACGACACGTCGTATCCGAGGTCGCCCAGAACTGTGCCGAGTGTTGGCAGGTCTGGATTCAGCTGCACTTGAGAATCCAGAATTGGATTTCCTATATCGCTTAGTAGCAAGTCAAGTTCATGTTGTGCTGGATATTTGCCCGTGAAAAACGTCGCCCTTGCAGACGAGCACATAGCCGTATTGGTGAAGGAGTTCTCAAAGGAGAGACCGTTGTCAAGAAGCCACTGCCGTGTGGGTAGGTTTTCTTTTGCCCAATCGCGAGGTAGCCATAGATCTTCAGGCTTGACCTAGTCCCGGATGAAAATTACTAGGTTTTGCGGTTGCTCTGCGGAATTCTCAGCCTGGCTGATGGCACGACTTGCTTTGCCAACTTTTTTTGCGCTATTGAGGCTCCGAATTCCAATTTGCTTGGATACGCTAGTATAGTCCTTGGTAAGTAGTAGCTCCTGGTCTGATAGCTTGTTAGGATTACTCCTCAGCAGCTTAAATACTGATTTGTCAAATTCTGATGTCGCGTTACGTCCTCCTCCGCTTGCTTTGGCAATGTTGCCAATTTGCTGCATCTTAGACATATAAAGTGTGTGTACAAATACTGTTTACCACAATTGTCCGCGTTGCAAACCAAGACTTGTTGGTTTGTAATATTCTAATTGCGCATAGGTAGCGTGTCTCTGTCTCTGGTCCACTTCTGCAGATAGAACGGGTCTATAGCGATCGTGTAGCTGGTTACTGCCGTCGAGGTAAATCCCTTCAGCTGTGTCGCGGATGTGGGTGATTTCACGAGCCCCGCAGCTTTTTGGTGCTGTTGGGTTGAGCTCCTGATGCAGCAGGTTCTCGGCAACACCACTGGACCCCCTGGCTGGGCCCTAGCAAGGCCTGAACCCCCTTCTGTTTTTGTCTTGAGCGCTGAACAGCGATGAACTGGACGTTGCGGTGACGGTCATATTTGAGGTCATCGACCCTTAGCTCTTAAGAGTTCG
>NZ_NQKZ01000005.1 GCF_002252665.1 Synechococcus sp. 8F6
CCCCCCGGTTGTCGTCCAGCGACAACCTGGGGGCGATCAGTTCCCCTAACCGGCCAACTTGATTGACGCCAATCGGCCAAGGGGCTTGACGCGGGACAACCAACCGCGGACTGGCGGCCTGCGGCCTGCAGGTGCGCAATGACCTGGATGACTGGCAGCTCACCGAAGTCGGACGCGACTGGGGCCAGCCCCTGCCCACCTGCGCACGGGGCCAACGCGGCCAGCAAATCCTCTGGGATGCCGCAGTGATGGCGGTGCTGCGGGAGGCGTTGCCATGACGTTGCCGTCACCACAGGCAGCTGGGGCCTCACCCCACCACGCCTGGCCCAGTTCACCGAAGCTTTCATTCCCATGAAGACGCACACCCTGGTGTCCCGTTCCTGGAACGGCACCCCGATCGCACGGCGCAGCACCGATGGCTACGTCAACGCCACGGCCATGTGCAAGGCCAATGGCAAGCGCTGGAAGGACTACCGCGAGTCAGACCGGTGCCAGCTGTATCTGGACGCCCTGGAGAGCGTGGCCGGAATTTCCGTCCACGCCCTTGTTGAGTCCCGCTCCGGCGGTGCCGGTGGCGGCGGCACCTGGGTCCATCCCCAGGTCGCGGTCGACCTGGCCCGCTGGATCAGCGCACCGTTTGCGGTGTGGATGGACGGCTGGTTTCTGGAGAGCCTCCAGCAGGCTCAGCCGGCGCCGGTGATGACGCCCCCACCCAGGCTCAGGGAAGCCGAGGTGATCGCCTTGGTGGAGCAGAGCGTCGCCCTGTTCGAGAAGCTCGGCGGCCTCGATCAGCGGGACGAGCTCCTGTTCAAGGACATCGTGCGCAGCAGCGTTCTCACCGCGAGTTCAGGGGGTGTGCCCGCCATCAATGCAGACGATGAGCTGACCCTGGGCGATGCCTGGCTGGAGGTGTTCCAGCAGGTGCTGCCGCGCACAAAGTTCTGCTCAGCAGGCAAGCTCGTAGCCCAGGCCTACCGCCAGGAGTTCGGCAAGGAGCCGCCATGCCGCCAGCAGTTCGTCGATGGCGCTCCCCGTCAAGTGAAGAGCTACCGCCGTTCCTGGCTCCTCGACACGCTGAAGGGATTCAAAGCACAGCTGGCGGGGAGCTGATGGACAGCACCGCAACACCGGCCCGTCAGCGGGTCTGGATGAGCACCCCAGAAGCGTGTGCATCCCTGGGCATGAGCCGTGAAACCCTCCGCAAGCTGAGGCTGCGGGGGGTTCTGGTTCCTGGCAAGCACTACCGCCGCTGGGGATGCACTCAAGGCCGAGGCCCGTTGCAGTGGCATCTGGAGAACGTGGAGTCAACCATCACCGGCTGGAGCCGGCGGAATCTGCCCCAATAGGGGAGGGCGCTGCTCACATGGGTGAGCAAATCCCAGATGAATTTCGATTCAGCGCTCTGCGTTGAGCGACCTCACGACTGAAGGACCTGGCTAGTTGGCGTTGCTCGCGGAGCCAGAGGGTTGTGCCCTGTTGCAGGACATCCACGTGGGCAGAACCCAACCGCTCGTATCGGCCTTTGCCGTGGCCAGAGTCAGCTGAATCTGGAGCTGAGCTTCCCACTGCCGCCAGAGGCTGCTTCTCCGGATTCCTCGTGCAAACGTTCCGGAGCACTGGGCGAGAAGCCCTGCCACGAAAGGCCTGGCACCGGATATGCACGACACCACCATTGGCTGGCGCGAGGCTCAACGACTGGTCGACTTGGCCACTGCCGCGGCCATGCTCACAAGCAGAGCGAAGCCAAGGGCTGGAACCAAGGCCGGCCAGACCAGGAAAGGAGTTTCATTGAACGGGAGGCGTGCAAACCGGTGATTTGCTCACCTGTTTGCTCACATGGCCCTTGGTCGATCGGTGAAAAGTCAGTCGGGGCGACAGGATTCGAACCTGCGACCTAGTGCTCCCAAAGCACCCGCGCTACCAAGCTGCGCCACGCCCCGTTGCTGGGAGCTTAGGGGGGCGGCGTGCGCCAGGCGACAGCGGTGGAGCCGATGCGGCAGGGCTCAACCACCGCCCAAAAAACGGAACGCATCCCAGAGGCTGCCCCCAGGGGCAGGGCGCGCCACGTCCCGATCAAGAAACCACAGGCCACCAGCCAGGACATTGAGAACCAGCACCAGCAACCACACACGCCAGCCCTCGAGCAGCTTCACACCAAAACCTGAGCCATTCCTCTCCATCATCCCGGACAAGCCAACGGTGCTTGACGGTGATAGCCAAAGCTGCTAGTACAGGTGTACCGATTGCAGGCGCCATGACCATCTCCTCTCCCTACGCCGTGTTCAGAGCTAATCCATGGCTGCGCACGGAGCCCGATCTGCCGCCCAAGCCCGCTGCCTCGCGGCGCCGGGTCGCAAAGGCCTTAGCGCCAATCAAGGCTCCTGCCGCCTGGGCAACGCTGATCCAGGGGAACCTGTTTGATCAGCTGCCCCCGCTCCGAGGGGCAGACAACCCTCCACTCCCTGGCTAGTGTTGAAACCGACACACGGAGGTTTCAACCATGGCGATGGACTCCGGCAATGGTTTCTCCACTCGGGCCGGCGACTCCACGGACATCGGCCGATCCGTCATGAAGTGGGGGCGGGATGGGGAACTTTCAGCGCTCGACCTGCAATCGATCCTCGAGCGCCTCAGGGCCGTCGACGACCAGGCCGCCAGCCTGATGGACTGTCCCCTCGATCTGCCTGGTTGAGCAACATCCGCCTTTCTGGAATCAGGCGCTGAGGGCGATGGCGTCGATCTCCACCCGGGCGCCCTTCGGCAACGCTGCCACCTCGACGCACGCCCTGGCCGGGGACACCCCATCGCCGAACATCTCCGCATAAATCGCATTCACCCGTGCGAAATCGCCCAGATCGGCCAGAAACACCGTGGTGCGCAGCACCTGCTGGGGGCTACTGCCGCCGGCTTCCAGCACGGCCTTGAGGTTGGTGAGCACCTGGCGGGTTTCAGCCTCCACGTCACCACCGCCCACCATGCCCCCAGTGGCTGGATCCAGGGCGATCTGGCCGGAGCAATACAGCACACCGCTGGCTTTCACGGCTTGGTTGTAAGGGCCCACGGGCGCCGGGGCTTCGGCGGTGATCACGGCTTCCAGCTGCATCGATGGGCTCATGCCAGGTCAGGATGAAGGGAGAGCTTATGGCCCTTGCTGGCCCTGCGCCGATCGCCAGCCCCCTCACCGAGCTGATCCCTGCTGAGTTGCCGCTGCGTGAGCACGTGCAACTCAAAGACATCTGGCACCGCTACGCCAACGCCGCCCCCGACGAGTGGACCCTCCAGGGAATCGATCTGGCCCTGGGCCAGGGGGAGCTGGTGGGCCTGCTAGGCCCGTCGGGCTGCGGCAAGACCACCCTGCTGCGGCTGATCGCCGGCTTTGAGCGGCCCGAGCGCGGCTCGGTGTCGATCGATGGCCGCACCGTCGCCGGAGCTGGCCGCTGGCTGCCACCCGAGCGCCGCGGCGTTGGCATGGTGTTTCAGGACTACGCCCTGTTCCCCCACCTCGATGCCTGGCGCAATGCCTGCTTCGGGCTGCGGCGCGGCCAGGACAGCAGCCGGGCCAGCTGGTTGCTGGAGTTGCTCGGGCTCAAGGGGCTTGAAAGCCGCTATCCCCACGAACTCTCCGGCGGCCAACGCCAGCGCCTCGCCCTGGCCCGCGCCCTGGCTCCAGGGCCGTCGGTGGTGCTGCTCGATGAACCCTTCTCCAACCTCGATGTGGAGGTGCGGCTGCGCCTGCGCAGCGAACTACCCGCCGTGCTCTCCCGCTGTGGCGCCAGCGGTCTGATCGTCACCCACGACCCAGAAGAGGCGTTGGCGATCTGCGATCGGGTGGCGGTGCTGCGCGATGGGGTACTGCACCAGTGCGCCAGTCCACGGCAGCTGGTGCAGCAGCCCGCCACGGCCTTCGTGGGACGGTTCGTGCTCCAAGGCAACCTGCTGCCAGCCGAGCGCCAGGGCGATCGCCTCCACACAGTCCTCGGCTGCCTGATCGCCAGCCCAGGCGAAGCGAGCCTGGCGACGGGCACGACACAGCAAGCCCAGGAGCCGCTGGAGGTGCTGATCAGCCCCGAGGCCATCCAGCTCCGCCCCGACCCCGACGGCCAGGCCTGGGTGCAGGGGCGTGAGTTTCTGGGCCGGGAATGGCTCTATCAAGTACAGCTCGATCACCTGAGGCTGCGGCTGCGGCTGCCCCTCGACGCCGAATACAACCGCGGGGTGCGCTGCCAGCTGTCCTTACGGCCCGGGGCCCCAGGGGTGCTCTTCCCGACCCGCGTGCCGCTGCAGGTGCTGGCCGCCCCCCAGCCCTGACCCGCCCCTAGGCCGCCCAGTGGTCCTTGCTGCTGCGCAGGACAGCCAACTGCTCAGCGCTGCCGGCACGCAGAAACAGGTTGGTGGCGCGCTCCAGCCCCACCGTGCTGGGGATGGTGGGCTCCCCCTGAGCCCGGGCTGTCAACACCTCCGCAAGCCGCTGCTGGATCGCCGCAGCGCAGGGATCGCCGGGCGCCACGGTGGCGGCGGCCCAACGCAGGTTGGAGGTGGTGTACTCGTGGGCGCACCACACCCGGGTGGCCTCGGGCAGCTGGCCGAGGCGCTGCAGCGAGGCCTGCATCTGGGCCGGGCTGCCTTCGAACAACCGCCCGCAGCCTGCGGCAAACAGAGTGTCGCCACAGAACAGATGCCCCGAAATGGGCAAGTAGTAGGCGATATGGGCGCGGGTGTGCCCCGGCACGGCCAGCACCTCCACCGTCTCACCCAACAGGTCAAACCGGTCGCCATCCACCAACCCCTGGGTCTGGAGCGGGATGCGAGCCTGGTCGTCGCGGCTGGCCAGCACCGCCGCACCGGGCCAGCGGGCCAGCAGCCCCGGCGTGCCGCCAATGTGATCGCTGTGGTGGTGGGTGTGCAGGATCGCCACCAACTTCAGCCCCTGCTGCTCCAAGGCGGCCAACACAGGCTCAGCCACGGCGGGATCCACCACGGCGGCCTGGCCCTGGCGCTGCAACACAAACACGTAGTTGTCGTGCAGCACCGGGATCAGGCCGACGCGGAGTTGGGGCATCGTTAAAGTCCAGCCTGTGGCGTTCCCCCATGATCACCGCTGCAGCCCAGGCATGATCACCGTTGCCCTGGCCAAAGGCGCCCTGCTGAAGGATTCGGTGGCCCGCTTTGCCGCCGCCGGCTTGGATTTCTCGGCCCTGCTCGAGCCTGGCAACCGCCAACTGATGGTGCCCAGTGCCTGCGGGCAGGCCCGGGCGCTGCTGGTGCGCAATGCCGATGTGCCCGTGTATGTGGCCTACGGCCAGGCCCAGCTGGGCGTGGTGGGCTACGACGTGATCCGTGAGCACCAGCTGCCGGTTGCCCAGCTGCTGGATCTGGGCTTCGGCGGCTGCCGCATGAGTGTGGCGGTGAAGGCCAGCAGCGGCTATCGCCGCGCCGCCGATCTGCCCGCCCATTGCCGCGTCGCCAGCAAGTTCACCGGCTGCGCCCAGGCCTTCTTCGATGCCCTCGATCTGCCAGTGGAGCTGATCCACCTAGCCGGATCGGTGGAGCTCGGCCCGATCACTGGCATGAGTGAGGCGATCGTCGACCTGGTGGCCACCGGCCGCACCTTGGAGGAAAACGGCCTGGTGGCGATTGAAGATCTGTTCCACAGCACCGCCCGGCTGGTGGGTCACCCCCTGGCCCTCCGGCTCGACGACGGCCCACTCCAGGGGATCATCGATCGGCTCGGACTGGTGGCCGCAGCACCCCAGGGCCGCTGATGGCGCGCCTCGACCGCCAGCGCCTGCTGCGCCTGCTGCCCTACCTGAGCCTGGACCGCCGACGCCTGGGCCTCACCCTGCTGCTGCTGATTCCGGTGGCCTTCGCCGCCGCCGTGCAGCCCCTGCTGGTGGGCCAGGCGATCGCCGTGCTGCGGCGCGAGCCCACCCTCGGCTGGCTCGACGGCCTGCCGGTGCCCGAGGCCATGAGGCTGCTGGTGCTGCTGCTGCTGCTGGCGGTGCTGCTGCGCCTGGGCCTGCAGGGCATCCAGACCTTCAACGTTCAGGCCGTCGGCCAGCGGCTCACCGCCCGGATCCGCAACGACCTGTTCGCCCACGCCATGGCGCTGTCGTTGCGGTTCCACGACCGCACCCCTGTGGGCAAGTTGCTCACCCGGCTCACCAGCGACGTCGATGCCCTGGCCGAGGTGTTCGGCAGCGGCGCCGTGGGCGTGCTCGCCGACCTGGTGACCCTGCTGGTGATCGCCGTCACGATGATCTCGATCGAGTGGCGCCTGGGCCTGTTGCTGCTCGTGAGCCAGGTGCCGGTGGTGCTGGGCATCCTCTGGCTGCAGGGGCGCTACCGCAAGGCCAACTACCGCGTGCGCGAGGAGCTCAGCCAGCTCAACGCCGATCTGCAGGAAAACCTCCAGGGCCTCGAGGTGGTGCAGATGTTCCGGCGGGAGGCCACCAACAGCGCCCGCTTTGCCCAGGTCACGGCCGCCTACCGCGAAGCAGTCGGCGGCACGATCCTCTACGACAGCGCCATCTCGGCCTTCATCGAATGGGTGGCCCTCAGCGCCGTCGCGGTGGTGCTGGCCCTGGGCGGCTGGATGGTGCTGGGCAGCGCCATGGGCCTGGGCACGCTCACCACCTTCATCCTCTATTCCCAGCGCCTGTTCGACCCTCTGCGCCAGCTGGCCGAGCGCTTCACCCAGATCCAAGGCGGGCTCACCGCTGTGGAACGCATCGGCGAATTGCTCGATCAGCCGATCGAGATTGCCGAGCTTCCCTCGGCTCAACGCACGGCGGCGGCGATTGCCAGCGGCAGCCAGCGTGCCAGTGCCGGCGAGGTGATCTTCGAGAACGTGTCGTTCTCCTACCGCGACGACGACCCGATCCTCACCGACCTTTCGTTCCGCATTGCCCCTGGGGAGCACGTGGCCCTGGTGGGCCCCACCGGCTCCGGCAAAACCACCGTGATCCGTCTGCTCTGCCGGCTTTATGAGCCCCAGCGCGGGCGCATCCTGCTCGATGGCATCGATATCCGGCAGCTGCCCATCCCCACCCTGCGCCAGCGCCTCGGGGTGGTGTTGCAAGACACCTTCCTGTTCAGCGGCAACGTGGCCGACAATCTGCGCCTTGATGCCCAGATCAGCAGCGACGAACTGCAACGGATCTGCGGCGAGCTGGGCCTCCAGCCCCTGCTGCGGCGCCTGCCCGACGGCCTGGCCACGGCGTTGCGCGAACGGGGCGGCAACCTCTCCTCGGGCGAGCGCCAGCTGCTCTCCGTGGCGAGGGTGGCGATCCGGGATCCATCCGTGCTGGTGATGGACGAGGCCACCGCCTTCATGGATCCCTCCACCGAGGCGACCCTGCAGCGCGATCTGGCGCGACTGCTCCAGCAGCGCACCGCCATTGTCATCGCCCACCGCCTGGCCACGGTGGAAACCTCCGACAGCATCCTGGTGCTGCGCAAGGGCCACCTGATCGAGCAGGGCACCCACGCCGAACTGCAGCGGGCGGGCGGTCTCTATGCCCAGCTGGCCGACCTGCAGGAGCGAGGGCTGGCGGCCCTCTAACTCAACCAAGCCAATCCTGCAGCCAGTCGCCGATCGTGCCTGCGAGCTGCTCGGGCATCTGGAGCATCGGCAGATGCCCCGCTCCGGCCAGCTCCACAAACTGGTGCTGGTTGGCATAGCCGGCCAGATGGCGCACATAACGCGGCGCCATCACCTGATCGCGGCTTCCGGCAATCCAGAGGCTGGGCACCTGCAGTTGGGCGGTGAGCTGGGGGATCTGACGCACGGCGCCGCGGTTTGTGCTGCAGGCCAGCAGCCCCTGGGCGGCACGGCGCTCGGCCAGCAGCGGGCTGCGCAGGGGGTCAGTGCCGGGCAGCTCGGCCAGCCAGCTGGGGCGCCAGCGCAGAAACAGGGCACCGCCGCGTCGCACCTGGGCAAAAGCCCGCGGTTGGTAGACGCCACCCCCGGCGGCGATCTGCACCAGGCCCACCAGCTGCGGCCCCAGATGGGGCGCGGCGTGCAAGGCGACGCTGCCCCCCAGGGAATGGCCCAGCAACACGATCGGGCGCTCGCCGGCCTGCTCCCGGGCCGCCTGGGCCAGCCAGCGGCCGTAGCTGGCCAGATTGGCGTGCAGCCTCAGCGGCCGAGGCCGTTGGCCAAAGCCGGGCAGATCGGGGGCCCAGAGCTCCCAGCTCGGCGCCAGCTCGGCGGCCAGCGGCCGCCAGAGCCGCCCGGCCAGCAACCAGCCATGCAGGGCCACCAGCAACGGACGTGAGACATCGTGCTCCAGAAGATCGACGTGCTCCAGAAGATCGACGATCGGGGGCACCAGGCTGGCCCGGCGAGCGCCCCCTGGGCGGCCATCGGGCAGGATCGTTCCATTGCGTTGCACCCGCCCGTCGTGGCCTCGGCCGAGCTCCTCACCAGCCTCTACGGGGAGCAGCACCGGCTCTGCCCCACGCCCAATCCCCAGCTCAGCCTGGTGCTCAGCTGCGATCGCGAGATCGACCTGATCGAGCTGGAGCAGCTCTGTGACGCGGTGGGCTGGAGCCGCCGCCCCCTGCGGCGGGTGCGCAAGGCGCTGCAACACAGCCTGCTGCGGGTGGGCCTGTGGCGTCACGACCCACGCCTTCCCAAGCTGGTGGGCTTCGCCCGCTGCACCGGCGATGGCGTGGTGGAAGCCACGGTCTGGGATGTGGCAGTGCACCCCCTCTACCAGGGGGCCGGGCTGGGCAAGCAGCTGATGGTCTACGTGCTCGACCAGCTGCAAACGATGGAGGTGGATCGGGTCAGCCTGTTCGCCGACCCCGACGTGGTGGACTTCTACGCCGCCCAGGGCTGGGAGCTCGAACCGCTGCAACGGCGCTGCGCCTTCTGGTACGCCCGCTAACCCCGCCGCCGCTCCCGCACTGCGCTGCCGTAGTAGCGGGCCGCCAAGGCTTCGGGCGGAATGCCCCGCCGCCAGGAGCGCCGCAGCTGGGCATTGGCCAGCGCCGTTTGCCACACCCCGAGCGCCTGCCAGCGGCGCCCATCCACCTGCAGCCGGGCCCCCAGCGGCCGCAGCTGGCTGAAGTGCCGCAGGCGCAGCACCAGCTCCAGATCCTCCATCAACGGGATCAGCGCCACCCCCCCGGCCCGCGCCAGCAGGCGACGCGGCACCAGCAGACCCTGATCGCCATAGGGCAGTTGGCGCCAGCGGCTGCGCAGGGCCACGGCCAGCTCCACCAGTCGCAGGGCGGGCTGGGCAGCGGCGATGGCCAGATCGAAATACCAGGCGGCGTCTGGCAGGCCCAGGGCCACCCTCACCGCCCGATCCCAGCCCGGCTCAAACCGGGCATCGGCATGCAGCAACAACAGCCAGGGGGATTCGGTGCTCGCCACACCCAGGGCCAACTGCCGGCCCCGGCCAGGGGAGCTGGCTTGCACCGCCGCCCCCGCAAGCGCGGCGACCCGGGCGGTGGCGTCGTCGCTGGCGCCGTCCACCACCAGGATCTCCCCCACCAGCTGGGGAGCAGCGGCCAGGTCGGCCAGCAACAGCGGCAACCGTGGCGCCTCGTTGCGCGCGGCGATCACCACCGCAATCGGCGAACCGCTCAGCGCCACGGCCGCAGATCCATCGCCCAATCGAGGTCGCCCCGTGGCGCCAGCAGTGCCGGTTCCAGCCCCAGACGGTCGATCGCCGCCAGCGTCTGCGTGAGCACCCTGGGAGTGCCCCAGGCGATGCCCGCCATCAAGGCGGGCTGCGGCTGGCGCAGCCCGAGCAACCAGTAGCCCCCATCATGAGCCGGGCCGAGCACCGCCGCGCGGCTCTCCAGGGCCGCAAACGCCGCCACCAGGTCATCGCCATCCAACTGGGGCAGATCACTACCGATCACCACCACCTGCCGGGCCCCGGCGCGGAACGCCCGCTGAACCTGGCGCTGCATCCGCAAACCCAGCCCGCCGGGGCCCTGCAGCTGCACGCGATCGGCTCCCAGCTCCACACCCCAGCGGCGAGCGGCCCGCCCCGCCAACCCATCCACCGCGAGCACCAGCTCAAAGCCCAGCCGTCGGCGCCCGCCGCGGGCCACCGCCAGGGTGTGGCTGGTGAGCCGAGACTGGATCCGGGCCGCCGCCGCTGCGCCGAGGGAACCCGCCAGTCGGCGCTTGCAGCGCCCCGGGGCTGGCCAACGGGCCATCACGATCAATTGACTGCCAGCGGGTTGGCCCATCCCCGCCCTCACCCCTGGCGCGGCAGCTCCGCCGGCTTGAGCTGCAGGGTCAGCCGCTCATCGCCACGGCGCAGCGACACAGCTAAAGGCTGGCCCACCCGGCCCTGATCCACCGCCAGCTGCACCTCGGAGGGGTTCTTCACTGCCTTGCCGCCCACCTGATCGATCAGGTCGCAGGGCTTGAGTCCGCCTTTGGCCGCCGGGCTGCCGGGAATCACCTCCACCACCACCACGCCATTCACCTCCGGCAGGCGGCACTCATCGGTGCTGGCGTTGATCTCCCGGGCGAGCTGGGGCGTCAGGGCCTGCAGCCGCACGCCGATGTAGGGGTGGCTGGCGGAGCCCTTCTCCAGGATCTGTGCCGCAATCTGGCGCGCCACATTGATCGGGATCGCGAAGCTCAGGCCCGCCCCAGGTGCCTGGCGAATCGCCGTGTTGATGCCGATCACCTGACCACGGTCGTTGATCAGGGGTCCGCCGCTGTTGCCGGGGTTCACGGCCGCGTCGGTCTGGATGTAGGGCACCCGCTGTCCTTCACCCACCGCATTGGTGCGCTGGATGGCACTGATGATCCCAGCGGTCACGGTGTTGTCGAGGCCGAGGGGGTTGCCGATGGCGATGGCCCACTCGCCAGGCCGCACCTTGGCGGAATCGCCCAGGGGAGCCACCGGCAGCTTGGAGGCCACCACCTTCACCACGGCCACATCGGTGAGGGGATCAGTGCCCAGCACCTTGCCATTGAAGCTGCGGCCATCGGGCAGGGTCACCGTCACCTCACTGGCCCCCTCCACCACGTGGGCATTGGTGAGCAGCACCCCGTCGGAGCGGGTGATGAAGCCCGAGCCCTGACCCTGCTGCTGCTGGATGGTGGGCCCGCGGCCGAACAGCCCACCCAGGGGGTTCACCAGGCGCTTGACGGTGTCGATCCGCACCACCGCCGGCCCCACCTTGGCCACCGCATCCACGATCAAGGTGTTGCCCTGCTGCAGCGGCGGCGTGGGAGCCGCATCACTGATCGGCGTCTGGGCACCAGGGCGGCCCGGCAGACCAGGCAGACCCTGGCTGCAACCCACCAGCAGCAGCGCAACGGGAGCAATCAGCGCAGCTCGGCACGGGGGGGAAAGGCGCGGCATGGGGGCGGCGTGGGGCCAGGTCGGAATCCGTTTCATTAAAGACGGCTCGGCCGCCACACCACGCGTAGATTCAGCACCCACGAAACGGCGCGGTCGGTGCAGCAGGGAGACGAGCTGTGGCACCAGGTTCAGCAGGCGCTCCAGGCCAACCTCAGCAAACCCACCTTCGAGACCTGGATCCGCCCGGCCCGCTGCGAGGGCTTCAGTGCCAACCAGCTCCAGCTCGAAGCGCCCAACAGCTTTGCCTGCGGCTGGCTGCGCAAGAACTATCTCGGCACGATCGAGGCCGTCGCCAGTGAAATCGCCGGCCGGCCGGTGCAGGTGCTGGTCAGCGCCGCCAGCGGCGATGACGTCATCGCCGCTGGCGGCAATGGAACCCATGGGTCGACCGCCCCCGTGATCCCCGCCGGGCCATCCGCCACGCCCCGCGCCACCGGCGAAACGCCCCGCAAGCTGGCACCAGGCCTCAACCCTCGCTATGTGTTCAACCGCTTCGTGGTGGGACCCAACAGCCGCATGTCCCACGCCGCCGCCCTGGCGGTAGCCGAGGCCCCCGGCCGGGAGTTCAACCCCCTGTTTCTTTGCGGTGGGGTAGGGCTGGGCAAGACCCACCTGATGCAGGCGATCGGCCACTACCGCCTGGAGATCAATCCCGAGGCGCGAGTGTTCTACGTGAGCACCGAAACCTTCACCAACGATCTGATCCAGGCGATCCGCAAGGACGGCATGCAGGCCTTCCGCGACCGCTACCGGGCCGCCGATCTGATCCTGGTCGACGACATCCAGTTCATCGAAGGCAAGGAATACACCCAGGAGGAGTTCTTCCACACCTTCAACGCCCTGCACGAGGCGGGGCGCCAGATCGTGATCGCCTCCGACCGGCCCCCGTCCCAGATCCCCCGGCTGCAGGAGCGGCTAATCTCCCGCTTCTCGATGGGGCTGATCGCCGACATCCAGGCCCCGGACCTGGAAACCCGCATGGCGATCCTGCACAAGAAGGCCGAGCAGGAGCAGATGGTTCTGCCCCACGACCTGATCCAGTTCATCGCCGGCCGCTTCACCTCCAACATCCGCGAACTCGAAGGCGCTCTCACCCGCGCCGTGGCCTTCGCCTCGATCACCGGTCTGCCAATGACGGTGGAATCGGTGGCGCCGATGCTCGATCCTGCCGGCGGCGATGTGGAAGTAAAACCGAGCCAGGTGATGGAGAAGGTGGCCGAGGTGTTTGGCGTGGGCGTCGAGGAGATGCGCAGTGCCAGCCGCAAGCGGGCCGTGAGCCAGGCCCGTCAGGTGGGGATGTACCTGATGCGTCAGAGCACCAACCTCAGCTTGCCGCGCATCGGCGAAGCCTTCGGCGGCAAGGATCACTCCACAGTGATGTACGCCGTGGAGCAGATCGACCGCAAACTCAACAGCGACCCAGCCCTTTCCCGCCAAGTGCAGCAGGTGCGCGACCTGCTGCAAATTGATTCCCGCAAGCGGCGTTAGTCGGGCCTTAGGTGAGCGGCCGGGCAGGATCAAGCCCTTCCACTTCACCGGCAAACACGCGGCTGGCGGTGATGTCTTCGGCCTCAATCGTCATCAGATCGAGCTTGGTGAGCGGCGTGCCCATGCGGCTGAACAGCCGATTGGCCTGGCGCATCCGAGCCCGGTCGATGGCATTACGAATGGAGCGGGCGTTGGCAAAAAACGGCAACTGCATGCGCCGCTGGATGTAGTCAGCAAAGGCAGCTGCCGCCTCCTCACTGAACCGATAATTTTCAGCGGCAAGAATCAACTGGGCGATGGCCAACAGTTCAGCGGCGCTGTAGTCGGGAAAATCGATGTGGTTGGCCACCCGCGAGGAAAGGCCAGGATTGGATTGGTAGAACACATCCATCCGCTCCTTGTAGCCTGCAAAGATCACGACCAGATCGTCGCGATTGCTCTCCATCACCTGCAGCAGGATTTCGATCGCCTCGGCGCCATAGTCACGCTCATTTTCAGGGCGATAGAGATAGTAAGCCTCATCAATGAACAGCACCCCACCCATCGCCTTTTTGAGCATCTCACGAGTCTTGGGAGCGGTGTGGCCGATGTACTGACCCACCAGGTCGTCGCGGGTGGCGGTCACCACGTGGCCTTTGCGCACGTAGCCCAGCCCATGCAGGATCTTGCTCATCCGCGCGGCCACGGTGGTTTTGCCCGTGCCCGGCCGTCCCGTGAACGACATGTGCAGGCTGGGCGGGGTGGTCTCCAGCCCCACCTGGTGGCGGGCCCGATCCACCACCAGCAGGGCGGCGATCTCGCGGATGCGGGCCTTGACGGGCCGCAGACCGATCAATTCCCGATCGAGCTGATCGAGCATCTCCTGAATCCCGGCACTCTCGTAGGCCAACTGCAGGTCGATGGCGGTGTCGTCCGAGACTGTCGGAGCGGCAATCGGGCTGTCGGGATCAGATCCCATAAGGGGTTCAGGCGATCAGGGCATCGATGGCGGCGCTGAAGGACCACTCGGGCGCTCCGATCAGGCTGCCTTCGGCCTCCGCCCGCACTGTGAGATTGACGTAGGTGCGCCCGAAGCTGATATCCGGGAAGCGTTGCTGCGCCTCGCAGAGGGCATTGAGCCGCTCCAGAAAATCCCTGGTGCTGGCGTAATCCTCGAATTCCAGGCGCCGCTCCAGCCGCTCAGGCTGCTCGGACTTGGGACGTGCAATCCAGGCTTGATCCATGCCTTCGACGCTACGCCTCCAAGCAATCCGTGCGGGCAATACCCAGGCGCTGGGCCCAGGCGCCTGCATAGGCCTGATTGGCCGCCCGGGCCTCTGGATCGCTGCTGTCGAGCGGATGGGGCATGGTGCCATTGATGGCCGCGTTGGTGACACAGAACATCGATTTCTGAAAGCTCATGCAGATCTTCACGCGCACGTCGCCTTCGCCGCGCGTGCGCTCCAGGTACCACTGGTGCAACCGCTCCGGCAGGTGGCGGTACATGTCCTGCATTAGCAGGCTGGGCGGAATGCCGGAGCCCATGCTCGGCAGCGGATCGGCGTAGAGCGCCCCATAGGTGAACTGAGCCTGGTCGGGCGAGATCTGCTGAGCCTGGGCGTTGAAGCTCACCGTGCCCAGGAAGGGCATGCCTCGCAGAAACACCGCTTCCACATAGGGCACCGCCACATCCACCAGGAAGGTGAGTTCCGCTTCCGGCGGAAGCACCCAGTAGCTCTGGCCGCCGACCTCCACTCCGTAGTGAATCGGGTTGGCGGCTGCGGCCACCAGGCCGTTCTTGATGAACTCCACGACATCGGCAATGGTGCACACCCGTCCGTCGGCTTCAGCTGCGGCCAGATCCAGGAACAGATCGCTCATCACCCGCCAGAACTGGCCCAGGGCATGGGTGGTGGCGGCCGAACGGATCAATTCGGGCAGGAAGCCGGGGAACAGCGGGTTGAGGACGGCCAGCAGCGGATCACGCCGGCTCTTGGCCGCAATGATGCGGCGGCAATTGGTTGCAAAAGCCTCGGAATCAAAGTAGGCATCCATGCCACCGGTGGCATGCCAGAACATCGCCTTCTGGCAATACTCCGCATATTCGAAGTTGATGCGGTCGTGGTTGAGATGGCGCCAGATCTTGGCAGGGTTCAGATCCCCATCGAGGTATTTGAAGATCGGAAAAGGGTTGAGAAATTGATGCTCGGCCTGGTAGATCAGGTTGATGCTGTAGGCATCCAGCACCTCGCCATAGCTCTTGAGCACATCCACCACCTCCACCAGGTGATCGGCGCTCTCACCCAGAAGGGTTTCACCGGCCAGCAGGCGGCGCTGCACCTCCTCTCGGTCGATCGAGAGGTTGGCATGCACCAGCTCGGCGGGAACGATCGGCATCTCAGCCCAGCCCTCCCGGTATCGCTGTGATGCTGGCCAGCGCGGTGGTGGCCACCTCGCTCAGCCGGCCGAGAGTACTGGGCACCAGACCCAGCACCACCACTGCGGCCGCCAGGGCCACGGCGGGGACGGTTTCCCGCGGCGCGACTGGCGCCAGCTGCACATCCAGGCGCGCATCAGCAACCGCATCCGCACTGGGGGGCGTGATCGCCAAGCGACCGAAGAAGGCCCGGTTCACCAGCAGCAGGAAATACACCGCCGTGAGACCGGAGCCGACCATCGAAAGCAAGGTGGCTACCGGGTATTCGGCAATGCTGCCGCGGAACACCAGAAATTCCGAAATGAAGCCGGCCATGCCAGGCAAACCGGCACTGGCCATCACCGCCACGATCATCAGCGAGCCGGTGAACGGCAGACCCCTCTCAAGATTGAGCAGGCCGCGCAACACCGCCAGATCACGGGTGCCCGTCTTGCGATACACAATCCCCACCAGCAGGAACAGCAGAGCCGAGATCAGGCCGTGGCTCACCATCTGGAACACCGCGCCCAGCAGGCTCACGGGCGTGTCAGATGCAGCTGCCAGCAGCACATAGCCCATGTGGCCCACGGAGCTGTAGGCCACCATTCGTTTCATGTCGGTCTGGGCGATGGCGGCCAGGGAGCCGTACAGCACCGAAATCGCGGCCCAGATCGCCAGCACCGGCGCCAGCTTCGCCCAGGCCTCGGGGAACAGTTGCAGGCCGAAGCGCAACATGCCGTAGGTGCCCAGCTTGAGCAAGACGCCCGCCAGCAGCACCGACACCGGCGTGGAGGCCTGGGTGTGGGTGTCGGGCAACCAGTTGTGCAGCGGCACCAGCGGAATCTTGATGCCGAACCCGATCAGCAAGGCCCCCAGCAGCCACAGCTGGCCGCCCATGGCCAGTCGGTCGCTGAGCACCGGCGTGAGGCTGAAATCCACACTGCCGGTGAGCAGGGCCAGCCCCAGGAAGGCCCCCAGGATCAACATGCCCGAGGCAGCGGTGAAGATCAGAAATTTGGTGGCCGCATAGGCCCGGTTCACCCCACCCCACACCGAAACCAGCAACCAGAGCGGAATCAGCTCCAGCTCGTAGAAGAGGAAGAACAGCAGCAGGTTTTCCGACAGAAAGGCCCCGTTCACCGCGCCGCTGATCAGCAGCAGCATGGCGAAGTAGATGCGCGGTCGCTTCTCGATGTCGCGGGTGATCACCGCTGACACCAGGGTGAGGGCGCCGTTGATCAGCACCAACGGCAGCGACAGCCCATCCACGCCCAGGGCATAGTCGAGGCCGATCCCCGGCAGCCAGGCGTGCCGCTCCTGCAGCTGCATGCCGGCCTGGGCCGTATCAAAGGCCAGGGCCACCGCCACGCTCATCCCCAGTTGCAGCACCAGGATGGCGATGGTGATCAGCCGGAGCCGCGAGGGGCTGGGGCCGCCCGGCCAGAGCAACAAAGCCAGGGTCCCGGCGAAGGGAATCAGCAGAAGGCTGGTGAGCAGCATGATCAGCCCGCTCCTGGCAACAGCTGGAGCGAACCCAGCAGCAGCACGATCGCCACGATCACCGTGAGCACGTAGCTCTGCAGTTGACCACTGATGCTGAGCTTGAGCCCTTCCGCCGTGGTCAGCGACAACCGGCCGACCCCATCCGCCAACCCCTTGATCACGGTGACGTCAAACCAGCGGGTGAGGCGGGCCAGGGAAGCCACCAACAAGACAACGGTGCGCTGGTAGATCTCAGGGGTATAGAAGTCGTAGGCGAGCAGGTCCTGCAGCACGCGCAGGCTGGACTTGGTGGAGCGCGACCAGAACTCATCAAGGTGCACCACAGAGCCGATCAGCAGGCCCACCAGGCCGCTGCCAGCCACCGCCAGACCCACGGGCAGCGGGAAGGCGGCAATGCCGGGCACCGTATCGATGCGCTGCATGATCCAGGGCAGCAGCACCACCAGCACCGAAAGGCTCACCATGGGCAGGGCCATCAACCAGTTGGCCTCAGGTGCCCGCTTGGTTTTGGGCAGCACGGGTCCAAGAAACACCGAGCGGAACACCCGGGTGACATTGGCGGTAGCCAGCAGATTGGTGAGCAGGAAAACCAGGGCAAACAGCGGCTCATCGGAGCGCAGATTTTCCACCATCAGCCCCATGCACCAGAAGCTGCCCAGGGGCACCAGCCCCAACAGGCCGGCACTGCCCAGCAGGAAGGCCATGGTGGTGGCGGGCATGCGGGTGCCCAGCCCTCCCAGCTCGGTCAGGTCCTGGCAGTTGCTGGTGGCGATGATGCTGCCCACGCCCATGAACTGCAGTGCCCTGGCCAGACCATGGGCAAACAGCAGCAGCAGGGCGATGCCGGGGAGTTGCAGGGCGATGGCGATGAACACCAGGCCCAGAGAGGAAGTGGTGGAGTAACTGAACGCGCGCTTGATGTCCACTTGGGCCAGCGCCACCAGGGCACCACCCACGGCGCTGATCGTGCCAACCGCCAGCAACACATCCGTGGCCAGGGGAGAAAGGGCCACGATCGGCATCAGCTTCATCAGCACGATGGCACCGCAGGTCACCACCACTGAGTTGCGCAGAATCGAGGCGGGGTTCGGACCCTCCATCGCCTCATCCAGCCAGAGGTGCATGGGGAACTGAGCGCACTTGCCCATCGGCCCTGCGATCAGCCCCAGCCCCAGCAGGGTGCCGGCCAGGGGGGTGATCAGGTGCTGCTCACGGGCGTTGCCGGCCCAGGCATAGAGGTCGTTGAATTCCATCGAGCCCGCCCAGGCCGACAGCGCCACCACCCCCATCAGCAGCAGCACATCCCCCACCCGTTTGGTGAGAAAGGCATCGCGGGCAGCGGTGACCACCAGGGGCTGGGCATACCAGAACCCCACCAGCAGATAGGTGGAGAGGGTGAGCATCTCCAGCAGGAAATAGCTCATGAACAGGTTGCTGCTCAGCACAACCCCGCTCATCGCCCCTTCGAAGAAACCAACCAGGGCATAGAAACGGGCGAGAGACCACTCCTTGTCCATGTAGCCCAGGGCGAACACCTGGCAGACCAGGCTCATGGTGGTCACCAGCTCCAACGCCGCCAGGTTGGTCAGGGAGAGATCGAAACCGATGCGCAGGTTGAGATCGGCCGCCTGGAACCAGGGAAACTCGAAGTGCTGGGGACCGAGGGTCCAAACTTGCTTCAGGATGACTGAGCTGTGCCCCACGGCCAGCAGGGTGACCAGCAGATTGAGGTAGGCCGCCGGCCGCGGACCGTTGCGCTTGAACCAGCCCGCTGCCCACGGCAAAGACAAGACCATGCCGCTGAACCCATACAAGGGGAGCATCCAGGCCAGCTGGATCGGGAGTGGCAAGGAGGGGGCGAACAAGGGGAGAGGGTGTCGATCGGCAGTGTTCGAGATGAACAGATCGGCCGCCGGACTCTAGGCATCAGCCGCGGAATCCTGGAACTAGAAGGTGGCCCGCTCCATCGACGGATCGTGGTTGGGGCCAAGGCTGCGCAACCAGTCACCCAGATCCTCACCGTGGTGTTGTTCGTCCGACCAGAGGCCACGGAAGAAGGCCTCGTTGTCGCCGTCACCGACCAGCACACAGAAGCGCACGGCCTCGGCGTAGTGGTTGATGAGGTCCGTTTCCAGAGAAAGGTTGAGCCGCAACAAGCCGACCAAGTCCGCGGCATGGGAGACGGGCCGCAATTGAGATGCGGCCGGTGCCACCCCAAGGGCCAACATGCGCTGAATGATCCGCTCGGCGTGTTGCAGTTCCTCCACGGTTTCGCGGCGGAACCGTTCAGCGGCATCGCCATCACCCCAGAGCTCCACGAGGGAGGCCTGGGTCATGTACTGCTGAACCGCAGAGAGTTCAAGACTCAGAGCGCGACCGAGGTATCCCAGGACGCGCGGATGAACGGCGCCCATGGCGATCAGAGACGGCGGGTGGTGGCGGTGGCGATCAGGGCAGGCTCCACTTCGCTGTGGGGGCGGGCAATGATGTGGGCGGCAACCAGGCCATCACCCACGCGCTCACAGGCATCGGCACCAGCGCGCACGGCCGCGTTCACAGCACCGGTTTCACCGCGCACCATCACGGTGACGTAGCCACCACCAACGAATTCGCGGGCGATCAGGGTCACCTCAGCTGCCTTGGTCATGGCGTCGGCGGCTTCAATCGCCGGCACCAGGCCACGGGTTTCGATCATGCCGAGGGCGATGCCCTGAATGGAAGGAGCCATGGCGTTGCTGCGCGAAGGGGTGGTGGGGGGTTTGGTGCCGGCACCGCGGCCGCCGCTTCCAGAACGGGAGCTAGCGGAGGTGGCAGTGGAGCGGCGGGTGGTGCTGGAGGCACGGGGCGTCGCCTTGGCGGCCGGCTTGGCCACGGCTTTCGCCGCGACGGGCTTGGCCGCTGCCGCCGGCAGCGCCTTGGGGGCAACTGCTGGTACGGCTGAGCCGGCCGCCGCTCCCGTCGCCGGCGGGGCGCTGACTGCCGTTGCCGCCGGAGGGGCGGGTTTGGCAGCGGACGCTGTGCTGGGGGTGGGTCGGGGAGTGGGGGTGGCCATGGCTCAGGGGTGTAGGAGCTGGTGAGAGGACAGAACGGGTGGATCGCGAACGATCCGAGCCGCCCTAACCGTCGGGCTCCCAGAAGTCGATGATTCCGCCGATCGTCAGATCGGTCTGCACCTCAGGGTTACCGCAGGCGAAACGGGCTGCTGAACCGCTAGCGGTGAACACCCAATTGCCCGGGGAGGCACCCACCGGATCAACAGCCACGCTGAGCTTGCCCTTGGTCGTACGCAACACGCGCAGGTTGGAGTGGTCGAGACCAGGCACACGCTGGGTGCACACCAAAGAGCCCGTGACCTGCATGATCTCCATTACTTGGGCCCTCCCGCTGGGGCTGGGGCTTTGCCGGCATCAGGATCCCAGTGGTCAATGATGCCGACGATGGTCAGGTCGCTCGGATAGGACTTGCTGCCAGCGGCTTCGCGAGCTGCCGAGCTGCCGACGCAGATCACCCAGTCACCGGGGATGCAGCCGACGGCATCGACCGCCACTTTCTGGGTGCTGCCATCGAGCACCACCTGCAGGTGCTTGTGCTCGAAGTCAGGGATTCGGTTGGTGGAGACCAGTGGCTTGACCACTTTGCAGATCAACATGTCAGTGGCCTCCTCCGCTCGCGAATGTGATGGTGGAACCTACCGCTTCGGCAGGGATGTACCGATCCTGGTCCCGAACGGTCAGGAGAGCATGGAGCAGGCCCTGCTGGAACAGGTCGGGGTAGCGGTTTTCCATGGCGGCCTGGACCCGCTGGCAGTGGCGGATCGCCCGTTCCCGCGCGCCGGGCACCTGGCCGTTGTAGTCGAAGCGGACCACCACAGGCACCGGTAGACCGCGCGACACATTCAGACCCTTGAAGATCTTGACACCCACGTCGAGATCGGGAGCCCCCTCCTCCACTGTGTCCATGTAGGCGAAGTAGGTGAGGTTGCGCAAGTGGATCTCCTTGAAGCCGATGCCCACACCGATGAACCGCTCCGCATGGCCAGCGTCGGCATAGTGGCCGCCGTGCACCTGACGCACGTAGTCGATCTGGGACAAGTTGTGCTCTAAGAAGCGACTCACCAGGCGCACCATGCCGGGATCAGGGCTGCTGGCAGCTGATTGCTCCACCATCGCCTGGATGCGGGCGCGGCCCTCCTCGGGGTTGAGGTGACGGGTCGCGTCATAAACCGCCTGGGCATCCAACCAACGTTCGAGGTTGGTGCTGCCATCGAGGCCAGGCACATGCACGCGGATGGCATCGGTGTCGGTGTCGATGCCCATCAACAGCAAATCCACCGAGGCCCCGCAGCAGAAGCTGTTCTCCACCGCCTGCTGAAAGTCCTTGAGGCGCGAGAGGCCGCAGCTGGCAGCCAAGCCATCGTCGCTGCCGTGAGCCGCGCAGCCTTCGTGCTGAGGATCCTGAGAACTGAAGTGATACAGCACCACCTTGAGGTAGCGCGTGTCGGCATGGGCGGGATTGGGCAGCCCTTCGCGGTAGCGGCGGTGCTCCGTTTTGACCCAGCGATTCACCGTGTTTTCCACATCAAACAGGGCGCCGGCGTGGGGGCGACGCCGCACCGAACTGAAGGGCACGCGCAAGGCATAGGCCACCGCGTGGGCCAAGCGTCCGTCGGCGCAGGGGGTGATGTCGAGCAGGTGGAAGCCGCAGGAGAGCACAAAATCGTTGAAGGCTTCCGCGGAACGACTGCCGGGTTGGCCCTCCAGCGGATCGTGCTGAAAGAAGCCGTCGCTGGTCTGCTCGTAGGTCTCGAACACGCACCAGGCAAACAGGGTGCGCATGTCGAGTTGGCTCACCCATGCCGTCTCCAGAATCGGCAAGGGCAGCTCAAAACCGAGCTCAGCCTTGGCCAGGCGTTGAGCCTGCTCGATAAAGTCGGCCTCGTGTTGCAGGGCCGACAGGCGCTTGAGCACCGGCACGATCCGATCAAAGGCGCCCTTCACCTGCTCGTCGTAGGCCTGCAGCGCCGCATTGCCCTGGCGATCGCTGAGGGGGTGTAGGCCCACCGATGCGGCGGAGCGAGAGCCGCCAGCGAATCTGCGACCTCCCGCCGAGCCAGCGTTCGGGGTGAATGGAGTCTCGCTCGAGGTAGCCACACCGGGCCGGCGGCGAGGAGCCGTCGGAGCCAGAGGGCGATAGGGAGTAGCGAGCGGGCGTCGGGGCATCAGGGATTCAGCCGCGGGCCCCGCCGGAAACGGTGATCAGGGAGCCGGCCGTGGTGTTGCCACTGGAGCCCGTGACACGGCTCACGGGTTCGGGGCGCTCCTCGTTGCGCTTGGACTGGAAAACGGGCATGGCAGCCATCGCACCCGGACGGGTCGGATTGCGGCGGCGAGCCGAAACGCCCTCCGTGCCGGTGACACGTTCGCCGCGGTCCCAGTCGTCGCCGGTGATCTTCAAACCGGCCGAGATGCCTTCACCGGTAACCCGAGATGTAGGACGTGCATCCTCATCGACGCTCACGGGAGCAGCGATCGGGCTGGGGTGAATCGGAGCACGCTCAATCGGACCGCGAGACAGCTGGGTACCGCGGCGGTCAAAGCGGAATTGCTCGGTGCCGGTGACTTTGTCACCGGCCAAGTCAAAAGGGCCGGTAATCCTGCTGCCTTGTTCGTAGCTGGTGCCAGTGACGGCCCCCGTACGCTCCCGACCCACCTGGGCGACGCGAGCCGGGGATTGGATGCTGAACTGCTGCCAGGGCTGGCTACCAGCCAGGGGTTGGGGGAAATCAGGATCGTGACCTGCGGCAGAACCGCAGGCTTCAACCAGCTGGTCGTTGCCGATGTAAGGGGTGCCCGTCACGGCCTCACAGGCGCCGCGCTCGGCCCCGGTCATCACACCTCCAATACCCGGCTGGATGCCGCTCATGCGGTTGGCACCGCGCATGGGTGTGCGCTGGCGGATGTGGGCAACGGCCTTACCGGTGCAGAAATCGCCGGCCTGCTCGAGCCCGGCGTAGGGGGTGCCGGTCACGACCTTGCAAGTGCCGGGCTCATCGCCGGTCACGTTGGAGGAGCGGCCGGTGCGGGTACCGCTCACCACTTGGGCCTTGTTGGTAACGCTGAAGCCCACCTTGGGAGCCTCAGGAGCGGGCTTGCTACCGCAGAAATCAGCATATTGCTGGGAGCCAACGTATTCATCGCCGGTCACCAGGCGGCAGCTACCGGGTTCGTCACCGGTGACGTGCTCACTGCGGCCCACATGGGTGCCGGTGATCCCGGTGCCCCGCAGGGTGTGCAGGCTGGCCACCTTGGTGGGGGCTCGACCGGTCACCTGGCTCTGGTCGGCCACGTATTGGGTGCCGGTGAGCTGCTTGCCGGAACCGGGCTCATCACCGGTCACCTTGTCAGAGCGACCCACCATCACACCGGAAACGGGCTGGCCGCCCTGGGTCTGACTGCGGCCCACCTTGCGGGGGCTGGGCTTGCTGCCACCGCAATAGGCGGCGGACTGGTTAGCCGACACATATTCCGTGCCGGTGACGTTCTTGCAGGTGCCGGGCTCATCGCCGGTCACCTTTTCAGACCGCCCCACCTCATTGCCGGTGACACGGTTGCCGTGGCTGGTGGCGCTCACGCGCACCTTGGCGGGCTGGGTGGCCACCGGGCCGCTCTGGCAGAAGGTCTGGAACACTTCGGCACCGAGATATTCGGTGCCGGTGATGGCGCGGCAGGTGGCAGCTTCATTGCCGGTGGTCTTGGGGGAGCGGTTGGCCTGGGTGCCGGTGACCACCTGGCCGGTGCTGGTTTCACTCACACCCACCTTCCAATGGGCATCAACAGTGGCAGCGGCCTGCTTGGCGCCGTGGCGGTTGGGGCCGGAGGGGCGAGTGCCGCCGCTGCGGCTGGAGCCAGCACTACCAACCTTGGCTCGCAGCTCACGCACTTTCTGAGAGAGCTCGCGCGCACTCATATCGGGGTTGCCCTGACGGGACACTGAAGCCGCCGTGGTGCTCTTGGGTGCATTGGCCGCCTTGCCGCGCTTGGAGAGCACTTCGCGGCGGGCCAGCACCAAAGCACGGCTGGGATCGCGTTGAGCAGAACGCTTGGGGGTGGAACGCCGCTCGGCGCCCTGAGCGCCTCGGCTGCTGAGGCTCGACAGAGCCGGAGCAGGAGTGGCAACGATCTCAGGCTTTGGCGCTGGGGACTGGGCAGGGGCGGCAACCTGAGCCTTGGGTGTGGCCTTGGCCAGATCGGTGCGGGTGCGATCGCTGGAATTGTCGGCCCTCTTGCCACGCTTCGAGAGAGCTTCGCGCCGGGCCAGCACGAGATCGCGGCTGGGGTTGGCGATCGGGCGGGCCTGGCTGCGATGGCCAGCGCCCGAAGGAGCCGAAAGGGTTCGGCTTTGGGTGGGGGCAGGAGCCCGGTTCACGGCTGCCGGTGCAGAAGAGATCGCAGGCGCGGATTCCGCCGCAGCAGCTGCCGTGCGGGTGGGCCGGGCATCTTCGAGCGAGCGCACACGGCTCGGCCCGGAGGTGAACCGGCTGGCGGCCTTCTTGCCGCCGTTGGTGAGGGCCCTGCGGCGCTCCAGAGCTGCTTCCCGGCTGGATGTGCTGGCCATGTCCGCCCGTCGAATGGAATATCTGAAAAAGTGCTGATCCACCCGCAACGCGGACAGATCAGCCAAGAAAAGGAGTTGGGGTTCCGCCTTCAGCGAGAACCCCTGAAGGGCTGATGATCAGCGGCCTTCAAACACCACGAAGCAAGCACCCTGACTTTGGGTGTAGGCGTCGTAACCCACCAGACGCACGTGGTGGTCGGGATAGGCGCGGTGGCAAGCCTCCAGCTCGCTCACGATCACACCCAGATCCTTCTCACCAAAGAAGGGCAGCTTCCAGAACGACCAGTAGGTCGCCATGGAGTTGCTGGGATGGACGTGCTCAACGAGCGGGCTCCAACCCTGGGCAATGATGTAAGCAATTTGGTCGTAGATCTCGTCCTGGGTCATCGGCGGGAGGAAGCCGAAGGTCTCCAGAGTGGCGACTGTTTGGTAGTCACCCACGGTGCTCTTGAAAGGCATGGGGATCCTGTTGTGGATGGAATGGTTGAACCCTGAAGGCAAGGGCTCGGATCGCGTTCACTGAAGCGTTCCGGGAGAGAAAGGGGGAGTGGCAATCACCACGCCTCCTTTCTGCACCGATGGACTTCAGTTGACGTCGAGCTTGTCGACGGTGTCGAACTCGAACTTGATTTCCTTCCAGGTCTCCAGGGCGATGGCCAGCTCAGGACTGTGCTTCGCAGCTTCCAGAAGGATGTCGCGACCTTCGCGCTCGATCTCACGACCGGCGTTACGGGCCTTGACGCAGGCCTCAAGAGCCACACGGTTGGCAGCAGCACCAGCAGCGGAGCCCCAGGGGTGGCCGTGGGTACCACCACCGAACTGCAGCACCGAGTCGTCGCCAAAGATGGCCACGAGGGCAGGCATGTGCCAGACGTGGATACCACCGGAGGCCACGGCGAACACGCCGCCCATGGAACCCCAGTCTTGGTCGAAGAAGTTGCCGCGGCTGCGATCTTCGGGAACGAAGGATTCACGCAGCTGGTCGATGTAGCCGAGGGTCGACTGACGGTCGCCTTCGAGCTTGCCGACCACGGTGCCGGTGTGCAGCTGGTCACCACCCGAGAGGCGCAGGCACTTGGCCAGCACACGGAAGTGGATGCCGTGCTTGGGGTGACGGTCGATCACCGCGTGCATGGCGCGGTGAATGTGCAGCAGCATGCCGTTCTTACGGCACCACTTGGCCAGACCGGTATTCGCGGTGAAGCCCCCGGTGATGTAGTCGTGCATGATGATGGGCTGGCCCAGTTCCTTGGCGAACTCAGCGCGCTCATACATCTCCTCAGGAGTTGCGGCGGTGCAGTTGAGGTAGTGCCCTTTCTTTTCGCCGGTTTCCTGCTGGGCCAGGTTGGTGGCTTCAGCAACGAACTCGAAACGGTTCTGCCAGCGCTGGAAGGGCTGCGAGTTGATGTTCTCGTCGTCCTTGGTGAAGTCAAGACCACCGCGGAGGCACTCGTACACAACCCGGCCGTAGTTCTTACCGCTCAGGCCGAGCTTCGGCTTGATGGTGCAACCCAGCAGCGGACGGCCGTACTTGTTCATCCGGTCGCGCTCGACCACGATGCCGTTCGGGGGACCCATGCAGGTCTTGATGAACGCCATCGGGAAGCGGATATCTTCCAGACGCAGGTTGCGCAGGGCCTTAAAGCCGAACACGTTGCCGACCAGGGAGGTCAGCACGTTGGTGATCGAGCCTTCCTCGAACAGGTCGAGGGGATAGGCGATGAAGGCGTAGAAGGCGTCCTTGTCGCCAGGAACGTCTTCGATGCGGTAGCAGCGGCCTTTGTAGAAGTCGAGATCGGTGAGGAGCTCGGACCACACGGTGGACCAGGTGCCGGTGGAGGATTCAGCAGCCACAGCAGCGGCCACTTCTTCTTTGGGAACACCTTCCTGGCCGGTGCATTTGAAGCAGGCCAGCAGGTCGGTGTCGAGGGGAACGTAATCAGGAGTCCAATAGGTGTCGCGGTACTCCTTGACCCCGGCGTCGTACTTCTTGCTCATGGAGTTTCTCCGGTTGGGGCGGGTAAGGGGGTGAGATCGATCAGGGCGTCAGACGCCGATCGGCTCAGTCCTTTTGACCGGCGTAGTTGCCGTTGCCCAGAGCAGGCTCAACTTCGCGGTGGGGGCGAGCAATGATGTGGGCAGCCACGAGGCCGTCGCCCACGCGCTCACATGCATCAGCGCCGGCGCGCACAGCTGCGTTCACAGCACCGGTTTCGCCACGCACCATGACGGTGACGTAACCGCCGCCGACGAATTCACGACCGATGAGGCGCACTTCGGCGGCCTTGGTCATGGCGTCAGCCGCTTCGATCGCGGGGACCAGACCCCGGGTTTCGATCATGCCGAGGGCGATGCCCATGGTTTCAGTTGCCATTACCTGCTCCTGGAGGAGGGGGGTGGAATGTTCGCTCGCAACCATGGTCGCCAGCCAAACCTCCCGTCAAGCCATTTCGGCCCGTCTGCCCATCACCGTTACCTCGCCTTCAGATAAGGCAGCCTGATCAGTGCATCACAAAACGTTAGGCAATGCTTGCCAGTGCAGTGCTGGCAAGGGTTTTGGGGGACGCGCCTCAGAGAGGATCGGCGGCGGTCACGTAGGCCACTCCGCCGTAGTAATTGAGCAGCGGTTGCAAGCCTTGGCGCAGTTTGGGCAGAAGGGCGTCCTCACAGAAGACGATCACGTGGGCGTTGGCCCCCAGTCCGCTGAACTCCAACCCATCGGACACGGCGCCATGGGGCCCCCGACCGCTCACGTGTTTGATCACGGAATAGCCCGCCGCCCCGGCAGCGTCGATGGCTTTGAGCACCCCGTCGAGTTCCCGCTCACTGAAAATCAGATCCACACGTTTCATCGATTCAGCCAGGAGCGGAGAGAATGGTGTTAACCAGCAGCATGTACAACGGAATCCCCAAAATGATGTTGAAGGGGAAGGTGATCCCCAACGCCGCCGAGATGTAGAGACTGGGATTCGCTTCAGGCACCGTCATCCGCATCGCCGCGGGCACAGCGATATAAGAGGCGCTGGCACACAACACCACAAACAGCAGGCCATTGCCGGGGCTCAGCTGCAGGCCCCAAACGATCAAGGCCCCTAGGAGGGCATTGAAAAGGGGCATCAGCACCGAAAAGGCGATCAGGAAAGCCCCTGCCTCGCGGAGTTCCCGGATCCGCTGAGCCGCCACGATGCCCATGTCGAGCAGAAAGAAAGTCAGGGCTCCATAGAAGAGCTTGTCGCTGAAGGGCTCCATCTTGCCAATGCCGGCTGGGCTATACGCCGCCACCAGCAGGCCGATCACCAGGCTTCCCACCAGCAGAAACACCGAGCTGTTCAGGAAGGCTTCGCGCAACACCGAACCCCAGCGCATCGGCTGGGCGCCAGGCCGATTCTGGGGAGCCGCCAGCTTCACCAGAATCAGGCCAACGATGATGGCCGGGGACTCCATCAATGCCAAGGCCGCCACCATGAAGCCATCAAAAGGTTGATTCTGGGTTTCCAGAAAGCTTTCGGCGGTGATGAACGTGACCGCACTGATTGAACCGTAGGTGGCGGCAATTGCCGCGGCATTAAAAGCATCAAACTGCAGCTGCAGCACCAGAAAGCTGACGATCGGCACCAGCAGCGACATGGCCACGGCGGCACCAATCGTGGGGAGCACCTGGCCGCCCAGACCGCTGTGCTGCAGCTCCAAGCCGCCTTTGAAGCCGATCGAAAGCAGGAGATAGAGCGAAAAGAGCTTTGGCAGTGGTGCTGGGATTTCTAGGTCGGAGCCCACCAACACCGCTGCAACCCCGAGAAAAAAGAACAGCACCGGAGGGGTGAGCAGGTTCTGAAGGATCAGGCTTGACTCCATCCGCCGACACTCCCGTCTTCAAGCGCGTTGGTGGGCTCCGAGAGGCCCGGAGCAACCGTAGGCGTCCTGCCCGCCGCCGCCCCTTGCAGCACAATGGGAGTCCCCGCTCCCTTGTGGATGCCGACCTTGGTGATCGCCAGCGGCAATCCCCACAAGGTGGCCGAAATCAGCGCCATGCTCGAGCTGGTTGAGCTGGAGGTGCTGCCCCAGCCACCGGGGCTTGAGATCGAGGAAACCGGGTCGACCTACCTCGAAAATGCGCGGCTCAAAGCTGAAGCCGTGGCCCAGCTCACGGGCCATTGGGCCCTGGCCGACGATTCCGGCATCGAGGTGGATGCCCTGGGCGGCGCCCCTGGCATTTACTCCGCCCGCTACGCCCCCACCGACCATGAACGCATCCACCGGCTGCTGAAGGAACTGGACGATTCGCTCTACCGGGGCGCCAGCTTCCGCTCGGCGATGGTGCTGGCCGACCCCTCCGGCATCACCCGGGCCGAGGCTGAGGGCATCTGCCGAGGCCAGATCCTGCGCGCAGCCCAGGGGCATGGGCCTGGCTACGACAGCATCTTCTATGTGCGGGAGGCGGGCAGCTCCTATGCCCAGATGGGGCCCCACCTCAAGGCCAAGCTTGGTAGTCGCGGCAAAGCAGCCCGCCAGCTGGCCCCCCAGTTGCGCCGCTGGCTGGAGCTTCCCGGCTGAGGGCAGGATCAGCGAGCGCTGCTGTTGATGTGTGAGATAGCCCGCATCGCAGCAGCGGCGGCCTCCTCCACATCCCCTTCCTTCCCAGCCAGAGTGAGACGTCCGAAGGCTCCGACGGCCTTGACATCCACCACAGTGATGTTGGAGGCCTTTTCCGCCTCGTTGGCAGCAATCAACACGTAGCCGGCGGGCTCCGTTTCGAGAATGAACATGCTCATACCCGCCTGAATCATCGAGCCGCGACGGTTCTGGCGGTTGATCAGCACGGCATGGTCGGGGGTGATCGCCCGGATGATCTCCGTCCAGCTCACCTCGGCGCGGCTGCGGTCCTCCTTGCGGTTGCCGATGGCTTCCAGCACCACATCGCCGGAGTGGAGCACATTGCTCTGGTCGCGGTGGTAGAGCGCCAGCGAGCCGAAAGCCCGCTCCACAATCATCTGGCCGAGCCGCACCGTGCTGGCCTTGAGGGCGATATCGGTGACCCGGTGCACGGCCATACCTGGGGACACCTCCAGCCACAGGCAGGCATCGCCAGGGATCGGCAGGAAGCCCTGGCTCACCGTGCCCATGTAGGCCGCCAGCTGGGGCTGCAGGGAGTCGAGAAAGACGTAGGTGCGCAGTTCAATCGACTGCACCTGGCTGGTCTGGCGTGCCAGACGGGAGCCTTCGCTGTCGGTGGTGATCACGCAGCTGGCCCCATCGCTGTCGAAGTCGACCTGGGTGCCGGTGATCAAGGATCCTGATCGCGGGGATCCACCAGCCGGCCTCGCTGATCCCATGCCGGTTGAAGGGCCCGACAAACTCTCCCGTCTCCGACGGGTCGCCAGGTCTTCACGCGATGGCTGGCGGGCTGGCAAGGGAGTGTCCTTCAGGCAACTGCCCGTTCATCGGCTCAGCTGCGGCAGGATCTTAACCCTGATGCCCCCGCCCCTTGCCCATCGGGATGGAGCCGGTACCGTCCAGCCAACGTTGATGGGACGGGTTCATGGCCACCAGACGCACCACCTCCAACTCCCCTGACTCAAGCCCCAGCAGCCGGGCCAAAGCCGCCCAGGCCGAACCCATGCCCCCCGCCGACACCACTGGCGACGCCGCGATCCCCGAGTGGATGGCCCAGGCGGCCGCCCAGGGGGTGAAGCCTGAACAGGCCCTGGCGTTCATTGGTTTGGGGCTGATGCAGAAGATGGCCGGCTCGGGGCAGGACTTGCCCTGGATCTGGTCGGAGGCCGAAGACGGCGGCCAAGCTGATCTGGCCGCCCTGCGGCAGCGCCTCGAGCTCACCCAGCTGGCCCTGCAAACCGGCGCCCCCCTGACAACGGCGGACGTGAGCCAGTTGCTGGGAGTCAGGCCCACCAGTGAGGCCGTGGAGCGCGGTGGTCTCAAGGCCCGGCGGCTGAGCCGCAATGTGTGGAAGCTGAGCCGGCTCGACGACACGGACAACCGCAGCGACGACGCGTTCCGTCGCCGCTTCTAAGTCGAGCCGGTCAGGGGCTGGATCAGGCCAGCCCCACCAACTTCATCGATTCGGCCCACACCCCCTGGGCGGTGTCGGGGTTGCTGGCCTTGTCGGAAAGCTCCTGGCTGAACTGCTTGCCGCCCTGCTTCTGGCGGTTGCCCCAGCTCCAGTGCACCCCAGACGCGGCGAAGGCGGGGTCGGCCACCACCTGGGCCACCCGCTCACCCGCCAGGGCTTGGCTCACGTAACCGCCGGTGATGTTCTTCTGGAACCAGGGGAAGATCTTCTGGAAGGCCTTGGGAGCATTGCGGAACAGGGGGGTGTCGGCCACGCAGCCCGGATAGAGGGAGCTGAACACAAGGCCGGTGGAGGCGTGCAGCCGGCGGTGCAGCTCCTGGGTGGTGATCATGTTGCAGAGCTTGCTGTCCTTGTAGGCCTTGCCGGGCTTGAAGGGCTTGCCATTGGCCATGGCGATCGGCGCCTTGAAGCCGGCCTTGAAGCCCGCCAGATCGCCGAGGTCCGCCGGGGCGGGGATCGGGATCTTGCCGCCCAGTTCCTTGGAGTTGGCGGTGACGGTGCCGAGCACCACCAGCCGACGCGAGGGGTGGCTGGAGCGCTGCAGATCCGGCAGCAGCAGCTGAATCAGCAGGAAATGACCCAGGTGGTTGGTGGCCATCGAAATCTCGTAGCCCTGGGGAGACCGCTCAGGTTCCTTGAGCCGAGGCTTGTAGACAGCGGCATTGATCACCAGGGCATCGAGCGGACGTCCCAGGGAGGCCACCAGGGTTTCCACCCCCACGCGCACACTGTCGAGGTCGCCGAGGTCGATGCGCAGGTGGCTGAGCTGCGACGAAGGAATGCCCAGGGATTCGGCGGCGGCAGCGGCCCGCACCGGATCACGGTTGGCCGTCACCACAAACCAGCCCCGATCCGCCAGGGCTTTGGCCGCATTCAGCCCAACCCCTGAGGTGGTGCCGGTGATCAGAACCGTTCCGGCGCCAGCAGCGTCCGCCATCAAACCCGTCTAAACAGCGGGCCCCAACTTACGGGGTGGGCTGGCTGGCTTCAGGGGTTTGCCACACCACCCGCAGGCGGTTGGGAGCGATCCACTGGTTTTGCTCGCGGATCAGACGCTGCTCCCCCTCCACCATGAACAAATGATCAAACCGGTCACGGGCCTTGGACAACTTGGCCTGCTCCAGATCGAGCACGGCGGAGAGCTCACCCTGCCGCTCCATGCGCTCCTGGTAAGCCGAAGCCAGGCGGGCCAGGCTCACGCCCGCCACCACCACCAATCCCACCTTCACGGCAAGGCCAATCAAGCTGCAGAGCAGCTCCTGGCGCTCGGTGGAGAGGGCTTGCAATGCAGCCGTTTCGCCCCCCGAAGCGACAGGGGGGGGCGAGCGATCCAATCCCGTCGATTTGGAGACACGTGGCACGGAGCTTGCTCGTGCGGAATCACGTGAAACAGCTCCCCGAGCGGACATGTCTGCAGCGTGCTTGACCGCAGTTGGTCTGGATGCAGCCGGCCTGAATGCAGAGGGGGGCGGAGAGGGCATGCTGGCACCGATGGGGCAGGGCCCGGCAGGTCTTGCACGCTTCTAGCGGCCCAGCCCCCGCTTGCCAAGGGGATGGATGCGATGCCTCAAGCCTTGTAAAGACTGAAGCACAGACGAACGGCCAGCACGCCCGCATGGGCGGCCACCACCAGGGCAATCAGAATTTCGGCCTGGCTGAGTGCAGAAACCATCGGGCTGTGAACGCAACAGGGTGCGCCCCATTCTTTGCCCTGCGGTGGCTACGGTCCAGCCTCACCCGCCCTGCTGTCACAGCTCTTGATGGCTGCTGTCTTGATGGATTCCGTGGAGATCACCGCGTCGCAAATCCGCAATCTGGATCTGGGCGGCCTGCAGCCCTGGGCCCGACTCAACCCTGCCGTCCTGGTGCAGCAGGCCGGCAGCCTCACGCTCAACGTCGACTGGCCGCGGGCCGACGATGACCCCCGGGAGCTCTCGGAGATTCCCGAGCTGCGCCTCTGGTCGCTGCGGGCCGATGCCGAACTCCCCTGGCTGCCGCTGGTGCTGGAGCGCAGCAGCGGTCAACTCACCCGCCATGTCGCGATGCTGGTGCCCCATCACTTCAGCCGCACCGAGGGCATTCGCTTTGCCCCCGAAGCCCTGGAGCTGTGGATTACCCACCGCCTGTTCGGCCTGGATGCCTGGGCCCGCAGCCATGGGCTGCAGTGCCGCCAGGGATTGGGTCAAATGGCTGCCGTGCTCGGCTTTGAGCTGGATGCCGAGTTTTGGGCGCCGCTGCCCCCGAGCTGACATCAGCTGGGCGACCCCAACAGCAGCAACAGGGCGCGACGGCCGCTATCCACAGCCAGCAGCAGGGTGAGACCCCGCAGCAACCACACCAGCTGGGCATCGCTGACGCGATCGAGCCGCGCTGCCGACCAGCGGGCTGCGATGGCGGCGGTGGCACCCAGGGCCAGGCCCACCGGTAGAACCCCTCGGCCATCGAACAGAAACGTGCTGGAGGCCACCGCAGCCGAAACCAGCACCGCCAAGGTGCTGAAGCGGATCGCCAGGTGGATCGGCACCCGCAGCACCTGAACCATCAGGGGCACCATCACCAGCCCACCGCCCAGCCCCAGCAGACCGGTGGCCAAGCCCGCCACCCAGCCCACCGTGGTGAGTCCGAGCTGATTGAGGTTTGGCGTCTCCACGGCCGCCAGAGCGGACTGGGGGCGGATCGTGAACGCAAGCACGCCGTACATCAGGGCCTGCAGGGCGAGCAGGTGCCAGCCCTGCAGGCCGAGGCCCATCTGGCTGAACAGGCCGGCTCCGAGGCAGGCCCCCAGCCCGATCGCCAGGCTGCCCCGGACCGGGAGACTGCGGCTGCGGAGGTGGGTCCAGGTGCCGCCCAGGGTGGTGGGCACGATCGCCAGGGTGCTGGTGGCGAGGGCCTGGTGCGGATCGAGTCCCGCCAGCAACAACAGGGGCGCAAACACCAACCCGCCACCGATGCCCAGCAACCCCGAGAGCAGCCCCGCCAGCAGGCCCAAGGGCAGATAGGGCAACAAACTCCACAGCATCCGGGCAATCTGGGGCGATGGCGGTTTCCTCAGCATCCCCCATACCCCGCCTGCGCACCCTGCCCAGCAGCTGCCTGGCGGGCGACTGGCAGATGGCCATCGATGGGTGGCTGCTGGAGCAACGGGCACCGGCGTTTCGGCTCTACCGCTGGCAGCGGCCAACGCTGTCGCTTGGATTTCACCAGCACCACCTCGAGCCCCACTGGGGCGAGCTGGCGGCTGGCGGGCTGATCGAGCTGGTGCGCCGACCGAGTGGGGGCCGGGCGGTGCTTCATGCCGGGGAGATCACCTATGCACTGGTCTGGCCCGATGCGCCCCGGCAACGCCAGCGGGCCTACGCCCTGGCCTGCGGCTGGCTCCTCGACGCCTTTGCCAGCCTGGGGCTACCCCTGGAGCCGGGTCGTCAGGCCGCCAGCCTGCAACGCAGCAACTGCTTCGCCAGCAGCACCGCCGCCGATCTGGTGCATGCCGGAGGAGCCAAGCGAATCGGCAGCGCCCAGCTGTGGCGCCAGGGGTGCCTGCTGCAGCATGGCTCGATCCTGGTGGAGCCACCCGCCGAGCTCTGGCAGCTGGTGTTCGGCGCCAACCCGCCCGCCTTGCCCGACCTGCCGCTGGACCCCAGGGAGCTGGAGGCACTGCTGCAGCAATGCGCGGCGGCAGCTCTGCCCACGGCCACCGCTGGGGTTGTGCCCCTGCCGCTGAGCGCCGCGGAATGGGCCCGCATCGCCGCGGGCCGTGCCCCCTATTGGGTCAACGGGTCGACGCCGCCCTTGGCCTCGCCGGAGGCCAGCATCGAGCGCACCACCTGAGGCAGAGCCAGGCCCAGGGGATAGGTGCCGTGGCGCCGAGCCGTGGCCAGCAGCGGTGCCGGTAGGCGCAGGCCCAGTTTGGCGAGCACGGCTTCGCCCAGCTCAGGGCGCTCGATCGTGCCGCAGGGCAATCCGGCTGGGCTGAGCACGAGCAATCGGTTGGCACCGCTGTCTTCAAGCTGCTGCACCGCCTGCCACAGGGGCGCTGACTCGCGGATGGCCGGCAGGCTGGAAAGGGGCTGCATGTGATCACCAATGCGGTCGCTGTCCCAGCGCTGCACCGGCAGCTGCTGCAGTGGCGTGTCGTCGATGACCCCCTGCCAACGGCCGCGGTCGCACACCAGCAGCCAGTCGTCCTGGTCGGCCTCGGTGGCCTGGGAGAGTCGAATCTGGCTGAGCTCCCGCAGCCGACCAGCCGCCTCCAGCACCCGAAACCGTCGCCCCGCCGCATCCCGCACTTTCAAGGCATTGAGGGTTTGCTGCAGGGCCAGCATCTGCCGCTGGTTGCGGGACGCCCCTAAACCGAACCAGCCCAGCAGCATCAACCAGGCGCCACTGAGGCCGCCGCCCCGCAACAGCACCACCGTGCCCAAACCGATCGCAAGCAGCGACAGCAGGCGACCGCAGCTGTTGGCAACCTCCACACCCCGCCGCTGGCTGCCGCTGGCCTGCCACACCAGAGCCTTGACGATCAGCCCGCCATCGAGGGGCAGACCCGGCAGCAGGTTGAACAGGCCCAGCACCAGGTTGAGGGAGCCCAGCTGAGCCACCATCGCCCCCAGCAAGGGCGAGACGTGGTCCGCCGTGTGGGTGCCAGCCAACAGAGCCCCGCCCAGCAGCAAGCTTACCGCGGGCCCTGCCGCGGCCACCAGCAGGGCACCCATGGCCGTGCTGCATTCCCGCTCGACGCTGGCGACACCGCCCAGCAAAAAGAGCGTGATGCTGCGCACCTGCACCCCCTGGGCCAGGGCCACCAGGGAATGGCCCAGCTCGTGCAGCAGCACGGACACAAACAACAGCACCGCCGTCGCCAGGCCCAGGCCCCAGAGCGCTGCCGCGCCAACCGGATCCTTAAGGCTGAGGCTGTAGTGCTGCTGGAAGGCGGCAGTGGCCAACGCCAGGATCACAAACCAGCTGGGATGAATGCGCAGGGGAATTCCCCTGATCTTGAACAGCTGCCAGCCCTCTCCCACGGCCCCTCCACCCGAGTGTCTGCCCAGGCCAGGCCCGAAGCGTCAGAACATGAATCCTAGAAAGGCCCAACGGCACGCGCCCAAGCCATGACGTCCCCCCTGCTGAAGATTTGCGGCCTGCGGGATCCCGAGCAGGCGGCGGCGGTGGCCTGCCTGGGGGTCGATGCGATCGGCGTGATCGGCGTGCCCGGATCACCGCGCTACCTGGAGCCAGGCCAACGGCCACCCCTGTTTGCCGCCGTTCAGGCGGCCGCCCCCCTCTGCCAGAGGGTGTTGGTGGTGGCCGATCCCGACGACCGGCAGCTGGCGGAGCTGGCCGGCGGCCAAGGCCATGGGGTGGTGCAGCTACACGGCTCGGAAACGCCGGAGCGCTGCCACCAGCTGCGGGCGAGCCTGGGCTGCACGGTTTGGAAGGCCCTGCGGATCCGCAGCCCCCACGACCTGAAACAGGCGTGGGACTACGCCCACGCCGTGGATGCCCTGCTCCTGGATGCCTGGGTGCCCGACCAGCTGGGGGGGACGGGCCACCGCATTCCCAGCGAGTGGCTGGCGGGTTTCACTCCGCCCCTGCCCTGGTGGCTGGCGGGGGGCATCCGGGCCGATCGGGTGGCGCCGCTGCTGGCCCAGCTGACGCCCACGGGGCTGGATGCGTCCAGCGGTGTGGAGCGGGCTCCTGGCGACAAGGATCTGGCGTTGGTGCAGGCGCTGGTGGCTGCCGTTCGGGGAGAACTTGGCTGAGGTCGGCCTTTGCGGCCAAGATCAGGCTGTGTTCACGACGCGATGATGGGCTGCCTCTCTGGTTTCGCTCCCCTGCCCCTGCTGCTCGCTCTGGCCGGTGCAGCGACGCCCGCCCTGATGCTGCCCCTGCAGGCCCAGGACCTGGTGGGCTGCCAGCTGGTGGACGGTCAGCTCTCCTGCGTGCCGGGGGTAAGCGCCGATCCCCAGGCCCAGATCAGCGCGCTGCGCCAGCAGATCAGCGCCGACCTGGCCCAGGAAAGCGCGGTGCAGCAGCAGATCGATGGCTTGCAACAACTGGTGCTGCAGGGAGAGGCGGTGCAGGGCCAGGTGCTCCAGGCCGCCGCCGTTGCCGACCTCTTGGCCGCCTTGCCGCCGCAGGCCTTCCACTGGTACCGCCGCACTCCTGGTGCCAGCCAGTGGCTGCTGATCAGCGGGGCCAGCGGCCCCACTTATGTGCTCCAGCCCCAGGACGTTTCGAGCGAAGTGATGGTGGTCGTGACGGTGTCCACACCAGAGGGAGGCGCCAACCGCCAGGCCTCAACCCCTCTTGGCCCGGTGCGGCCGACTCCTTAACGGCGAGAGCCCAGAGACTCAGGTGGACAACAACGCTTCCTGCTGCTTGACCAACTCGAAGAACTCAGCCTTGAGGCTGGGATCCAACCGGAAATCGCCCCGCATCACGGAATTGACCATGCTGGTTTGGGGTTCTTTCACGCCCCGCCACTTCATGCAGTAGTGCTGGGCTTTCACCAGGATCGCAAGGCCCTGGGGCTCACAGAGACGCTCAATCTCATCGGCCAAAATCATCACCGCTTCTTCTTGGATGTGGGGGCGAGAAAACACCCAATCAGCCACCCGTGAGAATTTCGACAGCCCGATGACCCGATCGCCAGGCTTGATGCCGATCCAGCAATTGCCGAGAATCGGCACCAAGTGGTGGGAACAGGCCGAGCGCACCGAAATGGGTCCAACGGTGTAGATCTCGTCGAGCTTCTTGACGTTGGGGAAGCTGGCGATCTTGGGCTGGTGGTGATAACGGCCCTTGAACACTTCGTGGAGGTACATCCGGGCAACCCGCTCGGCCGTCTCCTCGGTGTTGTGATCATTGTCGATATCGATCACCAAGCTGCGCAGCAGCTCGCGCACCTTGCCGGCCACTTCAATTTCCAGCTGATCGAGCTCGCCCTCCTTGAGATGCTCGGCGATGTTGTCGTTGGCGAGATACGCCACACCTGCTGCATCCAAGCGCTCACGGATCCGCAGACTCACTGGCAACGGACCCGCGTCCGGGGCACTTGCGCGGGAGGGAAGACTTGAAGGCAGGGTCGAGGTCATGGAGGGGCTCAAAACGCGCCGGCGGCCGGCATGAGGGTGAGGTCTTCCACCACCAGAGTGGCGGGCTGTTGGGCCAGATACAGCAGGGCTTCGGCCGCCCGCTCAACCTCAAGCATGGCACGGCGATCAAAGGAGCTGTGGACGGTTTCACTCTCCCAGAGGGGCGTATTCACCGCACCCAGGGTGAGGGTGCTGACCCGTATCCCGTGGGAGCGTTCTTCAGCCGCCAGGCAGCGGCTCAAGGAGACCAAGGCGGCCTTGCTGATGCAGTAGGCACCCCAGTCGGGAAAGGCGTTGTGGGCAGCATGGCTGCTGACATTGATGATGTGACCACCACCAGCCGCCCGCAGGCGCGGCACCAGCGCCTGACACAGCTGAAACACGGCCGTGAGGTTGAGCTGCATCACCTGCTGCCACTGCGCCAGCGGCATCTCCGCCAGGGAGCCGGTATAGGCCATGCCGGCGTTGTTGATCACCACGGAAGGGATGAGACCACGGCTGCAGAGGTCTTCGAGACCGGGGCCCACGGCTGTGGAATCGCCCAAATCAAGGCCGATGGTCTCAACGCGGCGACCGCTCTGGCCCAGCTCGCTCGTCAGGGCATCGAACTCCTGCGACGGGCGGGCCAGCAACAGCAGGTCGTAGCCGGCGGCGGCGAACAGCCGTGCCGCCGTGGCCCCGATTCCCCGGGAGGCTCCGGAGATCAGGGCCACAGGCGCCTTAGGCGTTGGATCAGACAAGGGCAAACGCCAGGACGTCGATGGAACCGAAGGAAACCTTAAGAGCTGCGGGAGGGATCTGGGGTCTCACTCTCCAGGACGCGCCCCATACGCCGGAACTTGGCGTAGCGCTGCTCAATCAATTGGGTCTCGCTGAGGGTTTGCAGCTCGGCGAGTTGCTCCAGCAGGGCGGTCTTGAGGGTTTCGGCGGCTTGCAAGGGGGCCCAGTGGTTGCCGCCGGAGGGCTCCGGCAGCACCAGATCCACAATCCCAAGTTGGAGCAGATCGGGGCCGGTGATCTTCAAGGCTTCAGCGGCAGTTGACGCCTTGCCTGCATCCCGCCAGAGGATCGAGGCACAGGCTTCCGGGCTGGCCACGGTGTAAACGCTGTGCTCGAACATCAGCAGCCGATCGGCCACACCGATGCCAAGAGCTCCACCGGAGCCTCCTTCTCCAATCACCGTGGCAAGGATGGGCACCCGCAGCCGGAACATTTCGCGCAGGTTCACCGCAATGGCTTCGCCCTGACCTTGCTCCTCCGCCAGCACCCCCGCATAGGCGCCTGGGGTGTCGATGAAGCTCAGGATCGGCAGACGGAAGCGGTCGGCATGCTCCATCAGCCGCATTGCCTTGCGGTAGCCCCCGGGTGAGGCCATCCCGAAGTTGCGGGCCACATTTTCCTTGGTGTCGCGCCCCTTCTGGTGGCCCAGCAGCACCACGCCCTGGTCACCGATACGGCCCACGCCACCCACCAGCGCCTGGTCGTCGCTGCCACGGCGATCGCCGTGCAGCTCCAGCCACTCATCGGTGATCACCTGGATGTAGTCCAGGGTGCTGGGGCGCTGGGGGTGGCGAGCCACCTGGATTTTCTGAGAGGGCGTCAGGGCATCGAAGATGTCCTTGCGGCGCCGGGTCGCGAGGGTTTCGAGCTGCAGCAGCTGCTGGCTCACGTCCACTTCCGAATCACGGGCCAGTTGGCGGATCTGCTCGATCTGTTCCTCGAGCTCAACCAGCGGTTTTTCGAACTCCAGCAGGGCGCGGCGAGCCATGGCAAGGATGTTGGGAGGGAAGAGGAGGAGGGATGAACTAGGCCGTGGTTAGCGCTGGGCTGGGATCGGACTGCAGGGCCAGACCCAGGGCCCGAAAACCGTGGCGCTCGGAGGCGGCTCCAATCAGATCCATTTTGTCGAGGGTGATGTTGTTGCGCCCCCAACTGAAATTGGTGTGAATCCCTTCAAACTCCAACAGAATCGCTTCAGCGAAACAAGCAAACATCTGACGCTTGGGATTGTCCATTTCGGCCATTTCCATCATCTGCCAGGTGATGTCGCTGAAAAATTCAACGATGCCCCCTTTCAGCACATGGATGCCAGCACCGCTGGCCTTGGTGTCGAGATTTTTTGGATAGCCCCCGTCGATCATCAGGCAGGGCGACTTGAGGTTGGCCGCATCGATGCTGAGGGTCTGGGGCAGGCTGGCCACCCACACCACCACATCCGCTTCCGGCAGGGCTTCCTCGAGGCTGAGAATCCGCCCGCCGCACAGCTCCTGCTGTAGATGAAGCAGAGGTTGCGGCTGACGGGCCACCAGCAGCAGCTCCTTGACACCGGTGCGCTGGCTGAGCCAGCGACACACCGCGCTGCCAATGTCACCGGTGGCGCCCACCACGGCCACCCGGGCCTGGCGTAGATCAATTCCCAGCAACGGGGCATTGGTTTCCACCTGGCGGCAGATCACCCAGGCGGTGTGGGTGTTGCCGGTGGTGAAGCGATCCCACTCCAGGGTTGTGGAGCGGATCTGCTGCTCTTTGAGCAGATTGAAATTCTCGAAAATGATCGAGGTGAAGCCGCCCAGGGCCGTGATGTCAAGGCCATTTTTCTGGGCCAGCTCCATGGCACTGAGCACCTTGCGCCGAGCGGTTTTGAACCGGCTCAACATTTCAGGAACGAAACAGGAGTCGATGTAGGCCCCTTCGATCGTTTTCCCGGTGGCACTCGTCACCTCGAGCCGCTCCACCAATTGGGGAGGGGCACTGCACCACACATCCAAGTCGCCCTCAGCGAACTCCTCAAAGCCGAGGCTGCGGGCTTTGGCACGGGCCTCCTCAAAGCTTGTGGAGTGACCGATGAGGCCGAACATGGGCAATCCCCAGGGGATGTCGCCGACGCTACATCCCGCCAGGATCGGCCTGGCGGGATGGTTAGCCAACGCGGGTTAGCCGATCAAGGCCGCCGCTGCCATCTTGGCGATCTCACGGGAGGTGAGGCCCACATCCATGAGTGCTTCCTGGTACGACGTGAGGAAATCCGCCATCAGATCTTCCTGGTCCATGTGAAGAACAGACGCATCACCAGCCACCTGCTCGAGCATCTTGCGCACCAGAGGCAGGTTGTCGCGGTTGGCCTGCTCAAGCTCTTCACGGCAGGTCTCGAGGTTGGCCTTCAACCACTCCTGTCCATAGTTGAGGTGGGTGTATTCATCTTTGACAACTCCCTCGGTGATCTTGCGGGCGAAGGGATCAGCGACAGGGATATAGATGTGGTAGGCCGAAATGGCGAAGGCCTCAATCAAAATCGCCTGGATCAGCAGGCAGGTGGTCACCTTGCCCTCGGCTAGGGCCTTCTGGAAATTGCCGTGAAGCGGTGCGAAGAACTCCTTGGCAAAAGGCATGTCGGCGGTGACGCCCAGGTTGTTGGCGCAGGCCGTGAACCCTTTCATGTGCTTGAGCTCCATGCGGGCCAGCCGGGCAAGCTCCTCAGCCTGGTCGGGGATCAGCGTGCCGATGGCGATGTAGTTATCGTGCGCTTCCTGCTCACCCTCGATCACGATGGCGTTGATGCGGCTGTAGGCGTCTTTGTAGGCGTCGGTGCTGAAGTCGGGCAGTTGATCGGGCAGTTGCTGGGCGGAAGTCGCCTCGGAAACTGCAGGGGAGGCGAGGGTTGCCATGGCTGCCGTGCACTTGGAACAGATCCCCCAACTGTAGCTACCCTTACCGGGCACCTGTCCGGCTGGGTGGTGGGGTCTCCGTCGTTGGCCACGGGCTACGTAGCAGAGCGTCGAAGCGTTGCAGCCATCCCTCCACCAGACGCTCAAACAACTGGGCCCCCAGCGCCGCCGAAGCACCCCGAGCATCGCCGATCACACCGGAATCGCTCAGGTCTTGGGTAAGCCAGGCCAGCGGGGCAGCCCCCTCCAAACTCCATCCCGCCGGGCTGGGGCCAGCCTTGCGTCCATCGCAGGGGCGCTCCTCGCCCACCAGCTCAGGAGCCAGATGCAGCATCAGGCTGGTTTCCACCAGGCCGGCATGCAATCCGACGGAGCGCTCCGGCTCCGGGATCAGCTCGGCGATTCCCTCCGGACCACTCCACAAAAAGCAAGGCAACACCACGAGCTCGGGGCACTCCGCCCGGAGTTGGCGCGCGGCCGTTTGCAACAGGGCGATCTGGCCCCCATGGGCGTTGAACAGCACCAACCGCCGAAACCCGGTGGCAGCCAGTTCACGGCCAACGGCCACCACCTGGTCGATCACCAGACCGGGCGGGAGGCTGAGGGTGCCGCAGAAGCCGCGATGCTCGGGTGAAAAGCCGATGGCCTGCAGCGGCAGCCGCAGGATCGGCAGGTCCGCATCCAGGGCGGCGAGCGCCGCATCCAGCACCCGTTCGGCAAATAGGCCATCAGTGCCCAAGGGGAGATGGGGCCCGTGTTGCTCCACCGCACCCCAGGGCCATACCACCGTGCTTCCCCACCGGGCTGCAATCTGCTCGACCTGGGGCCAGGCCAGTTGTTGCACGTGGCGCCGAGACTCCATTGCATCAGAACGGATCTCTACAGTGTGAGGCTCACAGCCCCCAGTGGAGATGGCCGGTACCGGCAGCCAACCGCCCTCGTCTGCGTCATCTCCCGCGCCAGCACCGGGTTCATCGCGCCCGGTGCCCCCTGGAGCCGCCCAGCCGCAGCCCGTGGCCCCGCTGCGCAAGCCGCCCCAGGTGTTGATGATCCGCAAGGATCAGCCCGTCGTGGCAGCGCCCGAGCCCGTCGTGGCGCCGCCCAAGCCGGAATCCGTCCGAACTCCGGAACCCCCGGCCGCCGCCGCTCCACCCCCCAGCCCGGTGCGGACCCCAGCCCGCAACGACGACGACCTCTTCGACCTGGGGGGCATGGAAGGCCTCACCATGGCCGACCTGCTGGGGCCAGACTCCAATCAGCAGCGGCAGTCGCGCCGCACCTCGAGCGCCGATCAGGCTGGCAGCGCACCGGCCCGCAGCGTCGACGATTTCGAATTTGACGAGGAGGCGTTCCTGGCCGCCCTCGACGAGCACGAACCCCACGGCACCACCGGGGAAGTGGTGCGCGGCACGGTGATAGGCCTGGAGAGTGATGGGGTGTACGTGGACATCGGTGGCAAGGCCCCGGGGTTCATGCCGAAAGCGGAATGCGGCCTTGGTGTGATCACCGATCTCAAGGAGCGCTTTCCCAAGGGGCTCGAGCTCGAGGTGCTGGTGACCCGCGAGCAGAATGCCGACGGGATGGTGACCATCAGCGCCCGGGCCCTCGCCCTGCGCCAGAGCTGGGAGAAGGTGCGCGCCCTGGAAAAGGAGGGCAAGGTGGTGCAGGTGAAGGTGAACGGCTTCAATCGCGGCGGCGTCACCTGCGATCTGGAGGGACTGCGCGGCTTCATTCCCCGCTCCCAGCTGCAGGAGGGTGAAAACCATGAAGCCCTGGTGGGCAAAACCCTCGGGGCGGCGTTCCTGGAGGTCAACCCCGAAACCCGCAAGTTGGTGCTGTCGGAGAAGAGAGCCGCTACCGCCGCCCTGTTCCAGAACCTGGAGGTGGGTCAATTGGTGGAAGGGCAGGTGGTGTCGATCAAGCCCTACGGCCTGTTTGTGGACCTGGGGGGCGTGAGCGGCCTGCTGCACCAGTCGGCGATCACCGGCGGTCAATTGCGCGAGCTGCGCGAGGTGTTCGGCCAAGGCGATCGGCTCAAGGCCCTGATCACCGAGCTCGATCCAGGCCGCGGTCGCATCGCCCTCAACACCGCCCTGCTGGAAGGCCAGCCGGGCGAACTGCTGATCGACAAAGACAAGGTGATGGACGAAGCCACCGACCGTGCCAACCGCGCCCGCTCGGTGCTCCGCCAGCAGGAGCAACAGGCCGGATGAGCAAGGCCCCTGTTCCAGCGGAGCCAGTGGAGGCCCCAGTGACAACCGCCCTCTCCCCCGACTGGGAGCTCGACTACTACTCACGGCCCATCCTCGAGCCCGACGGCAAGAAGCGCTGGGAGCTGCTGATCTGCTCCACGCCCCAGGTGCAGACCGCAGAACAGCCCTCCGCTGCAATCTTTCGCTGGGTGCAGGCCTGCCCCGCCTCCAGCGTCAACTCGATCTGGCTGAAGGACGCCCTCGAGCAAGCCCTGGCCGCTGCTGCCGCCAAGGGCTTCGGGCCCCCACGGCGGCTGCGCTGCTGGCGGGCCTCGATGCGCACCATGGTGCAACGGGCCGCCGAGGGTCTGGGCCTGGAACTGGTGCCCAGCCGGCGCACCTATGCGCTGGTGACCTGGCTGCAGGAGCGGGAGCGTGACGTTTACCCCCAGGAGAGCGGCTACATGGCCGGCCCCCTGGCACCGCCACCCCAGCCGATCCGCCCGATCGCCGTACCCCTGCCAGAAGCGGCTCGGGGCGAGAGCTGGGGCTGGGCCACCCTGCCCGTGGGCGCCCTCGCCAGCGCGGCCGACTGGGAGCTGGGATTTGCCGGCCTGGTGCCTCTGCCGGAAGACCTCTCCCCAGAGGTGCCGGTGCCAGGGATTCGCCTGTTCAGTGCCTCCCGGGCCCTGGCCCTGGCCGGTTGGCTGGCGGGGTTGGAGCCGGTGCGCCTGGACATCAGCGGGCAACAGCTGGTGCTTGAGGCCGGATTGGAAGACCGCTGGCTACTGAGCGATCTTCCGGCCGATGAGGCGAAGGCGGCGGTAACGGCCTTCGCCGCGGCCCGCCAGCAGGCCGGAGGGCTGCAATTTCTCGCCGTCCAGGCCCGCGAAGACGACCAGCGCTTCGAGGGCTTCTGGCTGCTGCGCGACCTCCCCGACGCCTGACACCACTGGCACCCGGCACCGACCATGGCCGAAGCGCTCGATCCCCCTTTTGACCGTCCCGACCGGGACTTCAACAGCCTGCCGGGCTGGACCTGGGTGGGCACCTATGGCGGCCACTACCTCCAGTGCGACCTGCTCGGCAGCTTTGAGCACGCCTTTTTCACCCGCCAGTGGCAGGGTCGGGGGCCTGAGGTGCTGGCCGGCTACGTGAGTGCCGGGGTGAGCGTGCACCGTCTGCGCCAGGTGCACAGTGCCGTGGTGCTGCCGGCCAGCCAGGCCACGGCCGAGCCCTGGCCCGAGGCCGATGGCCTGGTGAGCGATGGCGGCGGCCAGTGTCTCTGGGCCTGCGGCGCCGATTGCACGCCGGTGCTGATCGCCGATCCGGTTTCGGGCCGGGTGGCCACCTGCCATGCGGGTTGGCGGGGTGTGGCCGGCGGCATCCTGGCCGCGGCCGTGCAACAACTGCAAGCCAGCGGCAGCCGCGCCGCCGAGCTGCTGGTGGCCCTGGGTCCGGCGATCAGTGGGTCTTGCTACCAGGTGGAGCGGGCGGTGAGCGAGCAGGTGGCGGCGGCCCTGGCGCCCAACGAGCCGGAACACCTGCCGGACCTGTTGGAGGCCTTGCGCTGCTGCGGCGCCCTGCAAGATGACCCCGATCCCCAGCGCGATCGGCTGGACATTCGCGCCGCTGCCCGCCGCCAACTCGAGAACCTCGGCGTTGCGACTGAACGCATTGCAATCTGCCCCCTTTGCACAGCCACTGAGCCACTGCTATTTCACTCCTGGCGCCGTGATCAAGTGAAAGCGGTGCAGTGGAGCGGGATTGTTTCCCAGACCTGATGTTCGAAACCAAATTTTTTTTCGCCGCCCATGCGACTGGATGTGACGAAATCCATGCGTCTTGGCGCAGCACCGATCCGGATTTACGCCGGATTCCCACCCCTTCGCTTGCAGTCGGGACAGATCCTGCGCAATAATGCAGATGTTGCATAAATCTCATCCATGCTCACTGGCGCTGACCTCCTCGCAAAGGTCAAGGAACATGGAGATGTGAGCAAGTCCGATCTCGTCCGAGCTTGCGGCTATGTCTCCCACAAGAAAGATGGCTCTGAGCGGCTGAATTTCACGGCCTTTTACGAGGCCCTGCTCAACGCCAAAGGTGTTGATTTCGGTAGCACCGCCAAAACCGGCAAAGGCGGCCGCAAGCTCAGCTTCAACACCAAGGTTCAGTTCAACGGCAACCTGATGGTGGGCAAGGCCTACACCGGCATGCTCGATCTCAAACCCGGCGACGAATTTGAGATCAAACTGGGTCGCAAGCAGATCCGACTGGTTCCCCTGGGCGCTGAAGACGAGGACGAGTGATCGCCAAGGCGACCTGCTCGGCCACCTTGATGCCATCGATGGCCGCAGAGAGGATCCCGCCCGCATAACCGGCCCCCTCTCCCGCCGGATAGAGCCCTGGGGTGTTGCAACACTCCAGGGCTGTTTTGTCTCGGGGCAGCCGCAGTGGCGAGGAGGTGCGCGTTTCCACCCCCGTCAGCAGGGCATCGTCCATCGCGAAACCGGGGATGCGACGTTCAAACACCGGTAGGGCCTCCCTAATGGCCTCCAGCACAAACGCTGGCAGGCAACCCTCAAGCGTGCCAAAGCGCACCCCAGGCTGGTACGACGGGTGCACAGCCCTGGCGCCGCCGCTGCTGGGGCGACCGGCCAGGAAATCCCCCACCCGCTGGGTGGGGGCCTGGTAGCTGGACCCACCGGCGATGAAGGCACGGCCCTCCCAGTGCCGCTGGAAGGCCACCCCGGCCAGGGGATCGTTGGGTCCATCGCCGTAGGGGGCCAGATCGTCGAGGTCGACCGTCACAACAATGCCGCTGTTGGCGTTGCGCTCATTGCGGGAGTGCTGGCTCATGCCATTGGTCACCACCCGGCCCGCTTCTGAGGTGGCACCCACCACCAAGCCGCCCGGACACATGCAAAAGCTGTAGACGCTGCGGCCCTGGCTGGCTTCGCCGCTGCAGTGATGCACAAGCTTGTACTCGGCGGCGCCCAGGCGCGGATGGCCGGTGGCCTCACCCCAACGGGCGCGGTCGATCAGGCTCTGGGGATGTTCGATGCGCAGGCCCACCGCGAAGGGCTTGGGCTGCATTGCGACACCGGCGTCCTTCAGCATCGCGAAGCTGTCGCGGGCGCTGTGGCCGAGGGCCAGCACCACATGGCTGGCCGCAATCCGCTCGCCGCTCTGGAGCCGTAGGGCCTGCACGGAGCGATCCCCATCCGCCAACTCCAGGCGGTCCACCCGAGCCTGAAAGCGCACCTCACCCCCCAGGGCCTCAATCCGCTGGCGCAGGCCTCGCACCACCGTGGCCAACTTGAACGTGCCGATGTGGGGGTGATGCAAGGTGAGGATGTCTGGGTTGGCACCGGCGGCCACCAGCGCTTCCAGCACCTTGCGCACGTAGGGCTTCGCCTCGCTCACCTGGCTGTAAAGCTTGCCGTCGGAAAAGGTGCCTGCTCCCCCCTCCCCAAACTGAGCATTGGAGTTGGGGTCGAAGGGGCGGTTGCCTTTCCAGAAGCCGAAGGTGTCGGCCGTGCGCTCCTTAACAGCTTTGCCGCGCTCCAACAGCAGGGGCCGGAAGCCCATCTGGGCGAGCAGCAGGGCCGCGAAGTAGCCACAGGGGCCAGCCCCCACCACCACCGGACGCGGTACGGCCACCCCTGGATTGGTCCCAGCGCCGGGGGCCTGGGCCACCGGGTGGTACGTCGTATCGGGGCTGGGCCGCAGATGGGGATCCCCCGCGAAGCGCTGCAGCAGGCGGGCCTCCGCCCGCGGATCGAGGGCCAAGTCCAGATCGAGGCTGTACACCAGGGCGATGGCCTGGGGCTTGCGGGCATCGACGCTGCGCTTCACCAACCGCACCGCTCGCAGCTGGTCGGGAGCAATCCGCAACCGCCGGCACGCCGCCGCCTCCAGCTCGGCGTCGCTGTGGTCGAGGGGAAGTTTCAGCTCACTCAGGCGCAGCACAACCGTCTCCTGGGGGGCCCAACCGGAGATGGCGGCCGATGTATGGCGTTATTTCAGCAGTTTCGAGGTCCGCCGTCAGGACAACGCCTCGGCCTGCCAGGGTGAGAACTGATACGGCGCCAGCCCCATGGGGATCACCCACTGCCCCCTCTGCATGGCCCTGGCGGTGCTGTGCGTGGTGCGAGCCATGGCCCACGGCACCCTGTTGTGGCGCCTAGCGGCTTGATTGATCCCCCTTGCCCCGGGCGCTAAGCAGGGGGCAGTCCTTTGCCTGCAGACCATCCCATGGATGAGCGCCCCATGCACCAGTGGCCAGGCTCCTCCTTGCGGCGGCGGGATGTTTTGGGTCTGGCGGGGCTGGCCTTGGGGGCCTGGGCGACTACCAGCCTGCCCTCAAGGCCTGCTGCAGCCAGCTCCAACAGGGTCGGGGCATCCGCACTGCCACCGCGGGGCGACCTGCGGCTGGTGGCCATCAGCGACCTCAACAGCAGCTATGGCTCCACGAGCTACCTGCCGGAGGTGCTGCGGGCTGTCGAGCTGATTCCCAGCTGGAAACCCGACCTGGTGCTCTGCGGCGGCGACATGGTGGCCGGCCAGAAGCAGGGGCTCAGCCGCGTGCACCTGAGTGCCATGTGGGCCTCCTTCCACCGCCAGCTGCTGGCGCCGCTGCGGCGGGCGGGGCTGCCGGTGGCGATCACCATGGGCAATCACGATGCCTCCTCCGCCCGCTCCGGCGGGCGCTACGCGTTCGAGCTCGACCGGCAGGAGGCCGAGCGCTACTGGCGCGGGCAGGAAGACGGGCTGGGGCTGTCCTTCGTGGATGCCAGCCGGTTCCCGTTCGCCTACAGCGTGCGCCAACACAACCTGTTCCTGCTGGTGTGGGATGCCTCCTCCGCCACCGTGCCGGCTGAGCAGGTGGCCTGGGCCGAGCGCCAGCTGAGCAGCCCGGCGGCGCAGTCGGCCCGGCTGCGCCTGGTGCTGGGCCATCTGCCCTTCTATGCGGTGGGGCAGGGCAGGGACACCCCTGGCAACGTGCTGCAACAGAGCGACGCCCTGCGCCAACTGCTGGAGCGCACCGGTGCCCACGCCTACATCAGTGGCCACCACCACGCCTACTTCCCCGGCCGGGTGGGCCAGCTGGATCTGCTCAACCTCGGCGCCCTGGGCAGTGGGCCGCGCCGTCGGCTGCAGGATCCCTCGCCACCGGTGCAGACGCTCACCCTGATCGATGCCTTCTGGCCCCGGGGCGAGGGCACCGGAGAGGGCAGCACGACGGGCCGCACCGTTTACACCACCTACAACATGCGCACCCTGCAGCCGATCGCCAGCCAGCAGCTGCCGGCCCAGATCCGCCCCAGCCAGGGGCCGGTACTGCGGCGAATCGGCTAAACGGATTGGAGAGGCGAATCTGGTCGGGCGCTCAGCCCAGGCTCGCCTCGATACGGGCCACCTCCAGCCGGGTGGAGATCAGGGCGTCGGGGTTGAGGCTGATCGAATTGATGCCCTCCTCCACCAGGAAGCGGGCAAAATCGGGGTAATCGCTGGGGGCCTGGCCGCAGATGCCGATCTTGCGGCCGCAGCGCCGGGCCGTTTGGATCGCAAGCCGGATCATGGCCTTCACGGTGGCGTGGCGCTCATCAAACAGCTCCGCCACCAGCGCCGAATCGCGATCCAGGCCCAGGGTGAGCTGGGTGAGGTCGTTGGAGCCGATCGAAAAGCCGTCAAAACGCTCCGCAAACGCTTCGGCCCCGATCACATTGCTGGGTAGCTCGCACATCACATACACCTCCAGCCCGTTCTCGCCCCGCACCAGGCCGGAGCGGGCCATCTCAGCCAGCACCTTGTCGCCCTCCTCGGGGGTGCGGCAGAAGGGCACCATCGGGATCACGTTGGTCAGGCCCATGCCCTCGCGCACCCGCTTGAGGGCCTGGCATTCCAGGGCGAAGGCGTCACGGAAGGCGGGAGCGTAATAACGGGAGGCGCCCCGCCAGCCGAGCATCGGGTTCTCCTCGCTGGGCTCGAAAGCGGCGCCCCCCAGCAACTTGGCGTACTCGTTGCTCCTGAAATCGGACAAGCGCAGGATCACTGGCCGGGGATAGAAGGCCGCCGCGATGCGGGCCATGCCCTGGGCCAGCAGATCCACGTAGTACTCGGCCGGGCTGGCGTAGCCGGCCGTCAGCTGGGCGATCGCCATGCGTTCCGCTGGATCGGCAACCCGGTCCGGCTGGAGCAGGGCCATCGGGTGCACCTTGATGTGATTGGCAATGATGAACTCAAGCCGGGCCAGCCCCACCCCATCGCAGGGGATGGCCGCCAGGTTGAAGGCCTCCTCCGGGTTGCCCACGTTCATCAGGATCTGGGTGCGGGTGGCGGGCAGATCGCCGATGGGCTGCTCCGTCACCGAGAACGGCAGGGTGCCGCGGTACACCCGGCCCACATCGCCTTCGCAGCAGCTGATCGTGATGGGGTCACCGTCGTGGATGCGGCGGGTGGCGTCCCCGGTGCCAACGATGGCGGTGATGCCCATCTCCCGGGCAATGATCGCCGCATGGCAGGTGCGGCCGCCCTGGTCGGTCACCACCCCGCTAGCCCGCTTGAGGATCGGCTCCCAGTCGGGATCGGTGCGCTCGGTGATCAGCAGATCGCCGCTCTCGAAGCGCTCAATCTCGGAGGGGTGGCGGATCACCCGTGCCACGCCGCTGCTCACGGAGGCGCCGATGGCACGGCCGCTCACCAGGGTTTCGGCCTGGTGAGGCTCCAGGTGCCAGCTGCGGAGCACCGCCTGTTGCTGCTGCGACTGCACGGTTTCGGGGCGGGCCTGGAGGATGAATAGCTCCCCCGTCAGGCCGTCTTTGGCCCACTCGATGTCCATCGGGGTGGGGGACCCGCTCTGGGCGCTGTAGTGGCGCTCAATCCGGCAGGCCCAGCGGGCCAGGGTGAGGCACTCGTTGTCGCTGAGGGCGAAGCGATCGCGCTCGGCCTGGGGCACCGGCTCGTTGTGCACGGGCGCGCCACCCTCGCCACTCCCCGCCTGGCCAACCACCATCCGGATCGCCTTGCTGCCCAGCCGCTTGCTCAGGATCGGCGCGAAACCCTGCTCCAGCGTGGGCTTGAAGATCAGCACCTCGTCGGGGTTGACAGCCCCCTGCACCACGTTTTCGCCCAGGCCGTAGGCGGCCGTGAGCAGCACCGCATCGCGGAAGCCGGTTTCGGTGTCGATGCTGAACATCACCCCGGCACAGGCGCGGTCGGAGCGCACCATCCGCTGCACCCCGATCGAGAGGGCCACCTCGAGGTGATCGAAGCCGTTGAGCTGGCGGTAGGAGATCGCCCGATCGGTGAACAGCGACGCGTAGCAACGCCGGCAGGCATCGAGCAGGGCCGCCTCACCCTCGATGTTCAAGTAGGTCTCCTGCTGCCCGGCAAAGCTGGCGTTGGGAAGGTCTTCGGCGGTGGCACTGGAGCGCACCGCAACGGCTGGGAAACCGCCATCTGGTGTTGCCAGCTCCCGATAGGCCGCCAGGATCGCCTCGGCCAAATCGGCGGGCAGCTCGGCATCCAGCAGCAGGCTACGGGCGGCCTTGCCAGCGCTCTGCAAGGCGCCGAGGTCGTCAGCATCCAGCCCCGTGAGCAGCTCCGCCAGCGGTGCCATGAGGCCATTGCTGCGCAACAGGTGGCGATAGGCAGCGGCGGTGGTAGCGAAGCCTCCCGGCACCCGCACCCCCGCGCTGGCGAGCTCGCGGATCATCTCGCCCAGGGAGGCGTTTTTGCCCCCCACCTGGGCAATCGCCCCAAGACCCACCGCCGCGAATGGCACCACCAGGGGAGCAGCCAGGGTTTCGGCAGGCAGGGGATTGACGGTGCGCATCCGACAAGGGCAGCCAAACCAACTCTGGCGCCACTGGACGGGCCTGGGGCCAACTGTGAAGGCGGCCACCCAAGCGCAGCTCCCCTATCACGGGCCCGACACGGATGCCACAGTGGAAGGATGCTGTTTACCCGTCCGACGGTTTCTGTGTCTCGTTTTTCCCTGGCCCGGTTCACTGCTTCCGCCCTTAGCGCCACGGCTTTCGCTGGCGTCACGGCTGTAGCGGGAGCAACGGCGTTGCTCGGAGCGCCCGGCCTGGCCCAGTCGTCAGCCCCTGCCGCGGCGGCCGCCAAGCCCGCCAGCCTGGAGACGATGAACGACATGGCTCTGGCCGCCGCCGTCAACGTCTGCGAACTGGCAGTCGAGCAGAAGGTGCCCGTGCAGAACGCTGTGATCTCCAACGCCAAGGCGATCACCTACGTGGTCACCGCCACCCACGGCGGCCAGATCGCCGGTGCAGGCAAGCTGGAGGCCTCCCAGATCATCAACGGCACCATCGTGCAGATCGTGGGCCGCGTGAAGCAAGGCTGCTACCCGAAGATCACCACCGCCGACAAGAAATTCGTCGATGACGTGATCGCCCAGTTCTCGGCCCAGGCCAAGCAGCAGCAAAAGAAGTAGGAAGGCCGCGGCTGGGGGGCTAACCGGTGGGGGGCCTCTTCAATCGGGATCTGACTCTTCCGGCTGGCTGTCGGGCAACAATTGGGCCAGCAAGCCGGCGGCCATCAACACCCCCCCGAGGCTCAGGGCCAACATCTTGTTGCTGGCTGCGGGTCCGTCGCTCCATACGCCGGCCGCCAGGAAGGCTCCGCCCAGCAGCAGGGAAGGCACCAGCACAATGCCTTTCGCAGTGCGGTTCAAACTCACGGAATCAGCCCAAGCAACAGGATCAGGCGCCGAGATTGGCACAATCCCCACTGGGATCGGCGTCAGCGGCAACCTGAGCCAGGCCGGCGGCAACCAAACCGCTGGCCAGATCCGTGCTGCCGGAAGCGCTGCCTGATCGGTATTGGGGAGCCGAGAGGGTCTGCACCCGGGCCAGCAGAACCCCCTGGTTCTGGCCCATGGGCCGCAGATTGACCCGAGTGCGGCGGGGGGCGGCCTGACGCAGCCAATCCACCGCCTCGCTCTGCTGGGCCTCGGGCACCACGATGCAAGCCAACTGGACGGTGTAGCTGCGGTTCTGATCACCCAGTTGCAACAGGGTGGCGCCCCGTACCTGCAGCATCTCAGCCGCCAGCGCCGCACCAGGCCAGAACAACAGGACGAGGGCCGCGATCAGTGCCGCAAGCCACCTCAAAGCTTGGCGCCGCAGTTGGGGCAGAACAGATGGGCGCTTTCGGTGGTGCTGCCACAGGCATGGCAGTGGCGGGTGGTGTCGATGGCCAGCTCGGGATGGCTGGGCAAGCCCACCATCTGGGCGTTGCTGGCGCCGGGGGGCACCATCGGGTAGCAGTTTTCGTTGCGGCGCACCTTGACGTCAATGAACACCGGGCCCGGATGGTCGAGGGCCGCCTGGAGCTGCTGGCGCAGGCTGGCCCGATCGTCGATCAGCACGCCCCGCACCCCGAAGGATTCCGCCAGGGCCGCGAAGTTGGGCATGCCACCGGTCATCTCGGAGGCAGAATAGCGCTCGCCGTAGAAGCTTTCCTGCCACTGACGCACCATGCCCTGCCAGCCGTTGTTGAGCACCACCACCTTCACCAGCAGGTTGTACTGGCTGAGGGTGCCCAACTCCTGGATGTTCATCAGGATGCTGGCGTCGCCAGCCACGCAGATCACCTGCTCGTGGGGGAAGGCCGTTTGCACACCCATGGCGGCAGGCATGCCGAAGCCCATGGTGCCTAGGCCCGCCGAGCTGATCCAGCGGCGGGGACCGTTGTGGAGAAACTGGGCCGCCCACATCTGATGCTGACCCACATCCGTGGTGTAGAAGGCATCGGGCGCCAGCTCGCGCAGGGCCACCACCACCTCCTGGGGGGCGATGTCGCCCTCGGGAGCGGGCACCACCAGGGGGTAGTGCTGCTTCCAGCTGTCGATCCGCTGCAACCAAGCTTCGGTGCGGCCTTCGCTGCTCTCCCCGGCAGACGCCGCCAGTAGAGCCTCCAGCGCGGCCTGCACATCGGCAACCAGCGCCACATCCGGCAGGCGGGTCTTGCCCATTTCAGCCGCATCGATGTCGATGTGAATCACCTGGGCCCGGGGCGCGAAGCCATCGAGCCGGCCGGTGACCCGATCGTCGAAGCGAGCGCCGGTGGCGATCAAAAGATCGCACTCGGTGACCGCGAAATTGGCGTAGGCGGTGCCATGCATGCCCAGCATGCCCACCGCCAGGGGATGCTTCTCATCGAAGGCCCCCTTGCCCATCAAGGTGGTGGTGACGGGCAACCGGAAGCGCTCAGCCAGTTGCTTGACGGCACCATGGGCACCGCTGCTGATAGCGCCACCTCCCACATACAGCAGGGGACGGCGAGCCTGACGAATCAGCGTCAGGGCCGCGGCGATCGCCGCCGGATCGGGGCTGGGGGGCAGCTTGAAACCGGCGGGGATGGCCGTACCAGGGGCCACCGGGGTGTAGTCGAATTCCTCAAGGCCCACGTCCTTAGGCACATCGATCAGCACCGGGCCGGGGCGGCCGCTGGCGGCGATCAGGAAGGCCTCGGCCACGATTCGGCCGATACCAGCCGGGTCGCGCACCACCCAGGAGTGCTTCACGATCGGCAGGGTGATGCCGAAGATGTCGGTTTCCTGGAACGCATCCGTGCCGATGGAGGCCCGGGGGACCTGCCCGGTGATCACCACCATGGGCACCGAGTCCATCTGCGCGGTGGCGATGCCGGTAACCAGGTTGGTGGCGCCGGGGCCGGAGGTGCCGAAGCACACACCCACCTTGCCGGTGGCGCGTGCATAGGCATCGGCGGCATGGGTGCCGCCCTGCTCATGGCGCACCAGGATGTGCTTGAGCCAGCCACGGGCCTCGGCCTTGTGCAGCTCGTCGTAAATCGGCAGGATCGCGCCGCCGGGGTAGCCGAAGATGTGCTCCACCCCATGGCGATGCAGCGCATCCATCAGGGCGTAGCCGCCACTAACGCGTTGCGGAGGGTTGGCCGCAACGGTGGAGCTGTCGCCATTGGAAACAGCAGGGGCGGACTGGGCCGCAGGAGTGAGGGGCGTCAGCGTCACGGCTGCAGCAGGCCAACCACTGAGGCTGGTTCACGAACTACGGCAACCCTAGGTGCCGGCGCGGCTTTTGACGCGGCCTGCCGCCATGGCCCGCAGAATCTGGGCGGGATCGAGCCAGCGCCCGCCGTGACGCATGCCCCAGTGCAGATGGGGGCCGGTGGTGCGACCACTCATGCCCACATGGCCGATCAACTGACCGGTGCGCAGCCGTTGCCCCTGGCGCAGGGCGACGGGGCCGCTGCGATAGGTGCCGCCGGCCACGTGGCCGGCGAGATGGCAATAAATGTGCTCGTAGTCCCCCGAGCGGATCACCAGGCCGATGCCACAGGCTCCGTCGTGGATCACGTCCTGCACCACCCCGGCCCACCAGTTGCGGATCGGCGAGCCCATCGGGGCGGCGATATCGAGGCCGTAGTGGGGCTCCACCCGGCCCCAGGGCCCCGTGCGGGTGCCGAAGTGGCTGGTGTAGGCCAGGAAGTTGGCAACCGGAAACACCCCCATCTGCCAATGGGCTTGCGCGAGGGCCGTACCGCAAGCCAGCTGAACCGTGACAGCCACAGCCGCACAGATCAGACCGGGCCAGGCAGCGGTTCTTTCACCCCTGCAAAACCCTGTTGAGCAGCGTGTCAAACAACGTCTGAAAGGGCCTTTGAAACGTTTCGTCAGGGGGCGGTGCTTAAAGCAGGCCGAGCGCATGCAGGGGGCCCCGTCCGCTGATCAGTTCCAGCAGGAAAGCGGAAAAGCCCACCATCGCCAAGCGACCGTTCCACACTTCGGAGCTGTTGTTCCAGCCCCAGGCCCACTTGTCCTGGGGATAGAGCTTCACCTTGGTGGGCAACTCGGCGGCCTGATCCAGGTTGACCTCGGGGCCCTCCAGGGCGTGCTGCACGAGATCGGCCAGGCCGTGAATGAAAGCTGGGGTCGTGTCCAAGGCCGGGACGCGCCTGAAATTGATGATGCCCGCCTCGGTGGCGATTTCCCGGTATTCGATGTCGATTTCTTCGAGCGTTTCGATGTGCTCACTGACGAAACTGATCGGCACCACCACCAGATCGGTCACACCGGCGGCCCCCAGCTCCTGCAGGGCGTCGTCGGTGTAGGGCTTGAGCCACTCCACCGGACCCACCCGGCTCTGGTAGGCCAGGGTGAACGGATTGGCGTGGCCCAGATCGCGCTCGAGCCGCTCCATGATCAGGCGCGCGCAGGCTTCGATCTCTTGCTGGTAGGGGTCGCCAGCCTCCTCCACGTAGCTCTTGGGCACCCCATGGGCACTGAAGAACACATGGGCCTGGGCCGGCTCGGGGCAGGCCTGGATCTCGCGGGCAATCAGGCCGGCCATAGCGCCGATGTAGCCGGGGTCGTCGTAGTAACTGCGGATGCAGCGGATCGGCAGGCGCGAAAAGCCTGTATCGGCCTGACGCAGCCGCTGCAGCTCCCGGAAACTCGAGCCGCTGGTGCTGATCGAAAAGTGGGGATAGAGGGGCAGCACCACCACCTCATCCACTCCGTCGGCCTTGATGTCGCCCACCGCCGATTCGGTGAAGGGGTGCCAATAGCGCATGGCCACGTAGCTGGTGGCCTCGATGCCCCTGGAGCGCAATTCACTCTGGAGCTCCCGGGCCTGCTGTTCGGTGATGCGCCGCAGGGGCGAGCCACCGCCGATCGAGCGGTAGGCCTCCTGGGATTTGCCGGCCCGCAGACTGCTGATCAACCAGGCCAGGGGCTTCTGGAGAGCAGGATTCGGCAGCCGGATGATCTCCGGATCGGAAAACAGGTTGTAGAGAAACGGACCGACGTCCTGAATACGCTCGGGCCCGCCGAGGTTCAGCAGCAGCACGCCAACCTTGGCCATGCCCTCGTTCCGTGCGGCTCAGGAAGGCCGAGCGTAACGCTGCCGCTACACCCCTAGCGGCTTCGGCGTCGGATCGATAACGTCGAGACCTGTGCAAGGGCCATGGCAAGCGGAGCTGCGGTGCCCGATCTGGCGAGCCTGCATGCCCAGCTGGCGCAGGAAAACAGCGCCCTGGCGCGGGCGGGGCTTTCGCTACGTCTAGAGCTGCGCGGCCAACGGCTGGGGCTGCGGGGGCCGCTGCCCTGCCGCCATGGGACGGGTCGGCACCCCGTGCAGCGCATCAGCCTGGGGCTGCCCGCCGACGCAGCGGGGTTGGATCAGGCCAAGGAGCGCCTCAAGGAGGTGCTGCGTCAGCTCCAGCAGGGCCGTTTCGACTGGTCGGTGTGGGCCCGGGCGCTGCCGGAACCGACCCCAGGAAGCCCTGTGACCGAGCGGGTGACGAGGCCGGTGGTGAAGGGCTGCGGCGATCCCCTCGGGCTGGAGAGCTTCGAGGCGGCCTTCTTTGCCGACCCCCGCCGCCGCCGCAACCCCGCCGGCTGCCGCACCACCTGGATCAGCGCCTACCGTCCCTACCTGCGGCGCCTGGCGGCGGTGGCGGCGGAACGGAACTGGCCCCTGGTCCTGCCTTTGCTGGAGACGGTTCTGGAGAGCTATGCCCCAACCAGCCGCAGTCGCCAGCAGTGCGGCACCGCCCTGGCGGCCCTGGCCCGCCACCTGGGCCAGCCCTTGCCCGAGGACTGGGCCGAACGGGCGGCGGGCTACGGCCTGCATGCGGCCCAGTTCCGCAGGCTGCCCGGCGATCCGCAGATCCTCGCCCTGGCCGAACAGATCCCCAACCCCAGCTGGCGGCTGGCCTACGCGTTGATGGCCACCTATGGCCTACGCAACCACGAGATTTTTTTCTGCGACCTCTCGGCCCTGGCCCCCGGCGGCGACCGGGTGATCCGGGTGCTGCCCACCTCCAAAACCGGGGAGCACCAGGTGTGGCCGTTCCAGCCGGAGTGGGTGGAACACTTCGGCCTGGAGCAACTGGGGAGCACCGCCCCACCTTTGCCCCCAGTGGCCACCGACCTACGCCGCACCACCCTGCAGCAGGTGGGCCGGCGGGTGGCGGAACAATTTCGCCGCTACGACCTGCCGATCACCCCCTACGACCTGCGCCATGCCTGGGCGGTGCGCACCATCCACATCGGCCTGCCCGACACCGTGGCAGCCCGGATGATGGGTCACTCCGTGGCCATTCACACCCGCACCTATCACCACTGGATCACCCGCCGCGACCAGCAGCAGGCGGTGGATGCGGCCCTGGCGCGCCGGCAGTCGGTGGCCTAAGCCCGCCAGAGTGGCTGCCTTGCCGTTGCCCTGCCGTGAGCCAACCCGATCCCACCGCACCCCAGCCCGACGCCACTGCGCCAGGGTCGGCCCTCGATGCGGTGGCAGAGGAACTCGGCCCCGGCGGCGCTCTGGCGCCAGAAGCGGATGCCGATGGCTACCGCCGCCGCATGGCACGGCGCAAGGAGGTGCAGCAGCAGCGAGTGGGTGAGCGCAACCTGGAGAAGGGGCTGGTGCTGGTGTTCACCGGCGATGGCAAAGGCAAGACCACCGCAGCCCTAGGGCTGGTGCTGCGCACCCTGGGCCACGGCGACGCGGTGGCGGTGGTGCAGTTCATCAAGGGCGGCTGGCAGCCCGGCGAAGCCAAGGCCCTGGAGTTGTTTGGCGACGCGCTGGCCTGGCACGCCCTGGGCGAGGGCTTCACCTGGGAAACCCAGGACCGGGAGCGGGATCGTGTGTTGGTCCAGGCCGCCTGGGAGAGATCGCTCAGCTACCTCGCCGACGCCAACCGCAAGCTGGTGGTGCTCGATGAGGTGAATGTCGCCCTCAAGCTGGGCTACCTGGCGGTGGAACAGGTGCTGGAGGGCCTGACCCTGCGCCCCGAGCTCACCCACGTGGCCCTCACCGGCCGCGGTGCCCCCCCGGCCCTGGTGGAGCGGGCCGATCTGGTGACGGAAATGAAATTGCTGCGCCATCCCTTCCGGGAGCAGGGCGTGAAAGCTCAGCGAGGGATTGAGTTTTAGGCACGGCTCAGCCCAGGTCGTCCTGGAGCTGGGCCAGGGCACTCACCAGCACGGTGAGGCCGCTGATCAACACGGCCCGGTGCACATCGGGTTCGCGCCAGATCGCCGGGTCGGCGCTGGCCCGATCCAGGGCCGAAAGGGTGAGGCGCGCCATCACGCCACAGGATCGCGGCTGGCGGTAAGGCTGGGGCTGGCCGAGGGGAAGGTGGCCCATGGCGCTCACGCTTTGTGGCACTGAAGCGGTTGGGCGGGCAGGACGCAAGGGCGTTGCTACGGTGCGGCAAATCAGTGGGGTCGATGGGTTACAAGCGCGTGCTGCTCAAACTCAGCGGCGAAGCGCTGATGGGGGAGCAGGGCTATGGCATCGATCCGGCGATCGTGCAGTCCATTGCCTCCGATGTGGCCGCCTGCGTGGCCGGTGGCACCCAACTGGCGATCGTGGTGGGTGGTGGCAACATCTTCCGCGGCCTGAAAGGATCGGCCGCCGGTATGGACCGGGCCACCGCCGACTACGTCGGCATGCTCGCCACCGTGATGAACGCCATCACCCTGCAGGACGGCCTCGAGCGGGCTGGCGTGCCCACCCGGGTGCAGAGCGCCATCTCGATGCAGGAGGTAGCCGAGCCCTACATCCGCCGCAAGGCGATCCGCCACATGGAAAAGGGCAGGGTGGTGATCTTTGCCGCCGGCACCGGCAACCCCTTCTTCACCACCGATACCACCGCAGCCCTGCGGGCCGCTGAGATCGGCGCCGATGTGGTGTTCAAGGCCACCAAGGTGGATGGCGTCTACAACAAAGACCCCAACAAGCACACCGATGCTGTGCGCTACGAGAGCCTCTCGTTCCTGGAGGTGCTCAGCTCCGAGCTCGAGGTGATGGACGGCACGGCCATTTCCCTCTGCAAGGACAACGCCATTCCCATTGTGGTGTTTGATCTGTTCGGCGCCGGCAACATCGGCCGCGCCGTGGCCGGCGAGCCGATCGGCACCCGCATTCACCCCTGACCCCCGCCATGGATTTGGAAGCCAGCATGCGCAAGTCGCTCGAAGCGACCCAGCGCACCTTCAACACCATCCGCACGGGCCGGGCCAACCCCTCCCTGCTCGACAAAATCAGTGTGGAGTACTACGGCGCTGAGACGCCGCTGAAGTCTCTGGCCACCCTGTCCACCCCCGATTCCCAAACGATTCAGATCCAGCCGTTCGATACCGGCTCGATGGGACTGATTGAGAAGGCCATCTCCATGAGTGATCTGGGCCTGACCTGCAACAACGACGGCAAGGTAATCCGGATCAACATCCCGCCCCTCACCGAAGATCGCCGCAAGGAGCTCTGCAAGCTGGCCGCGAAGTATGCCGAAGAGGGCAAGGTGGCCCTGCGCAACGTGCGCCGCGATGCCATCGACAAGGTGAAAAAGCAGGAGAAGGACGGCGAGCTCTCAGAAGATCAGAGCCGCGATGATCAGGACAAGGTGCAGAAGCTCACCGATAAGTTCATCGCCGAGCTCGAGAAGCACCTGGCCGAGAAGGAAGCCGACATCCTCAAGGTGTGAACGCCACGCCAGCTGACGTGGTGGTGGTGGGGGCCGGCGCTGCTGGTGGCGCAGCGGCCTTCCACCTGGCGCAGCAGGGTCAGAAGGTGGTCCTCTTGGATCGCGCCGCCTTCCCACGCCCCAAGCCCTGTGGGGGCGGCATGGCGGCCTCGATGCAGGCGCTGTTCCCCTTTGACCTGGGCCCGGCCGTGGATGCGGTGATCGACCAGGTGCGTTTCACCTGGTGCCTGGGCGACCCCGTGACGGCCGTGTTGCCCGGCGATGCCCCCTTCTGGATCGTGCGGCGTTCCGTGCTCGATTCCTACCTGGTGGAGCAGGCCACGGCAGCTGGGGTGGACTTCCAGCCGGGCGTGGCGGTGCAGAGCCTGCAGCGATCAGGGGATCACTGGCAGCTGCAGGCGATCGGGCCAACCGGCGCAGCCCTATCGCTCCAGGCGCGGGCGGTGGTGATCGCCGACGGCTCGGGATCGCAGTTGGCGGCCCGCCATGGCCTGGGGCCAGCCCGACCGCGCTTTGCCGACACGGTGTCGGTGGAGGTGGAATGTGCCGTGAGCGAGCCCAGCACCGCCCGCTTTGAATTCGGTTTGGTGCGCCATGGCTTCTGCTGGTCCTTCCCCCGCCAGGGGGGCTACAGCATCGGCGTGGGCACCTTCATCGGCCGCGATCCCGCCGATGCCGATGCGGTGCTGAGCCAATTACTGCCCAGCCTGGGCCTGCCCGCCGATGCCGGCGAGCGCCGTGCGGGCCAGCTGCGCATCTGGGATGGCCACCACCCGCTCCATGGCCAGGGGGAGAACACCGGGCTGGTGGTGGTAGGCGATGCCGCCTCGCTGTGCGATCCCTTCCTGGCCGAAGGTCTGCGTCCCGCCCTGATCAGCGGCTGCCGGGCCGCTGAGGCGATCGCAGCCTGGTTGGCCGGTGAGCCCTCGGCCCTGGCCGGCTACACGCGCCGCATGCGGGCCGAATGGGGCGAGTCGATGGCCTGGGGCAAACGCATCGCCCAGGTGTTCTACCGGGTGCCGCGGGTGGGCTACCAGCTGGGCATCAAGCGCCCCACCGCACCGCAGCGCATTGCCCAGATCCTTTCCGGCGAGATGGGCTATGGCGACATCGCCCAACGGGTGATCCGCCGCTTGCTGTTCCAGCGCTCCTGAAGGCGGGCTTCAGATCTTGGTGCAAGCCTCAGATCTTGGTGCAATCCTTGAGTTGCCGCAGGCGCTGATCGATCGAGCCCAGCAGTTCGATCGCAAACATCGGCGACTCCTGCACAGCAAACAGAAACTTTTCGCGGTTCATCACCAGCAACCGGCAGGGGGTTAAAGCCCGGGCATTGCCGTAGCGGCGGTGATCGCTCGTCACCAGAGCACCGGCACCGAACACATCGCCTGCATTGATCTGCTCATGGCCCTGGTCGCCGTTCCAGCTCAACTGCACCGAGCCCTCCAGCAGGCCGAACATGCAATCGCCCGATTCCCCCGAGGCAAAAATCAGCTCCCCAGGCTCCACAGTGACCACCTCACCGTTGCTGGCCAGGGCGCGCATGGTGTCGAGGGCGTTCACGGTGCGACGGCTACGGACGGAGATGGGGCCAGTGTGCCCCACGCCGGTTAAGGCTGGCTCTAGCCAGCACCAACCAAGGCCGCTCCCAATCCACCCTTGATGTCGTCCGGGGCGAGCCGGCCATCTTTATCGGTGTCGAGAGCATCGAACACCGCATCACTGCCCAGCCACTCCTCGCGGGTGATGCAGCCATCGCCATCGAGATCATTGAGCAGGAAGATCTCGTGCACGGCATGGCTGAACGCGGCACCACCCTCCAGCTCGGCCAGGCGATGGGCCAGCTGGGCCTCCAGGGCTTCGATCGCCTTGCAGAAGCCGCGGATCCCCTCATCCAACTTCTCGGTGGCCATCGGATCGGCCGCCAGCATCTGGCGGAAGTGGGCTTCATCGAGATGGATTTGGGCTTCGGTGGGAGCCGGATCAAAGGCGTTGAGTTTGCGCTCCAGTTCCCCTTCGGTGTGGCGCAACTGATCGAGCAGCGCCGGCGAGATGGTGAGCAGATCACAGCCCGCCAGCTCGATGATCTCCTCAATGTTGCGGAAGCTGGCTCCCATCACCTCGGTTTTGTAGCCGTAGGTTTTGAAGTAGTTGAAGATCTGGCTCACGGAGATCACACCGGGATCTTCTGGGCCGGGGTAGACGTCGCGGCCGGTGCTCTTCTTGTACCAATCGAGGATGCGTCCCACGAAGGGGGAGATCAGGGTGACGCCGGCCTCGGCGCAAGCCACCGCCTGGGCAAAACCGAACAACAGGGTCAGGTTGCAGTGGATGCCCTCCTGCTCCAGTTGCTGGGCGGCACGAATGCCCTCCCAGGTGGACGCCACCTTGATCAGCACCCGGTCGTTGCTGATGCCCGCCTGGTTGTACAGGCCGATCAGTTTGCGGGCCTTGGCGATGGTGGCTTCGGTGTCGTAGCTGAGGCGGGCGTCCACTTCTGTGGACACGCGGCCGGGCACGATCTTGAGGATCTCCTTGCCGAAGGTGACGCAGATTTCATCGAGGGCTTCCAGTACCACCGCGTCGGCGCCGGCATCGGCCCCCATCACCTGGCGCGACTCCTGCAGGGAGCGGTCGATCAGGTTTTGGTAGGTGGGAATCTGGGCTGCGGCCAGGATCAGCGACGGGTTGGTGGTGGCGTCGCGGGGGGTGAACTGCTTGATCGCATCAATATCGCCGGTGTCGGACACCACCACGGTCATGGCAGCGAGTTGATCGAGCAGGTTGGCCATGGGCAGGGACGGGTCGAGCTGGCTGGGCATCAGCCCTGGGTGCCATCACGCTAGCCAGTGTGGACGGATTCACCCAGACGGCAGACCGATCCTTGAGGGAACGGCAACACGAGCCGTCAGGCCTTGGGGCGCGAGGGCGGAATCCGCTCCAGCACCAGCAGGGCGTCGATGATCTGGCGGGCGACCGGGGCCGCCACCGTGGAGCCGTAGATGTTGCCGCCCTTCGGTTCATCCACCACCACCAGCACGACGTAGCGCGGGTCGTCGATGGGCAGGTGCCCGACAAAGCTGGTGATCAGAGCCCCCGGGATGTACACACCCCGCTCCGCTTTCTGGGCGGTGCCCGTCTTGCCGCCGATCCGGTAACCGGGAATCTTGATGCCCAAGCCACTGCTGTTCTCCACCACCGACTCCATCCAGCCCATCACCGTGCGGGTGACGGCGGGATCGAGCAACGGCATCCCGCTCCCACCCGGAGCGCTGGCCAGTGCATCTCCTGAGCGCAGACCTCGGGTGATGTGCGGGCTCACCAGCCGGCCCCCATTGGCCAACATGGCGTGCAGCTGCAGCAGCTTCAGCGGCGTCAAGGAGAAGCCCTGGCCAAAGGCAGCCACGGCCGGCTCAATCGCCTGGCTGGTAAAGGCATTGCGGGGCTTGAGTTCCCCGGCCACCGCCCCCGGCAGGTCGGTGTCGGGCCTTTCATCAATCCCGAAGGTGCGCAGCCACTGCCAGAAGCGGTCCCGCTTCACCTGAGCCATCGCCTTCACCATCGCCACGTTGCTCGACACCTGCAGCACGGTGGGGAAATCAATCAGGCCATTGGCCCGCTTGTCGTGGTTGAAGATCGGCCAGCCCCCGATCGTCAGCTGACCGGTGTCGGCCACCCGACCATTGGCCTGGATCGCCTTTTCCTGCAGGGCCAGGGCCAGGTTGATCGGCTTGAAGGTGGAGCCCGGTTCGTAGAGGTCCTGCACCGACCACTCGCGGAACAGACCGGGGTTGAACTTCCAGAAGGCGTTGGGGTCGTAGGTGGGGGTGGAAGCCAGCGCCAGCATTTCGCCGTTGCGCACGTCCATCACCAGGGCCGCACCGCGCTTGGCATTCCATTTCTTGACCTGCTTGACCAGGGCCTGCTGGGCCACCTGCTGCAGCCGGGCATCGAGGGTGAGCTGCAGGCGCAGGTCGTCGCCGTAGAGAGAGCCGGCTGTCAGGCCAGCGGGCAGTGGGGTGCCGTCGGCGCCGCGGCGCATCTGCAGGGCCGTTTCCTGGCGCTTGAGGTCGCCATCGCGGCTTTGCTCCAGGCCGGCCTGGGGCACGCGCTCCAGGTTGAGGAAGCCGACGACGTTGGCAAACAGGGGGCCCTGGGGATAGATGCGGTGGGGGTAGGCCTCGAGATCCAGGCCACTGATTCCCAGCTGCCGCACCCGCTCAGCCGTCTCCGGATCCAGGTCTGTGCGCAGCTTGATGCCACTGCGGCGGCCCGCCATCGTTTGCAGAAGCCCGGCTTTCGGCAGGGCCAACACCGCCGCCACCTTGCTGGCCACCTCATCGACGCTGCGGATCTTCTGGGGGTCGTCGCCCGGGAAATTAAAATAACGGGGATGGGCCCAGAGGGTGAAGCGCTGTTCATCAAGGGCCACCAGGCGCCCATTGCGATCAACGATCGTGCGTCGCTTGCCGATCGGCTTGGTGGTTTGGGTCTGGATGGCGTGGGCGCGGTTCTGGAGGTTGGTCGCATCGACCACCTGCAACCAGGCCAGCCGTACGGCCAGCCCCACCAGGCCCGCGCACAACAGCCCGTAAACCGCCAGCAAACGACCGGTGGGCACCGGCTGGATCGCCACGACCCGCTGGGGAGAACTGCTGCGACTGCGGCTGGGACCGCGGCGACGACTGGACGTCATCGACATGAATCAGTAACCCGAGCGGATCTGACGCAACTGAATGCTGCTCAACAGGGGCAAACCGACGGAGAGGGAAGCGGACTTAGGGGGCGGGAGGTACACCAGTTTTTCACTGCTGGTCGGCACCAGCCAGCCCGGGCGCTTCACCGCGCCCAGGTGGTGCTGTTCCAGCAGCGCCGACGATTCCTGCAGCTTGTGCTCCAACACCTGGGAGGCCTCCAGTTGCTGGTAGCTCACACCCCAGCGGTTCTGCCAGTGCAGGGTCAGGGCGCTGAGGGCGAGCATGCAGATGCCGAGGCCCGCCAGGGTGCCGTCGGTGGCGCGGTGGAGGTTGCTGATCCAGGGAGCTCGGCGCTCCAACCTGCGGCCCGAGAGGGAGCCCTGAATCAGCTGAAGGGTGCGCCGCTGAGCCCGTCGGCTGGCGTGTTTCCCCGCCATCAGACGACTTTCGGGAGCCTGCCGGGGCGAGAGGGAGGCAACCAAAGGGACGGCCCGAGCACTGCGCGATTGAACCACCCCTGATGCGAACCAGCAAGGGGACTGGAGCCTTCAACCTGCCAGCAAGAGCAAATTGGCAAAAGTGAGGCCATTCCACAGGCTGTGCATCAACACACTCGCCCCCAGCCTGCCGCTCTGGAGCCGTAGCCAGCCCAGGCCCAAGCCGAGCACAAACAGGGGCGGCAATTCGCCGATGCTGAGGTGGGCAACGCTGAACACCAGGGCACTGATCAGCACGGCCCAGAGGCCGCCCCAGCGCTGGGCCAGCACCGGCAGCAGCACGCCGCGGAACAGGGTTTCCTCAAACAGTGGTGCCAGCACCAGGGCCGTGAAGGCAAAACACAGCAGGGCCAGGGGGTTGGCGCTGGTCAGCACCAGCTCGAGCAGGGGATTGCTGCCGCCAGGATCGCCAACCAACCGCTCCTGAAGCCAGCCCGTCAGGGCCACCAGGGGCAGCACCATCAGCACCTGGACAAGAGCACGGCGCAGGGTGCCGCCCAGTGGTCGCCAGTGCCACTGCAGCCAGCCTCCTAGGGGCCGCGGACCGTGGGACCGCAACTGGCCCCAGAGCAGTGCCAGCGGGACCGCCATCAAACCGAGGTACAGGCCCAGCACCAACACCCCCTGCTGCAGGGCGGGCTGGGCGGCCAGCGGCCCGAGTCCGCCCTGCAGCAGGGGAGCCAGCAGCAGCGGCACCAACAACTCACCCACCACCACAAAGCCACCGGCGATCAGCAGCGTTGCCTCCGCCAGGGTCAGGGGTGGCCCCTGCAGGGGCGCCCGGGCCTGGGCCTTGCCGCGCCAGCGCAGCCAGAGCTCGCGCAGCAGCAGGCCGATGCCCAGCAGCAACAACAGCACCGGCACCACCCCCGTGCCCAACAGGCGCAGCACCGCCGCCCGCTGGGCCGGCTGATCGCTGCAGGCGTCGACACTACCGCCCAGGGCCTGGCAGGCCAAGGCACGGGTGAGGGGCGAGGGGTGCCAGCCCGCCCACAGCCCCTCCGCCGGCCCAGGGGCACGGTTCGCAGGCGGGGCGAGCAGGGCCGCCAGTAGGGGCCGCTGCTCTGGAGGCACCTGCTGTTGCAGATCCAGCAGCCGTTGCCGGCCCGCCTGCTGCTGCCCCGTCTGACCCTGCAGCAGAGCCAGTTGCAGCTGCTGCTCGGGGGCAGGGGGCAGGGGGGCGTCGTTGACCTGCTGCAGGAGTTCCTTTTGCAAGGCCTGGAGCGGCTGATCCCCGGCCAGCAGCGGGCGCAAGTTGGCGGGCAGGGCGGGGGCCGCCAGGGCCGTCAGCTCCCGCTGGCGCAGCTCCAGGGCATTGCCCACCGATGGGCGCTGCAGGCTGTCCACCAGGCCATTGAGCCAGAGCAAGCCACTGAGCACCAGGCTGAGCAGGGCCAGGCCAGCAGTCCACCCTGCGCTCGGACGGGGTTGCGGGGGGGGGCTGGCGTTCAAGCGCAGGCCCTCCGGGGCTTACGAGTGGAGCGATTCTGCCCACACCCCCTCCCATACGATGGGCGGAGAGCAGCGTCAAGCCCGTGCCCCTTCGGATTGTGTTGGTGCGCCATGGGCAGAGCAGCTTCAATGTGGAGCACCGCATCCAGGGCCGCGACGATCTCTCCACCCTCACCGACACCGGCCAGTCCCAGGCCCGTGCCACAGGGGCCGCGCTGCGGGATCTGACCTTCACGGCGGCCTACACCTCGCCGCTGCGCCGGGCCGCCGACACCGCCCAGCTGTTGCTGGCCGAGCAGGGTCAGGGCCTGGTGGCGACGTCCGATGCGCTGTTGCTGGAAATTGACCTGGCCCCCTGGAGCGGGCTGTTGCGCCAGGAGCTGCGCGAGCACCACGCCGAGCTAGAGCGGCAGTGGCGTTTGGCACCGGAACGGCTCGAACTGCAGCGGGCCGATGGCCACACCTACCTGCCTCTGCAGGAGCTGATGGCCCAGGCCCAGCAATTCCGAGAGCAGCTGCTGGAGCGCCATGGGGCTGCAATCACCGACGAGCAGGGTCCACCCCAGACGGTGCTGGTGGTGGCCCACAACGCCATCCTGCGCTGCCTGCTGCTGGCGCTGCTGGATCTGCCCCTGTCCGGCTTCCGCCGGCTGCGGGTCGACAACTGCTCCCTATCAGTGCTCAACCTCAGTGGCGGCGGAGTGCAGGTGGAATCCCTCAACGGGCTGGCCCACCTTGGCGACCCCCTGCCCTCCAAGGGGCCAGGGCCGCGCCTGCTGCTGGTGCGCCATGGCGAAACCGACTGGAATCGCGAAGGCCGCTTCCAGGGGCAGATCGACATTCCCCTCAATGCCACCGGGCGCTCCCAGGCCGAAGCAGCTGGTCGTTTCCTAGCGCCGGTCACGATCAACCGGGCCTACACCAGCTGCATGGCCCGCCCCCGTCAGACCGCCGAAGCGATCCTGGCCTCCCACCCTGGCGTGCCCCTGACCAGCAGCACCGGCCTGGTGGAAATCGGCCACGGGCTCTGGGAAGGCCGGCTTGAGCGGGAGATCGCCGAGGGCTGGCCCCAGCTGCTCGCAGACTGGAAGCGGGCGCCCCAGACGGTGCAGATGCCGGAGGGGGAAACCCTGCAGCAGGTCTGGGACCGCTCCTTGGCCACATGGGCCCGCATCGCCGCCAGCCTCAGCGACGACGAAACCGCCTTAGTGGTGGCCCATGACGCCGTCAACAAAACCATTCTCTGCGGCCTGCTGGGCCTGCAGCCCGCCGACATCTGGGCCATCAAGCAGGGCAACGGTGGCGTCACCGTGATCGACTACCCCGAAGGAGCCGGCGGGCGCCCGCTGGTGGCAGCCATGAACCTCACCCCACACCTAGGCGGCGTGTTGGACCGCACCGCCGCCGGTGCGCTCTGAAATTTGACGCGCCCCCTCTGGCTTCAGCAGGTTCAACTGCTCACAGGGCCAGGCCAGCCCCTCCACCGCGCCGATGCCCTGATCGATGCCAGCGGTGCCCTGCTCAGCTGGGGAGAGCCGGCCGGGCAGCAGGCCGAAGCCCTCGGGCTTTCCCCCACGGCTGCCCAGGGGTGGCTGCTGGCGCCGATGCTGGTGGATCCCCACAGCGCGCTGGAGCAGCCCTGGGATGGGCGGGCTGAGAACCTCACCAGCCTGGCTGCCGCCGCAGCGGCGGGGGGCTACGGCACCGTGGCCCTGTTGCCCTGGTCCAGCCCCTGGCGGGACCGGCCCGAGCGCCTCAACCTCAGCTTCAACCTCAACCCGCCCGGACTGGAGCCGCTGGCCCTGGAGCGCTGGGGCAGCTTCAGCCTGGAGGGGGGCGATCAGGAGCTGGCCCCCCACGCCGATCAGATCACTGCAGGGGCCATCGGGCTGGCCTGCCACGACCAGCTGCCCCCCCTGGCCCTGTTGGAGCGGGGGTTGCTGCTCGGCGAGATGGGCCCGCGGCCCGTGCTGGTGGCACCCAGGGATGGGAGCCTCACCGGTGGAGGCTTCGTGCGCGAGGGCGTCGACGCCCTGCGGGCCGGCTGGCCGCCGGATCCGGTGCTGAGCGAAACCCTGCCTCTGCAGAGCCTGCTCACCCTGGCCGCCAGCCGTTCCGAGGCAGCCCTGCGGCTGATGAACCTCTCCACCGCCGCAGGTGTCGCGTTGCTGCGGGCGGCCCAGCACCGCCCCCTGGCCAGCGTCAGCTGGTGGCACCTGCTGGCCGACAGCAGCAACCTGGATCCCACCGCTGAGGGCTGGCGGCTGCACCCCTCCCTGGGCACAGCGGACGATCGCCACGCCCTGATCACCGCCCTGGCCGATGGCGTGCTCACCGCCGTGGCGGTGCATCACCTGCCGCTTGATGCGGAGGAGCAGCTGCTGCCCCTCGACCAGCGGCGGCCTGGGCTGGCCGGCCACGGCGCCCCCCGCGGACTGGTGCTGCCGCTGCTCTGGCAGGAGCTGGTGGGCTGCCGCAGCTGGCCAGTGGAGCAACTCTGGCAGGCCCTGAGCTGGGGCGGGTCCGCGCTGCTGGGGCTGCCGCCCGAACAGCTCCGCGTGGGGTCGCGCCGCTGGTTGCTGTTCGACCCGCAGCAGCAATGGGCCTGGGAACCAAGCCATTCGCTCTCGCACGCAGCCAACCAACCCCTGGGAGGCCGGACCATCCAGGGTGGGGTGCGCGCTACCGGCTTGACGCCGGCTGATCACTGGAGCCTGTCACCCCCAGCGCCCCTGTCTGGTTGAAGGGATAAAAGCGCCAAAAGGCACGGCCAATGATTTCGTCCTGGGGCAGGAAAGGGCCCCCTGGCCAGAAGCGTCCGTCCCAGCTGTTGGCACGGTTGTCACCCAGGGTGAGCACATGGCCTGGTGGGACCACCGCATTGAGGGTGCGGCAGGGCCCCATCCCCTGGCTGTCCACCGGGCAGTCGTTCTGCACGTAGGGCTCGGGCAGCCGCTGGCCATTGATGAACACATGCCCCCTGGGATCCACCATCACCCGCTCGCCCGGCAAAGCCACCACCCGCTTGATGTAGGCATCGCAGGCGGGGCTGGCCACCCCGGGCAGACTGCCGATCAGAGGCAGATTCACCACCAGGCAGCGCAAGGGGTTGCGGCTGGCACCAGCCGAGAGCACCGGGTCGAAATGGTGGGGAGACTGGAACACCACGATCTCGCCGCGGCGGGGAGCGCGCTGGCGGTAGCTGAGCTTTTCCACCAGCAGGCGATCTTGCAGCTGCAACCCTGGCAGCATCGAACCCGACGGGATGTAGCGGGCCTCCACCAGAAACTGGCGAATGCCCAACGCCACGGCCAGGGTGATCACCACACTGCGCCAGAAGGCCCAGGGGCTTTCAGGTGTCTCCGCAAGGGCCTGAGCGGGAGTCTCGGCGGGGGGCTCAGCCGGCGACGGGGAGGGCTGATCCAGGCTTTCGGGAGTGTTCAACGGGCTGTTCAACAGGTGGGGCCTTCAGAAACGGGAGGACGCTGGGGAAGCAGAGCCCAAGCAGGCCCGGCCGCATCATTGTGTTGACGCAAAGGCCCCCGGGCCCTGCGGAGTCAGGGTCCCCTGGCCAGACTCGGCAGGTTAGGCACTCCACCACCCGCCCGGCTCCATGGCGCGCCCCCGCTGGCAAGCTCAAACCGCTGCGTCGATGGCGGCATCATCGGGGAGCTGGGCGCGGAGCTGGGATCGCTTTGTGGCGGTGTGGGCCAGCCTCAACCTGCTGTGGGTCGCCTTCGACCTCACCTACGTGCCGCTGCGCACCTTCTGGCTGCAGCGCAACCTCTACCCGATCCCCTCGGTGCCGCTGGTGGTGCCCCTCACCGTGATCCCGGATGTCACACCGCTGGTGGATCCGATCAAGGGCATCGAACCGCACCGCGAAACCCAGGCCTACCTCGAGCAATACCGCCAGTTGGATGCGGCCCTGCTGGCCCTGCCCACCGGCCAGGCCCCCCAGGCGAGCCAGGTGATCCTGTTGAACCGCCAGGCCCAGCTCACCGCCCAGCTGATCGACAGCAACCCCTTCCTGGCCTCGGAGGCCTCCGGCACCCTCGAGAAGATCAAAAGCCGCCTGCGTCAGCGGGCCGACCGGGACTCCGCCCGCCAAGCCTCCGCCGTGCTGCTGGATCCGGCCTGGATCCAGAGCAAGGGCTGGATCCAGGAGCGCCGCTTCTGGAACGGCCAGATCCTGCCGCTGGTGGCCACCAATTACTGGCGGTTCATCGATGAAAACGGTCGCCCCACCGACCATTTCTGGCGCATCGACCTGCTGCTGTTCCAGAGCGTCTTCGCCCTGGACATCCTGCTGCGACTGATCCGGCTGCGGCGGCGCCTGCCGGGGCTGAGCTGGGGCGATGCCCTGTTGCGGCGCTGGAGTGACCTGCCCCTGCTGCTGCCCTTCTGGCGCTGGTTGCGGGTGGTGCCGGTGCTGGAGCGGCTGCAGACGTCGGGGCTGGTCAATTTCGAGCCGCTACGGGCCGTGGTTAGTCGCGGCGTGGTGGCACTGCTGGCGGTGGAGCTGTTCGAGGTGCTGTCGCTGCAGATCCTCGACGGCACCCAGGGGGTGATCCGCTCGCGGCGCTGGCCCCAACGGCTGCGTGCCCTACGCAGCCACCAGAGCGTGGCCAGCAGCAGCGATGAGCGGGCGCTGGTGGAGCTGGTGCGCATTTGGGCGCCGCTGCTGCTCAGCCGGGTGGCCCCCCGGCTGGCCCCGGAGCTGCAAGGGCTGTTGGGCTACAGCCTGCGCCAAAGCCTTGATCGCACCGTGGTGCCGCCGCCGCTGCGCCAACTGCAACCCCTGCTGCAGGTGGAAACCGGCATCAGTCGTCAGCTGGCCTCAGGCATGGTCGACAGCCTGCTGGAGCTCTCCCGCAACACCGGCAATCGACTCTCTCGCCGCGACGATGTACAGCTGGACCTGCTGCAGCGCTTCATCGATCGCTTCTGGGAGGAACTAGCGGCGGCCCTTGAGAGCGGGCCCGCCCTGGAGCGTTCCCAGGAGCTCCTCTGCGCCCTGATCGATGGCGCCAAGGGCACTTACCTCAGCCAGATCAACCGGGCCGGCATCGAGGCCCTGATCCAAGAGCTGGATCAATTGATCACCGCCCCGGTCAAACCCGAAGACGTGCAGGCACCTAACCCGGAGCCTGGGCCTCTAGAAGCGCCACCCACTCCGGCTGCTTGAAGCCAGTGAGGATGCGGCCGGCGTCGGTCATCAGGAAGGGCCGCTTGATCAACTTGCCATCAGCAGCCAGAGCCGCGAGGGCCGCCTGATCGTCGAGGGCTTGCACTGCAGCCGCTCCCAGGGCGCGGTAACTCTGGCCACTGGTGTTGAACAGGCGCTGGCGCCCCAGTTGCGCCAAGGCCTGCTCCAGCTCCGCGGAGCTTGGGGGCTGCTCGGTGATGTCGAGGATCTCAGGCTGCAGCTGTCGGGCGGCCAGCCAAGCGATGGCCTTACGGCAGGTGCTGCAACGCGGGTAGCTGTAGAGCTTCAGCGGCCTAGCCCCTGCCAATCAAGGACTTGAGCGCCCCAACCAGGCTGTTGGACCCTTTGCCCACGGCATTGGTGGGCCGGGTGCGCACGGTGACGTCGCCGTTGACGGTGGTGCGACAGCTGAGGCGGAAGTTGGCGGGGCGATCCGCCAGGTACACCTCTTCCACATCGCTGCGGGGGGAAAGGTTTTGGATGCCCTCCACCACCTCCATGACACAGGTGCCGCACTGGCCGAGGCCACCGCAATTGTTGACGTTGTTGAGTCCCTTGTAGGGGTTGATGCCCGCATCAAGAGCGGCCTTGCGCAGGTTGGCCCCCTCGATGCAACCGACCTGCTGGCCTTCCTGTTCAAAACGGATGGTGGGCACGGTCGAGCTGGGGCAAAGTGCGCCGCCCAACTTAAGCCACGCCCGTCCCGATGCCTAGCATCAGAGTCCACGTCTTCAAGCCTTGTCAGCTCCCCTCGGCTACGACCTGATCGTGCAGCAGCTGATCCCGGGATACGCCAGCCTGGCCCGATTGGCGGTGGCCCTGCTGGCGGCTTCACCGCTGGCCAGCCGCACCGGTGCCGGTGTGTTGGTGGCAGGCTGCGGAACGGGGGCTGAGCTGGTGGAAGCCCGGGCCCAGCGCCCCGACTGGCAGCTGACCGCGATTGATCCCTCCGCAGAGATGCTCGCCGCGGCCCAGAAGCGCCTGGGGAGTGAGGGCATCCAGTGGCGTCAAACCACGGTGGAGGAGCTGCAGGCGGATGCCTGCTTCGCCGGGGCCCTATCGGTGCTGGTGTTGCAGTCGTTGCCGGATGACGGCACCAAGCTGGCCTTCCTCACGGCCCTGGCCCGCAGCCTGGAGCCGGGCGGCCAGCTGGTGCTGGTGGATCTGATGGCGCCGGAACGCTCCCCTCTGCAAAACCAGGTGGACGCGGCCTGGTTGGGCTTTCAGCGGGCCAGCGGCTTGGAGGCGGAGCCGCGCGACCTGGAGCCCCTCACCCAGGGGCTCCACCCCATCGGTGAGGCCCGGCTCAACGCCCTGGTCAACGCGGCCGGCTTCAGCGACCCGGCCCGGATCTTCCAGGCTCTGAGCTACGAGGGCTTCCTGCTGCAGCGCCGTCCCTGAGGCCAGGGTCAGCTGGCCTTGGCGGCCTCGATACAGCTCTGCAGCAGGGCCGGCACCGCCTCCAGATCCAGCCAACCGGTGATCTCGGTGACCCGACCCTCCATGTTTTTGTAGGTGCGGAAAAACTCCGCCACTTCCTCAAGCTGGTTGGGCGCGATCTGACGAATCGAGCGGATCTCCTTGTGCCGGAAGCCGGCCTCCGGCACACACAGCAACTTGCCGTCGTGGGCACCGGAGTCGACCATGTCGAGGATGCCGACCGGTCGGGCGCAAATCAGGCAGCCCGCAAAGGTGGGCTCCTCCATGATCACCATCGCGTCGAGGGGGGCACCATCCTCGGCGAGGGTATTGGGCACGAAGCCGTAATCAAACGGGTAGCGCACCGACGAGTGCAACACCCGATCGAGGGCCATCACCCCCGCCTGCTCGTTGTATTCGTATTTATTGCGGCTGCCGGCGGGAATTTCCACCACCAGGTTCACCAGCCCAGGCGCCGGGGAGGCCGGCAGATGGCGCAGATCCATCGAAGCTCGGCGGGATGGGGGTTAACGATCTGCCGGTCACCACCGTGGTCAGTGGCACGACGGCTGTGGCCAAGGCAATCAGGCTGCCCAGGAGCAGCGGTAGGGCTTGGGGGCCCGGACTGAAAGGGTCATCCCCATCGTCGCCCAAGGGCTCCTGACTGGCCAACTGGATCGGCGTGGGGCAGTCGGGCCTAGTGATGGGCCTGAGGGTCGTAGGGGAATCTCGGGAAACACGATCCATGGGGCTGTGGAAGGTGCAGGCACCTCATCCACCAGTAACGACACAAGAGACTTCAACAATTCTGGCACTTTTTCCGCCAGGCGAGTTCCGCCAGGCGAGCGGTCTTGTTCAGGCGGCGGGGCGAGCACCCTGATCGTGCTGATCGCGACGGGCACTGAGGTCGGCTGGGCGACCGTCGAGGTGATCGAGACGGGTGCGGATGACACGCAACTCCTCGAGGATGGCACCGAGCAACTGCTGGGTGGCTGTGGAGGGGGAGTTGAGAACCTCCACCGTGACCTCCTTGATCCGCAGGACGTCGCGGGCGAAGCGAGCCACCTCGTTGGGGTGGAACATCAGCGGATCCTTCTGATCGCTGCGGTATTCCGGATTGAGTTTACGCGGATTGAACGGAGGGTTGAGATTGCGCGGATCGGTGTTGGTGTAGCGGTAGACCGAGGCGCGGGATCGGTTGAGGGCCTTCTGAACCTCGTCAATACCGATCAAACCTTCGCAATCTTTTGACCCCACCTCCGCAGATCCGACCGAAGCGGCTTCCTCCTGCGGTAGTGCCACCTTCTGACCTAATCCCGCTGCACCCAACCCCATTGCATGTGCGGCACCGGGGTGGAGAGACATGAGACGGACCTAGGACAACTGGGATTGGGCGTAGACCTTAGCAGCGGTTGCGAGGCTCCGCTGCAGCGATGGTCACCCTGACGACTGCGTCCCTGGGCTTGGGTCGGTGATAGGTTCCGCGATCCTCTGAAATCTGCGGCCATGCGCGTCTCCCGCCTAATGCTGGTGACGCTTCGCGATGATCCGGCCGAGGCCGAGATCCCTTCCCACAAGCTGTTGCTGCGTGCGGGGTACATCCGCCGGGTGGCCTCTGGGATTTACGCCTACCTGCCGCTGATGTGGCGGGTGCTCCAGAAGGTGTCCCGGGTTGTGCGCCAGGAGATGGATCGGGCCGGTGCCCTCGAAACTCTGCTGCCCCAGCTGCAGCCAGCAGAGCTATGGCAGCGCAGTGGCCGCTGGGCCGGCTACACCGCTGGCGAGGGCATCATGTTTCACCTGGAGGATCGCCAGGGCCGAGAGCTCGGATTGGGACCCACCCATGAAGAGGTGATCACGGCACTGGCCGGCGACCTGCTGCGCTCCTACCGGCAGTTGCCCGTGAATCTCTATCAGATTCAAAGCAAATTCCGCGATGAGATCCGTCCACGTTTCGGGCTAATGCGCGGACGGGAATTCATCATGAAGGATGCCTATTCCTTTCATGCCGATGAAGACTCCCTGCGGCAGACCTACGCGGAGATGGACCAGGCCTACCGCCGCATCTTTGCCCGCTGCGGCCTCCGAGCCGTGGCCGTGGAAGCCGATAGCGGTGCCATCGGCGGATCCGCAAGCCAGGAGTTCATGGTTACCGCCGAGGCAGGCGAGGACTTGATCCTGGCCAGCGGCGACGGCCGCTACGCCGCCAACCAGGAACGGGCCGTGTCGTTGGCACCTGAAGCCGTGGCCCTGCTGGGCGGCGTGCGCGCCGGTGGGCAGGGTGAACCCCTCGCCACCCCTGGGCAGAGCAGCATCGAAGACCTCTGCTCCGCCCATGGCTTCGATCCCACCCAGACGGTGAAGGTGCTGCTGCTGTTGGCCCGCTTCGAAGATGGCCACCAACAGCCCCTATTGGTGAGCCTGCGGGGGGATCAACAGCTCAACGAGGTCAAGCTGGCCAATGCGGTGACCGCCCGAGGCTCCGCCGAGCACGGCGCCTTGCTGGACATCAGCCCCCTCAGCGCCGAAGCAGCCGCCAAGGAAGGCCTGGAGCCCATCCCCTTCGGCTTCATGGGACCCCAGCTGAGCGATGGCGCCCTGGCCGCCGCCCGCAGCTGGTCGCCGCGCTTCCTGCGGCTCGCCGACCCCACCGCCACCGCGCTCGAGGCCTTTGTGTGTGGGGCCAACACGATGGACAGCCACCTGGTGGGGGCTGCCTGGGGATCGCTATGCCCCGCTCCCGAGAGCGTGGATCTGCGGGCCGCCCAACCTGGAGATCGCTGCCAGCACGATCCCAGCCAGCAGCTGGAGGCCAGCCGTGGCATTGAAGTGGGCCACATCTTCCAGCTCGGCCGCAAATACTCGGAAGCCCTCGACGCCCGCTTCACCAACGAAGCTGGCGTTGAGGAAGCCCTGTGGATGGGCTGTTACGGCATCGGGGTCTCGCGGCTGGCCCAGGCGGCGGTGGAGCAGCACCACGACGGCAACGGCATCTGCTGGCCCGTATCGATCGCTCCGTTTGAGGTGATCGTGGTGGTGGCGAACGGGGCCGACCCTGAGCAATCCAACCTCGGCGAACATCTCTACAGCCAGCTGCAGCAGGCCGACGTGGACGTGCTGCTGGATGACCGCGGCGAGCGGGCCGGGGTGAAGTTCAAGGATGCCGACCTGATCGGCATCCCCTGGCGGGTGGTGGTAGGCCGCGGCGCCGCAACCGGCCTGGTGGAACTGGTGGAACGCACCAGTGGCGACAAGCGGGAGCTCCCCGCCAGCGAGCTGCTCGCGGCCCTGCTGCCCAGCCTGGAGAGCCAGCGCCAGGGGCTCCTCTGAGGCGGCTTCTAGGATCAAATCACTTGCATCCCACCCATGGCCGCTGTGCTCGCCCCCTTCAGCCAGCGGCTGAGGCTGCTGATCTCGCGGCTGGCGATCGCCTTGGTGCTCTGCCTGAGCCTGACCCTGACGGCCTGCAGCTCCTCCAGTGGCGGGCTCACGGGCAACTACGTCGACGACACCGTGGCGGTTGCTGACAGCCTCCTGGCCACCCTCAACCTGGGGGCTGATGATCCCGGCCGCGCTGAAGCTGAGACCGAAGCCCGCAGCCTGATTAACGGCTACATGGCCCGCTACCGCCCCCGCAGCGCGGTGAACGGCCTCGGCTCCTTCACCACCATGCAGACCGCCCTCAACTCCCTGGCCGGCCACTACACCAACTACCCGAATCGGCCGGTGCCTGAAGCCCTCAGGGTGCGCATCAGCAAAGAGCTGAAAAAGGCCGAAACCAACGTCGTCCGGGGGGCTTGAGCACTTGGTTCTCGGCGCCTGGACAGCGAGCCGTGCCGTTCCGACTTTGACGAACGGCACCGCGATCTGAGAGGCTCTCGCATTGTGCTCAGAAGCGGCTGCGGGCCGCTGCGTCCTTGGCCAACGTTGTCGTCATCGGTGCACAGTGGGGCGACGAGGGGAAGGGCAAGATCACAGATCTTCTCAGCCGCTCCGCCGACGTTGTGGTGCGCTATCAGGGCGGGGTCAACGCCGGCCACACCATCGTCGTGGACGACAAGGTGCTCAAGCTGCACCTGATCCCCTCCGGCATCCTCTATCCCGACACCGTCTGCCTGATCGGTTCCGGCACAGTGGTGGACCCGAAGGTGATGCTCGGCGAGCTGGACATGCTGGCCGAGAACGGCATTGGCGTGGAGGGCCTGCAGCTGGCCTCCACGGCCCACGTGACCATGCCTTACCACCGCCTGCTGGACCAGGCGATGGAGCAGCGCCGCGGCGACCGTCGGATCGGCACCACCGGCCGGGGCATCGGCCCCACCTACGCCGACAAGTCGGAGCGCAATGGCATCCGCATCCTCGACATCCTTGACGAAGGCCGCCTGCGCGACCGGCTGGCCGGGCCGCTGGCCGAGAAGAACGAGATTCTGGTGAAGCTCTACGGGCTCGAACCGCTTGTGTTTGAGGAGGTGGTGGCCGAATACGTGGCCTACGGCCAGCGCCTGGCACCCCACGTCGTCGACTGCACGCGCACCATTCACCAAGCCGCCCGGGCCCGCAAGAACATCCTGTTCGAGGGTGCCCAGGGAACCCTGCTCGATCTCGACCATGGCACCTATCCCTACGTCACCTCGTCCAACCCGGTGAGTGGCGGCGCCTGCATCGGTGCCGGCGTGGGTCCCACCCTGATCGACCGGGTGATTGGCGTGGCCAAGGCCTACACCACCCGGGTGGGTGAGGGTCCCTTCCCCACCGAGCTCGAAGGCAGCCTCAACGATCACCTCTGCGACCGCGGCGGCGAATTCGGGACCACCACCGGTCGACGCCGGCGCTGTGGCTGGTTTGACGGCGTGATTGGCCGCTACGCCGTGGAGGTGAACGGTCTCGATTGTTTGGCCATCACCAAACTCGACGTGCTCGATGAGCTCGATGAGATTCAGGTGTGCGTCGCCTACGAGCTCAACGGCGAGCGCATTGAGTACTTCCCAAGCAGCTCGGAAGACTTCGCCCGCTGCCAGCCGATCTTTGAAACTCTGCCGGGTTGGCAGACCTCCACCGCCAACTGCCGCAGCCTCGAAGAACTGCCGGCCACGGCGATGAGCTATCTGCGCTTTTTGGCCGACCTGATGGAAGTGCCGATTGCGATCGTCTCCCTGGGCGCCAACCGCGACCAGACCATCGTGGTGGAAGACCCCATCCACGGTCCCAAGCGAGCCCTGCTGAGCGTCTGATGACCAAACATTTCGACGTTGTCGGCATCGGCAACGCCATCGTGGACGTGCTGGTGCAGGCCGACGACGACCTGCTCGACAACTTCGAGCTCACCAAGGGCACCATGACCCTGGTGGATGAGCACCAGGCCGAAACGCTCTACGCCAGCGTGGGGCCAGGCCTGGAAACCTCCGGGGGCTCAGCCGCCAACACCCTCGCCGGGGTGGCTCAGCTGGGCGGGCGGGCCGGCTTCATCGGCCGGGTGCGCGACGACCAGCTGGGGGGCATCTTTGCCCACGACATCCGTTCGGTCGGCGCCCGGTTCGACACGCCGGCCGCCACCACGGGGCCGTCCACGGCCCGCTGCCTGATCCTGGTTACCCCGGATGCCCAGCGCACCATGTGCACCTACCTAGGGGCGTCGGTGGGCCTCGATCCTGCCGATCTGAATCTGGACCTGGTGGCCCAGGCCAAGGTGCTGTACCTCGAGGGCTACCTGTGGGACAGCGACGAGGCCAAAGCGGCCTTCATCGCCGCGGCCGAAGTGGCCCGCGCCCATGGCGGTGAGGTGGCCCTGAGCCTCTCCGATGCCTTCTGCGTCGAGCGCCACCGCGACAGCTTCCAAGAGCTGGTGGATGGCCACGTCGACATCCTGTTTGCCAACGAGATGGAGATCACGGCCCTCTACAAAGCCAACAGCTTTGAAGAGGCCGCCGACCAGGTTCGGGGGCGCTGCAAGGTGGCGGCCCTGACCCGCAGCGAACTGGGCTCGGTGATCCTCAATGGCCAGGGCAGCCACGCCATCGTGCCCTTCCGGCTCGGCCCCCTGGTGGACACCACCGGCGCCGGCGATCTGTATGCGGCCGGCTTCCTGCATGGTTACACCCAGGGCCAGGACCTGGAGGCCTGCGGTCGCCTCGGCTCACTCTGCGCTGGTCAGGTGGTGACCCAGCTCGGCCCCCGGCCCCAGGGATCCCTCAAGGACCTGGTGGCCCAGCATCTGGGCTGAGGCTCTCCACCAGCCACTGGCCATAGGCACCGGCGCTGACGGCGCTCCAGTGGATCCACTCCGGGGTGTCGTAGCTGTGCAGCGCCAGCAACGCCTCACGCAGGGCTTCCAGCCGCTCGGGGCTGGTCTTGAGCAGCAGTTGCACTTCCTCGCTGGAGGTGATCTGCCCCTGCCAGCGGTAGTGCGACTGCACTGGCAACAGGCTGGCGCAGGCCACAAGGCGCCGCTCCAGAAGCTCCGCTGCCAAGGCCCGGGCGCGCTCTGGGCTGGCCTCGGTGGTGAGCACCAGCTGCAAGGGCTGGTTGGTGTTGGCGTCCGTCATGGGCGGGGGGGCGTCCAGCCAGCCAGTGTCGCCAGCAGCGCCGCTGCATCGAGGCTCTCCAGCCCGGCCGGCTCCTGGGGGCGGCACAGCAGCAGCAGGTTCAGACCCTCGCTGCAGCAAATCCTGCGCCAGAGCTCCTCGGTGGAGCCGCCAGACTGGCGCGCCAACACCGTGTTGATGCGCCAGCGACGCACCAGGGCCCGCTCCACGGCCAGCGCCGCCCCGGGCCTGAGGCAGGCAACCCGCTCAGCTGTCAGGCCCGCTGCCATGGCCTGTTGCAGGGAGCTGACGCTGGGCAGCAGGCGGGCATGGTGAAGGGCACCGGGGCTGAGGGAGACGGCTGCCGCCAACTGCCGGGCGCCGATGGCCAGCAGCAGGCGCTGACCCGCCAGCGGCACAGCCCGCAGAGTCTCCAGCGCTGGAAGCAAGGTGGCCGGGCCCTCAAGAGTGGGGCGCTGCAAGCGCAGCAGACGTTGCCTCTGACGGGCGCAACCCGCCATGAGCTGGCGGCTCACCTGGCAGGCAAACGGATGGCTGGCGTCCACCACCAGCGCGTAGGGGCGGCCGCTGGATGCGGCGGCCGTCAGTTCGGCCTCCACAGCCGCTTCTCCACCGAGAGCGCCGACCCTGAGGGTCAGCTCCGGGTGGGGCCGGTAGGCCAGGGCCGCAGGCGCGCTGACCACACTCACCGTCAGCTGCCAGCCGAGGGCCAGCAGCCTCTCGGCCAGCTCGGGGCCCTCGCCGGTGCCAGCCACCAACCACAGGCGCCGGCAGTCCTGGTAGCTGCGATCCTGGTGCATCTCGGGTCGGTGCATCAGGATGGGCGTCGCCCAATGGTTTCCGGGGAGTGAATCACTGTCTGCTCGAGGTCGAGGTGCTGGAAGCGCCCCAGGTGCGCTACACCCAGGACAACCAGACGCCGGTGGCGGAAATGGCCGTCCAAATTGACGGTCTGCGTCCCGATGATCCTCCGGGCCAGTTGAAGGTGGTGGGCTGGGGCAATCTGGCCCAGGAGCTGCAAAACAGCGTGCACGTGGGCCAGCGGCTGATGCTCGAAGGCCGCCTTCGCATGAACACCGTGACACGGCAGGACGGGGTCAAGGAAAAGCGCGCCGAATTCACCCTGGCCCGCCTCCACCCCCTGGGTGCTGAACCCTCCGGAATGACTCCTGGCACCCCCTCCCCCGCGACTACGGCCCCCGCCGCCAGTGCCACTGCGCCGCCGGTGCGCCGCGCCACCGGCTCCGGGATGGCACCAGCTCCAGGCGGCGCCTCTCCCAGCACGGCGCCCCCCAGCGCAGCCCAGCCGGCTGCCCAGCCCCCCACCTGGAACACCTCGCCGCTGGTGCCCGATCTGCCCGACGACGACGACATTCCCTTCTGAATTGAGCCCTACCGGCCTACCTGCTCACTCGCCCACCCGCTCACTGGCCTGGTCGAGCAGCTGACCGAGTTCGCGCTCCAGGGCAGCGAGGTCGAGCCGCCATTGGGGCCAACGGCCGGCATCGATCTGACGCAACAGCCAGAGCCGATCGGCCTTGAGGGCGTCGATCAAAGCAGCTGTGCTGGGCTCAGTGGCCGTGCTGGAGGCTTCGGGGGCCATGGGCATACAGGAAGATGGCTGTATGCAAGCACTCCTTTCCCCCGGAAGCCTGGTCACAATTGCGGGAGCGGTGCTCACGGTGATCGGCTCGATCGCCTACGCCACCGACATCCCCAACCTCAGCCTGCCGACGATTTTCTACGGGATTCCAATCCTGCTGGGCGGTCTGGCCCTGAAATCTTCAGAGCTGCCGCCCCCCCAGCGCCTCACCCCCGCCGCCCAGTACAAGGCACTGCGGGAGCTCCCAGAGAGCGAACCGCTGCGCAAGCTGCTCGCCGACGTAGACCGCTGGCGCTACGGCCAGAAAGCCCATCTGGAGAGCTCGCTGGAGGTGCTGAAGCTCTGGGATGAGGACGCCCCGCCCCAGTTGATCAGCGTCGAAGAGCTGGATTGTGACGGCCGCTACGGACTCAGACTGCGGTTTCGTTGTGAGGGGGTGCCCCTGGAGCGCTGGCAGGCCCGCGCCGACCGCCTCGGCCGCTTCTTCGGGCCAGGCCTCCAGGCCGACATTCAACCGGAGCGCCGCGACAGCTTCAGCCTCGCCCTGGTGCCCGCGGCTGCAGCGAGCTAAGACCCGCTTGTTCCCTTTTCACCGTCGTTTCTGCGCCCCGCCTTGAGCTCCGAACCCTTGATCAGCAGCCAGGACACCCTGCGGGTGTCGGTCCTCAGTGAGGCCCTTCCCTACATCCAGCGCTTTGCTGGCCGCCGGGTGGTGGTCAAGTACGGCGGTGCAGCCATGGTGCGCGACGAGCTGCGCGATGCCGTTTACCGCGACCTGGTGCTGCTGGCCTCCGTCGGCGTGCAACCGGTGGTGGTGCACGGCGGCGGGCCGGAGATCAACGACTGGCTCACCCGCCTCAACATCGAACCGGCCTTCCGCAACGGCCTACGGGTGACCACCCCGGAAACCATGGACGTGGTGGAGATGGTGCTGGTGGGCCGGGTCAATAAACACATTGTCAACGGGCTCAACCGCGTGGGCGGGCGGGCCGTGGGTCTGTGCGGCAGCGATGGCTCCCTGGTGCGGGCCCGCACCTACGCCGACGGGGCCAATGGCCTGGTGGGGGAGGTGGCGGCGGTGGACCCCTCCGTGCTGTTTCCTCTGCTCGATGCGGGTTACATCCCCGTGATCTCCAGCGTGGCGGCCGACGGGGAGGGGCAGGCCCACAACATCAACGCCGACACGGTGGCCGGCGAACTGGCCGCCGCACTGCAGGCCGAGAAGCTGATCCTGCTGACCGACACGGCGGGGATCCTGCAGGATCGCCACGACCCCGGCTCCCTGATCCGCCAGCTCAGCCTCTCGCAAGCCCGGCAGCTGATCCACGACGGCGTGGTGGAGGGCGGCATGACCCCGAAAACCGAGTGCTGCATCCGCGCCCTAGCCCAGGGGGTGGCAGCGGCCCACATCGTTGATGGCCGTGTGCCCCACGCCCTGCTGCTCGAGGTGTTCACCGACGCGGGCATCGGCACGATGGTGGTGGGCAGCCAACGCGCTTGCCATGGCTGATGCGCCCCTGGATGCGTCCCTGGAGGAACAGCTGGCCGCAGCTCGCGCGGCCTTGGAGCGGGGTGACTACGGGCGGGTGGTGCGGCTGCTCGAGCCCCTGACCCGCGAACACCCCTCCACCACCCAGGCAGGGGCCGAGATCCAGCTGCTGCTGGCCACGGCCTGGATGGGCCAGGGTGACAACACTCGCGCCATGGTGTGCTGCCGCCTGATCAAGCGCTGCCGGGATGCCACCCTGCGGGCCCAGGCCCAGGACCTGCTCACCGTGCTGGAAGCCCCCGCCCTGGAGCGGCCCCGCGACTGGTCGATCACCTTGCCTGATCTGGGCTCAGCCCAAGCGATGGGCAGCCAGATGCAGCAACTGGCCCGCAGCCGCCGCGCCAACAAACCGCCGCCGCCACCGCCACCGCCCGTTGGGCCCACCCGGGCCCCGGTGGGCTTTGCCCTGCTGGCGGTGGTGTTGCTGTTGCTCACGGTGCTGCTCGGCGGCTGCATGGAGGTGCGCACCGAGCTCAACTTCAAGGGACCGGGCCGGCTGCAGATCACCCATGCACTGATCAGCGATGGCGCGCAGCCGCCCCCCTGGGGGCGCCAGTTCAGCCAGCTCCTGCAGAGCCAGGGCTTTCGGCCTGCCCCCACCGGCGCGGCGTCACCGGGCCCTGGGGATTGGCAACAACGGCTGCAGAGCCAGGTGCTGGCGGCACCCCGGGCCCTGGAGCTGCTGGCCCGCAACCTCAGCGATGCGGCCCAGCTCGCCGGGGTGACCCTGCCGGCTCCGGAGCTCGCGCTGCAGGAGCGCAACTGGCTGGTGGGCGTGCACCAGACCCTCGAGCTGGCCGTAGACCTGCGGGAGGTGCAACCCCTGCCGGGCTTCAGCGCCGCCGTTGAGCTGAGCCCCGCCGGCAGCAGGGCCGTGCAGCGCGCTGGCCCGGAGCCGGCCCAGGCTCTTCCAGGCCGGCAGACCCTGCGCTGGCCGCTGCGCTTCGGGGCTCGCAACACCCTGCAGCTGACCTGCTGGCGCTGGAGCGGATTGGGGCTGGGCGGCCTTCTGATCGCAGCGGGCCTGGCCCTGGTGCTGGCACTGGAGCGCCTGCGCCGGCTGCTGGGCTTCGGCCTGCCCGAGCTACCGGCCTAAGCCACCCCTTACAGGGTGAGGGGATCGGGGTCGATCGCCAGCCCAACCCCCGCCGGCAGCCCCTGGCGCAACACGGCCTCGCTGGGCAGGGGCAACGGCTGGCCGGCGGGTCCGTGCAACAGCAGCTGCCAGCGGCTCTTGCCCGCCACCCGGGCCACCGGGGCCGGGGCGGGACCGATCAGCAGCCAACCGGCCGCTTCGAGGTCGCCGCGAATCCGCTCCGCCAGAGCCGCTGCCGCCGTGGCGGTGCCGCTGGCCGTGGGGCCACTTAGGCGCAGCAGACAGGCCCGGCTAAAGGGCACCAGGCTGGCCTGGCGACGCAACTGGCTCTCCTCCAGCAGAAATTGCCCGTAGCGACCATCCACGAGATGGCGGATCACGGGGTGATCCGGGCTGTAGGTCTGCACCAGCACCTCCCCCGGCTTCTCACCGCGCCCGGCCCGGCCCGCTAGCTGCAACAGCAGCTGCAGGCACTGCTCCGAGGAGCGCAGATCAGGGCGATGCAGCAGCCCATCCGCCGCGAGAACCGCAGCGAGGGTGACCCGGGGCAGGTCCATTCCCTTGGCCAGCATCTGGGTGCCCACGAGCACGTCGGCCTCACCTTGGGCAAAACGGTCGAGCAGGCGGCGGTGACCATCTCGGCCCCGGGTTGTGTCGCGGTCGAAGCGCAGCAACCGCAGACCCTCCAGCTCGGCGGCCAGCTGCTCCATCACCCGCTGGGTGCCGGCCCCGAAGGGCTTGAAGGCGGTGGAGCCACAGTGGCCGCAGCGGTCTCCCAGCTCGGCGCGGTGATCGCACCAGTGGCAGCGCAACCATTCCTGGCCACCCTTGGAGCGGTGCACCGTGAGGGCCACATCGCAATGGGGGCACAGCACCGCCTCGCCGCAGCTGCGGCAGCTCAGGAAGGCCCGGTAGCCGCGGCGGGGCACCAGCACCACGGCCTGCTCTCCCTTCTCCTGCAGCTGCTCAAGCCGCCCCATCAGGGCCCGACTGAGCAGGCGGCGGTGGCCCTCAGCCAACTCATGGCGCATGTCGATCACCCGCACAGCAGGCAGCGGCCGGGCTCCGATCCGCTCCGGTAGCCGCAGCAGGCGGGTGGAGGCCTGGGGCCCCTGGCACGCCAGCCAGCTCTCCAGCGATGGGGTGGCACTGCCAAGCACCAGCCGGGCTCCGCTGCGCCGGGCCCGCTGCCGAGCCACATCCCGAGCGTGATAGCAGGGCATCGGGCTGTCCTGCTTGTAGGAGCTGTCGTGCTCCTCATCCAGCACGATCAAGCCCAGGCGTGGCATCGGCAAAAAGATCGCCGAGCGGGTGCCCACCACCACCACCGGCTCGTCTTCGAGGCAGCGGCGCCAGGTGGCAACCCGGGCGCCATCGGCGAGGCCGCTGTGAAACTCCACCACCCGGGAGCCAAAGCGCTCACGGGCACGGTCGAGCAGCTGGGGAATCAGGCCGATCTCCGGCGTGAGCAGCAAGCAGCCCTCCCCCGCGGCGAGCACCCGGGCAGCCGCCTGCAGATACACCTCGGTTTTGCCGGCGCCGGTGACGCCCCAGAGCAGAAATTCAGCGCCCGGATCCGCCCCGGCCAGGGCGTGCACCGCAGCGGCCTGGGCTTCGGTGAGAGCAGGCCAGGCGGCAGCCGGCAGGCCCGCAGAACTGCTGCCCGGCTCCGACTCCGAGCGCCGCACCACCAACCCCCGAGATTCCAGGCCCTTCAGCACAGCCCGGCTGAAGCCCGCCTCGCCGCAGAGCTGGCGCAGGGGCACCGCAGCGGCTTGACCCTCCAGGTGCTCCAACAGCTGCTGCTGCCGGGGGGTAAGGGGCTGGCTGGGGAGCGGCGCGGCAGAGCGTTCCACCAACCAGATTGGACGGCTGGTGCGACTTGGCCCCTGGCTGCGCTGGCCGAGCCAACCGGGGGGCAGGGCGCTTTTGAGGGTTTTGAACAGGCTGGTGTGGCACGACTCGGCCACGCTCTCAATCAACCCTTGCCATTGGGGATCGACGGCGGCCCGCTGCCAGATCGCCAGAATCGGTTGGATCGTCTTGCCGCTCAGACTGGCCGGCAGCTGATCGAGCGCTTCCACCACAAGCCCGGTGTGCAGGCGGCCCTGCAGACGCACCCGCACCAGATCACCGATGCCAGCAGGGGTCTCAGCGCTGTTGGCATAGGTAAAGACCTGGCCTTCGCGGCCGGCCTCAAGCCAGATCTGCAGCCACGGGGGCGTCGAGCTTGCAAAGGTCACAGCCCATTCATAGAATGTGTCTGTTGGGCAGTCCAATGGCTGCCGTCGGAACCGAGCAGAGTTCCGTCCAGCGGGAAGACCTGAAGAGAGACCCCGGGAGCCAGCCTCCCACCATTCGGCCTCCCGGTCTGCGACCACCCCTGACAGCACTGCTTGGCTCCAGCCAATTTTTTGGCTCCAGCCAATTTTTTGGCTCCAGCCAATTTCCTGGCTTCGGCCATCCAATCAGGCTTCCGCCGCCGACCTTTTTGCTCCATCAGGTCGTTTTCTGTCGTGAGGTGTCCCGTAGACCCCGCTGTTCAGCATCACTGTCGACTCTCCTCAAACCCTTGAGGCCTCTCGAAGTCCAGCCACCCGACCGACCATCGCCGTTTCCAACCCCGTTCGACTGTGCAGTCGTGCTGAATGCCGCCGGGCAATCCCTGGAAACCCGCTTCCCCCCCAACGCTCTGTCTCTCTTCGTTTCCGTATCCCATGAGCCCCGCCGCCGCTGCCGAGCTGAAAGCAACCCCGGAAATCCTGATCGTGGCCACGGCGGCCGGTGAAGAGGCGGCTGTGAAGCCCAAAGCGAAGAAGGCTGCTGCCAAGCCCAAGGCCGCCTCCAGCAAGTCTGCCGCCCCAAAAACCACAACCGCTAAATCCAGCCCAGCCAAAGCCAAGGCTGCAGGCACCAAGGCCCCTGCCAAAACCAAGGTTGTCGTTGCGGATGCAGCCCCCGCCGCCGACGGGGCAGACCCAGCCCTCGCCGCCGCGGTAGCCGAAAAGGACAACAAGGCTGCCAAAGCCCTGGCCAGCATCAAGGTGGGCCCGAAGGGTGTCTACACGGAAGACTCGATCCGCGTTTATCTGCAGGAGATCGGCCGGATCCGGCTGCTGCGCCCAGACGAGGAGATCGAGCTGGCCCGCAAGATCGCTGATCTGCTGCAGCTCGAGGAGATTGCTGCTCAGTTCGAGGCTGACAACGGCCGCCAGCCCGACAACCGGGAGTGGGCGGTTCTGGTGGAGATGCCACCGATCAAGTTCCGCCGCCGGCTGATGCTGGGCCGCCGGGCCAAGGAAAAGATGGTGCAGTCGAACCTGCGACTGGTGGTGTCGATCGCCAAGAAATACATGAACCGGGGTCTGAGCTTCCAGGACCTGATCCAGGAGGGCAGCCTCGGTCTGATCCGCGCCGCTGAGAAGTTCGACCACGAGAAGGGCTACAAGTTCTCCACCTACGCCACCTGGTGGATCCGTCAGGCGATCACCCGCGCTATCGCCGACCAGTCGCGCACCATCCGCCTGCCGGTGCACCTCTACGAGACGATCTCGCGCATCAAGAAAACCACCAAGACCCTTTCCCAGGAGTTCGGCCGCAAGCCCACCGAGGAGGAGATCGCCGAATCGATGGAGATGACCATCGAGAAGCTGCGCTTCATCGCCAAGAGCGCCCAGCTGCCGATCTCCCTGGAAACGCCGATCGGCAAGGAGGAGGATTCTCGCCTCGGCGACTTCATCGAAGCCGACATCGAGAACCCCGAGCAGGACGTGGCCAAGAACCTGCTGCGCGAAGACCTCGAAGGCGTGCTGGCCACCCTCAGCCCCCGCGAGCGCGACGTGCTGCGCCTGCGCTACGGCCTGGATGACGGCCGCATGAAAACCCTCGAGGAGATCGGCCAGATCTTTGATGTCACCCGCGAGCGGATTCGTCAGATCGAGGCCAAGGCCCTGCGCAAGCTGCGCCACCCCAACCGCAACGGCGTGCTCAAGGAGTACATCAAGTGAGTGAGGGCCTGACGGCCCTGCGGGAGCTGCGCAGCGCGCCGATGCTTCAGGCCCCTGAGCGTGCTGCGCTGTTGACGGAACTGCAGCCCTGTCTTGCCGCCTGTGACTGGTTCACGGTGGGGGTGATGGCTCCCACAGCGGCCAGGGCGCTGGCCTGCCTGCGCCAGCTGGAGACGGCCCTGGGCTGGAGCCCCCTGGAGCTGGATCCGGCCTGCGAAGCCCTGGAGGCCATCGAGGGGCCGGTGTTTCTCAAGGCCAACCAGAACACGGGCCGCTTTCTGGTGCGTCGTGAAACGGGGCTGGGGGAAGGGCTTCTCATCACTGGCCACAGCAATGTCAATCCCGACGCCGAAGACACCTGGGGGCCCTTCCCCCTCGATCTGTTTGCCGCCTGAGCGATCCCGCGCTTTTGTGACAGCGCAGGCGTTGCGAGAGAGCTCCACTCCTTAGGCTGGGCGGCTGTTATCTGGCACCGATGGCCAATCCCCTGCGCATCGCCTCCCGCCGCAGCCAACTGGCCATGGTGCAGACCCATTGGGTGCGCGATGAGCTAACCAAGGCCCACAGCGGCCTGGAGATCAGCATCGAGGCGATGGCCACCCAGGGCGACAAGATCCTCGATGTGGCCCTGGCCAAAATCGGCGACAAGGGACTGTTCACCAAGGAGCTCGAGGCCCAGATGCTGGTCGACCAGGCCGACATCGCCGTCCACAGCCTCAAGGACCTGCCCACCAACCTCCCTGAAGGCCTGATGCTGGGCTGCATCACCGAGCGGGAAGATCCCGCCGATGCCCTGGTGGTGCACGCCAAGCACGACGACAAAACACTCGCCACCCTGCCCGCCGGTGCCGTGGTGGGCACCAGCTCCCTGCGCCGCCTGGCCCAGCTTCGCCACCACTATCCGCACCTCACCTTCAAGGACGTGCGCGGCAATGTGATCACCCGCCTGGAGAAGCTCGATTCCGGTGAATTCGACTGTCTGATCCTTGCGGCGGCCGGCCTGGGGCGGCTGGGGCTGGGCGACCGCATCCACGAGCTGATCGATCCCTCCATCTCCCTGCACGCTGTGGGCCAAGGGGCCCTGGGCATCGAGTGCCGCGAGGGCGACAGCACCGTGCTGGAGCAGATCAAGGTGCTGGAACACCCCCCCACCGCCCGCCGCTGCCTGGCGGAGCGAGCCTTCCTGCGGGAGTTGGAAGGCGGCTGCCAGGTGCCGATCGGCGTCAACACCCGCTTTGCCGGCCCCGACAACACCGGCGAGCTGATCCTCACCGGCATGGTGGCCAGCCTCGATGGCCAGCGCCTGATCCGCGATGAGGCCCGCGGCCCCCAGGCGGATCCCGAGGCCATCGGCATTGCCCTGGCCCACACCCTCAAAGCCCAGGGAGCAGGAGAAATCCTGGAGGAGATCTTTGCAACGGTCCGGCCTGAAGCCTGAAACCACATCCGAACCCGCTGAGAACCAGGCCCCGGCAGAAGCCGAGGCCCGCGCCCTCCCGTACCAGTGGAATCTGCTCGCCTGGGCAGCTCTGGTGGGCGTGCTCACCGGGCTGGCCGTGGTGGGCTTCCATGAATTGCTCGGCTTCATCAACAACGGGCTGTTTGGCCCGTTCGTCGAGGGCCTGCTGACCGTCGGCCGCAGCCAGCCGCCCGAGCTCCCGCCCGAACTGCCCGCCCTGCCCCCCGATACGGGCACCCCCCTGCGGGCCCTGCTGCAGGTGGGTCTGGGGGGTCTGGGCTTTCTGCCGCCACCGCCGGCAGCGCCCGAGCCGCTGCCCCTACCCGTCTCGTCGCTCCCCGACTGGATCAGCCTCTGGCCGGTGGTGGTGGTGCCCACGTTGGGGGGGCTGGCCGTGGGTCTGCTGCGCCGCTACGGCGGCGACCTCGGTCCGGGACTACCCAGCCTGATGGCCATGGCGGATGGGGCGATGCCGGCCCAGCCCAGGCTGCCGCTTCAGCGCCTGCTGGGCGCATCCCTGAGCCTTGGCAGCGGCGCCTCCCTCGGCCCCGAGGGCCCCAGCGTGGAGAGCGGCGGCAACCTTGGCCTTTGGGTGGCCTTGCGCGGCGGGCTCTCCCCCCAGAGCCAGAAAGCTCTGGTGGCGGCCGGGGTGGCCGCCGGCCTAGCGGCAGGCTTTAAGGCCCCGATCGCGGGGGTGTTCTTTGCCTTCGAGGGAAGCTTCAGCGCCGTCCAGGGCCGACCCAGCCTGCGGGCCGTGCTGGTGGCGGCGGTGGCGTCCTCGCTCGTCACCCAGCTGCTGCTCGGCGACACACCAATCCTGCGGCTGCCGGCCTACGAGGTGCGCTCGCCACTGGAGTTGCCCCTCTATCTCGGGCTGGGATTGGTGGCCAGCTTGATGTCCTGGGCCCTGATCAGCCTGCTGGCCGCCGGCCGCAGTGAACGGCTTCAGGGCTGGCTAGCCCAGTTGCCACCTGGCCTGCCCACTGCCCTGGGCGGAGCCTGTGTGGGCCTGATGGCCCTGGTGTTTCCCCAGGTGCTGGGGGTGGGCTACGACACGATCGAAGCCCTGCTCGGCAGTGACGGCGGGGTGCCGCTGTTGACCCTGCTGGTGTTGCTGGGCGTGAAACTGCTGGCCACCGGCATCAGCAACGCCACCGGCTTCGTGGGAGGGGGATTTGCACCCTCGCTGTTTCTCGGGGCTGTGCTGGGCAACTGCTACGGCCAGCTGCTCGGCGCCAGCGGCCTGCATCTGCCGGTGGCCGAACCGCCGGCTTACGCGATGGTGGGCATGGCTGCCGTGCTGGCGGGCAGCGCCCGGGCACCACTGACGGCGCTGCTGCTGCTGTTTGAGCTCACCCGCGACATCCGCATCGTGCTGCCATTGATGGCGGCGGCCGGCCTCAGCGCCGCCCTGGTGGAGCGCTGGCAGGGGCTAGCGGATCCTGGGCTGCTGGGCCCCGATCCCCTGGAGGAGCACCGCCGTCGCCAGCTGGCGGCGTTGCCGGTGGGGGAAGCCTTTGAGCCGGAAGCCCCGTTGGTGCTGCCGGCCGAGCTGCCGGCCCACCTGGCCCTGCGTCAGCTGGTAGAGGCCCACGGCCATTGCCTGGTGGTGGCCGACGGGGCCTGGGTGGTGGGACTGGTGACCCTGGCGGATCTGCAACGGGCCCTCAGTGCCGAACCCTCGCGCAGCCCAAATGGCGCAGCCTTGATGCCCAGCCTGATGGACTGCCGCCGCGGGGATCTGGTGTGGCTGCCCCTATCGGCCCAAATGGCCCAGCTTGAGGACCAGCTCACCCCCAATGGCCTACGCCAAGTGCCGGTGTTCGATGTGCCGGCGGCCGTGGCGGCGGCCCTCCCCCATGGCTTGCCCAACCCTGGCCTCCCCGTCGAAGCGCTGCGGGGTCTGGCCAGTCGCGATGGCATGGCCCGGGCCTTGGCACGGCACCTGCAGTCAGCTCAGGACTGGGCCTGAAGGGCGCCGGTAAGCGGCTGGGCTGCCGGATCGACGGCACACAAGCGTTCCAGGATCCGCTCGAGATCGAGGGACGACAGTTCCCCATCGCTGGCCCACTTGAGCGTGGTGCTGGCCTGGGGATCGGCAGGTTGGTGGGACGAGGAAGCCGGGGACATGAACGGGGCCGCGGGAGGCCCATGGCCTCGATGAGGCCTTACAAGGTACTTGTGTTGATGCGACGTTTAGCCGGAGAGCTGTCGATCTCCAGAATGTTTTCCATTAGGCCGATCAGCGCTAAACCGATCAGCGCTGCACAATCAACGGCGTCCCCACATCCACCAGATCAAACAGCTTGCGCACATGCTCGTGCAGCATCCGCACGCAGCCGTTGGTCACAGCGGCGCGGGAGGTCACCGTCCACGACCAGGCAGACGGAGTGCCGTGGATGCCGTATTGGTTCGGGCCGCTCTGTTGGAACCCCAGCCAGCGGTCGCCCAGGGGACCATTGGGTCCCACCGTGGCGTTGATCTTGCCGCTCTTGGTGCTCTGGTACTTGGGATTGACCACCTTGTTCTGGACCGTGAACCGGCCCACTGGGGTGGGCGTGCTGGGATCGCCGATCGCCACGGGCCAACTGCTGATCACCTTGCCGTTTTCACGCAGGCTGATCGTGCGTTTGCTCAGCTACAACACGATTTCACGGGTGCTGACCTGGGGGGCGGGAGCTGACTGAGGCCCAGGAACAGCCGTGGCGGTGGACGCTGTCGGTTGAACCGACGGGGGCACAGGGCTGTCCTGGGCCCAGACCGGCGCCACCAGGAGAGCGGCAGCCGCAAGCCAGAGGGGTTTGAAGGAGGCAGTCATCGGCAATTCGCGCGCAAACTTCGAACTCAGCCTGAAAACGCCGGCTTCGAGCTCTGGCTCAGTTCACCAACTTGGCATCGATGGTGTCGCGGTAGCGCTGCTCGCACTCTTTGATGATGGGCACGGCCTCGGCGGGTTCAAGGAAGCCGTTCACCTTGCAGGTGCCGGGCTTCTTGAGATCCTTGTAGTGCTCCCAGTAGTACTCGGTTTCCTTCACCCACTGGGCACCGAGCTGGGTGTAGCTGGTGATGTGGTCCATGCGCTTGTCATCGGCCAACACGGCGATCACCTTGTCGTCCACCTCACCGCCATCGTCGAAGGTCATGATGCCGATGATGCGGGCCTCCACCAGGGAGCCGGGCACCAGGGGTTCGGTCACGCCCACGATTTCGATGTCGAGGGGATCGCCGTCCTCGTCCCAGGTGCGGGGAATGCAGCCGTAGGCGAACGGGTAGGCCAGGGATGAATAGCCGACGCGGTCGAGCTTGAGGTGGCCGGTTTCCGTGATCAGCTCGTATTTGTTGATCGTCATGGAGTTGAGCTCCACGATGGCGTTCAGACGCAGCTCGGCTTCATCGGCAAAGGCCGGCAACACGTGCAGCAGGTTGAGCATCGTGCGGCTGGGAGCGTGGTCGATGTTCGCCATGGGCGCGGCTTCAAAACGGAATCGGGGCGAATCCTAAGGAGTGGGGTCATCAGGCCTGAAACGGCTCGAGCTTGTGGCGCAGATAACGGAGAAACGGGGCTGCGCTCAGAGGGGCACCACTCACCTGCTCCACCAGCCCTTCGGCATCGACACTTCGGCCCAGGGGGTAGACCCGCTGGGCCAACCAGTCGTGCAAGCGGCTCTCCTGGCCCGCGCCGATCGCCGCCTCGATGGCGCCATCACCCCACTCCTGCTCCATGGCTTCTGCCAGCTGGGCGCTGATCAGATGGCCGAGGGCGTAGCTGGGGAAATAGCCAAATAGGCCCTCCGCCCAATGAATGTCCTGGAGGCAGCCCTGGGCATCGCTGTCCGGCTGGATGCCCAGCAGGTTGTGCATCCGTTGGTTCCACTGCTCAGGGAGAGCCTCCACCGGCATGTCCTGCTCCAGCAGGGCCAGCTCCAGCTCGTAGCGCAGCACGATGTGCAGGCAGTAGCTGAGTTCATCGGCCTCCACCCGGATCAGGCCAGGCTTGAGCGGGTTGAGGGCGCGCCAGAAGCCTTGGGCACCGCCCCAGGGATCGCTGGCCGGCGCGCTGCACAGCCCCGCGCAAAAGCGGGGATGCCAGCGCTCGGCAAAGGCGCGGCTGCGGGCCACGCGGCATTCCCAAAACAGCGACTGGGATTCGTGCACCCCCATCGAGGTGGCCTCCCCCAGGGGCCAGGGGAAATAGTGATCACCTGAGCGTGGCAGCCCCTGCTCGTAGAGGGAGTGGCCCCACTCGTGAGCGGTGGCCAGAAAGGCCGAGAGGGGCTGGCCCGGCACCACCCGGGTGGTGATGCGGAAGTCCTGGGGGCCCACGGTGCAGGAAAAGGGATGGGCAGAACGGGAGCGCTGGCAGCGGCTTGGGTCGTAGCCCCAGCGCTCAAGCAATGCGGTGCAGAGCTCCTCCTGCATTGCCTCAGGCCAATCCAGCGGTTCAACAGCGCCGCGGCTGGCGGAGACTGGCTCGACTGAGGGCGGTCCCGCGACCTGCTGCAGCAGGTCTGGCAGCTCAGCCTTGAGCGGCGCAAACAACTCGTCCAGCCGCGCCTTGCTCACCTCAGGCTCGAAGGGCTGGGCGAGCACCTCCCAGGGGCTGCGGGCCACCGGCTCAGCGGCGGCGAGCTGGCTGGCCTGCTGGCGGCGCAGGCCAATCAGCTCCTGGAGGGCCGGGGCAAAGGCGGCGAAATCGTTGCGGGCGCGGGCGTCCTGCCAGACGGCATTGCCGCGCGACTGGGCCTTGGCGAGGGCCGCCACCAGGGCTGGATCGAGGCAGCGCTGACGCTCCAGCTCCAGCCGCAGCAGCTGCAGGTTGCGGCGGCGCTCAGGTAGCGCATCGACGTCAAGCTCGGCCTCAGCCGCTGCCACCAGCTCGGCGTAGTCCGCGCTGCTCTGGCGCTGGTGCAGCTGGCCGGCCAACAGGGCCAGCTGGTCTCCCCGCCAAGCGGCGCCAGCCGCGGGCATCACCGTGTTCTGGTCGTAGTAGAGGGCACTACTGATCGAGCCCAGCAGGCGCGTTTGGTGCAGGTGGCTCCGGAGACGCGCAAGGGCCGAATCGGATGGAGCCATTGAGACCACGGGGCGATGACGCATCAAGCATGGCCCCCACCAACGGCTACCCACCAGCCGCCCAAGCAGCAGGCTCAGGCCGACTACAGCTGGGAGAGCTGGTCCTCTAGGCGCTGCTTCAGCCGGGTCTGCACCAGGGTGCAGAGATCGTTGACCAGCTCGCCTTCTGCAGTCCAGATCGTGCGCACTCCATCGCGCTCACACCGCACCAGGCCGGCCCGCTGCAGCTGGCCCAGCTGGCGGCTGATGTGCGACTGGGAAAAGCCGGTGGCCTCAATGAGCGCAGCCACATCCATCGGCCCCTGCTTCAGCTGACAGAGCAACTGCAGGCGGGCCGGCTCACTCAGCAGTCGGAAGAACTGGCTGTACTCCTCCAGCAACTGAGGAGAGGGCATGGAGCCGGAGGCAGCCATGAAAGTGAGTATGACAATAAAGACATTATGCAGCAGGCTGCTGATCCTGAAGGAGCCCGTCGTGACGCGGGTGCTCAGCCGCAAACCAGCCGGCAGGACTGCAACCGCCCCACACTGAACCCAAGGATGCGCCCGGCATGCGGGCAAAGCCCATGCGCCAAGCCACCAACCATGCCCAGCGGCTGATCACCCTGTGGATCGCCTGGATGCTGGCCATGCTGTTCCATGTGGATCTGGGCTTGATGCCCCTCTTCCACGGTCAGTCGCCGGAGATCCACAGCCAGCTCCCCACCAGCGCCCTACCGCTGCTGTTCAGCGCCATGCTCGGCTACTTCCTGCTACCGCTGATTGCAATCGTGCTGATCAGCTATGTCGACACCGCACCGGAACCGGCATTGCGCTTGCGGCCCTGGCGACGTTTGCACTTCTGGTTCAGCATCGTCTACTCAGTCACCAACGTGCCCCATCTGATCGCCGACATCCTGGTGCCAGAGGCCCGAGGCGATCAGATCGCGCTGATGGCAGCCCTGACGGTGTTCGGATTGTTGATCAACGTGGAGGGCTGGCGCTGGTGGCGCGGGGATGCTTGCGACTGAAGCCCTTTGCTGAGCTCTGCACCGCGACCGCGGCAGGCCACACCGGAACCGAACCGGTTGGAGCGCAAACCGCGAAGAGGGCCCTGCCTCCACGAGCCGATCCGCCACAAAACGATTGCGGCTGCTGAAGCGACTGCTGCCACTGCCATGGGCAAAGATCACCAACCCGCGGCAACGGTTGGGCCGGGTCAGGGTGCCAGCCAAGTCGGCCGCCGCTGCATGCACCGTGACGGAGCGTTCGAATGCCGCCATGGAGGCCATGTCTCGTTCTCCTGCCTGGCCCGTCCAGCAGCGGTCCGGTCCAAGGATGGGGCCCATCTACCGGCCTGGCCTGCCGTGCGGCCACTCCACCGCAAACCTGCCGCACGCCCCGCAGAAAGGGCCCAATCGCCAGAGGCCGTCAGCCAGGTTGTCAGCCCTTGGCCGGTGGCCCGCCCAGGGAATTCTCGAGCAGATAGGCCGCCAGATTGGATAGAGAGCGACCCTCCATCGTGGCCCGCCGCTCCAGAGCGACATAGAGAGAAAAAGGAACCGTGACCGACAGTCTGTTGGGCTTCAGAAATGCAAATTGATCACGATCAAAGCCAGCCATCTGTATGCGGAAGAAACCTAACCCTATAGCCACCTCAGACTGAGTGCAAGAGCTCAATATAATTTGAGATCAGCAATCCCGCATGGCATAACAGGGCAGGGCTACATGCGGTTCCTCGTGTATTTTTATCCTGTAACTATTCGAAATCTGGATCAATCCAAAGCTCGGCATCAGGCCGGATGAATTGCTTTGACCCCCCAATCCAAAAACCAGACAATCGCTGTAGCAACCACTACCGGAAAACCGGGATCAGTCAGGATGGCGGTAAGCCACCGCCAAGCTGGTCAACGAGATCCGGCTCAGCGCGACTGACCAACAAGTCGCACGGCCTGCCGCCAGAGGCACATCAGGGCATGTTCAGCTAGGACGGATGCACCTTCTTCTCTGGCCATGCGCCCCATCGCTGTAGGCCCCCGGCTGCTCGCCCTCTGTGCAGCCACCGCCCTACTCCAGCCTGGCCTGGTCCAGGCCGAACCAACAGCCGCCCAGAAGACTCCCACCAGCGGCACCGCCGAATACAGCTCCTGCATCTCCGAGGTGAACTCCTGCAACCAGGCCCAATCCCGCATTCCCCCGAACGCCACGGTCACGGCCATGCGCGTCTCGACGGCCATCAGGGGGGAATACGGCACCTTTACCTGCCGGGTGAAGTGGAGCCTGTCACCCTCCGCAAAGCCCACCTACCGCCCGATTCTGTTCTCTGCTTCGGCGTGAGCCGCCCCCCTTCCTTCGCCATGTCTCGCCACCAATCCCTTCACTTCGTTCTGGAACAGCTGGAAGACGGCTGGATGCTGGAAGCTGAGCACATCACCAAGGACGGCCAGGGAGACTGGATGCTGAACCACGACCAACTCGAGGAGCTCGCCAGCCTCCTCCAGCAAGCCCTCAGCTAACTGGACTCCGGTTGATTCGCCTGCGGCCACCCCTCCTACACCTGCGGCCACCCCTAAGCCTCCATGCCACCCAAAAAGCAACCCTCCCCTCGCACGGTCAAGCTGCAAATCCTCGGTGCCGTGTTTGTGCCGATGGGACTGCTGGGGCTATGGCTCCACTCCCAGGGCTTCTGGTGAGCCTCCAGCAACGGCACCTCGCCGTCGCGATCCCGACAGCGGCGTGGAGAGGTGGTGCACCGCATGAATCACCACACCCCAAATCAGCAGATCTGGGTTTTCACCTTGCAGGGCAATCGCGGCGATCGTTGCATCACTCGCCACCAGACACCACTGGGCGGGACGTCCCTCAAGCCGACGCAGCACAAAGCATCCCTCATGCACCGCCACCACGGTGGAGCCTGAGCGCGGCGCCACGCTGCGATCCACCACCAGCAGATCACCGTGATGGATGCCGTCGCCGCGCATCGCATCACCATCCACCCGCATCAGAAAGGTGGAGCTCGGGCGGGGCATCAGAATGCCGTTGAGGTCGATAGCCGCCTCGACATAGTCGTCGGCAGGACTCGGGAACCCCGCCGCCACCGACTCCACCGCCAGGGGCAGCTGCAGGGGCCCATCCCCCTGGCGCAAGGGGCCCAACCAAATCAGATCGCTGGTGGGGGCATAGGCCATGGCCGCCACCCTCCGCAACACAACAGGTGCAATAGTACAGCTGAACCAAGGCCGGGCGTCAGTCGCCGCAGCCCCGCCGCACCACCTCAGCCCGCAGGGCCGTGAGATCGGCAGCATCGGGCAGCTGCGGCGAAAACAGCAAAGTCCAAGCCAACGGCACATCCTCAGCCTCCAGGGCCGCTTCGATGGCCGCCAACCAGGCCAGGGAGCTCTGAGCGAGGGAGCGGATCAGGGCGGACGTGCTCGCCATCCATTCGGCGGAGGCGCCCACCAAGTGCACATGGGCAAAGGCCCCCTCCGGGGCCTGCTCGGGTCGCAGCCGCAACAGCACCACTTCGCCAGGGGTGATCGGCTCCAAAGGCCAGGCCAAGGGAACCGGGAGAGCCTGCCCCGCCGCCGCCAGTCGCCGCCACACGAGCCGGCCTCGGCGCTCAATGCGCAACTCCAGCAGCGGTTCAATCACCACCAGCTGGGGACTCGGCGTGGGCACCACACCCGCGGCATCCCCTTCCTCCACCGCTTCCACCCGGGGGGACACGACACAGACCGCCACCGGATCAACCGGGCGCTGCAGGGCATACCCCGGAGCGGCGAAAGCCACCCCCAGGAACGTCAGGAGCGCAAAGGGGATGGATCGTCTGATCAACCGAATCCGCCGAACGCCGTGCCGGAGCACAACAGCAGCACCCGCAGCCTGCATGAACGATCTGAATGAAATATCTGCATAACCGGGCAGAACTTCGCGAACCAGCAAGCCGGATTGGAATCAACCATAGGGAGCGATTGACGCAGCGACATCCCTGGCCGGACATTTGCAGAACGGCGCGCAGCATTTGCAGCGGAACGCAAAAAATGCCGTCTGACAGAAGCTGAGGGCGACGCCCTAAGGGCCCTGCAGGGCTCCGCCGCAGCTGGAGCCCCCACCGGCGGTGCAACCAAAACAATGGTCGGCCACCGCAATCGGATCGCCCTCGGGATCGCGCTCGAGCAGCTCCCGCAGATGCCGCCGGGGCTGCCCTAACTCCGCCGCAGGCAAACCGAGCTGCTGGTTGAAATCGCAATCGAACAGCCAACCCTGCCAATCAACGCTGATCAGGGAGCGGCACATGACCTGGGCGAGATGGTCGGGACGATGCTGGGCCTGCAGCAGGGCTCGGTAGGACTCCAGCTTTCCCTGGGCCTGGAGCCAGCTGGCAAACCGCTGAATCGGCATGTTGGCCAGGGCATAGAGGCTGTTGAACACCAGCCCGAAGTCGGCGGCGAGCACGCGTTTGTACTCCGCTTCCAACTGGGCCTGGGGAGGCGGCAGCGTCGGCCCCTGAGGGTTGTAAACGAGGTGCAGCTGCAGGCCACTGCCGGGCTGGCCGTAGCCAAGCCCGTTGAGCTGCTGCAGCGCCGCGATGCTGCGGGTAAACACACCGGAGCCCCGCTGGCGATCAACGTTGTCGGCGGAATAGCAGGGCAAAGAGGCCACCACCGTGACGCCCTGATTCGCCAGGAAGGGGGCCAGGTCGTGCTGGCCAGGTTCCGACAGGATCGTGAGGTTGCAGCGATCGATCACCTCCACCCCCAGCCGCCGGGCCGCCACCACCAACTCCCGAAACTGGGGATGGAGCTCGGGGGCCCCACCGGTGAGATCGAGGCAGGCCAGCCACCGGGCGGCCAGCACCGGCGGGATCAGGGCGACCGTGGCCGGATCCATCATTTCGGTGCGGGTCGGCCCCGCATTCACATGGCAGTGGCTGCAGGCCTGGTTGCAGCGGTAGCCCAGGTTCACCTGGAGGGTGGAGAGGGGGCCGCGCCAGAGCGACGGGAACGGACTGGAGAGCAGGGGCTGATGCATTCCTGAAGCGACCATCCTGCCGTCCTCCGATGACCGACCATGGTGGGTCGCTTGCCCCGAGTTTGCGATGTTGCAGCAGCCCCCACGCGGCTACGTGACCCTGGCCTGGCTGGGCCTGGTGGCCAACGCCCTGGCCATTCCCCTGGGCCTGGCGGTGATTTTGCTGGATCCCACCTGGCGGGTGACCAACATTGTGGTGGGTGCCAGCGCCGTGCTGCCCACCGCCGTGGTGGGGCTGGTGGCCTCGATCGCCCTGCTCAAGTGGCGCGCCTGGGGACAGATTCTGGCGATCGTGGCGCTGGCCATGGCCTTGGCTGTGGGCTTGCCCTACGGCATCGTGCGCCTGGTGCTGCTGAGTGAGGGACGGCCGCTGACGGCGCTGCTCTCCGCCCTGCTCTGGGCCGCGACCACGGCCGCACTGGTGTATTGGTGCCGACCCAGCATCCGGCGCTACCTGATCTGAGGCCGAGCACCGCAACGGGGTGATCGAAATTTTGGTAGCAACAGCTACACGGAAGGGCCGGGGCGCGGCAGTGTGATGAAGCCCATCCGAACGGCGCCTCCCATGCCCAGCCCCCAGCGCTTCGCCGCCCTGCAGCAGATTCAGCGGCGGCGTCCGGCGGCGACGGCACCAGCCGCCCCATTCGGGGAGCTGTGGGCGAGCGATGTGTTCACCCTCGAGACGATGAAGGAGGCGTTGCCCGGACGCATCTTCAAATCGATCCAGCGCACGATCCGCGAGGGCGGCAAGCTCGACCTGTCGCTGGCCAATGCCGTGGCCGACGCCATGAAGACCTGGGCCACCGGCCGTGGCGCCCTCTACTACGCCCACGTTTTCTATCCGCTCACCAACTCGACCGCCGAGAAGCACGACGGTTTCATCTCGCCCAAGAGCGATGGGCGGGTGATCACCGAATTCACGGGCAAGCTGCTGGTGCAGGGCGAGCCCGACGGCTCCTCCTTCCCCAACGGCGGCATCCGCTCCACCTTCGAGGCCCGCGGTTACACCGCCTGGGACATCACCAGCCCCGCTTACCTGATGCAGACCCCCAACGGGGTCACCCTCTGCATCCCCACGGTCTTCGTCTCCTGGACCGGTGAGGCCCTCGACAAGAAAACCCCTCTTCTCCGCTCCAACGCCGCCATGAATCGGCAGGCCCAGCGCCTGCTCCGCCTCCTCGGTGAAACCGATGTGGCCCCCGTCAACTCAAGCTGCGGCGCCGAGCAGGAGTACTTCCTCGTTGACAGCGCCTTCATCTCCCTCCGCCCCGACCTACTCCTCGCCGGACGCACCCTCTTTGGCGCTCCTCCCGCCAAAGGGCAGCAGTTTGACGACCACTACTTCGGCGCCATCCCCGAGCGGGTGCAGGTGTTCATGCAAGACGTGGAGCGCCAGCTCTACCGGCTCGGCGTTCCCGCCAAGACCCGCCACAACGAAGTGGCACCCGGACAGTTTGAAATCGCGCCTTTCCACGAGGCCGCCAACGTCGCCACCGACCACCAGCAGCTCACCATGACCGTGCTCAAGGCCACGGCCAAAAAGCACGGCTTCGCCTGCCTGCTGCACGAAAAGCCCTTCGCGGGAATCAACGGCTCGGGTAAGCACGTCAACTGGTCGATCGGCAACGCCACCCAGGGCAACCTGCTCGACCCGGGCCAAACGCCCCACGACAACCTGCAGTTCCTGCTGTTCTGCGCCGCCGTGATCCGCGGCGTCCACAGCTACGGGCCGCTGCTGCGGGCCGTGATCGCCACCGCCGGCAACGACCACCGTCTTGGTGCCAACGAAGCACCGCCGGCGATCATCTCGATGTACCTGGGCAGCCAGCTCGAGGATGTGTTCAACCAGATCCGCGAGGGCAACCTGCAGAGTTCCGCCAAGGGCGGCGTGATGACCCTGGGGGTGGACACCCTGCCGGAATTCACCAAAGACCCCGGCGATCGCAACCGCACCTCACCGTTTGCTTTCACAGGCAACCGCTTTGAATTCCGCGCCGTTGGCTCCAACCAATCGGTAGCCGGGCCCCTAGTGGCGATGAACACGGTGCTGGCCGATTCGATCGGCTGGATGGCCGACCAGCTGGAGAGCCAGCTCAACGCCGGGATGGCCCTGAGTGAAGCGGCCTTCCACGTGCTCCAGCAGGTGATGCGCGAGCACGGCGCCGTGGTGTTTGGCGGCGATGGCTACTCCAGCGAATGGCATCGCTTGGCTGTTGAAGAGCGTGGCCTGGAAAACCTGCGCACCTGCGCCGATGCCTTGCCCGTGCTGCAACGGCAGGAGGTGCGGGAGCTGTTCGAGCGCCAGGGGGTGCTGAGCCCGGTGGAACTGGAGAGCCGCTTCGAGGTGTACAGCGAGCAGTATGTGCTCGCCATCGAAGTGGAGGCCAAGCTGGCCCTGCAGATCGCTCGCACCCAGATATATCCAGCGGCTGTGCGCTACCTAGGCGAGCTGGGCCAGGCGCTGCAGGAGCAGCAGGCGATGGGTCTGCATCCCAATCTCAAGCTGCGCAACCAGCTGGGCGAGCTGCTCGAGCAGCTCAACAACGGCTGCGATGCGCTCGAAGAGGCGCTCAGCGGCGGCAGTCACGGCGAAGGGGCTGACCACACCGAAGCCCACATGCGCCACTGCGCCGACACCCTGATGCCCCTGATCGGCGTCCTGCGTTCGGCGGTGGATGGCCTCGAAGGCCTGGTCGACGACGACCTCTGGCCGCTGCCCAGCTACCGGGAAATGCTGTTCGTGCGCTGAGGGGCCCGCCGCGCATGGCGCCCGACACCGAAAGATGTTGTGAAGGTGACAGTTCCGATCTGTCACACAGACCATGATGCAAGCAAGCAGTAGTGCAGACAGACATGGCATCACCACAAACCCAGACCGTGCGACCCCCCTTCGCCAGCCACGTGCGGCACTACCGTCTCGTCGACCGCCAGGGGGCGCCCCATCCGGTGCTGGACGATCTCTACGAATCGCTCGATGCGGCCTGGAGCGAGGCGATGGGCTGGTGGCAGGAGCACTGCGGTGGCAACCAGGAGCCCTGCGAGATCGGCGTGGAGGTGAGCACGGCCAGTGGCAACTGGCGCACCTTGCGCTTTCCAGGCTGCTGAGCTCACTGGCGCGCCAGCTCCGGTCGGTCCTGCTGGTGCTGGTGCTGATGCTGCCAGTGCTCGCCCTGACGCTGGAGGCTCCGGCAGCCCAGGCGCTCCAGCTGGCGCCCATTCAGGCCTGCAGCCCGCTCAACGAGCGGCAGGTGGAAGGCTGGTTTGAGCGGTGGAACGAGGCCCTTGCCAGTGGTGATCCGGCCCAGGTCGCCCAGCTCTACGACCGCCACGCCCTGCTACTGCCCACCCTGTCGGCGCAGCTTCGCGACACGCCCGAAGCCATCACCGCCTATTTCGCCACCTTTCTGGCCCGCCATCCCAGCGGCACGGTGACTCACCGTCAGATCGAGCTGGGCTGCAACCTGGCCGTGGATGAGGGCACCTACCGCTTCGCCCTGCACGACCCCGAGGCCCAGGTCGACGCCCGCTACACCTTCGTCTACGGGAGGCGAGAGGGGGAGTGGCGGATCCTGCACCACCACTCCTCCCTGGTGCCCAGCTGATCTGCTGCAAAACCGACCAGCGGAATGGATCAGTTCACCTGCACGCCCTTCCAGAAGGCCACCCGGCCGCGGATGTTGGCGGCGGCCTCCTTGGGCTCGGGATAAAACCAAACGGCATTGGCGTTCACCTGGCCATCCACCACCAGGTCGTAGTAGTGGGCCGTGCCCTTCCAGCCACACACCGAGGTGTGGGAGGAGGGGCGGATGCAGCTGGGGTCGAGGGCTTCGGCAGGGAAATAGGCGTTGCCATCCACGCTGACGATGTCGTAGCTGCGGGCAATCACCCGACCGTTCCACTGGGCTTGCATGGGGCTTGGGGCGCAATCAAGGGTTGATTGTGGCAAGCGCCGGCGGCGGGGCTGGAGGTGGCAGCAGGAGCGGCAGGTGCGGCGTGGGATCCAGGGCCAGCAACTCCGCGCCCTGACGGCGCAGTTCGAAGTGCAGGTGGGGGCCCGTGGCCGAGCCGGTCATGCCCACCGTGCCCAGGGGATGCCCCTGCTCAAGCCAGGCGCCGCTGAGCACCGTGGCTTCATGCAGGTGGGCATACAGCGTCTGCCAACCCTCGCCATGGTCGAGCAGCACAGTGGTGCCGTAGCCACTGATCGACTCCACCAGCAGCACCCGTCCGGCCCGGGAGGCGAGCACTGCCGTGCCCTGCCGGGCCGCCAGATCAATGCCGGTATGCAACCGCCACGCCGAGCGGCGTTCCGAGTAGCGCCAGCCCCAGGGGTCCAGGCTTTCGGCCGGCTGGGCCAAGGGATAGGCCAGGGGCGGCGGCGCGGGATCCGGATCTGACGCCCGCAATGCACCCAGGGCCACCGAGCCGACCGATCCAGGGAGCCGCACATCCGGCACTGAAGCGTGGCGCGGCAGCTCCTGGGGCATCGGCAGCAGCAGCGCCTGAGGCTCCGCGCTCTGAGCCCGCAGCGACGACTGGCCAGCCACCGCGGCCAGAAGCAGCGGCAACAGCACGGGCCAGCTCCGGTGGGTCATGGCTCAGGGGATCGGGCTCAGCGCCAATCGGGGTCGTAGATCCGCAGGGTGCCAAATCCCACCGGCGCTGGCGAGGGGTTGGGGCCAGCGGGGTAGGCCGTCACCTGAAACATGTAGGTGTCCGAGAAGGCTGGGTTGTTCCAGGGTTTGAGCACCACCGTGAGCGTGGCCCCGGGCGGAACGGGCTCAGGGAAGCTGAGGGTGAAGCGGCGCGCAGCGCTGTCGAACTGGGCCTGCACCGGCACGCGGGGGCCCTGCTGACGCGGCCGGCCCAGGAACGCGGAGGTGCGATCCACAAAGAACGGAAAGCGGGTGTCGACGCCGCGGGTCTGCTGAATCGTTAGGCCGCCGAGGGCTGCCCCCGCCTCCGGATCAAGCGTGATCGTGAAGTAGTACTCCGCACGGGTCTGCCAGATGGTGGTGTAGTAGCTCACCAGGTCCACCTTCCAGGGGGCCTTGGTGAAGTAGGTGGCACCCTGGAGTTCCAGAGCCCGCGCGGCGGGGATCACGCCCGGCCCCAGGAGCGGAGCCCCGGCAACGCAGCTGGCCAGGGCCCAGCCGAGCGCAACGGCGACACGTCGAAGACGGGGCACAGGCACCAGGGCTTTAGGCGGCTGGGAAAACGCTAGAGGCGGCCTGCAGAAATGGCTGGGGGTCCTGGTCGCGGCGATGGGCCACCGGAATGGGCGGGCCCTGGGCGGTGCCGTCCTCGGGATCGAGGCCGGCGGTGGCCTCCAGGGCCTGACGGAGGCGCCGGGCCGCATGCAGGGGCATGTCCCGCGGCACGCTGATGCGATCGCGCAGGTAGCGCAGGGCGGCCGCGCTGCCGGCCGCCGGCACCAGGCGCTCGCCCCAGCTTTGGGGTTCGCCACGCCTTTGCGTTTCGCCACGGATCAAGGCCGTGAGGGCGGTGCGCAGGGGCTGGTCGAATCCGGCCGCCCCCAGGGGGCTGCGCGCCAGGATTGCTTGCCGGTGTTTGAGCACCCGAGCAAGGGCTACCGCCGCCGCATCGGAGGGTTCGCCGTGGCTGGTTTCCGGATCGGATGCATCGATCGGCCAGGGGCCCTGATCGATGCGGGCGGCCAGATCGCGCTGAGCTGGCGTGCCACTGGCGTAGCAGCCGCCCATCTGGGGCGGCAGGTCGTGGGCGTGAGTGTGGAAATCGCTTTGGGTGCCGAGGTAGGTGGAGCGCTGCTCCAGCGCTGCAAACCAGCGATCAATGGCCGGATGCTCCTGCCGCAGCAGAAAGCCCTTGTAGTAGGTCAGGCTGGCCGCCATCCGCTCCACGTAGGGCACGAACACCAGATCAGCTGTGCTCAGCTCATCCAGCAAAAACGGGCCGGAGTGTTGGTCGAGCGCCTGCTCAAATCCAGCAGCAATGCGCTGAAAGGCCGCCTGGGCCGAGGCCTCCTGCTGCGGACGGAGGCCAGGACTGCACAGCCACTGGCACCAGGCGCGAAACAACACGCGTTCGAGCTGGCGCAGGGGCAGCACTGCGGGGTCGGCCATGCCCGGGCCCAGGCTGCCGAAGGCTGCTTCGAGGGCCTCAAGAATGCGGTCGCTCTCGGTGATCAGTCGGCCATCGATCGCCAGAGCAGGCAACATGCCGGAAGGCACCAGCTGTCGAAACCAGGCCTCCTTCTCGCCGTAGCAAAACATGGTGACCTTGCGGATCCGGTAGGGAATCCGCTTTTCCTCCAGCCACAGCCACACCTTCTGGCAGTAGGGGCACCAGGCGTGGTGGTCGCGGAACAAGGTGACCCGCACCGCCTGCTCCGGCTGGCCAAACAGACGCAGGCCGGCCTGGGCGCTGGTGGGACCGTTGACGGGATCGGCTGGGGGCGCCGCCAGACGTTCGAGCTCGTGCCAGCTCAGCTCTGCGTTCGCCATCGGCGCCATCCCCATCCCTGCAGCAGCCTCGTTTCTAGTGGCTCGCGGCACCAGAGGGGCATTCCCTAGGGCAAATCGACTTCTCGACGATGCAATTCGATGTTCGACGCCTTCACCAAGGTTGTTGCCCAGGCTGATGCCCGTGGCGAATTCATCAATGCCGGTCAGATCGACGCCCTTGCCGCCATGGTTGCCGAGAGCAACAAGCGCATGGACACGGTGAACCGCATCACCTCCAACGCTTCCGCCATCGTCACCAACGCGGCGCGCGATCTCTTCGATCAGCAGCCCGCCCTGATCGCACCCGGTGGCAACGCCTACACCCATCGCCGCATGGCTGCTTGCCTGCGCGACATGGAGATCATCCTTCGCTACGTCACCTACGCCATCTTCACCGGCGACGCTTCCGTGCTGGAAGACCGCTGCCTGAACGGCCTGCGTGAGACCTACCTCGCCCTCGGCGTGCCCGGTGCTTCCGTGGCAGAAGGCGTGCGCAAGATGAAGGACGCCGCTATCTCGATCGCCAACGATCGCAACGGCATCACCCCCGGCGACTGCTCCGCCCTCATGAGCGAAGTTGGCACCTACTTCGACCGCGCTGCTGCTGCAGTCGGCTGATTGGCTCCAGCCAGCTAATCGAAGCCAGCCAGCCGAGCTCACTTGAGCCCGGTTGGCTGGTTTTTTGATGGCAGCCTGGCCAGGCTCAATCAATCCAGGGTGACGTCGCCGGTTTCGCCCGTGCGGATGCGGATCGAGGCCTCAACCGGCATGACAATGATCTTGCCATCGCCCACTTCGCCGGTTTGGGCGGTCGATTTGATCGCCTCAATCATCCCAGCCATGGCTGCGTCGGTGACAACCGTGGTGATCATGACCTTGGGCAGCAATCTGGCCTCCACCTTCACGCCGCGATAGACCTCGGTGTGCCCCATCTGCTTGCCGAAACCCTGCACGGAGGTGACGGTCATGCCATTGATGCCGAGACTCACCAGCGCATCCTTGACGGCGTCAAGCTTTTCGGGGCGGATGATGGCTTGAATCTGTTTCACGCGATACCAATGCTGATCTTCTCCTGTCTAGCCACGACCCGACCGCAGTTCTGTAGCAACCGCAGCTGAGCGGTGGCCCTGGCTCGGTGGCGAAACACTCCAAAACAATTCCCCCGGTGGCGCCACTCACGGCAGCAGCAGCCGGGGGATCAAATCACTGAGAGCAATGCCTTGGCGGGGCGCTGCTGGGAGCGGGAGCTCGATTTGGTATCAAAACAAACACCTCATCCCCCTGGTAGCGCGCATCCTTTATTGCGAAGGGATTTCGACGATCCCCAACCTGAGCAGCCGTCCCTCTGATCTGCCCATGACCAATTCTTCCATTCCTCCAAGGCGCAAGCGCCTGCAAGAGGCGAGTCTGTATGAAGCTCCGATGATGCTCCTGCGCAGCTTGCGCGGTTTGGCCTCCGGCAGCTCCCTGGTTTGGCTTGCCTGTGTGCCCCTGGCCCTGTTTGGCCTGGGTGTGTTCAATCTCTCGGCCCATGCCGCCGAGCTGCCTGAGCTCACACCGGCCTTCCTGGCCAACAACATGTTTATTTTTATCTGTGCGGTCCTGGTGATCTTCATGAACGCCGGCTTCGCCATGGTGGAGGCGGGCATGTGTCGTCAGAAGAACGCCGTCAACATCCTGCTGAAGAACCTGATCGTGTTTGCCTTGGCCGCCTCGGCCTACTGGCTGATCGGCTATTCCCTGATGTATGGCGATTCGCTGGTGGATGGATGGCTCTACTTTAAAGGGCTGTTCTTCGACCCCAGCGTTACCGCTGAGATGGTGACCGAGGCCTCCCTCGTTCCCACGGTTGATTTCTTCTTCCAGGTGGCCTTCGCCGCCACAGCCGCCACCATCGTTTCCGGCTTGGTGGCCGAGCGCATCAAGTTTGGCGAGTTCGTGATCTTCTCTCTGGTGCTGGTGGGCTTCCTCTACCCCATCTCCGGCTCCTGGCAGTGGAACGGTGGCTGGTTGAGCGAGCTCGGCTTCATCGACTTCGCTGGCTCCTCGATCGTGCACTCCTTCGGTGCCTGGGCAGGAGTTGTGGGCGCCATGTTGCTCGGCCCCCGCATCGGCAAGTTCATTGACGGCAAAACCCAGGCACTTCCTGGCCACAACATGGCCATTGCCACTCTGGGTTGTCTGATCCTTTGGATCGGCTGGTATGGCTTCAACCCCGGCTCCGTGCTGGCCATGGATGAAACCGTGCCCTACGTGGCTGTCACCACCACCCTCGGTGCCGCTGGTGGCGCCATCTCCGGCACCGTGATCTCCCAGATCCGTGGCGGCAAGCCCGACCTCACCATGACCATCAACGGCATCCTGGCTGGTTTGGTGAGCGTGACGGCCGGTTGTGACGGCTTCTCGATGGCCGGCTCCTGGATAGCTGGCTTCATCGGTGGCGGTCTGGTGGTGTTCTCGGTAGCCCTGCTCGATTCCCTCAAGATCGACGATCCGGTTGGTGCCTTCTCTGTGCACGGCACCTGCGGCATCTGGGGCACCCTGGCAGTAGGCATCTTCAACATGGATGCAGGCCTGTTCTACGGCCACGGCTTCACCCAGCTGGGCTACCAGATCGTGGGTGTGCTGGCCTACGGGATCTTCGCGGTGGTGACGTCCTGGATCGTCTGGTCCATCATCGGCGCCCTGTTCGGTGGCATTCGTGTTCCCGACAAGGAAGAGATCGAAGGTCTCGACATCGGCGAGCACGGCATGGAGGCCTATCCAGACTTCGCTGCCACGGCCAAGTGAATGTCGCTCCATTGACGACCCTCATTGCGTTCTGAGCCCACGCAAGTGCTCATCCTCCTGCCCGCGGTCCGCCGCGGGCTTTTTTGTTGGCATGCGGCTCGACCTGGTGCCCGAGGCCAACCCTGCCTACGGTCCAGTCGGTCGTGCACCCCAATCTCGCCACCATCTCGCCATGGTCGACAGCCTCACCCTCGACGAGCTGAGCAGGGAATTCGAGGCTGATGCCCCGCTGGATGGCGACTTCCTGGTGCTGACCCTCGCGGCGGCGCTGATCTCCAGCCTGGGCCTGCTGGCCAACAGTGCCGCCGTGGTGATCGGGGCGATGGTGATTGCTCCCTGGATCCTGCCCCTGCGGGCCATGGCGTTTTGGATGTTGCAAGGGCGGCTGGCCTTGGCGGGCAAAGCTCTCCTGACCCTCAGCATCGGCATCGGACTCACGGCCCTGCTCTCCGCCATGGTGGGCTTTGGGGTGGGCATGCCGCTGTTGGGCGACGAGGTGACGACCCGCACCTCCCCCAACCTGCTCGATCTGGGCATTGCCCTGGTGGCCGGTGCTGCAGCGATCTACGCCAAGGTGCGCAGCCGAGCCGTGTCCTCGCTGGTGGGCACCGCCATCGCCGTGGCCCTGGTGCCACCGGTGTGCGTGCTGGGACTGCTGGTTTCAGCCGGCGAATGGGAAGGCGCACGGGGTGCTGGACTGCTCTTCGCCACCAACCTGCTGGGCATCCTCAACGGCGCCTTGATGATGCTGGCCATCGGTCAACCCCAGCTGCGACGAGTCTGTGGCGCAGTCGGATGGGCTGGGTGAGTTTGCTGTTCACGGCTCTGCTGGTGCTCCCGTTGAGCAGCAGTTTTGTGCAACTAATGCGCCAATCCCAGCTGCAGCTCGAGCAGCAGCGGATTGAACGGGCCATCGCCAAAAGCCTGCAGACCGAGACCCTCACCATCGGCCGCGATTCCCAGTTGGTGGGCGTCAGCATCGACTGGAAAAAACGCCACCGCTGATCCGGGCATCCGTGCGGGTGAGCCAACCCAACCTGCCGACCCCGGCCCAGGTGGCGGCAGTGCAGAACTTCATCAACAGGCAACAACCCAATCGCTACAAACTGGTGGTGCAGCGCAGCGCCATCGACATCGTTGGCCCTGAGCTCGAGCCGATCCCAGTCCAACCCAGCCCAACCAAGCCCTGATCGGCCTCATACCAGCCGTGATCCCCTGCCTGCTGGCGCTGCTGGGAATCGAACACCGCGGCGCAGCGATCTCTGCAGCGACCCGGTGGAGCTGGTCGAGCCCAACGCCATGGTGCTGGGCACAACCGATGGCCTCTGCCCCAGCAGCCGCACCTTGGTGCTGAAGGCCTTCGATCAGCGGGGCTTTGTGTTTTTCACCAACTACTGCAGCCGTCTGGGGGCCTCGGTGTCGCAGCAGAGTTCGGCGATTCGCTCCCGGGCGATCCTGGAGCAGCAGTGGGAGGAGCTGACGCGCCGCTTTGCTGGCACGGAGGTGCCCCTCCCGGTTGGCTGGGGAGGATTTCGCGTGCAGCCACAGGAGACGGAATTTTGGCAGGGCCGGGAACATCGCCTGCACGATCGCTTCCGCTAGCGCCGGGCTAACGCAGACGCCGGAGAGGGCGAGGGTGCAGCTGAATGGATCATCGAGCGCGTGGCGCCCTGAAGCGCAGCCGCTGGGATGGCGAGCTGCTGCTCACTCCAGTGGGCCAGCAACGCCGCCAGCAGGGTTGAACGATCGCCGCGAAAACGAAGCATGGGAGCCCGAACGAAAGGCAGCCTCGATGCTGACTCCACCAGCCCGAGCGCCCTGCTGCTCTCGCCACCACCTCGCGCAACCAATGGCACAAAAGCCCGTTCCCACCCGCCAGGGGCAAGCGCTGGTGCTACACCGTGACCAGCCCCTGGCCACACCCCACCAGCCACGCGAGCAGCTGTTGCCCATGAAAGAACTGACCAGCGCCATCAACCACCACCTTGCGGCGGAATTTCAGGCCAGCCACAGCTACCTGGCCATGTCGATCTGGCTGCGGGAGAAGGACCTGGCTGGGTTTTCGGCCTACATGCTCGAAAAGAGCAATGAGGAGCGCGGCCATGCCGCCCGGATGATCGCCTACCTGGTGGACAGCGACGAGCAGGTGGAACTGCCCACCATCGACGCTCCCGAACGCAGCTGGCCCTCGGTGCAGCAGCTGTTCGATCAGGTGTACGACATGGAGAAGGGGGTGACGGCCTCGATCAATCGTCTCTACTCGCTCGCCGAAAAGCTGGGCGAGCGCAGCGCCACCGCCATGCTCGATTGGTTTGTGGCCGAGCAGCTCAAAGAGGAAGCGGAGGCTCGCTTTGTGTGCAAGCGGTTGCGGCTGGCTGGCGACAACAGCGCTGCCCTGCTCCTGCTCGACCAGCAGTTTCTCGAAGGCAATGCCCTGGCCCACGTCAAGGGCGGCCTCAGCGGAGCCAATGGGGCCTGAGCAGAGCCGCTAAGGACTGTGACCCTCGTCAGACGCCCCTGAGCGCGCTCCCTACGTTTCGAGCAGCGGGATGAGGCAGGCAAGCACCATGACCGAACTCGGCAAGTGCCCTTTCAACCACGGCGGAGCAGCGGTGGCGGGCCGCGGCCCCACGCCGCGCGACTGGTGGCCCCAGCAGCTCAACCTCGGGATCCTGCACCAGCACAGCCCGGCCGCCAATCCGCTTGGGGAGGCGTTCGACTACACCGCAGCCTTCCAACAGCTCGACTACGCCGGCCTCAAGCGCGACCTGATCGCGCTGATGACCGACTCCCAGGACTGGTGGCCCGCCGACTGGGGCCACTACGGCGGCCTGTTCATCCGCATGGCCTGGCACAGCGCCGGCACCTACCGCACCGCCGATGGCCGCGGCGGCGGCGGCACCGGCAACCAGCGCTTCGCGCCGATCAACAGCTGGCCCGACAACGGCAACCTCGACAAGGCCCGCCGGCTGCTCTGGCCGATCAAGCAGACCTACGGCAACCAGATCTCCTGGGCCGACCTGATGATCCTGGCCGGCAACGTCGCCCTGGAATCGATGGGTTTCCAGACCTTCGGCTTTGGCGGCGGCCGCGCCGACATCTGGCAACCCGAAGAAGACATCTACTGGGGCAACGAGACCACCTGGCTCGGCGATGCGCGCTACAGCGGCGATCGCCAGCTGGAGAACCCGCTTGCGGCGGTGCAGATGGGCCTGATCTACGTGAACCCCGAGGGCCCCAATGGCGTGCCCGACCCGGTGGCCTCAGGCCGCGACGTGCGCGAGACCTTCCTCCGCATGGCGATGAATGACGCGGAGACCGTGGCCCTCACCGCCGGCGGCCACACCTTCGGCAAGGCCCACGGCGCCGGCAGCGCCGAGCTGCTGGGCCCTGCTCCCGAGGGGGCACCGCTGGAGGAGATGGGCCTGGGCTGGCGCAGCCGCCACGGCAGCGGTGTGGGGGCCGACGCCACCACCAGCGGGATCGAGGGCGCCTGGAAACCCAACCCCAACCGCTGGGACATGGGCTACTTCGACATGCTGTTCGGCTACGAGTGGGAGCTGATCAAGAGCCCGGCCGGCGCCTGGCAGTGGCAGGCCAAAGACTGCCGCGAGGAGCACCTGATCCCCGACGCCCACATCCCCGGACTCAAGCACCCGCCGATGATGACCACGGCGGATCTGTCGCTGCGCTTCGATCCGATCTACGAGCCGATCTCGCGCCACTTCCACCAGCACCCGGAGGCCTTCGCCGATGCCTTCGCCCGGGCCTGGTTCAAGCTCACCCACCGCGACATGGGGCCCAAGAGCCTCTACCTCGGCCCCGAGGTGCCCGAGGAAGACCTGATCTGGCAGGACCCGATTCCAGCGCTGGATCACCCCCTGGTGGAAGGGGCCGCCATCGCCGATCTCAAGGCGCGGGTGCGGGCGTCGGGGCTGAGCGTGGCTGAACTGGTGAGCACTGCCTGGGCCTCGGCCTCCAGCTTCCGCGGCTCCGACAAGCGCGGCGGCGCCAACGGCGCCCGGGTGCGCCTGGCCCCGCAGAACAGCTGGGCCGTGAACCAGCCCGAGCAACTGCAGCGGGTGTTGGCGGTGCTCGAGGGCATCCAGCAGGCCTTCAACGCCTCCCGCTCAGATGGCGTGCGCGTGTCGCTGGCGGATCTGATCGTGCTAGCGGGTGGCGTGGGCGTGGAGCAGGCGGCCGCCGCCGCGGGCATGCCGGTGGAGGTGCCGTTCACGCCGGGCCGGATGGATGCCAGCCAGGAGCAAACGGATGCGGCCTCGTTTGCGGTGATGGAGCCGCAAGCCGATGGCTTCCGCAACTGGCAGAAGAGCCCGATGAGCGTGGCCGCCGAGCACCTACTGGTGGACCGCGCCCAACTGCTGGGCCTGAGCGCCCCGGAGATGACCGTGCTGGTGGGAGGCCTGCGGGTACTGGGTGCCAACACCGGCGGCAGCCGCCATGGCGTGTTCAGCGAACGGCCGGGGGTGCTGAGCAACGACTTCTTCGTGAACCTGCTCGACATGGCGACCACCTGGACGCCGGTGGATGAGACCGGCGAGCTGTTTGAGGGGCGCGACCGCCAGAGCGGGGCGCTGCGCTGGAGCGGCACCCGGGTGGATCTGGTGTTCGGCTCCAACTCGCAACTGCGTGCCATCGCTGAGGTGTATGCCCAGAGCGATGGCGCCGGCCGCCTGGTGTGCGACTTCGTGGCCGCCTGGGTGAAGGTGATGGAGGCCGATCGCTTCGACCTCCAGGGCCGAACCCAAGCAGAGCGCAGGGAGAAGCCAGACATCAATCCGCGAAACCGAGAATTACTTTAACGCCTTTATGCGGCTATAGTCATTCTATTGCCGTGGATCCCAATGGCTGTCGCCTCTGCGCCCATCTCCCTGGCCGCCGCCGCCGGGGGCAGCGCGCTGCTGTTCCGCCAGCTCTTTGATGCCGACACCGGCACCTTCACCTACCTGCTGGTCGACGTGCCCAGCGGCGAGGCGGTGCTGATCGATTCGGTGTTCGAGCAACAGCACCGCGACCTCTCCCTGATCCGTGAACTGGGCATCACCCTGGTGGCGTCGATCGACACCCACGCCCATGCCGACCACGTCACCGGCAGCTGGCTGATGCACCAGGCCACAGGCTGCGCCATCGGCCTGGCCGCGGCCGTCCGTGCCGAAAACGTCACGCTGCCGCTGGCCCATGGCGATCGCATCCGCTTCGGCGGACGGCACCTGGAGGTGCGCAGCACCCCCGGCCACACCGATGGCTGCCTCAGCTTCGTGCTGGACAACCACGCCATGGCCTTCAGCGGCGATGCCCTGCTGGTGCGCGGCTGCGGCCGCTGCGACTTCCAGCAGGGCAACGCCCACACCCTGTGGCGCTCCATCACCGAGCAGATCCTGTCGCTGCCGGAGGCCTGCCTGCTCTATCCCGCCCACGACTACACCGGCCGCAGCGTCACCTCCGTCGCGGAAGAAAAGGCGTTCAACGCACGCCTCGGCGGCGCCGCCACCGAGCGGGATTTCGTGGGCCACATGGAGAACATGAAACTGCCCCACCCCCACAAGATCGCCGAGGCCCTGCCCGGCAACATGCGTTCTGGTAAGCCGCGCGACCAAGCCGCCCCCGAAACCTGGGCACCCCTGCAGCGCAGCTATGCCGGTCTGCCGGAACTCAGCCCAGACTGGCTGGCCGATCACAGCAGCAGCGTGACCGTGGTGGACGTGCGCTCAGGCGAAGAGTTCAACGGCCCCGACGGCCGCATCCCGGGCAGCGTGCTGTTGCCGCTGCCCGACCTGGACAACCGCAAGCACGAGCTGCCCGCGGATCGCCCCGTGGTGCTGGTGTGCCATTCCGGCAGCCGCTCAGCCCTCGCCACCCAGCAGCTGCTCAAGGCCGGCCGCCAGCAGGTGGCCAACCTCCGCGGTGGCATCAGCCGCTGGGAGGCCGACGGCTATCCGATCGAACGCCTGACCAGCAACTGAATCGTCTCCCTCTGCTCCGTTCCCTCCTCCGCCTTGCAAACCATGAGCCCCAGCATCAGCGCCCACGATCTGGCCGAACAGCTCCACTCCCAGCGCGTTGCCGTGATCGATGTGCGTGAGCCGATGGAATACGCCAGCGGCCACATCGCCGGCAGCCTCAACGTGCCCCTCGCACGCCTGCACCTGGCCAACCTGCCCCAGGGCCCGCTGGTGCTGGTGTGCCAGAGCGGCCAGCGCAGCAGCAAAGGTGTGCAAAACCTCCTGCAGCAGGGCTATTCCCACCCCGTCAACGACCTGGCGGGCGGCCTGCCCAGTTGGCAGCAGGCAGGCCTGCCGGTGCGCGCACTCAAGAATGCCCCCCTGCCATTGATGCGTCAGGTGCAGATCGCCGCCGGCTCGCTCGTGCTGCTGGGCCTGATCCTCAGCAACACCGTGGCCCCCGCCTGGATCCTGCTCAGCTGGTTTGTCGGGGCGGGACTGGTGTTTGCCGGCGTGAGTGGCTTCTGCGGCATGGCGCGCCTGCTGGCGGTGATGCCCTGGAACAAAGTGGACCTGTAATGGATCCCTCCAGCCTCGCCCTGTTGGCAAGCGGTGGTGTTCTGATTGGCTTTCTGCTCTCGGTGCTCGGTGCCGGTGGCTCGATCCTGCTGCTGCCCTTGCTGGTGAGCGGCGCGGCCCTGCCCACCCGGGAGGCCGTTCCCCTCTCGCTGCTGGTGGTGATGCTGCTGGCCCTGGCCAACCTGGGGCCTTACTTGCGCCGCGGCCAGTTCGCCCCCCGTCCAGCCCTGATCCTCGGCCTGCCGGCCCTGGCGGGCAGCTGGGTCGGCGGCAGCTGGGTGAAAGCCGGCCTCATTCCCGAGCCAGTGCAGCTGGCCATTTTCGCCCTCGCCGCCCTGGTGGCCGCCTGGCTGCTCAGCCGCCGCACCCTTGTGGCCAACGCCGATGGCATCCGGCGCACCCAGCCAGTGGCCCTGGCCATTCAAGGGGTGCTGGTGGGGCTGCTCACCGGCATCGCCGGCGTGGGCGGTGGCTTTGCCATCGTGCCGGCCCTGGTGTTGCTGGCGGGCCTGCCGATGGCCCTGGCCAGCGGCACCAGCCTGCTGCTGATCGCCGTGAATGCCCTGGTGGCGTTGGCGGCCCTGGGCCACTGGCCCACCGCCAGCCTGCCGCTGATGGCTCCCCTGTTGGTGGGCGGCGCCGTTGGGGCCGTGGTGGGCCAGCGGCTAGCTCCCCAGCTCAGCGACCGCCTCCTGCGCCAGGGCTTCGCGCTGATGCTGCTCGGCACGGCTGCCCTCACCGGCGCCGAGGCCTGGCGGCGCCATCACCTGCCCACCGAAGCCGCCATCACCTGGCCCTCCTCCCCCCATCAGCCGTAGCACCCCATTCGCCATTCTGTTGTCCTGATTGCCCACGCCCTCCAGCCATGAGCGACCACTTCGATCTGATCGTGCTTGGCGCCGGCTCCGGTGGCCTGGCCGCCGCCAAGCGGGCCGCCAGCTACGGCGCCCGGGTAGCGATCGTGGAGGGCGATCGGGTGGGCGGCACCTGCGTGATCCGCGGCTGCGTGCCCAAGAAGCTGCTGGTGTACGGCTCGTCCTACCGGCACCTGCTGGCCGATGCCACCAGCTACGGCTGGGAGGTGGGCGACGTGCGCCTCGACGCGTCCCGTTTGCTCGCCAACGTGCGCACCGAGGTGGATCGGCTCAACACCCTGCACATCGGTTTTCTGGAGAAAGCCGGCGTGGAGCTGGTGCGGGGCTGGGGCCGGTTCAGCAGCGCCACCAGCGTGGTGGTAACGGGCGCCGACGGGAGCGAGCGAGCGCTCCAGGGCCAGCAGATCCTGATCGCCGTGGGCGGCCGGCCCCAGCGCCCCGAGATCCCCGGCGCCGAGCTGGGCTGGCTCAGCGACGACATGTTTGAGCTGGAGAGCCTGCCCGACACCATGGTGGTGGTGGGTGCCGGTTTCATTGCCTGCGAATTCGCCGGCATCCTCAATGGCCTGGGCGTGCAGGTGACCCAGCTGGTGCGCGGCGATCACCTGTTGCGCGGCTTCGATCGCGAGGCCAGCGAGGCGGTGCGTGCCGGCATGGAAGCAGACGGCATCGAGATCCGCTTCACCCACTCGCCCGCGGCGATCACCGGCCAGTGCGCCCCCGGCGAGCTCAGCGTTACCACCCAAAGCGGCGAATCGATCGCCTGCGGCGGCGTGCTGCTGGCCACCGGCCGCAAGCCCTTCCTCAAGGGCCTCAACCTCGAGGCCGCCGGGGTGGCGGTGGAGGGCAGCCGCATCCCGGTGGATGCCGATCAGCGCACCAACGTACCCGGCATCTTTGCCGTGGGCGATGTAACCGACCGCATCAACCTGACACCGGTGGCCGTGGATGAGGGCCGCGCCTTCGCCGACACGGAGTTTGGCCACAAGCCCCGCCAGGTGGACCACAGCCTGGTGGCCTGCGCGGTGTTTTCCCAGCCGGAGCTCGCCAGCGTGGGGCTCACCGAGGAGCAGGCGATCGGCCGTTGCGGTGCCGATGGAATCAAGCTGCACCGGGCCCGGTTCCGGCCGATGAGCCAGGCCCTGCCGGCCCGGGATCCCAAGGTGCTGCTCAAGCTGATCGTGGACACCGCCACCAACAAGGTGCTCGGCTGCCACATGGTGGGCGAGCACGCCGCCGAGATCATCCAGATGGCGGCGATCGCCATCGGCATGGGCGCCACCAAGGCCGACTTCGACCGCACCATGGCCCTGCACCCCTCGGTGGCCGAGGAGTTCGTGACGATGCCGGATTGAACAGCCTGCCGAATTGAACAGCCTGCCCAACTAGTTGCCAAACCAGATGCCGATCAAGCAGCCAACCGGCGCTTGCACAGCTCGTCTGCAACCCTCACCCCAGCAAATCCTTGCGGAGTTTGCGGATCCGATCCAGCAGCTCCGCTCGCCGTTGTTGCTTGAAGGCGTTGTAGGCCAGGCTGTTCAGCAGAGTCACCAGCCCCACCAGCTCCAGCAGCCCGCCCACCAGGGGGATCTCGTTGATGGCCCCAAGGGTGGCGCCGGTGAGCTTCAGGGCAATGCCAGCCAGCACCGCCAGAGCAAGGATCTGCAGAGCCGGCACCAGATCGGCCAGCGACTGAAGCGGGGTGGCACCAAGCTTCTGCAGCAACTGGTTGAGAAACTGCAACGGCAGACCCAGCACCGCGCTGGCTCCCGACTCGGCGTTGGTGGGGTCGGATGGGACAGGCTCAGTTGTGGCCAGCGGCGCCGCCGTGGCCACTGGAATGTCCAGCGTCGGGGGCTCCGTGGCCGGTTCAGGCTCGAGGCTGATCTCTGGGTTGATCGGCAGAGCCTCTGGGTTGATCGCCTGAACCTCTGCGTCTGCCAAGGCACCAACCAGCACAGGCCAGAGTTGTTATAAAGCGGGCTTCAGCCGGCGGCCAGCCCCTTCTCGTCGAAGACGCCTTCAAACAGCACCGAACTGAGATAGCGCTCGCCGGAATCGGGCAGCACCACAACGATCGTCTTGCCGGCGTAGGCATCCTCCCGGGCCAGACGCAGGGCAGCGGTGGTAGCCGCGCCGCAGGAGATGCCGGCCAGGATGCCCTCCTCCTTCATCAACCGGCGGGCCATGGCCACCGCCTCCTCGTCGGTCACCGTCTCCACCCGGTCCACCAGATCGAGCTCGAGGTTGGCGGGCACAAACCCGGCACCGATGCCCTGAATCTTGTGGGGACCGGGCTTGAGCTCCTGGCCTGCCTTCGCCTGGGAAATCACCGGACTGTTGGTGGGCTCCACCGCCACCGACACCAACGGCTTGCCCAGGGTGCCCTTGATGTAGCGACTCACGCCGGTGATCGTGCCGCCGGTGCCGACGCCCGCCACCAGCACATCCACCTTCCCTTCGGTATCGGTCCAGATCTCTGGGCCGGTGGTGTCGTGGTGAATCTGGGGATTGGCCGGATTGGAAAACTGCTGCAGCAGCACGTAGCGGTCGGGATCGGATGCCGCCATCTCCTTGGCGGTGCCGATGGCACCGGGCATGCCCATGCGTCCCTCGGTGAGCACCAAGTGGGCGCCGTAGGCGGTGAGCAGCTTGCGGCGCTCCAGGCTCATGGTTTCCGGCATGGTGAGGGTGAGAGGAATGCCCTTAGCCGCCGCCACGAAGGCCAGGGCGATGCCCGTGTTGCCGCTGGTGGGCTCCACCAACTCCTTGCCAGGGCCCAGCAGTCCCTCCTGTTCCGCCCGCCAGATCATGGCGGCACCAATGCGGCACTTCACCGAGAAGGCGGGGTTGCGGCCCTCGATCTTGGCCAGCACCCGGGCCTGACAACCCTCAGTCACCCGATTGAGCTGCACCAAGGGGGTTTTGCCGATGGTGAGGCTGTTGTCGGCGTAGATGCTGGTCATCCGATCAGGGCGGCCGTTCTTTGCCCGCAGCCTAGGAATGCCGGCGTCCCAGACACCCCCAACCCAAGTGGATTGTGAAGAGCCAGCGGCAACACGGCCCCAAAGGCACCAACCCGCCGGCTGTGATTCCTAAGGTTCCCGCCACCTCTTGCATGGTTCGGCGATGGCAACCACGTCGGCGCCCCCTCGGCGCACGGCCCTGCTGAATCACATCAGCACCACCAATATCAAAGGTGACCTCTTCGGCGGCGTCACCGCGGCAGTGATCGCCCTGCCCATGGCCCTGGCCTTCGGGGTGGCCTCCGGCGCCGGAGCCGCCTCAGGCCTGTGGGGCGCTGTGTTGGTGGGCCTGTTTGCTGCTTTGTTTGGCGGCACGCCATCACTGATCTCCGAGCCCACCGGGCCGATGACCGTGGTGATGACCGCCGTGATCGCCAGCTTCACCGCCCGCGATACCGAGAACGGTCTGGCCATCGCTTTCACCGTGGTGATGCTGGCGGGTGTATTCCAGATCGCCTTCGGCCTGCTGAAGCTGGGCCGCTACATCACCCAGATGCCTTACACGGTGATCTCGGGCTTCATGAGCGGCATCGGCATCATCCTGATCATCCTGCAGCTGGGCCCCTTCCTCGGTCATGCCATCCCCAAAGGCGGTGTGATCGGCACCCTCAATGCCCTGCCGCAGCTCATTCAGACCGCCCGTTTGCCTGAAGTGGTGCTGGCCCTGATCACCCTGGCCATCCTCTGGTTCACCCCAGCGGCGCTCAAGAAAATCGCCCCGCCCCAGCTGATTGCACTGGTGGCCGGCACGCTGCTTTCGCTCACCCTGCTGCAGGGCGACATCGCCTCCGGCGGTGAAGGTGTTCGCCGAATCGGCGCAATCGCCTCGGGTTTCCCCCAGCTGCGCATGCCCTACATGGAGCTGGGCCTGGCCAGCAAGATGCTGATTGATGCCGCCGTGCTGGGCATGCTCGGCTGCATCGACGCCCTGCTCACCGCCGTGATCGCCGACAGCGTCACCCGCACCGAGCACAACTCCAACAAAGAACTCATCGGCCAGGGCCTCGGCAACCTCGCCTCCGGACTGTTTGGTGGCCTTCCCGGTGCCGGCGCCACCATGGGCACCGTGGTGAACATCCAGGCCGGCGGCCGCAGCGCCCTCTCGGGCATCAGCCGGGCCTTGATTCTGATGGTGGTGATCCTTGCTTTCACGGGCGTTGCCGCCCAGATCCCCCAGGCGGTGCTCGCCGGCATCGCCCTCAAGGTGGGTGTCGACATCGTCGACTGGGGCTTCCTCAAGCGCGCCCACCGGATCTCGATGAAGGGGGCGTTGATCATGTATCTGGTGATCGCCCTCACCGTGCTGGTGGATCTGATCGCCGCCGTTGGCATCGGCGTGTTCATCGCCAACATCCTCACCATCGACAAGATGAACGCCCTGCAGAGCAAGAGCGTTAAGTCGATCAGCACCGGCGACGGCGAACTCGATATCTCCGACGATGAAAAGGCCCTGCTGGATCAAGGCAAGGGTCAGGTGCTGTTGTTCCAGCTCAACGGCGCCATGCTCTTCGGCGTAGCCAAGGCCATCGCGCGGGAGCACAACGCCATCACCAGCTGCCAAACGGTGATCTTCGATCTGGGTGAGGTGTCACACCTGGGGGTGACCGCCGCCCTGGCCCTGGAAAATGCGGTGGAAGAAGCGGTGGAGAAAGGCCGTTCGGTCTACGTCGTGGGGGCCTGCGACGTGACCCGCCGCCGCCTCGAGAAGCTCAAGATGTTTGAACTGCTGCCCGCCGACCACACGGAGATCAGCCGCCGCGAAGCCCTGGAGCGCGCCGTTTCCGCTCTGAACTAACCCAGGCCGTAGGGCTCGGTATCGGCGGGTTCGCGGATGCCGAGCTGCTCACGCCACGCGCTGACGGGGCGATCCCAGCCCTCCTCCCAGCGGGCGGCCACTAGGCACTGGGCCTGATGCCCGATCGCCATGCCATGGGCCACCGCCTGGCTCAGTTCTTCAAAGCGCCCCATCTGGAAGCGGAAGCTGGCCAGCTGCCCGGCGGTGGTAAGCAACACGTAGGCGGGAAAGCCGATCTGGGCGGTGGTGATCGCCAGCACACCGCTCTCGCCAGCGGGCATGGTGCCAAAGCCACTCACCACGTGATGGATGTCGTGGGTGGTGGCGACCCGCTGGGTGAGCCACTGGGCCTCGGTGGTGGTGGGCCGGGGCCGGAAGAATTCCGGGTCGTAGTTGAGCTGGCGGATCAACTCGGCATAGCTGCGGCCCAGGCTGCCCTCGGGCAGCTGGATCAACCTGTCGATGTCCGGCTGGAGCGGGGGGTAGCGCTGATCGAGCATCGCTGCGCCCCCTGGCACGGCCCGGAAGCGGCGAACCGAATCCAGCATCTGGGGACTGTCGATCATGTTGTCGACCAGATCCGCCACCGAGCTCAGATCACCGCCGCTGCGACCGATCGCCCCCAGCAATTTGAGATTGTTGGCCGCCCGCAGCAGCTCCCCAAACCGTGACATCCAGCCAGACCCAACTCCATCCAGGATGACGTGCCCCTAAGGGCCTGATAGCTTTTGGCCATGAGCAGTCCGCCATAGACGCCGAGCATCACCTCGCCGCGGAAACTCTGCCGCCGGCCCAGCTGAGGCGTCAGGCCTGACACATCACTCCGTCACTTTGACTGGGCCGGGATCGGTGTATTCAGTAGTGCGTCCACAGCTGCGGTGCATACACCAATACCGACAGAGACCAGTGACAAACGATCACCAGTGACAAACGATCATTTTATGAAGGGATTCTTCCCGCCCCTGACGTCCCTGCCGAAGGAAATGCTGGCCGGCGTTGTAGTGGCCCTTGGCGTGGTGCCCGAGGCGATCGCCTTCTCCCTGGTGGCGGGGGTGGACCCAAAGATGGGCCTGTTCGCCTCGGTGGCGATCTGCTGCGTGGTGGCCTTCGCCGGCGGACGCCCCGCCATGATCTCAGCCGCCACGGCCGGCGTGGCCCTGCTGATGGGTCCCCTGGTGGCGGCCCACGGGGTGGCCTATCTGCTGGCGGCCACCCTGCTGGCGGGCCTGTTCCAGATCCTCTGGGGCTACATGCGCCTCGGCTACCAGATGCGGTTTGTGCCCCGGGCCGTGACCCTGGGCTTTGTCAACGCCATCGGCCTGCTGATCTTCCGAGCCCAGCTGCCCCAGATGGGACTGGGGGCCGATGGCGGCGAGACGGTGGCGAGCCTGGGGGGAGCGGCGGTGGCCTGGCCCAGCGTGTGGCTGCTGGTAGGCCTCGGATTGGCAATCATCTACGGCCTGCCGCGGCTCACCATGGCCGTGCCCTCGACCCTGGTGGCGATCGTGGTGATCACGCTGCTGGCCGAGGGATTGAACCTGCCGGTGCCACGAGTGGGAGATCTGGGCGAGCTGCCCAGCACGTTTCCCGGCTTCGGGCTACCGGCGGTGCCCTTCAACCTCGACACCCTGGCGATCATCCTGCCGGTGAGCCTGGCGATCTCCTTTGTGGGGCTGTTGCAGGCCTTTCTCACCGCCACCGTGATCGACGACCTCACCGATTCGGACAGCGACAAAAATGTTGAGGCCCGCGGCCAGGGGTTGGCGAACATCGCGTCGGGGCTGATCGGCGGCATGGCCGGAGCTGGCATGATCGGCCAATCGGTGATCAACGTGGAAGCCGGCGGGCGCTACCGCCTCTCCACCTTCACCGCCGGTGCCGGCTTGCTGATTCTGGTGCTGGGGCTGCGGGAGCAGCTGGCCCGCATGCCGATGGCAGCCCTGGTGGCCGTGATGATCATGGTGTCGATCAGCACGTTCAATTGGGAGTCGTTTCGGACCATCCGCAGGGTCCCCAAGAGCGACACCGCTGTGATGGTGGTGACCATGGTGATCGCCCTGATCACCAGCAACCTGGCAATCGCGGTCCTGGTGGGCGTTTCCCTGGCGGGAATCCTGTTCAGCCGCAAGGTGGCCAAGGTGGTCACCGTGCACTCCAGCTGGCTCGAGCCTGAGCACCGCCTCTACAGCGTGCGTGGCCAACTCTTTTTCGTCAGCACGGTCTACTTTCTGGACGGATTTGATCTGAGGAGCCATCCCCAGCGGATCACGATTGACATGGGCAATGCCCACATCTGGGATCAAACCGGGGTGCGCGCCCTTGACCAGGTGATCCGCAATTTGCGCCAGGGCGGCTCCAAGGTGGAGGTGTTGAACCTCAATGCCGAGAGCCTGGACCTGTTTGGGCGCATCAGCGATGCCCCAGACCTGATAGAGGGAGCCCGCTGCGAGCTGGCCCGATGAGGGCCCTGAACCACTGGCGCGGGGATCTCAGCGGTGGCCTCACCGCCGCGGTGGTGGCCCTGCCCTTGGCCCTCGCCTTCGGCGTGGCCTCCGGAGCCGGACCGATGGCCGGGCTCACCGGCGCCATCGTGCTCGGCCTCCTGGCAGCCCTGTTTGGCGGCACCCCCACCCAGGTGTCTGGTCCCACCGGTCCGATGACCGTGATCATGACCGCCGTGATCACCCTGCTGGTGGGGCGCTACGGCCAGTCCAGCGGCCTGGCAATGGCCTTCACCGTGGCCCTGATGGCGGGCGGGTTCCAGGTGGTGTTCGGCCTGATGAAGCTGGGCCAGTACATCACGATGATGCCCTACACCGTGATCTCGGGCTTCATGTCGGGGATCGGAGCCATCATTGTGGTGCTGCAGCTGCCGCCCCTTCTGGGGGTGAGCCTGGCTGGGCCGATCCCCACGATCCTGGCCAGGTTGCCCTGGGCGGTGGCCCATCTCAATCCCACGGCGCTGGCGGTGGGCTTGGCCAGTTTTGCGTTGGTGGTGCTCTACCCCAAGCGCTGGAACTTCCTGCTGCCGGCCCCCCTGGTGGCGCTGGCAGTGGTGAGCGGGGTCTCGGTGCTGTGGCTGCCAAGCGGCGCCCTGCCGAGGCTGGGGGCCATGCCCACCGGCCTGCCCCAGCTCCAATGGCCCCAGGTGGGCTGGGGGGATCTGCGCACCCTGGCGGGCTTCGCTCTCACCCTGGCGGTGCTGGGCTCGATCGACTCGCTGCTCACCTCCCTGGTAGCCGACAACATCACCCGCAGCCAGCACGATTCCGACCAGGAATTGATCGGCCAGGGCATCGGCAATATGGCCAGCGCCTTGCTGGGTGGCCTGCCGGGTGCCGGTGCCACGATGCGCACCGTCACCAACGTGCAGGCAGGCGGGCGCACGCGGTTGTCGGGCATGGTGCATGCCCTGGTGCTGCTGCTGATCACCCTCGGGGCGGGTTCGTGGGCCAGCCCGATTCCCCATGCGGTGCTGGCCGGCATCCTGCTGAAGGTGGGGCTGGAAATTATCGACTGGTCATTCATCGTGCGGGCGCCGCTGCTGTCGCTGCGGACCACCGGGCTGATGTGGCTGGTGCTGCTGCTCACCGTGTTCTGGGACCTGATCACCGCCGTGGTGGTGGGGGTGTTTCTGGCCAACATCCTCACGATCAAACGCCAGAGCGAACTGCAGCAACAGGCCATGCGGGCGCGCAGCGGCGGTGACGGCGACCATCACGACCTCAATCTCGAGGAGCAGGAGCTGCTACGGCAGGCCGGCGACCTGCTGCTGCTGCTGCAACTCAGCGGCCCGTTGAGCTTTGGGGCCAGCAAATACCTCACCCAACTGCTCAGCTCCAGCGCCAGCTTTCACACCCTGGTGCTCGATCTCAGCGAAGTGCCGCTCCTAGGGGTGACCGCCGCCTTGGCGATTGAAACCATCTGCTTCGACTGCCGCGACCAGCAGCGGCAGGTGTTCATCGTGACCGCAACAGATCAACCGCGGGAACGCCTGCATCGGCTCAAGGTTCCAGCAATCTCTGGTGTGACACTCACCAAGAGTCGGCTGGAGGCCCTGGCTGCCGCAATCAGCCCAAAGGTGGCCTGATCAGGCGGACTCCCACTCGACTTTCACCACATCCAGCGGTCCGCGCCCACTGTGGTTGAGCTCGGTGGCCGCCCTCAGGGCTGCCTCATGGGTATGGAAGAGAAACGCCTCGCTGGTGCTGCCCACATCCACCAGACGCTGATCCTCTCCGGCAATGGCCACAAAGGAGCCATCGTTGAGCCGCCTCAGGGCGTAGCGCTCGGCCTGGGTGCAATCCATCGGGTGGGAGGGATCAATCTCAGGAGCCCAGAAGTGCATCACCACCAATCAGCCACTTCAAGGCTAGCCAGCCCCACCAGGCCGCACGACCCCCGGCAGGATCAGTTCCAGCAGGGCACCACCCTCGGGTCGATTGCTGGCCTGGATGCGACCGCCGTGGGTGACGGCAATCTGCTGCACGATCGAGAGCCCCAGGCCACTGCCGATGCGTTGGGTGCGGGCCCGGGCGGGATCCCCCCGGTAAAAGCGCTCAAACAGATGGGCCAGGTCGTCCTCACTGAGGCCCGGGCCCTGGTCGGCCACACTCAACTGGCACCAGTCGCCACGGCTGCCGAGGCTCACCCGCAACTCGCCGCCATCCGGGCTGTAGCGCAGAGCGTTGTCGAGCAGGTTGAGCAGGGCCCGGTGCAGGCGGGAGCTGTCGCCGCGTAGCTGCAGGGCAGGAGGTGCATCCAAGGCCAGGTGGATCTGACGCGGATCGGCAAGGGGACGCAGGTTGGACCACACCTGCTCCACCAGCTGGGGCAGATCCACCACGCTCAGCCGCTGACCGGTGCCCGGCAGCGTGTTCTCGAGGCGGGAGAGCTCGAGCAGATCCCCCACCAACTCCTGCAACCGCAGCAATTCCCGCTGCAAGCGCTCCACCAGCCGGGCGTTCTGGCTGTTGACCTGGGCGGCGAGGCTGTCGCCCACCAGCAGCAAGGCCGTGAGGGGCGTTTTCAGTTCGTGGGCTACATCGCTTACCCAGCGCTCCTGCTGCTCCAGCTGGGCATCGAGGGAGCGGCGACTCTGCAGTTGCACGCCCAGCCAGCCGTCGCGGCCTGGTACCACCATCACATCGAGGTCTTGGCCGTCGGAGTGCCACTCCAAGCGCTGGGGGCGATCCTGACGGCGGGCGATCCGGATGCTGCTGGCCAGGCCGGGATCGGCACAGATCTCGGCAAAGGGCTGACCGACCAGCAGCCGGCCCGAATCAAGCTGGAGAATCCGCTCCGCCCGGGGGTTGATGTGGCCCACGGTGCCGTTGCGTTCGAGCAGGATCCAGCCGATGGTCGACGAATCCATCCAGCTGAGCAGCTGCCGGGCCGGGGGCAGGGGGCGACGCCAGCCTCCACGCCGACGCCAGAAACCCATCAAGCGGTTGAAGGCGCTAACCAAAGCGATAACCAAACCCCCGCACGGTGATCAGATGCACCGGGGCTGACGGATTCTCTTCCAGCTTTTCGCGCAACCAGCGGATGTGCACATCCACGGTTTTGCTGTCGCCGAAGTAGTCGATGCCCCAGAGCTGCTCCAGCAGCTGATCGCGGCTCCACACCCGCCGGGGGTTCTGCATGAACAGCTCCAGCAGGCGGTATTCCTTCGGCGAGAGGTTCACCTCCAGACCATCCCGGGTCACCCGGCATTCTTCCGGATAGAGGCTGAGATTGGCGTGCTCCAGCACCCGGGCCCGGGAGGTTTGGCTGGAGGAGCGGCGCAGCAGGGCTCGGCAGCGGGCCACCAACTCCCGCATGCCAAACGGCTTGACCAAGTAGTCGTCGGCACCCACCTCGAGGCCCAGCACTCGATCAGTTTCGGTGTCGCGGGCGCTCACCACCAGGATCGGGGTCTGGTTGCTCTGCTGGCGCAGCTGGCGGCACACATCCAAACCACCCAGGCCAGGCAGCATCAGGTCGAGCACCACCAGGGCAAACCCCTGCCCCTCCGGTGCCCGCTGCAGCAACTGCAGGGCATCGCGACCGTTGCCGCAGGCCTGCACCGCAAACCCCTCCAATTCGAGGGCTTCGCGGATCGTTTCGCGGATCGTTTCGTCGTCTTCGACGACCAACAAGGACGGCTGCATGGCGCCATTCTCACCGGCGAGCTTGAAACCCCAGAAGGTTGTTTCAACAGAAGAGGTTTCAACCACAGCGATACCCCTGCCCGCGCACGGTGGTGATCAAGGCTGGTTGGGCTGGATCGGCCTCCAACTTGAGGCGCAGCCAGCGAATGTGCACATCCACCGTTTTGGGATCGAGCTCCACGGCCTCGAGCTCACCCCACACACGGGTCAGGAGTTCATCGCGGCTCCAGATCCGGCGCGGATGTTCCAGAAAAAACTGCAGCAGGCGAAATTCCCGGGGCGAAAGGGTCACGTCCTGGCCATCCCGGCTGACCCGGTGCGCCTCCACCCGCATGGTCACCGCGCCACAACGCAGCTCAGGGGTGGCCTCCAGCCCGAGCTGGTGACGGCGCACCAGCGCCCGGCAGCGGGCCAAGCATTCCGCCAGGCCAAAAGGTTCTGGCAGAACGTCGTCGGCGCCCACCTCCAAGCCCCAGATCCGATCGGCTTCGCTGCTGCCCGGGCAGAGCATCAGCACCGGGATCGACATCTCGGCCGCCCGCACCCGGGCGCACAATGCTGCGGCCTGCGCGCCGAGGCTGCCATCGAGCACCAGCAGCTCCCAATCCGAGGGGGTGGCAAGCTGCTCGGCAGCGTCGTCTACATCTCTGCAAAGGCTCACCTCGCACCCCGCCTCGGCAAGGTCGTGGCGGAGCCGGTGGGCTGCCGCAGGATCAGAATGCACCAACAGCAGCCGAATCGACGGCTGACTCATCGATGCGAATGGCGCTGCTGGGGGAGATGGCTCACCACGAGACGCCGTTGGCTATCGATCTGCAGCCAACCCTCGTCGCGCAGCGCCCCCAGGATGCGGGTCACGGTGACCCGGGTGGTGCTCAACGCGCTGGCCAGATCCTGGTGGGTGAGCTTGATCTGCAGGCACAGGCCCTGTTCACAGGGCTGGCCGTAGTCGTTGGCCAGCAACTCAAGCAAGCCCCGCACCCGCTCTTCGATGCGCCGCAGGCCCAGCAGCTCCAGCAGGGCTTCACTCTGGCGGTAGCGGGCCGCCATGCCCTGAAGCAAACCCATCGCCAGGTGGGGAGAGCGCTGGATCTCCTCGCAGCTGAGGCAGAGCAGGTCGCTGTCCACCAGGGTGGTGGCCGCATAGGCCTCCACGTTGGTGAGCGGATCGCCGAAGGGTTCGTTCGGGCCGGCCAAGCCCAGCAGCAGCTCATCGCCGTGGATCGAGATGGCGGAGAGCTTCACCATGCCCCGCACCACCACCCACACGTTGCGCTTCAGCAGGGGCACCTGGCTGCCAGGCGCCAGATGCACCAGGCTGCGCTTCGCGTAGCTGGTCTCCAGCAGCTCGCGAAAACTGTCGCTGCGACCCGGTTGAAGGGAGGGTGTGAACACCATCGCGGAGCAGGCCGTTGGTTTGGCAGAACGCTATGGAGGGCTCAGCGCCGAGAGGCAAAGACCGGGTAGTGCGGGGTTTAAGGGTCGGTTAGGGCCCTGGGCTGCTCTCCAGGGAGCCGCGCAGGATCCAGAGGCTGGGGCCCTGGCGCCGGTATCGCGCTTGCTTGACAGGGGGCGCGGAATGGAAACAAGCGCCGGTTGTGGTTTGCAATCGCCACCAGGGAGAGCATCACCGGCACCTCCACCAGCACCCCCACCACGGTGGCCAGGGCGGCTCCGGATTTAAGGCCAAACAGGCTGATGGCCACCGCGACCGCCAGCTCAAAAAAGTTGGAAGCGCCGATCATGGCTCCAGGGGCAGCGATCGACTGGGGCTGACGCCAGCGCCGCATCCACTGGGCGCTGATCCAGAAGATCAGGTAGGTCTGCAGGATCAGGGGGATAGCAATCAGGACGATCGCCAGCGGATTGGCGAGAATGGCCCGGGCCTGCACCATGAACAGCACCAAAACGGTGAGGATCAGGCTCAGGATTGCCAGGGGCTTGAGGCGGTGCTCCAAGCGCTCAATCCGCCCTGGGGAGCGCAACACCAAGCGGGTCAACCAACCCGCCACCAAGGGCACCACCACAAACAGGCCCACAGCGGTCACCAGGGTGTCCCAAGGCACGATCACCTGGCTTACCCCCAGCAGCAGGGCTGCAATGGGTGCAAAGGCAAACACCATGATCAGGTCATTGATGGCCACCTGAGCCAGGGTGTAATTGGGATCGCCACCGCAAAGTCGGCTCCAAACAAACACCATGGCCGTGCAGGGGGCCACCCCCAGCAGAATCATGCCGGCGATGTATTGATCGCCCAGGGCGGCAGGGATCCAGGCCGCAAACAAGCCACGGATGAACAGCCAAGCGATGGCCGTCATCGTGAGTGGTTTGATCAGCCAGTTCACCACCACGGTGACCACCAGCCCCTTGGGCTGACGGCGCAAATCGACGAGCGCATGGAAATCAACCGCCAGCATCATGGGATAGATCATTCCCCAGATCAGCAGGCCAATCGGCAGGTTGATGCGGGCAAATTCCAGACCTGCCACAGCCTCCGCTGCCTGCGGGAAGACGGCGCCGAGGGTGACACCAGCCGCGATGGCCAGGGCTACCCACAGGCTCAAAAAGCGCTCAAAGATCCCCATGGCGCCTCAGCAGCAGGGGCTGGCGGGGGCGGTGCAACCAGCCGCCAGATCGGCCAACCAGCCCCGCAGGCCCTCGAGGGCTTCGGGCTGCAGTTGGTAGTACACCCAACGGCCCTCCTGGCGATCCACGAGCAGCCCCGCCTCCTTGAGCACCTTGAGGTGAAACGACAGCTTCGACTGGGCCAACCCCAGCTCGCTGGTGAGCTCGCAGACGCAGCGCTCACCGCCGGCCAGGGCCTCGATCACCTGCAGCCGCAGCGGATCGGCGAGGGCCTTGAGCCGCTGGCGGGCTTGATCGGCCTGGAGGGGCGCTGGGGCAACGGGGACGGTGGCAACGGGGACAGTGGCAACGGGCACGGACGAGAGCCTGCTGAACCCATCAAAGCTAATTGGTGCGAACAGCCAGCACCTGGGCAGAGGACCCAGCCATAGACAACACCTGCTTACACAAATCCACGTCGTCGCCCCATACTAAAGGCTGCAAATAACATGAGGCCATTCTCGGCCCATGCGAAAGGCTGCGCGACCCATGCTCGAAGCACGCTCCAACCGCGCCGGCGCCTACCGCAGCCAGCCATCGGGCTATCGCGCCTTCCATCCGGCTCCCCTGCCGCCGGATCCGCCCGTGCGGCTGAGCGGTGAATTGCAGGCGCTGCTCTCCCAGGCTGATCGGGCCCTGGGGCGACTGGATGGATCGGTGGAAACGCTGCCGAACCCTGACCTGTTTGTCTTCATGTACGTGCGCAAGGAGGCAGTGCTCTCCAGTCAGATCGAAGGCACCCAGAGCTCCTTGCAGGATTTGCTGGCAGCGGAGGCCAAGGTATTCGGAGCCGGCGGCCTCCCCCGCGATGTGGATGAGGTGGTGAACTACGTGCGGGCGATGAACCATGGCCTGCAACGCCTCGCCACCTTGCCCGTGTCGATGCGGTTGATCGGCGAGATCCATGCCGTGCTGCTGCAGGGAGTTCGCGGCAGCCGGCTCACCCCAGGCGAGCTGCGACTCAGCCAAAACTGGATCGGCCCTGGTGGCTGCACCCTGGCCACTGCCAGCTTTGTGCCGCCACCCCCAGAGGAGCTACACGAAGCCCTGGGGGCCTTGGAACAGTTTCTCCACGCCCAAGACGATCTACCGGCTCTGATCCGCATCGGACTGGCCCACGCCCAGTTCGAAACGATCCATCCGTTTCTCGATGGCAACGGCCGTGTGGGGAGACTGCTGATCACCTTCCTGCTCACCGAGAAAGGAATCCTGCAGAAGCCCGTGCTCTATCTCTCGCATTACTTCAAGCAGCACCGCCAGGCGTACTACGACCACCTGCAGGCGGTGCGCGAAGACGGCAACTGGGAGAACTGGCTGGCGTTCTTCCTGCGAGGCGTGGCCGAGGTGAGCCAGGAGGCCAGCGGCACAGCCCGGCGCATCCTGGCGCTGCGGGAACAGCATCGGGCCTTGATCACCGATCACCTCGGGCGTGCTGCCGCCAACGGCCACAGGGTGCTGGAGAGCCTGTTTGACCGACCGATCGTGAGCGTCAACGCGATCGAAGCCCTGATCCACACCACCTACCCGGCGGCCAATGGCCTGGTGGCGCGGCTGGAGGCGCTCGACATCCTTCGCGAGATCACTGGCCAGAAGCGGAACAGGCGCTTCTGCTATCAGCCCTATGTGGAGCTATTTGGCGAAACACCACCGGAGTAGCCCTGGCCCGCCCTTCCCCACCCGCCTTAACCACGCCATAAAACCCATCAACTCTGCTTGATGGGAGAGTGGGTCGAGCTTCAAGCGCTACCCCATGAAAATCGGCATCAACGGCTTCGGCCGCATCGGCCGCCTGGTGTTCCGAGCCCTCTGGGAGCGCCCCGGCATCGAGCTGGTGCACGTCAACGACAACGGCGGCGATGCCGCCACCGCCGCCCACCTGCTGGCCTTTGATTCCGTGCATGGCCGCTGGCAGCAGGCGGTGCAGGCCAACCCAGCGATGCCAGGCAACAGCCCAGGCTTCTTTGTGGGCAGCCAGCCGGTGAGCTACAGCCAGGAGAGCGATCCCACTGCCGTGCCCTGGCGGGAAGCCGGCGTGGAGATGGTGCTCGAGTGCAGCGGCAAATTTAAGACGCCCGAAACGCTTCAGCCCTATTTCGATGCGGTGGGGCTCAAGCGGGTGGTGGTGGCCTGCCCGGTGAAGGGCGAGATCGCCGGAGCCGAGGCCCTCAACGTGGTGTTCGGCATCAACCATCACCTCTACAACCCCAAACAACACCGCCTGATCACCGCCGCCTCCTGCACCACCAACTGCCTCGCGCCCGTGGTGAAGGTGGTGCACGAGAGCTTCGGCATCGAGCACGGTTCAATCACCACCCTGCACGATGTAACCAACACCCAACGGGTGGTGGACGGCTTCAAGAGCGATCTACGCCGGGCGCGCTCCTGCAGCCAGAGCCTGATCCCCACCACCACGGGCTCAGCCAAGGCGATTGGGATGATTTTTCCGGAGCTGCAGGGCAAGCTCAACGGTCACGCCGTGCGGGTGCCGCTGCTGAATGCATCGCTCACCGATGCGGTGTTTGAGCTCAAGCGCAGCGTCACGGTGGAGGAGGTGAACGGCGCCTTCGAGGCGGCCGCCAACGGCGCCCTGCGCGGCATCCTCGGCTACGAAACCCGGCCGCTGGTGTCGGTCGACTACGTCAACGACGATCGCAGCGCCATCGTCGATGGCCTCTCGACGATGGTGGTGAACGGCACCCAACTCAAGGTGTACGCCTGGTACGACAACGAGTGGGGCTACAGCTCGCGCATGGCGGATCTGGTGAGCCATGTGGCTCTGGCTGAGCATTCCGAACAGCAAATCGAGCGCTGAGCCAACGCCATGGCACGCGCCCTATCCGCCCTGCAGCAATACGCGGTCGTGACGGCCAACTACTGGGCCTTCACCCTCACCGACGGCGCCCTGCGCATGCTCGTGGTGTTTCACTTCCACGAGCTGGGCTACAGCACGCTCGAGATCGCTTTCCTGTTTCTTTTCTACGAATTCTTCGGCATCGTCACCAACCTCTATGGCGGCTGGCTCGGGGCCCGCTTCGGGCTGCGGCTCACCCTCTGGAGCGGCACCTTGATGCAAGTGGCGGCGCTGCTGATGCTGATTCCCGTCGCCGACAGCTGGCCCAAGTGGTGGAGCGTGGCCTACGTGATGGTGGCCCAGGCGATCAGCGGCATCGCCAAGGATCTCAACAAGATGAGCGCCAAGAGCGCCATCAAAACCGTGGTGGCAGAAACCCCGGAGGATCACAGCCAGGGCGAAAGCCAGCTGTTCAAATGGGTGGCGATTCTCACCGGCTCCAAGAACGCCCTCAAGGGCGTGGGCTTTTTTCTGGGGGGCCTGCTGCTCACCACGATTGGCTTCAATGCCGCCGTGGGAGCGATGGCCGCCGGCCTGTTTGCCGCCTTCCTGCTCACCCTGGTGCTCCCCGGTGACATCGGCCGCATGAAGGACAAGCCGAAATTCACGGCCCTGTTCTCCAAATCGCGCGGCATCAATGTGCTGTCGCTGGCCCGCTTCTTTCTATTTGGCGCCCGCGATGTGTGGTTTGTGGTGGCGCTGCCGGTGTTTCTGCAGGCCGCCCTGGGCTGGCGCTTCTGGGAGGTGGGCGGCTTCATGGGCCTGTGGGTGATCGGCTACGGGATCGTGCAGGGTGCCGCCCCGGCCCTGCGGCGCAGTTGGGGCCAGAGTGCACCGCCTGGCGTGAGTGCGGTGGAGTTTTGGAGTGCCCTGCTTACCGCGATCCCGGCCCTGATCGCCATCGCCCTCTGGCGTGAGGTGGCTCAGCCCGGTGTAGCCGTGGTGGTGGGGCTGGCGGCCTTCGGGGTGGTGTTTGCCATGAATTCCTCGATTCACAGCTACATGGTGCTGGCCTACACCGATGCCGAATCGGTGAGCCTCAACGTGGGCTTCTATTACATGGCCAATGCGGCGGGCCGCCTGCTGGGCACCGTGCTCTCCGGTGCCCTGTTTTTGGTGGGGGGATTGCAGGCCTGCCTGTGGAGCTCGGCCCTGCTGGTGGCCCTGGCAGCCGTGGTGAGCACCCGGCTGCCATCGCCGCCACGGCAGTTGTCCCAAGCCGGGTAAGACTCAGCCCGATCTACCGCCAACGGGCGGGAGGCAGGCCATGGGTTGGTTTGGACTGGCTGAGCTGCTGATCCTGGCGCTGCTGACCGATGGCCTGTTTCGGCGGCTTGGGTTGCCGGGGCTGATCGGCATGTTGCTGGTGGGGATCGCCCTGGGGCAGTCTGGGCTGGGGCTGTCCCGCGTCAAGCCCCTTGGCCGATTGGCGTCAATCAAGTTGGCCGGTTAGGGGAACTGATCGGCGCCAGGTTGTCGCTGGCGACAACCGGGG